>NZ_CP165628.1:1318714-2637428 GCF_041200025.1 Rouxiella sp. WC2420 | reverse complement strand
TGCTTATACCAGTCCATCAGTTGTTGCGGAGTATTTACACCCTCGGGTTCGAACAGCGGCAGGCCAGACGTATGAGTCGCCAGATTTAGCAGGCTGACATTATCAAAGGCGCTGTGTTTTAACTGGGGAAGATATTGACTGGCCGCATCGTTAAACGAGATTTTCCCCTGCTGCTGAGCCCAGCTGGCGAGAGTCGCGGTAAAAGTTTTGCTCAACGATCCAATTTCAAACAGTGTGCTGTTAGTTATTGGCTGGCGTGACTGTCTGGAGGCGACTCCGTAATTATAAAACGTTGTTTCGCCATCGATGCTAACGGCAATAGCCATGCCTGGAATTTGATATTGCTGCATTAATGGCTTAATAATTTGGTCAACTTTTTCCTGCTCAGAGGATTTTGCCTGAGCCGTAGAGGCAAAAATCAAACCTATAAGTGTTGCGGTAACAGCCTGTAATTTCATCCTGTTGAAGTCCTTTTAAAATCGGGGGATTAAAGTCTGAGCGGGAAAAAGAGGAACACAAATTCAGGGTTTATACTGCGATCGTAAGCAAAAAATAATGAAATATCAGATAAAAATCAGGAAAACACTTGAGATCTTCCTGATCAAATTAAGACAGAAGGGGCTTTATTGCGATGCTTTTTGCTGTTCGGTAAAGCGTTTAAAAGCTTCAAGAGTTTCATCGCTAACGTGATGCTCAACACCTTCAGAGTCTAAGCGCGCCGTTTCCGGACTAATGCCAAGCGCGACGAAAAATTCTTCAACAATGTTGTGGCGCTCGCGATTTTCTGCTGCCAGTTTTTCACCTTCCGGCGTTAAGAATGTGCCGCGGTAGGGTAACTGCCTGACCAGTCCGGCGCTAGCCAATCTTTTCAGCGTTTTGGCAACGGTAGGCTGGGAAACGCCCAATCTTGCCGCTAAATCTACCTGTCGAGCTTCCCCAAATTCTTGAATCAAATCAGAAATCAGCTCA
Organism: Rouxiella sp. WC2420; assembly: GCF_041200025.1. Taxonomy (NCBI): domain Bacteria; kingdom Pseudomonadati; phylum Pseudomonadota; class Gammaproteobacteria; order Enterobacterales; family Yersiniaceae; genus Rouxiella; species Rouxiella sp. WC2420. The sequence goes on along the minus strand of NZ_CP165628.1, from coordinate 2,636,459 downwards.
ACGTAATCTTCCATCAATTCCCGACGATGCGCCTCGCGCACCTGTAAAAAACCCTGAGCGTGATCTTCCACATCCAGCAATGGACTAACTTTCTTATTTTTCACTACGCCCACCTTTTTTCTTGCTCAATGGCTTTTTACTTCTCTTCCTTAAGCCACATACTTCGCGACAATGGGGGCATTGTAAACCAAGTATCACCAACCACCAATTTTTGCTGACTTTGCTATGGCTAACTAATATAGCCTGTGCTATACCTGTATAATAAACCTTCACGAATGCGTGGGTATGAAGCAGGAGTCAATTATGGAACAGAGCCTGAGTTTTTGGAAAGTGTATGGCCGTTCACCGTTACGTTTACGGCTCTTTTTGCTGCATATGATCCAGTCCTGGCTGGTGGAGAAACGCCATCCCGAAGAGAAGGGCAAGGCGACTGAACCCGACAATAAGGCCTAATGATGTTTGCCGCTGCGCAAAACGTCGAATCTGCTAAAGATTTTAGGTGATATATTTTCAAGAATGGCGCTTATACTTTAAGCCCTTCAACCCGTGCCGTTTCGCGACAATTCGCTGCCAGCCTGACCTCTTCATGCACGCGCCGGGCCAACGGCCCAGCGGCTTATTCCTCATTTATCTCTTCATAACTGCCTTGACTGCTATCCATAAGTTATCGGTATTACCTTCCGTCAGCTCGTTGCCGCTATTGTGAATTAGCACTCTAATTTGCTGTTAATCAATGATTTTAGCAGCTTGTTTTAGAGTGAATAATGACTTTGTATGCATCAGCCGGGGGAATAATGAAGAAAGTTTCGCTGTTGTTTTTATTGATGGCCGCCAGCAGCAATGTGATGTCTGCACCTGCTGAACTTAGGTTGGGCATAGACCCGACATTTCCTCCTTTTGAATCGAAAAATCCACAGGGGAAAATTGTTGGTTTCGACGCTGATTTAGGGCGGGCGATTTGCGAAAAAATGCAGGTGAAATGTGTGTTCGTTGAAAACACTTTTGATGGACTAATTCCCGCGCTCAAAGCCAAAAAATTCGATGCGATACTTTCTTCGTTATCCATAAACGATGAACGTAGAAAATCCATCGACTTCTCAACGGCACTATTTACCACTCCGGTGTACCTCATCACCCATAAAAACTCGGGGCTAACGGCCACCGCCGAATCACTCAAAGGAAAAAGAGTCGGGGTGCAGCAAGGCTCGGTATTTGAAACCTACGCTAACCAATATTGGCGTGATAAAGGCGTTGATGTGGTGTCGTACGCCTCGCCGGATCAGGTTTATGCCGATCTGGCATTAGGGCGACTAGACGCCACTTTGGATGATGCAGCTTCGGCAACGGCATCATTTTTGGATAAGCCGCAGGGCGCAGATTTTCAGTTAAACGGCAAAGAAGTTTACGACAAAACTTTATTTGGCAAAGGCACCGGATTGGGGTTGCGCAAAGGGGACGACCAGCTCAAAGCTTCGGTCGATCAGGCCATCGCTGAAATCAAATCAGATGGCACTTTCAGTAAGTTGAATAAGCAGTATTTTACCTTTAACGTTTCGCCGAAAAGTTAGGGTTTAATGGGGCTAATAAACGGCAAATAGCCGAAGATCTCTACAGATAATGATCTCTTCGGCTATGATTTCTGACCGCATGTCAAACTATGTTGCATAGCGTCAACACGGGCTCATGCCCCTGCGAGCAACGAATTAGTGCGCCACCACGTCCAGCGCTTTCAGATTTTGTGGCTGCCATGACAGCATCACTTCGCTACCCGCTTTCCAGCCAGGTTGAACCTGAGTGGCCGGCATTTTCACCATAAAATTACCTTGCCCGGCAACTTCAGTCAGCATACGCACGTGATCGCCAAGATAGACAAACTGCTGGATCCGCGCGCTGACTTTTTCACATCCCACAGTCGGATTATTGACGCTGATATGTTCAGGGCGAATGCACAGCATGATTTTTTTGCCCGGCGAGCTAGGGCGTACTTTCAGGGAGGAGAGCAGGGTGCCATCGTCCAAAGAGGTGCTGTAATAATCGCCCTCGGCCTTAACGTTAGTTGCCAGCAAGCTATTATTTTCGCCGATAAACTGTGCAACAAACGAATTAGTGGGCTGCTCGTAAATCTTGCTCGGCGTGTCAAGCTGCTGAATGACTCCATCATTAAACACCGCCACGCGATCTGACATGGTCATCGCCTCGCTTTGATCGTGTGTTACGTAAACGATAGTCAAGTTCAGCATCTCATGTAACTGTTTGATTTCCATCTGCATATGTTCACGAAGCTGCTTGTCCAATGCACCCAGTGGTTCATCCATCAACACCAGTTTTGGCTCAAACACCAGTGCGCGAGCCAAGGCAACCCGCTGTTGCTGGCCGCCGGACATTTGCGCCGGGTAGCGATCGGCCAAGGGTTTAAGTTTTACGATATCCAAAATGCGTTCCACTTTGGCGCGGATATCTGCCTTGCTGAGACGGCGAATCTTAAGCGGGAAAGCCAAGTTTTCTGCGACGGTCATGTGCGGAAAAAGGGCATAGTTTTGGAAAACCATGCCGATATCTCTTTGATGCGGCGGGAGATTGTGCAGCGGTTTGCCACGCAATAAAATCTCTCCCTGGGTCGGCGTTTCAAACCCTGCCAGCATCATCAGACTCGTGGTTTTGCCTGAACCAGAAGGGCCGAGCATGGTTAAAAATTCCCCCTCGTGAACCTCGAGATTGAGATTTTTAACCACCAGTTTTTCACCGTCGTAGCTCTTGACAATATTTTTAAAACTTACGTAGCTCTGCATCAACTTCACTCCCGCTTAATGACTTGTCCCGTTGGATTTATCGATCCGGCAAAATTTGCTCTGCAACCTGGCGATTGATATCGGCATGATTCATGCATGTTGGGTGCTATCGAACACCTCAAGTTGGCGCTATTTAAAATCAGTACCATCTGGAAAAGTGTTCTGGCAAGTTTTTTTTGACAAATTTAAAGCCTGAGAGGAAGCTCGCAGGTTAATGTTTTCTATTGTCTTTTTTATTATTCTGCAACTTTTTAGCGGCTGGCAGTTTCGGCCAAAGAGTCGTAGAAACCCTTCGACCGCTGTTGCACCATAAACTTTCAACCTGCCCTAAGTTGGGATTTCAGGGCGCTTTTCAGGCATGAGACCAGCACGGCGAACGCCGATTCCATGCGCGGAAGCTCAACGCATCCGTACCCCAGAATCAGGCCTCTGCGTTGAGTGTTGCGCATGTAGTACGCTGATAATGCACGGGTTAGCACGCCTTTTTGCTCCAGCTCCGCGCTCAGGGCAACGTCGTCAATTGAGTCTGGCAGTGATAAAATCAGGTGCAGACCTGCATTGCTGTATTCACATAAAAATTCTTTCCCCAACTCCTGTTCGATCATCCTCGCCAGCGCGTTTCGCCGCTTTCCGTAGGCCAAACGCATGCGGCGAATATGTGCGCCGTAATGACCTTCACGAATAAACTCGGCCAGAGTCAACTGGGCTAATCCGTTGCCGCCGCGATACAGTTCGGAATGAGCAATCTTCAGTTTTGCCGCCAGCGCGCGCGGTAACACCACGTAGCTGATGCGCATTCCGGGATACAGCGTTTTGCTGAAAGTACCGATGTAAATTACCGGCGCATCGGGCAGCAGGCCTTGCAGTGCAGGGATCGGGCTGCCGGAATAGCGGAATTCACTGTCGTAGTCATCCTCGATAATCCAGCTACCGTGTTGCACCGCCAGTGACAAAATACGCTGACGTCTGGCCAGGCTCATCACCGATCCCAGCGGATACTGGTGGGAGGGCGTCACGCAAATGATTCGCGGCGGCGTCTCGTCCTGCTCGATGTCAGGCGGGTCCATGCCATTTTCGTCGACGCCAATCGGCTTCATCTCAAGGCCGTTGATGGAGAGAATATTACGGATCCCCCAATAACTCGGTTCCTCAATCCACGCGGTATCACCCTGATCGCAAAGCACTTTTGCCAACAAATCTATTGCCTCGTGAGTCCCTGCGGTGATCAAAATCTGCTCCGGCGTGCAGCTTACCGAGCGCGCAATACGCAGATAATCCGTCAGCACCTGTTGCAGCGGCAAACAACCGCCGTGACGGGAATAGGTCAGAAACTGCGGGTCCAATTTTCGATTTAAACGGTTTTGCAGTTTGCGCCAGATGTCATGGGGAAAACGCGTGACGTCCGGTACGCCGGGCATAAACGCGCCCCACTGGTGCGGTGCGGCTCCGGTGCGACCCAGCAGGCGTGTCCCGCGTTTTGACAGCTGCACCATGCCGCGAACTGGCATTTTGGCTGGGCGCGAGGCGTCAGAGCGGATGCCGTCCTCCGGCAAATCTGCATTGACGAAGGTGCCACTGCCGGTCCGGGTTTGAATATATCCTTCGGCCTGCAACTGTTCGTAGGCTGCGAGCACGGTATTGCGCGAAATGCCCAGCTCCTTGGCCAAATCTCGGCTGGCGGGCAATCTGCTGCTCGGCGAGATGCTGGCATCAAGGATTGCGGTCCTCAGTGACTGGTACAGCCGCTTGTTGAGGTTGCTTCCGGTGGCAGAGTCAAGCCGATGCAAAATCAAATCTGAAAGTAGCGATCTCAATTGGTACCTCAAAATAAATGAAACTGGCTCTGGATTATAGAACCGGTTTAGCGCTAAAAAGCAAGGAGGAAGATTGATGCCGTATTGGTTTTTTAATCATTGAATGATTTAACGCACAGATGAGCCGGAGTAAAAATGGATCACAACGAATTAGAACAACGCCGTAAAGCCGCGACGCCGCGTGGCGTATCAGTGATGTATGACTTCTACGCCAGCAAAGCGGAAAACGCCACGCTGTGGGATGAGCAAGGGCGCGAGTTTATTGATTTTACCGCCGGGATTGCGGTGTTAAATACCGGCCATCGCCATCCTCAAGTCGTGGCAGCCGTGCAAAAACAGCTGGCCGCTTTCACCCATACGGCTTATCAAGTGGTACCTTACGCGAGCTACATTACCCTCGCCGAGCGTATCAATGCGTTGGCTCCCGTACAGGGTGCGGCTAAAACGACGTTTTTCACTACCGGTGCCGAAGCCGTTGAAAACGCGGTAAAAATTGCTCGTGCTGCCACCGGTCGCCCTGGAATTATCACTTTCTCTGGCGCATTTCACGGCCGTACTCTGTTAACCATGGCGCTGACCGGTAAGGTTTTACCGTACAAAAAGGGCTTCGGGCCTTTCCCTGGCTCAGTTTTCCATGCGCGCTATCCTAATGCGCAACAGGGCATCAGTGTAGAAGAATCCCTTGAAAGCATTGAGTATTTATTCCGCAGCGATATCAGCCCGCAGGATGTTGCGGCGATCGTTTTCGAGCCAATTCAGGGCGAGGGCGGTTTTAATATCGCACCAGAAGCATTTGTTAATGGCCTGCGCGCGTTGTGCGACCGTCATGGCATCTTGCTGGTTGCCGACGAAGTGCAAAGCGGTTTTGCGCGTACTGGCAAAATGTTTGCTATGGAATATTACCCGCAGGCGAAAGCAGACTTGATAACCATGGCTAAAAGTCTCGGTGGCGGATTACCGATTTCCGGCGTCACCGGACGCGCCGAAATCATGGATGCGCCTGAACCGGGCGGTTTGGGCGGAACTTACGCCGGTAACCCTTTGGCGGTGGCGGCTTCGCTGGCGGTGCTGGATATCATCGAGCAAGAGCAGCTGTGCTGTCGGGCGCAAACGCTGGGTGCCGAGCTGGTGGAAGTGTTGCAACAGTCAAGGATTCACTGCCCGGCGATTGCCGATATCCGCATGCGCGGTTCGATGGTCGCGGTGGAATTTGACGATCCGGCTACTCAAAAACCCGATGCCAAGTTTACCCGTTTGGTGCAGCGCAAGGCGCTCGATGCCGGTTTAATGCTACTCAGCTGTGGCATTCACGGCAATGTGATCCGTTTCCTGTATCCACTGACTATACCCAATGCACAGTTCAAGCAGGCGCTGGAAATCCTGGCTCAGGCTTTAAAATCATAACCAAAATTAAATGATCACTTTTCTCTTTTCAATTTCAGGAGTCACAGCATGTTCAAAAAAATTGCATTGACCACACTGCTTGCCGGATTGGTATTTCAGGCTCAGGCCGAAACGCTGACTGTGGTTTCCTTTGGCGGCACCAACAAAGACGCGCAAGACAAGGCATTTTATAAACCGTTTGAAGCCGCCGGGCTGGGCACTATCGACTCTGGCGAATATAACGGCGAGATGGCGCGGATCAGGGCGATGGTTCAAACCGGTCAGGTTGGTTGGGACGTGGTCGAAGTCGAAGGCCCGGAACTGGTTCGCGGTTGTGATGAAGGGCTTTTTGAATCGCTGGACTGGAGCAAGCTGGGCGATAAAAACAACTATTTGCCTTCTGCGGTTACCGAATGTGGTGCCGGGATTTTCGTCTGGTCAACCGTGTTGACCTACGATGCGAAGAAGTTGTCAAAAGCGCCGACCAGCTGGGCGGATTTTTGGAATGTGAAAGAATTTCCGGGCAAGCGCGGGCTGCGTAAAAGCGCCAAATACACGCTGGAAATTGCTTTGCTGGCCGACGGGGTAAAACGTGAAGACGTTTATAAAGTATTGGCAACGCCACAAGGTGTTGATCGCGCGTTCAAAAAGCTTGATCAGCTTAAACCGTATATCCAGTGGTGGGAATCTGGCGCGCAGCCTTTGCAGTGGCTGGTATCTGGCGACGTGGTGATGTCCTCGGCCTATAACGGCCGCGTTAGCGCTGCGAACAAAGAAGGCCACGATTTCAAAATGGTCTGGAACGATAGCCTCTATGATCTTGATAATTGGGCAATTGTAAAAGGTTCTAAACACAAAGCGTTGGCCGAACAGTTTATCGCGTTTGCCAACAAGCCTGAAAATCAGAAGGTTTATGCTGAAAACATCCCTTATGGCCCGACGGAGAAATCAGCCACCAGCATGATTGATGCGAAAGATGCGGTTGATTTACCTACTGCGCCGCAAAACATGGCGGATGCTATCCCGGTAAACACTCAGTTCTGGGTCGATCACGGTGAAGATCTTGAACAGCGCTTCAATGCCTGGGCATCGCGATAATCGTTGAGCGCACAGAGAAAGCCGATAACGATCAATAGAAAAAGCAGGAAGAATGCCATGAGCCAGACCGAAATGTTGCCCCGTTCACTTACCGAGCCCAGCGCGAATGACAACGCAACGCTGCGCCAGCAACTGCGCAAGGTGCAATCAGCCTACACGCGGCGATCGCTGCTGCTGATTGCGCCGCTGCTGCTGTTTGTGGTGGTCAGTTTTATTTTCCCCATCGCCTCAATCTTGATGAAAAGCGTCCAGAACCCGGAAATCGGGCAGGCAATGCCGCAAACGGTAAGTAAACTCGCGCACTGGGACGGTAGATCGGTACCCGACGAGGCAACATTTTCGGCTCTGGTTGCCGACCTGCGTGAGGCGCGCAACAGCGGCAAACTGTTTTCCGTCGCCAAACGTCTGAGCTACGAAGACGACAGTTATAGCAGCCTGATATTGAGCACCTTGCGCCACACCCCTGCGGGCAATGTTGCCGTGAAAGAAAAGCTGATTGCAACCATGCCACTGTGGGGGCAGGTCAGCACTTGGCAAAGCCTGCAACGGGCGGCAAAACCGTGGACTTCTTATTACCTGCTGGCGTCCTTTGACCGCAAAGTTAATATCGACAACGGCAAGATTCAGGCTTTACCGGCGGGTCAGGCTCTGTATGTCGATGTGCTGCTGCGAACGCTGTGGATGGCGCTGGTGGTGACCGTGTTCTGCGTTTTACTGGGTTATCCATTGGCCTACTGGTTGGCAAAACAACCAGCAGGGCGCGCCAACCTGTTGATGATTATGGTACTGCTGCCGTTTTGGACCTCGCTTATCGTGCGTACCGCCAGCTGGATTGTGCTGTTGCAGTCCGGCGGCCTGATTAACCGCAGTCTGATGGCAACCGGTATTATCGACCACCCGCTGGTATTGGTGTTTAATCGACTCGGCGTTTATATCTCGATGACTCACATCATGCTGCCATTTATTGTTCTTCCTTTATATGCAGTGATGAAAGGCATTTCACCCGGTTATGTTCGTGCCGCTATTTCACTGGGCGCACATCCTTTCAGCGCGTTTTGGCGAGTTTATGTGCCGCAAACCTACGCGGGCGTCACCGCAGGCGCGCTGCTGGTATTTATGATGGCGATTGGTTACTACATTACGCCTGCATTACTGGGCGGACCGGGCGATCAAATGGTCAGCTATTTTGTTGCCTACTTTACCAACACCACGATGAACTGGGGAATGGCTGCGGCGCTGGGCGCACAGTTGCTGGTGATCGTTATCCTGCTTTATGTGGTTTATGCCCGCGTAACGCGCACCAAAGCCGAAGCTGCGGCCCACTAATTGTAAGGAACTAAACCATGACGACTCATAAAACCCAGGGTTCGACCTTACTGCGACTGTGGCGCTGGGCCTTTAACTGCTATAGCTGGGCGACTTTGCTGTTCCTGATTATCCCGATTTTGGTCATTGTGCCGCTGTCTTTCAATTCCAGCTCATTTCTTAGCTATCCGCTGAGCGGTTTTTCATTGCGCTGGTATCAGAACTTTTTCCATTCCAGTGAATGGTTAGGCTCACTGGGCAACAGCCTCTTAATTGCACCGTTGGCGACTTTACTGGCCACCGTGCTGGGAGTGTTGGCCTCGATGGGGCTGGTGCGCGGCGAATTTCGCGGAAAATCAGTGGTGATGGCCATCATTATTTCGCCGATGATTGCACCGGTTGTGATCATCGCCGTTGGGATGTTCTTCTTCTTTGCCCGAGTGTCGCTGTTAAACAGTTATGTCGGCCTGGTATTGGCACACGCCTTGCTGGGCGTGCCTTTTGTCGTGGTCACCGTCACGGCGGTATTAAAAAGCTATGACAAGAATCTGTCTCGCGCGGCAGCCAATCTTGGTGCAAATCCGTGGTATACCTTCCGCACGGTAACCTTGCCGCTGATCGGCCCGGGCGTGTTTTCTGGGGCGCTGTTTGCTTTTGCGGCCTCTTTCGATGAAGTCGTCGTGACGCTGTTCCTATCAAGCCCCGGCCAGCGCACCTTACCGATTCAGATGTTTGCAGGGATTCGCGAAAACCTCGATCCGACTATCGCCGCCGCCGCGTCAATTATGATTGCTGCTTCGCTTATCCTTTTGATCGTGATGGAGCTATTGCGCCGTCGCGGCGAGCGTCTCAGGCAGTCTATGCCAGCGCATTAAAAACCAGGAGGGCCTGATGGTCCTCTTTCTTAGCCTCATATTTTGGCTGCTTTTTTAATCCGCGTACAATTCTTAAGTACGTACCTAACCTATAACTACGTACCTAACCTATAAATAGGTGCCAGGGACATGGGCTGGCATAGACTAATGCTTTATAAAGTTATTATTCAGATCTGGGGTAATATAATAAATGCAACACCGAGGGAAGTTTATTGCTGAACGTGTTGCACTTGTTAGGCTAATCTAAAGATATTTTTAGTTTCATGTAAGATTAGCTACTCCCTCACCAATATTTCGTTTGTCTCTATTTTTATCTTTGAGCGTTTATATCATAATTAAAGCAAAGTTGCTCACCCGACTTTATATCTCTCATTGAAGAAAAAGCTAAAATTTGCAATTGTTCTTTATCTGATACTCGTTCGACGCGGGCATGATAACAATCTAAATTATTTCTTTCATGATCCATCACCACGCCATAGGTGCCTATTTTTGTCGCTGTATTTAACTTCATGGATATGTCCATTCCTTCAATAAAAGACGTATTTTTGTCGTCACATGAAACTTTGCGGGTGTAATATTTATCGCAGCCTACCAGTTTCCTAATCTTCTCATCATTTTCTTTATCTATTTTTTCGTCCAGAAGCATTCCGCCGAATAGAAAGACTGTGGTATTACTTTTGATATCATTAAGAGCAAAAACGCCTTCTTGGCCAATAAGAACACTTTCATGAGCAGGAACATCTTCTTCTTTAATGGTTCTTACGCATAAGTTTGATTGTGTCCATTTCTTGTGACTTTGATAATCATCAATGATTTTTATTACATCATCGTTAAAAAAAAATTCCTTACTGTCGTCCATGCCTGCGTAAACCCAACAATGTCCGATTGTTTCAATTTCGACTGGTTTCCCTTGTTCATCTATAAGTGGCGATGTCGTTAAAGTATCGGGGTTGTATTGTGTCAGTAAGGTAAATAGTTTTTTATTACTATCGAGGGATAGCTTTTTAGGGATTGTACAATTTTTTAACTTGTGAATTAATGTAGATGAAGTCTCATTCCGTATAGCCTCAAAAAAAACATCAATTTTTTTATTTTTATCATTAATTAACCCTGACTTTGTGCACTCTGCAAGGAATGCGCGATTTTTCGATGGAAGATCTTCCAGCCTATTTTTAAATGCTGAAGTTTCAGGTAGTGCCAACTTTGCATCGTCGGTAAATGTGCTTTCTTTAAGTTGAATATTAGGTTGAATTAAGGTGTTGCTGACATTATCGATCTTTGTCGTATTCGGATTGTTTGTCTTCGAATCATTTGTATTTCTTAATAAGGTACTTCCTTTTACAGCATCTGTAATTTTGGGCATCAGATTCTTCTCCTTTATCTGATTAATCAATGGATGTTGGAAGTAGGGTACTATTTTTGGATATCACTTTATCGATTACTTTGCCAAATTGAGAGGGAAGTCAAAGATAAATCAAAGGCGGGTTTGATAAACGGTTCTATAAGGGGATTTTTATTGTCTGATAATGTGAGCCGGAGAGGGGCGGGAGCTTCTCGTTAAATATAAATGCCAGATTGTCCGTTTTCATACGTGAACCGATGCAACTATCATCTATCAACCAACTATCAGTTATCAGCTATCAGCAACTTTTTAGAAACCTTTCTTCCACTCTCTCGATTTTGATACCTCGCACGGCCATGCACCAATTTTGTGCGCTATGCCACAAATAATAAAATCCGTTACCCCTGCTATCAGGCCTTATTCAATCTGTTAAAAATCCCCTTAAAATCATCCGCCCTTTATTGGTGCGAATGCTGATTCCTTATGGTTATTTTGCACCAAAACAAACAATTAAGTTTGCATTATTCTGCTGAGGTCATAAGAAAATTGAATGGAAAAGATTTTTGCCATTAATAATGTTATCTACATCACAAAACAAACACTCATAAAATTATCTAAACCAATGATTTTAAAAGATTTATAAATTTCAGTGAACGATATATTTAGAGCCTCATAATAATTAAAGTTCGACTGATTTGACCGTTTGGTTTAGAAAAAAAACATTGAACATTTAATTTTTAAAATGATAAAACATTCTCATTCGATAATTGTTTTTCATTTTTAATCCCTACAGAAGGTCTGAGAAAATGGCATTAGAAACCGCAGAAGTTCGTATTGCAGAACGTTGGAAGCGCCCGTCAAGAGAGTGGCTTGATGCTTTTGCTCCTTTCCCGGTTGCCAATATTGGTGACGCCATGGAGCGATTGAGCATGTGTGATGCCGGCATTATTCCATTGACCGCCGACAGCGCTTTCATCGGCTTTGCCTTTCCGGTTCAGGTAACCGCGGGAGACAACGCGGCGGTGATCATTGCCCTGGACTATATCGAAGAGGGCGATGTGATGATGATTAATGGCATGGGGCATGTTGATCGCGCACTGGTTGGCGAGCAGTTAACTCAGCGTTTTCAAAATGCCGGCGCTCGTGGGCAAGTTATCGACGGTGCGGTGCGTGACAAGAAAATTATTGAATCAACCGCGTTTCCAACCTTCTCTCGTGGCACGAGTCCTGCAGGGCCTTACAAGAATGGTCCGGGGGTGATTGGCGAACCGGTGGCCATCGGCGGCGTGGTTTGCTGTGCCGGTGACATTGTGGTTGCCGATCAGGACGGCATCATCATCATTCCTTTCTGGAGAGCAGCAGACGTACTGGAGAAAGTCAAAGAAGTGGCACGACGTGAAGCCGAGATGACCGCAGAAGTCACCGGCCAATACCGCTAAATCACAGCGCACATGACCGGCCCAGTGGCATAAAGGGCCGGATTTCAACACTACTTTAGCAGGGCAGAACAATGAATAAATCTCAGGTTGCATCGATGGACTACGCTTTGCCGGCAAAAGACTCAACACAGAATAATGTGGTCAAACGCGCCTCTCTGGCGGGCGGCGTGGGTTCCTTTGTTGAATGGTACGATTACGGCATTTACGGTTTGCTGGTCAGCACGCTGGTGCTGGTATTTTCCGCCAACGACATGAACACCACCGACGCAGGCCTGATGCTTACGTATCTGGGCTTTACCGTCAGCTTCGTTGTTCGCCCTTTTGGTGGCGTAATTTGTGGGTACCTGGGCGATAAAATGGGCCGCCAGAAATTACTCGCCATCCTGTTATTGATCATCTCTTTGGCGACCGCCGGTATTGGCCTGCTGCCAAGCTATGAAAGCATCGGCTGGGCCGCACCAGCGTTACTGATTTCACTGCGCATTGTGCAAGGTTTTTCTGCTGGTGGCGAAGTTTCCGGTGCCGGATCGTTTGTTGCCGAATACGCCGAGGATCATCGCCGTGCAGTAGTGATGTCGCCGCTGGTGATGGGGTCATTTATTGCATTATTGTTCGGTAGCCTGCTGATTAGCGGCCTGATTAATATCTACGGTGCTGAAGCGATGAGAGCCTGGGTATGGCGCGTGCCGTTCCTGCTGGCTATCCCGATGGCACTGATCGGGGTTTACATTCGTACTCGTATTCAAGACACCCCGCATTTCCAGATGGTAAAACAGAATAAGTCAGTGGTGCGTAATCCAATCCGCGAAGTGCTGACCTCAAAACGTCATCTGAAAGCTATCGCGCTGGCAGTGACCTTACCGGCGGTCAACGGCCCTGGCTACTACGTACTGTTTGTTTACATGCCAACTTATTTGAACAAAGTCATGCATTTCGCTCAGGTACAAAGCCTGATGGTGACCGCTTGCGGCCTGCTGACCATCATCGGCGCCATTCCAATGATGGCCTGGCTTTCCGACCGTCTGGGGCGTAAACCGCTGCTGATTTCCTCGGCGATTGCCATGGCTGTATTGGCCTATCCATGCTTCTGGCTGCTGACGCTGGGCATGATGCCTCTGGCCTGCATGGCCGCCATCTTGCTGGCCTTTGCCTTTGCCGGACACGCCGCGGTTATTCAGTCCACGCTGGCGGAAATGTTCCCGACCAACGTGCGCTACAGCGCCTACAGTATTGGTTTTAACCTTTCTACCGTAATTTTTGGTGGCTCAGCGCCGCTGCTGATGACCTGGCTAATCGGCCTGACCGGTATTGCCAGCATCCCAAGCTATATGGTGATTTTGACCGCCATGCTGACCCTGATTAGCACCTTATTTCTTAAAGAAACAGCCGGTAAGCCGCTGCGTGCGGAATAACCGAACCCTGAATGCGTTCATCGAGCTACTGAAAATCTGTCGAGGGAATTATGAAAAACGCGTCAACATGGCGAATGGGATTTGATATTGGCGGCACCTTTACTGACCTGGTGCTGCTCAACGATGAAACAGGCGTTGCGCTTCGTCATAAAACGTTGACCACGCCGCACGATCCTTCTGAAGGTGCTTATACCGGCCTGACTCAGTTGGTGGAAATGGCGGGGCTGGAAGCCAGTGATATTCACACCATTACTCACGGCACGACCTTGGCAATCAATGCCTTACTGGAAAGACGCGGCGCAAAAACCGCCTTTGTAGTGACCAAAGGTTTCCGCGACGTGCTGGTGCTGGGACGTGAGTATCGTTACGACATCTATGATCTCAACGGTGCACCCGCGGCACCGTTGATCCCTCGCTCGCAGGCTTATGAAATCAATGAGCGCGTGACCAGCAAGGGTGACATTGTCACGCCACTGGAAGAAGGCGAGGTTGTGGATCTGGCCGCGAAGCTGCGAGCTGAAGGCTATGAGGCCGTCGCGGTGCTGTGTATGCATGCTTATGCGTGGCCTGAGCATGAAAATCGTATCGAGGCCATTTTCAGTCGCGAGTTGCCGGGTGTCTCAATCTCGGTTTCACATAAAGTTTCCCGCGAAATTCGTGAATACGATCGCGGCGTGCTGACCGCCATGAATGCCTTTGTCCAGCCCAAAGCCCGACACTATATGGCACGTCTCGAGCATAAATTACGCGAAGGTGGCTTTACCTGCGACTGGCTGGTGATGGGGTCCAACGGCGGGTTGATGGCACCGCAAGTTGCTGCCGATTACCCAACGCGCATCATCGAATCTGGTCCGGCGGGCGGCATTGTAGCCACCGCAGCCTTTGCCCGTAAAAACGGCCATGCTCAGGTGCTGGCGTTTGATATGGGCGGCACCACCGCGAAAGCCTGTGTGGTGCGCGATGGTCAACCTTCGATTACCACTGACTATGAGGTCGGTCGCGCCGATCGCCTGCTGAAAGGCAGTGGTTTGCCGGTAAAACTGCCGGTGGTAGACATGATTGAAATCGGTGCCGGTGGCGGCAGTATCGCTCGCGTTGACTCCCTCGGCCTGCTTGAAATCGGTCCCGAGAGTGCCAGCGCCTATCCTGGCCCAGCCTGTTACGGCCGCGGCGGTGAACTGCCAACCGTGACCGATGCCAACCTGGTTCTCGGCTTGCTGGACCCCGATGCGTTTCTTGGCGGTCGCATGACTCTCGACGTAGAGGCCGCGCGCAGAGCTGTCTCGCGCATTGCCGAACCGCTGGGGTTGAGTATTGAAGACGCTGCCTGGGGCATCCATGAAGTCGCCAACAGCAAAATGGCTGAAGCGCTGCGCACTCACTCAGTTGAGAAAAACGTCAGCCCGCACCAGATGACTATGCTGGCGTTTGGCGGCGCGGGTCCGAGCCATGCCTGGTCGCTGGCCAAGATCCTGTCGGTGAAGAAAGTGTATTTCCCGAACGGTGCCGGGGTGTATTCCGCCTTTGGTTTGCTGACTGCACCGCCAAGTGCCGACTTCGTGCGCAGCGACCGCTGCCGCTTGCAGCCAGGCATTGATATGGCGGCGGTACACAGAAACTTTGCTGAAGGTTTCGACGAAGCTTTTACCACTCTCGCCGCTGCCAATGTCGACTCGGCCACTGCCAGCACGCAGAAACTCGCCGACGTGCGCTATGTGGGTCAGGGGTCGGAACTCACCGTAACACTGCCAACCGCCTTTATCGAAAACGGCGATGTCGCCACGCTGATTGCCGCCTTTGAAGAAGCACACTTTGCCCGTTTTGGTCGCATCCTCAAAGGTCAGGGCGTGGAAGTGGTCAACTGGCGCGGTCGCGTACAAACCACGCCACCGCTGATGAACACCAGCGACAGGCAAGGCATACCGGATGAAGGCGCGCAGGAGAAAACGCTGGCGGTTTATCTTGGGCGCGACAGCGGTTTCAGTGACTGCCGCGTAGTGCCGCGCAGCCTGATGGTCACTGGCGAATGGATTGCCGGACCCGCGTTATTGCAGGAAAAAGAGTGTGCAATTTATGTCGGACCGGGTGCGTCCGCCATGCTTGATGAACAAGGCAACATCCTGATGGAGCTGAAATAATGACAACCTCAACCCCTGACAATCTTCGTTTTCTTAATGATCCGATAAGCCTGCGGATCACCTGGGACCGTCTGGTCAGTATTTCTGAAGAAGCCGCCGCGACGCTGGTCAACATGGCGTTTTCCAGCATTATTCGCGAGGTGGGTGACTATTCCTGTCTGCTGATGGATGCCAAAGGCAACTCTCTGGCCCAGCCGAAAACCAGTGTACCGGTGTTTATCGGCACTTTACCGGCCACTGTGCGCCATTTGCTGGCTAAATATCCGGCTGAAACCTTGAAACCCGGCGATAGCCTGATAACCAATGACCCTTGGCTGGGAACCGGTCACCTTAACGACGTCACTATCGTCACGCCGGTATTCCGTGATGGACAACTGGTCGCCTTTACCGGCTCGGCGGCGCATATGTCTGATATCGGCGGCTCGCTAAACATGGGTTCGTCTCGTGACATGTTCGAGGAAGGGTTCCTGATCCCGCCAAGCAAGCTGATGCTGGAAGGTGAAGTAAACCAACAGCTGCTCGACCTGCTGCTGGCCAACGTTCGCTCGCCGGACCAGGTTGAAGGCGACCTGCACGCCATGCTGGCTGCCAATCAGATCGGTGCCAACGGTCTGCTGGGCCTGATGGATGACCTGAAAATTACCTCGGTAGAGCCGCTGGCCGAGAAGATCCATTCTCTGACTGAAAATGCCATGCGCAAGGCGATTGAAGCCGTGCCGGATGGCCGCTATGAAGCATCGGTGGATATTGGCGATTACGAGGGCGACATTCACCTCAACGTGGCGGTTATCGTTGAAGGCAGCAATATTGTTATCGACTATGCCGGTTCCTCTGCCGAATCACTGTTTGGCAGCAACTGCCCGATGTCGTTTACCTACGCCTACAGCGTGTACCCGCTGAAGTGTTTGCTGGAACCGAACCTGCCGAATAACGAAGGCTGCTTTAAATCGATTACTGTGACTGCGCCGGTCGGCTCAATCGCCAATGCGCGCCCACCTTGTGCGGTAGAAATGCGTAACCGCGTTGGCCACATGGCACACGCCGCAATCTTTACTGCGCTGTCAGAAATTATGCCAGAGCGCGTGATGGGCCACTCAGGCAGCGCGCCAGTGACCTGTGACGTATTCGCCGGGCAGTTCGACGACGGCCGCCGCTTTGTTGAAAGCCTGTGCGTTAACGGCGGCACTGGCGCGCGTCCTTCCGCCGACGGCATCGTGACCGGATTCCCGGGCAATATGTCATCTACGCCGGTTGAACTGATGGAGTCCGCGACACCGTTGCTGTTTACCGAAAAATCCATCGTGCCGGATTCTGGTGGTGCAGGTCGCTATCGTGGCGGCGTGGCCCAGCGCATGGTTATCCGCAACACCAGCAAATTCCCGCTTTCGCACAGTATGTTCTATTCACGGCAGAAGCATCCCGCGCAGGGCGTGCTCGGCGGCGAAGCGGGTGCACCAAACTACATCGCCATCAACGGCAAACCGCTGGAGAAACCGGTGGGTCGTCACGACGTGTTCCCCGGTGATGAAGTCACTATTCAGATGCCAGGCGGCGGCGGTAAAAGCCCGGTTGGCGAGCGCAGCAAAGCGGCCATTCTGTTTGATTTGCAGGAAGGCTATATCACCGAAGAAGGCGCAGTGCGCGACTACGGTGTTTCACTTGAAGATTTAAGAGGTTAGGCATGGATACTTTACAAGGAAAAGTCGTCATCGTTACCGGTGCCGGCAGTGGTATCGGCAAGTGTTCGGCAGAACTGCTGGCCGCTCGCGGGGCGAAGGTAGTACTGGTTGGTCGTCGTAAAGCAGTGCTCGATGAAGTGGCTGCGGGAATTGTGCAGCAGGGTGGTCAGGCGTGGAGCTGCGCCACGCATATCGAGAATAAAGAAGAAGTTCAGGCTCTGGTCAGCTGGGTCAATGCTGAACTCGGCCCGGTTGATATTCTGGTCAACAATGCAGGCAGTGCCAGCAAAACGCTGAACGCGCGCTGGATCGAAGAGGAAGAATGGCAGCAAGTACAGGATGTCAACCTCAAGGCAGTGTTTCTGCTGACTCAGGCGGTATTGCCAGACATGCTGGCCAGCAAGAATGGCACCATTATTACTGTTTCTTCGCTGGCGGCGCTGCGTCCTAATCTTTTGGGCGGTGCAGCCTATGGCGCGGCCAAGGCAGGTGTTCGCAACTTTATGACTTACCTGCATAACACCTTCCGTAACGACGGCATTCGTTCGACCTGCATTCTGCCAGGTGAAGTCAACACGCCGATTATGGATAACCGCGCCAATCCGCCAAGTCAGACTATCCGCGACAACATGGTACAGCCGGAAGATGTCGCCGAGGCGGTGCTGCTGTGTGCTGGTTTGCCGGCCCGCACAGTGATTGAGGAACTGATCGTCGCGCCGACCGTGATGCGTGATATCTCCGGCGACCTCGAAGTCAGTCGCTGGAAGGGCGCGCCAGAAAGCCTGATGGCAGAAAGAGAACGCTCTTGACGGTTACCGTAGCGCTAAATCCTTGTTGATGATTGACCCGAATTAAGGTGAAACATGTCTTCTTTAAATAAAAAGTTTATTGCGGCTGAAGCCGTATTGCGGATTGAACGTACTTCACTGCGCGTGCAGCAACCGGCCTCCAGCGGTGATATGGTTTCGTTGGCGATGGGCGAACCTGATTTTGATACTCCGCCGCGCATTGTTCAGGCTGCGGCTGATGCACTGAAAAATGGCTTCACTCATTACGCGCCACTGCTGGGTGACAAACTGCTGTGCGAAGCGCTGGCCGAAGAGCTTGCCGAGCAGTCCGGTTTCCCGGTCAAACAGGGTGAAGTGCTGGTTACTCATGGTGGTACGGCAGGTCTGGCGGCGGCAATTTTGTCCATAGTTAATCCCGGCGACCGTGTCGTGATCCCTGATCCAACCTATTCACTGTATGCCGATCTGGTTAACATGGCCGGCGGAATTTGTGTGCCGATGCCGTGTAAAGCCGACCTGCATTGGGATCTCGACCGCCTTGCCAACAGCCTGGAAGACGCGAGGCTGTTTGTGTTCTGTAACCCCGGCAATCCCACCGGTATTGTGCATACCCGTGAAGAAATTGAAACACTGGGCCGTCTGGTGAATCAGCATGATGTGCTGGTTATTGCCGATGAGGCCTATAGCGATCTCGTCTTTAACGGTAAACCGTTTACCAGCGTACTTGGCGTGCCGGCTTTTCGCGGGCGTACGCTATTTTGCCAAACCTTTTCAAAGAGCTATGCTATGACAGGCTGGCGCGTGGGTTATCTTGCCGGACCGGCGGAGATGATTGCCGCCGCGGCCCGTGTGCACAACACGGTAAACGGCTCGGTAAACACCGCGGTGCAGCGTGCCGCAGTGGTCGCATTGAAGGAGTGCAAAGATGACGTCAAACGTATGTATGATGTTTATAAAGAACGTCGCATTCTGATGATGGAAGGGCTGTTGTCGATTCCTGGGTTGAAACTCAACGAACCTGAAGGGGCGTTCTACTGCTTCCCGTCCTATTCGTTGCCTATCCCGGCCATTGATATGGTGGCGCTGCTGCGCGAGCAGGGCATTGCAGTGCGTCCGGGGAGTGAGTTTGGCGCGGCGGGAGAAGGGCATCTACGCCTGTCTTACGCGGCAAGCAAAGAGTCGATCGCTGAGGGTGTCAAACGTCTGAAACGCGGTCTGGCTTCGTTGGGCTAGCCAAATTCGGTCAGGTGCATTATTGGAAATTCCAGTAATGCACCTTTTAAAACGTAGCGGATTTCAACAGCGCACCACAGGGTTAATCCTGCGCTACAGAAACAAATTATAGGCAGAGAAACAATGGCAAAAACGATGCGAAGTGATACCGAAAGGAACCGCAAAAACCTGATTCAGGCTGCTGCGCGGCTGTTTGAAGTCGCCGAAGACCCTATCAGTATGACGGAAATCGCCAATGAAGCCGGTGTTTCTGTCGCCACCGCCTACCGTCAGTTTGCCTCGGTTGAAGAGGTTTTAAACACTTACCGTCAGGAAGTCGGCCAACTATTGTTGGAATACAGTGAAAAGCAGACCGGCAGCGGCCTTGAGAAGCTGGAAAAAGTCAGCCGCTACTGGATAAAACTGGTGCGTCAGCGCGGCGCGGCGATGGTGCCAATGCGTAATCGCCGCGGGTATCTCGAACGTTTATGGGAAGGCGCCGAGTATCTGCTGGTGCAGGCCAACGCGGTGCGTCCGCCCCTGCGCGAGGCAATGCAGGAGATGAGTCTTCCTGATATCGGCGACAAGGCAGTGTTTCTGTGGAATATCTTGTTTGACCCGCGTGAGATTTTTGACCTGATCGACACCGTTGGCCTGAGTGAGAAACAGGTCGGCGGGCAGCTAATGTCGGTGCTGTTGGGTGGTCTGCAAGGTTTTGCCCACGTTAATGCGTTCACTGTCGAAGACTTTCGGGTGAAGTAAACGTTTGCCGCTGGCCTTATTAATCTGGCGGCAATATTCTTCCCGACCTAATTAACTCTTATTTATCACCCCCCGGTGAGGAATTTCTTCGCCTAAAATCAGAGGTTTAATAATGACTGCGCTATCTTATGTTTCGGATGAAGCCGATTCGGCCTGGGCGACTTATCTCGCTCAGGTTGAGCGTGTATTGCCTTATCTGGGGGACTTGACCCGTTGGGCAGATACGCTGCGACACCCTAAACGCGCCCTGATCGTCGATATTCCGCTAGAGATGGATGATGGCACCATCCGCCACTTTGAGGGCTTTCGCGTGCAACACAATCTTTCTCGCGGACCGGGAAAAGGCGGTGTGCGTTTTCACCCCGATGTGACGTTGCAAGAAGTGATGGCGCTGTCTGCGTGGATGACCATTAAAAGCGCCGCGCTTAACCTGCCGTTTGGTGGCGCAAAGGGCGGGGTGCGGGTCGATCCGCGTGAATTGTCGATAAAAGAACTTGAACGCCTGACCCGTCGTTATACCAGCGAAATAGGCAACATTATCGGCCCGCAGCAAGATATTCCAGCCCCGGACGTTGGAACCAACGCGCAGGTGATGGCGTGGATGATGGATACCTATTCGATGAATGTTGGCGCAACCACCACGGGTGTGGTGACGGGCAAGCCGGTTCATCTTGGCGGATCTCTCGGGCGTGTCAAGGCCACCGGGCGCGGAGTGTATGTCACGGGCGTGGCGGCGGCTCAACGTATTGGACTGGAAGTGAAGAACAGTCGCGTGGCGGTGCAGGGATTAGGCAACGTTGGCAGTGTGTCTGCCGAGCTTTTCTATCAGGCAGGTGCAAAAGTAGTTGCAGTTCAAGACCATAGCGGCAGCCTGTATCGCGAAGACGGAATCGATATTCCGGCGCTGCTGGCCTGGCAGGTTGAGCACGGCAGCATTGCCGGTTTTGCGCAGGCAACGGGCATTCGTGATGATGAATTTTGGCTTAAATCTTTTGATATTTTGATTCCGGCGGCGCTGGAAGGGCAAATCACCGAACAACGCGCCGGAGCGTTGAGCTGCAAACTGATACTGGAAGGCGCCAACGGCCCGACCTTACCTGCTGCCGACGATATTCTGCGTCAGCGTCAGATTACTGTTGTGCCGGACGTAATTTGTAACGCCGGTGGTGTGACCGTCAGCTATTTCGAATGGGTGCAGGACTTCTCGAGTTTTTACTGGCGTGAAGAAGAGATCAACCAGCGTTTAGACAGCATCATGCAGGATGCGCTGAGCGCGGTATGGAGTAAAGCCGAGACCCTGAACGTGACCTTGCGTACCGCCGCCTATGCGGTAGCCTGCGAGCGAATTTTATTGGCACGTAAAGATCGCGGACTTTATCCATAACAGTATCAATCTATTTATCACTTCCTTTGCTGGCAATATTGCGCTTTCTGTTAATTGCGTAAGACTCACAGCGGAGGCATAACCGAATACTAATAATAATAAATCTGTCTCCTCCCCAGCAGATATCGTCGTATTTTCACCCGCTTGATGGCGGGTTTTTTTGCTTTTTTATGCATAAACAGAGGATGCGCATTTCTCAATTATCTTGAGGTGGAAAGCTTCGCTGTGTATCTCCCAAGGCGTTTAGGGGTATATAGAATTAAATATATTCTGATTGCTATGGAAATAATATGCCTGGTTACGGATATAAAGCTCTGAAAGGGCTGGTTATGTCTAAAAAAGTGTTAAAACCTAAATCTCTGGGGCCAGAACAGACTTCCTCAGCTGTTAATTCGCCCGATAAGCAGTCTCAATTGAGCCACACTCCTCAATACAATACATTTCCCGCTTTTAAAGCAGAAGTCGATTCTATGGCCAAGAAAGCTCTTAACCCTAAGGAAAGAGGATTAACAAATAACAGAATGCTTGATTATGCGAGTTTTGAGAGGATTTCAAAAGTCAATGAAGCACAAGGTGCTTCAAATGTGGCAGAGCAGGAAGATGAAGATATTATTAGAAAATATAGCAAAAGTGCTCATACTACCAATGCGTATTTGAATACGAAATTCTATATTGAGACGGATGAAAAAACGCCCTTGTCGAGTATAAAGACTTTCATGGAAAAAAGAGTTAAAGACTCAGGCGAAAATATTAAAAATATAATTGCACTGGATGCAGCATTAGATGTTTTGCCTGATTATACACTAAAAACCTATCGTGGAGACCGAGCAGGAATTGATGTTTGGACAGGGAAAATTAAAGTTGGCGATCATATTACAAATAATGCATTCCTCTCTACATCGGCATCGAGAGTAGTGGCACAGCAGTTTATTAATGATTCCAAAGTTTCTAAAACTCAGGAACATATTATGTTTAGCGTCATGGGGCGTTCAGGCAAAAATATTAGCCCTGAGTCTCGATTTAAGGGTGATGAAGGTGAATCCGAGGTTCTTTTCAGGCGAGATACGGTTTTCAAAGTACTCTATATTGAAAAAAGAGGCTCGATTCGGTACGTAATCATAAGCGAAATTCCTGAGACCGCTCCAACTCCTGATTCCGTAAAGTATATTTACAACGGCGCATCCATTAATCCGTCTATCTGGCCCGAAGAACAAGCGGCCAGAAAATTCACCAGAAAAGACACTTTAACAAGGCGCGGGCGACAAAAAGCCCTGCTGGAGCAAGGCCTGGAAACAGACCGACTCAATGAAGCTGCAACTCCTAAAGTTAACCTTTAGATCTGGCTGGTTTAACCCACACCTCAACCTGGTGCTGATGCCCATCGTCTTTAATCGGGATCATCATGTCTGGCAAGTTCTGACCATCAAGCATTACGCAACTCTCCAGTTCGGCACGTTTTACGGTTATCTGATACTGGCTGCTACCTTGCTGATAGGTCAGGCTAACCTGCGGCCAATCGGCGGGCAGGCGGGTGTTAATTGAGATAAATTCACCATGACGTTTGATGCCGAGCAACGATTCAGTAATCAGTCGATAAGCCCAACCTGCCGAACCGGTATACCAGCTCCAGCCACCACGGCCAATGTGTGGTGAAACACTATAAATATCAGCAGTCATTACGTAAGGCTCCACTTTATAGCGCTCGACTGCTTCGGGATTCAGACTGTGATTTACCGGATTGATTGCCGCCAGCAGTTGCCAGGCGCGCTCGGTTTCACCCATTTCGGCGAAAGCCATTACCGCCCAAATTGCGCCGTGGGTATATTGCCCACCGTTCTCTCGCACTCCGGGCAAATATCCGCGAATATAACCGGGATTCGGGCCACGATCGTTGAAAGGTGGGGTAAGCAGTTTGATAAGACCAGCACTTTCATCCACTAAATGACTATCCAGCGAGGCCATAGCCTGGCGCGTGCGCTCTGGATCTTCAGCCTCGGCCAACACCGCCCAACTTTGGGCGATGGCGTCAATCTGACATTCTGCATTAAGATGCGATCCCAGCGTTTCTCCGCTATCAAAAAAGCCGCGCAAATACCATCCGCCGTCCCACGCGTTGTCGTGCAGATTTTGTTTTAAGGTCTTGGCCTGCTGGTGGCATAAGGTCGCTATTTCAGGGCGTTGCAGATTTTCTGCCAGGACGGCAAATCGCTGTAAAACATTTAACAGGAAGAAACCGAGCCAGACGCTTTCACCTTTACCCTTAATGCCGACATTGTTCATGCCATCATTCCAGTCCCCGCTACCCATCAGGGGTAATCCGTGTTCACCAAATTTAAGCCCGTGCCTGATGGCGCGCAAGCAGTGCTCGAACAGCGATTCACTGATTGAACTTGGCAGCGGCTGCCCATAGAAAGACTCTTCCTCCGGAGCCAGCAGTCGCGTTTCAATATACGTGACCTGCTGCATGGCAACCTCAGTATCGCCAGTGACGTCTATGTAGTGACACAGCGCCAGCGGCAGCCACAGATAATCGTCCGAACAGCGGGTTCGGACCCCCCGCCCGGTTGGCGGATGCCACCAGTGCTGAACGTCACCTTCAACAAACTGATGGCACGCACAAAGCAGGATCTGTTCGCGCATGCGTTCCGGAGCCGCGTGTGCCAGCGCAAGGGTATCTTGCAGCTGATCGCGAAAACCAAAGGCACCGCCCGACTGATAGTAACCACTGCGGGCCATGATACGGCTGGCGAGGGTCTGATAAATCAGCCAGCCGTTAACCAGCAGATTGACAGCCGGTTCGGGGGTAGTGATTTGGATCTTGTCGAGCTTTTGATGCCAGAAACGGTGCACGTTATCGAGTTCTGCACGTGCGGCCTGCTCGTGCATAAACTGCGCAATCAGCTGCTCGGCCTCATTGGCGTTGTTGCCGACCCCCAGCGCGAAGATAAAAGTGCGCTGATCGCCATCAATGAGTTTGGTGGCTGACTGCACGGCTGCGCAAGAGTCCAGCGCGGCACCGGTTTTATTCGATAGCCGTTCTTGTAACAAAGCGGCAGGTGAGGCTGGAGAACCGTTGCGCCCGAGAAACTCTTTTCGGTCGCCGGTCACTGAGCAGTGAACGCCGGTAACGCCAAAGAAAGCGGTGCGTTCGCTGCCATTGTTGCCGTAATAGTTGGTGGCCAGTACGCCACAGCCTGCGCTGACCTGTGCGGCAGAGGTAGTCACATGCAGGCTTGATTTCGAGCGCAGATCACTGAGCACCCATTCCACGTAACCCGTTGCCGAAAGCTTGCGCGTGCGTCCGGACTGGTTACTCAACGTCAGAATAAACAGTTTTACGGCTGCCTGTTCGGCAACCAATATCGTCAGTTCGCTGTCGATACCTTGATAGCGATGTTCAAATACGCTGTAACCAAAGCCGTGGCGGCAAAGATAATCCTCATCATTGCGGATAGGCAACGGCATTGGCGACCAGACATCTCCGCTTTCTTCATCGCGCAGATAAAATGCCTCGCCGCTGCTGTCGCTTACGGGGTCGTTTTCCCACGGAGTTAGTCGAAATTCGTGGGCATTTTCAAACCAGGTGTAGGCCTGACCGCTTTCTGAAACCACGCTACCAAAGTTGTCATTAGCCAGCACGTTGGCCCAGGGTGCCGGAGTATTTTTTCCTTTGCCCAGCAAAATCTGGTATTCACGGCCGTCTGCGGAGAAACCGCCAAAGCCGTTGAAAAAGCGCAGACTCTGAGTATCAAAAATTCGTGAAGAGGGATTAGGCGGTTGCAGATTGGGCTGAGTCACCAGTCGTGGCAAAACACTTTGCGACGGCTGCATTTTTTTATTCAGCTGATCGATAAGCTCGCCGTTGCGATCGTCTACAGTGACCGCCGCGACGCTCATCAGCAGAGTCAGGTCTTCTGCGGTGATATGTTCACTGGTGCGGACAAAAATACCGCCGTTTTTATCCATCAGGCTGGATTCCGCCCCGGCCGCAACGCGATTGAGGATCTCATTGTGCAGTTCTTGCTGATAACCCTCGTGCGAGTCATTGAGTATCAACAGGTCAACCAGCAGGCCTTTCATCCGCCAGTAGCTGTGGGCCTGAATCAGGGTTGTCACCAGCGCAATACTGTCGTTGCGGGTGATCGAGAGCAGCACGATAGGCAGATCACCAGAAATCGAATGACTCCACAGGGAAGACTGGCCGCGTCGATTGCGGGAAAGAATTTGCGGACAGGGGCGCATTTCCGCACCCGGGAAGATAATGGATCCGGCCAGCTGATTAAATATGTTGGCCTGCTCCTCATTGGCGTTGATTTGTCTTAACGCCACCTGACTGTGGGAACGGGCGATGGTAAATACGCGATCGGCGATATTATGGTCACGATATTTTTCCATCATTTGCAGGCTTTGTTCGCGATGGGAAGAGATGCCATACACCAGATCAATAACCAGCGGCGTGCCGGGTTTGAGTTCGACTAGCTGGCGGATTGCCATGATAGGATCCAGCACCGGACCGGCGTGATTATCCAGTGCGCCGCCGTTTTGCATTGCCTGTGAGTCGGAAATAGTGCGCCCGCGGCCAATAAAACTCGCGCGATCGGTGGCAAATGAGGTTTTCCGCTCTGTTTGTCCATGAATGGCGGTCATGTGGAATAACCACGGGCATTCTTCGTTTTCTTCACGCGGGCGGCGATGGCAAAGAATACCTTCGCTTTCCACTACCAGCTCGGTTTGTACAAACAAATTGCTGAATGCCCGGTGAGCCATGTCATTGGCAAGCGGAGCCAGGACGACTTCAGCGTAGGTGGTTATCTCAATCACGCGCGGCTGGCGTCCGCGATGAGTTAAGGTTAATCGCCGAATTTCAACATCATCTTCTGGCGAAACCACGATTTTAGTCTGTATGCTCAGCGATCCTTCAATGCGCATAAACTCGGCGGCGGCGTCGGTAAATATCGCCTGATAATGTCCACTTTTGCTGCTCAAAGGTTGCAGGGTGTTGCTCAGCACCTGGCCAGTTTGCCCGTCGGCAATAAAGCAAAATGTGCCGTAGTTGTCGCGGGTTGCATCGGCTCGCCAGCGAGTTAATGCCAAATTACGCCAGGTACTGTATCCGCCGCCGGTCTGGGTCAGCATCAGATGATACTGCGTATTGGACAGCAGCTGCACTTCAGGGGTTGGCCCCTCTGCGCGGTTAAACAACCGCAGCTCGACATTCACCGGTTGCAGCGCGTCAACGGTGTCAAACTGGCGGCGCGGACTATACATCGTCGGGGCATCCGGCACCCGTTCCTGCAACAGCGGCAGCGCCGACTGCAACCAGGGATTCGCCACAAACCGCTCGACCATCGGCGCGTTAAGCAAGGTATGCGACAGCGCCAACAGGCTCATTCCCTGATGATGCGCCATGTAGGTGCGCACCAGCGAGAAAATCTCGCCATGATTAAGTCTGGAGCGTGAATAGTCCAACGCCTCGTAAAAACCGTATTTTCCGCGTGCGCCCAGAGAGTCAAGCCGCTCAAGATTGGCTAAAGCGCGCTGAGGTTCAACGACCAGCGCCATCACGGTGGCGTAAGGTGCGATCACCATATCTTCGCCCAACCCGCGTTTTAGCCCTAAACCCGGCACGCCAAATGCACGGTATTGGTAATTTTGGCCCTGATCAAAAGCGGCATACGCCGATTCCGAAACTCCCCACGGCACACCATTCTCTTTGCCCCATGAAATTTGGCGGTCGACGGCTGCCCGACTCATTTGCACCAGTAGTGTGTCAGGATAGGTCGGCATCACTAACTGCGGCATCAGGTATTCAAACATCGAGCCGCTCCACGACATCAGCGACGGCTGATTACCGACCATCGTGAAAAGTCGCCCCAGGGCAAACCAGCTTTTCAACGGCAGCTGGTTCGTTGCGATGGCAAAATAGCTGGTCAGGCGAATCTCCGATGGCAACAGATCATAGCTGCCAACGTCCAGTTTGTTGGTTTCACAGTTGAAGCCGACAGAGAGTAACTGGGTAGTTTTTCGAAACAGGAAGCCAAAATCCATCCGCGCATGTTCTTTAATTCGTTGCTCAAGTTCGTTGATAACCTTCAGCCGCTGTTGGGCGGCGCTGGCACTGCGCGCGATTTTTTGCTGTTCTAGCTCCGGTAATTTGTGCTCAAGACGTGATAAACACAGCAGCGAGGGCAGAACTTTGGTGGAGGGTTCGTGGCTCAGCCAGCCAAACAGCAGAGACCATTCCTGAATGAAGTCTTGCAGCTGGGCGTCAAGCTCTCTCAACCAGCGGCTGGAGGTGGCGAAATGTTCAATAAGCTCATTGTTAATCGGCTGCATGAGGGCAAGTTCATCAACGACCTGATGCAGCGGGGCTTCACTCGCGCGCACCCAGGCTTGCCGCAGTTTGTTTAATCCATCCCCCATCGGCGAGGTCGCTTCTGCTTCGGCTAGCATTAACGTGTCATCAAGGCCGGTTAACAACTGTTTGATATCCATCGCCGGCTGACTGCGTAACTGCGCAATACCGCTGCCCAGAACCAGTAAGTGACCAGCGAGATTGCCACTGTCCACACTGGAAATATAGCGGGGATTCAACGGCATCAGCGTGCGGGTGTCATACCAGTTATAGAGGTGGCCGCGATAATGTTCGAGCTTGTCCAGCGTATCCAAAGTTTGCGAAGTGCGTTGCAATAACCCGCCCTGAGTGAGGTAACCAAAATCCATCGCCGTCATATTGGCCAATAGCGACAGGCCAATATTGGTGGGCGATGTGCGGTGAGCAATCTTGGGTTCGGGAATTTCCTGATAGTTATCCGGCGGCAGCCAGTTTTCTTGCTGATTAACGAAGGTTGAGAAATAGGACCAGGTCTCACGGCTGGTACGCCGCAAAAACAGGCACTGGGTCGTGTCAATCTCAGGCTGTGGCAGGTCAGGTGTTTTACTCATCCAACCAATAATTAGCGGCGCGATGAGCCAAAGCAGCCCCAACGGCGCGGCAACTGCCAGATATTGCGGATTTTGCTGGTCGGTCAGCACAATCACCAGCAACCCGGCAAGCGGATTTGCCCACATCACTCGATAAAGATTCGTTTTCGACAATGAAAAATGCGGTTTATTCAACTCCGCACTGCTGACCCACTCATGTAAATGTTTATGGCTAACGTTGAGACGCCACAGGGTAATGAAGATGGCATGAAGCGTATAGGCGCTATGATGTGGCAGAGTGGCCAGATACAAACCAATGCGCGCAAGGCGATCCAACAGGCCACAGGCGACACATTTTATATGCGGAAATACGTTGACCTGTGCATCTTTGTTAAACAGATTCAGTATCAGCGCCGCGACAGAGGGCAATACTAAAAGTGTCACAATAAACAGTAGCCAATACAGAGGATTAGGCACCAGTAGCAGGGCGCTGAACAGTGCTATCATTAGTGAGGGCGCGGCAAGACTGCGACGTAGGTTATCAAGCAGTTTCCAGCGAGAAAGCATGCTCAGCGGATTTGGGCAGCGCGTGTCATCAGCCTGCCTGACCCTAAGCCGCAGCCAGTTCAATAGCTGCCAGTCACCGCGGATCCAGCGAGTTCTACGCGCGACATCGACCAGATAATTGGCCGGATATTGTTCATACAGCACCACGTCGCTGAGGCCGCCGGACCTGGCATAGCAGCCTTCGAGCAGGTCGTGGCTCAGCACCAGATTTTCCGGGCAGGTGTTATCGTTGGCGAGGGTAAAGGTATCAACATCATAAATCCCTTTCCCCACAAAAGAGCCTTCGCCAAAAATGTCTTGATAAATATCGGAAGACATTGAGGAATAAGGGTCAGTGCCCGGCAGGCTACTGCTAATGGCAGCATAGCGGCTTTGGCCATTGCGCGGAATTTCTTCTGCCAGCCGAGGCTGTAGAATACCGTAGCCTTTGGTGACTCTTTTCAGCGCGGGATCATAGAAGGGGTGATTCAGCGGATGTGCCAGCGTAGCCACCAGCTGGTGGGCGTGGTCGCGTGGCAAAACGGTGTCGCTGTCGAGTGTAATAACATATTTAGTGCCAGACAGTTGCTGCTGTGAGGCACCAACGCAGGTCGTAAAGGTATTTTTATCGCCGCGCAGCCAGCGATTCAGGGCACTCAGCTTGCCACGTTTGCGCTCGTAGCCCATCCATACTCCCTGTGACGGATTGAGCAAACTTTCGCGGTGCAGCAGGGTAAAACGGGAGGGCGCCGAGTCATTTTCTGCGCCATGGCGGCGGTTTAACTGGATAATTTTACTGCTGGCATAGTCGAGCAGGAGATCACTGCTCTCAGAATGGGCGGTATCGCTATCAATAAAATCAGCCACCAGCGAAAAATAAAGGTATTGGTGGGTATTGCCGAGGTAGCAAACCTCAAGGCTGTTGATCAGTTTATCAATGCTGCTGCGGCTGGTTAACAAGCAGGGAATGGCAACCAAAGTGGTTGAGTTTTCAGGAATACCCTGCGAAAAATCCATTCGGGGAAGCGAACGAGGTGTACGACTGCGGCTAGCGGTTTCATTGAGCAGATCCATCACAAACTGGCTACACATAATAATAATCGGCAGCAATAAGAGCCACATTACCCAGTTCATGCCGCTGTCGTGGGTCTCAAACATCAGGTTGGCGGTGAGTGCGGTAGTCAGCAGACTCAGACTGCCCAGCCAGGAAAGTAGCGGCGTTTTATTCATCTGATGGCGAAAATAATTGAGCGGCGAATAGTGGATATCCAACACTCTTTCCAGCTCGCTGCGGCCGGTATCCACCAGGAAATAACCCACGTGGCGCTGCTGACTCTCTGCGGGTGAAGCCGCACTCATGGCGATAACACGGCTGGCAATGTCTTGCTCGGTAAACTGGCAATTGCGCGCCAGTTTCTCAATAACGTGGCGATAGTTATCTCGCGTGGCAAACGACATCGCCGGATACACGCCAGCCGGGTCTTGATGCAGTATTTTCTCGACCTCGCTGACGCTCTCGGCAAAGTCTGCCCAGTTCATCTCATTCAGCTTGCGCAAACCGGCAATGCTGTTGCTCACCGACAGCTGGTTAAGTGCCAGTTGCTGGTTAAAACGGCTGATCAGTTCGGCTGAACTCAATCCTACATCGGCCAGACGCTGCTCAATCCAGGTCAGTGGCAGCGCCAGCATTGAACCGTGGCCCTGTAATCTTCGCACCAATTCTGCGACAAACGCGCTGGTGCGCGGCGGGTTGGTACGCGCCATGTCGGCAATAACGATAATCAGGTTAGCGGGGTCATTTTCGGCGCTGTCCTGGATTTTATTAGCCCAGCTCTCGGCCAGATTACGTTCCTGCTGAGCCTTGGTGACCTCGATACTGATGCGACGCAAATTTTCAATCAACGCTAGGCGCAGCATCCCTGGAAAGGCCCAGAGTTCACCGAGTTTAAGCGGAGTAACTCGCTGATAAGCAGTGATAAAACGCACCAGCGTGTTGGCATCCCAATGGCCGTCACTGTGGGCGATGGCTTCTGCGGCGATGTCATAAATACGTGGGCAACTTTGCGGCTCTATTAGCGTCGGCAGACCTTTACCAAAGTTTTTTGGCAGCAGTTGCCGCACCAGCCTGATGTGTTCTTCAATCAGATAAAAGTTGTCGAGCAGCCATTCGCCAGCCGGAGCAATGCTTTTATCGCCACCGGCACTGAGAATGTTGCAGTTATCCGACAGCAGCTTCTCGCTCTCGGTAAGGCGATTTAACAAATAGTAGGGCGCTTTGCGTGTAGACAGCTTGTGCGATTGGGCGAGTCTTTCACCGTAGCGCTCCATTTGGTCCACGGAAAAAATCTCGGCGGCAATAGGCACTACCTGATGGGTGTCCTTATTAGTCCTGGTTATTGTTCCCTGTGAGGCTTGGGGGTCCTTTAAGTTCTTAATCCATTGAACGAAAGCCATTTTCACGAATAGAAGTCCTCGTGCGTACGCAAGAGGAAGGGCATAAAACGTAAAGAGTACGCACTTAAAGGTTAAATGAGCGCCAGCGATCTGGGTTTCATCGGGCGGCCAGTCTAAAAAATAGCCAGATAGACTAAGTTTAGCAGGGAAAACAGTTTAACCACGGCTTTACGGCGACTGTGGACTCTTCAGTTTGTCTGAAAATGGCTCATAGGCTGAACCAGAATGTTGATAACAGTTTCAGCGTAATTTAAGAACGATAGAGGGATGCGTTAATCGTTAATTTTTCGAAGTTGTTGACGGATAACCTCAGCAAGCTTGATCACCGCTGCAATAATCTGTTGATCGCTAAAACCGCCCAGCCCAAGGATCAGACCGGGGCGGGCAAGGTGCGGGCTAAACATTGGCGAAACCGCACGTACGGAAATACCGGCGGCAATAGCATGATTTACCACCTTTTTATCGTCCAATGCCGGGTTAAGCCATAACACCATGTGCATTCCCTGGTCTCCCGGTTGCAGCCATGCCAGCTCAGGCTCGAAAAATTGCCTGATTGCAGTAATCATCACAGCCCGTTTTTCAGCATAGACACTGCGCATGCGGCGGATATGCCTGTCGAGATGGCCTTCCTCCATAAAAGCAGCGAGCACATATTGGTCGGCAATCGGCGCGTGTCGGTCAATCAACATGCGGGCTCCACAGTAAGCATCTACCAACTTTTCGGGCACGACGACATAACCTATACGCAGCGACGGAAACAGAATCTTGCTGAAAGTACCCAGATAGACCACTCGCTCGGGAGCCAGACCCTGCAATGACGGAAAAGGGTGACCTTCGTAACGCAGCTCGCTGTCATAATCGTCTTCAACAATCCATGACTGCTGAGCTTTAGACCAGTCAATCAACGCCAGCCGCCGTGACATACTCATTGGCATACCCACCGGATACTGATGCGAAGGCGTGACAAATGCGGCTTTCGCAGCCGCAAACAGCTCAATGCCCCGATTCACATCGAGACCTTCTTCATCAAGCGGGACGCGGATCATCTGCGTGCTCCGCCCGGTGCTTTCAAAAATTGAAGTAATGCCATGATAGGCAGGATCCTCTACCCAGGCTTTATCGGCGGAATCGAGCAATACTTGCGTTGAAAGATACAGTCCCTGCTGAGTACCCGCCGTAACAATGACCTGTTGCGCCGAGCAATGCACCGATCGCGACTTTCTGACATATTCCGCGATGGCCTCACGTAAAGGCAGCGCGCCCGCCGGAATGTGGTATCCCGAGGGCGCGCCAGGTCCTTTGGCCCTGATTCTGTTACCGATACGCCGCCAGATATCATCAGGCAGTGTTGGGCCGGCAGGCACTGAGACCGCAAACGGCACGGGTTGCAGAGTGGTTATCCGACTTGCAGCATGAGCATAACGTTCGGCCTGGGCGGAAAGGGGGGGCGCATCGTTTTTATCTCGACTTTCTGAATCGGGCTGGTGGATTTCACCCGCAGGAAGCTGCACAGCCACTCGCGTGCCGGAGCCGCGCACGGCGTCGAAAAAACCTTCAGCGGTCAGCTGTTCAAAGGCTTCAATTACTGTACCTCTCGCCAGCTTAAGCGCTGCGGACAGCGTGCGGGTTGAAGGCAGCAGATCGCCAGACTTGAGTTCCCCGCGCTGTATGGCCTTTTTTAGGGCTTTAGCCAACTGCAGGCTCAGCTGTCCAGCCGGCCTGTCTAATTCTCCGATGGCAGGAATCTCAACAATTTTCGCTTTTCTGGGCATTTTCAGTCTTCTGATTTATAGGAAGATTGACAAAAGTGGCTTATCAATTTTTCATGAAAGTGGCACTTAACATTAAACCACTAACGGCATAATTTACAGCACTGACTGACCCTTTAAATCGATAGCAACAATCACTGGAGACAGACGATGTATATTGCCGCTGCGTTCAAAGAAACGCGCCCTGAAGTGCTGTTTGAACTCATTGAACAATATCCACTGGGGACCTTAATGACTCAGGGGCAGGGTGAGCTCGATGCCATCCATATTCCTTTTGAGGTTGTCAGCCAGCAGCAGGGAGAGACTCGCCTGCGTGGCCATATTGCCCGTGCTAATCCACTTTGGCAGCAGGTTGAACAGGATGCCGACGTGCTGGTGGTTTTTCACGGTGGCGACGCCTATATCTCGCCAAACTGGTACCCAAGCAAGCAGCACACCCATCGTCAGGTGCCGACCTGGAATTACCGCGTGGTTCACGCCCGTGGAAAGATTGCCTTTCATCACGATGCGCAGTTTCTGCGTGAAATATTGGCTGGTCTCACTCATCAGCACGAGGCTTCACAGGCGAATCCATGGAAGATGACTGATTCACCTGACGATTTTATTAACAGCATGCTTAAAGGCGTGGTGGGCATCGAGATTATCATTAAAGACATTATTGGTGCGTTTAAACTCGGACAAAATAAACCGGCTGAAGATCTACAAGGCGCGGGCGAAAACTTGCTTAAGACGGGGAACGAAACTGTAGGGAAGGCGATGCTTAGGCATTTAAAATAAAGCTGGTTATTTATACGAGCTAATGACAAAGCTTAAAACCTGATTAGCTTTTTTAAAAAATACATATAAAAATTAACTTATTTAACTCTGTGAAATTTAATGCATTATAAATAACCCCGCCATTATCTGTTATTTATTTTTACTAATTAACAGGTTATAAGTATTTGGTTAAAATAACGATGCTTTTTTTGACATAATTAAAGGCTGCACTATTATTAGTTTCGAGCATCATGCTCTTAATATAGGCTTATAACAGGATGTTACTTTGCAAATGGAAAGCCTTTAAAAGGACAGAACTTATCCGTTAGGAGGATATTATGGCCGAGCATCGTGGTGGTACCGGTAATGCTGCAGATAATCATGATAAATCTACAGAACCGGACAAAAAAGGCGGTAACAAACATGGCAAAGGGAATTTTGCCGATGACCGTGAGCGTGCCAGTGAAGCAGGTAAAAAAGGTGGCAAAAATAGTCATGGTAGTCACTAATCCAAAATCTATTTGGATAAGTGATTTATGAATTATTGCTATCCGGCCCACGGCACTGTCTGTGGGCCTCGTTATTTTTAAGTCGATGCTAATTTTAAGTCGATAATTTAATGTAATGGTTAAATAATTCACTTAGGTAGGTTTTTAAAACAAGCTCTTTAAATAGATTTGTTTAGAAAGCCATGTTTCTAAAAACAGTTTTTTAAGTAGACATGTTAAGTAGGCTTTTAAATAACATTATGAGACGAGATACGACTTAAGGAGGAGTAAATAAAAATGTGCAAGAATAGCGATCTAGACAAGGCTAATGAAGATTTCAAACGCGTGAAGGATAATCCACAGCCGGATTATGCGAAAGATGACCCGTCTAAAATGCCAGAACCAGGTCAAAAATCGTAAGCGCCTTTAGCCAATTTGTTTTGCGCGCCCAGCCAGCACGGATAACACCATCTGTGACAGGCTAATGGCAAGCAACGCGAACAGCGGCAGTGTCCAGTTGCCGCTGAACTGGTGCAGCATGCCAAAAATCAGCGGGCCAAGAGCCGCAATACCATAACCAACACATTGCCCCATGCCTGAAAGCTGGGCAGCCTGATGGTGATCCGCAGCGCGCAGATTGAACAATGACAGGCAGGTCACCATTGAAGCTCCCGCGCCCAAACCCGCAATAATCAGCCATAGCAGAGCATAATGTGGGGCGAGATAAAGCCCGCCGAGGCCGATAAAAATGGCCAGCGAAGCGCTAAATCCAATCAGCCGCTGATCTTTCATTCTCTTCAACGCTTTCATGCAGGCCAGATTGGCAACAATAGAAATTGCCTGGTAAATAAACAGCAACCATCCCGCAGAAATCTGGCTAAAACCGTTTGCCTGTGCGTAAGGGGTAAACCAGTCAATCAAGGTGTAGAACACCATAGATTGTGCCGCCATAAATAGCGAAACTTGCCAACCTAGTGCCGAACGCCACGGAGATTTCAGCATTTTGCTGGTGGCTGTTTGCGCCGTATGAACATAGGGAAACGTCTTTAGCAGCGGTAACCAAACCAGAGTCGCGACAATCGCAGGAATAATCCAGACCCCCACTGAAAGATGCCAGCCGAGAGAGGTTACCTGTGCCAGAGGTACGGCAATGCCCGATGCCAGACTGGCAGTAATCGCCATGGTTGAGGCATAAAGGCCAATATATTTCGCGGTATGTTGTTTAAAATCACGCTTGATTAAGGGCGGTAACAGCACGTTGGCCGCGGCAATCCCGCCACTCAGCAGCGTAGTTCCCAGCCATAAACCCGATTCACCCAGCGCGATACGCAGTATCGACCCTAATGTAATCAGGCAAACTGCACCAAAGAGACTCTTCTCCAGACCGATTCTATAACTTAGCCATGAGGCGACAGGCGCTACAACCGCGAACATCATCAAAGGAATAAAATTCAGCAATCCTGCCGCTGAGGCACTCAGGCCAAAGGTCACGCGAATATTTTCCAGAATCGGGCCGGGCGCAGTGATCGGTGTACGGAGGTTTGCAGCGGTAATCAAAACGATAAATAGAAAGAAACCGGGGCTGGAAATAACAGAGGAACGTGCAAAAGAAGGTTGGGGCTGAGTCATAAAATCACCGCACAATAAGCAGATCAAGCCTGCAAATGGTGCGTTGGTTAACGTTAACGCTTACGCAAAAGGGTGATTTCCCTGATGTCTGGCCGGGATACTACCGAGTTGTTTATGCTCTGTAAAGTCCCGCCCTTTGAGAAAATGACTCAAGTCAGAAGGTTGGCAATGAGTTAATCAGCTGCTGAGTCCACGGGTGTGCCGGGCGATAAAACACGTTATCAACCTGACCTTGCTCAACCACCACGCCGTCTTTCATTACCGCCACGTGGTCGGCAATATGATGAACCACGCCGAGATCGTGAGAGATAAACAGCAGGGCGGTATGATGTTCAGCCTGCATTTCTGCCAGCAAATCCAGTACTTGTGCCTGTACTGATACGTCCAGTGCGCTCACCGGTTCATCGGCTATCAGCAATGCCGGGTTTGGCGCAAAAGCGCGGGCAATGGCAATACGTTGGCGCTGACCACCGGATAACTCTCGAGGATAGCGGCTCATAAAGCCAGGCCCAAGCTGCACCTCATCCAACAGTTGTCGAATGCGGCGTTTACGCTCGTCGCCGTAAATCTCTACACTGTCGAGGCTTTCACCAATGATTTTTTCCACGTTATAGCGCGGATCGAACGAACTTAGCGGGTCTTGGGCGATTAACTGGATCCCGCGGCGGCGCAGACGACGTTCCGACTCCGGCACCTGGCTCCAGCGCTGGCCCTGAATGCTAATCGTCCCGCTGCCTGGCTCAATTAATCCCA
Organism: Rouxiella sp. WC2420; assembly: GCF_041200025.1. Classification (NCBI taxonomy): domain Bacteria; kingdom Pseudomonadati; phylum Pseudomonadota; class Gammaproteobacteria; order Enterobacterales; family Yersiniaceae; genus Rouxiella; species Rouxiella sp. WC2420. The sequence continues at coordinate 2,599,720 of NZ_CP165628.1, read as the reverse complement.
TCACCATTTTGGCGACGGTAGATTTCCCTGAGCCAGATTCGCCGACAATCCCTAACGTTTCTCCCGCAGAAAGGGTGAAGCTAACCTGATTAACCACCGTTTTTTTGGCGTATTGTTTAAACAGCCCGCTGGCTTCCAGCACGGGGTCAGCGGTAGAAATCGTTTTTGCCGGTAATGGCTGCCCAGGCTCTCCAGAAAGTTTAAAGCCACGCGTTGCCGGACTGGGTATTGCGGCGAGCAACTGTTTTGTATAAGGATGCTGTGGGGAACGCAGCAGGATTTGCCCATTGCCTTCCTCTACCACCTCGCCGTCTTTCATCACCAGAATACGGTCAGCCAGCTGTCCAACCACGGACAAATCGTGGCTAATCAGCAGCAGGCTTTGCCCGTTATCGCGTCGTTTTTGCAGCAAATCGAGGATCTGCTTTTGTACCGTCATGTCCAGCGCGGTAGTGGGCTCATCGGCAATTAGCAGGCTGGGCTTGCCAGCCAACGCGGTCGCGATTAATGCCCTTTGACGCAGGCCGCCCGACAGTTGGTGCGGATAGGCGCTCAATCGAGCTTCGGCATCGGGCATACCCACCGATTTTAGTAACGCCACTGACTGTGCACGCAGAAAACCGCGCGCGATACTTTGGCTGGCAGTCAGGGCATCACCGAGCTGCTGACCAATCTGGCGCAGCGGATCGAGTGACACCAATGCATCCTGCAACACGTAACCTATTTGTTTGCCGCGAATTTTACGCCAGCGACGTTGGCTGGCCCCAAGCATGTCTTCACCGTTAATCAGAAATCGATCGGCGGTGATACTGGCTTTGGCATCCTGCAAGCCCAACAGGCTGCGTGCCGTTACCGTTTTACCTGAACCGGATTCGCCGACAAAGGCGACGGACTCGCCGTGTTTCAATTGCAGATTTAGCCCCCCGATCACCGTTTTATCGCCAAAGCGAATCCGCAGGTTTTGGATGTCGATAAACAGTTCCTGGCTCATGATTGTTTTCCTTCAAAAGCAGCCTGCCAGTAACGGCCCAGCGTGTTGACCGAAATTACGGTCAGGGTAATGGCGACGCCGGGGAAAGCGGCAATCCACCAGGCATTTCGTAAATAGTTTCTGCCTTCTGCCAGCATCAGACCCCATTCCGCCGTGGGTGGCTGAGGCCCCATTCCTAAAAAGCTCAGGCCGGCAGTGCCAATAATCGCGGTGCCTAACCCTAATGTTGCCAATGCCGGTACGTGAGCGATGGCATGCGGCAGAACGTGTCTCCAGATAAGCACGCGGCGTTTTAGACCAAAGGTGCGTGCCTGTTCAACGTAACCTGATGACATAACAACAAACGTTTGTGCTCTTACTACGCGGGTAAAGCGTGGAATGGAAGCGACGCCGAGAGCAAAAATCAGGTTAATCGTTCCAGGCCCTGTAAAGGCAATCAGCATCAGGGCCAGCAGCAGGTCGGGGAAGGCGGAGATAACATCCACTGTGCGGCTGATAAACTCGTCTACCGGACCTTTTCCCAGACCGGCCAACAGCCCGAGCATGGTGCCAATCGTGACAGCAATCGCCATCGCCGCGAGGCTAATCAGCATCGAATAACGGCTGCCATAAATAATGCGGGTCAGCACGTCACGGCCCAGTTGGTCAGTGCCAAGCAAGTGTTGCCAGGAAGGGGGCAGCATGGAGTTAAGCGGATCGGCACTGAGTGGGTCGTAATGACTGATCAATCCAGGCAACGCCACGGCCAGTAACACTAAAAAGAGATAAAATACGGCCAGACCGTAGCCAAGGGAATATTGACGTTTTACGCCAACGCCAGAAAGAGTCTGGCTCATGACTTTTCCTCGCCTGGAGCATCGCCTTCGCGCAGGCGTGGGTCGATTAGCAGGTAAAGAATGTCGACCAGCGTACTCATCGCGACATACACAAAGGCAGAAAAAATAGCCACGGCCAGCACCACCGGCAGGTCTTTGCCTAACACGGCATCGACGGTGATTTTCCCTAAACCGGGACGGCCAAAGACTTGCTCGGTGATAACCGCACCGCTAAGCAGGCCACCAATCAGCCAGCCCGTCAGAGTTACCGCAGGCAAAGCCGCGTGGCGCAATGCATGACGCAGGCGAATGGTGAGATTGCCAATTCCCCATGCGCGCAGCGTCAGGGCAAAAGGTTCATCGAGTGCGTCTTCCAGCCCGCGACGCAATACTTGTGCAATCACCGCGCCCTGAGCCAGTCCTAAAGACAGTGCCGGAAGCACCAGCGAAGAGAAGCTGCGATCACCGGCTACCGGGAACCAGCGCAGGGTAAAGCTGAAGATAAACAGCAGCACAATCCCCAGCCAGAACGACGGCGTTGAAGCCAGTAACAGCTCCAACGACCCGGCAATGCGACGACCCCAGCGGCGGTGAGCGGTGGCGACTGCCATAATGACGGCAAATACAATGCTTACCACCAGTGCCAGTCCGGTGAGTTTTAACGTTGGCCAAAGTTGGCTTAAAATCAGCCCGGTAACGTCGGTGTTAAGCAAGTAAGAACGACCAAAGTCGCCATGCAGGATGCGCCATAGATAGTGAAAATATTGCATATACAGCGGCTGTGTCAGACCCCATTCGGCGCGAATTGCTGCTTCAATTTCCGGGGTACGAACCTGCTCGCCAATCAACAGACTGACAATATCTCCAGGTGCCAAATAGACGCTAATAAAGGACAGCGTTACCGCCGCCCACAGCACCAGCGCACCGCTCAGAATTCGTTTGGCGATACGGTTTACTAACACAGACTGCCTGCGTGGCTTACGCTCGGACTGCTGCTCGGTCGTGAGCGTGCTGTCAACTGACATTATATAAATCCTCGTGCTGACTTCGTTTATTGCCGATCAATGCCTGTTTTTACTGATCAATGCTGGCTGACCCAAACGTCATAGGTATTTTCCGGCATCTGTTTGAATGGGCGGAAACCAATACCGTGAACGTAGCTGGCGGCGGCAATCTCGTCTTCTGGCTCATAGAGCGGGATAGCCAGCGCCTGCTGGGCAATAGCAAAATTTTGTAATTGCCCGTACAAGGCTTTACGTTTTGCGTTGTCGAGGGTCTGCCAGGCGGCGCGCAGCAATGGTAATATTTCCGGAGCATCGGTACGGCTGTAGTTGATTGATCCGCCTGCATTAATCGGCAGATAATGGTTTTCAATATCGATACCGTCAGTCGGCGTATTGGAGTTGGCAATCGAGCCAAATTTACCGTTTTGACGTACTTCGGTATAGGTGCCGGAATCGACATAGCGAATCTTCAGGTCAATGCCCAGCTTTTGTCTGGCATCGGCCTGCAAGGCCTGTAGCAGCACATCACGCTGGTCGCGGACAGTAGCCTGCGCCTGAATAATTTCTATCGTTAGCGCTTTCCCGTCTTTGGTACGAATGCCGCTGCTGTCTCTTTTCGTCCAACCCGCCTCATCAAGCAGTTTGTTGGCAAGCTGAGGATTATTGCCGTATTTGCCTTCCAGACTGTTGTCATAGAAAGGGTCCAGCGGCGAGGTAATACCCCACACGCGAGTACGATTGCCGCGATAAATCGATTTCAGAATCTGGCCGATATCTAATCCCTGTAATATCGCCTGACGCACTTTCAGCTCCTGAGTGGGGCCATATTTAACATTCAGAAACAGGGAATAAGGAGTGCCGGTGTTTAAAGCATGTTGATAGGTGAAATCGGCATTATTTTCAAACTCGGCTGCGTCATTGCCAGAAATACCTTCAATAACATCAACCTGACCCGACAATAGCGCGCCAGTTCTTACCGAGGATTCAGGCAGGAAACGATAAGTCACGCTATTGAGCCAGGCTGGCCCCTGATGCGCGGCATAAGCTGGAGCCCAGTGATAATCAGGATTGCGCACGAACCGGATTTGCTGACCTTTTTGGTAGCTTTTAAGAATAAATGGACCGGTACCGATGATTTCTGGGCCACCGGATTTTAGCTGCGATGATTTCCACGATGACGGTGACAGCAACCTTAGATAGCTAGAGAATGAAAGGAACGGGCTGTAAACCTCTTTCAAGGTAATGACGACGGTATGGTCATCGGGAGTAGCGATATTGGCAATGCGCGCGCCAAATACGCTTAAACTAGAACCCGCGGTATAAGACGGGTCCTGCAAATGGCGAAAGTTTTCGGCTACCGCCTCGGCATCGAACTTTTCGCCGTTAGAGAATTTGACGTCATCGCGCAGAGTAAAGGTGTAAGTTTTGCCATCGTCGGAGACTTTATAAGCTTTTGCCAACCAGGGAATATAGCTGCCGTCGGGTTTGCGCGCTAGTAGGGACTCGTAGGATTCTCTGAGTAACAGCTCGGTTTTATCTTGTCCGTTTAGCTGCGGATTTAACGTACTTGGCTCAACTTCTACGCCCCAGGTTAAATCGCCGCCCTGTTGTGGTTTTTCAGCAGCATAAAGCGGGTGCGATACAGAAAGTATTAATAGTGTCAGGGCAGAAAAAGAGTGAATCGCGGTAGAAGTCTTCATAAATTTCCCATCGTGGTAAGAATAATTGAAAGCAAAAAATAAAAGCATCCTGCGCCTTCATAAGGTAGAGCGAGACGATTATTAATGGAGGGTTGCGGGGATGTAAAATCACTTTAGTTGCTTAATAATGGAGGGAAATGACTTAGGCCGTTAACGGATGTCGGTTATCTTTTTTATCGCTAATCTATGCTCAAAAATTTGTTTCATCTTCGTCAATTTCTACGGTTTACTCAATTTGGCAGCGGTAATAGCTTCAGATTTTCCTGACATTGATTCTTTAGACACAGCAATATCTTTAGACACAGTAATAGCTGAAAAACGATATGACAAAGAGGGTTCAAAATTAAGGGCATTGATTGCCTTTATTTTGAACCTTTTTTATTGCGTTCTTTTTTAAATAATAAAACAGTAAAAGGAAATCGCCTGATGTCTCTTTATTCTTTGCAACAAGAAGCCAATGAATTACCTCAAGCGTGGCGTTCGCGCGTATTAGGCCGTGTCGGCCACGCTAATATTAAAGTGTTACGGATGGATGAGCGTTCGGTAATTGAAGAGGTCCATGATTATGATGAAGGTTTATTGGTTATCAACGGGCGTCTGCAGCTCGGCATTGCGGGTGAAAAATTCATCGTGGAGGCAGGTGAGCTGTATGTGGCCAAAGCGGGCATTCCTCACACGGTGGAGTCTGGCAGCTTTGGCACACTGGTGATTATCGATTTACCCGAATCGATTTACCCTACGACTAGGACGCTCAAGGCCTAAGTGACCGCGTAACGTATCAGCCTGATACTCACTCCTGAATACGCCTCTTTCCTGTAGGATCGGCACCACTTTGGTAAAGAAATCATCCGAAGCGCCGGGCACATAAGGAGGCATAATCACAAAACCATCCACCGCGCGCTCTTGATACCAGGTAGCGATGCGCTCAGCCAGAGATTCAGCAGTACCCGCCACGATAAAGCCAGAACGAGCGACCCATTTTGCAAACTGACGCAGGGTCATACCGTTTTCACGAGCATGATTTAGCATCGGCTCAAAGCGCTCGCGACGACCCAGCTGGGCAGCAATATCCGGCACGGCCTCGTCCAGCTTATGCTGTCCCCAGTCGTAGTTCATGGTATTGGAAAGGTGACTCAGCGTCGCCAGCGGATGATGTAACTGCGTCAATTCATTCAACAAATCATCAGCTTCTTTTTGAGTCGCACCTATAATCGGTTGCAGACCCGGCAACACTTTGAGGCTGTCCGGCGATCGACCCTGCTCGGCAACCTGTTTTTTCAACTGGGCATAATACTGCTGGGCAGAGGCCAAATTTGGTTTTTCGGCGGCAAAAATAGCGTCAGCCTTACGTGCGGCCAGGGCGGTAAAGGCGCCTGAACCTCCAGCCTGAATAGTCACCGGATGGCCCTGCGGCGAGCGCGGCACGTTTAACGGGCCTTTAACCTTGAACCAGTCATTATCGATATCGGCGTAGCGAATGCGTTCCCCAATGGCGTAAACGCCGTTTTCACGATCGCCGATAATGGCGTTATCGTCCCAGGTATCCCAGAGAGTGCGCACGGCATCAATAAAAGCTTCGGCTTTCAGATAACGCTGGTCATGGCTTAACAACTGTTGTCCAAAATTGCTGGCTTCGGCATCGCTGGTCGAGGTTACAACATTCCACGCTGCGCGCCCGCCGGTAAGATGGTCAAGCGTCGCTAAGGTTCGCGCGGCGGCAAAGGGCTGAATAAACGAACTGGAGACCGTGCCGGCGAGGCCAATTTTTTCTGTTACGGCGCCTAAAGCAGAAAGCACTGAAAAGGGTTCCGGACGCTCTGTAATGCGATGATGGACGGCATCGGCAAAGCTGCGGTTATAGATATCGTCAATTGATAACTTGTCAGCCATAAAGACCATATCAAATTTGGCGGCCTCAGCTTTCAGGGTTAAATCTTTTAACACCGACCATTCAGAGGCTTGTGGGACTTTTTTGGCCGAGGGCATGCGCCAGCCGGCATAGTGGCAGCCGGTAGGGTCAAGAAACAGGGCAAGGTGTAGCGAAGACATGACGATTATCCTTTCGTTGAGCTGGTAGTAGTCGTGGTAGTGGCAGTTACATTGGTAGTGACGGGAGCGGTTGTAGCAGGCGGAGCTGAACTGTTTGAAGGTTTCACACTCAGGTCGCGGTCAAACCACTTTTCAGAAATTTTGCTCAGCGTCCCATCGGCGCGAAGCTGCTCCAGCGCGACATCCACTTTTTTACGCAATGCTTCACCACGCGGATCTTTACGGAATGGCAGAGCCACCTGTTTAACACCAAACGGTTCGCCCACCACTTTTAGCGGAAGGTGGCTGTGCTTGATGCGGCCAAGCAATATCACTTGCCCTGAAACATAGGCATCAACCTTGCCCTGCGCCACGGCGTTAAGCACCACGTCTTGCCCCTCGAAATTCACCAGCTTTATTTGATTTTGCGGGTCGTATTCTTTCAGTACGTTGGCATAGTTAGAACCCAGATCGGCGGCCACGGTTTTACCTTTCATATCCTGCAAGCCGTGGATAGTCTTGTTATTAATGCTGACCGCCAGCTGTGCCGCGCTGTAGTAATAGGGATTGCTAAAGTCATACTTTTGGCGACGCTCCGGCGTATCGGCAAAGTTTCCCACAGTATCTACTTTTCCCGTTTCCAGAGAGCCGAGCACGCCGACCCAGTCCGAGGTGACCCACTGGATTTTATAATGAATTTTATCGCCAATCGCGTTGAGGATATCCACGCTAAAGCCTTTGACCTGACCATTCTCGACAAAATAGTGTGGATAACCGTCTGGAGAAGTACCGACACGTAGTACTGGCGTGTTATCGACCTCTGCCTGAGACGCGGGTTTATCGCAGGCATTAAGCAGAAGTACTGAGCTGGCGATGATCGCCATTTTTAGCAGCTTCATTATCGTATTCCTTGATTAATTTATTAGTGTCTTAGTCTTATTAATGTCTTTTTTATCAATGTCTTTGTCTTATCAATGAAGATAGGGCTTATTCACGAACCTTTCGAGGCGACGCTGTAATTCGCTCAGAATAATGGTCATTGCCCAGTAAATAAGGCCCACCGCAAAGTAGGCTTCAAAATATTTAAGTGATTCGGTGGCGGCTAATTTCCCGGCGGCCAATAGTTCTGTCACGCCAAGCGTAAAGGCCAGCGATGAGTTCTTTATGAGTCCGATATAAACATTTCCCGTAGCCGGTATGGCATTGCGGCAGGCCTGTGGGAAAACGATGCGCCATGAGGCTTGAAACACAGTAAGTCCTGATGCCAGAGAGGCCTCTAGCTGGCCTTTGTCAACGGAATCGATAGCCGCGCGAAATATTTCCGCCAAATACGCCGAGGTGTTCAGGCTAAGGCCAAGCACCACTGCATTAAGCGCGCTCATTGAGTTCAACGCGGGAAATAACTGTGGCAAGCCGAAATAGATAATTAATAGCTGGACTAATACTGGTGTTCCACGAAAGAAAGAAATATACAGATGGGCAAAGGCAGGCAGGAGTTTTAAAACCCCTGAGTGATTTTTGAAACGCAGCAGCAGGGCGAAAATAATCCCCAACACCGTCGCCAGTAGAATAGATAAAAAAGAAATCAGTAGCGTTACCGGCAAATAGCCGAGGATTTGCGGAATAATGCTCAGCATATAGCGAAAATCAAAATTCATGGCAGGACTTTCCGTAAACGATAGATTATAAGATTTGGCAAGCAGATGTAGATTCTTTGCAAACAAGGGTTAGGCTTTGTAAAAAATAATAACCTGGCTCAGGCAAAATCATGCAGAAATGCGCGGGTACGATTCTCGGCAGAAGCGGTAAATATCTGCGAAGGCTTTCCCTGTTCAATGATTTTCCCGTGTTCCATAAAGAATATGCGGTCGGAAACGTCGCGGGCAAAGCTCATCTCATGCGTCACAATCATCATGGTCAAATTACGTTCGGCAAGCCCGGCAATCAGATTAAGCACGTCACGGCGCATCTCGGGGTCGAGAGAAGAGGTCGGTTCATCTAGCAGGATAACCTGGGGATCGACGCTCAGGGCACGGGCAATACCCACACGCTGTTGCTGACCGCCGGAAAGCGTCACCGGATACGCATCGGCTTTATGCGCCAGACCCACCTGTGATAGCAGGTCCATTCCACGCTCGCGTGCCTGTGCTTTATTCAGCTTGTGGGTGCAAGTCAAAATTTCGGTAATGTTTTCAAGCGCAGTTTTATTTTTGAACAGATTGTAATGCTGGAAAACCATTGAGGTTTGACGACGGAAATCGGCGGTTTGTTTACGCGTCAGCGTTTCTGCATTGATCTGCCGATCGCCAATTTGTAGCGTTCCGGTATCGGGTTTGACCAATAAATTGAGGGAGCGCAGCAAAGTCGATTTCCCTGAGCCGGAAGGCCCGATAACTGAAACGACTTCACTGCGTTGTACCGAAAAATTAACGTCCGCGAGGGCGGCGTATTGATTAAAGCTTTTATTTAACCCACTGACATTAATCATGTTGGCTCCGAAGAATTAACGTTTGCTAATCAACGGATTATTATCTGCCTGTTCTTTAACTACAAATGCTTAAAACAGCTTATGTTATGTGATTTTTTAGTCTTTAAAACAGTGGACCAAACGCTCGATAACTTTCACTAATTCAGACTGCGGCAGGGCAAAGTTTAAACGCATAAAACCTTCACCGTTAGCGCCAAATTTCAGCCCATTGTTGAGCAATAGACCGGCTTGTTTAATCAATCGCTGTTGCAGCTCAGCCTGAGTCAGGCCCGTTTTTCGAAAATCCAGCCACGCCAGATAACTCCCTTCAGTGTTAAATAATGTCACGTTAGCCACATTGCGCAGCCCCTCGTCCAGTAGCGCATAATTGACGCGAAGAGTTTCAATCAACGCATCTAGCCAGACTGCACCGTGGCGATAGGCTGCGTCACAGGCAATCATTCCCAGCATGTTCGGCTTGTGGACACTGAACTCTTCAAGCTCACGACCGAGCAGCTCTCTGATCTCGGCATTTTTAATCACCAGATGCGTTATCGGTAATCCGCCAAGGTTGAAGGGTTTACAGGGCGAGGTAAAGGTAAGAGTAAAGTCGGCAAACTGTTGGTCAATTCCCGCAACCGGCGTATAAGGAACCTCTCCAATAGCCAGGTCCTGATGCACATCATCAGACAGCAGCAATAATCCGTGGCGCTGGCAAAACTCGGCAATCTGCGTTAATTCTTCACGGTTCCAGACTTTACCAATCGGATTATGCGGATTACACAACACCAGCATTCGGCTGCGCAGTGTTATGCTCGCTTCAAGGCGGGTAATATCCAGCGAATAATGGCGCTGATTCTCAGTCAATGGCACGTTAATGACTCGGCGACCTGCATGCTTGATGATGCGATTAAACGTCCCGAAACCCGGGGAGAGAATAATGATTTCATCGTCGGGCTGACTGTAGGCGCGAATAATGATGTCCATGGCGCTTATCACTGACTCACAGGGCAATACCCACTGTGGGTCGATAGCCCAGCCGTGCCGCGTTTCCTGCCATTGACAATAAAGCTCGAAGAAATCCTCAGACCATTCACTGTAGCCAAAAATACCGTGCTCGACCGCCTGCTGCAAAGCCTCGCGCACAGCGGGTGGCGATTTGAAATCCATATCGGCAATCCATAGAGGGATAGTTGGCCCGAATGGACTATCCGAGAATTCACTAACCTCCAGCCACTTGGTGGAATGATGAGACTGGCGTTCAATGACCGATTCAAAGTCAAACTTGCTGGTGGCGGCGATAGTCAATTTTTTGTTCCTGTTCTGAGATGTATCTTAGGGCTTGATTCTATCGCAACAGTGTATCAGCAATAATGCTTATACGACTTTTGGAAAGTTGAGTTGAGTCATCGTCATAGATAGTTAGCGGCCTGTAACAACTTTTGTGATTAACAACCTGACGCATCATCTATGTAAGGAAAGTCTGCTGTGTGCCCAGCCTTTGCCAACAGCGGACATTACAAATATAAGTTGTGTCGAAAAGCAGGCGGCAGATCATAACCTTAAAAGTTACTCGTAAAAAGCCGGAGAAAGACGTAACGAGGCCCACTGATCCGTATCATGTCCATAAACTACAAACGCCGCATTTTCTCTTCCTGCAATGTCTGCAATTTTTTGCGTACTTCGCCTGATTCCTGGCTCATCATCCATATCAGTGACAAATATTTGACGCGTAGCAGCATCTGCCATTGAATGATGCATAACAGCGTCAGCGGCAAGTACTACGGCTCCTGTTTCAGAAAGTCGTACTAAAAGAGACTGGTGACCAGGAACATGCCCGCTGGTTTCAAGCAATACGACTCCCGGTAAAAGCTCGTAATCCCCTTCAATCAGACGATAACGTAGAGAGGGATGGTCCCATGTCTCCCGATTGACTTTGAAACGTGGATGCCCACTTTTGGCCAGCTCGTTTCATTCCTTCATGTGTCTGAATCAAATATCCCGGTACAGGTATATCACCAGGCTGCATAGTCCCCAAGTAAAGTAAGTATAAGCGCATTACATTTCCTCATATTTTTAACAGTATTATAAAAATAGATGAGTATATGGCCGCTCACAATACCCACGAATCTCCTTACCTGTTCAGATCTAACTTCCGCTTCACGCTCAAAGCTGCCTGTCAAAGCGGTCAAGCTCTAGCACAGCTCAGAGGTACAAAAAACCACCTTGACGTACAATAATTTTCGATATCCAAACCGACCCCAGTTAATTACTTATCCTCTAAGCCTCGGTTAAGCTATGCCCGATTTAACGACAACAACAAATAAAGCCTCCCTGCAGAGGCTTTATTTGTTGAATAAATGATATATTTTCAAGTGTATCCAGCAAAAAAGTACAAGCAATCCGCACTTCACTCTCGCGAGAAATAAATAAATTTACGATGTTATTGCTTAGTAAATATCATAAAGCAACCCTGTGTTAATAATTCTCTATTGAGAATCGTAGAAACTTGTGGGAGTATTTCACTGTTCTTTATCTAAGTATCATTATTAAAATAAGGTGAATCAAGTTTTTTGCTTTGCGCTATGGTTTGATTGATATATTACTAGCTTGATATTTATTGGTAATCAATGGAAGCTTTAATTATTAAAGGAAAGGTAATGGAAAATATTAACACCGCTCAAGAATCTTCATCTTTTAAACTTATTAATCAGAGCCAGGCTGCAAACGATTTGTCACCAGTAAGTTCTGTTGCTAATTATTTAACCTCAGAGAGACTTACGGCTGTGGGGAATGACTTAAATAGAATCGAGCTTTGGGATACTGAGTCTATGCAACTTGCGCCATTTCTCGCCGTATTTCTCCCGTCAATGGCAATGACTTCGATAGAAATTGAAGATCAAAATGGTCAAAATTTATTGTCAGTTAGCTCTAACTCCCAGGAGGCAGAGAAAAAACTATCTATCCAGATGTATCGCAATGACAATGGGCTTGCTATTTTTAGACCAAGAGTTGGCGATCAATTCGAAAATATACCGGTAGAACAATATGGTGATAGTTTTGTCATTGCTTTAATGTGTAGCCAATATCAGTGTCTTCCTTCAGAGATATCAACCCGAGATATTATTTATTTTCGGCAAGATTTGAGCAGTGCCCTTGAGGAGCCAGATTGTCTGGATTTTATTAACAATCAATTTCAACCGTGGCTGATTCCAGATGAAATGCGAAATGTATTACCTCGCGGTAGAAACGACAGCACTGAAACAGCACTGGTTAATGAGGGATATACTTTTATTGCTCGTGGGCAGGATGTGTATAATCAGTTCCCACAACTTAGAGAATCATTAACTTTAATTGATAATGTACTAACTGATTTATTCAATAATAGTGCAACTTCTCATCAAACAATAAATTACGTTATTGCGGCTCAATTAGGTATCGATATTCATGGCGTTAGTCAACAGATGCTAGATTTAACGCTAGAACGAATGACGGATTATCATACTACGGTGAGGCGTTATCTCAATGAAGATGCGAGTCAGTTTTTACTGTCAAGACCCATTAAACATGGGCCTGGTATCTATGCACAGGCCTTCCCGGACGATGTTAATAGCAGGGTAATGTTCACCACCAATATCCTTAAAACTCCGCAAGTAAAAATTATGCAGACTGTAGCGCATGAAATCAGTCACATGATACCAAAAGGCTGGGGAACTCATGATTACTATTACGTATTAGGATTGGGAATACCTGATGATATCAGGACCAGCTCAGGTCTATTATCTGCGATGATTAATGAAGCTAATCAAGCCACCTCTGCTTTTGGTTTAGAGGAAATGCTATTATCAAACATCATTGACTCTATGAGTCAAACACTTGAGCCTCCAAGTGCGGATATGAGTAAAAACCAACTGACTGCATTAATTGAAGGCGTAAAGTACAATGTCTTGGATGAAGAGAATTGGCAGCGATTTATCGCCAGTTCCTCTACAGAAGGGGTTCCCCTTGAATGGCTAAATGAAATAAAAGATAAAATCGTGAATAAGAGCGTCTGGGGATTTGTTCGTTGGGCCGTTCAAAATAAAAATTTGTCACCAGCACAGTTAGTTGAGGCATTGAGAAATGACAAGCTTGCGATGTTGAGGGTCATTTTATTTAATGCTGATACATTCGTCTTAAATTTATTGGCAACGTCTGAAAGCGAGGTTAACCGTTTTTTTAAACTTCACGGTCTGAAAATGCTTAATCCAGCTCAGTCTGAAGCCAGTGTCGATACGGGCTCACAGGTTAGCTCTACCCCAGAAATCAATTACCTAAGTCTTGCAAATCCTGATCAACTAAGCTCTTATCAAGGCTACCAGGCTCTTGAAGATCTCGCCTATGCACTATCACGCAGTTTAAGAACCGGAGCTAATACCCCTGACTCGGCAGATATCGTTACGCTCAGAAATTTTCTAGCAGATTTTGGTGGCTCAATAGCTAATGGCTTTGGCATTAACGGAAATCATCTCCCTATAAGTTTTACTCTTTATCTGGGTACGCTAAAAAATTTGTTAAGTATTAATCCACAGTATTATCTCAACATTTTAAGTTTAATTGTTCCTGCAAAAGAAAATGATGCAAAGGGGATTCTTGATGAAATGGGCGACAGGTTTTGGGTTGACGGTAAACTTATTGCCTGGCAACAGTTGCTGCACTCTTGTCTGGTGCTCTGTAGCCCAGAAGAGAAAAAGCAATTTTTGCCTCTCTTTACTTCGACACCTGCAGCAGAACGTTTTTTTAATTCTCTCTCGCAACAAATCAATGATCCCACAAGAGCAATTTGTCCGCTAACCAGCTATGCATTAAAAATCATGGTTGATGATGGATTAATACCATCAAATCATCCGATATTTAACATCATAAATAGTCTTAATAATCCTGTTCATGAACCTCGGCAAACAGGATTAGAGGACATTTTAACCTATGCGCAAAACAATCAACTGCAATTTGCCGGGCAATATATTAACAGTCTGAGCCGGGCAGAGTTTCTTTGCAGACTGGCGAGGCAAATGCAAGAGTATATTGTGAGTGAAAATGACGAGCACGATACTGAATTTTATTTTGACCCCGATGGGAATAGTGTTTTAAGTAATCAGCCTGAATTGTCAGGTAATCAAACGGTTATTCTATTAAGAAATAATCAGTTAGCATTGTGGCGGCAAATGGAAACTCGCTTTGAAGTCACGGCCACACATGAATTGGCTACAACCGAAAATATGGAGATTCTTGAAGCCGCTGCACGACTGATTCATGGGGTCGTGCCGGACAGTAATTATAGGTCTACTCTAATTAATGAGTTTGTTAATGTTGCACATAGTGATTTTGTTGAGAATGAGTCTCCTGCACAATCAAGACATTCAACCTCTGAATCTGAAAATAAAAAAGTGTCTGAAAAAATCGCTAATAATACGGGGGAAATTCGTAATCAACTCGATAAGCTTTACCTGAGCCTAACTCAGGATAAAACAACTTTTTTTAATACGCTGAAATCCTCACCGTTGAATAAGATAAAAAACACACTGGTTAGGTTGAACGATCAAAGTAGTGACGTTTTAGACTTTGCGTCTAACTCCGATATTGCATCAATAGTCGGACATGTAAGAAATATAGAAAGCAATATTAGCAGGATTAATAGTAATGCTTCAATCAACGATCAACTGAGTTTATTTTCCTCTTTACCTAATAATTTTCATTTGATTCGTGAACACGCAGGGAACTTAAAACAAAGCATCCATGCTCAAAGAACGGTTAATAGGAAGCGTCGTCATGAAGGCGGTGATACCCGTCAGCTTAAAAAGTTGAGAAAAGCAGCAGAGCAGGGGCTACGGACCACGTTAAGAGCAAAAGGAAAAATACACTCACTGACTAGTAGCTCGATTGACAGACATATAGCGGCTAGTCAAATTAGAGTTATTAGTCAGCAGTTTATGCCTGAACCTGAACCTTCTACTCCCATAGCAACAGGGTTCGGCGCTTTTTTAGCCGCGGGAGCAGCAATGGCTGTTGGATCAGCGATGTTTAACGAAGAGCGTAACTTTGAATATGCGCAAAGAGATGAGATTAAAGCGAGAGAATATCAGGAGCAGTTAGCCGAAAAATATGCCGACCGTGAACAGACAATGGTAGAGAATATTGAAATGTCGCATTATTTGAATATTCTGTTAGAGGAGGATAGGCAAAGGAGTAAAGCTGAAAAAGCAATGCAGGCGAGGGTGATTTATCCTTCTTTGGAAAATGTCAGTGCAGAGGCGGGTAATGAGGCGGTTAACTTAATACCGGCACATCATCTCGACCAGGAGATAACAAAGCCAGTGGATAATGGTGTGGTCGTTCAGGGTGATAATTACGTTGAAGGATCATCAGAAATTGAAGAGCCACACTATGAATATGTTCAGCCAGAGTCAGAATATGTTTACCCAATTTCGACAGGGCGAGGGTATTGTAAGCATACCTGTTTTAGTTCCACGCACTTTTTGAGAGTTCCGGTTTTTCAGCTATCAGCCGGTATTCTTCCGGCGTCAGGTTATTCAGGGATTCATGAGGCCGCTCGCTGTTGTATTCCGTCAGCCAGCGCTCTGTGATTTCCCGTGCTTCATTCAGCGTTCTGAACAGATAAAAATCCAGTATTTCGGTCCGGTACGTTCGGTTAAACCTTTCTATAAACGCGTTCTGTGTTGGCTTACCCGGCTTGATAAATTCCAGCATCACGCCATGCTCTTCGGCCCATTGCGCCAGAGCCAGTGATATCAGTTCCGGTCCGTTATCCATTCGCATCTTCAGCGGATATCCACGATTTGCCGCTATCCTGTCCAGCACCCGCACGACACGCTGTGCCGGGATATTCAGGTCAATTTCGATAGCCAGAGCTTCACGGTTAAAATCATCGACGACATTGAAAGTCCGAAAACGTCGGCCACATGTCAGCGCGTCGTGCATAAAATCGATGGACCAGCTTTGATTGAGCGCTTCCGGCGTTGCCAGCGGAGCCGGATTGCGCACCGGCAGGCGTTGTTTACCCTTGCGACGAAAATTCAGTTTTAACAGACAGTAAATCCGGTGTACCCGCTTGTGATTCCAGACGTGCCCCTGCCTGCGAAGCACCTGAAAAAGCTTCTTAAATCCGTAGCGAGGGTAGCGTTCAGCCGCCTCAGTCAGGCTCTGGATCACTGCTTCATCACGTCGTGTATCCGGTTGATAACGAAACACCGTCCTGCTCAGCGATAACGTCCTGCATGCCTGGCGTAAGCTCATCGAAAACTGCGCGGTCAGATAGTTGACGAGCTCACGCTTTACCGCTGGTTTTAAAGCTTTTTTTCGATGACGTCTTTCAGCGCCCGGCATTCCAGACTCAGATCGGCAAACATCTGCTTCAGACGACGATTCTCGTCTTCAAGATCTTTGATCTTTTTGATATCAGCGGCTTCCATCCCGCCATATTTCGCCTTCCAGTTGTAATAGCTGGCTTCTGAAATAGCGGCCTCGCGGCAGACATCTTTGACGGTTCGTCCGGCTTCGACAGACTTAAGAACGGCGATGATCTGGTGTTCGGTGAATCGAATCTTACGCATGGCGATCTCCTCAGGGGACATAATCAGTATGCCGGAAGATCTCTAAAAGTGAATGGTTCGGTTAAGAGGGATGCTTACAGTATGTAATAAACGATAATGGCAATGGTTCAGTGACCATGACTTTACCGCCGGAAACTTTGCGCGCCAGGGATTTCACGAGAGGGTCGAATTATAGAAGCACTCAAACACCAGTAGAAAGTCATAGTCACCGCGAAAGTAATGCCAATCCAAGAGTTATGACATTATCCGATTTATCTCTTCGGGACGAGGCTGCGGAGGAACGCCGTAGGAGAGAGCAATTCGACCCTAATAGCAGATTTAGGACTGCCGCAGATTTCCAGTTTTTAGAAAGTACATATCATGGTCGAAGCGCAACTGAAAATCCCAGATTTATGACCGCTTCAGACTTGATAGCTCGTGAAAGAGATAAAGTGAAAAAAGAGAGAGAAGATCGAGATATTAATCGATTGGAAACATTGCGGATTACTCCATATAGCTATAGGGAAGACCCTGCCGATCGTCCACGCATTGCACCAGCGCCAATTTCTAGTATTCCGCTGCCATCAACTTCGCGGCTGGCCTTCTCTGCCGAGAACCGTTTAGGCTCAGTAATCAGACCTGCGGATAAATGGCAATCGCCGTCTTCCTCTAAAACTGATGCTTCCAGCCTTGCCCATCAGTCAATGGTTATCCTATCTCAAAGACGAGCGATACACTCGACTCCTGATCAACCCTCTGAATTCAGGCAACGAATTAATGAACAATTAGAAAACATCAGGTCATCCTCGTTAGAACGATCCAGCAATCAAACTGAAAATAACCAAACTCAGCGAATGCAACGAGGGGCATTTATGGCAGAGCAAAGGCAAAAAGAGTTGGCTTCGAAGTTTGGTAAGCACAACAATCAAAAATAGCTTTACAAACCCCTGTCTATTTTTAAGTCTTGTCTTTTAGACGGCAATTTTTCACTACTTTTTTTGTGTAATTGTTTATAAAAGCAAGGCTTATGTGATTATTTAATCACTAAAACAGCTGCCTAAACGCTCGATAACGTTAATCAGTTCCGACCTTGGCAGGGCAAAATTAAGCCGCATAAAGCCTTCACCGTTAATCCCAAATTTGAGCCCGCTGTTAGGTAACAGATCGGCCTTTTTAATCAAAATATTCTGCAGTTCGGAATGAGATAAACCACTTTTTCGAAAATCTATCCACGCCAGATAGCTTCCTTCAGTGCGAAATAGCGTCAAGTTGGGAATTTTCTTTAACCCCTCTTCGAGCAGCGTATAGTTGGCGCGAAGCGTTTCAAGTAGCGCATCAAGCCAAGGGCCGCCGTGGCGATAGGCTGCGTCGCAGGCAATCATGCCTAACATATTCGGTTTATGAACGCTAAGCTCCTCAAGTTCATGGCTCAGCGTTTGTCTAAGCGCATCATTTTTAATGACTAGCTGGGTAATAGGCAACCCGCTGAGATTAAAAGGTTTGCACGGCGAGGTAAACGTGATGGTGAAATCGGCATACTGCGGATCCAGGCTGGCAATCGGGGTATAAGGCTCCTCACCGATAATCAAGTCCTGATGCACATCATCTGAAAGCAATAATAAATTGTGGCGCTTGCACAGCTCGGCAATCTGCCTTAACTCTGTTTTTCTCCAGACTTTACCTATTGGGTTATGTGGATTACACAGGATGATTATCCGGCTGCGTGGCGTAATACTGCCTTCCAGCAGGGCGATATCTAGCGAATAGGTGCATTCGTTCTCGACCAGCGGCACGTCAACAATGCGGCGACCGGTATGATTAATAATGCGGTTAAAGGTGCCGAACCCGGGTGAGAAAATAATCACCTCGTCTTCAGGTTGGCTGTGGGCGCGAATGATTAATTCCATGGAGCTGATTACCGATTCGCAGGGTAATACCCACTGTGGGTCGATTGCCCAGTTGTGTCGCGTAGCTTGCCATTGGCAAAACACTTCAAAAAAGTCCAAGGGCCATTCGCAGTAGCCAAAGATGCCGTGTTCGACGGCTCGCTGTAGTGCCTCAATCACCGCAGGCGGTGATTTGAAATCCATATCGGCTATCCACAATGGAATTATCGGCCCGAGTGGGCTGTCTGCTAATTCGGCGACCTCCAACCATTTTGTGGAGCGCTGTGTGCGGCGATCAATGATTGTTTTAAAGTCGAACTTTTTGGTGGTGGTAGTCAAGGCTCTATTCCTGTACGAATCTAAAATCTCTTGCAACAGTGTAACAGCAATAATGTTTACCCGGCTTTATGGTTGAAAGCGTACCTGGTTATTTTCAAACGCAGCAAAAAGCGCCGGATTGTTCCCGTTCTGAAAATGTTGCCTTAGGCGAGTGACGCTAGTGTCATAATCCGAGACGTAAAACTTGATACCCGCCATGCCAGCGTTTTCCAGGCTGGAGATATATTTCCCCAAGGCTTTATCAATATGTTGAAGTTCGAGTTTCTGCCCGGTCTGGTCGGCAACTCTGTGCACATATTCCAGAAATGGTTTTACATCGCGATTTAGTGCCTGACCACTGGATGAAGGACAAAATGTTACCTCGCAGTCACTTTTTGAATTAAGTGTACATTTTAAAACACCTTCCATCTTAACGACATGATGGCCTGCCGTCAGATGCTGATGAACCTGTATCAACATGTCCTATCCTGATTTATCAGCAACCATTAAATAGATACCGTTGGCCTGTTTAATGTCGTTTACCGGCCTGCCGCGAATCAGCATGCAGTCGGACAGCTCAGAGGCGGCAGCTTCTTGCCCTTCAAGAGGTGAGGGGGGATCAATAGATAAAACGATGCTTGCACCACGAAACTTATCATCGACTGCCAGTGGTGTCGGTCCTGAATTTTGATTGAGGTAAGCCTGCTCGCTGGTAAATGACAGGACGTTTTTTTCGACTTTATCACGAAACTCATTGCGGGACTGCCTGTAGCCGTTTTGTTGGTAGTCCACGTCTATCATTCGCCAATGAATATCGCTATAGCCTGCCTTTTTAAGTTGCTGATTAATAAATTTTTCAGTCAGCAACCCGCCTGATCCCATAGAGACCAATGTCAGCGGGGTGTTTCTTTGTGGAATATTTTCGATAACGTATGAGATGAGTTGATTAATAAACTCGATTCGGCCTGTTAGTGAAGCCACATTTTGGTTTTCTATCCATGAAAGTTCTCCCTTACGCCTGATATTTACCTCCTGCCCGGTGTCGAGATAAGTATCTCGTAGCAGGCTTCGTATTTTCAGCGGTGGCAACACATTAACGGGCTGTTCATCAGTCGATAAACTACCTTTGAGCGCGGTTATGGCTGGGATCATGACTTTTGCTCCGTATGAAAGCGTGAGAACGAATTCGTGGAGCTCAGTCTAGAGTCAATAGAGATAATCAGTCTGAGATTTAATGCCGTTTTGCGAGGCCTCTCGCTGCAATAGATTTTTAGGAGTTGATGGCAGTCAATCAGCGATTTTGTAGAGTATTTTTAATTAAATCTTTAGCAGTTAAGCCGAGTGACGTGAAAACGATTCAATTGTTGGAGACTAAATCCCCTTCGAGTGACTCTACCCGAAGGGGATTAGGCTTAACTCACAAGGTGTTTTAACACTCTTATCGGCAACGATTTATAAGAAGGCGTACCGCTTTCTTTATCAATGTAGTTTAGTGGAATCAATACGTTAGCCTCTGGGTAATAGGCTCCTACTGAACCCGGGGCGATGTTGTAGGCAATGACGGTAATATTTTCCAGTCTCTGATGACTACCCGCGACCAATGTTTCAATATCCACTAAATCGCCATGCTCCAGCCCGCGTGATTCAAGATCCACATCATTCATAAACAGGATATCCCGACGGCCAAATACTCCGCGATAACGGTCATCCATGGCATAAATCGTCGTATTGTACTGGTCGTGACTACGCAAAGTAATCATCCGTAGCATTTCAGGGTCATCAATAGAGATATCTTCTGTGATGCCGTCAAACACAGAGAAAATTGCCTTACCTGTTGGTGTTGGCCACTTGCGCTCTGTCGGAGGCAGAGGCATGCGAAATCCATTGGGCGCTTCGATACGTTGATTGTATTTATCAAAACCCGGAATCGTTTTTTCGATCAAATCACGGATTAGACGATAATCCCCGGCCAGCTCAATCCACTGCACTTTAGTTTGAGGCAGGGTAGCCTTGGCCATGCGCGCGACGATAGCGGGTTCTGAAAGCAGCCATTCAGAGGCGGGTTTTAGCTTACCGGAAGATGCATGGACCATCGACATTGAGTCTTCAACAGTAATTGACTGACGGCCGCTGTCCTGCAAATCCAGTTCGGTACGACCCAAGCACGGGAAAACATAGGTTTCTTTGGCGACTAACAGGTGCGAACGATTAAGCTTGGTGCCTATGTGTACGCTCAAATCGAGATTCTGCATGGCGGGGAAGCATTTTTCCGGGTCGGGAAGCGCAACGGCAAAATTGCCACCCAGACAAATCAGTGCTTTTGCGGTGCCATCGACCATTGCCTCCATCGCTTTAACGGCGTCGTGTCCGTGCTCTTTCGGAGGGGTAAAGCCAAATACTTGCTGAATTTTTTCCAGAAACGCGGCAGACGGTTTTTCGGTAATGCCCACGGTGCGATTGCCCTGAACGTTGGAATGACCACGCAACGGGCAAATTCCCGCACCGGGTTTACCGAAGTTACCTCTTAACAGCAGTAGATCGGCAATTAAGCGAACATTTGCAGTGCCCTTGTTATGCTGAGTAACGCCCATGCCGTAGGTCACAATTGTGGCCTTTGATTTGGCATACAGCGCTGCGACTTTTTGCAAATCATCTCGAGTCAGGCCAGCTTCTTTCTCAATATCATCCCAACGGGTTGCTGCCATATCGGCGGCCAGCAAGTCAAAACCTTGCGTGTGCTCGGCGATAAAATCTTGATCGAGAATATTGCCAATTTCACCCTCTAGCTCTAGCAGAGCTTTAATAATGCCTTTCAATGCCGCAGCATCGCCACCGGCTTTTACCTGATAATAGGTTGAGGCAATATTCGTTGAGCTGTAAGTCGCCATCTCGATAATACTTTGCGGATCGGCAAAACGCTCAAGCGCTCTTTCGCGCAGTGGATTAAACACAATGATGGGCACATTGCGTCTTGCCGCTTCATGCAAAGTACCCATCATGCGAGGGTGGTTAGTGCCAGGGTTGTGGCCAATAGAAATAATCAGATCAGTTTCGTCAAAGTCATCCAATGAAACGGTGCCTTTGCCGATACCGATAGACTGCGGCAGGCCCACACTGGTGGCTTCGTGGCACATGTTGGAACAGTCCGGGAAATTATTGGTGCCAAATTCGCGGGCAAATAACTGGAACAGGTAAGCTGCTTCATTAGAGGCGCGGCCTGAAGTGTAAAATTCGGCCTCATCGGGGGAGTCTAGCCCACGAAGGATTTCTCCAATGCGATTAAACGCCACGTCCCATTCGACTGGGCGCAGGGTGTCGCTATCTCGATCATAAACCATTGGATGAGTTATACGTCCATAGCCTTCCAATTCAAAGTCAGATCTTTCAAGCAATGAGCTAACCGTATTTTGTGCAAAAAACTCCGGTGTCACACGTTTGCTGGTTGCTTCCCAGGTCACGGCTTTAGCGCCATTTTCACAAAACTGGAAGGTTGAATGTTTCTCTTTATCTGGCCATGCGCAGCCAGGACAGTCGAAACCATCTGGCTGGTTAGTGCGTAAAAGCGTAGCGGGAGCTGTCAGATTATCCATTTGAGTACGAACAGCAATCGCCGTGGCTTTGAGAGCCCCCCAGCCGCCTGCGGGGCCATCATAGGGGTGAATGCCAGGCACTGAGCGTCTTTTTGTGGTCATGTTAACTCCTGATTGATAAAAATCACCTTGTAATCAATAAGTGTAATCACTGATGCGCTGGTTGCCGTGGAATTCACCATTAATAATGTAAAAGGGTATATTTAGTTACAACATACAATGTGCCTTTATTAACTACGGCGCACTATTCAAGAATCAATAACGCTTTAATTATGGATATTCTATTATTTAAAGCAGTGTATTTGGGTTTATATTCAATGGGTTAGGTTTATGGCTATTGGTAGAGGACAAAGTAGTGGGAATATTATGGGGCGGCGATAAAAATCCTACAGCACCAATAAAAAAGCCGAAAACAGTTAACTATTTTCGGCCTTTGTTACGTTAAAGCAGAGTATGAAATTAAGCGTTCAGCAACTGCTGTGCGGTCTTGTCTACCAATGCCAACAGAAGCTTGATGTCTTCCAGCGTAACGGTAGGGTTCAACAAAGTCATTTTCAGGCAAGTCACACCGTTAGACTCGGTTACACCCAGGTTAGCGCGGCCAGAGTCCAGCAACGCATCACCAATTTTCTGGTTGAACAGGGCAACAGCAGCATCGCCGCTATTTGCCAACGCTTCAGGACGATAGCGGAACAACACGCTGGCCAGCTGTGGCTGCATGACAAGCTCAAGCTGAGGCTGTTCGCCAACGTACTGGGCAACTTCTTGCGCCAATGTCACGCCGTGGTCAATGATTGCAGCGTATTGCTTCTGACCCAATGCCTCCAGGCCCATCCACAGTTTCAACGCGTCGAAACGGCGAGTCGTCTGCAGAGACTTGGATACCAGGTTTGGCACGCCCTGAGCTTCATCAAACTCTGAGTTCAGGTAGGCCGCCTGATAACGCATCAGCTCATAATGACGTGATTCTTTTAGCAAGAACGCGCCACAGCTGATGGTCTGGAAGAATTGCTTATGGAAGTCCAGAGTGATGGAGTCGACCAGTTCAATTCCGTCCAGATAATCGCGATACTTCTCAGACAGCAACAGCGCGCCGCCCCATGCAGCATCGACATGTACCCAGATCTGGTGTTCTGCGGCCAGAGCGGCAATTTCACGTAGCGGGTCGATTGCGCCAGCATCGGTAGTACCTGCTGTAGCAACGATCGCCAAAATTTGCTCGCCGTTAGCTTTAGCCAACGCCAATTTCTCGGTCAGATCGTTGAGATCCATACGAGCGAAGCGATCGGTTTTGACCAGCGTCACGGACTGATAACCCAGGCCCATCAAAGCCATGTTCTTTTGCACAGAAAAGTGCGCATTTTCAGAACAGAAGACTTTAATCTTTTTCAGGTCGCCAGTCAGGCCATCTTGCTGCACAGAATGTCCCTGGCGCGCGAAGAAGGCGTCACGTGCCAGCATCAGGCCCATCAGATTGCTCTGAGTACCGCCGCTGGTGAATACACCGGCGTCGCCAGGCTGGTAGCCAACCTGAGTACGCAGCCATTCAATCAGCTTGATCTCGATGATGGTCGCTGAAGGGCTTTGGTCCCAGGAGTCCATGCTCTGGTTGGTTGCGTTAATCAACACTTCCGCAGCCTGGCTTATTACAAGACTAGGGCAGTGAAGGTGCGCAACGCACTGTGGGTGATGTACCGACAGGCTATCTTTTAAAAAGTATTCAATCGCACGTTCAATCGCAGCCTGGTTGCCCAGGCCTTGAGGATTGAAGTCCAAAGTAATACGCTCACGCAGTTCAGCAACGCTTTTCCCCTGATACATCTCGGGTTGTTGCAGCCACTGAACAACGGCTGCACTACTTTGGGCGATCGCCTGCTGATAAGCCTCAGTGCTCTGCGCCGAGGCGGCAAGGATCGGGTTTAACTTCGACATCCGGTCTTTAACTCCACTCAAACAGGTTTGATGCCAGCGGCAAGGAACGCCTGCTCAAATTTATCCAGGAAAATACCCAGCTCTTCGTTGGTGATCAGCAGAGAAGGCAACAGGCGCAGTACACAACCGTTACGACCGCCACGTTCGAGAATCAGACCCGCTTCGAAGCATTTTTTCTGCAGCAAAGCAGAAAGCTGGCCATCGGCAGGGTAGCAACCCATGTGATCCTGTGCTTCGTTTGGTTTAACGATCTCGATACCGATCATCAAGCCCAGACCGCGAATGTTACCTATTACTGGATAACGTTTCTGCAGATCTGCCAGTTTGCCTTTCAGCCATTCGCCCTGTGCCGCAACTTTATCTGCAAGATTGTTATCTTTCATATATTGCAGAGTCGTCAGGCCGGTTGCCATAGCCAATTGGTTACCACGGAAAGTACCGGTATGGTGGCCAGGTTCCCACGCATCAAACCGTTTCTTGATACCCAGAACTGCCAGTGGCAAGCCGCCGCCAACTGCTTTGGACATCACGATAATGTCTGGCTCGATACCTGCATGTTCGAAGGCAAAAAGTTTGCCGGTACGGCAGAAACCAGCCTGAACTTCGTCGACAATCAACAGAATGCCGTGTTCCTGAGTCACTTTACGAATGCGCTGTAACCACTCGACAGGAGCCGGGTTAACACCACCTTCGCCCTGAACGGCTTCCAGAATAACAGCCGCAGGTTTACGAACGCCGCTTTCAACGTCGTTGATCAGGTTTTCGAAGTAGTAAGTCAGCGCTTTTACGCCAGCTTCGCCGCCAATGCCCAGCGGGCAGCGGTAAAGATGTGGGTAAGGCATAAACTGTACTTCTGGCATCATCCCGTTGACTGCTTCTTTCGGAGACAGGTTGCCTGTGACCGCCAAAGCACCGTGAGTCATACCGTGATAGCCGCCAGAGAAGCTGATCACGCCAGAACGACCGGTGTATTTCTTCGCCAGCTTCAGTGCAGCTTCAACAGCATCGGCACCAGAAGGGCCGGTGAACTGCAGGCAGTACTCTTTGCCTTTACCCGGCAAAATAGACAGCAAATAGTCTGAAAACTTGTCTTTCAACGGCGTCGTCAGATCAAGCGTATGTAACGGCAAGCCGCTAGTAATGACATTTTGGATGCTTTGAAGAATGTCCGGATGGTTGTGTCCAAGAGCCAGCGTTCCCGCACCGGCCAGGCAGTCAAGATATTGATTATTCTCAACGTCGGTAATCCACACACCCAATGCTTTAGCGATCGCTAAAGGAAGTTTGCGCGGATAACTCCTAACATTCGATTCAAATTCAGCTTGTCTCGCCAAATAGGTTTCATTGTTTTCAGTAAATGAATTAGCACCTAAAGTATCAATACGGACTTTATCCGTCATCATATCTCTCCTACAACCGGGGTTATCACTAACGTCCCAATTGAATAAATGAATTTAAAAGTAATAGCTCTAGTTAAAGCGCGGCCAATATAGGACTTTTTGCGCTATAGCTCAATAATTTATTTTGTGTATAGATGTTTACATTTTCCGGCATGTTATCAATATGTTGTTGATTATATAGATGTTAGCCTTAGAAAAATTGTTATACGTAAAAATTGAGCGGTAACGGGTACTAAAGATTCTCAGATTTTACGTAGCGCAATCAGTTTAGCTCAAAAAACGACCTACTTCCTGGGGTTATTTTCTAATCCATCAGTAAAGGTCTGTCAGGAAAGGTGTGCTTTTCGCGGATTTACTGTGCAATCAAAGGATTTACCCAATGCAGCCTATACAAATGAGGATGTTAAGAAGAGTCATAGTTAAACGAAGACAGGGTGGGATAACCGCAGATTGACTACACAAGGGCCGAAGTCTTATTAACCTGGGCAGGTTAACTTGATACTCGACCCTAAAAAATGCTGGATTTACCAGGCTTTAATAGCATCGCCTTTGTAAACTTCTTTGGCTTTTTCTGCAACTTCAGGGGTCTGGAAAGCTTCTGTCAGCTCATGAAGTTTCTTAGTGTCTTTGTCATCGGCGCGTGCTACCAATGCATTCACGTAAGGTGAGGCTGCACCTTCCATAAACAGGCCATCACGAGAGGCGGAAAGGCCTACCTGTGAGGAGAAGTTAGTGTTGATAATGGATAGGGTGACGTTAGGGTCATCCAGCGTGCGGGTCAACTGAGGGGTATCAACTTCAACCAGTTTAAGTTTCTTGGGGTTCTCGGTAATGTCCAAAGTGGTCGGCAAATAGCCTACGCCATCTTTGAGTTTAATCAGACCCTGGGCTTGCAATAGCAACAGGCTGCGGCCTAATGTGGTTGCCTCGTTAGAGATAGTAATGGTTGCGCCATCAGGTAAATCTTTAACATTTTTGATTTTTTTAGAGTAAGCAGCAATTGGGAAAATAAAGGTCTTGGTCAGAATAGCGAAATGATATCCCCGTTCCTTAGACTGTGCCTCAAGGTAAGGCAGGCTTTGGAATGCATTGGCATCAACATCTTTGCTATTTAAAGACTCGTTCGGCAGAACGTAGTCATTGAAAGGAATGACCTCTACGTTCAGATTATATTTATCTTTAGCCACTTTTTGTACTACCTGCCAGATAGCCTGGTCTGGACCGGTATTGATAGCCACTTTGACATCATTGTCGTCGCCTTGTTTACAGGCAGACAGCATCAAAACCGAGGTGGTTACCAAGGCAGATAACAGCAATTTTTTCATAATTACACTTCTCTATAATTTAAGCTTATATATTCGCTAGAACCCAATTACTACTATACAGAGTTTGATTGCAGCTTATCCATTGATATGTAGTGAAATATGTTCATCTAAATTGATTGTGGAGCACGCCAGTCCATAAGAACTTCCTATGCTTGGCTGATGATAATTCAGCTTGCTTGCGGCATGGATTTTTTTGCTCTAGGGTTTAGTGAATTACCGCGAGGAATCAACAACAATTTATGACATACATCAAGTGGATCGGCCTGGGTTATCTCTGCATTTTGCTTATTTCATTTGGCTACAGTTATGCAAAAGCGTCTCAAACTAAAGAAGATCCGATTGGCCATAATTGGGCAACTACCCGCCGGGATTCGGCATCTCTGGCTCCAGATCCGATTAAGTTCCGTAATACAGCGATCGTTCAAATCTATACTGCGCCCACCTACGGCTGGCGTGGTTTATTTGCCGTACATCCGTGGATTATTTTCAAAAGAGTAGGGGAAACACAGTACACCCGCTATGACGTTATTGGCTGGGGCAGTGGAAATGTTGTCCGTCAAAATTATGCTGTGCCCGATGGCTATTGGTTCGGTTCTAAACCTCGAATTCTGGTTGACCATCGTGGGCCGGAGGCCGAGGCAATGATCCCAGAGATTGAAGCAGCCATTAAAAGTTATCCATTCCCACGCACTTATCATGCTTATCCAGGCCCGAATAGTAATACCTTTATGGCACATATCGGCCGCGCGGTTCCTGAGCTAGGACTCGATTTACCTTCAAATGCAATAGGTAAAGATTACCGCCCGTTGACACGCCCAATCGGGTTACCACCATCCGGAAAGGGAGTGCAAGTTTCACTGCTCGGATTATTAGGATTCACGGTAGGCGCGCAGGAGGGAATTGAGTTCAATATTTTGGGATTAAATCTTGGCGTTGAGTTTACATCACCGGCGCTGCGTTTACCGTTTATTGGCCGAGTGGGTTACGACAGCCACTCAGGTGTCGCGGTTAAAGATATTTAGTAGTCAAGTGCTGGGTCATAGCTCTGGCCCAGCGGAAAACAAACTCTGGTTTCCGTTCATCAAATCTCCGCAGTTTGATAAAGCAGTTTGCACGATATCAGATGGGTAAGGGAGCACATTCCTAATCTAGATATCTCATTTAACATAATATACATTATGCGCACCAAGGTATCGTTACGTGGATTCTGAGGTTTTGGGCTTTATCATGGGCAATATCGTTTCTCTTCGGCATTGCCTTGGTGCACCTAATAGTTGAAATGTCTTGCGGCCTTTATCAAACGACCTATATTGTTGTTGTCTCTCTTAAGGACTCGATTTAAATGAAACGATTAATCATTACCTCGGCTGCGCTGGCATGCCTTGCTCTTCCTGTGCTTGCAATGGCAGAGAACATCGTTTGTCGTGATGGCTGGAACATTGAACGGCATGTAACCGGAGATGCTGACAGTGGCTTTATGAGCTATGGAAAAGATGCTGGTATTATCAAGCTCTTTCATCATGGCAAGTTGATTTCAGAAAAAAGAATTCAGGATGCTATGCAGTCCGTATATCAGACTAACGGCTCCCCACTTGTTAATTATGAATTTGATGTTAGCAAGGATAGCTTCTACATTTTGGCGCTGGATATGAGTACTCAGGGTGCATCAGGTGGTGAGCCAACGATAACACTTTGGGGCGGCGATGCGATGGGTGTTGAATGCATATTACAACAAAGCTCCGAATGAAGCCGTCAAGTCCCCTTGCATTTTCGACTCATAATCCAAAATCATTTAAATAATCAATCAAAGGAATGACGTAATGAAAAAAGAAGTTTTCGCCCTGTCTGTGATTTGTTTGTTTTTCACTGGTCAATCTTTGGCTCAGAGTCAGCCCTCGGCAAGAATCAATGCCATGTGTAATTCCTATGCAAACATGGCAAGAATTGCAAATCCTGACGTTGTTTATAAAGAATGTCTTTATGGTGCCAGGGATGCCAAGTTAAAAGGTGGCGCTATCTGTGAACATAAAAAACAGCAATTTAATGCTCAAGCATCCTCTCTAAATGGAATGAATCGAGCTGAGTTTGTTGAAATTGGTCAAGCTTATCGTGTCGGTTGTAATGCTGGGCGATAACGACTAGGAATTATGAACTTGCTGCACGAGATGCGTTGAGTTGCAGTGCACTGTCATGAGTGCCCTGCGCCTCTATCAAACAACAAACAAGGACGCCAATAGTGAAAACTGCCTATTTAACAAAACTAATCTTAAGAACCCTATTGACAGCTAATATAATTATAACCGTGTTAGTTTGGTTCTATTTTATTGCTGAAAATAGCCTCAATCAGCATGACTTGTTGAATGTTTTTGCTCCTACCGATACCAATAAAATAGTTGCAACAATCCTATGTATTGCATACTTACTAATAAGCATTGTGATGTATGAATTTGTAATTGTTCAGTTCGACCAAGCTGATACCCTTAAGGAAATTCTTAAGGAACTGAAGCTCTCAAGGGAGTTAAAGAAAATGGATGATATGGAATCAGCTAAAGAAGATGCAAGGATAGACTTCAGTAAAGTAAGATAGTAATCATTATTAAATGGGCCTTCACCTCTGTGGAGGTTCTTTTACTTTAATGTTTTATTTGATTTGTTCTTTGTAAGCTCTAGCCGCATGGCTCTCCTGCGGAGGGCTTAAAAGAAGATAAAGTTTATATAAGATTACATAAAGCTTAATCCATCACATAAGACTCAGAGAACGGTACATCATGAGTGAGTCTATCAAGGGATATTAGGGGGATAGAGAATACATAAATAAAGACTAGAAACCCGCAAACCAGTTCGGCGATGCTAGCATGGATATTTATAGCTGTAAATTTATTTTTTTACTTTATCGTATTCAGTGCCCTATCGGGTAAATGCAGTGCCAAGCACGCATCAGACCCAATGCACAGAACGCACACTACACAACTAAATGACACGGGGCAATGCAAAGATATGGCTTACGGCAAAAGCCGCTCAGAGCCACATACAGCGACAACACGGTCACTTAGTAATGAAATTACACGATACTGTATAAATAGCCAGCGGTGCGTTTCCGAGGCACCTGGCCCTTATGCAAGCCATAAGCCCCCTGTCTCTGGCCCTCATTGTGCATAGGAGGCATTTTAAGGGCCCTTTCCCGCATTGCCTTGTACTACAGCGAATTATATTTAGTGTCGCCTGTGGTGCGATATAGACCATATTTTCTTTATTGTCACATTGCCCGACACTTTCTTTTATGCCCGATTAAAACAACACGGTTTTATAATTATTTATTTTAAATAATTTTTTAAATTACATCTCCACGCAGTGAACGCTTGACTGAAGGTCGAAATAAAAAGAGGACCCGCCCCGATTCTTTTTCCCCTTTCCTTCTTTAAGGCCATCACTCAGGAGATATACCATGACGCATTACAATAGTAATATTCGTAACAAACGATAAATACTGTGGCGTAGGATATATTGGAAAGGGTAAGCACTCGATGCTGGAAAATGGACGCTCCCATCAGCGAACAAGGTCTTTCATTCTCTGGCATAACATGCTGGCAAGATGCTACACAATAAATAGTAGAGGCAAGCCATTTTTTAGTGCATATAAAGGGGTAGTGGTTTGTGAACGCTGGCATAATTTCCAGTATTTCTGTGATGACCTGCCATCTTTACATGGATATACACGATGGGTAAACAATCCAGGGGAATATGAGCTGGATAAAGATTACTCTTACCGCCGTATTTATTCACCAGATACAGTTTCCTTCATTAGTACCTCAGAAAATGCCAAGGAGGCAAGACTAAGAAATTCAGCAATAAAAATTCAGCATGAGAATTACCGAAAAATTAACAATGCAAGAGGGAAAATATTTAAGGAGGCAGAAAGTGAATTGAAAAGAAATGAGATAATGTACGAGGTTATTCTTCATGGGAATACAAAGTTAATCATATCTGATACGCCCTATGGAACAGCAGCATTCTGGCCTTTAACGAACAAGATTCTTCGGCATGGTTATATAACCAATGGAGATGTATTCGTTTACCTTCGCTATCTTAATTGGCTCAGACTACAGTGGCAAAGTAGAAACCCCCACATAGATTATATTGCTGCAACCTCATGATAGTGCTATAAAACGTCCAACAGCAGGTAATTCGCATTGCCTGTAAGTTTACTGCTCAAGGCTAAATGACCGCACTACGTGCAGCCATTTAACATGTTCAACACATTATGCGCACCAAGGTATCGTTACGTGGATTCTGAGGTTTTGGGCTTTACTGGGCCCAATATCTGTTATCTTCAGTTTAGGCACTTTTGCTGAACGTTCTCCTTTATCGCGCTTATCCACCTAAAACCCAGTCATTCACTGCTGGCCGCTGGCGTACCCTGATGAAATCGCATTTGCCATTTTTCATCCTCACTGCTCTGTTGCCAGATTGATGTCCGTAATGTTTGCCGTATCTTGCTGCCCGCTTCATCCAAATAGAAACTTTTATAAGTCAGCAACGCCACATTTTCTTCAATCAGACTCAATTTAAAATCAGTGCTGTAAATTTCTGGCTGCTCAGTTTGCTGCTCCAGACTTTTTATCACCGTATGTCTGTCGTAACGGATTCCCGAACGACCAATCTCAATAAACTCCGGGTGCAGCAACCCATTGAGCAACTTGGCGTTTCGCTGGACTTCACGAAGATGCAGTTTTTTTTCCAGCTCGATAATTTTATCCGCCAGCTTTTGCCTATTCATCCATGCTCCTTTTTGACCGCGCTACATGAATCTTACTACATCTTAAGCCATGTCAATTTGCTGTCATTTTGATCAGCTAATATCGAGATTCAAGCGCGCTTATGGGTACCGAAATCAATTTCCCGATTTCTAATTTTCTAATGGAGTTACAATGTCACTTGCAGCCATTATCCCCGCCAAACTTGGGCAAACCGTTATCAACACCAGCGTTCGTATGCGGGAAACGCATATCGGCCGACAGTGCGAAATCCTCGCACACAGTTATCTCGAGTACTGCTCGCTGGGAGATTTTTCTTACGTTGGCGAACACTGTTGTATTGCAGATACCGAAATAGGTCGCTTTACCGCTATCGCTAACCAGGTTCGTATTGGCGCACCGAATCATCCTATGGATCGTGCGTCACAGCATCGTTTTACCTATTGCCCTGAATATTACGATCCTGAAGCCAAGCGCGACCATGGATTTTTTGCTGAACGAAGAGAGGCTCGCGTGGTTATTGGCAATGATGTCTGGATTGGTCACGGAGTTATTGTTCTACCCGGTGTCACGATTGGCGATGGCGCGGTGCTGGCCGCAGGGGCCGTGGTGACGAAAAACGTTGCTCCCTACTCTATCGTTGGCGGCGTTCCGGCTAAACTACTGCGCTCCCGCTTTAGTCCGCAAATCGCAGAAAAGTTGCAACAGATTGCCTGGTGGAACTGGCCATTAGATAAATTGATGGCAAATCTGGCTGATTTCCAGTCAGATAATATCGAGCAATTCTGTAATCGACACGGAAAATAAAAAGCGCTCGTGATTAATGCGATAAAATAAATATTGGATCACTTTTCAAGGTAAGGGATTATGAAAGCATCAGGAGTTACAGCAGTTAATAACAGCGCTAACCATTTTAATCAACAAAATTCAGCATTGCCGACATTAAAACCTCAAGATAGCTATGAACAAAATATCATAAAAGATAATGACGGAAAGCTGTTAATTCGCGGGTTGAATAATTTCACGCCGCAATCAAGAAATAAAATCAATGAAGCCGTAAGTATTGCTCAATATTGGCTTGATGGCGCAATGAACGTACTAAATTCAAGGGCTTCTGATGTCGTGGGATTGGCTGAATTCAATAGTAAAGAACGAAGGTATGAGAAAAAGCAGGTATTTGAACTCTACACCGGTATGTCCGAACTCCTTGATCCTGCTTTCACGCTGTTTAAAATTGATTGTTCCAGCAAAAACTTCATTGTTGCAAGAGTTGATAAACTAGATCCGCAGAAAAGAATATTCATAAACATAGAAGCTTTGGATTCAAGAAGTTCTACCGAAATGGCTATAACAATCATGCATGAACTTTCTCACATTTTTTGTAATACCATGGACTATTTTTATATTAATTTGCCAGAAGATAACGCTGAAGTTATAGCAAAAAAAGCTATAAATTATCTCAACAGTTCTACTGCATCTATTAAGCACATAATAGACACCGATAACGAGATTAATACATCAGAATCCATAATCGAAAATTCTTTAGCAGGCGTAGGCAATGGGTTTAACAGCCATGATGAATTTTTAAGCACGTGGGAAAATGAACGTTACAAAATACTTTTAAATACTGCTGATTATCTTGTCGCCAGGGCAATATATTTAGCCGGGCAAGATACATGCCCATAACACTCAATTAAATTTCCGAATATTAATGCCTCATCAAACCCCCTGCCTAGAACTACAGGGGGTTGCCAACAGATAACACACTGATCCTTAAAGGCTAGGCGCCGTTGGAACCGTGTCTGTCGAAGGTGTCGCAGTCGATGAGCCTGTGCTGCTGGATGGCGTTGTTGTTGTTGTTGTTGTGGAAGGCGTTGTTGTGGTTGACGGTGACGTAGTCGTTGAACCTGACGTTGTGTTTGTGCTGGTAGATGGCGTCGTGGTTGTGGTCGAAGAAGACGTTGCTGTTGACGGCGTCGCGGTGGTGGAAGCTGCTGCCGGAGCTGTGGTTGTCGCTGGGGCTGTGGCCGTTGGAGTCGCGGTTGCTGGCGTCGTCGTGGCCGCTGGCGTTGTCACCGCAGGCGCTGTAACTGCCGGTGCTGCCACTGGCGCTGGTGCTGGCGCGGCAACTGGGGCGACGACAACTTTAGGCGTTGCTGGACGCACGGTAAATGCTGGTGAAGTATTGGTCACCGCATATTGAACATGCTGGTCAGAGTGAGTGCTGGTAGTGACCTCAACCGGCGAAAGCGTGACTCGACCAATCAATGAGCGCGCGTAGCCGCCAACCTTATGCTTACCCGCTTCCACATGCAGTGACACGGTTTGCCCCATGGCAAGAATTCCCGCATCTGTGCCGTCAATGGTGACATACAGCGGCTCGCCGTCGTCACCCAGGGTCGCAACATGTTTCACGGTAACCAAAGTTGGACCGCTAGAAAAATCTGGCGTGTTTGGCAGAGTTGGTATCAGAACAGAGTTTGCGGCAGATTTAGCAGCTGAACCGGCAGCAGTAATCTTGGCACATCCGGTCAACGCAAACGCTGCTGTGAATACAACAAGTGTGAAACGCTTAATCATGTGGCGACGTCTTCCTATCAATTGTTTTGTGACATATCTGACAATATAACTGAAATCAGGTTCAAGATGAATGTCATGCTTATGATATGAAACAAATCACGACTCTCCAAAGAGTCAAAAATCGATCTAATTCCAGACCTGCCGCACCCTTCCAGGCCGATATCAGGCGTATATTCTAATACTGAAAAGCCGTATTACTGTGTAAACAATCTTAAGAGGATATGAGAAATGAACTTTGATCCGAAGACAGATCTCAAGCTGGAGAAAATCCTGGAGGTTCCTCGTTCGTTGATTTGGCAATGCTGGACAACGCCCCGGCACATCAAGAATTTCTTTGTTCCCAGACCGCATAAAGTCACTGAATGCGAAATCAATCTCACCCCCGGCGGGCGTTTTAACACCACTTTTGAGGTGGATGGCAAGGTAATGAACAATAATGGCGTCTATCTGGAAATTATCGAAAATGAAAAACTGGTATTTACTGATGCTTTCAGCGAAGGATGGAAGCCCAGCGAGAACCCATTTATGACAGCGATTCTTCTGCTGGAAGATGCGGGAGAAAACAGCACTAAATACACCGCCGTTGCGCGGCATCGCAGTGCAGAATCTCGCCAGGCTCATGAAGATATGGGATTTTATGTCGGCTGGGGAATTGTCACCGACCAATTGGTTGAATACGCTAAAAAATTGTAATGCGAATAAATGCACACACCAACCATGAAAAAGGCTCCCGAAAGAGAGCCTTTTGATTTTTCTTGAATGAAAGCAACAGTCTTAAAGCGCTAAATCTACCACAATGCGCCCTTCAATTTTGCCGGCATGCATACGGGCAAAGATATCATTGATATTGCTCAGCGGTTCGACGGCAATATTGGCAGCGACCTTGTGGCGACCGGCAAAATCTAACGCCTCTTGCAGATCCTTACGTGTGCCGACAATTGACCCACGAACAGTGATGCCATCGAGCACCATATCAAAAATAGACAGGTCAAATTTACCCGGTGGCAGGCCATTTAACACCATGGTTCCACCGCGACGCATCGTACCAATCGCCTGCTCAAATGCCTTTGGCGATACCGCCGTGACCAGCACGCCGTGAGCCCCGCCAAACTCCTCCTGAAACACTTTGGCCGGATCGACATTTTTGGCGTTGGCCACTACGCTGGCGCCAAGACGTTTGGCAAAAGCGAGTTTGTCATCGTCGATGTCTACCGCGGCAACATTCAGCCCCATCGCAACCGCATACTGAATTGCCATATGGCCAAGGCCGCCAATTCCGGAAACCACGACCCAGTCGCCCGGTTTGGTATCCGTCATTTTCAGACCTTTATAAACCGTAACGCCAGCGCAGAGTATCGGCGCAATTTCATTAAAACCGATATTATCTGGCAAGATGCCGACATAATTAGCGTCTGCCAGGCAATATTCTGCAAAACTGCCGTTAACGGAATAGCCAGAGTTTTGCTGCGAAAGGCACAGGGTTTCCCAATTTTCCAGACAATGATCGCAATGGCCACAGGCGGAGTATAGCCACGGCACGCCGACGCGATCCCCCTCCTGAATATGCTTTACGCCATCACCTACTGCCACCACGTAACCCGCGCCCTCGTGTCCCGGAATAAACGGCGGCTGCGGTTTTATCGGCCAGTCGCCTTCTGCGGCGTGAAGGTCGGTATGACATACACCGGTAGCAACAATTTTCACCAGTACCTGGCCCGGCCCGACTTCAGGGATTGGCACCTGCTCAATCACTAATGGCTCACCAAAGGCTTTAACTACTGCGGCTTTCATCGTTTTCATCTTTATTTTCCTTACAGGTAAAGAGAGTCTTAGAAAAGACCTAACGGTGTAATGTCGTAGCTGACCAACAGGTTTTTAATCTGCTGATATTGGCTTAGCGCCATTTTGTGGGTTTCGCGTCCCACGCCTGACTGCTTGTAGCCACCAAAGGCTGCATGAGCCGGATACATGTGATAGCAGTTGGTCCAGACACGACCCGCTTTTATGTTGCGGCCCATGCGATAAGCCAGGTTAGTGTCACGAGTCCACACCCCTGCGCCGAGACCAAACTGTGTCTGATTAGCGATTTCCAACGCTTCCGCCTCGTCTTTAAAGGTGGTAACGCCGATAACTGGCCCAAATATTTCCTCCTGGAAGGAACGCATCTGGTTTTCGCCCTTGATGAGAGTCGGCTGGATGTAGAAACCGTTGTCGAATCCTGCACCAATCGAGGCGCGTTCACCGCCGGTAAGAATATGACCGCCCTCTTCTTTGGCAATATCAATATAGGAGAGGATTTTGTCGAACTGCTGGCGGGATGCCTGAGCGCCAATCATCGTGTCGGTATCCAGCGGGTCACCACGGCGAATATTTGCCACCTTGGCAATCACGCGCTCCATAAACTCTTCGTAAATAGACTCCTGAATCAGCGCGCGTGAAGGACAGGTACAGACCTCGCCCTGATTGAAGAAGCCCAGCACCAGCCCTTCAACCGCTTTCTCGATAAACTCGGGTTCGGCGTTCATCACGTCGGCAAAGTAGATATTCGGTGATTTACCACCCAGTTCGACGGTGCACGGAATAATATTTTCCGCGGCACAGGCCATGATGTGTCGTCCCACCGGAGTTGAGCCGGTGAAAGCAATTTTGGCGATACGTTTACTGGTTGCCAGCGCTTCGCCTGCCTCTTTACCGTAACCTTGTACTACGTTCAGCACGCCTGCGGGGAACAGATCACCGGCCAATTCGAGCAGCAAGGTAATGCCCAGCGGCGTTTGCTCTGCGGGTTTAAGCACCACACAGTTACCCGCAGCCAGCGCCGGGGCCAGTTTCCACGCAGCCATTAACAGTGGGAAGTTCCAAGGAATGATCTGCCCCACAACCCCCAGCGGTTCATGGAAATGATAAGCAACTGTTTTTTCGTCAATTTCTGCAGCACTGCCTTCTTGCGCACGCAGGCAACCAGCGAAATAGCGGAAATGATCCACCGCCAGTGGCAAGTCAGCATTGAGGGTTTCACGGATAGGCTTACCGTTATCCCAACTTTCCGCCACCGCCAGATATTCAAGGTTTTCTTCAATACGATCGGCTAACTGTAAAAGCAGATTGGAACGATGTTGAACACTGGTTTTCCCCCAGGCGTCAGCGGCTTGATGAGCAGCATCGAGAGCAGCATCAATGTCTTTGGCATCGGAGCGCGGGAACTGACCAATATCACTGCCATCAACGGGTGAAGTGTTCATAAAGTATTGACCGCTTTGCGGTTCTACGAATTTGCCACCGATGTAATTGCCATAGGTTGCTTTGAGAGTAACCAAAGCATCCGGTTTTCCGGGATGTGCGTAACGCATCGCAAACTCCTTGTTTTATGTAGGGTACTACTTTCTGAGATTGGCCATCAGCGCTGCAAACACTCTACAAATTCGCGATGGCATGATGTGTGTAGCATCCATCGTGCCAACAATGATCTAAAGC
Source organism: Rouxiella sp. WC2420 (assembly GCF_041200025.1). NCBI lineage: Bacteria > Pseudomonadati > Pseudomonadota > Gammaproteobacteria > Enterobacterales > Yersiniaceae > Rouxiella > Rouxiella sp. WC2420. Next base: position 2,561,867 of record NZ_CP165628.1, on the reverse strand, counting down.
TGAATTCAATTAAAAGCTGATATAAATCAATAAAATAAATTCATCACTAATTTTCAGATTTTTTCAAGAATAGAAAGTTTTCGTATCTGTGTTGCAAATCGCAACACTTAAAAAACTCATTGGCTACACTATTGAAACACTTTCGATACAAGCATGAGGTTGCCAATGCAGGGAAATTCGTCAGTTGCCAATACCACCGCTCAGGACGCCAATCCGCTGCTCAGTGAATCCTGGTTCCGCAGCCAACTCTATGGCATCGACCGTTTGGCCGACGATTTTCCGCGCATTCAACAAGGTGAACTCGCTGACCTGCTGGCCAATAATGCCGCCTTGCAACGCGTGGCCCAACCCGGCGTAAAAGCGCTGGCCGAAAAGACTGCAGATAAGCAGTCGGTAGTGGTTCTTTCTGATGCCAGCGGGCTGGTGCTAAACACTTTTGGCGATATGCAAGCAATGCAAAAAGCCCAGCGTTTTGCTCTGGAACCCGGAAATTTGTGGAGCGAAGGTGGACGAGGAACCAATGCAATTGGCACTGCGCTGGCCATTGACGATAGCTGCGAAATCTATGCCGATCAGCATTATCTGACCAGTAATCAAGGGCTGTACTGTGCTGCGATGACCCTGCAATCACCCGACGGTCAAATTGCCGGAGTGCTGGATATCTCGGGACCGGCCAACTTTCCCCATCCCAACACGCTGGCCTGGGTGAAAGAAGCGGCGAAACATATTGAATATCTGTGGATGAAACAGAGTTTGCACACTGACCAGTGGCTAATGAGTCTGCACCCGCAGGTGCAAGGTATTGATAATGCTGACGAGATGCTGCTAATTTTTTCAGACAATATTCTAATGGCCGCAAACCGTATGGCGATGAGGGAGCTGAGTCTATGTAGAGAAAATTTTGGCAACACCACTTTCCAGCAACTTTTTCCGCATAATATTCAAAGCGCCAACAGCGTTGCTCAACCGCTCATCACACACAACCTGCAACGCTATTATTTTCGCTTACGCGCACCAACCCGCGTCTATCAGCCATCCAGCGCCACTAACCCCCCCGATTATTCGTACTCGCTGCGCAATGAAAATCAGAAATTGGTGCGTTTGCTAAATGCCGGGATCTCACTGTGTATTTTAGGTGAAACAGGCAGCGGTAAAGAGTATGTCAGTCGCGCTTTGTATCAGCAGAGTCAATGGCATCAAGGGAAGTTTGTGGCGATAAACTGCGCGGCCATTCCCGAGTCATTGATTGAATCTGAGCTGTTCGGCTATCAGGCAGGTGCGTTTACCGGGGCCAGTAAAAATGGCTATGTCGGCAAAATTCGGGAAGCCGACGGCGGCGTGCTGTTTCTCGATGAAATTGGTGATATGCCACTGGCACTGCAAACCCGATTGCTGCGTGTGTTGCAGGAAAAAGAGGTCGCACCGCTGGGATCGAGCCATAGCTGGCCGGTTAATTTTGCCGTGATCTGCGCGACCCACCGTAATCTGACTCAACTGGTTGAGGAAGGTAAATTCCGTGAAGACCTGTTCTATCGGCTGCAAGAATTTTCAATCACTATTCCCCCACTGCGCGAATGGCCTTCGCTACAGTCGTTTATTTTGCAGCTGTGGCGTGAGTTGGGCAGCGAGCAGAGAGATATTCAGCTCGCACCGGCCTTGATAAACCGGCTGGCGAAACACCCATGGCCGGGAAATGTGCGCCAATTGCGTAGCCTGCTTAAGGTACTGATGGCACTGGCTGATGATGGACAACTTCTTGACTGCGACAGCCTGCCCGGTAAATATCAGCTTGAAGACACTGCGCCGCATTCGGCCCTGCAACAACATGATGACCAGTTCATCGCTGAAACCTTGCAGGGTTGCAACGGTAATATTTCCCAGGCGGCGAAAGTACTGGGTGTTGCGCGCAGCACGCTTTATCGCCGTGCGGCACGAGAAAGGCAAGCTGGGTGATTATACAAGTGTACAAAAGAGTGACTTCGACGTTAGTGCAGCCGAGCCTCCTCTCATAATCCAATTAAAAATCAATGGAAAAGCGCCCTATTTCCAACCCCCGATATTGTTCAACAAGCACCGTTAAAAGAAAGTCATAAACCTCACTGGTCCTGTGGGGGGCGAGCCTGTGTGCGATATTAAATATTTTTATTAAATAGAGGCTCTCGACAGCTCAGTGTTCACGGTAATTTTATAAAACATCTTTAAATTAGCATCACGGTGTTAAGTGACTATTCTGAATGTAGGGTTACTGGAAACAGTTAAAAAACACAGCTATCGATAATTAACTATTTGATTTAGAAATTGTTGAGGATTAATGGATGTCGAGTGACAATGTAACGGAAGATCAAGCTCCGGCAGGAACAAAATTGCTGGCACTGGGCGCATTGGGTGTCGTGTTCGGGGATATCGGCACTAGCCCGCTTTATACTTTGAAAACAGTCTTGTATTTGTCAGGTGGCGGCTCCTCCCATGAGGTGGTTCTCGGATTATTATCATTAATAATCTGGACATTAGTGATTGTGACTACATTAAAATATGCCATGTTCGCCATGCGTATGAGCAATAATGGTGAAGGCGGAATACTGGCACTTATGTCTTTGCTGTTTACGCAAAAGAAAAATCGGCCATTGGTTGTTTTCGCCGGCATATTTGGTGCTGCGCTGATTTACGGCGATGGTGCCATCACCCCGGCGATATCTGTCCTCTCAGCCATTGAGGGGGTCAATATAGTCTTGCCGGAATCAAAATCTTATATTGTGCCAGTGACCGTTGCGATTCTAATCGCCCTATTTGCTATCCAAGCAATGGGTACGGCGAAGATTGGCAAACTTTTTGGTCCAATAATGGCGCTGTGGTTTGTGGTCATTGCCGGGCTTGGTATCTGGGGGATTGTGCAGCATCCAGCGGTGTTAGCCGCGGTTAATCCATATTACGCCTTCAAATTTTTATTCTCCCATGGCCTAAGCAGCTTTTTAGTATTAGGAGGCGTATTCCTTTGTGTGACCGGAGCAGAAGCCTTATATGCCGATATGGGCCATTTTGGTAAACGCCCTGTTTGGCTTGCATGGTTTGCTTTGGTTTTCCCCAGCCTACTGCTCAACTACGCCGGGCAATCGGCGTTGATTTTATCCGGCGCTGATGTCACTCAGAATATCTTCTATCGCCTCTGCCCGCCCGGCATGCTTATTCCGCTGGTGATATTAGCCACACTTGCCACTATTATTGCCAGCCAGGCAATTATCAGTGGGGCCTTTTCCATGACTCGACAGGCAATGCAGCTTGGTTGGTTACCACGGCTAAGAATAAAACAGACTTCTGAAGAAAGTTACGGGCAAATATATATTGGCTCGATTAACTGGTTACTCATGATTGCGACCGTTTTCCTCACTATTTTCTTCCAGTCTTCCGACCGCCTGGCCGCTGCCTATGGGATTGCCGTCTCCTTTACCATGATTATGACCAGTGGATTAATCTATGTTTCGATGCGTGAAGTATGGCGCTGGGGAATAGTCATCAGCGGATTGATTGCCGGTTTATTCTTTATCGTAGATTTGAGCTTTTTAACCGCTAACCTGGTCAAGATACTCGAAGGGGGGTATGTTCCACTGCTTATGGCGTTGGCACTTTATAGCGTAATGATGATTTGGCATCATGGCGTCAGAATTGCCACTCTGGTGGTTCGTGAAAAAACCATGCCGGTTAAAGAATTTCTGACTGACATTGAAACTCATCAAATTCCACGGGTACCCGGTACTGCAGTATTTTTAACGCGATCCACGGAGACACCCACTATTATGCGTTGGCACGTCACTCGCAATGGTTCACTGCATGCTCAGGTTATTTCATTGAACATCCAGATTGAAAATATTCCGAGGGTTTCAGCCAAAGAGCGATTAGAGATCGAGGAAATTGCGCCTAACTTTTGGCACGTCATTGCCCACTATGGATTTATCGAAGAACCTAATATTGCGCAATTGCTGGGATATAAGGAGATTGCCGATCTCGACGTCGACAGAGAAAATCTGACCTTCTATGTTGGACATGAAAACATTGTCCGTGGTGAAGGCCGCAAACGCCTGCCTTCGTGGCAGCGGCATATTTTCTCACTTATGGTTCGCAATAACATTCATATTACTGACCATTATCGCCTGCCCAGCGATCGGGTTGTGGAAATCAGCCGTCAGGTTGCGCTATAAAAAAGCCCGGAAAGGCAGCGATATTTTATCGCATGATTTCCGGGCTCCAACTCTTTCAGCAATATTACGTTAACTTCAACTGTTAATAGTCTGGCGGTACGCTTTGATTATCTTGTGGATAATAATCTGGCGGCGCACCTTCACTCTGCTGATTATAATCCGGCGGTACGCCTGCATCAGAAGATTGAGACTGATAGGATTGATTAAATCCTGCTGGCATTGGCACCTTTTCCCCTTTGGCATACATACATTGGACATAAACGTCATTATAACGTTCCTGTATGTCGTCATAGCTGCCCATCGAGGAATCATTACCCATCGCGCTACCGACTAACAAGCCGCTACCCGCACCAATCAGTGCGCCAGAACCGCCATGACCAGAAGCCGCACCTAACAATGCGCCGCCTGCAGCCCCGATTACCGTAGCGGCTGCCGCAGTGTTGACCGCATTATTATTTGCCCGTTGAGAATCCCCATTAACGTTGCCACGAGCATAGCTTTGGCAGGTTGAATCATCTGCCATAAACTGCTCATAAGATTTACCGCTTCCCGGCATCGCTCGGACATCGGGTCCGGATGGCGGGCTGACGCAGCCAGACAGCATGACTGCACCCAGAACAACAGCCACAGGCGCGTAGGCAAAAATTTTCATGTTAACTTGACCTCAAATTGCCGAAATTCTCGTAATGAGTCTTATCTTGGCGCTAATTTTTGCCAGCCTGTCGGACAGCGTGGCACCTGTGGATAATAACCAACCGGATTGTGGCAATAATAACTGGCACTCGCCGTCTGCTTTTCGACATAAACCTGCGGCGCAGGTGGCGTCACATAAACTACCGGCGGCGGAGCATAATAAGGTTGCGGGCCCCAATAGTAAGGATCCGGTCCCCAATAAGGTCCTACGCCAACAAATACGTGTGGGCCGCCCCAACCACCATGATGATAGCCGCCGTGATAACCGCCACCGCCGTGATAACCACCAGGGCCGCCGCCGTGGAAGCCACCGCCGCCTCCATGAGGATAAGGTGCTGCCTGGGAAACGGCAGTTGCGCCTAATCCCACCAACAACGTTGCACAGAGACTCAACAGAGTTAACTTTTTCATCACAAACCTTCAAATGGAGATGAGAAAAATGATTAGTACTAATATACGCCTGCTTAGGCCAAGTGTTATCAGTGGAGGACGTAAAACATTCGTAAAGTTGAGGTGTAAATAATGGAGAGATTGTTTGAAATGATGTCACTTTATAAATGAGTGCCTGCTGCTTTAATTTCTCCACAGGCACTCTTAACACTATTGGCAAGTCACTCAATATAAGGTCTTTGAACAAGCGTGGTTCAGATAAACTTTATAGCTTAATTTATTGACTGTCGGCACCGGTTACCCGCCAGACCGCATTACCTGCATCGTCAGCAATCAGCAGAGCGCCCTGCTTGTCCATTGCCAAACCTACCGGCAATCCACGCACCTGTTTTTGATCATCCGTCAAAAATCCTGTGACCACCGGTTTTGGCTGGCCAACGGGTTTGCCGTCTTTAAACGCCACATAAACTACCTGATAACCGTTGAGCGGTTTGCGATTCCAGCTACCGTGCTCGCTAATAAACGCGCCACCGCGGTATTCAGCCGGGAGATTGGTTCCGGTGTAGAACCACAGGCCCAGAGGTGCGACGTGTGAACTCAGCGCATAGTCCGGTTTGATAGCTTTTTCAACCAAATCAGGCCGCTGCGGCCGCACGCGTTGATCGACATGTTGCCCGTAATAGCTGTATGGCCAGCCATAAAAAGCGTGTTCCTGAACCGAAGTCATATAATCCGGCACCAGATCGGCACCGATTTCGTCACGTTCATTGACCACCGCCCACAGTTTACCGCTTTGCGGCTCCCATTGGAGTCCGGTCGGATTACGCAGGCCGCTGGCAAAAATACGGCTTGCACCGGTCGCTACATCAACCTCAAGAATATCTGCCCGACGATATTCTGCGCCAATGCCATTCTCGGTGATATTACTGTTCGAACCGACGCCAACGTACAACTTAGTACCGTCCGGGCTGGCCAACAGGGACTTGGTCCAGTGATGGTTGATAGGACCACCGGGTAAATCAGCAATTTCAGTGCCCGGAGCAGTTATTTTAGTGTCACCCGTCTGATAGCGATAGCGCATCAGGCCATCGGCATTGGCGACATAGAGTTGGTCGCCGATTAACTGTACGCCGAAAGGCGAATGCAGGTTTTCGAGGAAAATATGTTTCTCCCACGTTTTGCCGTCTCCGTTGGCATTTCTCAGCAGAGTAATTCGGTTGCCGCCCGGCCCACCTTTACCAGAAGCTTTCTGCACCATACCCATAATCACTTCTTTTGGTTTACTGGTAACGCCAGCGGGGCTGTTGGCTTCAACCACCAGCACATCGCCGTTAGGTAATACAGTAATCTGGCGCGGATGCATAAAGCCATCGGCGACTTTCGAAATCTTCAATCCTGCGGCGACCTTTGGCGTTTCTCCATCTTTCCACGGGGTGCCGCTCGGCACTTGCATCGGCGGTAGCAGGAAATTTTTTGCCGCAGGTAATACCGGGTCGCTGCCGGTTTGCTGCTCGGGAGAGATTTTTGCCGCCTCGTCGCAGCCGGTCAGCAATAGCGGCAAAGTTAACGCTAAAATTGATAATCCATAGATATTTTTCATTGTCACTCCTCCTTAAGCCAGGCGTTCGCGCAGCGCGAGTTGCAGATTGGCGAACAACAGTAACAGCACCACGACAGTGGATAAGGTTACGCCAGCGGGAACCACGGCGAAGGCATCGCGGCTGTGAATAAATGCATTGAAAATAGATAAGACGATGGCTAGCGCGCTGGCCCAAAAATGCACTTTTACCGGCGAGCCTTGCGGATATCCAGTGCCGACCCAGACCTGTATCAGGTTGATAATACGGGGGATAATGGCAATAAACAGTCCGAAGACAATCAGCCAGCTTGCGGCCTGAGTCCAGGCAATTTCTGTACTGTAGATATAAATGATATCGAATATCCAGGCTGCGGCGAAAAAGCCGATCGGCAGCGGGTCAAGAAGCGCCACAATACCTACGGCTAACGCCGAATTCTTTGGGGATCGCAGAGAGGTCATTCACAAGCTCCTTATGCAAATAAAAAATCAATGCACCAAAAATGATGCACAATGCAGGATGCACTTGTGAAATATTAGTTAAAATTATGAGTTTATGTGGCTAAGTGTGATAATAAGTTTCTATAACCCGAATTTTAACGCTGCTCAGCACAGCCGTTTTGCAAAACAAACCGCTTCGGCACGGCCATGATAAATGCCGTAATTGTCGATGATTTGGTAACCGTTTGAGAGATAGAAATTTACAGCTCCCTGGTTGATTCGCCTCGTTTCAAGTTGAATCGTTGTATAACCCAGCCCACCCGCTTGCCGTTCTAATTCAGCCAGCAGCTGCCCACCAATCCCTTTGCCTTTCTCAATAGAAAACATGCGTTTGATTTCACAAGTTTGGCGATCAACTGGCCTAAAACCTCCGCAGGCAACGGCATTTTCATCACGCAGGCCAATAACAAACAATGCTCTATGATGCTCAAAATCGGTGAGCACGGCATTTTTACTGCCGCTGGCACCCGTGATGACTTCCAGCGACTGATTCAAATCGTCAATCAACGCCGTTACACGCAGATCTTCTGCAGGATTCTTGATAACAATAAAATTTAAATCCCCTAACTTGTTGTTCATCATCCCTTCAAATACCCAAGCTGTAAAAAAATAAAGTATAAAAGCAAATAAAATAATCTTCAGCAAAACTCACAGCCTGCCCCAACGCACCAGTGTTTTCCCCCATTCTCATCTTACTTTCCAAAGGGCCTCATCATTCCTATATTTATGAGGTTGGTCACTTGGATTATGCATTAGATCTAAAGCACCTATATGGTACAGAAAATGAAATTGCAGCAGTAAGCTCAGTCACGACATATCATATAAAGGGGGCACGTACTTATTTATCCATCAATCAAATACCTAGACCTCAGGGATTTATCACTAATCCAAACTATATTTTATGAGCTATGACTTAAGCGAAATGAGACTGGTTTTCTGTCTCATTTTTTCTCACTACAAGCTACCCGTTATTGTTTAAAGAAATTCCTGAATTCTTTTGCAATGGCCTCTGGTTGCTCTTCCTGAAGAAAATGCCCGCTGTTCTCAATCATAACTCCTTCGACATTTTCAAAGTATGGCCGCAACGGGGTTGCCATATCAGCAATTGAACCCTGTTCAGCGCTGAAAGCCAGAACCGGGGTTGTCAATTTCCCCAAAGTTTTAAAATGTGCATTTTGCCTAGACGATAACCCCAACGCACGGTAATAGGCCATCCCGGCACGAACCGCACCGCTTTGAGTAAAAATACGCAGATATTCGTTAATATCCTCCTCGGTAAAAGCATCGGGAGCAGCGGTTTTTCTTCTCAGGAACCAATTAAGATAAATACGTTCTTTACCGGCAATCAATTCTTCAGGCAAATCAGCAATAGCATGAAACGCAAAATGCCAGGTACGCCAGCTTTTATCACTAGAATGTGGCAGCGCATCAGGTAAAGTTATTCCTGGTATCCCCGCATCCAGAATGGCCAGTTTCTTGATTTCATCACCAAACAACACCGCATAGGGATAAGCTACCCAAGCCCCCACATCATGGGCTGCAAGGTAATAATCTTTCACATCAAGTTGTTGCAACAGGGAATGAACCGCAGTTGCCAGTGATTGAGTGTCATAACCTTCCAGCGGTTTATCTGAATCGCCCTGACCCGGCAAATCAGGGGCAATAATCCAATAGTGATCGGCTAAGGCTGGCATAATTTTGCGCCATGAATACCAGCTTTCAGGAAATCCAGCCAACAGAACCAGCGTTTCCCCATGGGGATTTCCTCCCGCGACATAATGAATTCTTACACCATCAACCACGCGGTAAAAATGGGAGAAACCTTTGGGAGCCAAAGCGTTGGAGATGGAAAAGGTTTGATTTTGCATGGTCATTAAAACCTTATAAGTAATTAGGAAGTGTTCATTTCCTAATTTAACGATAGAATGACCAAAAAGCCACCCATGGTTAACAAAAAATTTATCGATAAGATTTTTACAATCAAAAATGGAGCCGAACCCGACATGACCGGAGAAACTGTTGCCTAGTTATGGGTCCTGTTTCAGGACGAACGCTATGGAGATTGAAGAAAAGCTTAAATGCAAATGAAATAGCCCTCAGCAAAACTCACAACCAACACGCACTAACCTGCTGATAAAAGTTATATTTCTTTAATAAGCTAAACCCGCTCACTGTGTTATTACTCTATTCTCTAATCAGTTGGAGATAGCGAGTGGAAAATTACTGTAAATTGTTGGGGTGCGCTTATTTATTTAAAAATGGCAACCCCGAGCTTCGAGGGTTTATCGCTAATCCAAACTATATTCTATGAGCTGTAATTTATAGAGGCTGAGTAAACGAGGCAAGTCTCCCGCCTCATATATGTCCATTCTCTAAACGAAAAGCTGGCTTTAATTGTTTTTAATTACATTAATTAAATGAATGAGTAATTATAAACAGCATCATTATTTATTTTCGAAAATGTTAAATCAAAAAGGATATTTTTTATGAAAGTTAAATACTTGGCAAGTGTAATAGCATTCACATTAACCTCATCACTGGTAATTGTACCCGTCAGTGCCAAAGTGAATGTTTTCCTCGATGGGAGTACCTTAAAAAATGATTTGAATGGCACACTATCCGGCAGTGTGAAATTTGCTCAAACGCATACCATCAATGCAAAAAACAACAGCCAGCAGGAGATGCCTAGACTAACCAGCACTCGGGACACTCTGGTCATGCTTATCCCTACAGGCGATAGCGTGAAGTCACTGCTTTTACTCGCTAAAAATAAAACTGGAACACTGCTCGGATCGATGTATATGCTTTCTCCGCAACAGCTCCCTCGTGCCGATCGTCCCAGCAACAGTCCAAATCCGGATGTGGTTGATAGCGATAAAGCGTGGAGTCAAATTCTTCCAGCAGACTGGGTGCAGCCTGGGCTGACGCTCGAGTTTGTAACATCAGGCCAACGATCCGGGAAATTAAATACTATTGATATTGGTGGCGAAACACAGGTTGTTTTGCAAAATATTCGTATCGGTATGCTCACAGCCCCTGGCCCAGTGGATAAAAATCCTCTGGAGAAAGAGTCTTTTAAACTCGCGAAAGATTATTATCAGAAGATCCCGGTATCTGAACTTATTGTCGGTAACTATTCAGCTATAACATTAGACCAGGTCATTCTCTCTTCCGGAAAAAAATACACCTACAGTAGTGATGACACTGGCGGTGTTTATAAGGGTGATCTGCGCGAAAATATTGGCAAAGGTATTATTTCAATGGGGATTGATAATGCCAACTTCGGCATTAACTCCTCTAAAGGCGAACAGCAGTGGCAGCCCGGATTATTTCACCAGGTGGCAGTACATCAATCCTGGGGGCGCTATAGTAATGGCGTTGTTCGACATGGTCTTAGTGGCGGTAATGGTATGGCGACGCTCTACGATACTGTTGGCAATGAATTCAGCCATGAACTCGGCCACGGTTATAATATGGGACATTATCCCGGCGGCGGTAAATGGGCTACCCATAATCGTAATTCCGGCTGGGGCTGGGACAGCTTTCAGAATCGTTTTATTGCCAATTTCTTCTGGAATAAGGGAGGTAATAATGAAACCCAAGGCTATGTTACGCCCCCTTTCCTCGGTATTTACCAGTTTAATAATGACACCATGGGGGGCGGTGGACCTAGCTCGCCGCTTTCTAAATATACACTGCATACCGGCTACACCCAAAAACGTATTCAACAATGGCTGGAAGCAAAGGCAGTCATTGCACCGCATTCACCTTCAGGCTATTTGATCTGGAATGAACAGCAGAGAAAAATGATCGAACCAAAAGGCGTGGTATATCGTAAGCCCGATGCTTTTGGTGTCCCTGTGGTGACGCTCGTGGGATATTACGACCCGCGTGGAGAACTGGAAAGTTACATTTATCCGGCACTGCACGGTAGCTATGGTTACACCTATAAGCCACGGCCGCTGAAAACGGGCCAATGCAGGGCGGAGATTAACTATGCCAATGGCAATACCGATAAATTCGGCCTTGATGGCGTGCGTCTGCAAGCGGGACATATGAATAAATTCCATATCAACGTTCTCGAAAGTAAACAGCCAAAATCTGTGCGTATTACTTGCCCACAAAGAGATATGGATGCTGCTTTTACCCAATGGAAACTTAAGAAATTTGCCGTGAATAAGTTTTACGATTGGGGTGATAAAAACGAGCAGCTGGGCTCTATATATTATTACCCAAGTCATGAATTTTATTTCAGCCTGAAAAGCAAACCGTTTGGGTATTTCCCGACCACTCCAGTGGATAACAAGTTCTGGACCTACCTGACTGACGAATCGTCGCTCAGACAAGATTACCAAAACCAGCCGTTGGTACCAGGCAGTGAGTATATTCTGGTTAAGCGGGATATCAAATCTGCCACTGTTGCACCGAGAGCAGCAGCTAAAATAGGCCACTTGTATCTGCCAATTAAAATTAAGAGCGATAGAGTTGTTGCCGCGTGGAATTATCCTCTATCCAAACAGGAATTTTTAAGGCGTGTAGAGGCAACTTCTTTGGAGGGGGCTGTATTTATTGATATGACTGATGATAAATACCTCTCATTATACAAATTACCAGGCCGATATGACGTCCCATTGAAGGCAGGTAGCTATGGTGTAAAAATCATACTTGAAGTAATCAAAGACCCTATTCCACCACTATGAATAGTGGAATTGTATTATCTGCTCTGGCATATTTGACATACCCTAACTAGCATTTTACTGTTTCGCCTAGAAACTAATTTCAAGCCACAACTTTTGAGATAACCATGAAAAACATCACTTTTTTCTCCCGCTTCGAAGCCGACATTCTTGCCGGTCGCAAAACCATTACTCTGCGTGAAAAAAGTGATGCCGATTATCTGGCTGGCGATAAAGTCAGCGTTGCTCGTTACGAAGACAATCATTTCTTTTGCCACCTAAAGGTTATCAGCGTCACCCCAATAATGTATGACCAATTAACTGACGCTGAAGCCCGGCAGGAAAATATGACACTTGCGGAGTTGAAAGCGGTGATCGCCGAAATTTATCCTGGGATCACCGAACTCTACAAGATTGAATTTACGCTTTGCCAATCATCGTCGTAATCATCCCGGTTATGACGGCCAATGAGAGCCACGGATAATCGAGCAGAAATTACCCTTATCAAAATCGGGCTGTTTATCGGCAATCACGTCGGCTTTCACATTACCAAAAGTGGTCTGTGGTTTATCTTTAACGCCCTGATAAAAAGCGTTGATAATATCTTCTTTAAACTGCGGAGTGCGCGGATGCGCTTTGACCACCGCCTCCCGTTCTTGCGAAGAATAGCCTTCATAGTCAATCCCTAATACGTCCATCTCAACCCCCGCCGTTACCAGTGCAATCACCGGGTCCATAAACTCGGGGATCCCTGGCGTGGTGTGCAAAGCAATTGCCGTCCAAACCTTATCAATATCAGCCTGATTAATTTGATGTTGGCGCAGGAAGTCGCGCGCGGCGTTGGCTCCATCAACTTCAAAACGTTTGTCACAGCTGCAGTGATCGTGGGTCAGCCCCATATCATGAAACATACAGCCGATATAAAGCAGCTCGTGATCGACTTTCAACCCGCGCTGTTGACCCGCCAACGCCCCCCAGTAGTAGACGCGGCTCGAGTGATTAAACAACAGTTCTGACTCTGTATCGCGAACCAGTTCCGTTGCCTGGTGCGCCATCTGACTATCCGGTATCTGAATGCCTTTAATGTTAAATGTCATGATTTTTCCCGCGTGTTAAAAGTGATGTTTACTGTTCTGGCATTAACAATAAATCTTGCACCGACTGTCTTCAATCGTAGTATTATGACGATTAGAGACATAATGACGAACTCAGACACCGGAGCATACGAATGATCAAAACTATCCAGATTCTGGCGATCCCAGGCGTGCAACTGCTCGATGTCTCTGGCCCGCTGGACGTATTTGCCGAGGTTAATCAGCAAATGGGGCGTAAAATTTATCAGTTGGAAGTTGTTGCGCTTGAAGAGTTGAAGATTGTCACCTCCTCAGGAATTTGCCTGTTGGCCGAGAAGTGTCTTGAGCAGCCACCACAGCTGGCCATCGATACCTTTTTGGTTGCGGGTGCGCCGGATATGGCAGAGTTTTCCCCCTCCGCATCGCTGTTAATGTCAATTACCGATCGAGCGTTGAACAGCCGCCGTTTTGGTTCAGTGTGCACGGGTGCCCTGCTGCTTGCTGCTACAGGGCTGCTTGAAGGGCATCGCGTGACCACTCATTGGGCGGTGGCGGAAACCTTGGCCAGCCGTTATCCGGGAATTCAGGTCGATGCCGACGCGATTTATATCGCCGAAGGACCATTACGTACCGCGGCTGGCGTGACCTCGGGCCTGGATTTGGCATTAATGATGGTGGAAGAGGATCTAGGCCGTGAAGTTGCGATGGACGTTGCCGCGCAGTTGGTGATGTTCTTCAAGCGCCCCGGCGGGCAGATGCAATTCAGTCGCTCGGGGAAGACTTCACTCAGTGGCCGTTCGGCATTGCAGGATTTACAGCGCTGGGCGACGGGTAATCTGGAAAGTATCAATTCAATCAAGTCTTTGGCGGAGCATTTAGGTGTTAGTACTCGCCACCTTACTCGGATATTTACTCAGGAAATAGGTCTTACGCCAGGGGATTGGCTGGAGCAGGAGAAAATTAATCAGGCGCGCTATCTGCTGGAGTCTTCCGAGCTGTCACCAAAACAGATTGCGGCGAAATGCGGTTATAGCAGTATTGATATACTACGGCGAGCGTTTCAACGGCAGCTTAAAGTTAGCCCTGCTCAGTATCGCAGCTATTTCAAAAACAAAGCTGACTAATGGGTTCCGCATTTATTTCAAAGCTTACGATATTTCCCTTGCTCAAACAGCGTTCATTTAAAATAGACAACAAAGCGCCGATGCCCGCCCGTATCCTTTATTTTCGGGTCACAAAAATAATGATCGTAGCGGGAATGCCAAGCGGTGGAACAGTATTGCTAATTAAGAACAGTAATCAAGTTTGCTTTCAAATCATCAAGCAAAACATAGCGCTTGCGATATTCAGACCTTTTCTTGCTGGTTACCTCTTCAATATCTTTTCTTTTGATCTCAAGCGGTAATTCATAGTCATTTTTAGCATTGCGGTGGCCAGATAATGATTCCCAAAAGCCGTCGTAATCCGCCAGCATCAGGCTCGATTTTCTTTTCTTATAGCGGCCGCTTTGGAAAATGTGTGTTTTATTGCTCACTGCCAGTATTTTTGAACACTCGAACTTGTTGGCGAGAAAACACACTATTTCAATCAATATCCTCTTCGGGAACAGCCCATAGCAAGACTTGGTGGCCTCTTTTATCAGCTCCGGCGTACACAGCTTTTCGCCACCTTGCATAGCGCCGATGAACAAACACGGCATGTCATTCTCAAACACAAAACCAAAAGCACAAGAGGCAAGCGTGATTCCTTCGCTATTTCTTAGATTAAGTACCAGTTCTCCTTCTCGGCTAAACTTATTTTCCATTCCCATCTTGATGGTGTAATCGCCGTTTTTTCCTTCTATTTTCGCCAGCTGTAAACCATCACTCGAGTATATTTTTTTATAAACCGAACTCTCAAGACTTGTGAATATCAGGCGAGACCCTTCACAGATTGACTTGATTTTATCTTTTGTCTTTAAATTGGCCCGCAAATAAGGGCGATGAACCTTGTAAGGCAACGAAGGTTGTCTTGCCATAAGGCGCTTGGCATCTGGATTAGTCGCCAGAAAACCAAGGACTTTGAAGGTTGATTTTGGCATCAGCAAACTGCGAATAATGTATTTCGCTCTATTTGATTTTGAATCCCAATATCTATCGTGCATGACTTCATTCATGACTAATTTTTTAAAAAAAATAGCCTCTGAAATAAGTAAGCTTTCACTGGTGTTCATAATGCCACTTGCCTCAAATGAAAATCGCTACCATGAAAATGGTAAAATTATTCGTCTCATATATGTCTTAAGGTTATTTTAAGTATGGCACCGGAAAATTCTTAACTTTTATTGCTCACGCAGGGAACTTTCCCCGAGTTTTATAAACAAAACCACAACAAAGCATTGAATTGGGTAAAAAATGAGCAGATTTATGACGGCTGTGTGAAATTTTCATGATTTAACGGGGAACTAAAATCAGAAAGTCAGAATGAGGGCTACAGATGACGACGAAAACAGTCAGGATGATGGCTGTTGATAAGTCCGGTCGCTTCCATCCAGGCATAGACAATCACCGGGCCTACAAAGCTGAAACCGCGTTTTTTCAATTGCTTGGAGATATCCTGTGAAAGCTCGCTTTGAGTGGGTATTGGACCGAGATGCTGAATGGGTTTGCCGCCGACTTTTGACCAAATCCATTGTGAAAAATCTTCCCCCTGCTCCTGCATTCGTAGATACGCCCGGGCGTTCTTAATCACCGCGTTAATTTTGGCTCGTGAACGAACAATTTCAGGATTAGTCACCAGACGCTCGACATCTTGTTCAGTGAATTCAGCGACTTTGTAAGGGTCAAATCCGCAAAAAGCCTTTCTGAAAGCGTCTCGCTTATTGAGAATTGTGCGCCATGACAGCCCGGCCTGAAATCCGTCGAGCATGAGCTTTTCCCACAAAGCGCGGCTGTCATATACCGGCACGCCCCATTCGCGGTCGTGATATTGCTGCATGAGAGGATCGTTTTCGCCCCATGCACAGCGTACCGGTTCTTTCATGTGTTTTATCCTTTACGCAGGCGCTGCGGGCGGTAAGGCTCTAACTCAGCGGCGGGTTTGCCTTTGATTTCCTGGGTCACCAGGCGCGCCAGTAAAGGTGACAGCGTCACACCACTGTGAGTCACCACGGTGTAATAACCCGCTAAACCAGGCGTTGGGCCAACAATAGGATATCCATCGACCGGCAAGGCGCGAATACCCATGCGAGCTTTATACTGCTCCGGCCTGATAGCCGCCAGCCTTGGCCAAACCTCGGCAGCCTTGAGGATAATGTCTGCCGCCAGCTCATCAATCCGCGACTGCGGGGTCGATTCATCAATATCGTAAACCCCTTCATTTGGGCAAAGCAGCGTTACACCTTCGCCATCGGGGCGGCAATGAAACATCGGCGTTGCCAAAACGTGGTTAACAGGCACGTATTCGGCAGGAACGCGAATGAGTATCCCGGTCGTCGGCGCAAGCTGGGTAGCTTGCTGGCCAAGATAAGGCGGTTTGTCTGACCAGCGACCACTGGCATTAATGGTGAGACTGGCGCGGTGCAAGGTGCCATCAGCGGTTTTAACTCCAGTGACAGTGTCACCGTCCTGCAAGATTTCCATAACTTTGCTGCCGGTGACGATTTTTGCCCCCTCTGCTGCGCTGGCCTGCAAAAGCAGATGAATATACTGCTGGGTATCAACCCATCCTTCCGACGAGAACCAGCCAATGGCTCCTTGAGTGCCGTCAAGATGCATTTCTGGTTCATGCTGTTGCAACTGCCCTGCGCTGATCCATTCGGCCGGATAATCATAGCTTTGCAAACGTGCGACGTTGTCTTTCATCGCCTGTTGCTCTGCTGGCGCTTGCCATTCAAGACAGCCGGTGAGATTCAGCCATGGAGCCTGTCCAAAACGTTTAGCCAGGTCACGATGGGCTTGCATACCCGAGGCGTTCAGGCGGTGATAGGCTTCGGGTGGCTTGCCGTGAGAGTTAATCCAGGCAAAAGAATTCGCGCTGGTGCCTTTGCCCGCCTCGCTCGCGTCTAGCAGCGTAACCGTAAAACCCGCCTCGGTCAGTTCCCAGGTCAGAGACGCGCCGATCATTCCGGCGCCAATAACGATTATTTTCATTAAAACTCCAGAAAGTGATAGGTCAGAAACGCCAAGTGCCCGATTTAAAAGGCAGATTCACAATTTAATCGTTAACTTAATCAATAAAGTAGCCAACCGTCCTGCTAGGTGCAAGGCTTTTATCCCACCGTTCACCTGCAATCGCACCGTCATATTGGCGTAATAAATCATCATTAGTCTGGCCGAATCAATAAATCCCAAAGAGGATAGCTCCCATGAAACAGCCAGCCAACCGGCCGGTGGTGCCTGCGCGCCTCCATAATTTTGAAACTGTAAAATCAGCAAAAACGCGGGGTGCTTCATGTGCTCTGCGCTAACTGTTCTCCCGCCCGCAATCCAGGTTAAACACGTTACTCATCATTTTGCAGCCAATCGAGTGCTTGACGATATCTGCCTGCAAGTGCCAAAAGGGACCATTATGGCGCTGCTTGGCCCGTCCGGCTGCGGTAAAAGCACCCTTCTTAAACTGCTGGCCGGGCTGTTACACCCCGAGGCAGGCCAAGTGTTTTTTGGTCAGCAAAAGGTGGTAGATGGTCGATTTAGTCTGCCGCCGGAAAAACGTGATTTGGGGATGGTGTTTCAAGACTACGCCCTGTGGCCGCACATGACCGTCGGCCAGAATGTATCGTTTCCGCTGCAAATGCGCAGTGTGCCGGCCAAAGCCCGTCAGCAGCGGGTATTGACGGCGCTTGACCGCGTGGGGCTGGCAGATTTTACTCATCGTCGCCCCTCCGAACTCTCAGGCGGGCAGCAACAGCGCGTGGCTTTGGCCCGTGCCATTGTCGCCGAGCCACAAATTCTGTTATTCGATGAGCCACTATCCAACCTTGACCGCAACCTGCGTGAAACTCTGTGCGAGGAAATGGCCTTACTGCTGCGCCAGCTCGGAACCACTGCAGTGTATGTCACCCATGACCCGCATGAAGCCGAGGCTTTGGCCCACTGTATTGCGCGCATGGAACAAGGTGCCATCAGGCGCATTGACAGCCTCGATTCTTCTGCTCCTGCCATTCTTTCCCGCGTTTCTCCTTTTGTTGCCTAATCGGTGGTGGATTTTAAAAAATGCGTAATTCGAACAGCGTTTCTGTAATCAAAACAGGTTTATTAACTGCAATGACTCTCTCTTTTGCTCTGACAACCGGCGCTGCACAGGCACTGACCGTGTACACTGCCGGCCCCGGCTCGCTGGCTAAAAAACTGGCGGCGGGCTATGAAAAACAGACCGGCGTCAAGGTCGATATTTTTCAGGCGACAACCGGCAAAGTGATGGCGCGTCTCGATGCGGAACAGGCTAACCCGCGCGCCGACGTACTGATTTCTGCTTCATGGGACACGGCAACCAGCCTCGCAAAACGCGACTGGCTGCTGGCATATCAAAGCCCCAATGCTTCCCACGTCCCGGCTGAATTCAAAAATCCTTACTATGTTGCTCAGGGTATTTCGGCGCTGGGTATTGTCTGGAATACTAAAAGCGGCACTCCAGAACCACACGACTGGCAGGACTTGGCACTACCGGCATTCAAAGACAAAGTGACCACGCCGGACCCTTCACTCTCCGGCGCTTCGCTGGATTTGCTGATCGGTCTGCAAAATGCTTATGGCGATCAGGCCTGGAAGCTGTTTGATAATCTTAAGGCTAACGGCATGATAGTCGCCGGTCCTAACGCTCAGGCACTCACCCCAGTATTGCAAGGCGCCAAGGCCGCCGTCTTTGGCGCGGTGGATTATGTTTCGTACAACAGCGTCGAGGCGGGGGAAGCGGTAAAAGTGATTTTCCCAACCAGCGGTACAGTGATTGCGCCACGTCCGATGATGATCCTCAAAAGCAGCAAAGAGCCTGCTCAGGCCAAAGCTTTTGTTGATTATGTTCTGTCGCCGGAGGGTCAGAAACTGGTCGCCGATGCCTGGCTGATGCCCGCGCGCGAAGACATTGACGCCAAACGCCCGCTTTTTAAAACATTAAAAGTTTTACCCGCCGAGACTGCCGGTTCCGTCGATCGTAAACAGGTACTGGACAAGTTTGCGGCCCTGTTTGCAGCACAGTAATGGTGAAAACCTGATCATCGCCCGACAGGGAAACTTGTCGGGCCACGGAGTTTGTGATGAATAAAAATTCCTGGCTACCGATGTTTACCGGTGGCGCGCTGCTGCTTTTGGTGGCAGTGCCGGTCAGTTTTGTACTGTTACAGGCGATTTTTCCACACTTTGCCAGTGGCGTATTTTCTGCACCGTTCAGCACCTTTGGTCGACTGTTGCACGATGCCCAGTTTTCAACCGAGTTGGGCGGAACAGTCAAGCTGGGGTTAGGTGTGGCATTTGGCAGTGCGCTGATCGGCATTCCATTGGGAACATTGCGCGGATTGTTTGTTTTACCCGCCGCTGCGTTTTGGGATGCATTGTTTCTGATCCCTTTCCTTTTCCCCCCTTATCTTGCCGCCCTTTCCTGGATGTTGGCGCTGCAATCTCACGGCTACCTGCAGCAGCTTGTAGGCCTGGATTTAAATAACCTCCTGTTTTCGCTGCCGGGAATGGTGTTCGTCATGACGCTGAACGTCTTCCCGGTGGTCTATTTTGCCGTATCGCGGAGCATGGCCGCCAGCGGGAGCCGCCTCGCCGAGGTGGCAAGAGTTCACGGGGCCGGTCCGTGGCGGGCCTTTGGGCGAATTACTTTACCCCTGGCGCTGCCGTCAATGGCTTCAAGCCTACTGTTGGCCTTTACGCTGGCAATTGAGGAGTACGGCGTTCCTGCAGCTTTGGGGACCCGCAGCGGTATCGCCGTGTTGACCACCGGAATCGAACAGCGGCTGGCGGACTGGCCTATCGATATGCCGGGCGCGGCGGGCATTTCCGTGGTGTTGGTTGCTATCGCCTGTTGTGCCTTCTGTGTGCAGCGGGCCATCACCCAGGGTAAAAATGTTGCAACCACCTCGGGTAAACCGATTGCCGTGGCCCCTCGTCAGCTGGGGATTTGGCGTTTGCCGGTTATGGTAATTTTTTGCTTGATAGCGCTGATTGCCGTGGGCGTTCCTTTAGCGTCAATGCTGGCGACCGCGTTTAGCCGCACGCTCTCTGGCGGGCTGAGCATGAACAATCTGACCTGGCGTCATTTCAATGCATTGTTTGACCTACAGGGCGATGCGGTGAGCGCGCTAACGACCAGTCTTGGTTTGGCGCTCGCCACTGCGCTGATTGTCGGAACGATCGGTTTGCTGGCGTCGTGGCTGGTTGTCTCACAGCGAGTGCGCTTTGCGGCGTGGATTGATGCGTTGTCGCTATTTCCAGCAGCATTACCCGGCATTGTCGTTGGCGTAGGGCTGATTCTGGCGTGGAACCGCAGCTTTTGGCCGGTCACACCTTATAATACCGTGGGGATTTTACTGTTGGCCTATTGCTGTCTGCTGATGCCTTATCCGGTGCGATACGTCAGTGCGGCCATCAAGCAGATTGGCGAAAATCTTCAGTCAGCGGCAAGAGTTCACGGGGCCAGCGCGGCACAGGCGTTGCGGCTGATTCTGCTGCCGCTGGTCTGGCCCAGCCTGCTCGCCTCGATGATGATGGTGTTTGCGGTTGCTTCGCGCGAGTTGGTGACCTCGCTATTGCTTGCTCCCGCCGGAGTGGAAACCGTGTCGGTATTTGTCTGGCGGCAGTTTGAACAGGGTTCGGTGGGCGACGGAATGGCAATGGCCAGCCTGGCGGTGTTACTGACTCTGGCAGTGATGCTGTTGGCTGTCAGGCTGCAAAATCGCCAACTGAATTGAATTATTTATAAACTTCACGATCCACAGTGTCATAGGCCAAGTTCTGCCCGGAAGAGCGCTTTAGCAAGGCCAAAACGTTGGCTTTATCGTGTTCAGTCGCCGGGTTATAGACCACCATGCTGAGATTGGGATTACCATCCACGGCAAATGACGAGTAGTCGAGAGCGATAATGCCGACCTCAGGATGCTGAATCTTCTTGGTGCCTTCGCCGTGATTGCGAACATTTTGATCAAGCCAAAGCGCCTGAAACTCAGGGCTGGCTGCGCTAAGCTCGTCTATCAGCAGGCGAGCCGTGTCACTCATTCCGGCGCGAGCCGTTTCGGCTCTGAAATTTGCCACCAGAAAACCGGCAATATTTTCCCACTCCGGCATCAGCCTGCGCTTTTCCGTATTCAGAAACACCATACGCAACACATTACGCTGCTTAAGCGGCATGGCCGAGTAATCCGCAAGAACGGTAATTGCTGCCCGATTCCAGGCCACCACGGTCCAATCGGCGGTTTTAATAAATGCGGGGATGGTCTCCATCGCGTCGAGCAACCTTTGCAACTGCGGTGATACCGTTGATTCTGGAGGATGCTGCAAGGCTGGCGGCCGATTCTGTGCCAGCAAAAATAAGTATTCGCGCTCAATTTCCGACAACACCAGCGCACGGGCCAAACGCTCCAGCACTTCGCTCGATGGCGCTCCTTCGCGGCCCTGCTCCAACCAGGTGTACCAGGTAGTGCTAACGTTTGCGCGCAGAGCCACCTCTTCGCGGCGCAGTCCCGGCGTGCGCCTTCTTGACGGCGGATACCCCAGGCTGGCGGCATCCAACCGGCTACGACGGTCTTTAAGATAATTGCCGAGCCTGTTTTGGTCTGAACGATTGTCTTCTGACATAACCTTTCGCCTGCACGTTGATCAACGTTTCTGAATAAAGTTTATCTTAGCGCTATTTCACACTGAATACCGAACCGACTTTTGATTTCCAATGCCCGCCGCCGAAAATTTAGATTTCTGACTTGCCTGCTTCTGCACCAGCAGAATATTCAGCAAAATGCGCTACCAACAGATTCATTAATGCCCTTGTACGCAGGCTTAAATGGCGGCGGCTGGGATACAAAAACCAGAAATTGATCTCCCCGTCAATCTGTTCCCCCAGAGAAATCAACCTGCCCGTTTTAACGTCATCGCCAATCATGATAATGGGCAACAAAGCCGCGCCAACACCGTCTAAAACCGCGTCATAAATCATTGCCGGTGATGACAGGCGGATAACTTCACGGGTCGCAATCTGGCTAACCTCGCCATTTAGGATTATTGGTATATGTTGATCACGATAAAGATTGCCCAAAGCGATAAACGGTAAAGGCTCGCCGCTGATTTCAGGCTTGCAGACTAACAGAACGCGGTCGCTGAATACTTTCTTACCCATCAACTCTTCATCATTGGCGGGCTGCGCGCGCAGCACGGCGTCGTAACCTTCGCGGATCGGGTCAACTCGCCGGTCTTCTGCCACCACCTCAAGCTGTACGTCGGGATAAAGGCGGGCGTAGCGGGCCGCCACTGCGCCAAAAGACGAGGTCACCATCAGGGTCGGCACGCTGATTCTAAGTTTGCCGGAAGGTTTTTGCCGACGAGTGCCCAGCGCCTCGGCCAAGTCATTCAGTTCATCGAGCAACGGCTGGGCTTTTTCCAGCATAAAACTGCCCTCTTCAGTTAGCCGAAAGCCGGTTTGCGTGCGTTCCAGCAATCGTACATCGAGCTGGTCTTCAAGCTGACTGACATGACGCGAAAGACTGGATTTAGCCATCCCGGTCTGGCGGCTGGCAGCACCAAATCCGCCCGCCGCCGCGACGGCAATAAAGCTTTTTAATCCGTTGAGATCCATAAAGTGGTCCATTTTTGGAACGACATGTGCCAATCTTGCCATCTATCAAACCATTTTTAAAACCATTATCGTAGCTTTCAACTTAACGGGAGAACAAAAAATGACTATTTCCAATCAGGCAGTGCGTTTCCATCAATACGGTAATCAGCAGGTGGTTAAAATTGAAGATGTCGCCATCCCGGAGGCCACAGGTTCTCAAGTGGTGGTCCGAGTTATCAGTGCGGGGGTTAATCCGGTTGATATGAAGGTTCGCAGCGGATTTTTAAGTGAATTCTTCCCGCTGAAATTCCCCGTCACCTCGGGTAGCGAGTTTATGGGCGTTGTTGATTCAGTTCCTGCCGGATCAACCACGTTTCAAATAGGCGACCGCGTAATGGGTTTGACTGGAAACCATGGCGCTTTTGCACAGTTTATTCTTGTCGAATCAGCCCAGTTGGTTCGAGTGCCAGCCGGAGTCACTGACGAAACAGCCAGCGCGTTGCCAGTAAGCGGGACCACCGCCTGGCAGGGATTATTCGAACAAGGGCAACTTAAAGCAGGCCAGCGGGTGCTTATCCACGGTGCGGCGGGCGGCGTTGGGGCTCTAGCGGTACAGTTGGCGCATCAGGCCGGTGCCGAAATCATTGCCACCGCCTCGGCCAAAAATCACGACTATTTAAGCCATCTCGGAGCCAATAAGGTTATCGATTATCATCATCCGCAAGAATTTGCGTCTATTAAAAACGTTGATTTATTGCTTGATTTGGCCGGTGCGGGTTATGAAAATCTGAGCCCGATGCTAAAACCGCTTGCGCGCGTGGTCAGTGCGGTCAGACCCGATATTGCTGCGTTGATCAGCACGGCTTCTGAGCCAGTATTCCTGCAAATGCATCCTGACAACGCGCTGCTGGAAACACTGGTGCAGCAGCTTGCCGACGGCTTGCTCATGCTGAAAATCGGTAAAGTTTACGAGTTCGCTCAGGCCGCCGAAGCGATTGAGCAACAGCATGGCGGAGTGACCGGACGCGCAATCCTGAAGATTGGCAATGCGAACTAAGCGGTTTATGCCGTCAACTCGGGGCGTTGCGGCAGGTCAGGCGATAATGGCTCATCGCCTGACTCTTTCTAGCGGCCTTCACCCGCCGTGGAATAGGCAGCAATAAACTCTCCGGCGATAGCCACCGCTATTTCTGCCGGAAGTTTACCTTTGACATCGGGTAATCCTACCGGGCAGCGCATCCGTGCCAGACTTTCTTCACTTATTCCCTTGCCAGCAAGCCGATAGTCAAAGCGTTTGCGTTTGGTCTCGGAGCCAATCAGGCCAAAATAGCTGAAATCATTGCGTTTAAGGATTTTTTCGCTCAACGCCAGATCCAGCTGATGGTCGTGAGTCAGCACGATAAAATAACTGTTGGCAGGCATTTGCTGCACCGTCTCTTCTGGATCTTCATCGACCAGGCAGTTTATTTCCGGGCTAACGGTGGCTGGAAACTCACTGGCACGCGAATCTACCCAGCTAATGCGGCACGGCAAGGTTGACAAAATAGCCACCAGAGCGCGTCCGACGTGCCCCGCGCCGTAAACCACCACGTGAGGCTGCTGCTGGCAAAGCGGCTCCAGCAATACCGTCGCCACGCCACCGCAGCACTGCCCCAGTCTGGCTCCGAGATTAAAACGCTCAAGACGACTTTCCTGCGCGCCTTGCTGGATCATTTCCCGTGCGATCGCCGTGGCCTGAAACTCCAGATTGCCGCCACCAAGAGTAAAATACTGATTATCGGCAGTCACCAACATCTTACAGCCGCTGTTACGCGGCGTTGAGCCATGATGTTCGATCAGCGTCAGCATCACGCAGGATTCTTTACGCTGTTGCAACTGACTGAGCTGGGTTATCCAATCATCGGTGCGCATAAGGCCTCCAGAATCAGCGATTGGCGGTTGAAGCCGTGGTTTGGGTAGCTGAAATCAGTGACCCTTGAGTGACAACGTCACTGGAAAGCGCCATCTGATCTTGCAGCAGGGTTACGCCGCGCAGCACGCGTTCTGGAGTCGCTGGCGCATCAAGCTGCGGATGCAGCCGATAATCTGCCACGCTGGCAATAGCGTCTTTCAGCGCGCACCAGACCGAGATCCCCAGCATAAACGGCGGTTCGCCCACGGCTTTGGAATGGAAAACGGTATCCTCGGGATTTTTGCGATTTTCCACCAGTTTAACTCGCAAATCCTGTGGCACGTCGGCAATAGCCGGGATTTTATAGCTGGCCGGGCCGCTGGTTTCCAGCCGCCCTTTGCCGCTCCATACCAATTCTTCACAGGTAAGCCAGCCCATACCCTGCACAAATCCGCCCTCGACCTGCCCAATATCAATGGCCGGATTCAACGAATCACCCACGTCATGCAGAATATCGGCACGCAACAGCTTGTATTCACCGGTTAGGGTATCGATCAACACTTCCGAACAGGCCGCGCCATAAGAAAAGTAATAGAACGGATGCCCGGCCGCCTTGCTGCGATCGTAGAAAATCTTCGGCGTTTTATAAAAGCCTGTGCTCGACAGCGAAACCTGATTCAGCCAGGCTTCCTGTACCACCTGCTGGAAAGTGAAATACTGCTCTTTAACCCTGACTTGGCCATTACTAAAGGCGATTTCCTGCTCTTGCGCCTGATAGTTGCGCATCAGCATTTCAGTCAGGCGGCCTTTAATAATTTCCGCTGCATTTTGCGCGGCCTTACCGTTGAGATCTGCCCCGGAAGAAGCCGCTGTCGGGGAAGTATTCGGCACTTTACCGGTATCGGTGGCGGTGATTTGAATCTGCGACAGCGGAACCTGAAAGACTTCGGCCACCACCTGCGCGACTTTAGTGTTAAGACCCTGACCCATTTCAGTGCCGCCGTGATTGAGCTGAATACTGCCGTCGGTATACACCAGCACCAGCGCTCCGGCCTGATTGAGGAAACTGGCAGTAAACGAGATGCCAAATTTCACCGGCGTGAGTGCCAGCCCTTTCTTCAGATACGGGCTGCGGGCGTTAAATTCTCGAATCGCTTCACGGCGGGCGGCATAGTCGGCGCTTTGTTCGAGATCGGCGGTCATCTCCTGCAACAGATTTTGCTCGACGGTCTGATAATAATGAGTGACGTTACGATCGTGGGTGCCGTAATAGTTCAGTTTGCGCACCGTCAGCGGGTCAAGACCTCGTTCACGGGCAATGTGATCGACAATATGCTCGATTGCCACCATGCCTTGCGGTCCGCCAAAACCGCGATAGGCGGTGTTCGAGGCAATATTGGTTTTGCAGCGATAGCCGGTGATGGTCGCGTCGCCGAGATAATAGGCGTTGTCGGCGTGAAACATGGCACGGTCGATAATCGATCCGGACAAATCCAGTGAATAACCGCAGTTGCCCGCCAGTTTGATTTCGATGCCTTGAATCAATCCTTGATGATTATATCCAACGTCATAGCTGACATAAAACGGATGGCGTTTGCCGGTGATCATCATGTCATCCTGCCGTGACAGGCGCATTTTAACCGGTCGCCCAGTGAGATGCGCCGCCAGCGCCGCCAGACAAGCCGTGCCCGCTGCCTGAGTTTCTTTGCCGCCAAAACCGCCTCCCATGCGACGCATATCCACCACCACTTTATGCATCGGCAGGCCAAGCACCGAAGCGACCAGTTTCTGCACCTCGGTCGGGTGTTGCGTCGAGCTATAGACCAGCATCGCCCCGTCTTCACCAGGCATTACGGTGGCAATTTGCGTCTCGAGATAAAAGTGTTCCTGACCGCCGATTTCCAGTTCGCCCTGCAACCGATGCTCGGCGTTGAGCAGCGCCGTAGCTGAATCTCCGCGCTTGTGAACGTGCGGTTCTTCAACCCAATGCTGCTCCGCCAGAGCCTGCTTAACACTTAATACGGCTTCGAGTTCACGATATTCAATAATTGCCGCTGCCGCCGCCTGACGTGCCGCTTCCTGTGAGGTGGCCGCCACGGCCAGCAGGATTTGCCCGTAATATTCAATCCGATCTTTAGCCAGTAAAGGGTCACCCTCGGTCAAAGGCGCAATATCCAGCTCGCCGGGCACATCGGCGGCAGTGATGACTTTAACCACGCCGGGAATGGCGTAACAAGGTTCGATGTCAATACGCAGAATTTCGGCATGCGCGACGTCACTCAGACGCGGAACGAGATGCAGCTGGTTGGGGAACTCCAGCCGGTCGTCAATGTAAATTGCCTCGCCGCTGACGTGTTTGTCGGCGCTTTCGTGTTTCATGCTCTTGCCGGTGCCGCTGGCCAGACCGGCGCGGAACAGCTCGGCCAGAGTTTCCTGAGTTGGGATAGGTGATGATTTAGACATATTGCGTCACCCGCATCAAAGTTTCAGAAGAGGTCGTTTCGATCAGGCAGCGGCGCAGCAGGTTTTTTGCCACCTGCATGCGGTACTCCTGACTGGCGCGAAAATCGCTAATAGGCTGATAATCGACGGCTAATGCCTGACAGGCCCGCTCAACGGTAGTGCTTTGCCAAACCTGGCCAACCAGTTGCTGCTCACAGTGTGAGGCGCGTTTGGCAATCGCCGCCATGCCGCCATAGGCAATCGAGGCGTGGATCACGATGCCCTCCCGCACTTCAATGTGGAACGCGCCGCACACTGCCGAAATGTCATCGTCGAGGCGTTTGGAAACTTTGTAGACTTTGAGTGTTCTGCTCGAATCCGCCGCCACGCGAGGGATAATAATCTGCTCGATGAACTCACCGGCCTGCAAAGCAGTTTGCTTATAGCCCAGATAAAACTGTTCCAGCGGCAATGTTCGCTGCTCTTTTCCACGGCGCAAAACCAGAGAAGCACCCAGCGCCAACAGCACCGGTCCGCCGTCGCCAATCGGTGAAGCGTTGGCGATATTTCCGCCAAAGGTGCCCTGATTACGAATTTGCTGTGAGGCAAAACGCTCAAGCAGCGCGCCAAAATCCGGAAATTCGTGCTCCAATAGCGGCAAACAGCTGCTCAGCGTCGCTGCTGCGCCAATCAGCAGGCTGTCCGGGGTCACGCTAATCGCCTGAAGTTCGGGGATGTGGCTTAGGGCGATAAGCTGGGTTAAACGCTGATGTCGCTGCGTCACTTCCAACGCCAAATCGGTGCCACCGGCAACCAGTCTAGCCTGTGGATTCGCCAGATAAGCCGCCGCCAGCTCATCAATTGATGACGGCAGCAGGCTGACATCATCCTGCTCACGAGTAACCTGACCGGCAATCGGCGCGATCGCCCTGAGACGTTGCAGGGTCACTTTTTCGCCGCGATCGAACTGATCTTCAGCCTGCAATTCACAAGCGGAATGTGCCGCATCGACAATAGGCCGATAGCCGGTGCAGCGGCAAAGGTTACCCGACAGCGCCTGCAATATTTCTTCGCGCTGTGCGCCACGGCTCGCCAATGCGGCAGATTGCATTTTTTTTTGCGCACTCTTTTGCAGCGCAAACATCGACATGACAAAGCCAGGGGTACAAAAGCCGCACTGCGAGGCGTGGTTGTCTACCATCGCCTGCTGCACACTGTGCAGCTCACCCCGGTGTTTCAGATCTTCTACGGTAATCAGTTGCTTACCCTGCAAGGCCGACATAAATGTCAGGCAGGCGTTGATCGGCGTGTAACGCAGCGTCTCACCCTGCGGTTCAGCAATTACCACCGTACAGGCGCCACAGTCACCCGACGCGCAACCCTCTTTGGTTCCGCACCGTCCTGCATCGCGCCGTAAATACTGTAAAACCGTGGTGTCTGGCGGCAAGGTTGTCTCCTGCTGCAAACGGTCATTCAACAAAAACTGGATCATGGTCGTACCCTGTTCTGATTATCGCTGCCAACAAACCAATCGATTTGTACAACTGGTCAAATTTATAGATAAAACCAAGCAATATTGATGCCAACAATATTGTTAAGGGTATCTATTGATGGGGTTTATTCGCGCTGCTGAAATACCAAGATAGTTTAAGGATAGACCGAAAATGCGAGGGGTTGGGCAAGCCAGGTTACCCAACTGTTTACTCGAAAGAAAACCTAAACGGCGCAACCGCGCAGGATAAGGGTGGTGACTTCATCAATGATGTGTTCGCGATTTTGCTGACTGCTGCTGATATCCCGATACATATGGTTCACCTGTACCGCAAAATCGGCGTAATACTGCGTCACGGCCCAGATATTCATGATAAACAAACGGGCATCAAGCGGGCGGATTAACTTATCGGCAATCCACTGATTGATAAGATTTTCTTTGCAGATAATCTTGTCGATTGCCCCTGGCCAATACTTGTTCAGGTAATGGCCGCCGCTCAACACTTCGCTGGTAAAAATGCGCGACAATTCCGGCTGTTCAAAGGAGAAATTCAGCTTGTTTCTGATATAGCGACTCAGCACCGCTTCGGGTTCAACCAGGCTATCGTCGAACTGAATAATCTCGGCCCAAACGCGAAGTACCTTTTGCAGCAGCTCTTCATATAGCTCTTCTTTACCGGCGATATAATAATGCAGCTGGGTTTTTTTCATCCCTGCTCGCTGCGCAATCGCTTGCGTGGTGGCGCCTTGTAAACCCTTTTCACTGAATTCGGCGATTGCCGCAGCATGGATACTTTCCATGGTACGTTCGCGAGCGAGGCGAACACGACTATTGCTGGTTTCACTGTTCATCATTGGTGCATCTTTCCCGAGTTTTTGCCCTGTTATGGCGCGAGACGGTGATTAAGCCAGAGGTTAAATACTGATCAAATCTTCGCAGAGGATGCCCTTTTCAGCACCCCCTGATATTTATACAGTAGTTTTTAATGAGTACGCTGATAAACCACTTTTCCATCCACCAAAGTGCGATAAATGTTGCGGTCATCACCCAATGTCATCAAAACAAACAACTTTTCAGCCAACGTTTTACTATTACTGCTGCGCAACTGCTGCAACGCCGTGGCTCCAGGGTCGAGCACCACCATATCCGCCTCTTTACCGCTGTCGAAATTACCAATCTTGTCATCAAGATGCAGCGCGCGCGCGCCGCCCAGCGTTGCATGATAAAAGGCTTCAAACGCCGACAATCGATAACGTTGTAGCTGCCCGACCTTATAAGCTTCACCCAGCGTTTGCAGCATATTAAAGGTAGTCCCTGCACCAACGTCAGTCCCCATGCCGAGCCGCACTTTCTTCTCCCACGAAGCCTTGAGATTAAATAATCCGCTGCCTAAAAACAGATTGGACGTCGGGCAAAATGCAATGCTCGAATCAGTCTCGCCGAGACAGTCCCACTCTTCGTCTTCCAGATGCAAACAATGGGCGAACACACAGCGCGAGCCGGTTAAACCGTGATGATGATAAACATCCAGATAGCGTTCATGGGCCGGATACAGAGACTTAACCCACGAAATTTCATCAAGATTTTCGCTGAGATGAGTTTGCAGATAAATATCTGGATAATCATCTTTTATAAGTTTGACCTTATCTAGCAGCTCGGCGGATGAAGTCGGCACAAAGCGCGGGGTCAGGGCGTAGCTCAGGCGTTTATGGTTATGCCAGCGTTTAATCAGGGTCCGAGTGTCGCGCTCGCTGTCTTCAGGTGTTTCGAGCAGTGCCTCGGGCGCGTGTTTATCCATCATGACTTTGCCGGCAATCAGGCGCATGTTCAGCGCTGCGGCGACGGTAAACAGCGCATCGACCGACTGTGGGTGAACGGTACCAAACACCAGTGCGGTAGTGGTGCCGTTATTCAGCAGTTGATCGATAAAGAATTTCGACATTTTCTGAGCATATTCAATGTCATGGTATTGCGCTTCTGTCGGGAAAGTATAGTTGTTCAACCACTCCAGCAGCTGTTCGCCATAGGCACCGATCATCTCGGTTTGCGGGTAATGGATATGGGTATCGATGAATCCGGGCACGATAAGCCTGTCGCTGTAATCATCCAATGGCACGGGGTATGGGGTGTCCAGCAGGCGCTGTTCCCCTTCTTCTCGGCTGCCGAGCCAGCTGATTTTACCGTCGCTCAGAAACATCATGCCATCTTCAATATAACGAGCCATGGACTCAATTTCGGCTGGAGCCTGGGCAATCCCAGTGATATCGAAGAAGTTTCCTCGAATGGCGCGCGTAATACTCTGGTTCATAAATTTACCTGTTTAATGGCAATACCCAGCGTTTGCAACACTGGGGTTATTAATAGGAAGTTTTATAATCTTAAGAGTATAAGCAAGGCTTGTGCCATTAGTTTGACCAATCGGTCAAACCGGAAGGATTTTTTTTGACGTCTATTTTAGCAACACTTCATACTGTGGGTTAAATTCGTCGAAGATGGGTAAAGCAGCCGCGCCGAGTGCCGCGGTGTCCGCGCCGGTCATGCCAAGTCGCAGGCGCATGCTGTCGGGGTAACGGCTGCGCACCGAGCGATACAGCGGTTTGAGTTTTTTCATCAGCCTTTCAACCAGCTGTTGCGGCATCATGCCGCCAATAATCACGCACTGGGCATCAAAGACGCATTCAATAATATTGATCGCCTGACAAGCCGGTTCGATAGCGGTCTCAAGCCATTGATCGAACAGGGCTTCGTCTACCATCAACAGGTCTTCCGGCACCGCTGAAATCGGGTCTAATCCGCAGCCTTCATAAGCCGCCTGCAAAGACAGATATCGTTCGAGGCAGCCATTATTACCGCAGTAACAGGCTCGTCCGCCGGGTTGCACCACCATATGCCCCACTTCGCCCGCGTTGTGTGCATGGCCGGTGTAAATTCGCCCATCGGTAAATATACCCGCGCCTAACCCGGTGCCAATATAAAGATAAACAAATGAGTTAAGCTGCTTGGCGACGCCGTGAAAACGCTCGCCGATGGCTGCCACGGTCGCGTCATTTTCCAACGTTACTGGCCAGCCGGTCATGGCGCCCAAATGGCTTTCGACGTCGATATTGTCCCAGCCGTGCAAAGTGGTTGGCCCTAGAGAGGAAATGCCTTCAACACCAAACGGACCCGGCATCACAATGCCAATCCCCAGCATCTTGCGCCAATCGATTTTATTATTTTCGCCCCCCAATTCTTGGCGCATTTCTTGCAATATCTGCTCAATGCATTGGAAGGTCGGCTCGGGCTGCGGTTTTTGAACTTTAACTAATCGACGAAAGCGCACCCTGCCGGTTAAATCGACCAACACCACCAACAGCGACTGATGATCGAGATGAATGCCAATCGAATAAGCGCTGTCTGGATTGAGGGTCAACGGAGTGGCGGGCTGGCCTCTTCCCCCGACTCGGCGCGGCAGATGGGATGACAGTATCCCGGCCTGTTCCAGCTCGGTGGCAATGTTGGAAACGGTTTGCGGAGTCAGCGAGGTCATGCGCGCCAATTCTGCTCGAGTCAGTTCACCGTTTAGACGAATAGCTTCAATCACCACCCGACGATTGTGCGCTCGCGCATGTTCGAGATTAGTTCCAGAAGTTGTCATAACTGCCTATGCACCAAGGAAAATCGTTAATGCAGTATGCTGCCGGCAATTAAAGCAATCAAATTGATTTTATTAATGGCGCTTGTATCACAACACTTGATGTTAAAAGCATGTTAACTATGCAGCTCTACCCGATTGACCCAGAATTTGTAAAGCAGGCAGCGCAGGGACGCTCGAGGAGATAGCGGACTATTTTTTTATCCGCTATTAAAGCAATCAAATTGATTTAATCACTTAATCACTTAATCACTTAATCACTACCGAGCCTTTACCGGAGAAAGATGATGAGCAAAAGATTACGCCCCGCTACCACCTTATGTGTGTTGTCTGCCCTCGCCTTTGGCTATTCCGCCAATGCCCTGGCCGAAACCACGCTGAGCGCGCTGTTTATGACTCAGGCCGCATACAGTGAAAGTGATATCCGCGCCATGACTGCCGACTTCACCAAGGCGCATCCAGATATCAAAGTGAATCTCGAGTTTGTGCCCTACGAAGCTTTGCATGACAAGATTGTTGCGGCGCGCGGTGCCGGTGACAAAGGCTATGACGTGGTGCTGTTCGACGCCATCTGGCCCGCCGAATTTACCAAGTTTGGCTTACTGCAAGACGTAACCTCACGTATCAGCAGCGACGAAGCAGGCAAAATATTCAACGGCGCAATTTCAACCGTGACTTATAAAGACAAACGTTGGGGTATGCCGTGGATCCTCGATACCAAATACCTGTATTACAACAAAGCAATGCTAGCCAAAGCCGGGATCACCGCCCCGCCAACGACCTGGCAGGAGCTTGAGAAACAGGCTGAGATCCTCAAACAGAAGAACATTGTTAAATATCCGCTGGTGTGGAGTTGGTCGCAGTCAGAGGCGCTAATTTGTGACTACACCACGCTGGTTTCGGCTTTCAAAGGGGATTTTTATCAGGGCGGCAAGCTTAATTTCACTAATCCTGGGGCGATGAAAGCCATGGATTATATGAAAGACACGCTGGATAAAGGCCTGACCAACCCAAATTCCCGTGAATACCTCGAAGAAGACGTGCGTAAGTCATTCTCCAACGGCGACGCGGCTTTTGCTCTTAACTGGACCTACATGTACAACATGGCCAACGATCCCAAGCAGAGCAAAGTGGCTGGCGACGTGGGCGTAGTGCCGGCTCCGGGTGATGTTGCAGGTCAGGCTTCTGGCGTTAACGGCTCGATGGGGCTTGGTATCGCCAAGGCCAGCGCTCATCCAGACCAGGCGTGGGAATACATTACTTACATAACTTCACAGCCGGTTCAGGATAAATACGCCAAACTGAGCCTGCCAATCTGGAAGTCATCTTACGACGATCCGGCAGTGCAAAAAGGCCAGGAAGCGCTGATCGCTGCGGCGAAAACATCATTAAACGTGATGCTGTCACGTCCGGTAACGCCTTCATATTCGCAGCTTTCCACTATTTTGCAGCAAAACGTGCAGAGCGTTTTACAGGGTAAAGCTTCAGCCAAAGATGCGATGGCTGCTGCAACCCAAAGCGCCGATCGTTTACGTTAAGGAATGACTATGCTCAGTTTGCCGCAACGTGAGCGTCGTCAGGCATGGGTGCTGCTGGCACCCATACTGGTGATGATGTTTGTTCTGACCGCCTGGCCATTGGTACGCACTTTTTGGCTCAGCTTTACCGATGCCGGCTTGATTGGCGACGGTACCGCGCCAGCGTGGGTCGGAGCAGATAATTTTCTCTACGCCCTCACCGATCCTGATTTTCGCGCCGCGCTGTGGCGAACTTTATATTTCACCTTTGTGTCGGTGATCAGCGAGGGAATTATCGGCGTGCTGGTCGCCCTGTTGCTTAACCAGCAATTCTGGGGGCGCACCGTGTTACGCGTGCTGGTGATCCTGCCCTGGGCGCTGCCGACCATTGTGAATGCTACGATGTGGCGTCTGAATTTTAATCCTGATTATGGCAGCATCAACGCCCTGCTCACCCAAATTGGCCTGATCGACCACTATCGCAGCTGGCTCGGCTCGCCCGATTCGGCTATTAACGCGGTGATGTTCGCCGATATCTGGAAAAATTATCCACTGGTGACCTTGCTGACGCTGGCGGCGTTACAAACCATTCCGGAAGATTTGTTCGAGGCGGCGCGTCTGGATGGCGCTTCGGCATGGCGACGTTTTCGCGCGATTACCTTTCCGGCCATAGCCGCACCCCTGGCGGTGGCGCTTATTCTTCGCACCATCGATGCCTTCAAGGTGTTTGATATCATCTACGTGATGACCCGCGGTGGCCCGCTGGACAGCACCAAAACCGTGAGCTTTTTTGTCTATCAAGAATCCTTTAGTTACCTGCGTGCCGGCAGCGGCGCAGCCTACGCGGTGTTGATGACCATAATCTGCGCGCTGCTGATTGGCATTTATATGCTGCTGTTGCTGCGTCAGCGCAAACAGGGAGTCAGCGAATGAAACAGCGAATTCGACTGCTATTACGCTATTTTGCCGCGCTGCTGGTTGCGGTATCAATTTTGGCACCCATGCTGTGGCTGTTTTTGATGAGCGTCAGTTCGGCTGGCGATCTGGCGCAAATTCCGCTGCGCTGGTTGCCACGGCACTGGGACTTTAGCCGCTATGCCAGTCTGCTGACTTTACAGCCCGGGCAGCCGGGCGCGCTGTTCTTGCACGCGCTGGCGAACAGCCTTTTGGTGGCCTGCGGTGCGACGATTATCTCGCTATTGCTGGCAATTCCGGCGGCTTACAGCTTCTCGCGCTACCCAGGCCGTGAAGGATGGCTGTATGGCAGTCTGGCAATTTACATGGTGCCGCCGGTCGCGTTCGTACTGCCGCTGTATTTTATCCTCGAGCAAGTCAGCCTGCTTAACACCCATCTAGGGCTAATCCTGGTCTACTGTTCGATGATCCTGCCATTCCTGACCTGGATGCTAAAAAATCAATTCGATGCCCTGCCGCTGGATATCGAGCAAGCTGCGCGACTTGATGGATTGCGTTACTGGCAGGTGTTATTGCGCATTACTCTGCCGCTGGCCAAACCGGCGCTGGGTGCATCGGCGATGTTTGGCTGGCTGCTGGCGTGGGACGAGTTTTTTTATGCCTTGTTGTTTACCAACAATATTGATGCCCAAACCTTGCCGGTGACCATCGCCGGATTTACCGCAGGTCGCGCCACCGACGACGGGTTGATTGCCGCCGTGGGGATCCTGGCCGCCGTCCCGCCGCTCTTTATTGCTCTGTGGCTTCAGAAAACGCTGGTGAGTGGTTTAACCAGCGGAGGAAGCAAAGGCTAAGATCATCCGTACAGGAATAGCAAATAAAATGAAAAAACCTGAAACTCAGGCCCGACTTTACGTGGTGGGAAACCTGAACGTGGATTTAATTATGAGCACCCTTGACCAGTGGCCAGAGAAAGGCACCGAGGCCATGCTCGAAACCAGTTCGCTGCGCCCTGGCGGCTCGGCGGGCAATTGCGCGCTGGCGTTGCAGGCCCTCGGTACGCCTTATCGACTGGTGGCAAATCAGGGCAACGATCAGTTCACTCCCTGGCTCGCCGGGCTATTTACGGGTAGCGCGGCGCACTGGCCGCAGTATGCCTGCGAAACCTCGCTGACTTTTGGCGTGACGCATCCTGACCACGAGCGCACCTTTTTCAGCAATCAGGGACATATTGTTCGCCTGACAATGGCTGATGTACTGAACCAATTGCCGGAGCTGGCAACGCCCGGTGACTGGGTATTGCTGTGCGGTACTTTCCTGTGTACCGCGCTGTATGCCGATTATCCCGCGCTGCTGCAAACGTTGAAACATCGCGGGTATCAGGTTGCGGTTGACAGCGGCTGGCCACCTCAGGGTTGGAGTCTCGAGTTGCGCGAAAAGATCCCCCAGTGGCTGCAATACTGTGATGCTTTGCTGCTGAACGAGGTCGAAACTCAGGGTCTCGGCGACGGCGAAGATTTACAGGCTGCAGCGCAAACTTTATTGGCTTTGATGCCTGTAGAGGGGCGCTGCATCGTGAAATGCGGGCCTAACGGCGCTCACTGCTGGAGCACGTCCCAGCATCGACATATTGCAGCACAGGACATCGAGGTGGTCGATACCATCGGGGCCGGTGACAGTTTTAACGCCGGATATTTATCGGCGCTGCTCTATGGGCAAGACGAGCAAACTGCGCTGCGTTGGGGAGTTCGCGTCGCCAGCGCCGCCATTGGCAGTTCGCCGCGGGTATATCCTACCTGGCAAGCCCTTGTCGCCGATCCTACGTTGGCAAATAATCAGGAGACTCAATAAATGGCACGCGTTGAATTGGTAAAAGTGGCCAAAAGCTATGGCAAACAGCAGGTGCTCAAACCTCTGGACCTGACTATTCAGGACGGCAGTTTTACCGTACTCGTTGGCCCTTCCGGCTGCGGTAAATCCACCTTGCTTCGCCTGTTGGCCGGTCTTGAGTCGGTGTCGGAGGGAGAAATTCTGCTCGACCAGAAACAAATCAACAATCACGATCCGGCCGATCGCGATATTGCCATGGTATTTCAAAGCTATGCGCTTTATCCGCACCTTACAGTGGCCGAAAATATGGCCTTTCACATGCAGGTAAAACGTGTTCCGAAAGCAGAGCAGCAAAGCAAAGTATTGCAGGCCGCCAAAGTGCTGGGTATTGATCACCTGCTGAAACGTTTGCCGAAAGACCTGTCCGGCGGCCAACGTCAGCGCGTTGCCATGGGCCGTGCGCTGGTGCGCAGTCCGAAAGTTTTTCTGTTTGATGAACCGCTGTCTAACCTTGACGCCCAGTTGCGTATGGAGCTTCGCGCCGAGATAAAGTCGGTACACCAGCAGTTTCGAACCACCACGGTGTACGTTACTCACGACCAGATTGAAGCGATGACGCTAGCGGACTGTATTGTGGTAATGAAAGACGGGTTTATCGTGCAGCAAGGCGATCCGCTGGAGATTTATGACCGGCCGGCCAACACTTTTGTGGCGCGTTTTATTGGCTCACCGCCGATGAATCTCTTTAACGGTGTGTTCAGTGAGAGAGCGGGCCTGCCAGGCGTACAGTGTGATGAGCTGTGGTTTCCGTTGCCGAAAAAATGGCATCCAGGCGCGCAAAATTGCGCCGGAAAACCTGTAACCCTGGGTTTGCGACCGCACGATATTTCGCTAACTGACCCCGGCACGCAGCCCGCCGCAACGTTGCGCCTGCTGGAGGTGACCGGTGAAAGCAGTCTGATGCATATTGACTGGTGTGGATTCCCGCTGCACGTACAGTGCGCAGGCCGCGTGAGTGCACACGTCGATACGCCAGTTTATCTCCAGGCACGCAGTGAAGGTATTCATCTGTTTGATGCTCAAAGCGGGCAGCGATTAGCAGAAAGCGACAGTTAATAGATTAATAAATGTGTTGGATTGGTTATTATACTTAACAACAGGCAATACTCTGCCGGGTATTGCCTGAGCGGCATTTTATTGAATCACATCCTTGGGCACTCGCTGATGCAATGACCTTTTTTGAAAGGCCAAAATAATCCTTTTCTCAATCAATGAATAGAATATACAGGCGGCAATCACTGAAACCATTGAAAATATAATGCCATATAAATCATGATTGATATTCATATGGGAGAATAAAATCAGCGCGCAAACTTGAGTGAAGAAATGCGTAATATAAATGCTGTACGAAGCATTGCCTAAATAAACCAGCAAACGGTAAGACCGAGAGCCTGATGCATCCATAAGACTAAATATAATCACTATTGCCATCGCCGGAAGTCCAAAAGAGACAAATCGGGCGATTCCCTTCTCATTTAACCACATCCCAAGTATGAAAAAGGCCAGAATCATAATAGTGGCTAATGGTATTGATATTTTAACCTGATGCAGTTTATTGAAGCATTGGGCATAAAGACAGCCCATTGCAAAGTTGATCATCAGCGGATCGCCTATCATGTAGGAGAAGTTCGACGCCCCTAATTCCGGGCCTTGCAGCGAGAAGCCGTCTATGGTGACGACCATCAATACCAAGAATCCTACAGAAAAAATGACTAGCTGTTTTTTATTTCTTACCAGCATCATGACAACCGCATAGATAATATAAAAAAACATTTCGTAAACCAGCGACCACGAAGGTCCAATAAGCATATGATAGCTTGGATTACTGGTAAAAGACGGTAGCAGGAAAATGTTGCCTATAATTTCATAAATTCTTGCAGGGTGCGTTTGCTTAAGATAAAGCAGCATAAAAGGAATTAATATGATTAAAAAAATTGGATAGATCCTTTCAATTCTCTTTTTTAGAAAATCAATCCCCGTGCTCAATCCCAGCCGTGAATCTTCACGTGTTTTATAACACATGATAAACCCGCTAAGAATAAAGAAGGCATCTACGCCGAAATTACCTATAATATTAAGCCCTAAACTCTGGGTAATTGTTGTGTCGTATTCTCCCCACAAATGGTTTACCACCACAAAGACAGCGGCAAAAGCACGCAGCACCTGCAACGACTCAATTTTGGATTTCATCTTTTGGCTACCGACAAGCAAATAAAGGTTATTTTTTCCTTCGGTATACAAATTAATGAGCCAAACCTATGGCCCGCTGGCTAAAAAATTGATTAATTAATTGATCGATTGATCGGGCTGGCGTTGTGAACTCCCAATATCTGCCTTAACTTTAATGGCGCAATTAGGTAACAAAATTTACACACAATTTTGCAGTTGATCGCCCACCCGAATCGGCTATGCTCAGAGGCAGACTGGCTGTTAATTGCCAGGCCAAATATGAGCTTGCTAATCTATATGCCTGCACTTTACGGCACTTTCCGCTTTGCAAAAACAGGCATAAACTAAGCTAATTTATTGCTTTTATTCAGGGACTTATTGATGTTCAGCACAAGGAACTTCCTTTATATTCAGGCACTATGCCAATGAAAAAACTTACACTTCCATCAGGTTCTGCGCTCCCACTGCTGGTGGCTGGCGCGATGTTTATGGAAAATCTCGATGCCACGGTTATCGTCACTGCTTTGCCAAAAATGGCGCAAGCGTTTGGGGTTCACCCTATCGACCTCAACATTGGCGTTTCTGCCTATATTTTGACTTTAACGGTGTTTATCCCGGCCAGTGGCTGGATAGCCAACCGCTTCGGCACGCGAACTATTTTCTCTTCCGCTATTGTGCTGTTTACCCTGGCGTCAATCCTGTGCGCAATGAGTGTCAGCTTGCCTTCATTTACCGCAGCCCGCATGCTGCAAGGGTTTGCTGGTGCATTAATGGTCCCCGTTGGCAGGCTGGTGGTGCTACGTAATACCGCCAAGGCCGATCTGATAAAAGCCATTGCAACCATTACCTGGCCCGCGCTGGTTGCCCCGATACTCGGACCTCCGCTCGGCGGTTTCATTACGACCTATGCCTCGTGGCACTGGATTTTCATCCTGAATGTCCCATTGGGAGTGATTGCGCTGTTGCTGAGTATAAAGCTTATTCCCAACGAAACAGGTCCAAAGGGCGTGCCTTTCGACATTTTAGGATTTGTGCTGACCGGGGTCGCCTGTCTGGGGCTGATGTTTGGTCTAGACTGGTTTAATAAAGGGGGAGCCTCTTTGTGGCAGCCGACACTGTGTGTGATCGGCAGTTTATTGGTCGGCGCGTTGGCAGTGACTCATTCGTTAAAAACGCCTCATCCCCTGCTGCCAATGATTGCAATGAAGATAAAAAGTTACAATGTCACGGTTATTGGCGGGTCGCTGTTTCGTATCGCAATCGGTGCGTTACCCTTTTTACTGCCGCTGCTGTTCCAGCTTGGCTACGGCATGAACGCCTTTGATGCCGGTTTGCTTGTGCTATCGGTGTTTGCCGGTAATCTGGCGATGAAACCTTTTACCTCGGCAATTTTATTCCGTTTTCCGTTTCGATCCATTCTGGTGGTTAACGGCTTTCTGAATGCACTGACTATTTTTGCCTGTGCCTTTCTCACTCCGGCCGTGCCGACGCCGTTAACCTTTATATTGCTGTTTGTCAGCGGTATGACGCGCTCGATGCAGTTTACCGCCGTGAATACTCTGGCGTTTTCACAGGTGCCGAGTCCGATGATGGGGGGCGCCAACACATTATTTAACACCGCCCAGCAGCTCTCTTCCGGACTCGGTATTGCCATTGGCGCGCTGGCGCTGCGTGTTGCCGAACATTTTGCACCGCTAAGCAGCAACGGCATCTCGCTGGGCAGTTTCCGACTGGCATTTATTATTGTCGGCTGCATCGCTATTTTTGGCATGTTCGATAGTATGACCCTGAGCATCACCGACGGCGACGAGATCCGCCAGAAGAAAAAGAAAGCGGCGGCAAACTCAGTCGAATCCGCAAAGCCAACAGAAAAAACGCCACAAATTTAGAAGATTAACATCCGCTACTAACTACCTATCAATGCAAATCACAGGTAAGGAGACACAAGATGGAATATCGTCAACTTGGCCGTTCAGGACTCAAAGTTTCAAAGCTGAGTCTCGGGACCATGACCTTCGGTGGTCAGGGTAAATTTGCTAAAACCGGTCAGACCGATGTCGCGAATGCGCGACGCCAGATTACGCTCTGTCGCGACGCCGGTATTAACCTGTTTGATACTGCTGATGTTTATTCGGGCGGTATGTCCGAAGAAATTCTTGGCGAGGCCTTGGGCAAGCAGCGAAACGACGTGCTGATCGCGACCAAGGCGCGGTTCCCGATGGGTGAAGGTGTGAATAACGCCGGTTCATCACGCCATCATATTTTGCGCGCATGCGAGGCCAGCCTTAAGCGCCTGAATAGCGATCATATTGATCTTTACCAATTACATCAATGGGATGGCCTGACGCCGTTGGAAGAAACGCTACGCGCGCTGGAAGACTTGGTGAGCAGTGGCAAAGTGCGCTATGTCGGCCTGTCCAACTTTTCGGCCTGGCATCTGATGAAAACGCTGGGCGTGAGTGAAGCCAATCATTGGGTGCGCCCGATTAGCCAGCAAATTCACTACACCCTGCAGGCGCGTGAAGCCGAGTATGAGCTGCTGCCGGTGAGTCACGATCAGGGGCTGGGCGTGCTGGTATGGAGCCCACTGGCGGGCGGTTTACTGTCAGGGAAATATCGCCGCAATCAGCCGCAGCCGGAGGGGACTCGTCATCTGGCTGAATGGGGTGAACCACCCGTGCGTGATGAAGATAAACTCTATGATATTGTTGATGTATTAGTTGAAATCGCCGAGGCGCGAGGTGTTTCGGCAGCGCAGATTTCACTGGCCTGGCTGCTTTCAAAACCGCTGGTGAGTTCGGTGATTGTCGGAGCGCGCAGTGAGCAACAGCTGGAAGATAACCTGAAAGCGGCGCATCTGGAATTGAGCACCGAGGAGCTTGAGCGACTGAATCAGGTCAGCCAGCCTCCGCTGCTTTATCCTTACTGGCATCAGGCGCAGACTGCTTCCGATCGCCTGTCGGATGCCGATTTGTCACTGATTGCGCCCTATTTGAAGCACAACAAATAAGCTCGCGCACGATCGCTCTAGCCGCCTTAGTTAACAATGTGTTATTAGTAAACCCAGCAATTTTTATGGCCTAAACTTTTCCCTGCTCGCAGGGCTTATTATTTTAAGGAACGCAAAGATGATCATTTTCGTAACCGGCGCTACAGCCGGATTTGGCGCCGCTATTGCCCGTAAATTCGTTAGCGCCGGACACCAGGTTATTGCCACCGGTCGTCGTAAAGAACGTCTGGATGATTTGAAAGCCGAACTCGGTGACGCACTGCATGTTGCTCAGCTGGATGTCACCGATCGCGCCTCTATCGAGCAAGCGATGGCTTCACTGCCTGCTGAATGGAAAAAAATTGACGTTCTGGTGAACAACGCTGGTCTGGCACTGGGTATTGAAACGGCTGACAAGGCTTCTTTGGACGACTGGGAAACCATGATCGATACCAATACCAAAGGTTTAGTGTATGTGACCCGCGCCGTTCTGCCGGGGCTGGTTGAGCGCAATACCGGGCACGTCATCAATATCGGCTCTATCGCCGGTAACTGGCCTTATCAGGGCGGTAACGTTTATGGCGCGACCAAGGCGTTTGTACGCCAGTTCAGTCTTAATCTGCGAACCGACCTGTTTGGTACGAAAGTGCGCGTAACCAACATCGAGCCGGGCCTGTGCGGCGGCACTGAGTTCTCTAACGTGCGCTTCAAAGGAGACGACCAGAAAGTTAACCAGACCTATGATAAAACTGATCCGCTCACTGCTGAAGACGTCGCTGAATCCGTGTTCTGGGCAGCAACTTTGCCTGCGCACGTCAACATCAACTCTATTGAGATGATGCCGGTTAATCAGTCCTTCGCCGGTCTGCGCGTTAACCGCGACGAGTAATCGTTAAGCAAACAAGTCACAAAATTTACTCAGGGCATCGCGAAAACGACGCCCTTTTTCATGCCCGAGGCGTATCAGTAAGACTTCCAGCCAGAAATGATAATCAGCATGCCGGCCAGTGCAACCAGTGCACCAATCCAGTCGGTAATCGCCAGTTTTGCGCCGTCTACAAAATGCAGCCACAGCAGCGCAGTCAGGACGTAAACCCCGCCATAAGCGGCATAAACGCGCCCGCTTGCCGCAGGATGCAGGGTGAGCAGCCAGACAAACAGCGCCAGACTTGCAGCCGCAGGAACCAACAACAGGACGCTTCCACCCTTGCGCAGCCAAAGGTAAGGCAGGA
Organism: Rouxiella sp. WC2420; assembly: GCF_041200025.1. Lineage (NCBI taxonomy): Bacteria > Pseudomonadati > Pseudomonadota > Gammaproteobacteria > Enterobacterales > Yersiniaceae > Rouxiella > Rouxiella sp. WC2420. Next base: position 2,518,853 of record NZ_CP165628.1, on the reverse strand, counting down.
AACAGCCGATAATTTCGGCCAGCGCGGTGACAAAGAATAGCAGCGTTGTTTTTAACATTGAGGCGGAGAAACTCCCTAAAATTTTACTATCTAGTTGAATCAAATCTAAACCATCAGCCTGTCATTAGGTGACGTATGCGGTCAGGGTGGTATAATTTTACTAATCGCGTTTGCGATGTGTAAACCTATAAGGAAGAGCTAATGAATACAATAGTGAAGTCTCGACTGCTCCGCCGGATGCTACCAGTCGCCCTGCTGGTTCTTTCAGGCACCTGGCAGATCGCTGCCCATGCTGAAACCAACTGCGCTGGCGGAACTTGCGTATTTGGCGGTAGCGGCAATAACTCCCTGAGCAACGAACAGGCTCAGCAAAGTAAAGAGCAATGGAACGCGACTCGAACACTGCGCCAACAGAGAATCGAAATTCAAGAAAGAGACAACGCCAAGTACGCCAACGCGGAACAGCTGCGCGACAGATGCAACGCCAGCCGCAATCTCAATGCCTATTGGGAACCGACAACCTCGCGCTGCCTTGACCGTCGCACTGGCAATCAGCTGCTGGCACCTTAATCATCAGGTCTTAATCGACCGGTTAGCGTAAACAAAATTTTTGCTCGTTGTTATTGATAACTCAGAACAGACCTACAAACCCAGCTCGATAGATTGTAGTTAGCTGCTAAACTTGGCATACAAGCTATTCATTAAAGGACGAAAATATGAAAAAGACTCTGATGGTTTGCCTGGCTCTAATGACCCTGTCTCCACTGGCTGCAATGGCCTCTTGCGACAGCGTAAAAGCGGATATTTCCAAGAAAATCGTGGCTAATGGCTTACCTGAGTCAGGCTTCAAACTGGATATCGTCGCGAACGATCAGGCAGATCAGGCCGGTGGTCAGGTGGTGGGTCACTGTGATAACGACACACAGAAAATTGTTTACAGCAAGACTTCTGGCGGTGGCGATGACACGACTGCAAGTCCGAAAACTGGAACCAGTCAGGATGCCACAGCACAGTAAGGTGTTGTTAATCCAATGAGTTAAGGCTTAAGCGGGCAACTGTTTAAGCCTTTTTTGTTTTCTCGGCGGATGGTTGCCGGATGCCGTCCATACCGTAACAAGTTCTTTTCCAGTGTTCATCTGGACGATTGGTAAAGCCGATAATTTCCGTTACCGCCGACTCGCCAAAATGCGCGCCCTGCGCATCAACCATGACCTCATTCCAGTTTGCCGAGCAGTGCAGGTAATCTTTGCCGAGTAATGTTAGCTCGTCGTTGCTAAATTCGGCATTTTTTTGTCCATGCCAGACGGCATCTCCCATCGCCAGCGCTTTGCTGAGTAAGGGCGTCAATTCAGGAGGTAACAGTAATTCTTGCTGGGTATCGCTGATAGGATCAAATAAAACCCCCGCCTTTTTCGCTGCATCAACCATGACTCTCAAGACCACTCTTGACCAATCATTTTTAATGATTCGCTCAGGCAAAGCCAACGCCGAGAAACTAAATTTTTGCTCGTTATTATACCGATCCCGCTGATAAGAAATTTTAGACCAGCTTTCGACCAGCACTTTTTGATTGCGTAATATTGGCGTAAGTGTTGGCGCAGACTCTATCGTCTTGCGTTGAGCTAAAGTTTGGCGATATACCCGTGTTTCTGAATCAAGTTGTTGCTTATTGACAGGCTGGCTATAGGGCCTGGTCAGAAAGACATTTTCTTTTTCCAACGGTAAATAGCCACCGCCGATGTCAGAGTGACTGCCAGGCAGCGTGAGTTCGGGCCATGACGGTTGAACACTGTTAAGGGCGAAGTTAAAACGACATTCGTGCTGAGCCGTGATGTGGAATACCTTTTCCGCGACTCCAGGCCGAAGTCTAATATCTACACTGCCAGTATTGGAGCTGTGAGGATTCAAACCATTTGCCACCTCACCTATTGCAGTTACTGTATCGAAAATGCCAATAAATCGTGTTTTTCCGCACGGCTCGCCATGATATTCCAGACAGCCAACTCCGCCTTTTACTGCTTGTATAAGGGCGGGATCTTTATTAAATACTCGGTTGGAAAAATGGCGAGCCGAAGCCGCACCGCGACTAAAACCAAATATATCGAACTGAAGGGATTTAATAATAAAGTTATCTGTGGCCAACACTTTTTTTATCGCAACTATTTCTTGCTGTATAGCTAATGAAATCATGTTTATAGCTACATCTGTCTTGGCAATAATACCCGTTCCTGCAACCCCCAGCGCTGAGCCTAACAAGCTGTCAGGCTTCTCCGATTCAGTTCCAATCCCCTGAATATATAGAGATTTTTGAAAATAATTGTTCGGCGCCGAATAAGTTTGCTTATAGAGATAACTTAACCAGTACACATTCGAGTAATAATTCGTATAACTTAAAGCATGGTTACCCATCAGTTTTTTATGTGTTACGGCATGCTGCCAGAGAAGGGTTTTTGCCTCGAGTGAATACACATTAAAATTATCGTTTTTACAGTCATCAAGCATGTTCCCGACATTAATAGCATTATTTCCGGTGCCGTCGAAAAATAGACCTACTGTCAGGATGATCTCTTGTTGATTTTTATTCATTACTGCACTCACAGGTCAAAAGTAAAATTACGCGTAAAATATCACGCCGAAAATCACCTTTAGACCTGCGAGATCTTATAATAATGTTATTTAAGGACTTTCCTTCTTGGCAGGCCGTTGGCCTTTGGGAATCAAAAACACCGCCGCTAATGCCAGAAATGAAATTACCGCTGCGAGGATAAACACCCAATGCAGCGAAGCTGAAACCTGTGCAATCACCTGGCTTAGCCTGTCATCAGATAAATGTTGTCTTAAGGGTTTGTCCATCAACGTTTGCACCGGATCGTTCATCCCCGGCAGGCGACTTTGCAGATTGAGATTCAGCGTCGCGCCAAGCACCGCAGTTCCCAACGCCGAGCCGAGCATGCGGGTAAAAAGCGTTGACGCGGTGGCAATCCCGCGAATCGACACTGCAACCGAGTTTTGTACCGATACGATGAAGGTGGTGTTACACAATCCCATCCCAACCCCAATCATAAATGCTGCCACGCGCGCCCACCACAGGCCCGATCCCGGAGTTAACAACAGCAAGACCAGACTGCCCAAAATCAGTGAAAGCGTGCCCAGCAAAACGGTAAATCGATAAGACGTGGCCTGCATTAAATTACCGCTGAGGGTACTCGCCAACGGCCAACCGAGTGACATTAAAGCTAATGTTGCCCCCGCCTGCAGCGGGGAACCGCCGAGAACGCCCTGAATATAAGTCGGTAAAAAAGCGCTGATGCCCATCATGCTGGCACCCAGCACCAATCCCCCTATATTGGCGGCAATAACCACGTTATTTTGCCACAGCGACAGCGGGAACAAAGGCTCTGGCGCCCTGCGCTCCTGATAAACCAACAGCAAAATTGCGATAATCGCCGCGCCAAGCAGCAGAAATGAATAATAGCCCAGCTCTTCTGCCTGCAATAATGCCAGCAACAGCGCCGCGACGCCAAAAGACAACAATGCCGTTCCGGCCAGGTCAAGCGCGTGGTTTTTCTTCGCCGCGTCTGGCGGTAAATATCGCGCCAGAATAATCATTGCAACCACGCCAATTGGCAGGTTTATCCAGAACACGATTGACCAGTGGAAATGCTGAACGATAAATGCACCAAGTAATGGCCCAATAATTGCCGAAACGCCCCACACGCTGGCCAGATACCCCTGAGCTTTGGCCCGTTCGTGAGGTCCGTAAATATTGGCGATTAAAGTCGTGGCGACCGGCGTAATCGCTCCTGCTCCCAGACCTTGCAGTGCACGAAAAGCGATCATCCACACCAGTGAAGGTGCAAAGCCGCACAGCACCGACCCGGTCAGAAATAACAGGGTGCCGATGAAAAACATTCGTCGACAGCCATACAAATCGGCCAAACGCCCATAAATAGGTACAGTAATCGCCTGAGTCAGCAAATAAATCGCAAACACCCAACCTAAAAGACTGAAGCCTCCTAAATCGGCAATGATTGTTGGCATGGCGGTAGCAACAATGGTCACTTCAACGGCGGCCATAAACATTGAAAGCATGCAGGCCGTCAACACCAGTGGGCGATGGCGGCTGTCGACGTGGACGTCGGGTAAAGTATTGGTAGCGATATCGATTCTCCTCTACTGGCAGTTGCCCAGTATATCAGCCACTTTACCAACGCATTCTGCTTATCGTAACAATTTGCGAGGCGTATCCAGGCAAAATTATCAGCGTTTCATTTTAACAAATAATCAACATGTGACGCCGTCACTTATGGTTTTCACTATCTCGTGCGGTTTAGCGTTATTATTGAAACCACGGCCACGGGGAGTCTGCTGTAACTTTTAACCTTAAGCCATAGAAATGGCTTCAAGTAAATCGAGGTCAAGAAACTGCGCCATTTCACGCGATTCTGCGCGGGGTAAATAAGGAATCTCGCCTAACAAAGGAGCTGTAATATTCAATTTAATCACTTCAATGGTTTCAGCATAATGCGCCAGACAGGGGTTAATTCGATTCGCTATCCAGCCCAATAATGGCACACCATCATTGATAATTGATTGCGCGGTCATTAGTGCCTGACTGACGCACCCTTGCTGTATCCCGACCACCATAATAACCGGCATATCGCTCTCAATGACCCAATCGGCATACGGCCGTTGTGAAGTTACCAACGTTCGCCATCCGTCACAGCCTTCGACCACAACAATGTCAGCCTCCTGTTGCAGGAAATACAGCCCTTCGCTCATTTGCTCAAAAATATCAACTGGCAGATCGCAGGTGAAAATATCCTCATCAGATAAAGCAAAAGGGGTTATTTTAGCCAGTGGATAAGCCAGCGAGGATGACTTTTGCAGAGTTTCAGCATCTTTATTTTGGACGCCATCGGCTAAATCCTGATTGCCGGTTGCGATAGGTTTATATCCCAACACAATTTTTCCCTGCGCCGCCATGGCCTGTAATAATGCGCGAGAAACAATGGTCTTACCTACACGGGAATCCGATCCCGTTACAAAAATGTGCGTCAACATATGCAGTTCACTCCCGAAAAATTCCATTTAATTCAAATCTCTGTGATAAACACGGAGAGTTGACCACTAAAACGGGTCAAATACGCAATAAGTGTAGGGGAATGAAATGGTCAGTAACTTGCGTTAGCGCAATTTTTCGTCCAACTCTTTAACACCGCTGTTACTATCGGCATACGCATTTTGGAAAGCCGGACGTAACTGCCAGCGCTGCCAGAAGGCATCAAGATGCTCAAAACGCTCATCCAATGGCAAAGCATTAACAGGAAACTTAGAGAAGGCAATGGCGGTTGCCAGCGTGATGTCTGAAAACGTTGGCTGGTCGCCACCCAGTAACCACTGCCGACCGTCGGACAAATGTTGGTTCACCAGCCCGGCATGAGCCAATGCTTCCTTGCGACAGTGTTCACCCCAACCAGGGTTGGTGGTGAGTTCCAGTTTAGGCCCCAGCCCTTGGTACAGAACGTGAAACGCAGTCACAATGCGGTAAAGAATATGCACCCAGATGCGGTTGTCCCACATATTATCCAGCCCCTGCTGCAAAGGCGTTTCTCCCATGATTTTGCGTCCTGGATAAGCCTGATCGAGGTAACGAACGATCGCCGCCGTTTCCGAAATAAAGCTGCCATCTTCTAATTGCAATGTCGGGGTTTCACCCCACGGATTCATTTTCAGATGCGGCCATTGACGCTGTTCGCCAACGGGTGACATATCATAAACGTGTTCTTCAAACTGATCGGCTATCCCCTTCTCGTGCAGGAAAATACGCAGGCGCTGTGGGTTGGGAAAAGCTGATGGCGAAGTAAATAGGCGTAATTTAGTGTTCATCGTATAGGTTCCTAAAATTGAGTAATCTTTCGGCATGCCTTGTTGAAAGCTTCCGCTTAAAGAGTCAGGTAATCCATGGTGAAGGCAAAAGCACAAGACTACCTATCACTTGGTAGGTTTAAGTTAGAGGCAATTGTTTAGAGTGTCAATCAAAAAATCTACCTTCCACTTGGTAGGTTTTAACTTTGCAGATATAATGTGCAGATTATTAGTGTTATGGACAGAATGATGGGAAATCAGAGCAAGACCAATTCTCGGGAAAATATCCTTGAAGCCGCACGAGGTGTGGCGCAGGCGCGTGGTTACGGCGGTTTGAACTTTCGCGATCTTGCCGAGCTGGTCGGTATAAAATCAGCCAGTATGTATCATCATTTTCCCAGTAAGGCTGACCTGGGTGCCGCGGTGGCGAGGCGCTATTGGGAAGGTTCGGCGGCTGATCTCCAGGCCATGTGGTCAGAATCGCAAGACCCATTGAACGGGCTTCGTCAGTACCCGGAGATATTTCGCCGATCGTTGGAAAACGATAATCGGCTGTGTCTCGGCAGCTATATGGCAGCAGAATACAATGAGCTTCCCGAAGCAGTAAAAAAAGAGGTTCAAGCCTATGCCGATGTGCATGTTGCATGGCTCAGCAAGGTATTACTCGCTGCGGGAATAGTCAGTGCAGAACAAAGCGAAAAGCGTGCCCGGGCAATTTACGCCGCAGTGGCAGGCGCCCAGCTCTTGGCAAGAAGTCGTTCTGATCTCGCCTTATTTGATGAATTAATTGAAAATTATCGGGCCGCAGGCCTACTGCCAGCTTAATTACCCCTGCAACAGTTTGACCAGCAAAGAGCCATTATAAAGTGCATCTTTAACCAGTGCGGCACCCGGCATGGTGCCGTGATTGGAAAATAGCGTGGATTCGAGCTGGATATGCTCACTGTAAGCCGGAAGGGATTGCTGCTGGATACAAGACATAATGGCCGGATGCAAGATAGCCTGAGCCTGATTCAACGGCGAGCCAATCAAGATTTTCTCTGGATTAAACAAATTAACCATAATAGCCAAAATTCGCCCGACGTTTTGTCCAACGCCAACAATCACATCTTTTGCCAGCGCGTCACCACGATTGGCGGCGTCACAGAGATTCTCAACGGTAATCTGCTGACCGTTGAGCAACGAATTATTCGCCACGCACAAACGCTGCCTCACCAGCTCAAGAATATTCTCGATGCTGGCCAGTGTTTCCAGGCATCCATGATTGCCGCAATAACAACGTTTGCCGTAGGGATCAACCTGAGTATGACCAATTTCAACAACACTGCTGCTGCTGCCGTGGAGAACCTGCCCGCTGGTGATGACCCCGGCGCCGACATTGTCATCAATCACCACTTGAATCACATTGCGAAAACCACGTGAAGCGCCGTACAGCGATTCGGCTTTAGTCCAGGCGGCGATATCGTGCTGTACGAAAACCGGCAAACCGCTGCGTTCTGCCAGCGCACTGCCCAGCGGAACATCTTCTACCGGATAAAACGGCATTTTTTGAATCACGCCACGGGTGGCGTCGATCATGCCCGGCAATGTAATGGCCATCGCCGTTAGGCGTTCAAGTTTTTGCTGGTGCCTAATGAAGAATTGATCAATATGCGCGATAACGCGCTCAAGGAATGGCACGGCGTCTTCTGCAGGCAGCGGCACCACGTCTTCGGCGACCAGTTTGCTGCTGAGGTCGCGCAGGGTAAGAGTCAAGGTCCCAAGGCTGATGCGCGCAGAAAGATAGTGCCAGGCCTGGGTATCGAGGAGCAGTCCGATTGCAGGACGACCGCGCATGCCCGGTTCCTGATACTCGGTTTCCTGAACCAAATGTGCCTGCACGAGTTCACGGACAATCTTGGTGATACTTGCCGGAGCCAACTGTGCTTTTTTAGACAATTCGATGCGGGAAATTGGACCAAACTGATCTATCAGACGGTAGACCGCACCGGCATTAATTTGCTTGATTTGATCGATATGTCCCGGCTGTCCTTCCACTATCACTCAACTTGCCTCGCTATTTTTTCACGCCTCAAAATAAATAGTAAATCTTATCTGCCTACTTTTGTCAGATATCATCAACTATTTGATTCGATATGTGATTTAGTGCACATATTGCAGTTAATACCTAAGCAAGTTAGCGGTTTTTACCGATTAATCATCTTCTTCCATCATCATTTTTGCCAGCGCCAAAGCAGGTGCCGACAGCGGTCGATGTCGATGGCTAACCAGCCAGACCTCGGTATTGGCCTGCTGATCTTTAAAAGAAAGATACTTCACGCCGTCTACCTGAATCCGCTGATAGGAAGACGGTAAAATGGAAACCCCCAGGCCTGCCGAGATAAGCCCGATGATGGTCAATGCCTCTCCGACTTCCTGGGTAATAAACGGTGTAATTCCAGCCTCGGCCAGACGATTAAGAATATCGTCATAAAGCGAGGTGCCGACATCTTTGGAAAAAAATACGAAGGGCTGATCGGCCAGATGACGGTAAGTAAGCTCGCCGGGAGGCAGTTGGGTAAGTGGATGATTAGAGGGGACCACGGCAATCAGCGGCTCGGAACGCAATAGATGATGCTGTAAAGCATCTGGCAACACGCCATTACGCATAACCCCTAAATCAAGCTTTCCCTCAACCAAAGGGTTCATCTGCTGTTGGCTGTTTAGTTCTTCAATACGGATATTTACCAGCGGATGCGCGGTGCGAAAACGCCGTAATACGCGAGAAACTTTTTTAAGAAAAGGGGCTGACGAGGTTAAACCGATGGTCAATTTGCCCTCTTCTCCCCGATGAATTCGCGCGGCTTGCTGTGAAATATCCTCAACTTTGCCGATAATACTTTTGGCTTCTTTAAGAAACATTTCCCCCGCCTGAGTCAGGTGCACAGTACGGTTGTTCCGATACAATAAAACTGCGCCAATTTGAGCTTCAAGCGACTGAATCTGTTGGCTTAAAGGGGGTTGTGAAATATTGAGCCTCTCCGCAGCACGGCCAAAATGCAGCTCTTCGGCAACGGCAATAAAATAGCGCAAATGTCTTAGTTCTACATTGAGCATTAAACCTCCATTCATATGTTTAAAGTATCAAACCATAGGAATTAATATATTAGAAAAAGTCTGTAAACCTGAGTAAAATTTTTAAACATTCCCATATTTGTCATATTAATTTAATTAAGGATTTCACGTGAATACCACGCGTCGGCAGCCAGCTTCCCACTCGGCAGGCCAATCGGTAAACGATGACGAACTGCACGCTTCCACATCGCAAGTCTCACCGCAGGTTAAAGGTATCTATATCAAGCGCGGCACGCCGCAGTTTATTCGCGTTACGCTGGCGCTGTTCTCTGCCGGTCTGGCGACTTTCGCCCTGCTTTATTGCGTTCAACCGATCATGCCGGTGCTGTCGCAAGATTTCGGCGTTTCTCCGGCGGCAAGCAGTTTGTCACTTTCGGCAGCGACCGGTCTGTTAGCCATTGGATTGCTGTTTACCGGACCCATTTCCGATGCCGTGGGGCGTAAAAACGTGATGGTAGTTGGCCTGATGCTGGCCGCTATTTGCACCCTGATTTGCTCGGTGATGACCAGTTGGCACGCAATTCTGGTGATGCGCGCCTTGGTGGGCCTGTCTTTGAGCGGCGTTGCAGCCGTGGCGATGACCTATCTCAGCGAAGAAATTCACCCAAGTGTCGTGGCGTTCTCGATGGGATTGTATATCAGCGGCAACTCGATTGGCGGCATGAGTGGGCGTCTATTAACCGGTGTGTTAACCGATTTTGTGTCATGGCGTACTGCGGTAGCGGTGATTGGCGTTTTTGCGCTGCTTTCTGCGGCGATGTTCTGGAAAATCCTGCCCGCTTCTGCCCATTTTCGCGCCAGCTCCTTGAGCCCACGCAAGCTATTAATTAATTTCAAACTTCACTGGCGTGACAGCGGTTTGCCGCTGCTGTTTGCCGAAGGTTTCCTGATTATGGGGAGCTTTGTAACCATGTTTAACTACATTGGTTATCGCCTGCTCGGTGCTCCTTACCATCTTAGTCAGGCGATTGTCGGTATTTTATCGATAGCCTACTTGATGGGAACTTATAGCTCTCCGAAAGCCGGTGCCCTCACCGCGGTTTATGGACGTGGACCGGTGCTGATTGGCTCACTGCTGCTGATGCTGGTTGGGATTTTGATCACTGCGCTTTCGCCGGTTTGGCTGGTGTTTATCGGTATGGCGATGGTGACCGGTGGCTTCTTTGCTGCCCACTCGGTCGCCAGCGGCTGGATCGGCAAACGCGCAAGACGCGCTAAAGGACAGGCTTCTTCACTCTATTTATTTAGCTATTATGCCGGTTCCAGCGTTGCCGGGACACTAGGCGGCTTTTTCTGGAACAAGTTTGCCTGGGGTGGGATCACCGCTTACATTTGTGTGATGCTGGCTATAGCGATTGGGATTGGTTATCGACTCATGCGTCTGGCTGAATCGCGCGTTGTACGCAATTAAATCGCAGTGAGATTTACCGGCAAGATTCGTTGCTCTTAGGCTTCGCAATGGAACTGTGTTGAGGTATAGTTCCGCCTTTTGCGGAAAAGATCATGCTGACTCCATCCTCCATTCGTCTGAACAAATACATTAGCGAGAGCGGTATCTGCTCTCGCCGTGATGCCGACCGTTATGTTGAACAGGGCAACGTTTTTATTAACGGTAAGCGCGCCGCCGTTGGCGATCAGGTATTTGCCGGTGATGTGGTCAAAGTTAATGGTCAGCTTATTGAGCCGCGTGACGAAGAAGATTTGGTGCTTATCGCGCTAAATAAGCCGGTAGGCATTATTACCACGATGGAAGAAGGCGAAAAAGACAACATCAGCGATTTCGTCAACCATAGTAAGCGTGTTTTCCCCATTGGCCGCCTGGATAAAGACTCTCAAGGACTTATTTTCCTCACTAATCACGGCGATCTGGTTAATAAAATTCTTCGCGCCGGAAATAATCACGAAAAAGAATACTTAGTGACTGTAAATAAGCCTATCACCGATGAGTTTATTCACGGTATGGGGGCCGGTGTTCCGATGCTTGGCACAGTGACTAAAAAATGCAAAGTGAAGAAAGAAGCACCGTTTGTGTTCCGCATTACGCTGGTGCAAGGGCTAAATCGCCAGATCCGTCGTATGACCAAGCATTTTGGCTTTGAAGTTACCAAACTGGAACGCACACGCATTATGAACGTCAATCTGAAAGGATTGCCGCTGGGTGAATGGCGTGATCTGACCGATGATGAGCTGATCGAGTTATTTAAACTGATTGAAAACTCAAGTTCGGAAGATGCAAAACCAGCGAAAAAAGCGCCTGCCAAAACTTCTGCAGTGAAAAAGCCTATGATTTCAGGCGTAAAAAAACCTGAAAAAACTGACAATAACGCTTCCTCTCGTAAACGCTTTGCCCAGGCTGGGCGTAAAAAGAAAGGCCGTTAAGCCCTCTTTAATATTGAAAACTTCTCAAGGTTGAGAAGCTGCCTTTAGGACGTCATAGACGTAATGTCTGTAGCTGTTATAAAGCGATTTGTCCGCACATTCACTCAGAGCGCCATGGCACAGATGGCGCATGTCGATATTGGCCTGATAAAATGGGGACACCTTCAGCTGCGCATGTTCGAGTAACATCCCTCCCAGAAAGGCAATATCCGTCACCGGACCAAGGTCTGAAACCGAAGGCGTGCTCATGTTATCCCGCAGACTGAACTGCGTCAGGTGCATGGCATCCGCCGAAGAGGACGCATAGCCGTTCTCCCAGCTGATATTTGGCTGATGGTCACCAAAATGCATAAACATCGTGGGTCTTTGGCGCAGGGCGACAAACTGGAAAAAATCTTCAAGCGCCGTTTCAGATGTTTTGATTTTCTCCAAGTAATGGCTGAACTTACCGGCAGATTCTGCATTTTTCACTACCGCGCCTAACTGATAGTCATCGTTATGCTGGCTGTCGTAAGGTCCATGTTCATACATGGTCAACGCGTAGATAAATAACGGTTTGTCAGTGTACGTGGCCAAGACTTCTTTAACATAACCCAGCATATCGGCAGTAGTAATATGCCAAAGGTTATCCTGCAGGCTTCCTGGATAACCTAACTCCTGAGGCTGGATAATTTTATCGACCCCCATCATCTTATAGGCATGGCCCGCATTATAAGCTGACTTATTAAACGGTGTGATGATTACGGTATAATAACCATTGGCTTTCATTTGTTTAAACAGGCTGTCATTAACGTGGTCTATGACCGAATAAAACACCGCATTTTTCATTGCGCCAAAATCATCGCTGCGCAATCCAGTCAGTGCCGAAAACTCCGATAACCAGGTTCCTCCGCCAAAGGTTTGAACTCGCATTAGCGTATGTGCCTTCACCGCTTCTCCTTGTTCAAACATCGAGAAACGTGGCAGCAACGTTGGATCAGGCAGCTTGTAAAGTGTCGGATCAACCGTTGACTCTTGCAGTAGCAAAACAATATCAGGATGCACTCCCGCGGATGACTGAGTCTTCTTGCCAAGAGCAGTGGCGCTGAAGGTAAAATATTCTGCGCTATCAGCGAAAGACGGCGAATCGTAGCGTGCCTTGCTACCTGACATCACCAGGTTAGATAAAACACCTGTCCCTCCCGGTAAACTACCAGCCCACGCGTGCTGATAGCGATTAATACTTTGAGTTAGCAATACACCATTGGCCACCATCACTCCCAGAGCAATGATCAAAGGAATAAAACCTGGTCGCCGGGGTATTGCACGCCATCCGATAATTAGCGTTAAGACAACGAATATAATCAATCCGACGATAGCAAGCCCGGCAGATGGATAATGAATCAGCGTGCCCGCATTTGATAAATCTGACATCAAATAGATGTCGGAAAGGAGTAGCTTATCTTTATAAAAATGCACCTTGAGCTGATTAACAAACTGCAACACGATAACCAGCATACTGCTAACAGTAATGGCAAACATAGCCTTCGCCGTGAGTAAATACATCATCGCGCAGCAAAAGATATAGGCGCTGGCGGCAGTGACGAGAGGATAAACATCACGAGGTGAATTGCTCATTAGAATGATAAAAGCCGCAACTATTAACACTAAAAAATAAATATAGCTTTTAGGCGCATTAACATACTGCGCCAATATGGACGGGTGTTTTTTATCTCTCATGATATGTATTGCCTTATTTATAAGTTATTATTTTTCAAATATCCTGTTCAGGATGTTGTAAAAGAATCAATATGTTGAGCAGTTATCTAAGACAACACACATATTGATTTATGACACCTTTGGAAATTTATTTTCACCCTTCTATTCTTGGCAAATAAACCAGAATCACATGGCATCATGCAGATTAAAATGGACGTTATGCGTGCACGATTTTACCCTTGCGCCCTGATGAGAGATTTTAAATTCCATTAAACACTGCTGAAATTAAAAAACTTCCGCAGCTGATGTGTGCACTGTGAAGGTTAATGAGTTATATTGTATGTTGTAACTAAATGGAGGAGTGATGGCACATTACGATCTAAAATTGCGGATGGGCGAATGTTTCAGAGAATTGGAGCTTTCGACGGCGGACTTAACCCGCTTTCTAGACCAGCTGGAACTCATTGAAGCAAAAGTGTTCTGCTTGCCAGAAATCGAAAAAGGCACCGAGCACAATCCTGCGTCTATCATCGAAGTGACTCCACAGCAGGGAGAAACCGCCCACCAGCTGGCAATGGAACATTTTCAGAAACTTTTTATCCATCACAACGGCCTAAATGCCAGCAGTAAGGCCGCGGTCAGGCTTCCAGGTGCGCTTTGTTATGCCGTCGATCAAGCGGAATATCAGGCAGCTCAGTTGCTTATTCAAGAGGTTAACAAGCTCAAAAGCGAGCTTGAACACATTGTTACCGTTGAGTCGGGCCTGCCCTCTGAGCAGCGTTTTGATTTTGTGCACAGCCAGCTGCGAGGTCTTATCACCCTCAACGCATATCGCTCGATCAATTATCTTTTACAGCCTGACTCCGTGCGCTTTGGCTGGGCCAACAAACACATTATTAAGAACCTGACTCGAGAAGAGTTATTGCAAAAGCTCGAGAAAAGCCTCGTTGCCGGTCGCGCGGTCCCTCCTTTCAGCCGTGAACAGTGGATTGATAACGTGAATCGCGAAATCATGGATGTGAAAAAACTCCCTGCTCACGCGATACTGAAAATTAAACGCCCGGTAAAGGTACAACCCATTGCGCGCGTTTGGTATCGCAATAGCCAAAAGCAAGTGCAGCATCCCTGCCCGTCACCATTTATTACTTTGTGCCCGCGAGAACCCCTTTTACAAACTCCAAAATTGGGCGAGCTCGGTAATTACGATGCCAGTACAGTCAAACATAAGTACAAACCAGAATCTCAGCAGCTTCATTTGTTGATTAAACGCCTGCATTTGTATACCGATCAGCCGGTGTAATTTATCCCGCATTAAATTCCAGGAGAAAACTTGCCTAAGTAATGGCAAGCTTTTCCTGTAGCCGCACATCGATTAGTCACAGGGAAGTTCATCAAACGACAGTTTAAAGCATAAAATTTTTAATGGGATTTAACATAAACTAATTGCTTATATCCTAACCGCCTCCCATTGATAATAAATATATAATTAACTTTTATTATATTACACCAAGAAATAACCCCAGCAAATAAATGCACTGGCTAAAGATTGCTAATCGCTTAACTTATGAGTGTCAAACACTATAGTTTTTAGTGGAAAATATTTCCCTGCGGTTTTTTATCTCTAAAACAGCAATAGGTTACTTATTTTTTTAAATACCCTTTAATAAAAACAAAGTTTGATTCACCTCTCGCCATATTACTCTAAAATAGAGTAAGCTATTCTTTGATAGCTCATTATCTTACTGAGGATATTCCGTATGGATACAAATTCTATAATTCTCCCAAAAATGTTAACGCATACTCTCAATCAGTTACCAACCCCGTTCTGGATTCGAGATAAAAGCACTCGATATATTTATGCCAACATGGCCATGGCAAAGTTAGCCGGATTAAAATCACCTGATTCGATAATAGGTAGGCTCGACAATGAAATTCCCGCTGCCCTCTTTGAGAATGATGACATCGCGAAATTATGGCAGCAACAGGTCCATCACGTTATAAACACTCAGGAAAAATTCACTTTACTTGAAGTGCATCCTGAATCTGTCGATTATCCTTACATTACCAAAAAGACGCCATTTTATAATGAAGATAATGAGTGTGTAGGCATGGCAGTATCCGCAAGATACCTCGAAGTATTCAGTCCTAATGATTTCATCAGAGGAAAGTTGCCAGGCTCGTTGCTGCTAAGTAAGCCTGATGATTTCTTTACCGAGAAAGAGTGTGAAATTATATTTTTTAAGCTTCAAGGCATGAGCAGCAAGGACATCGGTAATGTATTACATCTTTCTCCCAGAACAATTGAAAATAGATTATCAATTATGTATATAAGAGCAGGTGTCAATCATCTCGATGACTTTCGGGACTTTTGCGAAAAACGCAATCTTCATCGTTATCTTCCAAGTAAGTTATTATCAAGTAAAAGAATAGGTTACGAAGGAGATTTCGACGAGGGGATAATGGAATAAAGTTGTCAGCTTGGTTAGAACATTATTTATTTCTGCCAGTTGTTTTTCATATAAATTCATTGTGCCGCTCACTGCAAGGCAAACATTAACCGTTAACTATTATAGTAATTTAGTATTATTAATTAAAATAGCGTATTGGTTATGTGGAGCAATGAGTAATAACTACTCTTTGCCTTGCCTGGTTTGTAGTTTCCTGAAGAATAATAAAGACATCTGAGTTGTTGAAGTACGCACCTCTAATTTAAGTAGCTTGTATGTTGTAACTATAAAGGCCAGCCAGTTAGTTATCCAATCGCGGATAAGGCGCAGTATCTTCGGCACTAACTAATTGCCAAGTTATTACGGCACAAATCGCACTGATGGCAGCAGCCCAAATAAACAGTTGTTGATAACCGGCAGCAAAACTGGCGACGGCAACACGATGCAAAGAGTTGTCATGATTAAACGAAGACAGATTTCCCGCGGCAACATTTCTCGCTATTCCACGCACGCTGTCGAGGTTCAAAGCTGGTAAATCATTGATGAGAGAATGATAAATCTGGCTATAGAGAATCACGCCAAGCGCCGCGAAACCAATCACCATACCACTGAAACGAATCGTTGCCGAGGCACCCGACGCCATTCCGGCCCGCTCAGGAGGCACCACGCTCATCGCCGATTTAGCCGTTTCTCCGTTGAGTATCCCCGCGCCACAGCCTATCAAAAGCAAACCCGCCAGCATCGATAGATAATTTATCCGCGTCGCGGTGATTGCCAGGTAACACAATCCGAGGCTCACGATCAGTAACCCCACGGTCAACAGCGCGCGTCCGCTGTAGCGCGGCGCCAGCAACATGACGACCCCTCGAGGGACGATAAAAAGCGGGAGCGCTACCGGTAACATCAGTAATCCAGCCGATTGCGGGTCCAGACCCAGTGCGGTTTGAAAATACAAAGGCAGGTACGCCAGCATAGTCAGCAGTGTGCAGGCATAGGCCAGCCCAGCAATGCTAGCGCCAATATAGGTTCTATTGTTTAAAAGACGTAAATCCAGCATCGGATGTTCGAGGTTCAGTTCGATAACAATGAACAGGACAAATAACATGAGTGCCGACGATAATTCTGTAACGATAGTAAAACTGTTCCAGCCAAGGTGATTACCTGAAATCAGCGCCAGAGTGAGCATAAGCAGGCTGCTGCTAAAGGTGATGAATCCCCATTTATCGAGGCGACCCGCATGAGGGTTACGCGACTCTTCAGCGACCCGTGCTGTCAGCATGATCATTCCCAGCCCCACTGGCACATTAATATAAAATGCCCATTGCCAGCCAAAATGCTGGGTAATGAATCCGCCAACCACGGGCCCTAAAGTGATAGCAATACCGATTACCGATCCCCAAAACGCAAATGCCTTAGCTCGTTGAGCTCCGCGAAAGGTATGCGAAAGCGTGGCCAACGCAGCGCTGAGCTGCAATGCCCCGCCGATGCCTTGAAACCCACGACAGATATTTAGCAGCAGTACCTGGTGAGATAATCCGCACAGCAAAGAGGCCAGTGTGAATATCGCCAACCCAATCATTAATATGCGCTTTCTGCCAAATCGGTCTGCCAGGGCTCCCGCGGGCATAAGTAACGCCGCAAAAGTTAACGTATAGGCGCTAACCACCCACTCAATATCGGCGAATTCGGCATGTAAGCTCGAAGCGATAGAGGAAAGCGATACCGCGATGATATTGGAGTCAAGGCTTATCATAAATGAGGGAACAGAGACACAAAGCAGGATCAACAATTGTCGTGTTCCGCTAGCGGGTAAGGCAATGGCTGGGGTTGTCATAAAACACCTTATAAATATAACTGAGTCAGTTACATTTTTATCTAAAAAAAATCAACGCACCTTGTCAAGCAAATCGGCGAGCGTTGTTTGGCCTAGTGAAGCAATAACCGCGCTATTTGCAGCATCAAAAATGGGGTCCAGCGACCCCTTCATGCTACGAGCAACCGGGCATCTTTCATTATTCTGTTCGCGCTGGGAGAAAAGCCCCTGCTCCGTTTCTAAAGCCTGATAAACCTGCGCTAAAGTAATATCTTCAACATCGTGAGCCAGCTCTACCCCGCCGTTTCTGCCCTGACGAAGATAGACCAGACCTTGCTGCTCCATGAGTTTCAGAAGCTTGCGCACTACCACAGGATTAGTTTTCAGACTTTTAGCAATCGCTTCCGAATGGGTACTTTGTTCATCGACGTAAGCGATAAAGCACAGGATCTGAATGGCGCTGGCCATTTTCGTATTCATTGTCATAAACAACACCGTATCAGTTACATTATCGAAGTACAAGCTCTGGTCAAATTATTAAGCTGATCGAGCAAGACAAAATCAAGGCATAAAAAAACTCTGCCCGCGAACGAACAGAGTTTGAAGTCAGTCTTTTCCTCTAAAATGGAAAATTAACGACTTATTTTTTCATGCTGCCAACCATGTCTTCCGGACGAACCCACTCATCGAACTGAGTTTCGGTCAGGTAACCCAGTTTCAACGCTGAAGCTTTCAACGTCAGGCCCTCTTTGTGGGCTTTTTTAGCAATTTCGGCTGCTTTATCGTAGCCAATATGGGTGTTCAACGCGGTCACCAGCATTAGGGAATCATTAAGCAACTGTGTAATTCGATCACGGTTTGGCTCAATACCTACCGCACAATGCTCGTTGAAACCTTGCATACCATCGGCCAACAGGCGAATAGATTGCAGATAGTTGTGAATAACCAGCGGACGGAACACGTTCAGCTCGAAGTTACCCGATGCACCGCCGATATTCACGGCAACATCATTACCCATTACCTGAGCACAAAGCATCGTCATCGCTTCACACTGCGTTGGGTTAACTTTACCAGGCATGATCGAGCTGCCCGGTTCATTTTCGGGAATAGAAAGTTCGCCGATGCCGCTGCGTGGGCCGGAAGACAACCAGCGCACGTCGTTGGCAATTTTCATCAGTGACGCAGCCAGACCTTTCAAGGCTCCGTGCCCATGAACCAGTGCATCACAGGTAGCCAGAGATTCAAATTTGTTTGGCGCAGTAACGAACGGCTGACCAGTCAACGCGGCAATTTCTTTTGCTACGCGAACCGCATATTCCGGATGAGTATTCAGGCCGGTGCCCACGGCCGTGCCGCCCAATGCCAGTTCGGCAATGTGAGGCAGGCTCGCTTCAATGTGTACCAGACTGTGAGCCAGCATCGCCGCCCAGCCAGAAATTTCCTGTCCCAGAGTCAGCGGAGTTGCATCCTGCAAATGGGTGCGGCCAATCTTGACGATGTCTTTAAACGCTTCAGCCTTTGAGGTCAGCGTCTTGTGCAACACTTTCAATTCAGGGATCAGGTGTTCGCGAACAGAAACCACCGCTGCAACGTGCATTGCCGTAGGGAATACATCGTTGGAGCTCTGGCTCTTGTTAACGTCATCGTTAGGGTGAATCAAACGACCTTCGCCACGCTCGCCGCCGAGGATTTCACTGCCGCGGTTTGCCAGCACTTCGTTCATGTTCATGTTGGTCTGGGTACCAGAACCGGTCTGCCAGATAGAAAGTGGGAATTCGGTGGCGTGCTTGTCGGCCAATACTTCATCTGCGGCGGCAATGATAGCGTTACCACGGTCGGCCGGGAGCAGGCCTAAATCCATATTTACGCGAGCGGCTGCACGTTTGGTCTGAGCGAGGGCATGAATGAGCGCGGTGGGCATTTTTTCATTGGAAATACGAAAATGCTCTAGTGAACGCTCGGTCTGTGCTCCCCAAAGCTTATCAGCCGGTACTTCTATCGGCCCCATTGAGTCTTTTTCAATGCGATGAGCTGCCATTACTGTCTCCTTACGCGGTTTCTTAAATAAAATTATAAGTTGCAGGGTACCGACGACGCTCCCAATGCCTGTGCCGACGGATAGGCAATTATAACCATAAGGTTAAAGAGTTGTTGTAGGAATTTCTGGATTTGTCTCCCACCGCACTTTTTATTCATTACCCGTTGCTAAACACATGAGACTCGGTGTCTACTTATCAGCAAATTTTCTGTCATTTCAGGATTAATCAATGAAAAAGATGCATAACAATGTACAAAATTATGCCTGGGGTAGCGTTGACGCGCTAACTAACCTGTACGGAATCGAAAATCCACAGCATCAACCCATGGCTGAATTGTGGATGGGGGCGCATCCGAAAAGCAGTTCTTCTGTTGAAGATGAAAGCGGGAATACCGTTTCGCTGCGTGAACTGATCAGTCAGGATTTAACGGCAAATCTGGGTGCAAAAGTCGCCAATCGTTTTGGTGAGCTGCCGTTTCTGTTCAAAGTGCTGTGTGCCGATCAGCCGCTTTCGATTCAGGTACATCCAAGTAAAAGCAATGCGGTTATTGGTTTCGAAAAGGAAAATCAGGCCGGGATCCCGCTTGATGCTGCCGAACGAAACTATAAAGACGCCAACCACAAGCCAGAACTGGTTTTTGCCTTGACGCCATTTGCGGCGATGAACGGTTTTCGCGAGCTGGGCGAGATTCAATCACTGTTACAGCCGGTGTCAGGCGCGCATCCTGATATCGCACATTTTCTGATTAATCCAGACTTTGAACATCTAAAAAACCTGTTTGCCGCCCTGCTTGGTCTTAAGGGAGAGGAAAAATCGCTGGCGCTGGATATTCTTAAAAATGCCTTGCACACCCAGCACGGTGAGCCTTGGGCCACAATCAGCAGTATTGCGCAGCATTATCCCGATGACAGCGGGCTGTTCTCACCTCTATTGCTAAACGTCATCGAGCTTAAGCCGGGCGAAGCCATGTTTCTTTACGCTGAAACGCCCCATGCCTATCTCAAGGGCGTTGCCCTTGAAGTCATGGCTAACTCAGATAACGTTTTGCGTGCAGGGCTGACCCCGAAATACATTGATATTCCCGAGCTGTTTGCCAATCTCAAGTTTGAGGCCAAACCTCATGCTTCTTTGCTGACAACCGGGCAACAGCGCGGCGGCGAACTGAGCTTCCCTATTCCCGTCGAAGATTTTGCCTTCTCGTTGCACGACCTGGGGTCTGCACCACAAACGTTGGCGCAGGACAGCGCGGCAATTATTTTCTGTGTTGAAGGCCAGACGGTGCTTGAAAAAGCACAGCAGCAGGTGGTTTTGCATCCGGGAGAATCCTGTTATATCGCAGCCAGCGAATCACCGGTTGAAGTCAGCGGCAACGGGCGGATTGCTCGGGTGTATAACCAGCTGGCGTAATCTGCGGCGGCAATTCAGCCAGCATTAGTAAACAAACCGACAAAATGATGTTTAAAAACGGCCAATTTTCCTAAATGTATGCCTATTGGCCGTTTTTTCCACCACAATGGAAGCACTAACCCGTTAAGTTTGATAGCTTTAGCTATCTGTAGTTAAGCTGTCTTAAAGATAGTTGTTAAAAGGATGAACAGAACTATGAAAAAATCTTTAGTCGCTGTAAGCGTCATTGTGGTACTGGGTGCAGCCTGGACAGGCGCCTCCTGGTACACCGGGAAACAGCTTGAAGACAACATGGGCGCAGCTATTGACGCGGCAAATGCGCAGATACAAGCGCACTACCCGAATAGCGGAGCGAAAGTTGTTTATCAGGACTATCAGCGCGGGTTATTCAGCAGCCACGTGCGCTTTGTGGTACAGCCTTCCGGCAACTCCACTGAAAATTTACTGAAACCGGGTGAAGAAATTTCCCTGATTGAGACAATCGATCATGGTCCATTCCCCCTTGCGCAGCTTAAAAAGTTCAATCTGATCCCGAGCGCCGCGTCAGTGCATTCCGAATTGGAAAATACGCCAACGGTAAAAAATCTCTTCGACCTGACTCAGGGCAAATCACCGGTTAGCGCCGATACCCGCGTAGGGTATAGCGGAGATACGGCTTCGGTGATTAACGTTCTGCCATTGAGTTACGAGAAAAATAACAGCAAGCTGGAGTTTGCTGGCGGCACCATTAATCTCGACGTCGCCAACGAGATGAAAAAAGTAAATATTGACACTAAAATCGGCAATCTGGCGTTTACCTCGCCTAATCAGCTGGGCCAGCTGGAGAAAGTGGCTATTTCCGGTATTAATGTGAAAAGCGAAACGCATCTCGGACAGTCGCAGCTTTATATCGGTGATGGTGACCTGAGTACCGATAACATTAACGTCAATATTGATGGTAAAGACGCAGCGCAACTTGTCGGCATGAAAGTTCACAGCAACTTTAACGAAGAGCAGCAAAATCTGAAAGGTCAGCTGGATTACAGCGTCGATGCCTTGAAAATTCAGGGCGCGGATTTTGGCTCCGGCAAACTGACCGTCAAGCTTGATAAGCTTAACGAGCAGGCGCTGAAGCAGTTCACAGACACCTACAATCAGCAAGCGATGCAACTGATGCAACAGGCAGACAAGCTGACTCCGGAGATTTACCAGCAGCAGGCCGTAGCACTGTTGGTTTCCAATCTGCCGATTCTGCTCAAAGGCAGTCCGAGCATCACAATTGACCCGCTGAGCTGGAAAAACAGCAAGGGCGAGAGCACCTTCACGCTTAAGCTTGACCTGAAAGACCCGGCGGCAGGCAACGGGCAAGCGCAGACTGAAGACCAGTTGATTTCCCAGCTAGTCAACAATGTTGACGCCAAGTTGACCATTCCTTTGGATATGGCCACTGAAATGACCACTCAAACCGCCAAGGTTGAAGGTTACAGCGGCGATGACGCCGAGAAGCTGGCTAAACAGCAGGTTCAGGGACTGGCAGCTATGGGCCAGATGTTCAAAATCACCACCCTGCAAGACAACGCGATTACCAGCAGCTTCCATTACGCTGACAATCAGGTTGATCTTAATGGCCAGAAAATGACGCTGCAACAGTTTGCCGGTTTGTTTGGCGTGTTCGGTGGACCGCAGATCCCGGCTGAAAATGCACCTGCACAGCCAGAAACACAGGCACAACCAGATGCGCCAATGCCTCCAGTAGTCCCTGCCCAGCCTGCGCAATGATTAATAATTCATAAGTTGTAAGTTGGCCCAAGGGCGTAAAGTGCAGACTTTGCGCCCTTTTTATTTGACCACCTGGTTTACTTAATCAGCAGTCAAACCAACACTCAGTGCCAACGCGGGCCGAAGACGCTATAATACTTTGCACTTTATTGATAATAAAAACAGGTGCTGCCAATGATTGACTCTCGACTTCCTCTTACTGATATTCACCGCCATCTCGACGGCAACATTCGCGCCCAAACCATCCTGGACTTAGGTCGCCAATTTAATATCACTCTGCCTGCCAACGAGCTGGAAGCCTTGCGCCCACACGTTCAGGTAACCAAAACCGAGCCTGATTTAGTGAGTTTCCTGCAGAAACTTGACTGGGGCGTCGCCGTGCTGGGCTCTTTGGACGCCTGTCATCGCATTGCGCAAGAAAACGTCGCCGATGCGGCCAGAGCCGGTATTCATTACGCCGAGCTGCGATTTTCACCTTATTACATGGCAATGAACCATAAGCTGCCCATCGCCGGCGTGGTAGAGGCGGTGATTGATGGCGTGCGTCGCGGCTGTCGCGATCACGATATTGATGTAAACCTCATCGGCATTCTTAGCCGTACCTTCGGTGAGGATGCGTGTCTGCAAGAGCTTGATGGCCTGCTGGCACATAAAGAAGGCATCACGGCGCTGGACTTGGCCGGCGACGAGCTTGGCTTCCCGGGGAGTCTGTTCCTCGATCATTTCAATCGCGGACGTGACGCGGGCTGGCGCATTACTGTACACGCGGGTGAAGCCGCAGGTCCGGAAAGCATTTGGCAGGCCATTCGTGAGCTGGGAGCCGAACGTATCGGTCACGGCGTAAAAGCCGCTGAAGACCCTGAGTTGATGGATTTCCTGGCCAGGCATCAGATTGGTATCGAGTCGTGCCTGACCTCAAATATTCAGACCAGCACCGTTTCTGCGTTGGATAAACACCCGCTGGCAACCTTCTTGCGCCACGGCGTGCTGGCATCGATCAATACCGATGACCCGGCGGTTCAGGGCATCGAGATTGCCCACGAGTACAACGTCGCCGCTCCGGCAGCAGGTTTGACGCCGGCTGAAATTCGTCAGGCACAGGAAAACGGCCTTAAGATGGCTTTCATTAGCGACGCCGACAAACAGCGTATTCGCGTAAAGGTTCAAGGGTAATTCGGGTTTAAAAACGTCAAAGGCCAGAAATTGTCTGGCCTTTTTTATTGCGCAACGGGGCGTTATTTTTTGGCAACCGGCAGCGTTTTTTGCTGCTGTGCAGACTCAATACCCAGTTCAATAAGCTCCATAACGCGGATTGCATGCTCGGCGGTCACCGGATTCGGCCCTAATCCATTAATCGCATCGCGAACCCCGGCGTAATAGGCGGGATAGTTACCCGGGATCGTCAGCAGGCTTTTTTCAGCCAGCACGCCATCATGACTGAGTGTGACGACCCCATCACGCATGTCGTAACCCCAATCCGGCTGCGGCAGGCGTTCACCCGCCTTGAGACGATCTTCCTGCGGATCAAGCCCGTATTTAACGTAGCTGCCCTTTTCACCCTGCAAGATATAACGCGCAGTTTCCGCAGCGGCATAAACCGTGCTGTGCAGCACTACGCGCAGACGCGGATAAGTTAAGACAGTGTTGAAATAGTCAACCGCCCTGGCTCCAGGACGTACCAAGGCCTGATCAGACTGAATCGCCTCTGGCATACCGAACAAATCAAGCGCCTGATCCAGCAAGTGTGAACCCAGGTCATACCAAATACCGCTCCCCAACTCCGCCGATTCACGCCAGCGAGTTTGTACTTCTGGGCGATAACGATCGTAATGGGATTCGAAATAAACGATTTCGCCCAGCGAACCTTCTTTGATCAAGGCTTTCAGAGTCAGGAAGTCGGCGTCCCAGCGGCGGTTATGAAACACCGATAATAGCTTGCCTTGTTCTTCTGCAAGGATGTTTAGCGAGCGTGCTTCACCCAAAGTCACAGTGAAAGGCTTGTCGACAACGACGTGCTTTCCGGCCTCGAGGGCCTGCTGTGCCAGAGGAAAATGCGTAGTGTTAGGCGTTGGAATAACCACCAGATCAATAGTTGGATCGTTGAACACTTGCTCGGGAGAATCGACGACCTTAACCGATGGCCAGTCAGCCTGAACTTTTGCAGCATCGCTGCTAGATATGACGGCCAATTCAAGACCTGAAGTCCCGGAAATCAGCGGCGAATGGAAAGTCTTGCTGGCGAAACCATAACCGATAAGCCCAACGCGTAAGGAGGTTGTCATATTTTTTCCTAAGCTCTGCAAAAAGACGTGCAAAGAGTTTAGCTCAAAAAGAGACTTATCATGCACTTAAATAGCATAAACGGCTGATGTAAAATGACTTGATGAACCTGGCTTTGACTTGTTGCACCTGCTGGCGTTACAGGCTGCGACACAATAACCCCGGCTACTGATTGAGTCAGTTGCCGGGGTTTTGAGTACATTGACGAACAATGCTGCAATTAGAAGCTGTAGGCGGGAGTCACCTCATTTTCCGGCCAGGGATGCGAGCGATAAGGCTTGGCAGGATAGTTAATTTCAAGACTGCGGCGACGAAAATCGCTTGGACTTACCCCGACACGTTTGCGAAATACTCTAGAGAAATACAATTGATCGTCATAGCCAACAACACGGCCAATAGTCGCAATCGACTCCTGAGTGGTTTGCAGCAAAAGCTTGGCGCGGATCACTCGCTGGTCCTCTCGCCAGCGCAAAATATTTATCCCAACCTGCTCACGGAACAGGTGCGCCAGGCGAGACGGAGACAGACAAACGTGGCGTGCAACCTCATCAATGCGCAGTTCACCCGCCAGATTGCCGGTAATAAACTGGCAGGCTTCAATGACTCGCGGATCCATGATTTTTTGCGGGCTCTGCGGATCTTCCTCCATTGCACGCAACAGCAGTCTTTCCAGCAGGTTCATTCCCAGCTCTTCACCAAAGCGGCGTCCCGATTTTTGCGTTTGTTCGATATTCGCAAACATACGGTCAAACTCGAGTAGCAAGGTATTGTTAGGTAACGACAAACGGCCTACTTCACGCGTTTTGCTATGCCACTCCAGCCAGTCAGCCCAGTAAGCCCGCGGGCGGAAATAGACCCAGCGGTGATACCAGCAGTCACTGTTGCTCGAACGGGCATAAAGATGGCGCGCTTTAGGTGGGAACAGCAGCAGATCGCCGGGATTACAGTAAAAGGTATCGTCGCCGTCGAAAACTTTGCCCTGTCCTTTGACAGTAAGATTCAGGATAAAGCCCTTCATGCCGCCGGGCCTGTCGATTGAAAAGTCTAGCGGCCCATCGGCTAAAATGGGGGTCATTCCTGCAACCAGATAGGCATTGAAGCTATATCCGGGAAGTAACGGATTAGACTGCTGATCCTGAATCATGCGGTGATACATCGGGCCTCCTGAATTCATCACGCTGGTCTTACCATTCTATCGGGCCATGGAAATCTTGCCGAATTGTGTTAAAGAAATGTGAAGGAAATACACTTTTCTGGCAATTTTTGCTGTGAAAGGCCCGTTTAAAAAGTTGGAATCGTTTACACCGCCCGCTTGGCCTTCTGTTTGTAACGATCGAAAATCACCGCTGCCAGCAGGATTAACCCACGCACTACGTACTGCGAGAACGGGGAAATGTTCAGCAGGTTCATGGCATTCTCCACGGTGCCCAGAATCAGCACTCCGGCAACCACGTAGGAAATCTTGCCTATGCCGCCTTTCAGTGAAACACCGCCCAGTACACAGGCCGAGATAACGATGAGCTCATAGCCGAGTGAAGTCATCGGCTGGCCGCTGGTCATACGGGAAGCGAGAATAATTCCTGCCGCCGCCGACACCAGCCCCGAGAGTACAAAAATAATAATTTTGGTTCGCACCACCGGCACGCCTGCAAGCCTTGCCGCTTCTTCATTACCGCCGATTGCCAGCGTATTGCGGCCAAAAGTGGTTTTATTGAGCAACAGGCCAAAGGCAATCAGACAGCCGATGGTTATCCAGATAGGCGCAGGCAGACCAAACCAGTTGGCGTAGCCCAGCGCAAAGAAGCGCTCGTCATCGATGCCCACCGCTTTACCATCAGAAATGATGTAAGCCAGTCCGCGAACGATTTGCATGGTTGCAAGGGTAGTGATTAACGCATTGATTTTCAGACGAGCGATCACAAACCCGTTGACCAGCCCCGAAAGCGCGCCCAGCAACAGCCCGGCACCGACGCCAATCCACAGGCTTTCGGTCATGTTGATAACCACCGCGGTGGTAACACCGGCACAGGCAATTACCGAAGCGACTGACAGATCGAAATCGCCGGAGGCCAGGCAGAACAGCATCCCACAGGCCACCATGCCTGACATGGAAATCGCTAACAGCAAACCCTTCATATTAATGAAAGAGCTAAAGTTAGGCACAAAAATAGAACAGGCGATAAACAGCGCGGCGAACACCACCAGCATGCCGTAGCTGTCCCAAATACGCATCAGACTTTGCCCACCGCGTGCGGCAACATTGGGCTGGTCGGGTTTGGTTGAATTAGTGGTCATACTGGACATCGTTAAACTCCTGCTCTGGTCCGCCCACGGGCGGCATACGGGGTTATTTTCAACTTACTTTCGGGGTACGCAGCATCGCCATTGCCAATGTTTTTTCTTCTGTTGCCTGCTCGTGTGTCATCTCGCCGGTTATCTCCCCTTCGCGCATCACCAGGATCCTGTCGGCCAGACCCAGCACCTCGGGCAGGTCGCTGGAAGCGAACAGCACCGCAATCCCCCGATGCGCGAGGGCATAAATCACATTATAAATTTCATGCTTGGCCCCAACGTCAATTCCACGGGTTGGCTCATCGAGCAAAATGACTTTCATCTCTTCTGACAGCCAGCGACCCAGAATGGCCTTTTGCTGATTGCCCCCCGACAGATTCATGATTAATTGTTCTGGCCCGGGGGTTTTAATATTTAACGCCTTGATCTGATGACTTGCGTTTTGCGCCTCCCAGCGATTATTAATCAAGCAACCGGCTTTGATACTCTTGCGACGGGCGCTGATGTTGATGTTGTCGCGCACCGAATGCACTGGAATGATGCCGTCGGCTTTACGGTCTTCCGGGCACAGCATGATCCCCGCGCTTATCGCGTCGATAGGTGAGGTGATTTTTACCTGTTCACCGTCGAGCCACACCTGCCCGCCGGTAATTTTGGTGCCGCCAAACAGCCCTTTCATCAGCTCACTGCGCCCGGCTCCTACCAGCCCGAACAGGCCAACGATTTCGCCCTGCCGCACCGTGAGACTGATGGGCGTTTTCACCCCCGGCGCTTGCACCGCATCCAGCCGCAGGCGCACGTCACCCATCGGCCTGGGTTGATAACCGTAGACATCACCGAGATTACGCCCCACCATCGCCTGCACCAGAATGTCGTGATCAACCTGCTGCATCTCATTAAATGTGCGCACATAGCGGCCATCTTTAAACACCGTGATCGCATCGCTGAGGGCAAAAATTTCCTCCATGCGGTGAGACACGTAAATGATGACCCGACCTTCGGCACGCAGCTCGCGGATCACCCGAAATAGCTGTTCAATTTCACGGGCCGACAGCGAACTGGTCGGTTCATCAAAGGCGATCACCTTGGCGTTGCGCGCCAGCGCTTTGGCGATTTCCACCATTTGCCATTGCCCAATCGACAGATATTTCAGCGGCGTGTCGGGGTCGATATCCAACCCCAGATGCTCCAGCTGCAGTTTGGCTTCATAGTGCAAAAGCTTGCGATCGACCCAGCCACGCTTGCTGGGCAACTGGCCCAGATAGATATTTTCGGCCACTGTCATCTCAGGCACCAAATGCAGTTCCTGATAAATAATGGCGATCCCGGCGTCCAGCGCATCAGTGGTTTGACTGAACACCACCGGCTGACCTTTCACCAGAATCTGCCCTTGAGTTGGTTTGTAGTTACCGCTGAGGATTTTGAGCAGGGTCGATTTCCCTGCACCATTTTCCCCCATCAGGGCGTGAATTTGACCGGCATAGCAGTCGAAACTAATACCATCCAGCGCCTTGACCCCAGGGAAGGTTTTACCAATCTCCTGAAAAGTTAAATACGGCTGGCTGGGATCGAACGCCTCCAGCGAAGGCTCGATCACGGCTGACGATGTAAGAGCTAGCGAAGACATAGCGGTACCTTTATCCAAAATCATGCATTAAAAAACGCGTGGCGTTCAGCGGCGGGCTTATTTACCCCCCAACCCTTTTTTATCCAGTTCGACTTTGAAATTGTCACGAGTGATCAGCACCACGTCGGTGACTTCGGTAAACTTCGGCGGCTCAACGCCTTTGGTCACCCAGTCATTGAGCATCTGAATACTTTTATAGCCGTGTACGTCCGGGCTTGGCAGCAACGAACCGTAGAAACCGGTCTGCTCTTTTTTCGACAATTCGTTTACCGCGTCAACACCGTTAATGCCGATACCAATGACGTTTGGCGCTTTGAAGCCCTGGCCTTCAGTGGCGCGTACACCACCAAGCACAGTGTTATCGTTCATACCGAGGATCAGCCAGTTTTTAACGCCGGGATGCTGCACCAGCAGCGAGTTACCGGCATCGAGTGCCCCAGGAATATCATTGGATTTCGTCGGCACCTGATAAATCTGCGCTGCCGGGAAACCTGCGGCTTTCAGCGCGTCCATTGCGCCAGTGGTGCGGCGACGGGCAGTGTCCAGCTCATCGGCAGTGATTGCCATCACGCCGGTATCTGCCACTTTCCAACCGCGTTTTTGCATCTCTTTATAAAGCTCCTGCCCCTGACGTTCACCGATTTTGCTGGCTGCCATCATCACCAGCGGCACCTCTTCCATCGGTTTACCCTTGGCGTTCACAAATTGGTCGTCAACGGCAATAACCTTCAGGCCATAGCTTTTGGCTTTCGCCATGATAGCCGGCCCCAAACGCGGATCTGGCGTACAGATAACAAAACCCTTGGCCCCGTTGGCCGCCAGACTATCGATAGCATTCAAGGTTTTTTCCCCATCAGGTACGGCAATCTTGATCACCTGGAAGTCATGATCTTTGCCAGCCTTGTCGGCAAATCTCCATTCAGTCTGGAACCACGGTTCTTCCGGCTGCTTGACCAGGAACCCCAGTTTTTCAGTGTCCGCCATAGCCGAATGTGACATAACGGCTGCCAGTGCCACCGCCGTTAGCGCCTTAGTGAATATATGCATGATGCTCTCCGACTTTTTATTGTTGTTACCCGGCTAAATTCACGGTGATCGGGAATATTCGCCAAAGGCATGAAAACGTTATCAGTAGGGGTTTTCCAAAAAAATCCATTAACAAACCCAGCTTTATGGGCAATGCATTAATGGATTGAGATAAGACGAGGTAAGTTTTAGCTGGAATAGTTTCCGAATATGTAGAGCGCTATCACAGTTTAAAATTGCAGCCAATTCGTGCATATATTCAGCAAATTTAACCAACCCTTAACTTTATGACCAGCTTCACACATCCGCGCCAGGAAGCAGAAAAGTACATACTTCCAGCAAATGCCTCCTCACAGAATTAACGCCACTGCTCCTATGGTTGAGTTATCAGCAGCAAGAGTTACCAACAGTAAAAGTAAGCCACGCCGCATCGCTGGCTCATTCAGTTAACTTCAGGGGAGAAAACCATGGCGCAAGGCGCGATTGCTCTTGGTCTGGATTTTGGTAGCGACTCGGTCCGAGTGCTGGCCGTGGACTGCCATAGCGGCAAAGAGATTGATACTGATGTGGTTTATTATCCGCGCTGGCAGCAGGGCCAGTACTGTAACGCGGCTAAAAATCGCTTTCGCCATCACCCACTCGACTATATAGAAGCAATGGAAAGTGCAATTCAAAATTTGGTGCACAGATTAGGGCCAGAACAGAGTGCCAGAATTATCGGTATCGGTGTTGACTCGACGGGTTCTACCCCGGCACCGATTGATAGTCAGGGCCAGGTGCTGGCGTTGCGCCCCGAATTTGCCGATAACCCCAACGCGATGTTTGTTCTATGGAAAGACCACACCGCCATTAACGAAGCCGAAGAAATTAACCGCCTGTGTCGCAGTGGGGATTTTCCTGATTACAGCAAATACATTGGCGGCGTTTATTCTTCGGAATGGTTCTGGGCCAAGATCCTCCACGTCACGCGGGAAGACAGCGCGGTGCGAGCCGCGGCGGCTTCATGGGTTGAGCTGTGTGACTGGGTGCCCGCCCTGCTTTCCGGCACTACCGCACCAGACGCCATCGCGCGCGGGCGTTGCAGCACCGGTCATAAAATGCTCTGGCACCCTTCCTGGGGCGGCTTCCCTCCCCGTGATTTCTTCGCGGCACTGGACCCGTGCCTGATTGAAAATCTGCCTTACCCGCTGTTTCGCGACACACAAACCGCCGAGAAACCGGTAGGCCTGCTGAGTCAGGAATGGGCCGAGCGGCTAGGATTATCCAGCAAAGTGGTAATTTCTGGCGGTGCGTTCGACTGTCATATGGGCGCGGTCGGCGCTGGAGCCCAGCCGTATACGCTGGTTAAGGTGATTGGCACCTCGACCTGCGACATTCTGATTGCAGACAAAGAACGCGTCGGTGACCGCGCGATCGCCGGAATTTGCGGTCAGGTTGACGGCAGCGTAGTGCCCGAAATGGTGGGTATGGAGGCCGGTCAGTCGGCTTTTGGCGATATGTATGCCTGGTTTAGCCAACTGTTGAGCTGGCCATTGGAGCAACTCAGCCTGAATCATCCCGAGCTAAAACCGCAACTCGGCGCGATGAAAAAATCGCTGCTTTCAGACCTTACCGTCGCCTGGGCCAAGGAACCCAATATCGACAGCCTGCCGCTGGTGCTTGACTGGTTTAACGGTCGCCGCACGCCATTTGCCAACCAGCGACTGAAAGGCGTGATTACAGACATCAATCTTGGTACCCGTGCGCCGGAGCTGTTTGGCGGATTTATCGCGGCTACCGCCTTTGGTGCTCGCGCAATTATGGAATGTTTTGAGCAGCAAGATATTCCGGTCGAAAATGTGCTGACCCTCGGCGGTATCGCGCGTAAATCGCCGGTCATCATGCAGGTCTGTGCCGACGTGATGAACCGCCCGCTGCAGATTGTTGCGTCGGATCAGTGCTGTGCGCTGGGCGCGGCAATTTTTGCTGCCTGCGCCGCCGGTGAATTTGCCACCATTCCACAAGCCCAGCAATCGATGGCCTGCCATATTGAAAAAACCCTGTTGCCGGACCCGCAGCGCGCCGAACAGTTCCAGCGACTTTATGAACGCTACCAGCAATGGTGCCAGGCATCAGAACCTTTATTTGGCATTGCTGAGGTTTCTTGAATTTCGCGCTGGTCTCATCTGGCCAGGCGCTTATCGCTAATCGTGCAGGAGTAGAGAAATGGACGTATTTAAACCACTAGAAGTCTGGTTTGTTATCGGCAGTCAGCATCTTTATGGCGAGCAAACGCTGCGTCAGGTGAAAGAAAACGCAGAAAACGTCGTCAACGGACTGAATAATTCTGCCGGACTGCCGGTCAGGCTGGTGTTGAAACCGCTGGCCACCACGCCCGATGAAATAACCACCGTGTGCCGCGAAGCTAACTATCACAAGGACTGTATTGGCATTATCACTTGGCTACACACCTTCTCACCGGCCAAAATGTGGATTGCCGGACTGAGTATTCTGCATAAACCGCTGATGCAGTTTCATACCCAGTTCAACGCCACCATTCCCTGGGATACCATGGACATGGACTTTATGAATCTCAATCAGACCGCACACGGTGGCCGTGAATTCGGCTTTATCGGCGCTCGCATGCGCCAGCAGCACTCGGTGGTTACCGGTCATTGGGAAGATAAAGAAAGTCATCGCCGCATTGCCCAGTGGATGCGCGTGGCGGCGGCCAAAAATGAAAGCCAGCAGCTAAAAGTGGCGCGCTTCGGCGATAATATGCGCCAGGTAGCGGTCACCGAAGGGGATAAAGTCGCGGCACAAATGAAATTCGGCTACACCGTCAGCGCCTTTGGCGTGGGCGATCTCGCAAGTGTGATAGACGAAGTCAGCCGTGGCGATGTTGATACATTAATAGAAGAATACGAGTCCAGCTATCAACTGACCGATGCGGTAAAAATGCACGGCGATAAACGTGAAAACCTGATTGACGCCGCGCGCATTGAGCTCGGCATGACTCGCTTTCTGGAGCAAGGCGGTTTCAAAGCCTTTACCACAAACTTTGAAAATCTTTATGGCATCAAGCAGTTGCCGGGTCTGGCAGTACAACGTTTAATGCAAAAAGGCTATGGGTTTGGCGGTGAAGGCGACTGGAAAACCTCGGCACTGCTGCGCATTTTAAAAGTCATGGCCAGCGGACTCCATGGCGGCACCTCTTTTATGGAGGACTACACCTATAACTTTGAGCAAGGCAACGATCTGGTGGTTGGCTCTCACATGCTGGAAGTCTGCCCGAGTATCGCCAACGATCAGAAGCCGATTCTCGATGCGCAATTCCTCGGCATAGGCGGCAAGGCCGACCCGGCGCGGCTGATTTTTTCAACCCCTGCTGGCCCGGCGGTCAACGTTACGGTTATCGATATGGGCGATCGCTTCCGCATGATGGTGAATCTTGTCGATACTATCGAGCAGCCGAAACCCTTGCCGAAACTGCCGGTCGCCCGCGCCATCTGGAAAACTCAGCCTTCACTGGCTACGGCTGCAGAAGCCTGGATCCTCGGCGGCGGCGCGCACCACACCGTGTTCTCTCAGGCCCTGGACATCGATTACCTGCGCCTTTACGCTGAGCTGCACAACATTGAGCTAGTGGTAATAGATAACCAGACCACGCTTGCCGACTTCAAAAATCAGCTGCGCTGGAATGAAGTTTATTACAAGCTGTGCGCGAGCTAACTGTTTGATCTGTATCGTTGCTTTTATCACACGTTTCCCCCGCTAAAAAAAGTGGGGGAAACGCCAATCAGAGATTTATCCTCACGCGTTTTCCATTCAGCAGGCCCTTTGCTCATAACAATCTTCTGCCTAAACAACCTTCTGCCCGCTAATTGACTAACTAACCAGCACCTTTGCTGATTTTTTTACAAAAAGTGATATTTTTTACGCTGTTGCACCGCAATCACATGATCACGATAGCGACGAATCCTTTCACGCGTTAAGCTATCGCGCCTTGAAGGTCTAAATCTGTTTACGATCACTGGGTCTATGCCCGCTTGAGCGTTTATGGATTGTCATCAACTTGATTAAAATAAGGTTTTTTATGTCTGTAACTTCTGGCTATCAGCGAATTGGCGGCTGGCTACTGGCCCCGTTGGCGTACCTGATCGTCAATTTGGTGAGTGTATTTCTAACGTTGATGCTGTTTTCCATGGCTATTTTTGAACCGGAATCGCGTCATTACCTCATCACCAATTCTCAGGCATTCACCTTGCAGTGGTATTTTTCGGTAGCCACCACTTTGGCGATGGGCGTTTTTACCCTGGTCGTGCTGTGGCAATTTTGTCGTCGAGTTAACATGCTGCCCAAACTTTATATTGTCTGGTTATTAGTGACAGTGTTGCTGGCGGTTAAAGCCTTTGCATTTTCACCAGTTACCGACAATTTAGCGGTACGCAATCTTTTATCGCATCTCTTGGCAACGGCACTTTTGGTGCCTTATTTTAAGCGTTCTCGTCGAGTTAAAGAGACTTTTACACAATAGTTAGGCACCAACATCATGACTTCATACCTCTTACTGTTTATTGGTACCGTACTGGTAAACAATTTTGTTTTGGTCAAGTTTCTTGGGCTTTGCCCCTTTATGGGCGTATCCAAAAAACTGGAATCTGCTATTGGCATGGGATTAGCCACTACCTTCGTCATTACGCTGTCCAATATTTGCTCGTGGATTGTGAACACCTTTGTCCTGATGCCGCTGGGCCTGGTGTATCTGCGTACCATGGCATTTATATTGGTGATAGCCGTGGTGGTGCAGTTCACCGAGATGGTAGTGCGTAAAACCAGCCCGTCACTTTATCGCCTGCTTGGCATCTTTTTGCCGCTTATCACCACCAACTGTGCCGTATTGGGCGTGGCGCTGCTGAACATTAACCAACAGCTGAACTTTATGCAGTCCGCGCTTTATGGCTTCTCGGCTTCGCTCGGTTTTTCACTGGTCATGGTGTTGTTTGCCGCCATTCGTGAACGCCTGGTTGTCGCCAATGTGCCCGCACCGTTCCGTGGTTCCTCCATTGCGTTGGTGACCGCCGGTCTGATGTCTCTGGCCTTTATGGGCTTTACCGGGCTGGTGAAATTCTAATGTTTGAATTGTGGGTTGCTATTGCTGCACTCAGCGCGATGGCGCTGGTGTTCGGTTTACTGCTGGGCTACGCCTCGCGCCGTTTTGCGGTCGAGGGGAATCCAGTTATTGATCAGATTGACGATATCCTGCCGCAAAGCCAGTGTGCACAGTGCGGCTATCCCGGCTGTAAACCTTATGCCGAGGCAGTGGCCAACGGCGACAAGATCAACAAATGCGTACCCGGCGGTGAAGCAGTGATGCTCAAGCTGGCCACGCTGCTCAACGTCGAGCCGCAGCCGATGGGCGAAGAAGTTGAAGTCGTGCCGGTGCGTCGCATTGCCTACATCGATGAGAGCAACTGTATCGGTTGTACCAAATGTATTCAGGCCTGTCCGGTCGATGCCATCGTTGGCGCAACGCGCGCGGTGCATACCGTGGTTACTGACCTGTGTACCGGCTGTGACCTGTGCGTCGCGCCCTGCCCAACCGACTGCATTGAAATGCTGCCGATTAAAACCACCACCGCGAACTGGAAATGGGACATGAACACCATTCCTGTGCAAATTATTCATGCGGAGTAACATGTTCAATCTGTTTGCTACGCTCAAGAAAGAGAAGATTTGGGACTTCGACGGAGGCATTCATCCTCCTGAAATGAAGACTCAGTCGAGCCTGGTGCCTCTGCGCCGGATGCCGCTTCCTGAGCGCTTTATTATTCCTTTACAGCAGCATCTTGGCCCTGAAGGCGAGCTGTGCGTTAAATCCGGTGATCGGGTTGCAAAAGGTCAGCCGCTGACCACCGGGCGCGGCCGCACTGTGCCCGTTCACGCGCCAACTTCAGGCGTGATAAGCGCCATCGAGCCGCACATCACCGCGCATCCTTCAGGTTTGAAAGAGCTGTGTGTGATTATTGACGCCGACGGTGAAGACCGCTGGTGTGAACGCCAGTGGGTTGAAGATTATACCCAGCTTGACGCAGATGCTCTTAACCAGCTGATTCATCAGGCTGGTATTGCCGGTTTGGGTGGTGCAGGTTTCCCGACTGCCAGCAAAATTCAAGGGAGTCTGGATCACACCAAGATTCTTATCCTCAACGCCGCCGAGTGTGAGCCGTACATCACCGCCGATGACCGCCTGATGCAAGAGCACGCGGCTGAAATTTTGCAAGGCACGCGTATTCTCTGCCACATGCTGCATCCTGAGCAGGTCATGATCGGCATTGAAGACAACAAACCGCAAGCCATCGCCGCGCTGAAAAAAGCCATTAAAAACGAAAATCATCCGGGCGTGAAAATTGAGCTGCGCGTCGTGCCGACCAAGTATCCTTCCGGCGGTGCCAAGCAGCTAACTCGCATCCTTACCGGTCGCGAAGTGCCAAAAGGTAAACACTCTTCGGCTATTGGCGTGCTGATGCAAAACGTCGGCACAATATTTGCCATCAAGCGCGCGATTATCGATGCCGAACCACTGATCGAACGCGTGGTGACGTTAACCGGCGAAGCCGTTAAAAAGCCAGGTAACGTGTGGGCAAGATTAGGCACGCCTGTTGCGTACCTGATGCGTGAAGGCGAGTTTCAGCCGCAGAATCAGCAAAAGATGGTGATCATGGGCGGCCCGCTGATGGGCTTTACCCTGCCGTCTCTAGATGTCCCTGTCGTAAAAATCAGCAACTGCCTGCTGGCACCTTCGGTCAGCGAGATGGGCGAACCCGAGCCGGAAGAAGCCTGCATTCGCTGCAGCCTGTGCGCCGACGCTTGCCCGGCGGGTCTGTTACCGCAGCAGTTATACTGGTTTAGTCGTGGTCAGGAACACGAAAAGGCCCGTAATCATAACCTGTTCGACTGTATCGAATGTGGTGCCTGCGCCTATGTTTGCCCAAGCAATATTCCGCTGGTGCAATATTATCGTCAGGAAAAAGCCGAGATCCGCGCGATAGATCTTGAGGCAACCCGCGCCACGGAAGCCAAAGCTCGTTTCGAAGCTAAACAGTTGCGTATGGAACGTGAAAAGCTGGCGCGTGAAGAGAAACACAGTAAATCTGCGGTTAAACTCAGCGATGAAGAGACCGCTGCGCTTAATCCTCGCGTTAGTGCAGCAGCCAAGGCTGAACAGCCGCAAGAGGCCGAAGCGGCAGTCGATCCGCGTCAGGCGGCTCTGGCCGCGGCAATTGCGCGCGCCAAGGCTAAAAAAGCTGCCGTGGTGGCTGATGTTGAAGCCGTACCGGTATCAAATGAGCCGATTAGCACCTTAGCCGACATGCCAATTGAGGGTGACAGCAGAAAAGCCGCCGTCGCTGCCGCCATTGCCCGCGCAAAAGCCAAGAAAGCCGCGGGTGAAGGTGAAGTTAAGGCCGAAGCTGCGGGTGAAGGTGAAAATCCTGCCAAGCCAGACGTTAAAACTGCAACGCCTGTCGCCAGCGAAGAAGCTGCGCCAGAAGCGCCTGAAGATAAACGCAAAGCCGCCGTGGCTGCCGCCATTGCCCGCGCAAAGGCCAAGAAAGCCGCGGGTGAAGGTGAAACTCCTGCCAAGCCAGCAGCAGCCCGCGTTGCAAGCCCCGAGCCAGAGGTTAAAGACCAGCAATCAGTGACACCGTCACCGCAGGCTGCGAAAGAAAAAGAAGTATCACAATCAGAAGGCGATCCACGCAAAGCTGCGGTTGCAGCAGCGATTGCCCGCGTTAAGGCCCGTAAAGCCGCTCAAGCTCACACGTTGTCGAGCGAAATGTCGAACGAGGAATAAATGGCTTTTAGAATCGCGAGTTCTCCTTTTACCCACAATCGGCAGAGCACCAGCTCGATTATGCTGATGGTTGTGTTGGCCTGTATTCCAGGAATAGCAGCCCAAGTCTGGTATTTTGGTTATGGCACATTGGTGCAGATTGCTTTGGCGATAATCATTTCCTTGCTCGCCGAAGGTGCGGTGTTACAGCTGCGAAAAATGCCGGTTGCCAAACGTCTCGGCGATAATACCGCCCTGCTCACGGCAGTCCTGCTGGGCGTCAGCCTGCCACCGCTGGCTCCGTGGTGGATGATAGTAATCGGTATGATTTTTGCCATTATCATTGCCAAACAGCTTTATGGCGGTCTGGGTCAGAACCCTTTCAACCCAGCCATGGTGGGTTATGTCGTGCTGCTGATTTCTTTCCCGGTGCAGATGACTACCTGGCTGCCGCCGGATGCCTTGCAGGCGCATCACATCGGCTTTACCGATACACTGATGACCATTTTTGGCGGTCACGATTCGCAAAATATGACTGCCTACCA
Source organism: Rouxiella sp. WC2420 (assembly GCF_041200025.1). Classification (NCBI taxonomy): domain Bacteria; kingdom Pseudomonadati; phylum Pseudomonadota; class Gammaproteobacteria; order Enterobacterales; family Yersiniaceae; genus Rouxiella; species Rouxiella sp. WC2420. Next base: position 2,480,747 of record NZ_CP165628.1, on the reverse strand, counting down.
GCTGCAACAAAATGTGGACGGCATCACTCAAGCCACCCCGCTTGACGGCTTTAAAACGGGTTTACGCGCGGGTCATACCGCCAGACAAGTACTCGACGGGCCGATGTTCAGCGGTGTGCTTGCCGGTTTGGGCTGGCAGTGGGTTAATCTCAGCTTCCTGGTCGGGGGCCTTTATCTGATGTGGCGACGTATTATCAGCTGGCACATCCCGGTGAGCATGCTGGTCATGATGACCTTCTGCGGCACGCTGGCATGGTGGCTCGCGCCGGGAAGTTACTCGCCGCCGCTGATTGGCCTGTTCTCGGGTGCAACAATGCTTGGCGCGTTCTTTATTGCCACTGACCCGGTTACCGCGTCCACTACGCCGAAAGGCCGCCTTATCTTTGGCGCACTTATTGGCCTGCTGGTTTGGCTGATCCGCGCTTACGGTGGTTATCCTGATGGCGTGGCTTTTGCCGTACTGCTGGCGAATATCACGGTCCCATTGATTGACCATTACACCCAGCCACGCGTTTACGGACATCGTTAAGGAATGAGTATGTTTGCAACAATGCGCCGCTATGGACTGACGCTGGCTTTTTTTGGCGTGCTCATGACCGGTATGACTGCCTTGGTGAATCTGTTGACCAAGCCGACGATTGCCCATCAGGCAATGCTTTCGCAAAAGTCGCTGTTTGATCAGGTTATTCCCGCTAGCGTGTATGACAACATCATGCAGCAAGAGTGTTACAACGTCACCAATGAATCGCTGGGCACCGAGACACCGCATCGCATGTATCTGGCGCGAAAAAATGGCCAGCCGGTGGCGGCAGTGGTTGAAACCACCGCGCCAGACGGCTACTCAGGGGCGATTCAGCTATTGGTTGCCGCCGATTTCCATGGCAAGGTATACGGTACGCGCGTACTGGAACAGCATGAAACGCCGGGCCTCGGTGACAAAATTGAAGTGCGAATTTCCGACTGGATCAAAAGCTTCGCCAATCAAACCATTAACGGTGCCAACGATACTCGCTGGGCGGTTAAAAAAGATGGCGGCATGTTTGACCAATTTACCGGTGCGACTATTACACCTCGGGCCGTGGTCCGCTCTGTAAAACGCACCGCACTGTTTATCGAAACTGTGCCTGCGCAGCTTTCCCACCTCACCCCTTGTGGAGCACGTGATGAGTGAAGCAAAAACATTAATCGTTAACGGGCTGTGGAAAAACAACTCCGCCCTGGTTCAATTACTCGGCCTCTGCCCTTTGCTGGCGGTCACCTCGACGGCAACCAACGCCCTGGGTCTGGGTCTGGCAACCACCATGGTGCTGACCTGCACCAACGCGATGATCTCGGCGTTCCGTCGCTGGGTACCCAACGAGATCCGCATCCCGATTTACGTGCTGATTATCGCCTCGGTAGTCAGTACCGTGCAGATGCTGATCAACGCTTACGCTTTTGCCCTGTACGAAGCGCTGGGGATTTTCATTCCGCTTATTGTCACCAACTGCATTGTGGTGGGCCGTGCCGAAGCGGTGGCGGCCAATAGTCCGATACATTTGGCCGCACTTGACGGCATGATGACCGGCCTTGGTGCCACCGGAGCCATGTTTGTTCTCGGTTCGATGCGTGAAATTCTCGGCTCTGGCGTGCTGTTCAACGGTGCTGACCTGTTGCTTGGCCCGTGGGCCAAAGTGCTGCGCGTTCAGGTTATCCATCTCGATAACCCCTTCTTGCTGGCGATGCTGCCACCGGGGGCGTTTATCGGTCTGGGAATGCTATTGGCAGGAAAATACCTGATCGACCAGCGCATGAAAGCCCGTGCCGAAGCGCGTGCTGCGCATCAGCTTCCGCAAGGCAATACCGAGAAGGCTTGATGAACAAAGAAAAACGCATCAGCATTCTTGAACGTTTGCGCGAAAACAATCCCCATCCGACAACCGAGCTGGTTTATACCACGCCCTTCGAGCTGTTGATTGCGGTGCTGTTATCGGCTCAGGCCACTGACGTCAGTGTCAACAAGGCCACCGCTAAACTGTATCCGGTGGCCAATACGCCGCAGACCCTTTGGGACCTCGGCGTCGACGGTGTTAAGGAATATATCAAGACTATCGGCCTGTTTAATTCCAAAGCCGAGAATGTGATTAAAACCTGCCGTATTCTGCTCGACCAGCACCAAGGGATCGTTCCCGAAGACCGCGCGGCGCTTGAAGCGCTGCCTGGCGTTGGGCGCAAAACTGCAAACGTGGTTTTGAACACGGCATTTGGCTGGCCGACGATTGCCGTCGATACCCACATTTTCCGCGTCTGTAACCGCACGCGTTTTGCTCCCGGCGAAACGGTCGAGAAAGTAGAAGATCGACTGCTGAAAGTGGTTCCCACTGAATTTAAACTCGACTGTCATCACTGGTTTATCTTGCACGGCCGCTATACCTGCGTCGCGCGCAAGCCGCGCTGCGGGTCCTGCATTATTGAGGATTTGTGCGAGAGTAAAGAAAAGGTTTATCCGGAAGGTTAATGCAAACAATTTAGGGCGCACACTGTACGCCCTTTTAACATCGACTAATTGAAATTACAGGAAAGATTTCGCCTGTTTAAGCACCACGTTGCAGGCTTTGGTTTTCACCTTCTCTTTGATCTGCGATAACCCGGCAGTTCCGCCACCTAAACTATTTAAATCCACGTTTTGACCCGTGCCGGTGTGCAAAATACCGTTAATACCGTCCTGATAATCTGCTTTCTGTGTCGTCGAACTATCCTGGATACCGAGTTTGCTTACCAGCTTGTCTTTGACTGATGTCGCACTGGTTGCTGACAGGACATTATTCTGTACGCAATATTGCAGTACGCCAGCCGCATTGGTGCTGCTCTTGGAGGTCAAATTACTGCTGCTACCGTTTAGCAGTGAAGTAAGTTGCCCCATCGAATAACCGCTGCCGCTTGTGCTGCTGCCACTGTTACCGCTGAGTTGCTGAGTCGCGGCGTCAGACAGCTGCCCAAGAAGATTACTAGCCGCCTGCGCGCCCCCTGCAATGAGAAGTCCACCTGCTGCCAGGGCGAGTATGCTGGTATGAAATGCTTTCATCTTTTGCTCCATCCATTTTGCGTTTATTGGGAAACATTTAACTTAATCGAATTTAGCTTGTCGCGAATGCCGGGCTTGCGCAATAGGAATCGACCGCATCATGAGGCTCAAATTCAACGACCTGTGAAATCGACACTTTGCGTTGCCAGCCACTGACTGGCGGCACCAAAGAAGTGCTGGGCCAACGGCGTCGCCCTTCCGGCTTCTGCCACCACCAGCGCGGCGTGGCGGCTCATCGGGGCTATATCAAGAGCGCAACGTTTTAGCGCCGGGGTCATGTCATCAATCAAATGTCCACGAGGCACCAGCGCACAGCCCAGCCCAACAAATACGCCCTGCATCAGTTGGAAAATCGAGCTACTCTCAAGGATCGGATGCAGTTCAAGACCGTTAGTGCGGAAGAAATTGTCGAGATAGCGCCGAAAATAGCGGCTCGGTTCCGAAAGACACAAAGGCAGCTCGGCGACCTGCTGCGCACTCATCTGGCTAAACGCTTGAAGCTGCGGGAAGTGTTCAGGATGATAAATCAGATCCACGCCGCCGTCTTGCAATGGGAAAAGCTGAAATTTCAATTCATTGAGCGTCGAAAACTCAAAAAAACCAATGCCAATATCTACTGAGTGGCTGCTCAACGCCTCAATCAGCTGGTCGGCACTGACCTCAGAAACGCGATATTCAAGCCCGGAATGTTGCTGACCAATACCTTTAAGCAGCGCAGCAAGGGAAATGCTGCACTGAGGCATCACACCAATGCGCAAGGTCCCGCTCAGCCCCTGCTTTAGCGAAGCCACTTCCAGCTTCAATCCTTCATAGACAGAAACAATCTCGCGCGCCCAGCTCAATACTCTGACGCCCTCGGCAGTAAAACCTTCGAAATTATTGCCGCGGTTGATTAAATTAAGATCTAATTCTTTCTCAAGATTCTTTAATCGCATCGACAAGGTGGGCTGGCTGACAAAACTGGCTTCGGCAGCACGTCCAAAATGCTTTTCTCTTTCTAAATTACATAGATATTGAAGTTGCTTTATGTCCATAAAACCGTCAGGCCCATAAGAATTATTGATGAAAGTATATCAGGTATGAAAAATGAGAAAAGTTTATCGCTGAACAGTAAGGACGATCTTTACTTAACTACGTTATAGAGTTAACTTTCAAGTTCCCCTTTTGAGAGTGGTGGAATATGACTACTAACATTAAGCATATTATATTAGGCACATTGCTCATTTCATTTAGCTCTCTTCAGGTTGCACAAGCGGACGATGCGTTAGACAGAACCATCGTTCCCGCTCAGGGAGAGCAAGTCGCAACCGTAACACCAACGATTGGAGATATTTATCGCCAATGTTTTAATGGTGCTGAGTATGTAGGAACCAAAGCTGCCGATGCGCAAAGAGAACTGTGTATTGGATTTATGGCTGCGGCGACACAATCAGCTTCAAATAACGGCAATGGCGTTTGCCCTCCGTTATCATACCGACAAATTCTGGCAGAGGTGAATACTAGAATAGAGAACAATGATGAGTGGAAAAAGCCCGCGCTGCCGTTCCTGGTAGCCTCATTACAGGTTCTTGGCTGTAAAAAGGAAAAATTGCCAGATAATCAACAGGGAGATAAATAACCTGCACTTCAGTACAGGTTATTTATCATTTTGATCAGTTAGATCTTCAACTTGATATAATCGATAGCGCGGCTAACAATGCCGCCTTTTGGCAAATCTTCCAACGCAACCAATGGCACTGTCTTAACGATTTTGCCGTTATCGACAATATTAATGGTCCCTACGTCTTGCCCCTTGGTCAGCGGTGCATCAATCTGTTGATTGTTCAGCACGTACTGCGCTTTAACCTTCTCGCTGTCTGCCTGAGGGATATTTAGATAAACATCACTAAGGCTGCCGACTTTAATCTGTGGTTTATCACCGAACCAGACCTTCTCGGTGGACACGCTCTGACCGGCTTTAAACACCTGCATGCTGGTGAATTCGCGGAAGCCCCAGGTCAGTAGTTTGCGCGCCTGCTCTTCACGCCCTTTCGAGCTTTTGCCGCCCATGACCACCGCGATTAAACGACGGTTGCCTTCGGTCGCAGAGGCAATAATGTTGAAACCTGCAGTTTCGGTATGGCCGGTTTTCAAACCATCGACGTTGAGGCTTTTGTCCCACAGCAGACCATTACGGTTCTGTTGAGTGATATTGTCATAGGTCAGGGATTTCTCGTCATACATATGATATTCCTCAGGTTCTCCGCCGATAATGGCGCGCGAGAGCTTGGCTAGATCGTATGACGTGGTGAACTGACCCGGAGCATCAAGACCGTGAACGGTTTCGAAATGCGAGTTGGTCAAACCGAGTTTTTGCACGTACTGGTTCATGATACCCACGAAAGCATCCTGACTTCCGGCAACATAGTCGGCCATCGCTACGCAGGCATCGTTACCAGAATCGATGATAATGCCCTGAATCAGGTTGCGAACAGTGACGCGATCGCCAGGTTTGAGGAACATCAGTGAAGAACCCGCGAGGACTTTATTACCGGCAACCCAGGCTTCCTGAGGAACGGTAACCACGTCATCCATGGTGATTTTGTGCTGATCCAGAGCACGGTCGATGACATATCCTGTCATCAATTTAGTCAGGCTCGCAGGGTTGCGGCGTTCGTCAGGATTTCCGGAAGCCAGTACATCGCCGGTAGCATAATCCATAAGAACAAAAGAAGCAGCATCAATGCTGGGTGGCACTACCTGAAAATCTATCGGTGCAACAGCCCACGCATTACTGGCAGAGACACAGATTACTCCGGACAAAATACTCAATACTAAACGCTTCACTTAATCATCCTCAAACGCACTTATAATGTCAGCCAAACCCGAATCATTGGGGCAGCCGGGCAAGGTCGAATTGTACCTTTCGCGGCATAGGTTGCATCAAATAATCGAGAAGCTAAACAATAAGACCTTTGCTGAAAGTTTCACAATGAAACCATTTGCTTACAATTTCAGAATTCCCCATTAAAAATAAGCCCATCATTGATGCGCTCTATCCCACTATCACAACATTCGATTAGACGAGTTCTCAAATCGCTCATAAAATTGTGACATAAAATTAACAATCTCAAGTTTAGTGCTGGATGGGATTGTCAGACACTCACCTGCGAAGACCTAATATGAAATTCAAATCCGAGATTAAACCTTATACCGGCGCGGCTGGTGGCTGGGGTTCATTGGAAGCTACCACGCGTTACGTTTTCGACAGTAAAAAAGTCCTTGGCAACCTGCGCAACCTGTTGCGTGTCAACAAAGGTCGCGGCTTCGACTGCCCTGGCTGTGCGTGGGGTGACGATAATCACAGCACCTTCAGTTTCTGCGAAAACGGTGCCAAAGCCGTGAGTTGGGAAGCCACTCGCAAAGCCGTTGAACCCGAGTTTTTTGCCCGGCACAGCGTTGCTACCCTGCGCGAGCAAAGCGACTATTTCCTCGAGTATCAAGGCCGCCTGACGCATCCAATGCGTTATAACCGCACCACCGACCATTACGAACCCATTACCTGGGACGCAGCATTCTCACTGATTGCCAGCCATTTAAACGGACTCGAAAGCCCAAATCAGGCCGATTTTTACACTTCTGGCCGTGCAAGTAATGAAGCTTCATATCTTTATCAGGTCTTTGGCCGCATGTTTGGCACGAATAATTTTCCCGATTGCTCCAATATGTGCCACGAGGCCAGCGGCGTTGGCCTGAAGCAAAGCATCGGTATCGGTAAAGGCACCATTCGTCTTGACGATTTCGAAAAGGCCGACGCCATTTTTGTTTTTGGCCAGAATCCAGGCACTAACCATCCTCGCATGCTGCACAGCCTGCGCCACGCTGCCGATCGCGGCGCAAAAGTGGTGAGCTTCAATACCCTGCGTGAGCGCGGTCTCGAACGTTTTGCCGATCCGCAAAAACCGCTGGAAGTCGTCACACCGAAAGCCGGTCGTATCAGCTCAGCCTACTACCAGCCGAATCTGGGCGGCGATATGGCCGCAGTGCGCGGTATGGTCAAAGTGCTGTTGCAGACTCATCGTCAACGAATTGCTTCCGGGGAGCCTTCCCTGTTTGATCAAGAATTTATTGATGCCAACTGCCACGGCATGGATGAGTATCTGGAGATTGTCGATCAGACCAGCTGGGAACAAATCACCCAGCAGTCTGGGCTGAGTGAGTTCGAAATTCGCGAAGCGGCCACCATTTATATGAACGCTGAACGGGTTATTTGCACCTGGGCCATGGGCATTACGCAGCATAAGCATTCGGTGCCAACCGTGCGCGAAATTACCAACCTGCAACTGCTGTTTGGGCAACTGGGTAAGCCGGGCGCAGGTTTGTGTCCGGTACGTGGCCACAGCAACGTGCAAGGCAACCGCACCATGGGTATCGATGAGAAAGCGCCAAAGCCGCTACTCGATAGCCTGGAGCATCATTTCAAATTTACGCCTCCGCGCGAGCCGGGTCATAACACCGTAGAAGCGTTGGAAGCCATGCTGCGCGGTGACGTTAAAATACTGATTGCACTGGGTGGCAATCTGGCCGCCGCCGCACCGGATACTCCACGTACCGAGCAAGCTCTGAGTAACTGCGATCTGACTGTACAAATCAGCACCAAGCTTAATCGCAGTCATTTGACGCCGGGGCATGAAGCGCTGATATTGCCTACTCTGGGTCGCACCGAGCTCGATATGCAAGCCACCGGCTCACAGTTCATTACCGTTGAGGATTCTTTCAGCATGGTGCACGCCTCGGAGGGTGTAGGCATTCCTCTGTCGAAAGAACAGCGTTCTGAAACTGCTATTGTCTGCGGTATCGCTGACGCCGTTCTCGGCAAGCGCTATCTCGACTTTATGGCGCTGGCGGATGATTACAATCTGATCCGCAATCATATCGAGGCCACCATCCCTGGCTTTAACGATTTCAATAAACGCTGCGATATTAAAGGCGGTTTTTATCTTGGCAATGCGGCGGCGGACCTGAGCTTTAATACGCCAAGCAGAAAAGCTAATTTCAGCGCGGCCCCATTGCCTGAACGGGTGATCCCGATGGAAAATGACGACGCACCGTTTACTCTGCAAACGCTGCGCTCACATGACCAGTACAACACCACTATTTACGGCCTTGATGACCGATATCGCGGTGTCTATGGTCAGCGTGAGGTGTTATTTATCCATCCTCAGGACTTGGCCGATCTCGGCATGAAAGACGGCGATTTGGTTGAGATAGAAACGCTGTGGAGCGACGGTATCGAACGTAAAGTTTCTGGTTTCAAGCTGGTTAGCTACGATATTCCACGCGGTAATCTGGCGGCTTATTATCCGGAAACCAACCCACTGGTTCCGCTGTCGAGCTTTGGCGATCAGACTCATACGCCAACCTCGAAATCTATCCCTGTGGCAATTCGCCGCTGTGAAGCGATTGTCGATACCCGCCGTATTGCCTGAATTTTATCTCAATAACGCGTTAAAACTTCTGACAATTTCCCTGACTCGCAGGCCTACTCTGTGAGTCAGGGAATATACGGCGTAAGATTGCCATAGCGAATGCAGCGATAAACATCGAACTCATTCGCAGCTTCTCCGGGCCAGCCAAGCGGATAACTTATGATGCTGTTATCCGTTCTATCGTCCAAAGCTTGTAGTAAAGAGGTGATTTTACTACCGTGTAGATCGATAATTTCAACTTGCGTTATTGGCGTTATCATCTCTTGCGCATGATATCTTCCTGCTATTCTGCGAATAAACTCATCAGTCTGTGTTAGATAAACCTCATCACGACGATAGATTGTGTAATATAATTCAATACGCTTTCTTTCTTCCCGCCTCATTGATTCAGACGCATTCACATAATTTTGAATTTCATTTTTAAGCATTTTATTATTTTCGAGCAAGTAATGCTGATTAAGATCAACGCTCAAACGCCCGCTAAGCACATCCATTAAGGTGACGCTAATCAGCTGATTATTAATTACATAGCTAAATACCGGTTGTAGAAAATCCTGACGCGCGAAACCATAACGGATCATACGACTGTTAAAAAACAGCTCGGCGGGTAACGTGAAGTATGGCGTAACCAGGGATTTCACCCTGTCGATACCCAACCCTGAAAAAGTATTTTGCTCAATATTGGTATCCCTTTCAGCCATTCTCTGCTCTGCTGAAGCATTAAAATATTGATGCAGTAAAATACAAACATCAGCCGGCGTTTCTGATGAAAACATTAATAGCTTGTTTTTCCTTAGCCATAAAACATCTTCCTGCATCTTTAAAAACAACTCTGCCAACGTCATGACGGTAACATTAAAAGGAGAAAAACCAATCAGCGTTACCTCTAGAAAATTAATATTAATACTTTTGAAATCCTCAAGGTAATAGCGCAGATTCTCTATGCTAAAATTCAAATACTCTTTATTAGTCAACCTTAAAAACTGTATTCGATGCACCCTATTGTATTCATTTACATAGTCAGCAACGGTAGCATTACGATATATTTCAATTAAACACTGAATTTGCCTGTCAATAGAGTTAGGGTAAACTATTTTTATGTTTTTATTTTTATACTTACTAATGGCCTCAATAAGGGGTAAAGTTTCGGCTATATCTCCCGACGATTCATCAGCTAAATTATATTGAGCATTCGACTTCACCGGCCCACAGCGTACTGTGGTATTTTTCAGATCATCATTAAGTTCATGTTTGAAAATAAGTAAGTCTAGAAAATCATTACTCTCCAGAGATAGAGTCCTAAAGTAGTTTACAGCAACAGCAGGTCGTTCAACTGTCAACTCTCGAGCTAATGAGAGAGAAGGCATCTTGCGGTTTGGAAACGGCAACCCTTTCAGCAGACTATTCATAACGATTTTATTAAAGTCTACCGCCAAGCGTGTTTGCTTTCTAAGTACATTGGTATTTATTTTTTCTTCTTTTGGTAAACTTATTAGACCATTCCTCCTTACCTTTCTAGCTTCTTCTGCCGAAAGGGGTATATTATGTGTAACAGTAGAGGCTTTATCCTTGCCATTTTGGTGTATTTCCAATTGAAGCTTTATTTTATCAACAAATTTGAGCTTGAAATCAATAATATTAGTATCTTGATATCCACCATGTTTAGCTTCATTATAAAGTGCGAGAATTGCAGTTTTAAAAACCTCAATGATGGCAATCACCAAAATAGAATAGGCTACCGCTTTAGCTCCACTTTGTGTGGTAACCAGATGAGGAATATTGGCTAACAGTTCATTTGCCGTTTCTCCAAGAATGTTCACTGTTGCATGTATTGACTGCTTTTGCCTGTCTCTGATGCGCCCCTTCATCATATCGAGAAACTGTTTAATATCTTCTTCTTGATCAAAAATTTCATTCTCATTAGGATATTCTTCAAGCCTGTTCATCGTAATACGCCCCGCAAGACTCTCATACGAGCTTGATAAGTCGCTCATACTCGCAGAGCTTTCCAATGCACGGACTGGCGAAGCAGGATTATCCATTAATACTGGGCCGGTTCTTCCAAAATAATATACTGAATCGCTGGAAGAGGAATAGCTGCTGAAAGATTCAACGCTCGATCCGTGTAAACAGGCGATCATTCGCGAAGCTGAAGTTTCTCCCCTTATTCCAGGTAATTCGATTGGCGCTTCGGTGGATAAAATGATCCTCTTGTCTGGAGAAATAAGCAGCGTTCGCGAAGAACTTGTTGTTTGCGTCAAATCAGAGAACAGGTCCTGCGGCCTAAAATAGAGCGTACTCTTAACTGTTTTTATTAACTCGACACTTTTATGTGCCAACAATGACAATGTGGGAACTTCTACACTACAACCAACAAACTTTTCTATTTTATCAAGCTGTGGATTGCCAAGCCCTTCGTAACATCCCCAAAGCGGAATAAAAGAGGCAGCAGACAGCTCATTGTACCAATCTTGCATTCTTGTGAAGAACGTGTTGCCTACCAGCTTATTTTTCCTCGGGGTACTCAGCGCTATTTGATCAACAAAGCTAACGGCTGCCGGTGTAAAGTCGCTATCGAGAGTAAAAGTATCTACATCATCGAGTAAAAGTGTTATACCACCGTCGATTTCACTAAAATTATGTCCTGTTTTCTCAAAAAAAACCTGTTGGATATCATCTTTTTTAAAAAAGATTTTATTATCAAGCAGTGACCTTTTAGCGTCCTCTTCATTTACTCCCAAATAAGAACACTCTGCAGAGTCATCAATATAGAAGAAATATTTATTTTTATTAAACTCAAAAGCAACCACTCCTCCCTGATAAATATCTTTGTTTTTTATTCTTCGGGATACTCCCTTTACCCAACAAGTGTAGTAAATGCTCTGCACGTAAAGCTTGACCTGTTTTATACTCGATTGATAAAACCAGTTTTTCATAATAAACTGTAATGTCAGCTCAACAGCAGTAATCAACGATTGTCTTATAACGTCCACTCTTTGAGTTTTTGACAACTGGTTGTCATTTTTATAAAAAGCATAGAATTGGTCCACTACGGTATAGCTACTAACGGCCAAGAATTTATAGCGCTCAGTGGCTGCCTTATTAAACTCAGACAGTATTTTGATAATTTCTTCATTGTTATCACCAATTAATCTTTCATGTAAAATATCCAGCCCCATGAGCTCTATTAGAAAGCAAATTGGAGGATGAGTTAGCAATCGCATAAATCTCTGCCTGTCAACGGTGGTTACCGAACTACTAGTCATGATGAATATAAACTCATTTATTTTTTCAAGTGGCCTCCCCCTGCTATTTTCCGGGAAATATTGCTCCAGTAACAAACCCAACATTAATTTCCAACCCTGCATTTCGTGAGTGTAATGCCCCATACCCACTACTGCATTAAACGGAAACCCCAACTTGGCGATTATTCTTATCATATGAATATCAATGTATTTACTGCCTGAATCTACTTTTATAAAACGCCCCAACTTACCAGCCAGAGAGAGGTCGAACGGATGAAAGCTATTAAGTAAAGAATAAATCTCCGCAAAATCTTTCGTATCAAAAACACGTTCAACCTTTAACAAATAGAGTATGTATTTTACAAAGCCATTGACTATTAATGCCCGTGACTGTTGGCTCATGTCTAGACTGGCACAGAAATAATAATGGCTTATCGATAACGGGATATTTATTATCTCATCACTTAGCAAATAAGAACGGGTGTTTTCATCGAGCATTTTTTCTACCAGCCTTATCATCGTAAAGCCGGGCTTGTTTTCGTCAAATAGTGGCTGATAACGACGAGTAATCGCGTCGTAGGTATACTCATCAGGAAATATTTGTTCAATATTGGGATTACGATTGAGTTTTGTTTTCTCTGCCTGCTCGCTTCTTTGCTTACGCGCTCGCCAGTCAAATGTTGTTTTTAGCACTGTAGGCTCGCCGTTTACCGTGCGAAAAAAACTCATCATGCCATCAATATCAATCAGCCCTTTCCTAAGCGTTTCAGTCAATGTCTGCGGGGGATTATTGTTTTCGATCACGGCATCGTCGTGGTTTGGCGGCGTCAAATTGCAGTCTGGTGCAACTGCCCATCCCTGCATCGCCCTGGCAAAGGGTATCGATAATGCGTCAATTTTCACCCGTGTCGGGTCAATCGAAAAGTCAGGAAAATGCCCCACTGCTTGCTCACGAGTCTCTATCGCGATACCGCGTAAACCGGTATTAAGGATGTAAACGACTTGATGAGTCTCGGGGAAAACTCGCCCCCAGCCACTGGCACCCGCAAAACTTTTGGCCATGCCGGTGCCGTTTTTCTGCAGGGGTTCTGGGCAATGTCCTTGCGGTAACTGGCGGTAAAATCCTTTAAACGCCGCGCAAGAGTTTGGTGAAATCCAATAATGAACATCTTGTAAAGGCACCCCATTTTTCGGAAACGATAAACCATAGTAAAGAGTGGTGCCCGGCAGTGTTATCGATAGCGAATCGGCAAGATAGTCATCAGTAAACGGTTGTTGGATTGATTCGGCTGTGGATGCCAAGAGCGGGGGATATTTACTGCCACAAGGAAACAATATCAGCACTGGGTTGCAGGTGCCTATATGGTACAACGCCGTGCCTAACCCGGCTTGAAGTAGATCGACGTGTTTTATGAAAGGTAATAGCAAACTTATCAACCACTCGCCGGTAAGATAACGCCCATCACACTGCGAGGATAAAAATTGCAGAATTAGCTTGTCGCGTTGACTTGTCGCATCAGAGATCAATGCTCCGGCTCGGCCTAATATTTTGATTAACTCATTGAGTACCCAAGGGTTTACCTCGGCAGGAATACCCATCGACGACAATCCTGCAAACGCCAGCAATTTGGAGACTTCAAGTTCCATCCTCTGTGGTTGGCTTTCAGGAGGGGGGAAAGGTGATGGGGTATATAATTGCTCCAGCAGCTGTTTATTTTCCGCAATTTGCAAAACAAGCTGTGCTTTCGACTTGTCGAGAACCGTTGCCAGGCGCTTCTCATCAACATTAACAGGGATGTAGCATTTAATAAGTTGCTCAATCCCGTGCCGGGAGGCATTCAGCACATGTGCAATAGTTAAACTGACATGATTCATGCCGTGAATATTATTCACGCCACATATTGAAATCAGCCTTACCGGGGCATTTCTAACCTCGTCGATAAACTGCGTGAATTGGTTGTAGAAAGATAACGCGTCAACAAGCCCGTTTTCAGACCTGCCTTTAACACCAACAGCATTTTGGAGATTCACTAAAGACATGGTTCATACCTCACATGGGAATCTGATATTCCTGGATTTAAGTGAAGTGTTTTTAAACGCTGATTTTTTTCCGCGCTATCATATTACGCTCAACGATTAATTATCAGCCCATGATTCGGGGAGGCTCTCATTTAGACGCTCTCAATAAAGCCAAAATAGACAGATGCTGCTTGCCCACAGTGCCTGATTCGCGTAAAACTGTCTGCCGCTAATCGAACAACTCTAACCTCATTCTCTGGACGATATGTTTCAAGATAACCCGCTGCTCGCACAGCTAAAACAGCAACTTCACTCTCAGACGCCACGTGTCGAAGGCATCGTAAAAGGTACTGAGAAAGGCTTTGGCTTTCTTGAAGTAGACGGTCAAAAGAGCTATTTCATTCCGCCGCCGTACATGAAAAAAGTCATGCATGGCGACCGTGTTATTGCCTCGGTACAGACAGAAAAAGAGCGAGAAATCGTTCAGCCGGAAACGCTGGTCGAACCTTTCCTGAGCCGTTTTGTCGGCCGCGTGATTAAAAAAGACGATCGTCTTTCCATCATGCCTGACCATCCATTACTGCGTGAGGCTATTCAGTGCCGCACCGGTCGTAACTTCAATCATGAAGTTAACGAGGGTGACTGGTGTGTGGCTGAAATGCGTCGCCACCCGTTAAAAGAAGGCGATCGCGGCTTTCAGGCTGAGCTGACAGAGTGGATAACCACTGGCAGCGACGACCTGGCTCCGTGGTGGGTTACGCTGGCACGTCATAATCTGGATCGTGAAGCTCCACAATTTGACGTAACAGAGCTTTTGGAACAAGGCCTTACGCGTGAAGACCTGACCGCCCTGCCTTTCGTAACCATCGACAGCGCCAGCACCAAAGACATGGACGATGCGCTCTATGTTAAAGATAACGGTGATGGCACGCTGCAGTTGAACATCGCGATTGCCGACCCAACGGCTTATGTGACTGAAGGCAGTGATGCCGACAACCTGGCTCGTAAACGCGCTTTCACCAACTACCTTCCGGGCTTCAATATCCCGATGCTGCCCCGCGAGCTGTCTGACAACCTGTGTTCTCTGTTGCCAAACGAACGTCGCCCTGTGCTTGCTTGCAGCGTGACTTTGTCTGCTGACGGTGCGCTGGGTGATGATATTCGTTTCTATGCCGCGTGGATCGAGTCCAATGCCAAACTGGTTTATGACGAAGTTTCCGACTGGCTGGAAGATACTGGCCATTGGCAGCCACAAAACGACACCATTGCTGAACAAATTCGCCTGCTGAAACGCGTTTGCGACCTTCGCAGCGGATGGCGCACCGAGAACGCGTTAGTGTTCAAAGATCGCCCTGACTTCCGCTTCGTGCTTGGTGAGAAAGGCAACGTACTGGAAATTATTGCCGAGCACCGCCGTATCGCCAACCGCATCGTTGAAGAGTGCATGATTGCCGCGAACGTCTGTGCCGCGATTGCCCTGCGCGATAACATTGGTTTTGGCGTGTACAACGTACACAATGGCTTCGACCCGCTGCTGGTTGAAAACGCCGTTGCAGTTCTGCAAGCCAACGATGTTGAAGCCGATGGCGAAACACTGCTGACGCTGCCTGGCTTCTGCGCATTGCGCCGCAAGCTTGACGCGATGCCAACTCAGTTCCTCGACAGCCGTATTCGCCGTTTCCAGACCTTTGCTGAAATCAGCACTGTTCCTGGCCCGCACTTTGGTCTTGGACTGGAAGCTTACGCCACCTGGACGTCACCGATTCGTAAATACGGTGACATGGTCAACCATCGCCTGCTTAAAGCGATGATAACTAACCAGAATGCCGAGAAGCCGCACGACGACATGACGGTTCAGCTGGCTGAACGCCGCCGTCTTGGCCGCATGGCCGAACGCGATGTGGGTGATTGGCTGTATGCCCGCTATCTCGAAGATAAAGTGGGCACTGACGTTAAGTTCAGCGCCGAGATTATCGATGTGACTCGTGGTGGTCTGCGCGTTCGTCTGCAAGATATCGGCGCGGTTGCCTTTATCCCGGCTCCTTTCCTGCACGCGGTTCGTGATGAACTGGTTTGCAGCGTGGATACCGGCACGGTGCTTATCAAAGGCGAAGAAGCCTACCGTCAGAGCGATATTATTGACGTGAACATTGCTGAAGTCCGTATGGAAAACCGCAATGTAATAGCCAAGCCTGCTACCTAATCCTCGACGATAGATAGCAGCAATAAAAAACCTGCCGGTTAACGCCCGCAGGTTTTTTTATGCGCTTATTTCGAATGAAAGTCAGGCTGCGCGATCGTTGGCACGTTCTCCCGTTTTGATAATCCTCTGTTGACTGTCACGGTCAAACAACTGCATACGAGAAGCATCTAATCGCACCCACACTCTGCCGCCCGGTCCTGCCCCCGATCGCACCATGCTATAAACACTCACCGCCTCACCGGCAATTTTGCCGTGGATCAGTTCGCTAAGACCGGTCGGTTCAATAAGCGTTATGTCTAGCGGCAGCGCGCCCGATTCGTTGTGCTGGCAAAGTTCCAGCGCCTCGGGGCGAATACCGTAGGTGACATCGCGTCCCGCAGCTAAATCCCCGTACTGCTCATCCACTGGCAACAACAACTGGTTATTGATCCGCACTCCGCAGCCCTTTTCATGGCGCTCAAGTTCTCCGTCGATGAAATTCATTGCTGGCGATCCGATAAAGCTGGCGACAAAACGATTGGCCGGTGTGTCGTAAAGCTCCAGCGGCGTACCCACCTGTTGTATCAGCCCGTGGTTTAATACCACGATTCGATCCGCTAAGGTCATGGCTTCGACCTGATCGTGAGTCACGTAAACAATGGTGTTTTTCATTCGCTGATGCAGGCTTTTGATTTCGATACGCATCTGTCCGCGCAGCTGGGCATCAAGATTCGATAATGGCTCATCAAACAAAAACACCTGAGGCTCTCGAACAATAGCGCGCCCCATTGCTACTCGCTGTCTTTGTCCTCCCGAAAGCTCCTTGGGCCGCCGCTGTAGCAACGCCGTCAGCCCGAGGATTTCGGCCGCTTTGTTCACCGCAGCGTCAATCTCTGCCTTAGGCTTTTTTTGCACCTCGAGACTGAACCCCATATTACGCGCCACGGTCATATGCGGGTATAACGCGTAGCTTTGAAACACCATCGAGATGTCTCGATCCTTAGGCGCAACCTGATTCATCAGGCGGCTACCAATGTGGATATCGCCGGAGCTCGCGGTTTCCAGTCCGGCAATGGTGCGCAGCAGGGTCGATTTACCGCAGCCTGAGGGCCCCACCAGCACCACAAATTCGCCGTCATGGATTGTCAAATTGATATGGCGCAGCACCTCGACGTTATCGTAACGTTTTTGAAGATCGGTAATTTTTATTTGAGCCATGAGATCATCCTTTCACTGCACCGGCGGTTAAGCCCTGCACTAAATAACGTTGTATAAACGCAAAGAAAACACAGGCGGGGATCATCGCCATGACGGCTGCGGCCATCATGTCTCCCCAGGAAACGGCAAATTTCGAAACAAAACTCAATAACCCAACAGGGAAAGTCATCACTTCGTTTTTGTTAATCAGCATTAGCGAAAACAGCAATTCGCTCCAGGCCGAAGTAAAAACAAAACCTAGCGTTGCCGCCATGCCCGGTAAAGTCAGAGGCACAATAACCTTGCGCAGCGCCATAAATCGGCTGCATCCCTCCAGCATCGCCGACTCCTCGAGATCTTTCGGAATACTGTCAAAAAACGACTGCATCAAAAATGTCGCAAACGGCACGTTGAAGGCGGTATAAATCAGGATCAACCCCAGCAGGCTGTTGGTTAAGCCAAGCGGCGCCATGACCTTATAGATAGGAGCCAGTATCATCACTAGCGGGAACATCTGGGTGAATAACAGCAATGCCGCCATTACAGTTTTGCCGCGAAAGCTGAAACGCGAAAAAGCGAAACCCGCTGCGGCGGCAATCAGCGTCGATAATGCCGCTGTACCGAGTGAAACCACCATGCTGTTAAAGAAATAGAGCGGAAAGTCGCTTTCGCTAAACACGCGTTGAAAATGCACCAACGTCAGCTGGCTGGGCCACATTCTGACCCCCTCGCTGTATAAGAGTTTGTCCGGTGTGACCGAAATTTTAATTAGCCAGTAGACAGGAAACAGCGCAAACAACAGATAGAGCAAAATACCCAACCGATGGCCGCCCTTTCTTAATAATAGGTTCATGGTCGCGCTCCTATTTCAAAAGCTGATGGCGAATGCGCAGCAGCACTAGCGCATAAAGTGTCATTAACACCAGCAGGAAAACCGCCATTGCCGAGGCGTAGCCAAAATCCAGCTTTCGATAGGCGGTAGTGAAGATAAAACTCGACAGTATCGAGGTTGAATTCGCCGGGCCGCCGTCCGTCATTACCACAATCAAATCGGCAAAGTTAGCAATCCAGATAGTGCGCAGCATCACAGTGATAGCGATCATCGGTGCCAGAAACGGCAAAGTCACTTTCCTGAACTGTTGCCAGCCGCTGGCACCGTCCATCGACGCTGCCTCATACAAATCCTTGGGAATAGACTGCAAGGCAGCCAGCAGCGTGATGGCAAAAAAGGGGATTCCAAACCAGACATTGGCCAACACTGGCCCGTACAGCGCCAACTGAGGGTCGGAAAGAATATTATAAGGCTGGCTGATGATATGCAGGCTGGCCATCCAATGCGGCAGAATGCCGATCACTGGATTAAGCAGCCAGGCCCAAGTCAGTCCAGACAAAAAAGCCGGCACTGCCCAAGGCAAAAACACCAGCGCCTGTACCCAGCGTCGCATCGGGAATTCTCGATTCAGCAGCAGCGCCAGCCCTAATCCCAATGCAAACTGTAATACCAGCGAGGTCAGTGTCCAATTGAAAGTATGGCGCAATGCCGCATAGAAATGCCTGTCGGCAAACATAGTGCGAAAGTTATCCAGCCCGACCCAACCGGTATCAAATGGATTCAGCAGCTGAATATTTTGGAAGGCATAAGAAATGCCGATAGCCATGGGCACAAAGATAAACAGGCCGATCAGTATCAGGGTTGGCGTTAAATAAACCCAAGGTTCAAGCAGCGCGCGTAATCGAGGAAAGCGCGGCTCGGCAACAGTGACAGCGGGCGAAGCTTCTAACATCATGACGCATCTCCGTTATTATGAGGCAGCCCCTGCCTGTGAAAGCAGGGGTCGCAGTCAGATCACTTATTTTGATCGGCAAGCCAGGATTTTTGTTCTTTGGTCAGATATTTTGCCCAGTCGGCGACCATGCTTTGGGTATCGTTTTCACCCAAAAGCGTTTCCTGCGAGCTTTCCTTTACGATAACCGAGTTAAAATAACCCCAGCCTTTTAGATGAGTCGGCATGGTCAGTGGCACATAGTCAGGGCTGTTGAGCTCCTGGAACCAACCGGCAAACTGCGGCGCATGGTAGTAAGCGTCCTGTTCGGCGCCCTTATAGATAGGCAAGGTGCCAACAAACTTGGACCAGGTCAGGTTATTTTCTTTATCGCTAAGGAATGAAATAAGCGACCACCCGGCATCCTGATTTTTGCTTTGCTTAAACATCGACCATCCGGTGTAACCTATCGTCGGGAAGGCTTTACCGCTTGGCCCGACCGGCATAGGTGCGACGGCAAAATCGTCTGGATTCATGCTGTTCCGGATGGCGATCAGCGCATCGGGGTCCTGATCGAGCATTGCGCATTTACCGGAGTAGAAGCTGGAGACGATTTCGTTGAAGCCCCAGTTGACGCTATCTTTTGAGGTGTAGCCCTTCTTGTACATATCAACCAGGAACTGCGCACCTTTGACCGCGTTTGGTTGAGTCAGCGTGCTATTACCTTGTTTATCAAAGAATTCCGGCGAGCCGTTCATTGCCGCCATAAACATCATCCAGGCATTTGTGCCACCCACGCCACCGCGCATGCAGTAGCCTGTAATGCCGTTGCCCAGTGCACTGATTTTCTGCGAATCGGCCATAAATTCGTCCATGGTTTTTGGCGCTTCGCTCAGTCCTGCTTCCTTGAACAGTTTTTTGTTCCAAAACATGGCGCGCAAATAAAAACCATAGGGGATCATGGTCGCCGTCCCGCCGGAAGAACGCGCCATGGTTAACGCTTTATCCGTGAGCTCAGGCGTACTGCTCCAGCTTTTTAACCGAGGCTCGAGATTAACCAGCATGCCGTTGCTGGCATACAGTCCCTGCCAGGTGTCAGGCATTTCAACGACATCAGGAATTTGGCCACTCTGGATCATAGTGCCAAGTTTTTCAAACGCCTGTCCCCAGGGCAAAGAAATGACCTCGATAGAAACGTCAGGATGCTGGGTCTTATAAGCGGTTAACATTTTTTGCAGCATTTCAGTCCTGGCCGGACTGGTTATCACTTCGACCAGCGTTAGTTTCGTAGCAGCAAAGCTTGTGGCTGAAAAAAGTGCCAGGCTCAGCGCCAACAAGGTCAATTTCGGGTGTCGCATAATCGTTATTCTCCACTCAAAAAACGGCAAAAGTCAGGGCGAAATATTAAGTATCAGAACGAGTCTTAACGCGCAGATTCGATGGCGTGAGTCAAATCTCGCCACAGGTCGGCAGTCTCTTCCAGGCCCACAGAGATACGGATCACTCGAGGCCCAACGCCAAAGTCGATAGCAGAGTTAAATTCACCGGATTGATTGAGCACAGAAATTGCCGGCATCACCAGACTTTCGAATCCTCCCCAACTGACCCCCATTCGAAACAGCTGTAAGTGATTACAGAAAGTTGGGATATCAACTGCATCATGCAGTTCGAATGAAAACAGGCCGCTATAACCGGTGAGACTGGAATCGCTGAACGGGTGTAAACCCGGATGATTCACCTTGGTGACATAAGGATAATCTTGCAGTTTTTTCGCCAGGGACAGCGCGCTTTCATGATGCTGGCGCATGCGCAATGGCAGTGTTCGTAACCCCCGCAGCAATAGCCAGGCTTCGTTAGCCGACAGTTTGCCCCCAAGGAACGGGCTGATATTGCGACTAATTGTGCTGATACGTTCCTGAGTCGAAATCACTAATCCAGCCACTACATCGCTGTGCCCGCTGATATATTTCGAGGCGGAGTGGATCACCACGTCAATACCATCGTTAAGCGGCTTTTGAAACAGTGGTGAAGCCCAGCTGTTGTCAATCAGCGTGATAACCCCAGCCTGTTTGGCCATTTTGGCAAT
Organism: Rouxiella sp. WC2420; assembly: GCF_041200025.1. Taxonomy (NCBI): domain Bacteria; kingdom Pseudomonadati; phylum Pseudomonadota; class Gammaproteobacteria; order Enterobacterales; family Yersiniaceae; genus Rouxiella; species Rouxiella sp. WC2420. The sequence goes on along the minus strand of NZ_CP165628.1, from coordinate 2,459,723 downwards.
TGCTTTAAGATTTTGTTCGCCCATCACCCAGCTGTTAGGGCTTTCAAGGTAAAGCATTTTCGCACCGATTATCGCTTGCTCTACGGCCTGCAGGCTGCCGCCGTCAACGAACTCGACGTGAATATTAAAACGGGTACAGAAACCACGTAGAAAACGATAAGTGTCTGGATAGACGTGATTAATACATACCACTTTATCGCCCGGTAAAACGACGCCGAGGATCGCATTGCTGATAGCCGCCATGCCACTGCCAAAAGCCAGGCAAGCTTCACCCCCTTCCAGCTCAGCGACCTTTTTCTGCAGCTCGACCACCGTAGGATTATCGACTCTCGAATATAAAGCATGGTCACTTTCACCACGAAAACGAGAAATCATACTGTCGTAATCGGTAAAGCTAAACAGCGACGATTGATAGATAGGCGGCGAAATTGCGCCACGATCGTGACGGGCATCGTGCACTAACCGGGTCCGCTCACTAAAATCGTTGGGGCCAAAATCTGACTTGGGTGAACCATTCTCATTATTTTCTGGCAGCATTGATTACTTCCTTCATGTCGCGTTCAGTGATATTCAAAATTTCATGGCTGATACGGCGTGCGGTTTCAGGCTCGCGTCTGACAATGGCGTCAAATAACAGGCGGTGCAGAGGAAAAGAGTCGCTAAAAAGCGCTTGCTCGGGTGGTGATTCGAAAAAAGCATGCAGTAAATGGATAATGCCGCCGACCATTTGCAGCAACAATGGATTGTTGGCGGCCTGATAGATTGACGAATGAAAGGCCCAATCCTCAGCGCCGGCTGACCCTTGGCGAAGATGAACCCTTTCCATTTGATCGAGTTTTTGTTCGATATTGCCAAGGTCTTCTGTGGTTGCACGTATCGCCGCAAGTGCAGAAGACTCGCATTCGATAATGCGTCGCACCTCGAGGGCATGCCACATGGTAGCCGAGTCATTTTTGAAACGCAGTGACAGGAAGCTATCATTTGCATTTACTTCAGCATGTAAAAACGTTCCACTTCCCTTTTTGCGGACAATAATCCCCAATGCTTCCCAGCGTTTGAGTGCCTCTCGCACAGTATTGCGACTAACCGCCAAACCTTCCGCCAATACTCTTTCTGGTGGCAGACGTTGCCCGACCAGTGTACCTGACTGCGCAACGTAACGGGTCAAGGCATCCAGGATCAGGGTATCGCTTTGCTGCGGCGCTATAGGTTTAAGTAAATCCAGACCTTTATCGAGGTTAGCCATAGGCACCTTTGTCTCTGAAATATTCGGTTTGATTAATTGGTCCAACAACTCAACCAATGGACCACTTTGCTGAATACGTGCAAAAGCCTTGCCAGTTCTATAACTGCATGTTTCATATGTATTAGATTTGTTTCTGCAGCATTTTTGCACTAACTAGCGAGCCTAGGCTGTGCAAAATACCCCCATCATGCACAGTAAATGCGCAAAGCTTGGCAAGTGCCGACGGAGAGGAGTAAAGTAGCCACACTTAACATTTATCGAATGATTATCATTATCAAAAATTGCTTTGCTAAACGATAACGCCAATAACCCTAAAATAGGAATGCCTGTGACTATGAACACAACCGTCACCCCTTCTCCTTTATCTACAACGTGTTGCATCGTTGGTGGCGGGCCGGCCGGACTGATGCTCGGCTATCTGTTGGCGCTTAAAGGTGTGAACGTTACTGTGCTGGAGAAGCATGCAGACTTTTTGCGCGATTTTCGTGGCGATACCATTCATCCCTCGACGCTGGAAATTATCTGGCAACTGGGGTATCTCGATGAGTTTTTAGCCTTGCCGCACCAGCGCGCCGAAAAATTGATGGGTGAAATTGACGGCAAAGAGGCAACAATGGCAGATTTCAGCCGCCTGCCAACACGCTGCAAGTTTATTGCTTTTATGCCGCAGTGGGATTTTTTGAATTTTATCAATGAGAAAGCTCAGCAACTGCCTAATTTCACCCTTGTTCAGCAGGCCAGCGTTAAAGAATTAATTGAAGAGAATAGCCAAGTTAAAGGCGTTAGATTTATCACCCCGCAGGGCGAACAGCAGATTAGGTCCGAGCTGGTAGTGGGCTGCGATGGTCGTCATTCGATAGTCAGGGAAAAAGCCGGTCTTGAAGTGATGAACTTCGGCGCGCCGCGTGACGTGCTGTGGCTTAGAGTCAGTAAGATTGCCGACGATCCCGAATGGACCACCGGCCACCGCGGGCCGAAAAAAGGCTTTATCATGATCGATCGCGGTGATTACTGGCAATGTGGCTACTCAATAAACAAAGGCAGTTTCGAAAGTCTACAGCATCAGGGCCTTGCTTCATTTCTCATTAATCTGGCTGAAATTTCGCCTTTCGAGGTAACGAGATTGCAGCAAGAAATTACCGATTGGGAGCAAGTCAAACTGCTGAGTATTCGTATCGACAGACTCAAGGAATGGGCTAAACCCGGCCTGCTGTGTATCGGTGATGCAGCTCACGCCATGTCACCCATCGGGGGCGTTGGGGTCAACCTTGCTATTCAAGATGCCGTAGCGACTGCCAATATTATTACTCCTGCATTGCTGAAAGGAAAATTGACCTTGCAGCATTTGAAACGTGTTCAACGCCGCAGGCGCTTCCCGACTTGGGCCACGCAATCGTTACAAGTCATGATCAGCAAGGCGGGTCAAAAGCCTCGACGTAAAGCCCCTTCAGGCATGGAGCTTTGGGTGCGTCAGCGTCCGTTTGTCCCTTTCCTGTTCGGCAGGCTAATAGGAATTGGTTTCTTTAAAGAAAACTTTAAGAGGTAACTTGGTATCGCAATCGGGTAACATTATCGGCAAATAATTGATAACGAGCCTGATATGTCATCCCCGAAAACTTTACTGCGCTTGCAGAATGTGAGCTTTAGCCTTAATCAGCAAGTTTTACTGCGCCCAACTTCGCTCGAGCTAAACTCCGGTGAGTTCTGCCTGCTCACCGGCCCTTCCGGCAGTGGCAAAAGTACCCTGCTCAAAATTGTCGCCTCTCTGCAAAATCCTACCCAGGGACAGATTTTTTTTGAGGGGCAAGACATTACCCAAATGAAACCCGAAATCTATCGCCAGCAGGTTTCCTACTGTTTTCAGACGCCGGTACTTTTCGGACAAACAGTATTGGATAATCTTTATTTGCCCTATGAGATTCGTGGGAAAAAAGCCGACAAATCACTCATGGCCGAATGGCTAACGCGCGTTAATTTACCTGTCGATTTACTCAATAAAAACGTGCAAGAACTCTCGGGCGGTGAGAAGCAGCGCGTTTCATTACTTCGAAATTTGCAGTTTTTGCCCAAAGTACTGTTACTTGACGAGATTACCAGCGCGCTGGATGAAGACAACAAGCAGAACGTTAATGCGATTATTGCCGACTTGGTGAAACAGCAAGGACTGGCGGTAATTTGGGTGACTCACGACACAAACGAAATCCGCCATGCGCAGCGGGTCATCACCTTAAAGCATGATACCGCAGGAGAAAACACCCGTGAATCAGCATAACATTACCAATGAATCACTGGGACTGGCGCTTGTATTAGTGGTCGTCGCCCTGCTGGTCAGTAAAAAAGAAAAGTTAGGTCTGGAAAAAGACATTATTTGGAGCGTAGCACGAGCGATAGTGCAGCTGATTATCGTCGGATACGTGCTCAAATACATTTTCGAAGTCAACAATGCCTGGCTGACCGTGTTGATGGTGCTTTTCATTTGCGTTAATGCTGCGCTGAATGCCAAAAAACGCAGCCGCAATATCGATAACGGGTTTGTGATTTCTTTTATCGCCATCGCTATTGGCACCGCATTGACACTTTCAGTGTTGATCCTGTCCGGTTCAATTGAGTTTCTACCGATGCAGGTGATCCCCATTTCCGGGATGATTGCCGGTAACGCCATGGTGGCTGTGGGCCTTTGTTATAGCAATTTGAACCAACGTTTCGCCGACAATCAGCAAAAAATTCTTGAAATGCTCAGCCTGGGTGCGAGCAGCAAACTGGCTTGCGGTACGATTATCCGCGACAGTATTCGCTCAGCAATGATCCCCACTGTCGATGCGGCTAAAACTGTTGGATTGGTGAGCCTGCCGGGCATGATGTCGGGTCTGATTTTCGCGGGCATTGACCCGGTGAAGGCGATTAAATACCAAATTATGGTGACTTTCATGCTGCTGGCCACTGCCAGTCTGTCGACGATAATTGCTGGCTATCTTTCTTACCGACGGTTCTTTAATGACCGAGCGCAGCTGAAAATTTTGAAATAGTTTAATCGTTCTCGATAAATTCCATTGAGGCCGCCGACCGGTGGCCTTTGGTAGATTTTATCGAACCAACTTTGGCTAACGGGTGAATAATTTAAACTAGATTAGCTGGATCAATGAAATCGCAAGAAACAGAGTTTCGGGAGTCGTTGATCTGAATAGAATGTCCCCAGCAGCAGCTTATTATGACACTGAGGACAATTACAATGTTTATTATCAAAGGGTTAGACGGTAGTGATTTTCAGCATTTATACGAATTATCGGATCACGAGCTAAGTAAACGTGGAGCAGTAAGAATAAAAGTAAACGAATATCCTTCTTATCCCGATAGAATAACTCTTAGAGATATTCCTCTAGGCGAAAATGCAATTTTGCTTAATCATCTTTATCTAAATAGCCATTCGCCGTATCGAGGTTCGCACGCAATCTTTATTTGGGAAGGCAAAATTCAACCCGCAGTGTTGAAAAATACGCTACCTGAAGTAATGCAAACGCGACTGATATCATTACGCGCTTTTGACATAAATGACATGCTGGTTGTAGCCACAATATCGTCAGGTTACGAAATTGAAACCAGCATACAAAACATGTTTAAACAGCCGCAGATTGAATTCATCCTGGCTCACAACGCAAAGCAAGGTTGCTTTTCGTGCAGGATTACTCGCTGCGAGTAAGGCAGTCCACAGGGTATTTGCTTTGGAATACCCGTTGAGGCTGATGTATCCCCACAAAAAAACATAGAAAATTTGATCTGCTGGTTCTACGAAAAACCAGCGAGATATTTCTATACCTACAAAAAAATATGCCAGAACTTTTTCAAAACTGCTTTATCTGATTTTCATCTTTACCGACAATGGGGATCATTCAGTCCTCTGGGTGGTCTGGGTCACAGCCCGGTAAGCAAAGCGCTGAACCTTGACCTTGAAACCAAAATCACTCTTAACCTAGTAAACTCAAAATTAAGAATATTTTTGCCATCACAAAATTACCCCCGCCAATAACGCCGCGAGAAACGCCTTGCCTTCGATGATGAACGCCATGGCGTCATAAGATATTCCAGCAAAATAACTAACAAGAAACTCACCACGCCGAGTAGCGCTAAAAAGGCGATCGCCGAGAAGGTTCCCGCAGTGTTTAAGCGCGAGTTAGCCTGCAACAGATAGGCGCCCAACCCGCCGCTGGTTGAAGCGGTCCATTCGCCGATCACCGCGCCGGTTACGCTAAAGGTGGCTGAGAGCTTAAGAGCCGAAAACAGCGGTGTGTAGGTTGCAGGCAGTTTAACGTGGCGGAAAATACTCCAACGCGAACCGCCCATCGATTTCACCAGATTCAGCATGTCCTTATCGACCGAGTTCAACCCGTCGAGAACGTTAACCACCACCGGAAAGAACACCACCAGCGCAACAATCACCAGTTTAGGTGCCAGTCCAAACCCTAGCCAGATAGTTAATGCCGCCGCTATAGCGATAACCGGCACCGCCTGGCTGGCGATCAGAATCGGATAAAGAATGCTGCGGATCCACGGCGTCGCGTCCATTAGCACGGCAAAAACAAAACCCGCTCCAGCCCCAAGAATGAAACCCATTAAAAAGGTGACAAAAGTAATGCGGAATCCCTGCAACAAAACCGGTAAATCGTCAAGAATATGGTCCCAGGTTTGCTCGGGTGATGGCAAAACGTAAGCCGGAATCTGATAAATACGAACCGCCAAATCCCAAATTATCAGCACCAAAATTAATGCAGCCAGCGGACCACCAAGAGGCAGCAGCAGTTTTCGCGCCAATGGCGCACTACTTTCAAGAGCCATGGGCAAGAGATTCCTGAGTGTCGTGATGTTCAGAGCTGCTGTCTTGCAAAAACACCAGATCGAGGATTTTCCTTTTCAGGGCAGTAAATTCAGGGCTGGTCAGGCAAGACAAAGGCCGTGGACGAGGAATATCTACCGTCAGAATTTCACGGATCCTCCCCGGCCGTGGCGACATCACCACCACTCGGTCAGCCAAAAACACGGCCTCGTCAATGTCATGGGTGACAAAAATCACTGTGCGCTTTTGTTCTGACCACACCGTCAGCAACCATTGCTGCATCGAAAGCCGAGTCTGCGAGTCCAGCGCACCGAACGGCTCGTCCAAAAGCATGATTTCGTGTTGCATGGCCAGAGTACGCATCAGCGCCACACGTTGACGCATTCCTCCTGAAAGCGCCGCAGGATAATGGTTGATAAACTCCCCTAACCCATAGCGTTTCGCCAGCGCCACGCCAGCCGCACGCTGCGCCTTGCTCGCCCCGCCCTTGAGGATAGCGCCGAGTACGATATTGTCGATTACCGTCATCCACGGCAGCAGCAGGTCTTTTTGCAACATATAACCAACGTGGCCACTGCTGCCGGTCACATCCTGATTATCAATCAAAATAGTGCCAGAGTCTGGTTTCAGCACGCCAGAAATCAGGTTAAAAAGGGTACTCTTTCCGCACCCCGAAGGCCCAACCACGCAGACGAACTCGCCTTCCTGGACGAGTAAATCTGTAGGCGCCAACGCAGTCATACTGCCAAAACGACGTGTCACATTTTGCAGCGACAGCTTAGGATAACTCATTAATTTCTATCTCCTTCTGGTCTGGCAAAGTTTGGCGACTCGGTGGTGATTGATGCTAAAGAGTCTCGCAGCCATCGCGGCCGAACCAGACTACATCCTCAACTTTCACTGCTACCTCACCGCGCTGTGCAAAGGGTTCGATAGCCCAGGCTCCCCACATCGGCGTAATGTTTCCGGCATCAATGAACCCGTGAGTGTAGGCCGCACCGGCCGTCAGTGAATGACCGATGTTGCCCAGCAGATCCAACAGAATAAAGCCCTCTGCCGTCAACCTTTCATGAGACAGGCCAAACAACTCACTGGCAGGCATTCCCGGCCGACACTGTGCCAGCGTTTCATAATGGATGCGTTCCAGGTCTTTCAGCGCCTGCGCAGCCTCCGGATAATCACCCATTACCGCACAACGAGTACAGTCCCCCCAAGAGCCATCGGCGGTGATCGGATGCACGTCAACCATCAACACATCTTGAGCAGCGGCCTGCTGCGTACCGGGTCCCTGGGTCGGAAAACAGACGCGTGTGTTTTCACCTAACCCGACATTAGTGATGGTCCAGATCCCTTGTGCGCCCTGGCTTAGCAGGTAGTCATGCACCTGCTGTTCAACCTCTGTCTCGCTAATTCCGGTTCGCGCTGCGTTAACGCCGACCATTGCAGCCTGCTTTGCCAGCTTCTGGGCAGCACGCAGTCCGGCTGGCGCGTGAAAAGCAATGTCCGGCCCGGGACGATAAGCCCAGGCCGGTTTCAAAGAAGAAGATGGAGAGCTCATCAAGCCCCCTTAAGGCAAATACTGATTGGTAAAATACTGGTCCGCCGGGAGCGGGTCTTTGACAATGCCTTCGGCTTTAATTGCTGTCAGCAGGCTCTGCCAGGTTACCGCTTCCTGCGCCAGTGATTTACTGTCGGCCGGTGCCAGAAGTGGGATGGTGTCCGCCCACTGCTGTTTGATATAGACCGGGTCATAGGCTTTGCTGTAGGCGGTAGCGAAGGCCTGCACGCCCTCATCAGGGTGATCGACAGCATATTTAATACTTTTCACCGTGGCACGCATAAAGGCTTTAGCTAATTCAGGGTTGGCTTTCAGCCACTGCTGATTGCCTGCCAGCATAAAGATTGGCGTATTCGGCACGCCGTGGGCGATAGCCGGCAAGAATTCAGGTTTTTGCTTACCGGTCGTGGTCATCTCAGTGCCTTCGGCATTGGTGATACCCGTTATCACGTCCACACGTTTTTGCAGCAAAAGCGGCACGGTATCATCCGCAGCGGTCACCATTTGTACGTCATTCAACGTCAGGCCTGCGCTTTTAAGCATCAGCGCCAGCTGCGCCTTGGTCCAGGCATCATTATAGATACCCACGGTTTTTCCTTTTAGCTCCGCCACTGTATAAGGCTTGCCCTGCTGACTGATAATGCCCCAGTTATTCTCTTTACCGTAACGGCCAATTGCCTGCACCGGCGCGCCCTGCTCTTTGGCAAATATGATGTCCATTACCGTGGTAAAGGCGACATTGGCGCGACCCGTACCGAGAAACTTCATGGTGTCGGCCACGGTCGGCGGGGCCACAATATCCAGGTCGATACCTTCCTGGGCATAAAATCCTTTTTCTTTACCCAAAATCCATGGGATCCAGAAACCATCGGCCACCGGCCATTCCTGAATAAACGTGACTTTGGTCAACGATGCCGCGGAGGCTGTCGAAATTCCTCCCACTACCGGCAACAGAGTGCTGAGCAACGTGGCCCCAGCCAAAACGGTCCCAGCTAAAAATGTACGTCTCTTCATGTTCATTTCTCCGGCAGTTTTAGAGGAATTATTAGTCGATGCTATTGCATATTGAGGTGGGACAATATTTTATGTCAATAAGTTTAATACCCTTTTTAAGCTTGCAATATAAGTAGATAGGTTAAGTTTGTCATTTGGACAACATCATTGGCGCTGAGTCGGTATCTGACTGCGGTGCAGGGCTATAAACTCGACAAGTTTTGATAAAGATTGTTTCCTAATTCTAGCCCTTTGGTTTATTAATAAATGAATACTAAACAAAACTTGGATTGCCCTTGTCAGCAACAGATAAACATTAAATTTGAAATAACTCCGACCTATAGTGATAGCCGATCGCTCTTTTAAACAAAAACGTGATGAATCCCAGCCCTTTACGGAGAACGTATGACATTTTTGAATATTTTCATTTTGGCAGTTATTCAGGGGCTGGCGGAATTACTGCCGGTATCAAGCTCGGCTCACGTGATCATGGCGGAAAAACTGCTCGGGCTGGACCCTAGCGCGCCGAATATGACTTTGCTTTTAGTGATGCTGCACACGGGTACCATGTTTGCGGTTATCGTATTTTTCTGGAAATCATGGCGTGATTCCTATTTCAGTTCTTTTGCAGCGTTTAAACGCATCGCGCTACACATCGTTTTAGCTACCGTAATGACCGGCATTGTTGGACTATCGTTGCAAAAATTGATCAAGAAATTTTACGCCGGTAATGCTTCCGATTTTCAAATCGAATCGCTATTCAGCAACAGTAAACTTATCGCCTCGGGACTGTTGGCCGCAGGTATCCTGATCCTGATTTCCTCACGCATTAAAGAACGTCAGGCTCCTGGAATGTCGATTTTACAGTCGCTGTCTATCGGTTTTGTTCAAGGTCTTTGCCTGCCATTCCGCGGATTTTCCCGTTCTGGTGCAACCATATCGACCGGTTTATCGATGGGCGTAGCGCGTAAAACGGCGGAAGAGTTCAGTTTTGCACTGGCGGTGGTATTAACCCCGGCGGTCATCGTGAAAGAAGCACTGCGCGTGTATCACCCGGCGGCAGGCGCGGCTCCCGTTGCGGCTTTTAGTGGTATCCTGTTGCCGAGCCTGATGGGAATGGTGTTCAGTTTTATCGCCGGATTGGTCGCGCTGCGCTGGCTGGCCGGATGGCTCGAGCATGGGAAATGGCACCTATTTGGCGGGTATTGTATTTTTGCTGCCTGTGTCGTTCTGTGGATCGGTTAACCTTTTCTGCCAGGCAAGCCACGCTTATCGGTTTGCTGGCAGTGATTTTCTTCAGCTCGGTCGCCGGGCTTATCCGCAGCGTCGCCGAAGGGCTAGGTCCGGTGGGCGGCGCGGCGATGCTCTACAGCCTGGCCTCAGTGTTGTTATTCTTTACCGTCGGCATTCCCAAACTCGGCAGCTTCCCGCGAATTTATCTTTATTTCGGCAGCCTGCTGTTTGTGTCCTATGAAATCTGCCTGTCGCTGTCTTTAGGCTTTGCCCTTAATCACAGCCAGTCTATCGAGGTTGGGATGGTCAACTATCTGTGGCCGAGCATGACTATTCTAATGGCGGTGATTTTCAAACAACAAAAGGCCAACCTGTTGCTGATACCCGGCATGGTGCTTTCGTTTGTGGGTTTATGCTGGGTGCTAAGCGGCAATCGGGGACTTTCGCTGGTGTCGATTGCCGCCAATGTGCAAAGCAATCCGCTGAGTTACGGGCTGGCTTTTGCCGGAGCAATTATCTGGTCGCTGTATTGTATTTTGACCAGCAAAAAAGCCAACGGCAGCAACGGTATCACGCTGTTCTTTATGCTGACCGCTGCAACTTTGTGGATAAAATATGCGACTGGTTCTGCTGCAACCCTGCATTTCACTCCGCACGCTGCTATTAGCCTGGTGCTGGCCGCCGTGGCGTTAGGCTGTGGATATGCGGCGTGGAATATTGGTATTCTGCATGGCAATGTCACAGTGTTGGCGACTGCCTCCTATTTTATTCCTATCTTCTCTTCGGCACTGGCGGCGTTTATTCTTTCCACTCCGCTCGGTATTTCATTTTGGCAGGGAGCAGCAATGGTCAGCCTGGGTTCTTTAATTTGCTGGCGGTCAACGCGAACAAAAGTTAGAACGGTAACCTCCGTCAATCAGCAGCATTTAGATTGAGCTAATACTTTTCCGACCGGCAATGCTTGCCAGTCTGTAAAAACCAGGAGTCAAACTATGGCCTCTTCTCGCAATGAAGCCCCGGTCACCGTGGCTTGTCTTCAGATGGAACCGGTTTTTGGTGAAACCGCGCATAACGTCGCAGCCAGCATTGCCATGATTGAACAGGCAGCCGCCAAGGGTGCCAATCTGCTGGTTCTGCCCGAGCTATGTAATACCGGCTACGTTTTTGCTTCTCGCGAGGAGGCTTTTTCTCTGGCAGAAGTTATCCCGCAGGGTGCGTCAACACAGGCGTGGATTGATTGCGCTGCGCGGTTGAATATTTATCTGGTTGCAGGGATTACCGAACGCGAAAACGAAAGTCTCTATAACTCAGCGGTGATTATCGGGCCGGAAGGACTGATTGGCCGCTATCGGAAAGTGCATTTGTGGGGCGACGAAGCGCTGTTCTTCGAGCCGGGCAATCTGGGCTTCCCAGTATTTAAAACTCGCATTGGCACTCTGGGTTGTCAGATATGCTACGACTGCTGGTTCCCTGAAAGCTTTCGCATGGCGGCATTACAGGGCGCGGATATTGTGTGCGTGCCGACCAATTGGGTACCGATTCCCGGTCAAGACCCAGGCAGAGAGGCAATGGCTAATATTTTGGTGATGGCAGCCTCGCACACCAATTCTCTCTATATTGCTGCCGCCGATCGCGTTGGCATTGAACGCGACCAGCCGTTTATCGGCCAAAGCCTGATTACCAGCTATACCGGCTGGCCGGTGGCTGGTCCCGCCAGCAGCAAAAATCCCGAGATAGTCCTCGCTACGATAAATCTGGCCGATGCCAAACGTCATCGTAACTGGAACGATTTTAATCAGGTATTAAAAGACCGGCGGCCCGATGTCTATACGCTGCCGTAAAAAATGACTAATGGGTGCTCACGCACCCACTGTTTTATTAGGTTAATTGTTTTATCAGGTTAATTTCTGGCGGCTATACCTGAGAGGTCAACGCTGTTTCAAAACAGATTCTCCAGCCACTCATCCACAGAGGATTCTGTTTCCAGCGCCAATGCCTTTGCCCACAACTCATGTGCCTTTGGCAGACTAATCGCTCTGGTTGCCAATGAAATAAACTTGTCTTGTAGCTGCTGATCGCTAACCGGGTTTCCCGGCGCACCCAGCGCGATATCCACGCAGTGACTCAGGCGCTGACCATTTTTAGCGATTAACGTTACTTCCGGCTCGCCATCGGCACTAAAGCTGGCATCAACATTCAACGATATCCGCGAGATGGCGTCCAATAAGGCCGGATCGCGGCGCTGCTGCTCGCCATAGGCGTCTAGTCCCGCATGGCCGTAAATCCAGCGCGCGGCCACCGCATAGCGGATACTCATTTGCGCGGCGGCCAGCGAACTTATTTTTTCATCGCCACACATTTCCTGCAAAAAAGGTGACATCGTCACTTCTATACGCTCAACGTCTTCCGTTTTCATTCCCAAATGCGCAAGCAAAATTCCGGTAGCATCGATTGCCGAATGCGTACCGCGACATGAGGCATAAGGTTTGATTGAACAGCGCATCAGTTTCCACACCAGCCCTAAATCAGCGACCAGCGCCCGTGGCTGTGCAGTGGTCGGTGCCAGCGTTTTTAGAAAACCGCCCCAGTGATCTTCAAACAAACCTGTGGGGCCAGTGATCCCCGCCTGCGCACTTAACGCCGCAAGCACGCCGCCCTCGGCCGCGCGTCCGGCATGCAGTTTTTTACTTTGTGAGCCGTCATGGATAAACGCCCACAGGCCGCCGCTGAAACTTCCCGCGATGCCCAAGGCCGCTGAAATCTGCGCGCTGTTCAGAGCCAATAATCTACCGGCGGCAACCGCAGCACCAAACACGCCGCAGGTTGATGTCGAATGCCAGCCCGCGCCGTTGTGCGCCGAGTAACCGCCACAGGCCTCCAATACTCGCCGCGCCACGTCATACCCCAATACCACGGCAGTAATAAACTCTTCACCACTGACCGGTTTTTCACACAACGGTAAAACTGCCAGCATGGCCGGGATTACCACCGCGCCGGAATGGTCACAGCCACCCGTGTCGTCCAGCTCCAGCGCGTGAGCGGCAATGCCGTTGAGCAAGGCCGCATTGCGCGGTGAGGTTTTTTCCCCTCGTCCCCACAATGCAGCAATCGGGGCTGCACCTTCAGTTAACAATATCGCGGCCATGTCTTTAGCCACCTCACTGGTCGCACCGACTAGACCCGCGCCAAGAGTATCGATAATGTGCCGCTTGGTGCGCGCGACCAGACTGGCAGGTAAATCATCAAATTGGGTATCGCAAACGAAAGCTACCAGTTGCGATTGAAAATCCATGCACTGACTCACGGCTGCACTCCATTCTGTGTATGCTGCTGCCAGATTTGCGCCGGATGCGACGCCTCATTTTGCGGCTGCGTTTGCCGCCACCAGTCAGCGACTTCCCCTGCCGTAGCAACCCAGACATCCGGCTTTGAAGTGATATAATCCAACAGCTCTGCCAGCATGCCAATGCGCCCTGCCGTGCCAATGACCTCTGGATGCAGACGCAGCACATAGCAAAGGCCAAAACGGTAAAAACCGTCGAAATCCATCTTCATATTGCCCAGCGTGTGGCGGTAAGAAGCAATCCGCGACTGCGCCGGAGGTACCGCCGGTGAAAGGTTGAAGGCAAAGTAAGGCTCATCCTCCAGCTCGTAATGCATAGGTAATTCAACCAACTGCGACTGTTCCCCGGTGCTCGTCGGCTGAAAATAAGGCAAATCGTCGCCGCGCCAAGAAGAGCTCCAGTCAATGCCCGCTTCGCTCAGCGCATCGGCAAATCCCGGCGCCCAGTTACCGGCAGGAATTCTAAAACCTCGCGGTTGTTCACCGGTATAAGCCTTTAGCGCCGCCTGCCCGCGTTGCAGGCTGGAAACTTGTTCCTCGAGGCTCAGGTCATCAAATTTGGCAAACTCATAGCCGCTGGTCGCCAGTTCGTGGCCAGCGCGAGCAATCTGGGTGATTTTTTGCGGATGGTCGTCTGCAACAATTCCCGGTACGACCCAACTGCTGCGCAGGTTTTTTTCCGCCAGCATGGCCAGAATGCGATCAATGCCGCGCAGCGTGCCATAACGCCAGACCGACAGCGTTTTTTCGCGCCCGGCCACGGCTGGAACCTGACTGAGAATGCCCTGAATATCATTGAAATCGAAAGTAATCACCACCGCGCAGCGCTTGCCCTGCGGCCATTTTTCCTGCACCGAAGTGCTGTTATTTGACATCGCTGTGCTCCTCTAACCACCACTGGGCGACTTCGCGACAGCGAGCAAACCACACATCTTCACGGCTGCGCAAATGAGTAAAGAATTGGTCCAGCAGCATGATTCGCCCTGGCTTGCCGGTGATTTTTGGATGGAACAAGGTGGTCAGACTCAGCCCCTCGTTCATTGCACCGTCGAATTCGCGGCACCAGTTATCCAGCGTCAGTTCATAGCTGGCGGTGCGGTCAAGGCCTGAAGGGAAATTTGGCTCGCGGGTATAGGCGATTGAGGCGTAGTCATCCATTTCCCAGCGTCCAGGAATTTCCACCAGCGGTTTTTCATGGCCTGGCACCTGAATCAGATACGGGCGATCGTCGCCACGCATACTGCTGGAATAGGTCACCCCGGCTTCGATCAATATCGATGGAGTATCGATGTGCCAGTCACCGGACGGCGTTCGAAAACCCTCGGCGCGAATACCGAGATACTGCCAGAAAATTTCGCGGGATTTTTCCATCACCCAGCGCTGCTGTTGGGCATCAATGGCGAAAAAAGACTCATGACGATAGCCGTGATAAGCCACCTCGTGGCCGCGTTCGACAATCGCCTGGCACTGCTTCGGCCAGTTTTCCACCACCCAGGCGGGAACAAAAAAGGTCGCTGGCAGCTGATAGTCGTCCAGCAAATCCAGCAGCCGAGCCAGCGCGCGATAAGGCCCATAGCCACCAAAAGTAAAATATTCGGGCTTGTGCCACAGCGTGCCGTTGAGCATCGCATCGCCGGTCGGACCATCGAGGTCAAACGCCAGCGCCATGCAACCCTTTTTGCCGTGCGGCCAAAGACTGGCCGCGTTGGAAATCGTCATGAGTTATCCCGCTCCTGTAAATTACTGCCCTTTATTAATGGTCACTTCTTTGATTGCGCCATCTTGCAGACCCCATTTGCTGAGGATCTTCAGGTAGGTACCGTCAGCAATCATGGCTGTCAACGCGCCTTTAACCCCGTCGATCAGTGCGCTGTCATCTTTGCTGATGCCGATACCGGTAACCTGATAGGCAAAGGCTTTGCCCAACGGCTTATAGGTATTTTTCTCGAGATTCATGATGTACGGCAGGGTTTCGCTGCCCTGCACTACGCCTTCAATGCGGCCCTGACGCAGTTGGGTGCGGGCATCGGCAGTGCCTTCCGCGCCGACCACGACGATGGCTGGCTTACCTGCCGGAGTACAGTTTGCAGTGCTCCAGGCAGCAATTTCGGCCGGGAATGTGGTGCGGCGGCTGGTGCCGACTTTCTTGCCGCACAGGTCCAGCATGGTGTTGATTTCTTTATGTGCCACGGTGGTGTAGAACTGCGGGCCGCTGTTGTAATAGTCAACGAAGGTGGCGATATCCTGGCGCGGTTTGGTATCGGTCATGCCGGAGAGGATCATGTCCACGCGCTTGGTTGCAACGGCGTTGACCATCTGCTCGAAGCCAATTTCCTGCCAGCTGATTTTACGGTTCAGGCGCTTGCCGATTTCCATACCCAAATCGTAATCCATGCCGGTAAGCTGGTCGGTAGCGGGATCTTTAAATTCCAGCGGTGGATAGTTCGGCATCATCGCAACTTTGATTTCGTCTTTTTGTTTCAGCGCTTCGGCGGCAGACGCGCCTGGCATCCAGGCGGCGGTGTTGAGCAATACGCCAGCGGTAATCAGTGACAACAGCGTTTTTTTCATCAAAATTTTCCCATGTGTAAAGTTTCTAAATCAGAACCGCGGAAATAAAATTCTGCGTTCTTGGGTTTTGTGGATTCAGCAAGACATCTTCAGGATTACCACTTTCTATAATTCCGCCTTCGTCCATAAAGACCACGCGATTAGCCACTTCTCGCGCAAAACCAAGTTCATGGGTCACGACAATCATCGTCATCCCCTCTGCAGCCAGGCTGCGCATCACCGCCAGCACTTCGCCAACCATTTCGGGGTCAAGCGCCGAAGTCGGCTCATCAAACAGCATCAGTTTTGGCTTCATCGCCAGCGCGCGGGCAATCGCCACCCGCTGCTGCTGGCCGCCAGAAAGCTCCATCGGATAGGCATCACGCTTGTGCGCCAGCCCAACGCGCTCAAGCAGCGCCATCGCCTCCTGTTTCGCCTCTTTCACCGGACGCAGCAGCACCTGACACGGCCCTTCGATGATATTTTCCAGCGCGGTCTTATCCGGGAACAGATTAAAGCGCTGGAAAACCATGCCGGTCTTCAGCCGCTGGCGGGCGATTTGCTTATCATTGAGCGGATACAGTTTTTTGCCATCCATACGGTAGCCGACCAGCTCATCATCGACCCAGATACCGCCGCTATCGATACGCTCCAACTGGTTGATACAGCGTAGAAAAGTGCTTTTTCCGGAACCGCTCGGGCCGATCACACACATCACTTCCCCGTGCCTGACCTCAATATTAATATTCTTAAGTGCCTGAAAATCGCCGAAGTATTTGTTGACGTTGGACGCCGTGATGATGTTTTTCATAAGGAGTCCTTAACTATTGCGGCGGCGAGTACCGCGCCCGAAGTAGCGTTCAAGTCGGTTTTGGCCAATTGACAGCAACGTCACCACCGCCAGATACCAAATCCCGGCCACGAACAGCAGCTCCATGACGCGGGCGTTGGCGAAATAGATGGTTTGCGCGTTATATAACAGCTCGGAATACTGGATCATGCTGGCCAGACTGGTGGTCTTGACCATGCTGATAAATTCGTTGCCGATCGGTGGAATGATCACCCGCATCGCCTGCGGCAAAATAATGCGGCGCAGCGCGTGAATGCGGGTCATGCCGATGGATTTGGCGGCTTCATACTGCCCCTGATCAACAGAAATCAGCCCGGCCCGCACCACTTCCGAGGTGTATGCGCCCTGATTAATACTCAGACCCAGCAGCGCCGCGGTGAACGGCGACATAATGTCAACGGTTTGGAAGCTGAACAGCCCGGGAATACTGATAGTCGGGAAAATCAGCGCCAGGTTGAACCACAGCAACAGTTGCAAAATCAACGGCGTACCGCGAAAAATCCAGGTATAGCCGATAGCCACGCCGCTCAGTACCGGATTGCTCGACATGCGCATCACGGCAATGAGCACCCCGAAAATAACTCCCAGCGCCATTGCCAGAATCGACATCACGATGGTATTGCCCAAGCCCGTGAGGATTGCCTTGGCGGTGAAGAATTGCCCGACAAAACGCCACTCGATTTTGCCGTGGGCAAAGGCGTTGATCAGCAGCGCCAGCAGTACCAAAATCACAATCGAGGCCACAATACGCCCGTAATAGCGCTGCGGAACATACTGATACTCGCTAAGATCAACCGGAGTATTTTTCAACTCGCTGGCTGCGGTGCGTGAATTCTGCATAACAGGCTCCCGAAATTAAAGTGACAGGCCGGTGTAACTCGACACCCAGAGGGACTGTTGTTCCAGCACCGCTTTCAGGCGGGTGATTTGCTCGGCAACGCGCACTGGAGAAGTGCCACCCCAGCCGCTGCGGGCGTGAATTGCCGCGTCCAGCGTCAGGCATTCGCGCACCTGCGGCAGCAAACGAACGTCAACCTGTTGCAGTTGTTCATCGCTGACTTGATGCAGCTCGAGGTCAAACTGTTCGCACACTTGAACCAGCTTGCCGGTTATCTCGTGCGCCTCTTTGAACGGCACTCCGCGACGCGATAGCCAGTCTGCGACCTCGGTTGCCAGCGTAAAACCCTGCGGGGCATCTTCACGCAGGCGCTCGACGTTGACCACCATGGTGTCGATCATCCCGGCCATTGCGGGCAGCACCAGCAGAAGTTGGTCAACGGTATCGATAGCATTGCGTTTGTCTTCGATCAGGTCGCGATTGTAAGACAACGGCAGCCCTTTCATAGTGGTCAACATCGCTGTCACGTTGCCGATTAGCCGACCACTTTTGCCACGGGTCAGCTCGGCGATATCCGGGTTTTTCTTCTGTGGCATGATAGAACTGCCGGTGGCATAGCCATCGTTTAGTTCAACCCAGCGGAACTGGCGTGAAGCCCACAAACATATCTCTTCGCAAATGCGCGAAAGGTTAACGCCCAGCATGCTGCCAGCGAACAAAAACTCCGCCACGTGGTCACGACTGGCAACGGCATCAATCGAGTTTTCACAGGCACCGTCATAGCCGAGGTCTTTGGCAGAAAGTTCTGGATGCATGGCGATAGCCGAACCAGCCATCGCGGCCGCTCCCAGTGGAGAAAGTGCGCAGCGTTTGTCCCAGTCTTGAAAACGCTGCACGTCACGGGCAAAAGACTGCGCATGTGCCATTAATTGGTGACCAAAAACGATAGGCTGCGCCTGTTGCAGATGAGTAAAGCCGGGGGCCAGAGTGTGGAGATGCAGCTCGGCCTGTTTTACCAGCGCCTGCTGTAATTCAAGCAAAGCGGCAACAATCTTGCGGCCGTTGTCGCGCAAATAGAGGCGTAAATCGTTGGCAGTCTGATCGTTACGCGAGCGCCCGGCGCGCAGCTTGCCGCCCAACTCACCCAGACGCTCGGTCAGCATGCGCTCAATGAAGGTGTGAACGTCTTCGTCGTTTTCGATAGGTTCAACCACGCCGGCGCGATAGTCCACCGCCAGCTGGCGAATAGCGGCCACCATAAGCTCGGTTTCTTTGTCATCCAGCAGCCCCGCGCGTTGCAGTTCGAATGCATGAGCACGGCAGCCTTGCAGATCATATTCGGCAAGAGCGAAATAGTAATCCGGGCTGCGTGACAGTGCGCTCAGCGCGGGTGCGGGTGCCTGTTTAAAGCGTGCACCCCATAGACGGTCGACGGGCTGGGACATTCTTAACTCCTTCATGGCATAGATGTTGCAAAACAAGCAGTGAGAAAGCGAAATTTCCGGGTTATTTCCATCAGTTTTTAGAAAATAACCAGGCCACAAAAAATATTGGCAGCCCGTTTTTCGCTCTTGAAAAATATTAATTAAGAAATCTTGGTTAATTCGATGTTGGCGTCATTTGCAGTGGGGGTAAATATTTTTTATGGAAAGTCCACTTTCCAAATCAGGAAACACATTACCCACAAGAAGTGATTTAAATCAGCACGGCATTGGGGTTGCAGACTTAAAACTTTTACGCGTTTTTAAAACCGTGGTGGAAGCAGGAGGATTTACCGCTGCCTGTAATGAATTAAATATTGGCTTAGCGGCGATCAGCAAACAAATCTCAGATCTTGAAGTACGCTTCGGAATGAAACTCTGTACTCGAGGCCGCGAAGGTTTCTTTCTTACCGAGCACGGAAAAGTCACTTATCAGGCCTGCCTGGATTTGTTCGCCTCGATCAATCAGTTTCGCGACAAGCTTAACAATGCCCGCCATGACATGTTTGGCGAGCTGAATATCGGCATCATCGACAACACGATAACTGATGAAAATTCACCTATAATTTATGCGCTTGGAGAAATACACAGCCGTGCCCCCAAGGTCAGTGTTCGCCTGCATGCTACCCAGTTGGACGAGATTGAACGCGGTGTGCTCGACGGGCGTTTTACCTGTGGCATCATGCCGGTATATCAGGAAAAGCCTGAGTTTGATTATTACTATTTATATGAAGAAATAGCGCACCTCTATTGTGCAGACAGGCATGAACTTTATTGCATCTCTAATGAAAAAATAACCCAGCAACAAATCAAATCAGCCGAAATCGTTAATCATTTCTACGCAAACCATAGCGAGAAAAATAACTACCTCGAGTTCTCCTCCTCTAATGCAGTAGCGGTGCAAGTTGAAGCAGTGAGTTTGTTAATCTTGACGGGTAATTATATTGGATTTTTGCCAAAGCATTATGCAACTCATCTTTTCGGCGGTAATAAGCTTAAGGCCTTGCTGCCGGAAGAAATTAAAATCAGCACACCCTTTAGCCTGGTGGTAAAAAAAGGCAGCGCCTTAAATACGGTATTAACGCTTTTCTTAAACGCATTGCAAAATAATCAGCAAGACTCTTCACTGAGACAGGTGAGCTAGATTAAAGCGGTTAATGGCCGGCCCTTCCCGCACCACTTTAGTGCAAAGCGATGCGGGAGATGGTGCAACGAATTTACACCAGAGCCAATTCGTTGGCTACTGACTCAACGCGGGCAAAAGCCGCATACAGTGACTCGGCGGTCACCGGATACGGCATATTGTGCATGTCTGGCGCGTGCAGTGAAGCCTGAATAATCTCTTCAAGCTCAGCTGCGGTAAGTTCGGCAATTTCGCTTAAACGCAGCGGAACGGCGCAGGCGTGAGAAAGTATTACCGCTTCGCGCAGCTCTTCGTCACTGCGTTTCTCCAGCGCCAGCAGGCAAAGATTGCCTAAACCTACCAACAGGCCGTGACCGAATTCGCGGGTTTTGTCACATACGGTGAAACCTTCATAAATGGCGTGTGAAGCAGCCGCATGCGCGCCACTGCTCATTAATGACGTCAGGCCGGCAAACATGAAAATTGCGTCAAGCACCTGATCTAGCTCGGCATTGGCTTTACCTGCGCGCACCGCGTCACAGGCGGCAGCGCCGTAGGAGGCAATCAAGTCAAAGCAAATTCGGCTGTTGGCGCTGGACGAACGAGCAACTCCGGTAAGTTCGGCGTGGTGGCTGCTGATGGCGCGAAATTCGTACCATTTGGCCAGCGTGTCGCCCAATCCTGCTGCCAGCCAACGCAGCGGGGCCTGAGCCAACAATTCACTGTCGATGATCACCGCAGCGGGAGCCTGTGGCAGCGGATAAAGATCGCGAAAATGCCCATCGTCGAAATAGCGGATTGTCAATGGTGTCACCGCTGCGCAGGTTGCTGCAATCGTTGGAACAGTAATCACCGGCACGTTGGTTGCCACGCCCACGGCTTTACCGGTATCGAGAGATTTCCCACCCCCCACACTGATAATCACGTCTGCGGACAGCGCGACAACCTGTTGGGCCAAACGAAGAATATTTCCCTCGCTGGTCTCGCCTCCGAACCATTCCATGGCGACCACGTCAACTGAAGCACCTTCCAGTGAATGACTAATTTTTTCCCCAACAGCCTGTAATGATTGATGGCCGCCAATCACCATGGCGCGTTTGCCAAGCAGAGAGCAAATCTCGCCCAGCTGCGACAAAACCCCCGGACCACGCAAGATTTGTGCGGGGAAAATAATATTTTGAGCTTGCATCTACTGCCTCTCTGTTACTGACATTATTATGATATTAGCAGGCTAAGCATTAACCGCCGTTGCCTAAGATAAGCAAGAATTGCGCCACAGCGCAGGGATTATTTTTATCAGCCGATGCTAACCAGAGAGTTTGGCAGTTATCACGTAAAGGATTGGCTAAAACGACTCTTTTAGCCAGACGACATAATTTGCGTGGCTCGCAAGCTCTTCCATTTCGACGTTTTCTGCGACCAACGAAAAATTATCCATAATTCTCTGAGTTGATTTGCCATTAGGCGTTTGAAAAAAAGCGGAAAACAACTCGTCCCCCTGCTTCCCGCTGGTCATATTAAGAGTGATTTGATTCACCACCCCCTGGCGGATGATTTTCCTTGGCATTACCGCAGAAGACTCAACCCTCTGAGCTACCTGTAAATACTGATATTTGGCAACATCGCTGGCATAGTAATCGAAATTTTTTATCGGCCTGAAATTTTGTTCAAATATCCAGACACCGGCATCATAGCGATTAATAAACACATTAGCGCTTCTGCCAGGCTGACTAATATCGCGAGAATACACTCCTGTTCTATCAACTCGATGAGAAAAGTTACCGACTTTATCAATATATCGCATTGCTCTTTCTGAACGTGCCTGCTCCGTTAAACCCGTTAACTCTCTCAATGGCACAAGTTCTTGATCCACTGCGGATGCGCGCTTGTCGCGGCAAGGCCATACGCCGCTAATGATGCCCCAAAAGTTATTCCCGCCAGCAGGATGCCCAATGCGCCCGATGCAATCCCCAACTTTGCCTGCCAGCTCATATGCCCGCTGGGAGCGGCTCGATTAATCGGGTCGCCCGCACAGTAGACGTAAGGATTAATGCCTCCTTCACCGAAAGGACTCCAGCTAGCTTTTTTTGACGGCATCATTTGTGATTTACTTGCATTCGCGATTAATAAAATACTCACAACCTCATTATTAACCAAGTCACAAAACATCACTTTCATTAAGTGACGATAGTTACTAAAATTCTAATAGCAATAAACTTCTTAGACGATATTTAAAATGACATCACTTAGATGATATTAAATAAAACAGCTTATAATGCAATAATTTGATTTTATTTTTCATAATAACAGAGCTATAAATCATTCTTGATAAATATTCGTACTTACCATAGAGGAATACACATGCTAGCCATAATAATAGAAGAGATAGCCAAATGGCATGAGGGAGACAGACATTTAATATACTCTGCCGCTAGCGCGGTAATAATCTCATTGCTTTTCAGTATTAAAGATAATAAAAGCAACCGTTACATGCTTACCTCAAGCTGTATATGCGCGGTCATCGCGATATGCTTTAACGTTACTCTGGAGCATATGGGGCTAAATGAAACCTATTCTGCTGCTTTTGGCGCTACTATCGGTTTTATTGGAGCAGATAAACTTCGTGAAATAATTTTGTCTTTGGTTAATAAAAAAATAAGCAGTTGAACGTTAATCAATCCCCCTGATGACGAACAGGGGGATTATTTTACGCTTTCCCGTTGAGATTAAGTGACCGCGTCACCTTTTATAGCATGGGCAAATTAAGGTCGTGTTCTTTGGCGCATTCCATTGCCTGCTCATAGCCTGCATCGGCGTGGCGCATAACGCCTGTAGCCGGGTCATTAAATAATACTCTCGCCAGACGAGCATCCGCTTCCAGGGTCCCGTCGCAAACAATCACCATACCTGCATGTTGCGAAAAGCCCATGCCCACTCCGCCCCCGTGGTGCAGGCTGACCCACGTTGCACCGCCCGCGGTGTTTAGCAAGGCATTGAGCAGCGGCCAGTCTGAAACCGCGTCAGATCCATCTTTCATCGCCTCGGTTTCACGATTTGGAGAAGCAACAGAGCCGGTATCCAGATGATCGCGACCAATAACTACCGGCGCTTTGAGCTCGCCGTTGCGCACCATTTCGTTGAATGCCAGACCCGCAATGTGCCGTTCGCCCAGCCCCAACCAGCAAATACGTGCTGGCAGCCCCTGGAAAGCAATACGCTCGCGCGCCATGTCCAGCCAGTTGATAAGGTTAGCGTTATCCGGGAATAACTCTTTAAGCTTGGCATCAGTCTTATAAATATCTTCCGGATCGCCAGACAGCGCCACCCAGCGGAACGGACCTTTGCCCTCGCAGAACAGCGGGCGAATATACGCCGGGACAAATCCAGGGAAATCAAAGGCATTGGTCACACCCTCGTCTTTTGCCACTTGCCTAATATTGTTGCCGTAATCCACGGTCGGAATGCCCATGGCGTGGAAATCCAGCATCGCCTGAACGTGAACTGCCATTGAGGCACGCGCGGCTTTCACCACTGACTGTGGATTGGATTCGCGCGTCTTTTGCCACTGTTCGAGGCTCCAGCCTTCTGGCAGATAGCCGTTGAGCGGATCGTGTGCCGAGGTCTGATCAGTAACGATATCGGGACGTAAACCGCCCTGCTGCGCGCGTTTCACCAACTCCGGCATGATTTCAGCCGCGTTGCCCAGCAAACCGACGGAGATGGCTATGTTCTCGGCACAGGCTTTTTCTATCATCGTCAGCGCCTCTTCGATGGTGTAAGCCTTATAGTCGAGATAACGGGTGCGAATGCGAAAATCGATGCGCGATTCCTGACACTCAATCGCCAACACACAGGCTCCGGCCAGTACACCGGCCAGCGGTTGCGCGCCGCCCATGCCGCCCAGACCCGCTGTCAGGATCCACTTGCCGCGCAGGTTGCTGTCATAATGCTGGCGACCGGCTTCGGCGAAGGTCTCATAAGTCCCCTGCACAATGCCCTGCGCACCGATATAAATCCATGAACCGGCAGTCATTTGGCCATACATCATCAGTCCGGCTTTATCCAGCTCGTGGAAATGGTCCCAGTTGGCCCAGTGCGGTACCAGATTGGAGTTGGCAATCAGCACCCGCGGCGCATCCGTGTGAGTGCGGAATACGCCAACCGGTTTGCCAGATTGAACCAGCAGCGTTTCATCCTCTTTCAGCGTGCGCAGGCTTTGCAAGATCCCTTCAAATGCTGGCCAGTTACGCGCGGCTTTGCCAATCCCGCCGTACACCACCAAATCTTCAGGGCGTTCGGCGACGTCTGGGTCGAGATTGTTTTGAATCATGCGGTAAGCCGCTTCGATCAACCAGTTCTGACAGCTCAACTCTGTGCCACGCGGGGCGCGAACGACACGGGCAACGGCGGTTTTCTGCGGTGAATTCATTGCTCACTCCTTCATGATGAGTTTAATTTTTTCAGATTAAATGAAGCTTGGCAGCAGTGCCTGCACCGCCGCTGGCCAGTTTTCACGGCCTGCCCACAGACGCATGCTTTCGACATCCGGTGCCATCAGGCGGTCTCGCTCAAGGAAGGCCACACGTTCACGCACGGCGCGAATTTCCCCTTCTATAATTGCCGAACTTTGCAGCGGGCGATTGAAATCGATGCCTTGCACTGCGGCCATGGCCTCTATTCCCACCACTACGGCGGTGTTGAAACACATATCACCCAGACGGCGCGCGGCGTAGGTCGCCATCGACACGTGATCTTCCTGATTGGCCGAAGTTGGCAGACTGTCTACGCTGCCTGGATGCGCCAGTGATTTGTTCTCGGAGGCCAGCGCGGCTGCGGTAACCTGCGCTATCATAAAGCCGGAGTTTACGCCGCCGTCATTGACCAGAAATGCCGGTAGCCCTGACAGGCCGGTGTCGAGCAACAATGCCAGGCGACGTTCGGAAATGGCCCCAATCTCGGCTACCGCCAGCGCGATAATATCGGCAGCAAAGGCTACGGGTTCGGCGTGGAAGTTACCGCCGGAAATCACGTCACCGTTTTCGGCAAATACCAGCGGGTTATCCGACGCGGCGTTGGCTTCAATCTGCAATATTTTTGCCGAGTGTTTGAGATTATCCAGACATGCACCCATGACCTGCGGCACGCAGCGGATAGAATACGGGTCTTGCACCCGTCCACAGTGCGTATGAGAAGTGACAATGTCACTACCTTCCAAGAGTGCTGAAACGGCTGCGGCCACGGCGATTTGTCCTTCCTGACCGCGCGCCTCGTGAATACGCGCATCGTAAGGTTTTACCGAACCTTTAATGGCTTCCAAAGACAGCGCCCCCGCCACCAGCCCGGCGGCAAATACGCGCTCGCCTTCGAACAGACCGCGCAGCGCCAGCGAAGTGGAAACCTGGGTGCCGTTCAACAGCGCCAATCCTTCTTTTGGCCCCAATACAAATGGCTTAAGACCCACGGTGGCCAAGCCTTCCACGGCCGAGACTTTCACCCCATTGACGCGGACTTCCCCCTCGCCAATCAGCATTAATGAAAGATGCGCCAGCGGTGCCAAATCCCCAGATGCGCCTACCGAACCTTTCTCCGGGATACACGGCATTACACCGGCGTTGAACAGCGCAATCAACGCCTCGATGACTTCAATACGGATACCTGAATGGCCGCGCGACAGGCTCAGCACCTTGGTGGCCATCACCAGGCGCACCACGTTATCAGGCAAGTCCTCACCAATCCCCACGCTGTGTGACAACACCAGATTGCGCTGCAGTTCTGCCAGTCGTTCTGCCGGGATCATGGTTTGTGCCAGCTTGCCAAAACCGGTGTTGATGCCATACACCACGCGACCCTGACTGACAATCTGCTGCACTATTTCCTGGGAAGCCAGCACCTTGGCGCGAGCGGAATCCGCTAGTTCTATGCGCACATTGCCCTGATAAATCTTACGCAGTGTCGACAGGCCAACCTGACCCGGCTGCAAGTGGCAAAGTGTCAACTCGGTGGATGAAGAAGCCATAATCTATTCCTGTATAGACAAGTTGAGTGAAACAATTTCCCGGCACTACATTCTGCCGGGAAATCAGACCGTGTGCGGGATTACCCCGCCGATAAGTTCCTGCTCAGGCAAGGACTTTGCGCACCTGAGATTCAATTTTTGTGGCTCTGATCGCGGCCACCGATAAATCAATTATTCAAGCTGACAAGACTAATGTTCCTGCGCCTGCAAGGTCTCGACGCGAATTTCTTCAGTCACTGTGGCCTTCAGCGCCATAAACTCTGGCGAGGTTTTCAGCCGATAATCACGCGGATGCGGGAAATCCACCGGCACCTCAGTTTTAATCCGGCCCGGACGCGCGCTGAATATCGCCACTTTATTAGCCATAAAAATGGCTTCATCAATGTCGTGAGTGACAAACAGCACCGTTTTTCGCGACGACTCCCAGATCGACAACAACAGTTCCTGCATCATGACTCGCGTCTGGTTATCCAGCGCGCCAAACGGTTCATCCATCAATAAAACCTTGGGATCATTGGCCAGCGCACGGGCAATCGCCGTGCGTTGCTGCATACCGCCTGAAAGCTGGCGCGGAAAATGATGTTCGAACCCCCGCAGCCCCACTTTATTGATAAAATAGTCACTGCGTTCTTTTTGCGCCGCCTTGGAGACGCCGCGCTCCTGCAACCCGAAGCAAATATTTTGCTGCACGCTAAGCCAGGGAAACAGCGTGTAGCTTTGAAACACCATGCCGCGATCTGCGCCGGGGCCATCGACAAGCTCGCCGTCGAGCCACACTTCGCCGCGCGTCGGCTGATCCAGACCAGCCACAATCCTTAGCAAGGTTGACTTACCACAGCCGGAAGGCCCGAGAATGGTAATAAAATCATTCTCGTTGACCTGATAATCCACCGGCAGCAGCGCCTGAGTTTTTTCGCCCTTCGGGCCGGTAAAAATGCGTTCAACCTGACGAACACTCAGTTTGGGATGAATCATTTGAATGAGCTCCAGATAAACAGGCGGCGGTTGGCCGCTTTAAACAGGAAATCAGACAGCAGGCCGATGCAGCCGATGACGATAATGCCGAAGATCATCTGTCCGGTATTAAGCATCGCCTGACTGTCGACAATCATGTGGCCGATACCGCTGGAGGAGCCGATAAGTTCGGCGACAATCACGTAGGTCCACGCCCAGCCCAGCACCAGGCGCAGCAGCTCGGCAATTTCAGGCGCGGCTCCGGGAATAATCACTCGGCGCACAACGCTTTTGTTTGTCGCCCCAAGGGTATAGGCAGCTTCGACCAGGTCACGTCGCGCCCCACCGACAGTGACCGCCACCATCAAAGTAATCTGGAAAAACGAGCCGATAAAAATCACCAGAATCTTTTGCATTTCACCGATGCCGGCCCAAAGGATCAGCAGTGG
The DNA here is from genome assembly GCF_041200025.1 of Rouxiella sp. WC2420. Lineage (NCBI taxonomy): Bacteria > Pseudomonadati > Pseudomonadota > Gammaproteobacteria > Enterobacterales > Yersiniaceae > Rouxiella > Rouxiella sp. WC2420. The sequence goes on along the minus strand of NZ_CP165628.1, from coordinate 2,432,261 downwards.
CACAAAGGCTGAGGCGGGCAGATAGCGGCAAAACGACACAAACGGCTCGAAAAATGCCTCAATGAGTTTGTAGGAACCCATCAAGATACCCAGTGGAACGGCAATGATCGCAGCCAGAATAAAGCCGCCCAGTACGCGCCACACCGTCATGCCGATATCGCTAGCAAAGTCGAACTGGGTAAACAGCAGCCAACCTTCTTGCAGCATACTGGCCGGATTTGCCAGAAACGTCGGTGAAACCAGACCGGTAAACGTCGCCAGCGCCCAGACGGCAAAAAAGACCACAAAAAAGCAGAAACCGAGGAACCAGCGCTGGCGAGCGGCAACCGGGCGCAACGGCACCATTAACGGATTATGCGAGACCTTTTTGCTTGCCGGCAATGGAGCCGGCTCGCGGCCATCTGTTGCGGACGGGACCCGTGGTGCATCACTGACAGTTCGTTGCATCAAAGCTACCCTCCTGTTAATCGCTATTTCGCTACCGTGGCGTTATTGACGTACTGCGGGTCAAATAAAGTGCTGATATCCGGCGTTTTGCGCAAAATCTTCATTTGCGTCAACAGCGTAGCCGCCTCTTTACTGAAGCTGGTAATTTCTCCGCCAAAGAATTTCTTGTTTTGATCCAGATCCTGCCAGCGCAGATAGCTCGACTCTTCAGCAAACTGCTTGCCGGTTTCTTTCACCGCCGCGCCCATGATTTCGTTGGACTTGTCCGGGTCTTGTTTAATCATCGCCAGCGCGTCGAAATAGCTATTAACCAACGCCTGCGCCGCTGCGGGATTTTTCTCCAGGAAGGCTGGCGTGCAGCCAAGAGTATCCATCACCATCGGGTATTGCAGCGTGGTGGCCAGGATCTTGCCTTTGTCCGGGCTTTGGCGAATCGAAGACAGGTAAGGCTCGTAGGTTACTGCCGCATCGTTTTGACCGGCAATAAAGGCGTGCGCTGCGGCGTCCGGGCCAAGCGTCGCCAGCTTGACGTCTTTCATGGTCATGCCGTTTTTATCCAGCATCCACGCCAGCAGAAAATAAGAGGAGGTTCCCGGAGCATCGACGCTAATCGTCTTACCCTTGAGATCGGAAATCTTGTTGATGCCCTGACGTACCGCGATACCGTCCGCGCCGTAGGATTTATCAAGCTGAACGATTTGCTTGATTGGCACCCCGGCGGCGTTCCAGGTGAGATAAGTCTCGACGGTAGTGGCAGCACATTGCAGCGAACCGGAAGCGATAGCCAGATGGCGCGACTGCTGCGGCACCATTTTTAGCGTAACGTCCAACCCGTTTTTTTTGAAGATGCCGGCTTTATCCGCCAGCGTCAGAGGAGCAAAACCTGTCCAGCCAGAAATACCGATAGCGACCGGGGTGTCTGCCGCCAGCGCAGCGCCCGCACTGGCGCAGCCCAGAGTTACAGCCACACTCAGTAAGGTGAAGGATTTTTTCAGTACGGCTTTGGAAAACACATTGCTCATTTGCCACTCCTGTCGAAAGTACCTGTCTGGAATATTGGACTGTCACATCGTGACCGCGCCACTGTCTATTCTTGTCTATACAAGCTAGCGACTTAATTGACGCAAAGTTTGTGCCAGTTTTAAGTCGCATCAGGAATGCCGCTAAAGTCCGACCGAGCGGCGTAAAATCTATCCTCTTTATGCCGTAGCGGATTAATTGCTGGCCGCAAAGATCCAGCGTCTGGCGCTACGGTTTAATTCAGTGCAGCTGCCGCGCTATTTTGGCGCAGCGAGCGGGATTGCATCAAAAAGCCGGGGTCGCAATAAACCCTCGTATTCATCAGCACCGCAGAAATCAATACAGCGGCAGAATAGCCGCCCATAGCAACAGGCAATCTTTACTTTTAGCGTGCAGCAGCAATTCTAAGGTCACGTCCTGCCCGTTATCCCAGACCACGCCCTGATTGGCAGTGAGTAATTTTTCGCCCTGCAATTCCCATTCGCCTTTTAGAATCAGCAGCACGCCGCCCATTAACAACGGCGCGCAAAAATCGTTATTTTTTGCGCTGACCACTGAACGACAGGTGCCGCGTCGAGTCATGATATTAAAATCAGTGGTGGTGCCGCCGGTAAGCTCTGCGCTCAGCGTCAGGTCACCGGAAAAGGCAAAAGGCTCGGCGGGGGTAGTAAGATAGTGGTCAACCTGGTTTTTGGAAAACAGATGAACCCCCTCACCGGTCAACAAAGTGATTGAACGATCGATGCCGTGGAAGGCTGAAAACGGCCCATCCTGAGCGATGGTGGCAATGCTGGCCCGCCAGTTAAAATCGCTGGCTTCTTCTGGCGTGCTGATGATCTCACGGGTTTCGCCGCCGCCGTTGCGCCAGGGGGTGACAGGTAAATCGTCAATATTAAAAAAGCTCAAAGTGTTGTGAATCGTTGAAGCAAAACTCATAAAGACTCCTACTCCTGACTCAGGAGTTTTAGCAAGGCAAGAAAATCCGCCGCCGCTTCTGTCTGTTGCGCATGGCGGCCTGCAATAATCTTAGCCTCTCCTGCGACCCACACGTCCTGAATCTGCGCCGCTGTGCCTGCAAACAGCCAGCGATTGAGCAATTCGCCGTCCTGCGCTGCGCCTAAATACGGGCATTCTCCGTCCAAAACTAGCCAGTCAGCGCGATAACCCGCTTCCAGCTTGCCAATCATGACGCCGCAGGCCTGTGCTCCGCCTGCCAGAGCCTGACGATAAAGCAGGTCTCCCACCGAAGGCTGCTCGTGAGTTACCAGACGGTTACGACGGGTATCGCGCAGCCGCTGCCCGTACTCCAACCAGCGCAGTTCCTCTACCACGTTTAGGGAAACATGACTGTCGGAACCAATGCCCCACGAGCCGTTCTGCGCCAGATAATCAACCCCGGGGAAAATGCCATCGCCGAGATTGGCTTCCGTGGTTGGACAGAGACCGGCCACCGCCCCGCTCAACGCCAGCTGTTTAAGCTCGTCCTGATCGGGATGGGTCGCGTGAATCAAGCACCAGCGTCCGTTGACCTCAAACTTGTCAAACAGCCAGGCAATGGGCCGCTGGCTGCTCCAGGCTACACAGTCATTAACCTCTTTGACCTGTTCCGAGATATGAATATGTACCGGCAAACTTGCATCGCTGCTGGCCAGCACCTGCTGCATTTGTTGCTGGGAAACGGCGCGCAGGGAGTGGAAACAGAGGCCTTGATTCTGGGTGGTAATGCCTTTGATTTGTTGGGATATAATCTGCTGTTGCTGCAAATAACTGTCGGTATTTTGGATAAAGCGACGCTGGCCGGGCTGCGGCGGCTGTGCGCCAAAACCAGAATAGCTGTAAAGTACTGGCAGCAGGGTCAGGCCAATCCCCGCCTGTTCGGCGGCACGGCTCAGGTAAGCGGTCATCTCTCCTGGATTAGCGTAAGGATTGCCCAACGGGTCGTGGTGCAGATAATGAAACTCCGCGACCTGGGTATAGCCGCCTTTCAGCATTTCGATATACAGCTGACGGGCAATCACCCCGACCTGCTCGGGCGTCAGGCGGCCAACCATACGATACATCAGTTCACGCCAGGTCCAGAAGCTGTCCTGTGGATTACCCGCTACCTCGGCGAGACCCGCCATGACTCGCTGGAAAGCGTGAGAATGCAAATTTGGCATGCCCGGAACCACCGCTCCCGAGAGTAACTGACACCCTTCACTGCTGGCGCTGACCAGTACTTCAGTGATAAAACCCTGTGCGTTGACTTCAAGACGAACGTCGTGGGCCCAACCATGGGGCAGCAAGGCGCGAGAAGCAAAAAATGCAGGCATGGCAAGTTCCCGGTGTAAGTTAATTGATCTAAAAATTGACCTGTGATTAAAAATCTTTCGACTTTTGAGACTTTCCTGAACAGCTTGTCTATACATATACATACGGCAATGAAATCTGTAAACTGCCGATGTTGCTTTTTTTAACAAATAGCGCAGTTAAATTGACTAATAAGTGAGGTGAGTGGCATGTCTGACCAACCGTTGTCCGAACAACAGGTGGTGTCACAACAAATTTTATCGCAGCTCTCGGCGGCGATAAGCGATACACCCGCCCCGATTTATCAGCGCGTAAAACAGGCAATAGTTGGCCAGATCCGCACCGGTGTGTGGCCGCCGCACCAGCGTGTACCTTCAGAAAGCGAGCTGGTCAACGAGCTGGGTGTGAGCCGCATGACCATTAACCGCGCACTGCGGGAGTTGACCAGCGAAGGTTTCCTCATCCGCATGCAGGGGGTCGGCACTTTTGTTGCCGAAGCCAAGGCCTATACCCCGATGCTGGAAGTGCACAATATTGCCGATGAAATTGCCGAACGCGGTCATCGCCACTGCAGCAGGATTGTGGTGTGCGAAGCCCGTGCCGCCGATGCAGAACAGGCGCTACAGCTGGGTATCTCCCGCGGTGAACAGATGTTTTACTCGCAGATTATTCATTACGAAAATGACGTGCCGGTGCAAATTGAAGACCGCTATGTCAATCCCAAAACTGCCCCGGATTATCTGCACAACGTGTTCAGCAACAGAATGCCCTACGACTACCTGATGCAGGTTGCACCGCTGACCAGCGGCGAGCATCGGGTCGAGGCAGTAAGCGCCAGCGCCGAACAAAGTGCCCAGTTACAGTTAAAAGAGCATGAACCCTGCCTGCTTATCCATCGTCGCACCTGGAGCGGCAATCAGGTAGTCACCTCGGCACGGCTGATTTATCCCGGCTCGCGTTACCAGCTGTTTGGCCGCTTCACCAGCCACGGCTAAACACCTGTGGGCCGCAAGCGCCTGCGACGAAAAGTATAAGAAAAAGCTATCGTTGCCGTGCTTGCCGCCTGCGAGGTTATGCGTTAGCTTCCCTGTCGTTGTCTATACAAGATACGTTAAAGCAGGAGATCCTCATGGCGGTACCCTTGCATTCTTCGCCCTCTTTTGACGGCAAAATTCACTGTGACAGCCTGTGGTTTGGGGCCGACTTAGTCACTATGCATGATGGGCATTACAGCATCATCGAAAATGGCACGATCGCGGTCAAAGACGGCAGGATCCTGTGGATCGGTCCACGAAATCAGAGTCCTGACTTTACCGCGCCGCAGCGCACTGATTTTGGCGGCGGCATTGTGACCCCCGGATTTATCGACTGCCATACTCATCTGGTATTTGGCGGTGACCGCAGCGCCGAGTTTGAACAACGCCTGAATGGCGTGAGTTACGCCGCAATCGCGGCTCAGGGCGGCGGGATCCTCTCTACCGTCAATGCCACTCGCGACGCCACTCAGCAGCAACTTTTTGCCGCAGCAGAATTTCGACTGCGCCCGCTGCTGGCCGAAGGCGTCACTTGTATCGAAATCAAATCCGGTTACGGGCTGAGTGAAGAGAGCGAGCTGAAAATGCTGCGGGTGATCCGCGAGCTGGGCGCTACGCAACCGGTCGAGATTAAGTCGACCTGTCTGGCAGCTCACGCGGTTCCTCCCGAATTCAAAGGCAAGGCCGATGACTATATCGACCTGATTTGCGACAGTTTACTGCCTCAGGTTGCCTCTGAGGGCCTAGCCGACGCCGTTGATGCGTTTTGTGAACATCTGGCGTTTTCACCGCAGCAGGTCGAGCGCGTTTTCAATAAGGCTGCTGCGCTGGGCCTGCCGGTAAAACTGCACGCCGAACAGCTTTCCTCCTTGCATGGCAGCACGCTTGCGGCAAAACACCACGCGCTGTCTGCCGATCATCTGGAATACGCTACCGAATCTGATGTCGCGGCGATGGCGGCCAGCGGCACTGTCGCGGTGCTGCTTCCCGGCGCTTACTATCTTTTGCGTGAAACCCAGAGCCCGCCGGTTGAGCTGTTTCGCCACCACGGCGTACCGATGGCGCTGGCCAGCGATGCCAACCCCGGTACTTCTCCGGCACTTTCGCTGCGCCTGATGCTGAATATGGCCTGTACCCTGTTTCGCATGACGCCAGAAGAAGCGCTGGCGGGTATCACCCTGAACGGCGCAAAAGCGCTGGGTCTGGAAAAAACGCACGGCACGCTGGAGGCCGACAAGGTTGCAGACTTCGTGCACTGGCCGTTAAAGCGCCCTGCAGAACTGGTTTACTGGCTGGGCGGTCAACTGCCCTGCACCGTTGTTTATCGTGGAGAAATTCGTTTATGAGCCTTGCAGAACCTTATGAGTTCATTCAGGGGACTGCGCCCCTGTTGATCAGCATCCCGCATGCCGGAACTCACCTGACGCCGGAAGTGGCCAGTGGCCTCACCGATGCCGCCCTGCCATTGTCCGATACCGACTGGCATATTCCCGAACTGTATAATTTCGCCAAGGCGCTGGGCGCGAGCATTATCATCGGCCAGTACTCGCGCTTTGTCATCGACCTTAATCGCCCGGCCGACGACAAACCGCTGTACACCACCGCAACCACCGGGCTTTACCCTGATACCCTGTTCGACGGCCGCCCGACCTTTAAAGAAGGTCAACAACCTAGCGATGAACAGCGTAAAGGCTATCTTGATACCCTGTGGCAGCCGTATCACCAGAAAATTCAGCATGAGCTTGACCGCATTAAGCAGCAGCACGGTTATGCCATGCTGTTTGATGCCCATTCCATTGCCTCGGTGATACCGCGCCTGTTTGAAGGGAAATTGCCTGATTTGAATCTCGGCACCAACAGCGGCCTGAGCTGCGCGCCGGGTTTGATTAGCGTCGTTCAAAGCTGTTGCAGTGCGCAAGAGACCTTTACTCATGTGCTGAACGGCCGTTTTAAAGGCGGTTATATCACCCGCGCCTATGGTCAACCGGATAAACATCAGCACGCAGTGCAGTTGGAGTTGGCACAGTGTAATTATATGGAAGAGATAGAGCCTTATCCTTATGCACCAGCCAAGGCGGAACAGCTACAAACGGTACTAAAACCGCTGCTGGCAAGCATGCTGCAATGGGGAGAAAGTCATTATAAATAATCATAATTAATTTTACGCTGTCTACCGATTATCGTTTTGCTAGACAGCGCTTATCGTGAAGTGGATTTTTAATCGAGGTCCAGCAAGTATTTCATTGCTACCTTGAGCGCTGCCAACGCCGCTGCGGCTGCAAGGACGCACATTGCATTTAGCCAAAGTCATTGCTGTTGCAGCAAGGCGGCAAGTGAAAGAGTCCCGATGAGCTGACGCGGGTCAGTGATGCGGGCGATTAAGCGCTGCCAACGCCGCTGCGGCTGCAAGGACGCACATTACATTTAGCCAATGTCATTGCTGTTGCAGCAAGGCGGCAAGTGAAAGAGTCCCGCTGAGCTGACGCGGGTCAGTGATGCGGGCGATTAAGCGCTGCCAACGCCGCTGCGGCTGTAAGAGCGCACATTGCATTTAGCCAAAGTCATTGCTGTTGCAGCAAGGCGGCAAGTGAAAGAGTCCCGATGAGCTGACGCGGGTCAGTGATTCGGGCGATTAAGCGCTGCCAACGCCGCTGCGGCTGCAAGGACGCAGGCTAAATTTATTCGTTGAACAACCGGTCATAAACATGCTGCAAATGAAGCTGCATTACCCTCTTGGCGGCAACGGGATCTCTTGCCAGAATGGCGTCGGTAATTGCCTGATGATCGGCGTTCATTTGTAGAGGAAAATCAGTCTCGGCATAGTGTGACTCTAAACGAACAAAACGCGCGGACTCACGCTTGTTCCACAAATATTCCATCATATCGCGCAACACTTCATTGCCCGTCATCTCGCTTATTAGCAGATGAAAACGTTTATCCTCGCGCAAAAAATCCTGATTATTGATATTTAACTGCGTAAGTTCGCGATTGATTTCAGCCAGTTTTTCTCGCTGATCATCAGTGCCATTAAGGGCTGCAAGTTCGGCCGTGGTGCACTCATAAATTTGACGTGCCTTAACCAGCGATTGCAGGCTGAACTCTTCTTCAGCGACAACCGGTTGTTGCGATGGCAGCGGATTACTGACGTAGACGCCATTGCCGGTGCGAATTTCCACCCAGCCGGTTATCTCCAGGGCAATCAGCGCCTCGCGAATAGAAGAACGGCTTACGCCGAGCTGCTTTGAGAGATCGCGTTCAGAGGGGATCATCTGGCCGGGTACGAACTGGCCGCTGTTAATGTAATCCTTAAGCAGGTTAGAAATCTGGCGGTAAAGTCGTTCCACTTTGAGTGTAGGTAATTCCATTTCATTCCCCGATGTAATATTGCTATCTCTCTGATTTTACGCGTTCTGACCCGTGGCAAACCGGCTTTAATACACCTTATCATAACGTTTAAAACATCACGACGCCCCGCTGTTGCTGCCCTTGAATCAAGATCAAAAAGGAAGATCAATTGTGCAGGATTGATCACATTATTTTAACTCATACTGCTGAATGATACACAGGCCTGATGGCCTGACCAGCAGACAATTAGGCCAACAGGCGTATTACATCGACCGACCCTATGATAAAAAACATAATTAAGGACACCTTATGCAAGCCTCTTCTCTGGACAGGATACTGCCGGAAACTCTCGCCAGATCGCATAAAATCAAGCGGATACAGACTATTTCACTGTCTTTGCTCTTTATGGCAGGGATCATTAATTTTCTCGACCGCGGCTCGCTGTCGATTGCCAATCAGGCCATTCGCGGTGATTTGGGCCTCTCCGCCACCGAGTTCGGTTTCTTGCTGTCTGCCTTTTCACTTTCCTACGGTATCTCTCAACTACCCAGCGGTATTCTGCTTGACCGTTTTGGGCCTCGCATTGTGCTCGGCGGCGGCCTGTTGTTTTGGTCGCTGATGCAGGCGCTGGCGGGCAGCGTAAACAGTTTTAGCCACTTTATTATGCTGCGCATTGGATTGGGTATCGGCGAAGCGCCGTTTATGCCCAGCGGCGTCAAGGTGGTCAATGACTGGTTCAATGTTAAAAAACGCGGTCTGCCAATGGGGATTTTCAACTCTTCGACCACGCTGGGTCAGGCGTTTGCGCCACCGATTTTGGTCGCACTGATGCTGGCCTTTGGTTGGCGGATGATGTTTCTGATCATTGGTGTTGCCGGTATTGCCGTCGCGCTTTGCTGGTGTGCCTGGTATCGCAATCGCAGTCAAATGGTGCTCAGCGCCGAAGATAGCGCCTATCTCGATCAAGGCAGTAAACCGGTGCTCAAAACCCGTCTCAGCCTCGGTGAATGGGGCTCTTTGTTCAAGCGCCGCAGTGTCTGGGGCATGCTGCTGGGCTTTAGCGGCGTCAACTATACCGCGTGGCTGTATCTGGCCTGGTTACCGGGGTATTTGCAGGCCGAACGGGGTTTGAGCCTCGCCAACACGGGTTGGGTCGCGGCGATCCCGTTTCTGTTTGGTTCACTGGGAATGCTGGTCAACGGCGTTGTCGCCGACCGGTTGGCGCAAAAAGGTTATTCGTTGTTAAACAGCCGCAAGGCGCTGATCTGCTTTGGTTTGGTGTGTTCCGCAGCCTGTACCCTGCTGGTCATTCAATCTGCCAGCACCACAATGGCCGTGGCGTTTATCAGCCTCGCGCTGTTCTTTATCCACTTTGCAGGCACTTCGGCGTGGGGACTGGTGCAGGTAATCGCCCCTTCTCGCATGGTTGCCTCGGTGAGCAGCATTCAGAACTTTGGCAGCTTCATTTTTGCCTCGTTTGCCCCCATCGTCACCGGCTGGGTATTGGATACCACCGGTTCGTTTAACTGGGCATTGGTAGTCTGTTCCTGTGTCACCTTTGCCGGGGCGCTGTCTTATTTCTTTATCGTTAAAGATCCTATTGAATCGGCCGAAGCGGTCTAAATTTTAGTTGCCTGTCTGGGCGAGCTTTATGATTAAACAAGGAGTTATTTATGGAACAAACATGGCGCTGGTATGGTCCCAATGACCCGGTATCCCTGGACGATATTCTTCAGGCTGGTGCAACCGGCGTGGTCACCGCCCTGCATCATATTGCCAACGGCGAAGTCTGGCCGGTGGTACAGATTAAACAACGTCAGGCCGAACTGGCAGAAAAGGGATTGCAGTGGTCGGTGGTGGAAAGCATCCCGGTGCATGAAGAAATCAAAACCCGCAGCGGCAACGTCGAACAGCATATCGCCAATTACCAGCAGTCGTTGCGCAATCTCGCCTCCTGCGGGATCACCACGATTTGCTACAACTTTATGCCCATACTCGACTGGACGCGGACAGATTTGGGCTATTTGCTGCCAGACGGTTCCCGCGCGCTGCGATTTGACCAGACGGCCTTTGCCGCCTTCGAATTACATATTTTGCAGCGTGCCGGGGCAAAAAAAGACTACTCCGCCATTGAACAGCAGCAGGCCGCTGAATACTTTGCCGCTATGTCCCAGCAAGAGAAAGAGACTCTGACCGCCAATATCATCGCCGGTCTGCCGGGCACGGAAGAAGGCTACACGCTGGAGCAATTTCGCGCCAGACTGGCAACCTACGACGGCATTGATAAAGCACGTTTGCGCGAAAACATGGCCTATTTCCTGCGCGCCATCGTGCCGATTGCCGAACAGCACGGGCTGCGACTGGCGGTCCATCCAGATGACCCTCCGCGTCCGATTCTGGGCTTGCCGCGCATTGTTTCAACTATCGAAGACATGCAGTGGCTAAAAGACACTGTCGATAGTCTGCACAATGGATTTACATTCTGCACCGGTTCTTACGGAGTTCGCGAAGATAACGACCTGGTGAAGATGTTCGACACTTTTGCTGACCGGGTTCACTTTATTCACCTACGTGCCACCGCGCGCGAATCAACCCCCGGCAGCTTCCACGAGGCCGACCATCTCGACGGTGACGTGGATATGGTAGCAGTAATCAAATCCATTCTGACCGAGGAGCAGCGTCGCAGGGGATTAAACGATACGCGTCCTATTCCCATGCGGCCCGATCACGGCCATCAGATGCTCGATGATTTGCATAAGAAAACCAATCCAGGATATTCAGCGATTGGCAGGTTAAGAGGATTGGCGGAACTGCGCGGTGTAGAGCGTGCGCTGAAACAAACCCTGTTTTCCTGATTGCTTAAACGCCTGCCGCTTTATTTTCGAAATAGTAGCAGGCGTTTTTATTTGAAAATTACAGTGCGTATTTACTCAGCGAGCTTATTTGCTGCCAGCCAGCTTTTTACTTCGGTTACTTTACTCCCACACGATGCCTCTTCCAGTCACAAAATTGCTGCATTCGCTGTCGTTGATTCAGCGATTCTGGACGCAGTAATACGCGATGAAATTTAACCCGGCCATTACTCGCCCCAGGTCCTTTCAAGCACATTGATCCAGTTTTTGTGGCAGATATTTTCCAGCAGCGTCTGGTTATATCCGGCTTTGCGTAATGCGGCTTCCAGCTTGCGCAGGCCACGCACGTCAACCATATCTGGCGTCAGCGTTACGCCGTCAAAGTCCGAACCAAACCCAACGTTGTTTTCGCCAAGTTTCTCCACCAGATAATCGACGTGGCGCACCATTTCATCCACGGTGGCGTCTGGAGATTTCTTCCCATCTTCACGCAAGAAAGTCATACCAAAGTTTACGCCGACAAAACCATTGCTCTCTTTAATTGCATCCAGCTGTTTGTCGGTGAGATTGCGCGATTGTGCAGACAGCGCGTGAGCATTCGAATGGCTGGCCACCAGCGGCGCATCGCTGTGTTTAGCCACTTGCCAGAAGCCCTTTTCATCCAGATGCGACAGATCCACCATGATACGTTTCTGGTTACATGCTTTCACCAGCTTGATGCCTAAATCGGTCAATCCCGGGCCTAAATCAGGCGAGGACGGGAATTTAAACGGCACGCCGTGACCGAAAATATTCGGGCGGCTCCATACCGGACCTATTGAACGCAAACCCATCTGATAAAACACATCCAACATATAAAGGTCCGGGTCAATCGCCTCGGCCCCTTCGATATGCATAACTACAGCTAATGACTGATTTTTGATCGATTCACGGATCTGATTAGCAGTGCGGCAGATTTTAACTGCGCCCCGAGACGCATTTTCAATACGAATTAAAAAGGCCATCATGCCGATTGTGACGTCGCGCGCAGAATTTAGATCCGGCGTAGGATAAAAATCAGGATGTTTATTAATACCTTCCACTAAAAAACGCGTATCGATACCTGAACCCGGCACGATACTTGCTACTTCTGGTGAGTCAGGAAGTTTTGGCGAAGGTACATAGGCGGCGAAGAGACCTCCCGCGAAACCTGCCTCACGGCAGCGTGGCAGGTCCATCTGACCGCAAGCAGGTCCTTCAAGGAATGCCTGCTCGGGATTTTGATGATGATTTAACCAAAGTTGCATTAAAACATCATTATGACCGTCAAAAACCGGCACTGGGCTTAAATCTTCACTGACTTTGTTATTCATAAAAAGCTCTACCCTTGGTTAAACACGACAGGAATCAATCAGCTTTCGCTCTTAAAAGGTGCAATTCATGATTGAATACGCACCACCGGTGAGCAAATTTCGCATTACTTTTTTTGTGGCGAAAAGTGCTACCTGACGCGGCTGTGATGTTGTTCATTAGAGACAAAGCGCGGCGAACAAGTCAAGGGCAAGAGACTATAAAATTAAATTTTAAGTTTAAATATCAACACGATGGGAGTTATAATGGTCACAAGGCGTAATTTTATTACCGGTTTTTCTGCAATTCCTGTTTTATCTTATCTGAACTTCGAGAAAGTTTTTGCCGCAACGCCAAAATCGATATTGGTTATGGCCATTCAACTGGACATCATTACCAGCCTTGATCCCCACGAAGCCTTTGAATCTGTTGGTGAAGAAGTTACCGGTAACCTCTATCAGCAACTGGTAAAACCTAAGTTGACCGCCGCTGACGAGATTGAAGGCGATCTAGCCTTGTCATGGTCAGTTTCAGACGATAAAAAAACCTTCACCTTTAAAATGGACCCGAAGGCCAAGTTTGCCGATGGGACACCGGTTACTGCCGATGACGCCGCTTTCTCCCTGCAGCGTGTGGTCAAACTCGATAAGAGCCCGGCCTACATCATTAACCAATTTGGTTATACCAAAGATAACGTCGAGCAGTTTATCAGCGCACCAGATAAAGAAACGCTGGTGATTAAAACGGCCGATCCGGCTTCTGAATCCTTCATGCTTTACTGCCTGTCAGCCAACGTCGGCTGTATCGTGCAGAAATCGGCCTGTCTGGCCAACCAGAAAGGCGATGACCTGGGCAATGCGTGGCTGAAAACCAACAGCGCCGGTTCCGGTGCCTTTAAGCTGCGTGCCTGGAAAGTCAGTGAAACCGTAATTCTGGAAAGCAACAAAAACAACCCGCACGCCGGTAAGATTGAGCGCGTGATCATGCGTCATATTGTTGACCCTTCTGCCCAGATGCTGATGCTGCAAAAAGGCGATATCGATATTGCCCGCAACCTGACTACCGAGCAGCTGCGCCCGTTAAAAGACGACAAGAATTTTACCCTGGTACAGAAAGGCATCGCCGGTACGTTGATGGTTTCTGCTAACGTTGCCAACCCAAATCTGGCAAAACCTCAGGTCTGGCAGGCTATTAAATGGGCACTGGATTACGAAAGCATCCAGAAAAACATCATTCCACTGACTCATAAAATCCACCAGAGCTTCCTGCCTGAAGGCTTCCCGGCGGCAGTGAATACCATTATGTACAAACGCGACGTGACTAAAGCCAAAGCGCTGCTGGCAGAAGCCGGTTTCCCGAACGGTTTTGAAATCACCCTCGACCATTATTCTGCCTCTCCGTCTGCTGATATTGCACAGGCAATTCAGGCAAACCTCGGCGAGATCGGTATTAAAGTCACCTTGCTGGCCGCCGAAAGCCGTCAGGTACTGACGAAAATGCGTGCCCGTCAACAACAGCTGGCACTGACTCAGTGGGGCGCGGACTATTTTGATCCCAACTCCAATGCGGAAGCCTTCTGCAGTAACCCGGATAACAGCGATAAAGCCAAGAGCCGCACGCTGGCATGGCGTTGCAGCTGGCAAGACAAGGCCATTTCTGACCTCAGCAGCAAAGCTTTGCACGAGTCTGATCCCGCGACGCGCATCAAGCTTTACGAGCAGCTGCAAACCCAGCATATGGAAAGCAGTCCGTTTATGATCATGTTCCAGCCGACGCTGACTGCCGCCTGCCGCCATGACATCACCGGCGTGGTGTTGACTGTAATGAGTACCAGCCCATACGAGAAGGTTGTTAAAGCGTGAGCAAGAGACTCAAAAGTTTACTGAGTACCTGCATCAGCGTTTGTCTTACTTTGTTTGGTCTGTCGGTGATTACTTTCTTTATCGGAAGAGTCATGCCGACCGACCCGGTACTGGCTGCGGTTGGCGATAATGCCCCGGAGTCAGTTGTCGAACGTGTACGTCATGAAATGGGGCTGGATCAGCCCCTTTGGATGCAGTTTTTACATTATCTCAGCCAATTGGCGCACGGCGACCTCGGTCGCTCTGCGTTAACCTCAAATCTGGTGACTCACGATATTGCGCGCTACTTCCCGGCGACGCTGGAACTTGCCACGGCGGCAATTATTATCGCCGCGCTTATCGGCATACCGCTCGGCGTCTGGGCAGCAACGCGTCAAGGTAGTTGGATTGACCAGACTATTCGCGTGGTCTGTCTGGCCGGTCACTCGCTGCCGGTGTTTGTTCTGGCACTGCTTTCACTGTTGATTTTTTATTCAGTGCTGGGGATTGCGCCAGGGCCTGGCCGTCAGGACATTATCTATCAGGATATGATCCCGCAGGTTACCGGACTGCTCACCGTCGATTCCTTACTGGCCGGTGATATGGGTGCGTTTTGGGATGCGCTGGCGCACATGGTGCAGCCGGTGCTGATTCTGGCCTATTTCAGCATGGCCTATATCACCCGTATGACCCGCACCTTTATGCTCAATGCGTTGGGTGGCGAATACGTTATCACTGCTCGGGCAAAAGGGCTTTCTGCCAGCCGGGTTATCTGGAAACACGCTTTTCCAACTGTGGGCGTTCAGCTGATTACCGTTCTGGCACTGACTTATGCTGGTTTGCTTGAGGGCGCGGTAGTAACCGAAAACGTCTTCTCGTGGCCGGGCCTGGGACAGTATCTGACCGTCTCGCTGATGAATGCCGACATGAACCCGGTTATCGGTTCCACCCTGCTGATTGGCGCAATCTACGTGCTGCTTAATCTGCTTGCCGACCTTCTCTACCGACTTCTGGACCCACGCGTAAAATGACCAGCTTATCTTCACGACCGGGGTCTCGGGCATGGTTGCTCGATGAAACTCCTAAAACACGTACCCAGGCGGTTTGGGGTCGACGCTATCGCATCTGGCTTGGCCTGCGTTCCAATCCACTCGCGCTGATTGGCCTGATCACCGTGTTGGTGGTGTTGGCCATTTCGATTTGCGCCCCGCTGCTGACCCATTATCAGCCCGGCGATCAGGATTTAGCCAACCGTCTTGCCAAGCCTTCTGCCCTGCATTTGTTAGGCACTGACGAGCTGGGTCGCGATACCTACAGCCGCATTCTTTATGGCGGGCGTATTACCCTCGGCATGGTGATCGTGGTGGTGGCGATCGTTGCCCCTCTTGGCCTGCTGATAGGCTGCGTGGCAGGCTACGCGGGCGGACTGGTTGACCGTATTCTGATGCGCATTACTGACGTGTTTCTGGCTTTTCCACGTCTTATTCTGGCATTGGCTTTCGTCGCTGCTCTCAAGCCCGGCGTCGAGAGCGCCATTCTGGCTATCGCCCTCACTGCCTGGCCGCCGTATGCGCGACTGGCGCGAGCGGAAACCATGCAGGTTCGCGGCACAGATTATATCGCCGCCTGTCGCCTGACGGGCGCTACGCCGGCACGTATCGTATTGCGCCATATCATGCCGCTGTGCGTGCCAAGCCTGGTGGTGCGCGTCACGCTGGACATGAGTTCAATCATCATTACCGCTGCCAGCCTCGGATTTTTGGGCATGGGCGCGCAGCCGCCGTCACCAGAATGGGGGGCGATGATCGCAACGGCTCGCCGTTTCCTGTTCAGCGAATGGTGGGTGCCGCTCATCCCGGCTATCGCTATTTTTGTCACCTCATTGGCCTTTAACTTTCTCGGCGATGGTTTACGTGACGTCCTCGATCCCAAGGAACGCTAATGCTGGTCGATATCAAGAATTTGCATATTACGTTTGAAACCCGCAGCGGCAGTTTTGATGCCGTGCGCGGGGTATCTTTACAGTTGGGAAAAGAAAAACTCGGTATCGTTGGCGAAAGCGGTTCGGGTAAATCACTCACTGCCCGATGCCTGATGAACCTGTTGCCGTCCAGCGCTAAATGTCGTGCCGATACCCTTTCGTTCGATGGTATTGATTTGCGCAACGCAAGCGAAAAACAGATGCGCCAAATCCGCGGTAAGCGCGTCGGTTTTATCCTGCAGGATCCGAAATACTCACTGAACCCGGTGATGACCATCGGCAATCAGGTCGCCGAAGCCTGGCGAACTCATAAGGGTGGCAGCAAACGTCAGGCCATGGAAGCCGCCATTGACCTGCTGGATCAAGTCAAGATCCGCGACCCGCATAAAGTCGCCGAACGCTATGCCCACGAGGTTTCCGGTGGTATGGGTCAACGCGTGATGATTGCCATGATGCTGGCTCCCGACCCGGAACTGATGATTGCCGACGAACCCACCAGCGCGCTGGATGCCACAGTGCAGGCCGAAATTCTGCGTCTGCTCGATGACCTGGTTTCCAGCCGCGGCATGGGGTTGATTCTTATAAGCCATGACTTGCCGCTGGTGTCGAGATTCTGCGACCGCGTGGCGGTAATGTACTCCGGACGTATCGTCGAGACCTTGCAGGCCGGCGATCTGCGAAACGCGCAGCATCCTTATACGCGTGGATTACTGGAGTGTCTGCCGTCGTTGACTCACCCTAGAGACCGGCTGCCGATACTGGTTCGTGACGAGGCCTGGAAAACAGCATGATTACTTTAGACCAACTGCGCATTTCATTTGGCGAAACCGAAGTCGTCAAAGGAGTCAGCTTTAACGTTGCCAATGGCGAAAGCTTTGGCATCGTCGGCGAAAGCGGCTCGGGGAAATCCACTATTTTACGCGCGCTCGCGGGGCTAAATCAGCACTGGTCCGGCGGCATGGACATTGGCGGCGAACCCCAGTTACCCAAACGCCCCAAGCGTTTCTATCGCCGGGTGCAAATGGTGTTTCAGGACCCGTACGGCTCGTTGCATCCCCGTCAAACCATCGACCGGATTTTGGCTGAACCTCTTACCGTACACGGCTTTCTGAATGTCGAAAAACGTATTGCCGACGCGCTGAATGAGGTTGCCCTTCCGCAAAGCGTGCGTTTTCGTTTCCCACATCAGCTTTCTGGCGGCCAGCGGCAGCGTGTGGCGATTGCCCGCGCGCTGATTTCCGAACCAGAGGTTTTGCTGCTAGATGAACCGACTTCCGCGCTCGACGTTTCGGTACAGGCGGAAATCCTCAACCTGCTAACCGATATTCGCCAGCAAAAGAAATTAACCTACGTCATGGTGACTCATAATTTAGCCGTCGTAACGCATCTTTGCACCAGAATCGGAGTCATGATCGGTGGTCAAATGGTGGAGCTTGTGAGTGCGAACGATCTACGGGCGGGTAACGTGTCACATCCGCATACTGCCGAGCTCAGAAAATTAAGTCTGGACCTCGAAGAACCGGATATCGACCAGGACATTTAAATTTCAAATTAGCCAATGTCATTGGCGTTGTCGCCAGGCGGTAACTGAGCAAGCCCCGATGAGCTGAAATTAATCAGTGAGTCGGGGGGTTGTAAGCAGCCAACGCCGTGATAACGCCAAAGATGAAGGATAATGAGGACTTCCATCGTGACTTCTATTAACTGGCAAGCGGGAATTTCCGCTGCAAAAAAAGTAACCGATCGCTGGAATCAACCGGGGGAACCGGGGGGTGCCATCACCTTGTTTGATAGCACGTCGTTAAAGGGAGAGGCCTGTGGTGGTCTGGCAAATCTGACCACCAACGAGCCATTCAGCATCGAAAGCGTAGTGCGTTACGCTTCGGTAACCAAGCATATTTTCGCCACACTGGCCCTGCTTCGCAGTGATGCCGGTCTATCAACCGATGACACACTGGGTCAACATCTACCACAGCTGAAAGGTCCGATGGCGAAAGTCACTATCGGACAGGCGCTGGATATGACCGCCGGCCTGCCTGACGTGCGCGAGACCCTTTCCCTGCTGGGGATCTCGGTTTATAACGCCACCGACGCGGATGCGCTGATCGATTTTCTGGCCAGCGACGGTAGCCTTAACTTTGCGGCAGGAAGCGAAATTTCCTATTCGAACACCGGCTACCGTTTGGTAGAAACCATTCTGAAACAGAAAGGCATTTTGTTCGAAGACCTACTGCAACAGCACATCGCCAAACCGCTGGATATTGCTTTCCACGCGCCAGAAACCTGGTTCGATATTGTGCCAAATCTGGTGCCTGGTTATTGGAAATCGCAGACCGGGTGGCAGACATCTGCTGCGGGTTTGCATCTTTCTGCCTCGGGTAGCCTGACAGGAAGTCTGCGGTCGCTCTCTGGCTGGTTACAAAGCCTGTTGGCTGACGTCGGGCCGGGCGAAGGCGTATTGAAACACCTATCCCAACTGCGTTTTCTAACCAATGGTACGCCGACAGCTTACGGGCTGGGCATTACCCATTCGAAAATCGGCGAAAATCAATTGTTGGGTCACGGCGGCTCACATGCCGGTTACAAAACCTATTTCCTGCTTGATCCTCAACGTAAAGTTGGCGTCGCGCTGGTCTCGAATCGCGAAGATACCGCATCTTATTCCGCCCTGCTGGATGTGATGTCTGCCCTGCTGGAAACCCCATTACCGGCGCGAAGCACGGCGCTGGTCGATGGGCTTTACACCAGTCTGGCTGAACCGTATTGGTTATCGGTCGATAACGGCGTGGCCAGTTATCTTGGCGCAAGTGAAAATTTGTATCAGGGCGAGGATGGCAGTTCGGTATCACTATCAGCTCATTTGCCAATGCGTTTGAAAATGAACGGCACGGCGATTGAGGGCGAAATTGGGTTGGCCAGGCGCTATTTTATTCCTGCAGAACCCAACGATTGTCTGCCGATGATCCAGGGGCGTTGGTTTCATCCTGAATCGAAAGCGGCCTTTGATATTGAAGGCGACGAACTGAAAATGGGCATTGGTCCATTGCGCGCCAGCGGTAAGATGGTATCGATTGGTCAAGGTCGCCTGCTGGTTAACATGCCGGATGGCCCGTGGCAAAAATCATTCTGCCTCTATTTCCAGGGCTATGACGTACATGTGATCTCCAACCGCAGTCGCGTATTAATTTTCCGTCGCGACGAATGCCGGATAAGCTGGGAGCCAACGGCCTAACGATGCAAAAAATCGCCTTTGTCTATGAAAATAGGCAGAGGCGTTTTTTGTAAATCAGACAATCCATTGACTGGAAGCCTTCCGCCTTACGTGCCTTGGTTTAATAAATTACAGTATCAAAATTGCCAGTCCATTGAGGCTATTGATAATGTATAAATCGACTGTATTAAAACCTGTAATTAATAAATCGCCCGCCATCAAAAATCTGCCGACTTCCTCTACTAACTCAACGTCCAGCAAGGATAATTCAGCGTTGTCCGCTGTAGGCAGTGTGCAAGCTGCGTTGCAAAAAATGGCTCTAGGTGCAAATGGTCACTCCTCAGGTGGCTCGCAAAACGCTAACTCGGCTTATGATCACATGGTCAGTAACGGAGATGCATGGAAAGAGTTGAATGGTCGTGGAAAAGAGGCAATATCTTTACTCTCTAAGAGTAATATTAATAAATTACAAAGTAGTATACCAAACCCTCTGGAAAGAGAGTTCATTGCTAATTTTAAGCAGCAACCTTTTTATCTTTCACACTTCTCTTCGAAAGACGTGCGCAATAAACAGGGCTCGGCAGAATTCTTATCTCGTAAACAGCTGCAAAAGAAAAAGGTAAGTTTCAATACCAAGAACACGGCACAGCTAGATCTCGATAGTTTTGCGACCGATGACTTTGTGTTTTTTGCTCTGGAAGTCGGAGATAACAATCAAAAAACCTCAAGCAGATTTGGTGATATCAATTATCGTATTCCCCTGGATGCGGTTAAAGATGATATTAAACAATACGGGCATCTTGAGGCTGCCGACTTGGCACAGAATGATCAACGTCCTGGCACCAAAGTACCCGACTGGGTAAGTTATGATGATAAAGATAAGTTTTTCCAAGGCGATGTTATAGATCATGAGATTATAGATTTGGTATTTTACGGCAAAGATATGATCGAGGGACTGGCCTACCGAATTGTGCAGGATCTTAGGGAGTTTTCATCTGCTACACGGGACAAAGCATTAAAAATGAAAGACAGCAAGGAGGTCAATGGTTTAATGAACTCACTATACCGTCCTCAAGTGTTATTCCCACACTCGCTTATTCTTGATCCCAAGCAGTTTAAATATAATGCAGCTTCTAATAAATCCTCGGCCTCTAAAGCCGCGCCGCTTGAAAGAAAAACCGTTCCAGCTGTGCAGCATTTTTATGTTTAAGCTAATGTTCAGCAGACTTGATTTTCCGTCGCGACGAATGCCGGATAAGCTGGGAGCCAACGGCCTAACGACGCAAAAAATCGCCTTAGTCTATGAAAATAGGCAGAGGCGTTTTTTGTACTTAATTTCATTAAATCATTTAGTTATCAAATATTTTGTCAATCAAATAGACGTCTACCATTGACTATGCATGGTAGACCTTCACATCAGGGCTAATAGTTTACTCTATAAGCCTATATATGCCGCACTATGGAAATCGATTTCCCATTGTAGAACCTGCGCATATAAACCTGATAGCTGCACCTGCTCCAATTCACTAAACTGTTCGGCTGATTGGTCTAATTCGTCTTTCAGCCAGCTCGCCTGATCGATAAAGGTTTTCTCCGCATGCATTAAAACCCAATCTTTAATATCCGAGTCAATAATGTCAGCGCGGATAACACGGCTGCACCAGTGGTAATACATCCACTCGGCACCAAACATCAGGATCAGAATTTCTGTATAAGATCCTGATTCCGCGACGCGTAACATGCCTTGACTAAAACGATAGACCCCCGGCGCACCCCGTAAGTAATTTTCCGGCGTGACGTTTCTTTTTACCATCACTCTTTCGAAATAGGCGATTTGCTCATTGGCCAAGGCATCCAAAACGCCAATTAACCAGCGCTGCTGGCGAATATCCGGTGCCTTGATGACTGCGTAAGAAAAAATGCCGATTGCCGTGGCAACAAAATCGCCTTCGAATACCAAGTATTGATTGAACACCTTTTCGGGCAGCTTACCCTGCTCAATATCGGTGACAAAACGATGCTGCTGCATCGCCTCCCATACAACCTGATTTTCCGCCAGCAAGCGATCGGTGAAACTCTGCTGTGCCATGCTCATTCCCCCAGCTCTGCCTGCGCCACAGACATAAAGTGTTTGACCCGTGCAGGGTCAACCTGATTCCACCACACACCGCCGAACTTCAACGTGCTGGCGATAATCACTCCCTGAGTTCGCTGTAAAATCTGACAGATGTTGTCCGGCGTTACGCCAGATCCCACAAGCAGCGGAAGTTCGGTAGCCGCGCTAATTTCGTCGATCTCGTCCATCGTGGCGCTGTCGCCGGTCCGTTGACCGGTAGCAATAACCGCATCGGCCTGGAAGAAATCCACATCGCGAGTTAGCTCGGTTATCGTTCTGTCTGCCACGATCGCGTGGCTGCCGTGCTTGACGTGGCTGTCGGCAAACACCTTGATAT
Organism: Rouxiella sp. WC2420; assembly: GCF_041200025.1. Taxonomy (NCBI): domain Bacteria; kingdom Pseudomonadati; phylum Pseudomonadota; class Gammaproteobacteria; order Enterobacterales; family Yersiniaceae; genus Rouxiella; species Rouxiella sp. WC2420. Next base: position 2,410,459 of record NZ_CP165628.1, on the reverse strand, counting down.
GCTCGGCCCGCAGCTGTGAACGATAGCGCAATGCCTTGGCCGCAGCCCCCTCGATAAAACCTTCGTTGGCAATATAGGCATTGGCCCATTGATTAACTCGCACGAAATCTGCCCCCCCGGCCAACGCAGTGGCAAGTGCCGGGATAGCCGCGTTGGCCAGCACATTGATGCCCAGCGGACAGCCAAACTCTTTTTTAATACGGTCGGTAATTACGGACATAAAAGCAGCCGTTTCATAACCAATATCTTCGGGTTTTGAAAAAGGAATATCACCGTGATTTTCAATTATCAGCCCGTGAACGCCACCAGACAAATAAGCTCTGGCATCACTCAAAGCGATATCCATAATTTGATTAATTGATTTTCCACGGTAATTAGGCGAGCCTGGAAAAGGTTCGCAGTGAACTACGCCGATTATTGCCTTTTTCCTTGAAAATATCTCTTGTATCGCACTGGTTTTTTCTGCTGATATAGATGCCATAACATCACTCTCCTAAGGAATATTTCATGCAAGTTTTCGTTGTCGGCAATATTAGCGTGGACGAAACCTATCTAATTAATGAATTGCCGGATAAAGGCGCGTCAATTCATGGAATAAAAACCCATCAAGACCTCGGTGGAAAAGGCGCAAATCAGGCTATTATTCTGTCACGATGCGCTATTAAAACCACCTTGATTGCTGCCATTGGCAATGACAGCCATGGTCATTGGTGCAAAGAAATAATTAATCATGAGCCATTAACCCTGCTTCCAAAAAAACCTGGTGATTGCCGCACTGATACCTCGCTAATATTAAACTGTGCCGATGGAGACAATGCCAACATAACAACCACCACGGCAGCTAACTATTTGCATCTGGACGACATCCAGCAAGCATTTTTATTATCAGCGCCTGAGGACGTGGTATTACAGCAGGGTAATTTCAGCTTTGAAAAAACTGCTGCCGTTTTTACCCTTGCTCGCGAGAAAAAATTAACCACCGTTTTTAATCCCTCACCGGTCAAACCTGCTTTCACCCAACTGTTGCCGCTGGTTGATGTCCTGGTCGTCAATCAGCTCGAAGCCCAGCTTCTTGGTGCTGCCGAAGATATTCCCCTCGCCGCCGCCAATCTGCTCAATGCAGGTGTAAAGCAGGTTATCGTCACCCTTGGCGCACAAGGCTCAATGTTGCTCGATGCCCAAGGGATGCATCAAGTCCCTGCCGAATCAGTCACCGTTACCGACACCACCGGCGCCGGTGACACCTTCCTCGCCGTGATGCTCGCCTGCGCGATACAGCGAGAAAGTCACATCACCCCAGACGACCTGCGCCGTGCCGCACGCGCTTCGGCCATCACCATAAGTAGAACCGGCACGCTGAGCGCCTTTCCGACCCAAAGCGAACTGGCTGAAATTTTGCGCTAACTCCAAACCTGAGCAGTCTTGCCAAACGCCGCTAAAGCCTGGCGTTGTAGCAAGACAGCCAGTGAGCTGAGCCCCAGGAGCTTAGTCAGATAAGTGACTGGGTTCAGCGATTGCGGCCAACTAAATACGGATCAAAGGACAACGGGTAAACAATTACTTAAATTGGGCGCGGAACGCATCCACATTATCCTTGGTTACCACCGTCGCAGGCACATTGATCGTTTTAGCCACCGACTGACCGGCAACCACTTTATTTAGCGCCTTAACTGCTTCAACTCCCATATTTAACGGGTCCTGTTGCAGCACCGCAGTGACATAGCCTTTATCAATGCCAGTAATTGCTTTCGAAGTCAGATCCCAGCCGAACACCTTAATATCATTTTGACGCCCCTGATTCTCTACCGCCGCAATCGCCCCCAATAATGCAGGTTCGCCGGTAGCATAAATCGCGGTCATATTCGGGTTACCAGTAATCAAATTTTCAGCAGCCGTCAGGGCATTATCCTGAATATTCTGGCCATCGACTACGCCAACCACGGAAATACCACTGTGGCCTTTAAGCGTATTTTCAAAACCTTTCTGACGATCGTTTTGAATGGCTGAATTCAATGCGCCAACAATCCCGACTTTGGCTTTATCACCCATGTTGGTTTTCACGTAATGAGTAAAATAGTTACCGAGAATTTCGCCACCCTTGATGTTATCGACACCCACCTGCGCCTTTTGCTGACCGGCCGGCAATACGGCATCGATAGCAATTACCGGAATATTTTTAGCTGCCGCTTCAGCAATGGCTGGCATAATGCCGTTAACATCGATGGCATCGACCATAATGCCTTTCACGCCCTGCTGGATATAATTTTCGATAGCATCATTTTGCGAGACCGGATTATTGTTGGCATTGTAAACCACCAACTTAACACCGGTTTTCTTCGCTTCATCGGCGGCACCTTTATTCATCTGATTAAAAAACAGAGCCTGCTGGTTAATTTGTACCATTGCATAAGTTGGAGCTTCGGCAGCATTAACAGCGCCAGAGAATAACATCGTGAGGGTAACCGCTGCGAGAGCGGTTCGGGTGAAGAGAGCCATTTGTGAAGTAATATTTTTCTTACCGGCATTAATCAACATAATCACATCCTCATGAGTCGAAAAAGACAACGATAAACTCGATCGATAATCGTAGAGAATGCGGCAGGCGCAGCGCTGTTCTCAACCAAGATCGTTCGAATGACTGTTGGCGACTCAAATATCGGGAAGACTGATGACTAACTCGAAAAGCCACGTTCCAAACGAAGCAAATTCGATAAAGCTTTGTGACAGGTAATTGCCGAATACAATTGAACCTGGTGAAAAAAAAGTCAAGAGGAAAGTTTGGCTGCAATCTAAAACGCAGATTACGCGCTCGCTATCTAATGGCGGATCTTCATCTTATTAGCTTGATTTATTGAGAATAGTCCATTTTCATTATCAATAAATTTAAAGGAATTCAAAATTTATACCGATAAACTCCCCGAAAATGATAAATCGAAAATGAGACTTGTAAGGACACGGGCGATTTCGAATCACGGACTTTTACCCTCAACGGGTAGTCGTAAGCACGCCAATCATCGCAAATAATAGAATTTTAAGCCCGCAACAAGCACTCTGCACAATTTAATTGTTCCATGCTTCGGAGTTTGTAATATGCTGTCTATCACTTGGGATTAGTGCGAATCTGGCTGCATTTAGCGGCCCTGACGTAAAGAAAGCAGGGATAAATTATGGCTCATAGAAGGGTTGTGTTATCAGACGTAGCGGAAATGGCAGGGCTTTCGAAAGCTACCGTCTCACGGTATCTGAACAACAGCATTAATTTGCCACAACAAACAGTGCAGCGAATCGAAAACGCGATAAACACCTTGGGTTATCGCGCCAATAGCCTGGCTCGCCGACTGAGCATGGGCGGCAGCGAAACCATCGGTCTGGTGCTGCCTGACATCGCCAATCCCTTCTTTGCCGAATTGGCCGATGCCGCTGAAGAGGCTGCCTCAGAGCATAAATACAGCCTGGTTCTTTGCGTGACCCGCAACAATCTTGAAAAAGAATGCCAGTTTATCCGCTGGCTTGATACCCGCCAGGTTGATGGCCTGCTGTTTGCGACTAACCGACCGGACAACGGCCAATTATATATTGAGCTGAAAGATCAGCGCCACGTGGTGCTAATTGACGAAGATGTGCCCGGTTGCGATATGCCGAAAGTCTTTTCCGACAATGTACGCGGCGGTGAACTTGCCACTCAGGCCCTGATCGACGCTGGACACCAGCACATTGCCTTTGTCGGCGGCCCTGACGAGTTGATGAGCGTGCGCGAACGCCATCAGGGATATCGGCAGGCGTTGCTGAAAAGTAACATTCCCTATGATTCGAGCCGCGTTTTGTATGGTGATTATGACCGCAATTTTGGTCGCCAGGCTCTGGATCATCTCCTTGCCCTGTCTCCTCCACCCAGTGCTATTTTTGCCGCCAGTGATTATCTGGCGCTGGGTCTGCTCGACGGCGTTCGATCAAAAGGCCTTAGCGTACCTGAATCACTTTCGCTGGTAGGTTTTGATGACGCAATCTATTCAGACCTAATCACCCCGAGGCTTTCGACCATTCGCCAGTCAGCCCGAGATCTTGGCCGTACAGCGGTTGAAATGCTGATAAAACTGTTTAACGAAGATACTGACGTTCAGCCGATTTCACGCATTCCGGTGGAATGGGTGTCGCGAGATTCCGTTTCGCCGTGGCATTCCAAAGGTTAAAATTTCGCCCCATTTTGGCTCTATCGCTCAAAAATGGGGCAGACTATTTTTTATCCAAAAGAATTACCCATGTTTACCAGATAGCATTCTTACTGCCTTCGGACAATAATTATTCCTTTTCATAAAACGGTTTAATTAGCTGTTTTATAATGATTTAAAACCTCCTTCTCTTGTCTTGCATCAGCTTGCCTTCACCTACAATTCGATAAATTGGCACGCTTAGTGCAAATTTATTTTTGGCGACTCAGATATCCACACTCATTGGTTTGTTAATCGGTTGAGCGGGAATAGCCGTTTCGCCGTTATTTTTGTCATTTGGGTAAACCGGTTTACAAGGAAAGGGAAATCGGTAATGGCGAATAACGGCGAGGCTAAATGCAGGCAATATCGGCCTTTTTCAGGCCCTGCCAATGTGCTTTCCGCCCGCCTCTTTCGTGATGGAGCAGATTTATGTCCAGAGACCTGTCAGGCCCGCCGAGGGTTGAGATGATTAATATCACCAAAACCTACGGTTCAATCCGCTCTCTTCGCGGCGTTAATCTCAGCCTTGCTCCGGGAGAAGTCCTCGGGCTGGTCGGCGATAACGGCGCGGGTAAATCCACACTCACTAAAATTCTGGCCGGCGCGGTGGTTCCCAGCAGCGGCACACTGCGTATCGACGGTGAAGAGGTTAACTTTAGCAACCCTTCAGATGCTCGTCGTTGTCACATCGAGATGGTTTATCAGGACCTGTCTCTTTGCGACACCGTTAACGTGGCGGGTAACCTGTTTATGGGCCGCGAGCCGCAAACTCGCTTGCTGGGCATTCCTTTTCTTGATGAAAAAAAGATGCATGAACAGGCCCACAAGATGCTGAAAGGTTTGGGGATTTCGATTCCTGATACCCGGCTTCTGGTGCGCAATCTGTCTGGCGGTCAGCGTCAGGCAATCGCCATCGCACGCGCCGCGGCGTTTGAACCCAAAGTGTTGATTATGGACGAACCCACCGCCGCATTGGCCGTTGCCGAGGTTGAGGCCGTGCTCGAACTGGTCAGGCGGGTTAGCGCTCGCGGCGTTTCGGTGATCCTGATAACTCACCGCTTGCAGGACTTGTTCCTGGTCTGCGATCGAATAATGGTGATGTACGAAGGCACTAACGTTGCTGACCGAAAAATTGCCGACACCAGCCTGTCTGACATCGTCAACCTGATTGTCGGGCAAAAATTCGAGGCACATTCGGCTCGTGAAACTGTCCCTCACTGAGTCTTTCATAAGGTAAGCCCATGAGCATTGTGAATATGTCCAGTCCACGACTGATTAAACATTCGCTATCACGCCGCATCCTGCACAATCATTCTGGCGTGGTCAGCATTGCGGTTTTCTTTATTTTTTGCTGCGTGGTTTTCACTTTCGCAACCGATGATTTTCTTTCGAAATACAACTGGCTGAATATTTTACGCCAAAGCGCCCCGCTGTTGATTGTCGCCGCAGCCATGACTCTGGTTATCACCACTGGCGGAATCGACCTCTCGGTAGGATCTACGCTGGCGTTGGTCGGCGCGCTTTCGGCTATCGCGCTAAACAACTGGGGCTGGCCGTGGCCGGTAGTATTGATGGCAGGTCTGGCTTTAGGCGCAGTGATTGGTGCGATTAATGGTTATTTTATCGCTTACGAAGGCATACCGGCATTTATTGTCACGCTGGCAACACTGGCAGTGATTCGCGGCGTTGCGCTGCTGCTGACGCAGGGTTATTCAATTCCAATCCCTGAAAACAGTGACTTTATCTGGCTGGGGCGAGCCTGGCTACTGGGGCTGCCGCTGCCGGCGATCCTTGGCGTGCTCGCACTGCTGGCAGGTCACGTGTTACTGACTCATACCCGTTTTGGTCGCTATGTTACCGCTATCGGTGCTAATGCCGAGGGCGTGCGCCGTGCGGGGGTCAACACACGATCTATCACGCTGTGGGTGTATATGCTGAGCGGCATGGCGGCGGCGCTGGCGGGAATGATTATCACCGCCCGCCTCGGCAGTGGTTCATCGAACCAGGGTGAAGGTTTCGAGCTACAGGTGATTGCGGCTGTGGTGTTAGGCAGCACCAGTCTGTTTGGCGGATTCGGCACTATCATCGGCACGCTGCTCGGCGCGCTGTCGATTGCGGTTATCCAAAACGGTTTGATCCTCTCCCACATGTCGCCGTTTTATACCCAAATCGCCACCGGGTTAATTATTTTACTGGCCATCTGGCTTAACACGCGCATTTTCAATCCCGCTCGAACTAGTAAAGGATAGCGCTCATGACTTCTGGTTCATTATTTCGCCATCCCGACCCGTTTCCGCTGGGTGTTACCAGCGGTCATGTGACTACCGTGCTCGGGCCAATGCCGGTGAGCAGCCTGGGTGTCACGCTGATGCATGAGCATATCCTGCTCGATGCTTCCGGCAAGTGGGTGCCTCCCTGCTGCTGTAGCGATCGCCATATTGCTGAAATGCCGGTCAAAATCGAAAATCTTGGCGAGCTTTCACTAAATCCCCTGGCAAGTCGGGACAATTGCCAGCTTTTTGACGTCGATCTGGCAATTGAAGAGCTGATGAAATTCAAGGCGCAGGGCGGGCAAAGCGTGGTGGATCCAACCAATATCGGCATCGGCCGCGACCCGAAAGCGCTGCAACGGATTTCACGCCTGACCGGGCTAAACATCATTATGGGCACCGGTTTTTATCTGGAACCTTCGCATCCTACCTATGTTAAAACCCATTCTTTGGAAACGCTGACCGATCAGATTATTTATGACGTGGGCGGTTTCACCGACAAGCCGGAAGTCATTGCCGGGCTGATTGGCGAAATCGGGGTCTCAAGCGCCTTTACCGCCAATGAGGAAAAATCGCTGCGCGCCGCAGGACGGGCCAATGCCGCAACCGGCGTGCCCATTGAGGTGCATCTGCCTGGATGGGAGCGTTTGGGCCACAAAGTGCTGGATATTCTGGCGGAAGAAGGGGCTGACCTGCATCACACCGTGCTGTGTCATATGAATCCCAGCTTTGCTGATAAAAATTATCAAAGAACGCTGGCCGAACGCGGCGCTTTTTTGGAGTACGACATGATAGGTATGAACTATTTCTATGCCGATGAGAGTGCCCAGTCTCCTTCAGACGAGGAAAATGCGCAGGCGATTAAATCGCTTATCGACGATGGATTCATTAATCAGGTATTACTTTCTCAAGACGTGTTTCTTAAAACAATGCTGACCCGCTTTGGCGGCCACGGCTATGGTTATATTTTAAAACATTTTGTTCCCCGCCTGCGCCGTCATGGGGTGAGCGGCGAACAGCTGGAACAGCTGCTGATTAACAATCCGCAGCGCGTTTTCGGCACTATTATTGTTTGATACTCGTTTGCCCACACCAGGGAAACCTATGAAATCTGAACTTTCAGTGATTGAACTGACGCAAAAACTGCTGGCTTTTGACACCATCAATCCACCGGGCAATGAGCAAGACTGCCTGCTGTGGCTGAGTGAATATCTTCGCCAGCACGGCTTTGAGGTCGCCGAGCATCCGTTTGGTGAAAAAAGAATGAATATTATCGCCAGTATCCGCGGGAACTCGTCAGGAAAGCCCTTGGCATTTTCGGGACATCTGGACACTGTGCCGCTGGGCAATGCCCCGTGGCAGTATGATCCATTTGGCCGCGACGTGGAAAAGGGTCGGCTGTATGGCCGTGGCAGCAGCGATATGAAAGCGGCCGTGGCGGCGTTCATTGTGGCCTGCATCAACGAATACGAGTCGTGCAAAACCGGCAGTGGCGTAGTGCTGTTACTGACAGGCGGTGAAGAAACCGGTTGTGACGGTGCGCGGGCGTTGATTCAAAACGCCGAAATCGAGCTTCCACTGCCCTCGGCGGTGATTGTCGGCGAGGCTACCGCCAACTATCCGGTGATTGGTCACAAAGGGGCATTATGGCTACGTTGCGAAACTCATGGAAAAACCGCGCACGGCTCAATGCCGGAACTGGGAATCAACGCCATTTATCTGGCGGTGGATGCGATGGGTAAAATTCGCAGCTTCGAACTCGGCCCCGCGCATCCGTTGATGAAAAAGCCCACGCTAAACGTCGGCGTTATTCGTGGCGGGTTAAATATTAACTCAGTACCGGATCGCGCCAGTTTTGACGTCGATATGAGAACCGATCCTACACTAAACCATTCAGATATCAGGAAAAAATTGCAGCATCATTTAAGTGACGCCGTCACTATTTCAACACTGGTTGACCTGCCTGCGGTGTTAACCGATCGCCTGCACGGCTGGGTCCAGCAAACCATCGCACTGTGCCAGCCTTATCACTCCACACCGATAGAGCCGCGTATTGTGCCTTATTTTACCGATGCCGCCCTGCTGCTTGCTGCGCTGGGCAATCCCCCCTGCGTGATCCTCGGACCGGGTGAACCTTCCATGGCTCACCAAACAGATGAATACTGCGAAGTGCAGCGTTTGGAGCAGTGCCTGACAATTTACCAACGGCTTGTCAGGGCGACGACGACGCCTAAATCATAAATCCCAACCTGGGCATGGCAAAACGGATGGGAATTGGCATAAACGTGGTCGCAGTAGCGTTCTTGAATAAACGCTTTTTCACCTTTGCCACTTCAATATCTTTCAACAAAGCCCGATCCCGCGGAACCAATACCATTGGCTTGCCAGTGGCTGCCCGCTTCAGAGTAGAACTTGTGTATATAGTATCGTCTCCATAGGCTATCACTGGGCAATTCAATCTGTTGGCAAGTTTCTGAGCATGAAAATTGCCGTAACAGCTGATTAGGTGCAATGATTTTCCTCGAACGTTCTGCTCAAGGTCAATCTGGAACTTATCTTTCACCTGTGAAACCATGCCACAGGCGTCCACCCCATTACTGCCATCGACAAAAAGATAGTCCGGCTTACCGTGCATGATGACGGCCGGATTGTCCCCTGCCGCGAAATTCCTGATGTAACCATTTTCACCGCTGGCAATTTTTTCCCCATTTGCAGCTATATCAAAATCGTAATAAAAAACGCGTGTTTCTGGATTGGTATCTATATTTTCCACGCTTTCTTCTAAGGTGGCCGAGCCAGCCATTTTGCCAACCAAACTCTCACTGCTTCTCAGCGCCCCTGTAAATCCCGCCCCCATCGATAGAATGCCCGTCGCCATAGACAACCAGCCCAAAGTTGCCGAGGCCTTTGGTTGGCTATCTTGGGTGACTGCGCTGGCGATGCCGGTGATATCTGCTGCCAGAGCACTTCCCCCGACAACCAACGTTACGCTGGAGGCTCCAGCCAAAGCTCCCATGATACTTCCTGCAGCGGCAATTGACGCGCCACCGGTGTAGACGGCCGCCAAAACGCCCACAATACCCAGCCCTATTCCCAACCCGGTTTGCCAGCTCATATGGCCAGAGGGATCGGCACGATTAATCGGGTCACCCTCACAATAGGCATAGGGATTAATTCCCCCGGAACCAAACGGGCTCCAGCTGTCCGGGTTGTTAAAGCGCATCAGTAGCGGACTGTAAGCCCGATATCCATTACCTAAATGGCTTACACAGCCAAGAGGATCGCTGCGTTCGCCGCTAAATCCTAAAATTGTTTCGGTCATAAACTTTCCAATTAAGTAAAAGGCGTATTTATGACCTCTCTACCGGCATATTAGAAATCATATTACATCACAATAATCATACTGTTGGCACTGACCCCGTGGCAGGTCCGTAGACTTAACAAATCCTCAATCCAACCATAATAAAAAGCGGACTTAGTTCACAATTCACGAAAATTCCATTTTAAAATGTATCATTCGGTTCGCAATAGCACTTATTGTATAACCCTAGATAAGACAAGGCTTTGCGCACAATTTTGTGTAAATTATCATCATAAATCGCCTTAACCATTTACTTTAGTTACGAAACTATCTATTCACCCATTAAAAGAAGTGAATTAACATCAGCGAAACATTTAACAATATATCGGTCACATTTAGTCAATGACGTACCTAATGATTCGATATTTTCAAACAATGGCGTTTTTTGCATCACCTTTACATCAGTTTTTTTATACGACAGGGCTCCGAACTAAACGGAATGTTTTAACCGACTGATTTTACGGAAAACCACCATGATCAATCTTTCACGCCGCCGAGTTGTACTTGGTACTGCGAGCGTTCTTGCGGCCGGTTTCGGCAGCCAGTTGCTTGGCAGCAGTGTGTTCACCAATCTGGCGCTGGCAGCGCCGCCTCTGGCCTCGGCGATAACGATGCCAGACAACTTTATGCAACTCTCCAAAAAGCTGACCGCAATGGACAACCTGGAATCCCATTTGGGTCAGGCTCTGTACAGCTGGCTGCATCATGCAGAGTTGGATGCTCAACTTGATGCGTTGACTACCCTGCTTGACGCCCACAGCGATGTGATTGGCGATCCTTTGCATCAGTTGTTGGCACAGCAGCCCGCGGCGTTGGGGCAGCTTTACCAACAGCTGGTTAATGGCTGGTATCTAGGCGTAGTTGGCCAGCCCGGCACTCAGGTCTGTATCGGCTTTGAAAATATTGTGAGCTATGAACTCGTGAAAGACAGTCTATTACCCCCAAGTTATGCGGTTGGCGAACCGAACTTCTGGATCCACAAGCCTGAAAGCGAGGTAGCAACCCATGGCTGAAGCATTGAACGCTGACGTAATCGTCATTGGTGCAGGTATTGCCGGTTCTCTGGCTGCCGAAAAGATGGCTAAAGCCGGAGTTTCCGTGCTGATGCTGGACTCAGGCCCGTTTTTCAAGCGTGATGAAGCGGTTGAGCTGTTCCGCCAGTCGCCGCTGAAAGGCGATTTTACCGAGCCTTATCCGGCAAAGCCGTGGGCACCACAGCCAAAGTTCCAGCCAAAAGATAATAACTATCTGATTCAAAAAGGCCCGGACGTGTATGCAGCACAGTATCTGCGCGGTGTCGGCGGTACTACCTGGCACTGGGCCGGACAGGCTTTCCGTCTGCTGCCTAACGATATGAAAATCAACACCCTTTATGGTGTGGGTCGCGACTGGCCAATCAGCTATGAAGACTTGGAGCCTTATTACTCCGAAGCTGAAATTAAAATGGGCGTTTCAGGTGATGACGATTTAGGGTCACCGCGTTCTCAGCCTTACCCGCTGCCGGGCATCCCATTGTCTTACGGCTTTGAACGAATTAAAGAACGCGTTGCGCCGCTGGGCTACATTGTCGGTATCGGCCCTCAGGCCCGTAACAGTATTCCTTACGACGGTCGTCCTGCCTGCTGCGGTAACAATAACTGTATGCCGGTTTGCCCGATCGACGCGCAGTATCACGGCGGTATCTCTGCTCGCCGCGCCTATGAGGCTGGCGTACGTATCATCGCCAACGCAGTGGTTTACAAAATTGAAGCCGACGACAGCGGTAATATCGTGGCAATCCATTATCTGGATAAAGAAAAGCAGACCCATAAAGTTACGGGTAAACGTTTCGTTCTGACCGCTAACGGGCTGGAAAGTCCAAAGCTGCTGCTGATCTCTACCAGCGACAAGTATCCCAACGGTATCGCCAATAGCTCTGGCATGGTAGGTCGAAACCTGATGGACCACCCAGGCACCTCGGTCGAATTCCTGGCCGACGAGCCGGTTTATTTTGGTCGTGGTCCAATGCGTCCGGGCAGTATTAACAACCTGCGTGACGGCTCTTGGCGTAACGAGCGCTCTGCGCTCCGCGTTGACCTGGCAAACACCTCGCCGGTGCGTTCTCTGACCGAACGTCTGGTGAAACAGGGCTATTACGGCAAGGCACTGAATGACAAGCTGGCCTATCAGGCACCCCGCTACGTGCTACTGAACTGCCTGCTGGAAATGCTGCCAGAGCCGGAGAACCGCGTTGTGCCAAGCAAGACCGAGAAGGACGAATGGGGTATTCCACGCCTCGAGGTGTATTACAAGTTTCCGGAATACGTCAACAAAGGCTATGACCAGTCGATGATTGACTTCAAGAAGATCGCCGAAGCCATGGGCGGAACGGAAGTTGTTTACAGCAAACGCGGCGTTTACAACAACAACCAGCACATTACCGGCACCATGATCATGGGCAGCGATCCTAAGGATTCGGTCGTGGACGGCAACTGTCGCACCCACGATCACCCGAACTTGTTTATCGCCGGTACCGGCATCATGCCTTCTGCTTCAACCGTTAACTCGACGTTAACGGGAACAGCGCTGGCGCTTCGCATGGCGGACTCGGTGCTGAAAAGCCTGGCCTGATTCTTCTGAGGAACTGCGATAACTCACCGGTGGGTATCGTATGAGGATGTGGAAATGAAATTAAAATATTTGCTGGCAGCACTGTTGCCGCTGGCGGCCGCGACCAGTGCTTTTGCCGATGATGCGTCAAACTCTGCTGACATGATTAAACGCGGTGCCTATCTGGCAACAGCGGCGGACTGTACTGCCTGTCATACCGCGCCCAACGCCGATAAAAATGCTCAATTTGGTGGCGGTTATCCGCTAGCATCGCCATTTGGGGTAATTTATGGCACTAACATCTCTTCCGATAAACAGTTTGGTATCGGTAACTGGACAGACGACGAGTTTGTGCGTGCCGTGCAGGACGGCGTAGGTAAAGACGGGCAGCAACTTTATCCGGCAATGCCTTATGACTCCTTCACCAAAATGAAACGTGAAGACGTGCTGGCGATTAAAGCCTATTTGCTGTCATTGCCGGGCGTACATTCCGCTCCGGCTAAAACTGACCTCTCCTTCCCGTTCAACCAACGTTGGGGCATGACCTTCTGGAAATGGTTCAACTTTGATAAAGGCGAGCTTAAGAACGATCCAAGCAAAAGCGATGACTGGAACCGTGGTCGTTATCTGGTGGATGCGATGGAGCACTGCGGCACCTGCCACACTCCGCGTAACTTGACCATGGGTATGGACAACAGCAAAGCCTTTGCCGGTGGCGATTTGGGGTCCTGGGTAGCATTTAACATTACTCCAGACAAAAATGCCGGCATCGGCACTTGGTCACAGCAAGAGCTGGTCACTTACCTGAAAACCGGTGACGTGGCGGGCAAGGCGTCGGCATCCGGTGCCATGTCTGAAGCTATCGAGCACAGCCTGCAACATCTGACCGACAGCGACCTGAACGCGATTGCAACCTATATTCGCTCCGTTCCAGCTATCAGCGACAGCAAGCAGACTCAGCCGCGCGATTCCTGGGGCAAACCGGCAACTAACGTGTTCGCCGACCGCGCCAACGCCGTGCCGTTTGACCAGTCTGCTTCTGCGCTGTTCAACAGCAGCTGCGCAGCCTGTCACGGTCAGTCTGGTGGCGGTATCGGTAAAGGCTTCCACGCCTATCCGTCGCTGTATAACCACACCAGCACCGGTGCAGCTGACAGTCGCAACATGGTTTCTGTGATTCTGGGCGGCGTTCAACGTCACATGGATCAGGGCGAAGTGATGATGCCGTCATTTGCTAACCAGCTGAATGATGAGCAAATTGCTCAGATCAGCAACTATGTCAGCAACCAGTTTGGTAACCCGGCCGGTGCAACCGTCACAGCGAAAGAAGTTGCCAAGATGCGTAAAGCCGCTGACCTGACCTATCCGTCAAAAATTGAAGACGGTACTCAGAAATAAATCAGGGGCTATATTGAGATTGAGACAATCTCAGATAAGATTTAAGGCAATATCAGACTTAAATCAGAAGCAATGCCTTGACTATATCTGAAAAAACCACATAAAGGCCGAACTCACGTTCGGCCTTTTTATTGCCATTGGGCAAGGGAAATAGCACAAGATTATTCGCCGAAGCGGGCGACCAGAGTCGAATTATCAATGGCGTGACCTTTAAGCTTTTCGAACAACTGTTCGTAACTCAGCCCTTTGGGTAACGCATCAGGCGCTAAATCAGTGGCTATCAGCTGCACGATATAGTGATGAGAGCCAGTGCCTACCGGTGGGCAAGGCCCGTTATAATAGCCGTGCTTCATCGTGTTGCTTCCGCCGATAAACCCTTTCCCCTCACTCAACGCGTCGCCAGCAAAACCTGTGGTTGAGGCAGGTATGCCATAAGCCACCAGGTGGTTCACGCCGAGGCCATGATTGGCATCAACATCCCTGATGGTCAGGGTAAAGCTTTTGGTGCCTTTGGGCGCATTCTGCCAGCTAAAAGCCGGTGAAAAGTTATCGCCGACGCAGGCCGGGTTCTCTTTAATGTTACCGGCGTATTTTTTAGCCAATACGCCATTATCGTTAAACGCCGGAGAGCTCAAAGTGAACATCGGCGCCGCGTTGGCCAAGGGTAACCAGGCACACACGGCCAATCCCGCGATGACCTTGTTAATCGAATGAGAGTTTAATAAAGCCATGTTCGACATCCTTGATAAATAAGCATAAGAACCTTAAGGATAGCAGCCAGGATTGCCTACAACGGCGAATAGGTCTTTTAAAATGAAAGTTTATGTTAAAAGTCATAAACATGAGGGTTGAATTGCAGAGCAAAAAAAAGCGTCCTGTTAGCGCTCAGTCTCCTGAACGCTAACGGACGCCTTCATTTTTAAAATGCTGACTAAGCCAGCTCAACTCAATATTGCGCGACTTAGTGCTGTGCCATACTTTCTATCCGAAATTATAAAGCAGTTTACATGCCACTTTTGAACATCAAGATAATAATAATATAAATCATATAATTATAAATTTATGGCATTTTAATCAGCTTCAATAACCGCGCAGCCATGCACCACCAAGGTGTCAGTGCACCTTTTATTGGCAGCCTCACGATGTCAAAACTAAAACTCGGAACGTAAGAATGATAACCCACCAGCAAATTTAATATTTCATTATCATGATTTATTGAAATAAATAATTCATATTGCTAATTTTGATTCAGACTCTGATTTTGAATCATTATTAATAGGTGGATAAACACAATGTTGAAAGTTGCGCTGTTGGGGGCGGGCAGAATTGCCAGGGTTCATGCCAAACACATCGACGATAATCCTGACTCGGTGCTGTTCTCGGTCTCAGGTTCGTCCTCAGGGAATGCCGGGGAATTAGCTGAAAAATATCACGCTAAAGTGCTTGCGGTCACACAGGCGATTAATCATCCCGAAGTCGACATTGTGTTGATCGCCACCCCAAATGATACTCATGCTGATTTTGCTCTGCAGGCAGCGCGGGCGGGCAAAGCTATCTTTTGCGAAAAACCAATCGACTTGAATATCGAGCGGGTACGAGCCTGCGTAGAAGAGATAAATCAGCTAGCCGTGCCGTTTATGATTGGTTTCAACCGACGCTTTGACCCAAACCATGCGGCGCTGCACCGCGCCCTGAGTGCCGGTGAAATTGGCGAGCTTGAGCATTTGCAGATATCTTCCCGCGACCCTTCGCCCCCGCCGCAGGAAAATTATCCGGATTCCGGCGGCATCTTCCGTGATATGACGATTCATGATTTTGATATGGCGCGTTTTCTGCTGCAGGAAGAACCGATTGCTGTTTCAGCCATCGCCGCTGCGCTGGTGAACCCAAAAATCAAGGCTGCCGGTGATGTTGATGTCGTCGTGGTAACACTGCAAACCGCGTCAGGAAAAATTGTGGTTATCAATAACAGCCGCCGCTCAGGCTATGGCTACGATCAGCGCATTGAAGCACACGGCCAGCTGGGCTGTTTGCAGGTCAACAATGTGCCCGCGACTACGCTGGTGAAGTTTACTGAAGACAATGCCGTCCAGTCACAAAAGCCGCTGTATTCTGTGCTTGACCGTTATCACGCGGCTTTCCAACAGCAGTGGCAGGCGTTTGTTACGGCAGTGAAAGAAAATAAAACATTGCCAATTACTGCTGACGATGGCCTCAAGGCCCTAATGCTGGCCGAGGCGGCCATTGAATCTTTGAAAACGCAGAAAGTGGTGACGGTGACGCTTTGACTGCGCTCCATTTATTTAGTGTAAGAGTTCAAATCTTGAGATTAAATATCCCCTTCTATCGATTAAAATCTTTAAAAGGGGATTATCGCAAAAACTTTAAAATCTTTTAGATAGGATTTTTTGAGTTTAATATTTATCAAAATAGAGTGATTAGAGCCAAATTCTTCCCTCATTCAATAATGACTAACTTGATGAAACTACGGATAACTAGCAGACTTTTCACTGATGCTAGTGATAACCTACCGATGAAATTTCAAGTTAAGGAACATTAATGAAGATTCAACAAATTGTCTTGAGTAACTTTCGCCTATTCGAAAAATTCGAATGCAGCTTTGAGTCTGACCTCACAGTGCTGGTCGGGGTGAATGGGCAAGGTAAAACGACTCTCCTCGATGGTATAACTATCGCCCTGGGACAGTTTGTTGGAGGCTTTGGGACCGGTGTTGACAAGGGAATAAACGACAGCGATATCCGTTTAGCAAAAGTAGCGACAGGATGGAATGATGAGACCCGGGAAACGGCAAGCTATGGCGGATATCAAATGGAGCAACAACTCCCTGTTTCTATCATGGCGAAACCTTTTCCAGAACAAAATTTGCTTTTCAAAAAATGGGTACGATCTCGTAACACCTTAAAGGGGCGAACAACTCAGGTAAAAGAGCTCAAAGAATTCGCAGCCAAATTGCAGCAAGCTGTCCAAAAAGGCAAGGAAGTTACCCTACCATTAATCGCTTATTACGGGACAGGTCGCCTATGGGCACAAAAACGACTGAATGAAATAAAAAGTCCTAATAATAAGATCGACAGCCGACTTGATGGCTATAAGAATTGCCTCGATCCCGCATCAAGTTATAGTACTTTTAGCCATTGGCTGCGCAAACAAACTCTGGCTGAACTTGAACATCAGATGGTTGTAAAAGAACGCGGGCTTCCAAAGTCTGCAACACCCAGATCAAACTGGATTGAAAGCATCAGTAATGCCGTAGATATTATTTTAGAGTCAACGGGTTGGCAAAATCTCCGCTACAGCGCCATTCACCAGACTGTTGTCGTTACTCATCCTGAACATGGCGATTACCCGGTAAGCCTCTTAAGCGATGGCTTGCGCAACACGATTGGCATGGTAGCTGACATCGCCTACCGTGCGGTGTTACTGAATCCACATTTTCTGACAGCAGCCACGAAAAAAACGCCTGGGATTGTGCTGATTGATGAAGTCGATATGCACCTTCATCCAGAATGGCAACAAATGATCCTCCCCCAACTAATCAAAGCGTTCCCTAATATTCAGTTCATTGTAACCACTCACAGCCCGCAAGTGCTTAGTACTGTAAAAAGAGAACAAATCCGTTTGATAACGCATAGTGGAGGTTTTGGAGAAGGTACTTTCCCTGTCGGTGAGACTCTTGCCGAAGCCAGTAACGACGTTTTAGAGCGCGTAATGAAGGTCTCCTCTCGCCCTCCATTACCTCAGGTCGAATTATACGAAAAATATATAACTCTGATTGATCGCGGGTCCTATGAATCAGTTGAAGCAATAGCACTGCACGCTGAGCTTTTAAAATTGTTAGGACCTGAACACGAGGATATAAACCCTGTAAATAGAACACATTGCGCCTAAATGTCATTATCCTGCTCAGACCTTTGAATATAAAAACCTTGTTCTTAGTGCTATGGATAGCATAGATCTTAATATCTACGCCAAAGGTGATCAGTTTGGAGGACATCATAAAGGTGATAACTTTGACCCCGCGTTCTTTATTTCGCCTTTGCAGGCCAATTGCAGACAGTTTTTTAACTATTTATCTAATGGATTAATCGAGCCTGCTCAAGACTTATCTCAGCAAGAGATTCTCCAGGCAGAATACACAATTCACTTACTTAATCTAAATGCCGCATATTTGAAGAATAAAAGAAAGGGGTGGATTGAAGAATTAAATAATGAAATTGATAAATTGATGGATGACACCACAGGTTTAGAACATCTTGCTCAATGCGAACTTTGTGAAATAACGCCTTCGAAATTACGCCCTTTCCATTCAGCGGCTCGACAATGCTTTGGAAATTTAGGTGAGCGTATAGTTAATGAGAAATGCCCAAATTGTCTTTAATTCTTTAAAACTCCCACTGTATTTAACAGAGGGAGTTTTTCATCATCAACCCAGCACAAAGCCTTTTGCCATCGCGACGTGCCGGTCACACATGTGGTCAATCACGTCGGCGTCGTGGCTAACCAGAATCATCGTCAACTCACCCGCCTCTTTCAACTCATTGAGCAAGTTGAGGATTTCTGCCTGAACTGACATATCCAGCGCCGAGGTCGGTTCGTCGAGCAGCAGCAGTTTTGGCTTTAGCAACAGCGCACGCACGATCGCCACGCGCTGGCGCTGTCCGCCGGAAAGCTGATGTGGATAACGATGGATAAGCGCCGGGTCGAGACCAACCTGACGAAAACCGTCGGCCACCTTTTGCTCGATATCCTGTTCTTTCAAAAGCTTAAGCGGCTCACTGAGTGTGCGCAGCAGTTTGTGTTTTGGGTGCAGCGACGCATAAGGGTCTTGAAACACCATCTGCACTTCACGGCGCAAGATGCCGGTAAAAGGTTTCCCCGGCGATAATCGATGCCCCAGCAGAGTCATGTTACCGCTCCACTGCGTATTTAATCCCGCCAGCACCCACAGCAGTGAGGATTTACCACAGCCCGATGGGCCAACCAGACCAAAACATTCGCCCTGATGAATAGTCAGGTCCACGTCGTGCACCACCGTGCGAACGTCATAACCTTGGCGATGTGAAACGCTGAGCTGATGCAGCTGGGCAATAATTTCCTGACTCATAACTGCCCCTCTTCACTAAGTTTCGCCAGCAACGCGCGGTCCAACACCGGCAGCATTTCGCCGTGAGTGGCTTTGCTCGGGCGGCATGACCACAGCGTGTGAGTGTAAGGATGCGTGGCGTGAGCCAGCTGGCTTGACGGCAGGCTATCGACAATTTGCCCTTTGTACATCACCATCACCTGCTCGGTATATTCCGCTACCTGCTGTAAATCATGGCTAATCAGAATCAGGCCCATATTGCGCTCATCAACCAGTCGCTCGATCAACTTCAACACTTGCTCGCGCACTGCAAAATCCAGCGCTGAGGTTGGCTCATCGGCAATCAGAAATTGTGGATGATTAATCAGCGCAATCGCCAGCATCACTCTTTGCCCCATACCCCCGGAAAGCTGGTGCGGATAAAGCTTGCTGAGCTGCGCCGGATGCGGCAAACCCACCGCGTTAAGCATGTCGAGCCGCTGCTCTTTGCGCTCACTGCCGCTAAACTTACCGTGCAGGCGCAGCGGTTCCTCAACCTGTTTGCCGATCGGCTGTGCCGGATTCAGCGCATGTTTCGGGTCCTGCATTACCATCGCAATGCGATTGCCACGCAGCTGGTTCCACTGCCTTTCTTTCAAATGAGTTAAATCCTGCTCACCCAACGTCAACTGACTTGCGTGCATTACGCAAGGATTGGGCAGCAGCCCCATCAGCGCACGAGCAGTCATCGACTTGCCCGAGCCTGATTCGCCAACCAGCGCGATTCGCTGCTGACCGACGCTAAAGGAAATCGATTTAACCAGCTCAATCGGCTGCGGTCCCGGAATGTAGACAGTCAAGTCACGAGCAATCAGGCGATCGTTGTGCAAATTTGCCGCGTGGGGCTGAGAATTAGTTACCATGACGGGTATCCATTTTATCGCGCAGGCCATCGCCTATCAGGTTAAACGCCAGACTGGCAAACAAAATCGCGCCACCGGGTGCGGCAGCGACCCACCATTGGTCGAAAATGACTTTGCTACCTTCGGCGACCATCGCCCCCCATTCGGCGGTCGGCGGTTGAATGCCCATGCCGAGAAAGCCTAAACCAGCCGAAGAAAGGATAATACCGCCCAGACTCAGTGCAGCACGAACGACCGCGCTAGGCAGGCATAATGGTAAAATATGGCCAAACATCAGGCGAAAACCACCAATCCCCTGCATCCGCGCTGCAGCCAGATAATCGCTGCGACGCAGAGCCAGTGTCTCGGCTCGCGCCTGACGCGCAAACGACGGCCAACTGGTAAACGCCAGCGCCAGCGCGCCGTTCATCAGGCCCGGCCCGAGGATTGCCACCAGCGCCAGCGCCATCACCAGGCTCGGCAGCGACAACACGATATCGGTGAAACGCATCAGAATACGTTCCACCCAGCCGCCGAGATACCCGGCACTGATGCCAATCAGCAATCCGAAAGGAATGGTCAGCAGCAGGATTAACGACACCAGCAGCAAGGTGGGCCTTGCGCCATAAATCACTCGCGAGAGCAAGTCGCGGCCAAAACCGTCGGTACCAAGCCAGTGCGCCGCAGACGGCGGCATCAGGCGAATTTCAATATGCTGGAGATTGGGATCAAAAGGCGCCAGCCACGGCGCAAACAGCGCCACCAGCAGCAGGATCACCACCAGCAGGGTACCTATCGACAGCGTGGTAATTCGGCGCGGCCCCTTGCCGGGTGCGACGCGGGCCAGTGCCGGTTGTTTAGGAATAAGTTGGGTCATAAAAGCTTACCGGGTTCGCGGATCGAGTAAATAAGTCAGCGCATCAGCCAATGCATTAAGCAAAACAAAACAGGTGCCAATCAGCAGCGTCGAGCCGAGGATCGCCGGAGTATCCGAGGCAAACAGCGCGCTGGTCAGATAACGCCCCACGCCCGGCCAGGCAAATACCGTTTCGGTTAGCACCGCGCCTTCCAACAGGCTGGCATATGACAGGCTGAGTACCGTGATCAATGTGCCCAATACGTTTGGAAAAACGTGGCAAAGCAGCACGCGCGCGCGGCCAGCCCCTTTGGAACGCGCCAGTATCACGTACTCTTTGTTCATTTCGCCGAGCATCGAAGCACGCAACAGGCGGGTGATGCCTGCCATCGAAAGCAGACCCAGCACCGTTACAGGCAGCCACATGTGACGGATAGCGTTAAAGAACATCTCACGATCGCCGGAAAGCCAGGTATCAATCAGCACAAAACCGGTACGCGGCTCCATGGTGTAGAGATAGGCATCGTCGAGCCTGCCCGGCCCTCCTGCCCAGTGTAATACAGCGTAAAACAGCAGCAAACCCAACAGGCTAAGCCAGAAAATCGGCACCGAATAGCCGAGCAGTGAAACCAGACGTACCAGGTTGTCGATCCAGCTGCCGGGCTTGTACACCGACAGTAACGCTAGCGTGATGCCCAATATAGCGCCGAGGATAATCGCGCAGGTTGCAAGCTCAATCGTGGCCGGGAAGGTGTGCATCAGGTCGCTGGCTACCGGCTGACCCGTAATGCTCGACATGCCCATATCGCCGTGGGCGAGATGCTGCAAATAGTGCCAGAACTGCACCGGCATTGGCTTGTCCAGCCCCAGATCTTTGCGCACCTGAGCATAGGTTGCCGCACTGGCATGATCGCCAGCAATCTGGAGTGTCGGATCGACCGGTGCAAGGTGAGAAAGTGCAAAGGTAAAAGCCAGCAGGCCTAACAGAGTCAGCATTAAAGAAACCAGGCCGCCTACCAGGCGGCCTGACCAACGCCAACCCTGTCGGAATAAACCGACCGGGGGAGTGCTATCTATCATTACTTAGTGACCTTGCTGTAGAACACCATGTCAGGGTTGATGCCCTGCACGTAACCTTTGATGTTGTCACGCACGGCAATCAGGCTGCGCGCCTGCAGGCCAATCACGAACGGCGAGTTTTTCTGGACTTCAAGCTGCAACTGGCGGTAGTCCGCAATTCGCTTGGCCTTGTCATTTTCTGCGGTCGCGGCCAGCGTTTGCTTGCTCAGAGCCGGAATGCTCCAGTTTGCGCGCCAGGCCAGCGTGTTGCTGCCGTCTTCCGGGTTGTAAGCAAACGCAGCAGCATTGGTATTCGGATCGAAATAGTCCGGTCCCCATGAAGACAGCGTCGCGTCATAGTTGTGGGCCTTCACGCGCAGAGAGATTTGCGAGCTAACGCCTGGCTCCAGCTTGACGGTAATACCGCCCAGCGCGAAGTTGGCCTGTAGCGCCTGTGCGATATCCAGATAAGGCGGCTGGTTGGTCACGGCGATAGTGAAAGTCACGTTTTTCAGACCGGCTTTGGCCAGAATTTCTTTTGCCTTGGCCGGGTCAAACTTGTAAGGATTGTCGTTCAACGCGCCCAGATAACCGTCCGGCAGGAATGCTTGATGCACCTGGAACTGGCCTTTCAACAGGTCTTTGGCGATACCGTTGTAATCCCACAGATAACGAGCCGCTTCCCACAGTGCCGGATTGCCCAGCGCCGGAGAGGCCTTGGTATTGAAGTACAGGAAATACAGCGAGGCATAAGGTACGGCCAGAGGTTTTACGCCCGGCTTGCCCTGTAGACTAGCCATTTGATCGGCGCCTAGATTACGTGCGATATCGGCATCGCCCTGCTCAATCAGCAGGCTACGCGCCGCAGCATCGGGCACGTTTTTAATCAACACGGTCGGGATCTTCGGTGCGCCCTCTGGCGAGCCTGGATTGGCCTGCAACACCAGTACCTGATGCGGAACATAAGTGCGGATTTTGTAAGGGCCGCTACCGGCGGAGTGGTCACTCAACCACTGGTGTCCGAGATCGTCACCCTTGGCATTCTGCGTAACCAGTTTGGAGTCAACAATCGATGAAACCGGCGCAGAAAGCAGGCTCAACACGAAACTCGGGCTGACATTCTCGGTCCAGCTGATTTTAACGTGCCGGGCATCTACTTTAGTCAGGAAACCATCCACATTTTTGGCATTCCAACCCAGCTGGGTCAGGATAAATGAAGGTTCGAGATTAAGTTTCACCACGCGCGACAGCGAGTAAATGATGTCGTCGGCGGTGAGCGGATTGCCGCTGGCGAAGGTCGCTTTTGGATTCAGAGTAAAAGTCAGGCTCTTGCCGTCACTGCCCGCCTGCCATGAGGAGGCCAGCACTGGTTTCAAATCAATGGGGTTGTTAGGGTCAGACTGAACCAGACGTTGATAAATATTATTAAACGCCTGCACGGTGGTCAGTTCAAAACCCTGCGCCGGGTCGAAGCTAGAGGCATCATCCAAAGATTGTGCAATGACCAGTGTGTTGGCCGGTGTAGCCGCCTGTACGGTAAAAGTTGCAGCAATAGCGGCAAAAAGAACTGAAGGGATCAATTTCATTAGTTGTGCTCTTCAACATAGCGGAATTGCTAATAATTTCGCGAGTGTATGGTAGTTATGAACACACAATAAAGTCATTTGAGGTCTATGGTTATGCAATTTTTGCATAACATAATTTAAATGGATATAACTTGCTCAAAACGGTCAATATACTACCTATCCTCAACCGGCTTGCAGTGGATAAGCAGGAAGGACAAGCTCATTGAGGGGGGTATTGGTGATGAAATATTGTTTGAGTTGTAATCTCTATAAGGGGGTATTCCACCTGTTCGAAGACGTTTCTCCCAATGAATCTCCTTCATATCCATCTTTAAGTGCTGTTGCTTTCATTTCTTCTTTAACTTTCGCCTCTTTATCGGCCTGATCCTTGGCTATCAACTCCCGATTAGCTATAGCGCCAGTTGAAAAATCCGATTCGTCAACAGGGCTTAATTTAGCTATTAAAACACGATTGCTGGCAATAAATTTTTTCGCGCTCTCGTATTTATCCTTTATCACAGCCAGTGTAATTTTAGTTTCAAATGGCATCTTATAGTTCTGGAATTCTTTTATGGCGGAGGTAATGGATGGGGCAATACCGTCATCTGTGGGGCTTAACCTTGATATTGGTAGCTGAACATTTTCATACTCTTTATTAAGAACATCTTCAAGCTGTTCAAATAAATCAACAATCTTGCCCTGCTTATTAATGGATAAGGGCTTTTTGGCTTTGTTTCTTTCATATCCAATTTTATATAAATCAGATAATGGGAGATATTTCAAAACTTTCAAAATAATTTTTAGCTCACCAGAAATAATTGATTTATTAAGTCCTTTTTTAGCATGACCTTCAACACTATTTTTAAATTCTTTGGCATCTATATCAGCACCAAGATAGGCAGAAGCAATGCTGGCACCAATGTCTTTGGTAGAGGGATAAATCCCCTTGGCAGTTTTATTCCACCCCATTTTCTTTCCCAATTCACGTTCAGCGTTTTTATAAACTTTCTTGCCAAAAAAGCCGCCCACCGTCGCCCCTGCTATTCCCCCCATCAATGTTCCTGCTGGTCCGGCAACCATTGTGCCAACACCTCCACCTAATACCATACCGGCATAAGCGCCAGCAGATTTTACTCCGCTAGATACCACGGCTTTGGCCGTTTGAATTTTGAGCGCTTTGGCCAACTTAAGTTCATGCATGAAAGACAAACGAATATTCAAGTCCTCCATTTGAGTATCAGATTCGTCAATTAAATTATAGGCCTGCCGCACAGTATACCGGTCATCGCTATCCCTGGGAGATTGAGGGTGATTTTTGGAAAAGTGCTTTTTTATCGTCTCTCTGTAAAACTGATTATTAGAAAAACCACCAAAATCGCGATCTCTTTCCTCTCTTTCTTGCGTGGTTTGAGGCTGCTGGCGTAATTTATCGCTATAGTGCTTAAACATATAGGTTGATTGAGGCATAGTATTTTTTCCAATGGTTTACTGGATCTTGGCAAACCATTAGATACTGATTGATATTATTAAAAAGGAGGAAGGCTTCCACGCCTAACTTGAAGTCAATATTACCCATATTTGTGAAAAATAACCAATCACACACCGTTCAAGTGTTTTAATAATTAAGTCTTAGTCTTATTCTTTACTTACAACTCCTGATGCCAGTGGTTCTCGATGGCCATAAAAGAGTGGTATCTAGTCAAAGTCGACAAAATACCTTTCTCCTGCTTCGACCTCTCTGGTAGTGATATAAGCCATCAATCGGTTATTTATCTGCACGGCAGCAATATTATTTCCGCTCGGCGCAAACTCTTTAGGTAGATTGTTAGGGGTCATGTTGCGCAAGATGTTACCGCTGGCAAAGGCGTCTGTGCTGAATTTTTCCGAGCTGCTTCCCCAATTATTAACATCGGGGTAAAAGCCCAGCACCGTATTTGCAGCAACCGTATTGGGGCCGGGGTTAAAAACGCCCCTCCTCGAATTTAATTCCTCATCTTTTTTTTGCGACAGGGAATGTGAACCGACATTTTTCATCAGGCTATTCATCCGCTCGCTCTGCTGAGTTCCTTCCATTATTTGTCGATGCAGTTCAGTGATAATTTTTAATTCCAACCTAATGCGATTTTTTTTCGGCATGGTGCCGAAAACGGCCTTCATGCTGCCCCAATCCGTCACTTCGATATCTTTAACCTGTGCATGAGAATCAAGGCCCAGCACCTCATAAATCAGGCTTTTACGGGGATTATCAGGATGATGATAAATAGGCTGGCTATTATTAATCACTGCTTTTTTCGGTAATGGGGATCGCTCAGAAAAAGGATTTCTCGAATCATTGACCGGCTCATTATGCATGATTCCGGCTATTGCCGTTTTCTGTGGCTCGATTGACTTATTTGTCGCAACAAATGGCAGAGCCGTATCGATAACGGGCTGCGGCTGATTTCCTGAACGACGTTTAATTCTTAATATTGATTTGATTAAGGTATTCTCTTTTACCCCACAGCCACGGGCAAATCGTGA
Organism: Rouxiella sp. WC2420; assembly: GCF_041200025.1. Taxonomy (NCBI): domain Bacteria; kingdom Pseudomonadati; phylum Pseudomonadota; class Gammaproteobacteria; order Enterobacterales; family Yersiniaceae; genus Rouxiella; species Rouxiella sp. WC2420. The sequence goes on along the minus strand of NZ_CP165628.1, from coordinate 2,384,645 downwards.
CAGACTTATTCCTCTAACTTTAAAAAAATATTTATTATCCAACCAGGCAAACACGCTTTTGATGGTATCACATCTGCAACCGTAGCTCTTAATCACGTTATTAATAAATTTTTGGTCATTATTTCCAAAATCTATTATTAGCCGCGGCAGGCCTGTATTTAGCCGTTCTCGAGACTGCAAGCGATTAACGATTACCACCAGCGAGTGCGGAGTTACCTCATTGAGGCGAGCGAACTGAGCCGGGATGATCCCGGCATTCTGCAGCGTGGTTTGATTTGCAATCCACGCCCGAGATGCCTTGCCAGGATCTTTAAAACACTGCGCATCCAAAATGACCTGTTCCACTATGGTTTGCTGAAACAGCGTCAGCGGCAATCGTGCTTTCTTCTCTTGGTTAATATAATTTTGGAATGTCCGATAATTAACATAGCAAAATTCGGAAAAGTCTTTGGGTTTAATATCATGGCTGTCCATGGCTGGCAGGTTATCCATCCAGGCAGTGACGCTTTTGGCGGGTATATTCAGGCATTCAGTATGGTTAACGATGCAGTTCAGTAAGTTATTTTGCTGCGCTGTCAGCCTGCCGATGACCTCTGCTCTCTTCTTTTCAACAGATATTGATGTCTGGATAAACGCATGTCTGAGCATTACGCTACAACTATTCCGTATTGACGATTGATTATCCGGTGTCGTCGCGGGTGGCTGTGAAGCGGGTATTTTAATACTATGACTAACGTCTAATAAATTATTTGAAATTGAATTAGAGCCCGCAGCAGCCTGTGATGTTGAACTACCAGGGGTAATTAATACATTCTCGCCAGTTAGTATTGAAAAATCACTCATTATTATTTAACTCCAATTTAGTTTAATTTTAAAAACCCCATTAACAACCCGCGACGAGCAATAAGATTACAATCTTACTTAAATCTCTAACAAACAACTAAAGTAATATCATAAAATTATCAGTGATATTACTTAATAATTGAATTTTATATAAAAATTAACAACCTTAAATGCTCACTATTATTTTTGTTGAGGAAATAACCTTCGCTACTTCAGCCTTAATCTTATTCCATGCTTAGCGCTGTTAATTTTTGTGATTTTTAATCGCCATAAACGGGTTGGATCTAACACCATAATCGACGAAGTATTCCTCTCCCACCGCGATCTCTCGAAGAGTGACATAAGCCGTCAATTTGGAGTTCACCTGCACCGCTGCAACATTATTTTCGACCAGAAGTGGCTCTTTGGCTAACTTGCCAGTGCTAATGTTGTGCGCGCTGCTGCCCGCAGCCAAGGTGCCTGCGTTGAAACTTTCCAGGCTGCTTCCACCTTTATAAATAACAGTGTTCACTGGACCAGTGTTGTCCACTACTTTCCCCGCAGCCCCTTGTTCTAAAAATATGCCATCATAAAAATCTATTACCGTATTGGCAGCAATTGGCTCCGAGCCGAGATTAAAAACCCCTATCCCCATAATTATAATTTCATTGGCACGGTGTGGCAGAGAGTGCGGTTCAGAATTTTCCATCAAGCAATTAACCTGCCCGCCATTCTGAGATTTATCCTTTATTTGCTGATATAATTCGCTGACAATTTTTGCTTCCAGCTTTATACGGCTTTTAATAGGCATTTGCTGAAAAACCGTCTTCATGCCGCCCCAACTCGTCACCTTACTATTTTTAACCTCATTAGCAGAATCAAGACCCAACACCGCAACACTTGGATTTTGTCGAGGATTTTCAGGATGGTGATAAACAGGCAGGCTATTATCACTCACTGCGGCTTCCTGCAAACGAGGCTGGGTAATAATACGGCATTCCAATTCATTACCCGATTCATCAAGAGTAATTTCGACTATTCCCCTGTTTGACGGATCGATTTCCTTTTTTATCGCAATCATTGGAGTGTCTGGGTTTATGACTGGCTTTATAACTGGGTTCATCTGATGGCGAAGACGGAATTTCACGTAGGCCATAGCCTTACTTAAAGCTTTGGCACTGACCCCACAGCGGCTGGCAAATTGTGACCTGGTTATTCCTCTAGCCTCAAAAGTATGCTGATTAGCCAACCAGGCACGTGCGCTTTCTTTGCTATTTTTGCTGCAATTATGGCTCCTGACAATATTATCAACAAACGGTAAGTCTTTGTGCCTCGGACCTAAGGTTAACTGCGGCAAGTGTCTCTGTGGCTGCAAACATTTGATGAGCACAATCAAGGTTTGCGGAGGGACTTCAGCCAAGCGGGAAAACTGAAACGGGGTGATCCCCACGCCCTGCAGCGTGGTTTGATGCTGAATCCACGCCTGAGTTGCCTTGCGTGGTTCTCTTGCGCACTGTGCATCTCTAACCACCTGCTGACCCAAGGCTTGCTGAGACGCCGTCAGTGGCAATCGTGCCCGTTGCTCGTGAGAGATATAGTTCCTTAATGTATTCTCGTTAACACCACAAAAGTCGGCAAAGTCTTTAAGCTTGATATTATTACTAATCATGGTGGGCAGGTAATCTAGCCAGGCGCAGACAGATCTGGCCTTTGCCCCTAGGCAATCTGCGTGGTGAGTGATTTGGTTCAGTACCTGGTTTTGCTGCACTGTCAGCCTGTTGGTGACTTCCTGCTTTCTCATCTGCAGACACATAAACTCATGTCTGAGCCTTAGGTTGCAATTATCCAGTATTGACGATTGATTATCCGCTGTCGTGCTGGGCGACAGCGATAAGGGCATTTTGGTGCTGTGGCTGAGGTCTAGAATGTTATTTGAAATAGGATTAAAACTAGCGGCAGCCATTGATGTTGAATCGGCAGAGCCAATTAATACGCTTTCGCTACCTAATATAGAAAAATCACTCATTATTATTTAATTAAAATGTAATTGAAAGTTAGCACAATAATAACCTTTGCCGAGTGACTTATCTTTTATTTTTCACTCATCATGTCGAAATAAAAATGAGGCTATTAATTCGGCAATACGTTATTTAACAGACATGGCTTTTTTATTTACAAAATAACCCATTAATATTTAACCCGTATTGTTATTTTTATTATATGAAAAAAGCCCTTCTTCACAGGAAGAAAGGCGTGGGTAATAAAGCTGTCAGAAATTAGACGGTTTTAGAAATCGTAGGTCGCAGAGAGTTTAAACTCACGCGGATCGCCCTGTGTCAGATACCCGCCGGTAGCCGAGGCCCAGTATTTCTCGTTGGTGACATTCTCCATAGTCGCGCGCCAGGTCAGCGTGCTGTCTTTGAGCGGCATGGTATAACGCAAGCCCACGTCCAAACGGGTCCAGGCATCAACCTTCAAGGTGTTTGCTTCATCAGCATACTGGGAACCGGTGCGGATAAGCTTGCTGGTCGCCGTGACGCCGGTTAAGCCTGGTAAATCCCACTCGCCGCCCAATACCCACTGATAACGCGGAACGCCAACAGCGTCATTACCGTTGTAGGTTCCGCTTTGGGTCTTGGTGACATCCGGATTCATCAGCGTTGCGCTACCGTTGATGCGAACGCCCAGCACCGGCTCACCGAAGAAGTTCCACTCAATGCCCCGATTACGCTCTTCGCCGTAGTTGCCAAAGGTATAGCTATCGCCTTCAAGCGTGTACATCCCGATAGGTTTCTTGATTTCAAATAAGGCCAGAGAGGTGGCAACACGGCCAAAGTCGGCCTTCACGCCCACTTCATTTTGTTTGGAGGTTTCAATACCAGAAACTTGACCACCGTTGGTAACCGCTACGCCGCCATAGGTCGTTCCAGCCGTTTCACCCGCCTGTAGCGCTTCTATGTGGTTAGCGTAGAAGGAAATGTGTTCCCACGGCTTGATGACCAATCCAACTGCCGGAGTGACTTTTGTCTGGTCGAACGACGAACTTTCGGAACCGTCGTAGTTGTAGTTCATCACCATCACGTTTTGACGGCGCAACCCGGCTATCAACTGACCGCGACCGTCAAGTACGGACAAGGTATCGGAAAGCATTACCCCCTGCGAGCGCGTGCGGTTGGTAACGCCCGGATCAGACATATTGCCGCCGCTGTAAAGCGTGGTTGGCTGCACGTCGACGGCGATCGGATCATAAAGATTGCTGCTAATCGTGGTGCCGCTCAAGGTGTAGGCAGAACGCGTTTTGCGATACAGCGAGGTTACGCCCAGATTGACATGATGAGTGATAAATCCGGTATCAAATTTACCGCGAATACCCGCCTGCCCCGAAATGCTGTCTGCGCGATACGGCACCGTCATGCGGCTCATTTTAGTATCGCCGCTGTTATCAGTCAGCGTTGGCGAACTGTAGATCCCGTCTTCATGATCGTGATTTGCTCCACCAGCGGCGTAAACGGTCCAGTTATCGGAAAGATCATATTCAGCTTTCAACAGACCAAACTCGTTGGTCATGTCGGTGTAGGCCCACTTTTGGCCATAATTACTGGTGGCCTTGGGCGCGTCCGGGATCTCGGTCGCGCTGCCGAGATAAACTACCGGACGTCCACCGTGAATCGTTTGCCTGGTCACGCCAAAATCAAACGAGGTGCGGAAACGGTCGCTGCGATAGTCCAGGCCAACCGTGCCCATGGTCAGGCGCTTTTTCTCGTTGTCGATGGCCGTGTCGCCTTCGCGGTGTACCATGTTGACCCGCACACCAAACTGATTGTTATCACCAAAACGGCGGCCAACATCCAGCGCGCCGCCAATCTGCGACTTGGCATTGTAATCAACCGACACGCGATTGATTGGCTCGTCGGTGGCGTGTTTCGGTTCAATATTGACACTGCCACCTACGCCAGTGCCGCCGGGAGGAACGCCGTTCAAGAAAGCGCTTGACCCTTTAAGCAGCTCGACGCGCTCAGCCAGCTCCATAGGCACTACCTGCCGAGGCAAGATGCCGTAAAGGCCGCCGTACGCGATATCTTCACCGTCGAGTGGAAAGCCGCGAATCACGAAAGTTTCGGCATAATTGCCGTAACCATAGCCGGTTTGTACCGAGGCATCATTGTTTAACACATCGCCCAGAGTCCGGCTTTGCTGGTCTTGAATCAGTTTTGAGGTATAGCTGACGATACTGAACGGCACGTTTTGCGCGCTCTGCTCTCCCAGTATCCCCAAACGGCCGCCGTTGGCGAAACCGCCATCAAGATAGGCAGGTACCAGCTGGTCGCCGCCGGACTTAAAAGCTGTAGGTGATGCGGTGACTGTAATGGTATCACCGGCGTTGCTTGTCGCAGTTTTCGCAGGCGAAACAGTTTTGGCTATTGGGAAAACCACGGTGGCGGTGTTATCAACGTTGGCAGCCAGCACCGGCACACTGCTTAAGGTTAAGGCAGTAGAAATCGAAATAGATAGCAGCGTGCGTCGAGAAATTTTGCCTCGCGCCGCCTTATTTTGCTCGTGCATAATCAACCCTGGATGAAATGATAATAAGAATAGTTATTAGATCGATTCGGATTATGCTGAGTAAGATGAAAATTGCAAGTCCCTGAGCCGGGATTACACATTCCTTACCTGTTTAAAAGTCGATAAAAAACCCGGAAGCTAAAAGCGTTCCGGGTCAATGAAGGTTGCTATTGCGCTGTTTACGGAGGCTAAACCTTAGATTAGTTGGATATCTGACGAGGTGTTTGCTGAAATACCTAATAACATTCTTACCTGATTGACCAGCTCACTCATGCAGTCATCACTCATGCCGTAAGTTTTTAGCTCTTTCTCTAGCGCAAACAGATATTGCGCATTGGTCCCCAGCGGCCCGCTGGCTTTGGCGATTAGCGGAGCAATAACCTCATAGCGGGTATCAGACTCGAAAAACGGGTGCTTGGGATCCATGATAAACACCAGCGCCGTGACGGTTCGGCCATCAGTCAGTTCAAGCTCACACCAGGTCGGGCAGTAGCTGCCAGTGAGCATTTCACGTTTCCACAGCAGCTCAAGGTCTTCACGCAACTTTTCTTCCGGCAGGCGGAATGCCAGACCGGTAGTCATGCCGCCTTCAGTCAGCGCCAGCATGCGACCAGGTTGGGCATGGGAACCTCGCCCTGCGGTTAAACGAAGACAAAATGCGCGATGAAAACCGTGCAACGTGGCGGGGCAAGATTCTTCGGAGTCAAAGATAGGATTCCACATCAGCGATCCATAGCCGAAAATCCACACTGGGCTTTTGTCCGGTCTTTTCGCCAATGTACAGTCAAGCGAGGCCGAGCGCTGCTCTGCAGTCAGTAAAATTGACTCATCAATGCTGCCGAATGCTGTTTTGCAGTCTGCGTTACGCAGAAAATCTCGAGTTAACACCATTCAATACCTCCACTCATTAACCTTGCCATAGCTTTGTACGCGTCTTCTCCCCTACAAAGGATTCATATAACTTTAAATTTTATGCCCACACATAACTTAGGCTGATAGAACAAACCTTATTCGTTTATTAACCAGCAATCAAGAATGAGTTGGGTCACAAAACGAAAATAAACAATAAAAGTGTAAGAAAATGAGCATTAATTTGAAATAAACGACTCCGCCGCCGTTTCAGCGCCGGAGAGGTGAGAAAAAGATGAGGTTAATTGGTATTTTGCATCTGCTGGGTAAGCAACGTGCGCAGTGGAACGCTGCTTTTAATAATCGGGGATTTGATCACGATGTAGCTAAAATACTTGTCGATACCAATGTTCTTATCCAATAAAGATTCTATGACTTCCTGATAGTGTTCGATGCTGCGAGTGATGAAACGCAGCAGGTAATCATAGCCGCCAGTGATGAGATGGCATTCAATCAGTTCGTCATATTCACGGATACAGTTTTCGAATTTTGAAAACTCTTCGCGGCGATGTCCCTGCAGGGTTACCTCGGTGAACACGGTGACAGAATCAGTGATTTTTGGCAGGTTAACGTGAGCCTCGTAACCGGTTATATAGCCAGCACTTTCCAGCCGTTTTACCCGCTGCAGGCAGGGGCTTGGTGATAACCCTACCGCATCGGCCAAATTGACGTTGCTGATGCGACCGTCTTTTTGCAGTTGAACCAGTATATTGATGTCGATACGATCAAGTTTTAAAAAGCCGTTCATAGCACCTCACTGTCTTCTTGAGCGTCGACCCGGAATAAAGAGCAGGTTTCCCTCTGCGCCTGATTCGACCCTGAATGTCATAAAACCATTACTAGGATATACCACGGTTTTATGGGTAAACACCAGAGCCAGACGCAGAGAGTTCATTAGCCTGTTTTGTAACAAAACCCTATGAAATTTCAGGGGAAAATATTAGTCGAGACGGCCAGTTCCACGCGCCAGTGCGATATCAAAGATATGCATGGCTTCTTCAAGCTGCGCATCGGTGGTCACCAGCGGTGCCAGGAAACGAATCGTGTTGCGATACAGCCCGCATTTAATTAACAGCAGCCCTTCTTCGCAGGCGCAGTTAAGGATCTTTTCAGTCAGGGCCGCGTCCGGTTTGCCGGTATCGTAATCAACGATTTCTACCGCCTGCATAAAGCCAACGCCGCGAACATCACCGATACAGGCATATTTTTCAGCCAGTTGGCGCAGACGGCTTTCCAGCTGTTTGCCAAGCTCGACAGAACGTTCAAGCAAACGCTCGTTTTCCAGCACGTCGAGCACCGCCAATGCCGCAGCACAGGCCAGCGCGTTGCCGCCGTAAGTACCGCCGAGGCCGCCTGGGGTTGGCGAATCCATGATTTCTGCTTTGCCCACAACGCCAGAAATAGGCAATCCACCGCCAAGACTTTTCGCTACGGTTATCAAGTCAGGAGTAATATCCAGATGCTGGAAACCGAACATTTTGCCGGTGCGACCAAAGCCGGTTTGCACTTCATCACAGATTAACAGAATGCCGTGACGCTCGGTCAACTCGCGCAAGGCCTGCATAAAGGCTTTTGGCGCTGGCAAGAAACCGCCGTCGCCCTGCACCGGCTCAATTAAAATAGCCGCAACGCGATCGGGCAAAGTTTGCGTGGCAAATAAAGTATCCAGCGCTTTCAGGGAGTCTTCCGGCGTAATACCGTGGAACGCATTAGGATAAGGGATACGATAAATATCGCCGGGGAAAGGTCCAAAATTCTGCTTATAAGGCTGGCTCATGCCGGTAAGCGCACAACCTAATAACGTTCGACCGTGGAACGCGCCGTCAAATACAATCACGCCGGAACGATTAGTATAAGAACGGGCGATCTTCACGGCATTTTCTACCGCCTCGGCACCCGAGGTAAACAGCACTGACTTATAATGCTCGCCTTTGCCAACTAATTTATTTAAGCGTTTTGCCAATTCAATATATGGAGGATAAGCCACGACCTGGAAACAGGCGTGAGAAACATTTTCCAGCTGACGCTGAACGGCTTTAACTACTTCAGGATGATTGTGCCCAACGTTTAATACGCCGATGCCGCCTACAAAATCGAGATAGCGACGACCGTCGTCACTCCACACTTCCGAGCCTTTGGCCTTGGCGACCACCAGGCTATGTGCTGTCACTACTCCGCGTGGAACATGTTGTTCACGCAGCGCAAGCCAGTCGATATCATCTTCAGTCACAGGTTGTGTGCTTAATACATTGTGCATTGCTATACCTCATCCGGTTAATTCGGGCGCTGTCAGAATTTGAATCAGTATCTCAATACACCGCTTTATTTCGTGCCGTAATGACGGTTCAGAAAAAATATCATGCGGTAATTAGGCGCTGACAGCGCAGGAGGTATCTTTAAATCTCAATCATGCCGGTTTCCACGCTAAATAAGCGCGATTCACCGGCGGCCAATTGCAGCAAAGTCCCTGCTTGCTGCGCTGCAAGAAAGCCTTCCGGGCGACAGGTGGCAGGCAGAACGAATGCCGCAACCTGCTGATCGGCATTATTCAATATCCAACGCGTGGCGTGACTGAACTGCCGAGTATCAAACAGCGTGCTGAAACCATAGCCTAATGGCGAGGAAATACTGAAACTGACCTTTTCGCCATATTGCGGCAGGTTATCGGCAAAAAAAACAATTTCAGGATCGCACATTTCCGGACGATTCATCCCATCAAAGCGGGTCGGTTCCGCCTCAAGCCCGCGGGTATAATCAAGCCATTTCGGGGTTGGGTGGACGTGTCCCGGAATTGAGGTCCGCAGCCTGAAAGCCTCGTCAGGAATCGTTTGGGCAAACACGCCGTCGGCCACCCAGGCATAGTTCATATGACACATATACTGAAGCGGCATCGCATTGCCTGAAAGATTAGTCACCGCCATGTCGATACACAGCCGGGGCCGGTCCGCCAATAGAGTGACTGCCGGATTAGCCCGATAATGGTGCCCAAAACCTTTGATATATTCCACTTCGCCGCGCAGTGAAACACCCTGTTCGTCGAGTTCCAGCCAGGCGCTGTCCATGCGAGCGCAGGCCATTTCGCCGTGCAAGGGATGAGTATCTTCCGCAGCCGGACATCCATTAGCCAGCAAGCCTGAGTGAAAGGCAAAACAGCCGTAAGTATCGACAATATCTTTACCGGTCAGTGGCTGCTTAAAGCCGCTACCCATAGTCAATGAACGACCATCAAAGGTGGCATCCCAGACAATCTGCCCGTAATACGGCAACACAGTCACGGTTCCACGGCTATTGTTCAGCTTTACGGCTTCAATTCCACTAGGATATCGAAATAGCTCGACCTTAAATTTATCGTTAGTCAACAACACCCGCGGCGTGTCGGTAAACATTGCCGTGGTCAACGGTATAGTGGTTTTCATTGTGCTTCCCCGGCCAGATTTCCCTGGGTTGCGGGCTGTTTTTTATGACGCAGCTCGCCCCAGAAGTAAAAACCGACCCAGGCGAAGCACAGCAGCGATACGCCAAACGCCAGCTGCATAGAGCCGGTGCGGTCAGAAACCAGTCCCTGTAATGCAGGTACAAAAGCGGCACCAACGATAGCCATCACGATAAATGCGCCTGCTACTTCTGTGTATTTATTATCAACGGTCGACAGCGTGCCGGCATAAATGGTCGCCCAGCAGGGTCCGAAGAGCACGCTGACGAAGACTGCCGCATAGACTGCCGTGAAGTTGGGTACAAACATCACATAAAGCAGCGTGGCGACGCCGATGATCGAATAAGCAATCAGCACTTTTTCGGCGCGGAAACGGGTCATCAGGAAGTTGGCGACAAACTTGCCGATAAAGAAGCAGATAAAGCTATAAATCATAAAGTTGGAGGCATGGCGCTCGTTAACTGCCCCCAGATTCAGGGCGAGACGAATGGTGAATGACCACACGGCAACCTGCATGCCGACATAGATAAACTGAGTAATAATGCCGCGTTTAAAGTGACGATTTTTCGCCAGATAACTGAAGGTTTCCCCCAGACTCGGCAGCTTTTTCTCGGCACTCTTCGGCTTGCAGCGCGGATAACGCGTCATCAGGAACAACACCATGACCACAACCAGAACCATCACCAGATATTTGTAAGGTGCCAGCGTATGCTCCAGCATCGTCAGGCGAAACTGATGCAACTGTTCTGCGTTGAGACCTGCCATCTGGCTGTGCAGGCTATCACCGTCCTGAAACACCAGATATTTACCCAGCACAATGCCCATCAGCGCGCCAACCGGGTAGAAAGTCTGACTGATGTTCAGGCGCAGCGTGGCGTAATCGCGGTGACCAATCATTGAACTGTAAGTGTTGGCCGCGGTTTCAAGAAAGCTCAGGCCGATGGCAATCGCAAAAATTGCCGCCAGAAACATGGTGTAAGTCGCCATGTGTGAAGCCGGGTAAAACAGCACGCAGCCGACAATGTACAGCGCCAGCCCAAGCAAGATAGCAATCTTGTAGCTACTGCTGCGGATAACCAGCGAAGCCGGGATGGCAATCAGAAAATAGCCGCCGTAGAACGCGCTTTGCACCAGCGCGCTGGCAAAGTCACTAAGCTCGAAAACACTTTTAAACTGGGTGATCAAAATATCATTGAGGCTGGCGGCGCATCCCCACAGCGGGAACAGGCAAGACAGCAGAATAAACTGCAGCAGTGGCGTCTTGTTCAAATAGCCATCGGGTTGTTGAATGATGTTCTGGTGCATGATGAATCCTCAGTTAGCAGTGAGAAAACCATGAAAAGTATCGGCATCGGGGTATGACAGCTGAGTTCCCCGTTGGGTAACGCTGCAGGCGGCATAGGCGGAAGCCGACTGCATGGCTGCGGCAATATCGCCATCTTTGACCAGGTAATGGGCGAAGCAGCCAATGAAGGCATCGCCCGCGCCACTGGTATCCACCGCCTGCACCGGAGTTGGGCTGACACGATGAATTTGATCACCTTGCATCCACACCGAACCACGGTTGCCCAGAGTAATAATCAAGTTTTTCAAGCCGCGTCCCAGCAGCATACGCCCTGCCCTTAGCACTTCTTCTTCCGTCGCCGTGGGTAAACCGGTGAGGATCTCCAGCTCGGTTTCATTGGGCATAAAGAACTCGCACTGGCAGGCATAGTCGATATCAAGGTCGGCGACCGCAGGTGCCGGATTGAGGATCACGGGAATGCCATGCCTGCGGGCAAAATCGATGGCGTAATACACCGTCGGCAGCGGGATTTCCAACTGCAAGACGATAAGACGGCAGGCTTTTAGCGCCTCGGCGGCGGCATCAATATCAGCCGGAGCCAGCTTTGCGTTTGCCCCTTTGATAATCAAAATGCGGTTTTGCGACTGGTCGTCGACAAAAATTGGCGCTACGCCGCTGGAAGTTCCCGCTGCGACCGTGACGTAGCGCGTATCAATGCCAAATTGCTGCAGATTTTTTACCGTATTTTCAGCAAATAAATCTTCACCTACCTTGCTGACCATCATGACTTTGGCACCCAGTTTGGCAGCGGCGACGGCCTGATTGGCCCCCTTTCCCCCACAGCCCAGCGCGAAGTCCGGCGCTTCCAGCGTCTCTCCGGCTTTAGGCATCGAATTGGTGTAAGTAATCAGATCAACCATGTTTGAACCAATGACGGCAATTTCCATCACATCTCCCCTGTAAAATTAAATCTATAAATGTTGTAGAAATAACAATAACAGCGGTTGAATGTTAAATGCGTGACATCAATCCCACTCTTGAGATTACGTTGTACGGGGCTTAACGAGTTAATACCGCTGATGTCAAAATGTTATAATTTTAACAAAATAGGCGTTTTTGACAGAAGAGCTTTGAATTTACGACGCTTTTAAAGTGAATTGAGTAAACCGGATTACTGAGGAGGCGGCGAACGAGAATCAAGCAGAGAGTTCAACAGTAAAACCGGCAACTCATGCTGCCGGATTAAACTGATAGTAAAACGGGAAATTCGAGAGATTAAGCCCCCAATTGACACCTGACTACCTCGGCAAACCAGCGCACGCCGTGAGTAATGATGTTGTCATTGAAGTCATAGCGCGGGTGATGCAGCGGGGCGAGTGGTTTCGCGCTGCCGTCGCCCTGTCCAAGCCACAGATAAGCGCCCGGTTTTTCCTGCAACATAAACGAGAAATCTTCCGATGTCAGCGCCGGTTTTGGGGCCACGCTGGCATCCAGTCCGGCAGCGCGGGCGGCTTTTAGCGCAACTTCGGCTTCTGCCGGTGTATTGATGGTCGCCGGATAGTAGCGGTGATATTTCACGTCGGCGTCGAGGCCGTGCGCGGCGGGAACGTGTTCTGCGATACGGCGCAGGCTGGCTTCGATAATGTCCTGCGCGCGCAGGTCAAAACTGCGCACCGTGCCGGTAATTTTGGCTTCCGCCGGGATCATGTTATGCGAGAATCCGCCCTGCACCTGCGTAACAGTCAGCAACGCCGGATCAGTCGGGTCGATGCAGCGCGAAACGATAGTATTCAGCTGCACCACCAGCTCGCTGGTCGCCAGCATCGTATCTGGTGACAGGTGAGGCTGCGCCGCGTGACCGCCTCCGCCGAAAACGCGAATATCAAACCGGTCAGCTGCCGCCATAATTGGCCCTGAACGTGTCTGCGCTACGCCCTCTGCCAGTTCTGGCCAGTTGTGTACCGCAAATACGCTGTCACAGGGGAAGCGGCGAAATAATCCGTCATCGATCATCGCTTTAGCCCCGGCCTGCCCCTCTTCGGCGGGCTGGAAGATAAAGTTTACCGTGCCGTCAAAATCAGCGGTTTTAGATAATAGCCACGCCGCGCCGAGCAGCATGGTGGTATGTCCGTCATGGCCGCAAGCGTGCATGACGCCGGGATTCTGGCTGATATAGTCCGGCGTGCCTTGCTCGACAATCGGCAACGCGTCCATATCGGCACGCAGCCCAACGCTTTTACCCCCGGTTCCCTTGCGTAATACGCCCACCACGCCGGTTTGGCCGATGCCTTCATGCACTTCAATACCCAATTCACGCAAAAATTCTGCCACCACTTTTGCGGTGCGATGAACCTCGAATCCCAGCTCGGGATGGGCGTGCAAATCGCGGCGAATATCAGTCAGTCGGGAAAGTATTTCTGCGATTAATGATTCGTCGCCAGTGGCGGCAATACTGCTCATATCAATACCCCTTGGTTTTATCTATTTCACCATGCATTGGCTGTCCTTGCGCAAACCGCTGCAGATTGGCCAGCAGCGCGGTCACTGCGGTTTCTGGCTGAGTCTGACTGGCGATATGCGGCGTGATCCACACTTGCGGATGCTGCCACAGCGCCTCTCCCGCCGGTAAGGGTTCGGGATCGAAAACGTCGAGCACCGCCGCGCGCAACTGCCCGCTATCCAGTGCGACGAGCAAATCTTCGGCGACCAGCTGTTGTCCGCGCCCCACCTGAATCAGGCCAGCCCCTTTTGGCAGTTGAGCAAACAGCTCGGCATTAAGCGTTCCGCGCGTTTGCTCGGTCAGCGGCAGTAGGCAAACCAGAATATCACTGTGCGACAAAAATTCACCCAGTTGCTCGACGCCCGCCCAGCCCGTCACTCCTTCAGGCGCATTGCCGGAACGGCTCCAGCCGTGGCACTCAAAGCCGAAATTATTCAGCATCTTAAGTGTAGCCTGACCCAATTCGCCCAGCCCTAAAACGCCAATGCGTCGTTTAGCGGCGCCGAGCACCGGATGACTCTGCCAAAGCTGCTGTTTTTGCTGCTGTAAATACTGTGGAATATCGCGATGCAGCGCCAGGGCGGCAAAAGTAACATACTCCACCATGCCCTGCGTCAGGCCGGGTTCGACCATTCTCACCACCGGCAAAGACGCAGGCAACTGGCGTAAATCAAAATGATCGACACCGGCAGCTACCGAGAATAAAACTTTCAAATTTGGAAAACGATCTGCCAGGTTTTCCGGCGGTATCCAAGACACCAGAAAATCGACCTCAGCGAAAATTGCAGGATCGCCGTCGCTGAAATCCAAATCATTCCACTGAATAAAACGATATTCCGGCGCAATTTCTGCCAGAATTTTTTGCCATACTTTGCCGCGTGCAGGGTCCGATTTATAGAGAAGGGTTTTCACGTTTGCTCCCGAACTTAGCCTTAGGCCAGCGCCTGCGTTGCCAGCACGAAGTTGCACCAACCCTCGGCGGAAACAGGAGGATGGCCGTCTTTGTACATCGTGGTTGGGCGGTCAACACAGGGTAATCCCAGTGTTTCCAGCCACTCTGCCAACCCGGACTCGGCCTCGACGTCAAGGCGCATGAATTTCCCGTTGCTTTCACTCAACAGCTGTTGGATCAACGCCTTGGCATCGTCAAGGCTGGCGGCAATCACGGGCCCGATATTATAGCCACGGCCAAACTTGCGCAGCAGCGCGAAACCGGCGGGCTTGTCGTCGCGCGTCAACAGCAGGCCTTTTTCCATGCAGAACGGGCTCTGCGGGTCCAACAGCGCCTGATAGAGCGCCGGACGCCGCATGCCGCTCGACAACGTATCCAGCTCGCTCAACGTATTGACATCCTCCACGCCCAATGGGCGAAAACGGCAGTTATTTTCCAGCTCTGGAGCAGTAATTACAGGCAGTTCGCGGCTCTGCTGCTGGCGAATACCGCCCGTGGTGACAAAACCGAGCTTCTCATACAACGGCTTGCCTTCAGGCGTGGCGTGCAGGCGAATTTTGCTGCCGTCAAGCTTACCGATAAGAGTGTTAAGCAATGCTTTGCCCACTCCGCGCCCCTGACAGTCTGGGCTGACAATAACCAGTCCCAGCGTCGCGGACTCGCTGCCCCACCGCCAGTAAATCGCGCTGCCCAACACTTGACCGGCGGACTCGGCTACCCAGCCTTTGCCACAGTGAAAAGCAAGCTGCCAGTCTTCGAGACGATGCGACCAGGACACCGCCTGAGATAATCCGTGGCACGCCGTTAAATCAGCGGCCGTCATTTCACGTAAAATAATTTCTGGCAAAATTTTCGCACACTGCTCAGTCATTTACATCATCCCCGGTTTTTTGATATCACTGCCGTCGCTGAAGCGGTCAAGGCGGAAAGGCGCAGGGTCAACCACTGGCGCGCTGCCGGTTACCAAATCAGACATCAGACTGCCCGCGCCCGGACCAATGCCGAAACCGTGTGCGCTGTATCCGGCTGAAATAAACAGTCCTGGCAGTTTATCAACGCTGGAAATCACCGGCACTGCGTCCGGCGTGCTGTCTATCATCCCGCCCCACGACTGCACCACTTTTACTGCGCCCAGCGCCGGATATTCGCGGCGCATGGCTTCGATGCCCTCTTTAACCATGGCGTGGTCCGGCTCAGGGTCAAGCACGCGCACTTTTTCAAATGGCGATCGGCCATCAAATTCCCATGACCCCATGGCTTCCGGGCCTTCGATAAACGCGCCGGGACTGAAATGTACTTTGAGATTTTTTCGCCGCGCCTGAAAGGTCGGATAAAACTTCTTGGCATAACGCAAACCTTGTGGACCGATGGCCACCCTTCCACGTCCAGAAACTGACAGCGTGTAGCTACCGTCGAGCTGCGGGCGGCAGGCGAAACCTTCGGTATACAGCGGCATCTTGATCACCTGTTCGATAGGCGCGGTGCGCATCGCAGTGCCAATCACGTTGCCCAGCGGCAGGTCAATGCCGTGGCGACGACAGAACATTGAGCTCCACGCCCCGCCCGCCACCACCACAGAGCTGGCGCGAATCAGCCCGCGTTCGGTCCACACGCCGCTAACCCGACCGGCCGAAACATCCAGCCCGCGCACGGCGCAATACTGAAACACCAGTGCGCCGAGCTTTTGGGCGGCAATTGCCAGACCCGGTGCGGCAAGTGAAGGTTCGGCGTGGCCGTCAGTCGGGGAATATACGCCGCCGAGCCAGGTCGATACGCTGCCCGCCGTCAGCTCTTTGGCCCGCGCAGCGGTAAGAATTTCGCTATGCATGCCGTAATTTTTCGCCATCTGGCCCCATTTTTCCCAGGCGTCAATCTCTTCCTGCTTTTTGGTCGCATACACCAGGCCGGTGTTGCGGAAACCCAGCTCTTCGCCTGTTTCCTGTTTTAATTCTTTCCAACGTTGCAGCGCGTGGATCGAGAGCGGTAACTCGCGCTCATCGCGATTCTGCTGGCGGCACCAGCCCCAGTTGCGGCTCGACTGCTCCGCGCCAATCAGGCCTTTCTCGAGTAAAACCACCGAAACGCCCTTGCGCGCCAGTTCGTAAGCGGTAGCAGCACCGGCAATGCCTCCGCCAATAACCACCACGTCAACTGCATCGGGAAATAAATGACTGTCTTGTACAAACCTGATCGGTGCTGGCATCGACTGCTGTTCCTTATAAATCGTATAACTTGGTGCAAAGGATTAATTCAATAGAAGTTATTTACTGCCCACTTTCAAGCGTAATATTGAACAAATTTACATCGCTTATTCTGCCTGCTCGGCGTCCTGCTCCTCAAGCCAACCCTGACGCAGCTCCGGCACCGCTCTTTTCAGCCGCTCGTAGTAAAGGCTGCTAGAGGTTTTATCGTAATCTTCACGGCTGACCTGGGTCGCAATTTTGCCGTTATTAACCACGATGATATCGTCGCAAACCGAGCGCACAGCGTGCAAATCATGGCTAATAAACAGGAACGAAACATTCAGCTCGCGGCGCAGTTCGGAAATAAGATCCAAAACGGCAGCAGCGACTACGGAATCCAGCGCAGAAGTGACCTCGTCACAAAGTATCAGATCAGGCTCTGCCGCCAGCGCGCGCGCCAGATTGACGCGCTGCTTTTGACCGCCCGACAGTCCTGAAGGTTTGCGATGCAGAATGCTGTGTGGCAAACGGACGAGATCCAGCAGTTGTTTCAGTCGAGCATCCAGCGCCTTGCCGCGCAGGCCGTGGAAAAACACCAGCGGGCGTTTCAGGATAGTCGCGATAGTCTGGCTCGGGTTTAGCGCGGTATCGGCCATCTGGAATACAAACTGCACGCGGCGCAGCTCGTCAGGACTGCGAGCTGACATATCGCCTTTCAGATAACTGTCGTTAAAAAGAATATAACCTTCGCTCGGAGCAATCATGCCGGCAATTGCTCGCGCCAACGTCGTTTTGCCGGAACCGGATTCACCAATAATGCCGATCGCCTGTCCGGGATAAAGTTTGAAATTAATGTCTTGCAGGATGCTGATTTTTGGCTTGCCGTTGGCATCCAATGGACCATAACCGGCAGAAAGTTCACGGACTTCCAGCAAACATTTAACCGGAGCCTCTTCCGGCTGCCATGGGCTAACGCGCGGTTTATGCTGCGCGGCGGCAAGCAAACTGCGGGTATAAGGCGATTCTGGTCGTTGCAGCAGTGCTTCCGTGGTGCCGTATTCGGCAATCTGGCCTTTTAATAACACCAGAATCTTGTCGGCCATCTGCGCCACTACCGCTAAATCGTGGCTGACGTAAATCGCCGTGGTGCCGCGTTGCTTGACTACGCGACGAAAAGTTTTCAGCACTTCAAGCTGAGTGGTCACATCCAGCGCGGTAGTTGGCTCGTCAAGAATCACGACTTCAGGATCGCCAATCAGCGCCATTGCGGCCATCACGCGCTGTAGCTGCCCGCCCGAAACCTGATGCGGATAGCGATTGCCGATGGTTTCCGGCGACGGCAGTGCCATCTCACGGAACAGGTCAACGGCTTTTTTCTCGGCCTCGGCGCGTTTCATGGTGTGATGAATCAACACCGGTTCGATGACCTGATCCATTAGTCTCATGGCCGGATTAAACGAGGCCGCTGCGCTTTGTGCAATATAGGCCACTTTCGAACCGCGAAACTCGCTAAGCTGGCGCGACGAAAGTTTCGTCACGTCCGTGCCCACAATGTCTAGCTGGCCGTGACTTATTTTACATCCGTGACGCGCATAGCCCATTAGCGCCAGCGCGATAGTGGTTTTGCCGGAACCGGACTCGCCAATCAGCGCCAATACTTCGCCCTTGCGGACTTCGAAACTGATGTCTGAAACGAGAGTCATTATCTCGTCGCTGTCGTTTTTCGCCTGTACCTCAAGCTGGCTGACGTTAACCACCACCGGAGCCTGATTCTGCGTGGCCTGTGTCATATCCTTGATACCCGGCTGTGAATTAATGGGAAATGTATTCATGCCGCCTCCTCTTCCAGTTCGAGTCGAATCACGCGCCGAGACTGCAGGCTGTCAATAAACAAGTTCACGCCAATAGTGAGACTGGCAATCGCCACGGCCGGAACCAGCACCGACGGCGAGCCGTCAAACAGCGCCTGCAGGTTTTCGTGCACCAGCGTGCCCCAGTCGGCGTAAGGCGGTTGCACGCCCAAACCCAGAAAACTCAGGCCGCTGAGCAGCAGCACGATATAGACAAAGCGCAGGCCAAAATCGGTGAGCATCGGGTGCAGCATATTGGGCAGCACGTCGGTTAGCGCGATATAGACTTTGCTTTCTCCACGCAGATGCGCCGCCTGCACGTATTCCATCGAACGCAGATTGGAGGCCATGGCGTAGGCGATACGAAAAGCGCCGGGCCAATAGCTGATTACCGCGGTGAGGATCAGCATCGGCAGTGAAGAGCCGAACACCGCCACCATCAGCAGCGCCATGATCTTGCCGGGCATAATCAGCATCGCGTCATTGATACGGCCTAAAAGTTCTTCGATCCATTTACCTGACATTGCGGCGAGCAACGCGAGCACGGTGCCAAGTACGCTGGCCAGAATTGCAGCGGAAAGTGCCAGTCCAATCGAGTAACGCGCGCCGTAAAGCACGCGGGTCAGCATGTCGCGCCCGAGATAATCCGTGCCGAGCAGGAAGGCGCGACTAAAACCTTCGTTAATACCGCCACCGGCAATATCTTCTATGCTGTACGGCGCAAGCCAGCCGCCAAACAGCGCCATGCATAGCCAAAATAGAGAAATCACCAGGCCAACGCGGCCGGTGGTGGATAACGAACGCCAGAAGTTCAGAGTCGTTTTTAACACCATGACAGTTCTACGCATCACTGAGTCCCCTCTGGTAAATAACTTATTGTTTCAGCTTCGGATTAAAGGCAATGGTGGCGATATCGGCCATCAACAGCAGCAGAAGATAACAGCCGCTGAACAGCATCACGCACAGCTGCACGATGGGCAGGTCGCGGTTGCTCACCGCATCGACCATCTGACTGGCAAGCCCTGGATAGCTGAAAATAGTTTCGATAATAATGACGCCGCCAAACAGGTAGGAAAGGCTCAGCGAGATAGCATTGGCAATCGGCCCTACGGCGTTGGGCAAGGCGTGGCGCAACACGGCGCGCAGCGGGCGGACGCCCTTGAGCAGCGTCATTTCAAGATAAGAACTGTCGAGCTGGTTAATAATCGCTGAACGTGTCATGCGCGCCATTTGCGCCACCAGCACGCAGCACAGGGTAAATACCGGCAGCGCATAGGCCTGCAGGTAACCAAGAAAATCCTGATTGGTGGAACCCAGCGACATCGCCGGGAACCAGTGCAGATGCACCGCAAACACCATTACCGAGACAGTTGCCACCAGGAATTCTGGCACGGCCACCACCGACATGGTGCCTACCACCAGTATGCGGTCAATCAGCGAACCCCGTTTCATCGCCGCCGTAATGCCGATAATCAATGCCAGCGGCACTGACACCAGCGTGGTAATCCCGGCCAGCTCAAAAGTGGCGGGAATACGCTGGGCGACCAGTTTGGTGACCGGCATATTGTTGGCAAACGACGTTCCAAAATCGCCGTGCAACATGCCGCCGAGCCACTCAAAATAGCGCTGCCAAATCGGCAGATTCAGGCCTAGCTCTTTACGCAGAGCGGCAACCGTTTCCGGCGTGGCCGCCTGTCCCAGCAGCTGCTGTGCCGCATCGCCCGGCAACATGCTGGTGATAATAAACACCAGCGCCGAAACGATAAACAGCGTCAAAATGCCCGAACCAATACGACGAAGAATAAGTAACAGGATAAGCTGATTCATGACTACCTCCGGATTATGCTGATAGCCAGACAAGCTCAGTGAAGCGATAGCCCATCATCATGCCCGACGGATAAGACTCTACCCCTTTGACCTTGTTGCTGTAACCATCCAATGAACTGATAAACAACGGAATAATGGTTCCGCAGTGGTTATAGACCAGTTCTTGCATATCGCCGTACATCTGCTTGCGCTTAGCCTGATCGCGCTCACCGCGTGCCGCAGTAACCAGCTGATCAAACTGGGCATTTTTCCAGCCGGACTCGTTCCACGGCGCGTCGGATTTATAAAACTGGCTAAACAGCAGGTCCAGCGTCGGACGCGGGTTGACCGAGCCGTAGGAAATCGGGTGTTTCATCCAGTGTTGCGACCAGTAACCGTCATAAGGCACGCGACGCACTTTCAGGTTCATACCGACCTGTGATCCCAACTGTTGCAGGAACTGCGCGCCTTCAATCGCCCCTTCGATGTTATCGGTGGTCACGATTTCCAGACTCGGCTTCACCAGACCTGACTTCTTGAGGTAAAACCTGGCTTTGTCGAGATCGTTAGGGCGCTGCGGCAGGTCCTTGTTGAAATACGGGTGCCAAGGTGGAACCGGATGGTCATTGGCTACGGTGCCAAAGCCCTGAACCGCCGTTTTCAGCAGGGTCTCGCGAGGTTGCAAATATTTCATCGCCAGGACGAAATCAGGATTGCTGGTGATCGCCGCGTCCTGACGCAGGATCAAATCGCTGTACATCCCGGATTTACTTTCCAGCACCGAACAAGAACCGGAACCATTAATGCGTTTTACATCGCGGGAACTGATAGTCGAAACAAAATGTAGCTCACCGGAGAGCAGCGCATTGACGCGCCCGGCCTGATCGGTCACTCCCAGCAGCTCGACTTCATCAAGATGCGGCAGGCCTGGTTTCCAGAAATTCTTGTTGCGCTCGCCCACGGTGCGGGTGCCGGGGGAAAATTCCTTGCAGGTATAGGGGCCGGTGCCGATGGCTTTGCTGAAATCTTTAGTGCCGTCCTGCAGGATCAGGAAAGCTGGCGTGCCCAGAATCGACGGCAGGTCGAAGTTGGCCTGAGCGAGTATGATTTCAACTTCCATCAGTCCCACGGCTTTCACGCTGGTAAACTGTTTGGCCAACGAGATGGCAGTGGAGGCGACGGCGGGATCTTTATGGCGCGACAACGAGTAAACCACGTCTTGTGCGGTCAACGATTTACCGTCGTGGAAGGTCACCCCCTGACGCAGTTTAATGCTCCAGGTGACACCGTCACTGCTGCTGATGGATTCAGCCAGCCCCATCTGCGGGACAAGCTTGGTGTCCAACTCGGTAAGACCGCTGTAAAACATGTACTGGCGCATATAATCGCCGCTATTGTTGCCCTTGGCAGGGTCCAACGTATCGGCAGCGGACGAGTTAGCCGCCGCAGCGCGCAGTTTTCCGCCTTTAACCGGCGTGGCTTCGGCAGCCCAGGCGCTGTTTGGCAGGCTGATAATGCCGGTGGTTAGTGCGGCACCGGCTGAAAACATTTTCATCACGCCGCGACGTGAAACGTTGATCTCTGGCAGGCCAGAATTCAGCGCTGTTGCAGCAGACTTCGGTGTGGCTGGACCTGATTCTTTACGAAATTTACTCATTGAAATCTCCCCGAATGCGGTATTTACCGAAAAAAGCCATGGATGTTAATGAATTATGCTTTGCCGCTGACTTACGAAACCTTGTCTTTGGCTTTGTAATACAGGCCCGCCACTGGCAAGAACCAGGGTTTGCCAAAGTATCCAGGCATCGCGGCCCAATTGCTGCGCTGCCAAGGATTACTGACCGGTTTGCCGGTAACCAATGCCGCCATCACTTTGCCCATGTACACCGACATCTGCGTGCCGTGCCCGCTGTAGCCCATCGAGTAGAACAGCCCCTCGTGTTCACCGGCGCGCGGCAGGCGATCGGCGGTCATATCCACCAGTCCGCCCCAGCAGTAATCGATATCGACATCGGCAATTTGCGGGAACAATTCACGCAGACCCGATCTCAGTACTGCACCGCTGCGCGCGTCGGAAGTTGGGCTGCTGATGGCGAAACGCGCACGGCCGCCGAAAATCAGTCGGTTATCAGCGGTAGTGCGGAAATAGTTGCCAATATTGAGTGAGGTCACATAGGTGCGATTATTGATAAACGCCTGCTTCAGCTGGGCTGGCGTCAACGGAGCGGTGGCGATAATAAAGCTGCCTACGGGCACGATGCGACGCTGGAACCAGGAGAAAGGCCCTTTGTCGGAGGTGCCGGTCGCCAGCAGGACGCGCCCGGCTTCAATTTCGCCGCGTGCGGTGCTGACTCGATAACGATGGCCGTCGATCTGCTGCAAGCCTGTAACCGCAGTGTGGGCATGGATAACCGCGCCGCTGGCGACTGCCGCCTGAGCCAGGCCGATGCCAAACTTACCCATGTGCATCTGGCCGCCGCCTTTTTGCAGCAGGCCACCGTGGAAGGCGTCGGAGCCGATTTCATTGCGGATATGCGCCGCTTCAATTAATTCGACGTTGCTGTCGACGGTGCGTTTTAGCAGTTCATAGGTCTTGACCAGCGAAGGAAAATGCTTGGCCTTGCTGGCCAGTTTGAGTTTGCCGGTGCGAATAAAATCGCAGTCGATGGCTTCATCTTTAATAATCGACTGCACGTATTCCACGGCATCGGTGTAGGCATGGTAATAAATAGAGGCTTGTTCCAGGCCGATACTTTCTACCAGAGAGGCAAAGTTCTGCGCGACGCCAGTGTTGCAGTGACCGCCGTTGCGACCGGATGCCTGACTCAGCACCTCACCGGCCTCCAGCACCACCACATCGACCCCGGCTTTCGCCAGGTTATAGGCCGCCGACAGCCCGGTAAATCCACCGCCGACCACCACAACCTCGGCCTTTTTCGGGAGTTCTCCCGCTGCCGCGCCGCTGAAAACCGGTGCTGTTGCCTGCCAAAATGATTCAAGTTTCATGCCTGTGCCTCATCCAGTGACTAATCTGTGTATCGCCTGCCTTGCTCTATCTATTCTTCACAACTCGATTCGACTTACAGCCCGACGACGCCCGGCAGTCCGCCAATATCCTTGATTTCTGTGTAGCCATAAGCCGGGTTGGCAGGATCGTGCCCACGGTTCACCCAAACCTTGTTTTTGATGCCCATATCGTGGCAGGTCATCAGGTCATAACGCAGGCTGGAAGAAACGTGCAGAATATCTTCCGGACCACAGCCCAGCTCATCGAGCATGTATTCAAAGCCGCGCATTCTTGGCTTATAGGACTGTGCCTGCTCGGCGGTAAATACGCGGTGGATAGGTGCGCCAAGGCGCGGTACGTGATGGGTGATAAGGTCGTTCATGGTGTTGGAAAGCAGCACCAGCGGGAACTCTTTGGCGACTTTCGCCAGTCCGGCAGGCACGTCTGGATGAGGACCCCAGGTCGCACAGGCTTCCATGATCCCGGCACCATCGCTGTCTTTATATTCCACGCCCCATTTTTTGCAGGTGCGAACCATCGCCTGGCAAACTACGTCGCCGTAAGGTTTCCACGCGCCCAGCACTTCATCCATGCGGTAACGCGCAAAATCGGTGGTGAATGCCAGCATCTGGTCTGCGCTGACGCGATCAGCAAAAATAGCGCTTGCCGCTCCGGCCATGTCGAAATTAATCAGCGTGCCGTAGCAGTCGAAAGTAATGAACTTAGGTTTGAATACCGCCATGATAATCCCCTTCTCCGATAGTGTTTTCGTGTGTTGAAAAGTAGTAGAAAGTATTAAAAATCAATCAGTACACTTTTATAACGCAGGCAGGCTTCGAACGCCTGACGGCCTAAATCTTTACCAATACCGGACCCGTTAAAACCGCCGGTTGGGATAATAAAGTCTCCGGAACGGCCGTAGCGGTTGATCCAAACGGTTCCGGCCGCCAGCCGACGCATGGCACGCAGCGCCCGGTCGATATTCAAGGTGTGAACTCCGGCAGCCAATCCGTAAATCGCGTGGTCGGCCAGCGCTAGCCCCTGTTCTTCAGTTTCAAAGGTTTGAATGGTCAGCACCGGTCCAAAAATTTCTTCCTGCACGGCGGCAGATTCGGCACCAACACCGGCCAGCAGCGTCGGTTTGAAGAAATATCCGGCGTCGGTATTGGCGAAGAATTCGCCACCGGCCAGCAGCTGTGCGCCCTCGTTGATAGCCGCTTGAACAATGGATTGGATTTTGTTTGCCTGACGAGCGTCGATGATTGGCGCATAGCGGCAAGCGCTGTTCCAGGTATTGCCCGCCTCGACGCCTTCGCAAAGTGCAACCAGTTTGGCGACAAGCGCATCGGCAATGCCGGACTGCACCACTAAACGCGTTCCGGCTACGCAGGCCTGTCCGCCGTTGGCGGTAAAGCCACGGAAAATTCGTCCGGCAACCACGTCGATATCACCGGCATCGTCGAACACCAGCTGCGGGCTTTTGCCACCCAGTTCCAGAGTGACCGGTTTCATGCCGTTAAGCGCCGCCTGGCTCATGATTTGCGCGCCGGTAGCCGTCGAGCCGGTAAAGGAAATTTTGCGCACCAACGGATGATTGACTAACGCGCTGCCGCAGCTCAAACCGCGCCCCTGCACAATGTTCAGCACCCCGGCTGGCAGCCCGGCCTCAATCGCCAGTTCCGCTAACATCACGCTGGAAAACGGCGTCAATTCAGAAGGTTTCAACACCACGGCATTTCCTGCTGCCAGCGCCGGACCTAATTTCCACGAAGCCATCGACAGCGGAAAATTCCATGGGGTAATCGCGCCAATCACGCCATACGGTTCCGGCACCAACATGCCGAGGCTGTTAGCGCGAGTCGGCAGCACGTCACCGCTGTATTTGTCACAACACTCGGCGTAAAAACGAATTGCTTCGGCAGTGAACGGGATTTCGTGATTCACCACGTCATAGATAGGACGCGTTGAGCTGATCGCCTCAAGCTGGCCCAGCGTCACGGCGTTTTGCTCAATCAGGTCGGCCCAGCGGCGCAGCACTTTGCCGCGTTCGCGCGGCGGGCGCGTTCCCCAGCCACTTTCCAGCCAGGACTGATGGGCGTTGGTGACTGCCAGATTAACCAGCTCGGCGTCGCCGTCGGGGATTTCACCAAGGAATTGCCCGTCAGACGGACGGTTAACGCTGATACGTTCACCGTTACCGGCGATGATTTTGCCGCCAATCAGGTGCCCGGCAGGTAAAGGCACTTTTTCAGGATCAAAACTCAACATGATCAACAATTCCTCATTCAATACGGATAAAGGGTCGGAAAATATTTATGACTTGCCAATAAAAACGACCATTAAATAAGCAGGCAATGCTTTGACGATTATTTATCGATCAAAATCTGCATATTCAACTCTATGAAGAA
The DNA here is from genome assembly GCF_041200025.1 of Rouxiella sp. WC2420. Lineage (NCBI taxonomy): Bacteria > Pseudomonadati > Pseudomonadota > Gammaproteobacteria > Enterobacterales > Yersiniaceae > Rouxiella > Rouxiella sp. WC2420. Next base: position 2,358,927 of record NZ_CP165628.1, on the reverse strand, counting down.
AATTAATACTTTGTTCGCGTATTAATTTCCCCGACTGCCGTGCAAGCCACAATAAATAATTCCTCTGATACTAATAAGCATAAAGCGTGCCATATTATTAAAAACGGAAAATGCGGAATCCGTGGTCCAAAAAACGTTTTATGCCGTAGCAGAGGGTAAAAGTTCATAAATCCGTTTTTAAATATTATCTGAAGCCCCAGAGAACAGTTTTTTGCACCAAAAGGATGAATATCACGGTTACTGATGCACCAAAATAACCACGAGTGATTAAGCCAATTTTCCTAACCCACTATTTAATATGGATTTAATAGCATTGCACTTAGAAAGCACCTCAGATAAAGGTCTTGAGTCATTGATATGGCAGAAAAATTCGCGACTCCAAAAAAAAACGGCTACCTATTGTGAGGTAGCCGCTTATCGGCTTAAGTACGATAAAATTTCGGCTGATCGAGGAATATTTAACTTTAGAAATTAATCCAGCCCGCCAATATGAAATGACTTCATTTCTAAATATTCTTCGATACCTGCCTTAGCCCCTTCGCGCCCTATTCCCGAGAGTTTAACCCCGCCGAATGGGGCTATTTCTAAAGAAACAGAACCGGTATTCAAACCTACCATGCCAAATTCAAGTTTCTCGGCGACTCGCCATGAACGACGTAAATTTTCGGTAAAGAAATAGGCCGCTAAACCAAATGGCGTAGCATTGGCCAAATCAATCGCCTGCTGCTCATCATCAAAACAAAATAATGGCGCAACGGGACCAAAAGTTTCTTCATTGGCGATAAGCATCTTGGCGGTGACATCGGCCAGAACCGTAGGCTGGGCAAAATTATTACCGCTTTCGGCGATACCGCCGGTCAGCAGACGAGCGCCTTGGCTTAATGCATCATCGATATGTCGATTGACCTTTTCAACCGCAGCTTTATTAATCAACGGTCCGATTTGCGTTCCGGCCGCAAAACCGTCTCCAACTTTCAGTTTGTTAGTTTCTTCTACCAATCGTGCGGCAAACTTGTCGTAGATACCACGCTGTACCAAAATGCGGTTGGCACAAACACAGGTCTGGCCGCCATTGCGGAATTTACTCACCATCACGCCAGCAATCGCCAACTCGATATCCGCATCATCAAAGACAATAAACGGCGCATTGCCGCCTAACTCAAAACTCAGCCGCTTAACAGAATCTGCACACTGGCGCATCAGCAATTGGCCGACGCGGGTGGAACCGGTAAACGACAGCTTGCGCACCAGCGGATTGCTGGTCAATTCTGCGCCGATACCCTGCGGCATGCCGGTCACGACTTGCAGTACACCGGCGGGAATTCCCGCACGCGACGCCAGCTCGGCCAGCGCCAGCGCGCAAAGCGGCGTCAGGTCAGAAGGTTTGACAATAATCGGACAACCTGCGGCGATAGCGGGCGCACATTTACGAGTGATCATCGCTATCGGAAAATTCCACGGCGTAATCGCAGCAGCAATACCTACCGGCTGTTTCAACACCAAAATGCGGCGATCGCGAGTAGGTGCAGGAATAGTTTCGCCATAAATACGTCGCGCCTCTTCGGCAAACCATTTAACAAAACTGGCACCGTAGCGCACTTCACCGCGCGCCTCTTCCAGTGACTTGCCCTGCTCGGCCGTCATTAATACGGCCAAGTCTTCAGTGTTGTCCAAAATCAGCTGATACCATTTTTCGAGCATCGCGGCACGTTCTGCTGCCGGCGTTTCGGCAAAACTGATGCGCACGTTTTCAGCGGCTGTAATGGCTGCTCGAGTATCTTCTTCATTCATTGCCGGAACACGGGCAATCACTTCTGCCGTCGAGGGATTCACTACCTCTATGGTTTCCTTACTGTTTGCATCGACCCAGCTTCCAGCAATAAACCCTTGCTGGCGGTAAAGTGCTGCGTCTTGTAAAGGTAATGGCGACATATTCTCTCCGATAGATGCGAATGCGTTGAGCGGCTTTCAATAGCCACGGTAAATAGCGATAGATTTACTCTACCGCCGATGGCGAATTTTTTGTGGGGAATGCGCGGTTGGCTACAGCAGAATGTGCGTTATCGGTTTGCGAAAGGAAATTTCATGTCGAGATTGGCTTGCAGCAGTAAAACCTGACGATTGAAGGCTGGTAAAACACCTCAACCTAAGACCGATAGCATTTAAAACCAATAAATTACAAACTTAACTAAAATTCAACACCAACAATAGGACGCTAAATCGATTTATTAGCATAATACAATGCAGATTGGAGATTTAAAGCATTTACTGAGCCTTTGAGCGGTAATTAAAGAGTTACGTCTAAATGGACTACTTTAATCGACGGCAAAATAAGGTCACATTGACTCAATGTATTTAAACGTCCCTGATTCTATTATAAAAAACGCGTTAAAAAACCGGCCGATGCCAGAACCCGCGTAGTTTTCGCATCTTTTAAGACCTGATCTAAAGTTTGTATCAGACCCTGGGTAAACAGATGATCTGTTCGATGACCGCAAGGTACGCCTGAAAGGGTTGGCACCACGTTCTAACCGGAGATCGTTATCATGAAAGAACTCAATATGAATGAATTGGAAATGGTTGCAGGCGGGGCACGTAAAAGTCGTGGAGGTCGTGGATATGGTGGAGATGGTGCCTCTAAGGTTGTTAATGATGTTTCAAAAGATGTAATAGCAGAAACTACCAACGTGGTAACAGACATAGATCAACTCTACGCCGATGCCACTGCAATTCTATAAGAACGGTATATATAGGGGCTAGTCTTACTTATGGAAAAAGTGGTAATAAAATATCGGCCCCTATGCTTTTAGTATATAGGTATTGTATGCAAATTTAATCACTTTATTTCATTGCAGTATAAATGATCATTTATTCCTTGCCCGAGCTTCTCTTAATTGGTCATAAATATCGCCCGGCCTTCATATATTGAAGGCCGATTTAAATGCTCCTTTCATTGATGTCAGTCAGACTAAAATATGCCTCCATTATTCCGCCCGGAAGTCGCCGAAAATAAACAGTCTCAGTGGTTAGGCAAAGCTTTATTGCTTAAGGGCTGGCCGCCGTGGATCACCGCGCTGCTGACTGCCGCATTTATGATTGCCCTGATTATGTTCCTGATTTTTGCCCAGTATGCCAGGCGTATCACGGTAACGGCTGAAGTGATTACTGAGCCGCATACAATAAACCTGTTTTCTCCTGAACAAGGCGTCATCTCACAGCTGTTTGTCAGCAATGGCCAACAGGTCATTTCCGGCACGCCGCTGTATCAACTGGATCTCAGCCGCGTCGGGCAAACGGGTAATGCCAGCACCACCACGTTGGCGGCAATAAATAAACAGCGGCACCAGCTCGACGATATTATTGCTCAGCTTGAAAATAATAAACGTGCCACTTTATCTAATCTGCAAGACCAACTGGATCAATATCAACAGGCGCAAACAGGATTAAACAAGATGGTGGCATCTGCCGCAGACGGTTTAAACGCCATGCGCATTACTCTCGATTCCTACAATATTTCGCTGCGCAAAGGGTTAATTAATACCGATCAGCTGAATAATCAGCGCTATCTCTATTACCAACAACAAAGCTCCTACCAAAATTTGCATGCACAGGCGATACAGCAGTCATTGCAAATCAGCGGTCTGCAAAGCGCCAAAGTGACGAAATCGTCTGATTTTGATAATCAAATTTCACAGTCGCGCTATCAGCAGCAGGGACTGGACCGCGAATTAGCCGAAGCTAACGTTAAAAACTTATTGTTAATCACCGCGCCCGCTGCGGGAAGTATTTCATCTCTCAGCGTGACACCGGGGCAAATGGTCAACGCCGGAGACAGCCTGGTGCAACTGGTGCCGGGAAATAATGAAGTCTTTTTTCTAATCGCCTGGCTGCCCGATGAAAGCCGCCCTTTTGTGACCCTTGGAGAAACGATCAATATTCGCTATGCGGCTTTTCCGGCAGAAAAATATGGCCAGTTTCCCGGCAAGGTCATTTCTGTTGCCGATGCGCCCAGCACTGCGCAAGAAATGAAAGAGTATCTCAGCGCGCCACGCAACAGCAGTGGAATCATCACCGGTTCCTATTTTAAAGCGATCATTGGTCTTAATTCGGCATCGGTCACCTGGCATCAACAACATCTGGCTCTCACTAGCGGCATGCAGGCCGAAACAACGCTGTTTCTCGAGCAGCGTCCGCTATACCAGTGGATGCTCGCACCTTATTACAGCCTCAAAAACAGCATTTCGGGACCGATAAAATGAATAATTTGGAGCTAAAGGCGCTAATGCAAAAACTTCATTTCGGCTTTCGTCGCAAAGTACCGCAAATTATCCAGACTGAAGCGGCGGAATGTGGGTTGGCTTGCGTGGCGATGGTCTGTGGCTTTTATGGATTGCAAACCGATCTTCTTAGCCTTCGCCAGCAGTTTGATGTGTCGACACGAGGCGTGACCTTAAAAACGCTGATGAATATTACCGGCCAATTGCACCTGAAATCCCGGGCTTTACAGGTTGATATCAAGGAGATTAGCGCGCTGAAAACCCCCTGTATTTTGCACTGGGACATGAACCATTTTGTCGTGTTGATACGCTCGAATAAAGGCAGGATCCTCGTTCACGATCCTGCTTTTGGCAAGCGCACGTTAAGTATGCAGGAGGTTTCGGCGCACTTTACTGGGGTAGCGCTTGAGCTATGGCCAGACGCCGAATTTAGTCAGGATAAAAAGCTTAACCGACTGAATCTTCGTAGAATGATTGGCAACGTTAGCGGGCTATTTGCCACGTTGACCAAGCTATTTTGTTTTTCATTATTGATTGAGTCAGTCAATTTATTGTTACCCGTAGGTATGCAACTGGTTATGGACCACGTCATTCCTGCACAGGACGCCAATCTGCTGACTCTCATCTGCCTGGGGCTGTTGTTTTTTGTGTTTTTCCGCACCGGGATAAGCATTCTTAAGTCCTGGACCCAGCTGGTCATGAGCACATTGATTGACGTGCAGTGGAAAGCCCGCCTGTTTGACCATTTGCTGGCGTTGCCTGTTTCTTATTTTGAGAAACGCAAACTCGGCGATATTCAATCCCGTTTTACCTCGCTCGATACCCTGCGCACCACGCTGACTACCAATTTGGTGAATAGCCTGATGGACGGTATTATGTCCGTGGGATTGATTATGATGATGGCGCTTTATGGCGGTTGGCTGGTGTGGATTATTCTTGGATTTACCGTGCTTTATAGCCTGTTTCGACTGGTCACTTACCCGCGTTATCGGCAGATTTCTGAAGAACAACTGGTCAAATCCGCCCGCGCCAGCTCGCATTTTATGGAAACACTTTACGGCATGGGGACCCTAAAGGCGCTGGGTTTGTCATCAAATCGTGCCCAGCGCTGGCTGAACATGAACATTGATACCGCCAACGCCAACGTGAGAAAAACCCGTTTTGATATGTTGTTTGCGGGTGGGAACACCTTAATCTCTACCCTCGATCAAATTTTACTGCTGTGGCTGGGGGCAACTCAGGTAATCGATGGCCATATGACGCTGGGTATGTTTGTGGCTTTTAATACCTATCGTGGCCAGTTTTCGGAAAGAGCGGCCAACCTGCTGAATATGATGTTGCAGCTGCGAATGCTATCGCTGCACTCGGAACGTATTGCCGATATTGCCCTCACCGAGGTTGAACACAACCTGCCTGCTCGCGCACTTTTACAGGCCGGGGAAGCGGCAGCCTTGGAAGTTAACGATGTCTCATTTCAATACGATGTGATGTCTGCACCGCTGATTAAAAATCTGTTTATGACGGTTGCAGCCGGTGAGAGTGTGGCAATCACTGGTCCATCGGGCCAGGGCAAGACAACACTGATGAAATTACTGTCCGGCCTGCTGCCGCCAACTTCAGGAGAGATTCGACTAAACGGCTTGGATATCAGCAAGGTAGGGGTTAATAATTATCGCGCCTGTATTGCCTGTGTGTTGCAGGACGATACGCTGTTCGCGGGTTCCATTGCCGAAAATATTGCAGGCTTTGCAGAGCTGCGAGAACCCGAGCATTTGCTGGATTGTGCTCAACGATGCAGTATTCACGAAGATATTCTGCGCATGCCCATGGGTTATGAGACCTTGATCAGTGAGCTGGGCGGCAGCCTTTCAGGCGGTCAAAAACAGCGTTTGCTGATTGCCCGAGCATTATATCGCCGTCCTGGAATTCTGTTTTTGGATGAAGCCACCAGCCATTTAGATGTAGAAAATGAAGCTCGCATTAATGCCGCCATTTCGGCATTGAAGATCACTCGTATAATTATTGCTCACCGCCCTTCCACCATCGCTTCTGCCGATCGCGTCATTGTTCTTGGCGATTGATATAAAAAAACACTACTTGTAATAATCAGTATTTTATTTAAATAAAAATTTACACATTTAGTTTTTAATAAAAAAACCCCAAAATACAAGCGATCAAAAAACAACCAAAATCATTAAGTCTCTACGTCAATTAATCTTGATGACTTAAAAACATAAAGAAAAATTAATGTTATCCCGCATGGTTTAGGCATAGGAATTTATCTGAATTAGGCGCTAAATCCTTGGTGTTTAATTTTCAAAACAGAATAATAAGCTGCACTAAACTAAACGTAAAGAATCTTACTATTTTCTATCAAAACAATAACCTAAATTCAATCATTTCGTTTAGAGTAAATGCGTAGTTGCAAGGAGCAGCTATGCGGCAAGCTGAAAATTAACCTCAGCTGCCTTTCAAATATTAATCCAGTATTAATTGATAATTTCTCGAGGTTATTATGAAAGTTCTAGACACTATGGAAGTTGAACAAGTTGTAGGTGCTGGTGGTTTTCTTACCGACACATTGGGCACTGTTATTGGCGCTGTAAGTAATGTTGTTAGCCCATTGGTAGGACAAACCGTGCAATCTTTAGACAATGATGTCGATGGACTTTTAAAGTTGTTAATCACCTTTTAAATCCTAGGTCTAACGCTTATTAAATACGCTAATCCTGGAGACTGGCATGAAAGAACTCAATGTTACTGAAATTGATCAAGTTGCCGGGGCCGGTGGCGTTATCACCGATCTGCTGGGAACTGTTCTGGGCAGCACAAATGACGCAATAAGTAACGCGATCAGCCCAGTTGTAGGACAAACCGTACAATTTGCAGAAATTGATGTCGACAGTATTTTAAAATCGTTAATCACCTTCTAAACCGAGGGTTGGACATTTAATAAATACGCTTAATTTGCCTGTGACCAATGATGCTGTTTCATTTAGACGCAGACAGAGTCGCGCCTGCGTATATTATGACTCACGTTGGCAACCCAGCCTTGCTTGCTTAAGTAACATCAGTGACCTGTCAATTACTGTTGAAACCATTAGCCATTGCATATCAATTTTTTAAAATCCTGGAGACTGAGATGAAAGAACTCAATTCTATTGAAACTGAACAAGTTGCTGGCGGCGGTTTAGCTATCAGTGCAGTGAATGATGTTGTTAGTGCTTTGGACCCATTATTACACCAAGTGCTGGCAATCTCTGTTCCGAATGCATTAACCAGTGTTGAAACAGCGGCTACCAGCCTATTTTCAACCTTGGCCTAAAATTTAGTAGCAACGGCATTATGCAACTCAATTAACTGGCTATTAAAACCTCCATTAATAGCTGATATGGGTTATGTCGACCACCTGCTGTTTAACCAGCAGGTGGATTATCTTTATGTCTTAGTTTCCTCCTGCGCAAGTTTGTACCAAGGCGCGCCTTATTCGCCTACATTCTGCCCAAACTACCCTCGAACTCAACTCTGCACTTTTATCGGTAATTTTAGCTTCCTGCCTAACCACATTTCATAACTAACAATGAGTTACATATTTTTTTCAGACCTAGATCACAGAATGCAACCAGATTGCTCAAAAATCACCCACCCTACTTATATACTTAAGTAAAATAGATATCACAAAAATAAAATATAAATTTAATTAATGTTAAAAATTACATTCACTCCCTAGGAGGCCGATCGGCCATTTCGACCAATACGTTGATGATTTGATTATAGATAAAATAAAAAACCATAAATTACAAACCACAAAGAATTTAAAACTTTTATAACGAAATAATATGCCAATTTTAAGAAGATAGTTTAGAGTGATTGAGTGGTCGGAAAGAACCAAACAGCGTAATCCTTACATTGTTTGCAGGATCACAATTAAACTTTTGTTAACTATACCTGAGGTTACTATGAAAGAACTCAATACTATGGAAGTTGAACAGGTTGCTGGTGGCGGTTTAGTGTCAGACCTGTTGGGTGAAGTCGCTAGCACTGTTAACCCACTGGTTAATGAACTGGTTCAAACGACTATTCCTAACGCCGTTTCAAGCGTTGCGACAGGTGTTAACGGTATCCTGACTGCTTTGTTCTAAGAATTGTATCGATGTCATATACTAGTAAATCAGCAAGCCAACGCTTTATTACCAGCATATGACACTGTTCCCCCTGCAGCTTCTTTTGTTGGGGGAACAAAAAGGCCAAATTAGTTCCGCTCAATACTCCCAACTAAATATTTTATTGAACTGCTCTGCCTTGCACTGCTTAAATTCAGTCTGAATAAAAGTGTGATTGCCCGTGCATTTTTAATATCTGAATCACCCATCAATTCCCTACACTTATTAATACAATACGAATCCAACTGTATTTCTCCTGGCAACATCCACTGCATCAATCTGCCGTAGTAGATTTGTCGCTCTACTAAACACCCAGACAATAGTTTCTAACTGAAATAATATTTCAATTTTAACAAAAAGTTACAATAGTTCCCTGCCGCCAATGCTCAATAAATCACCAGCAGAATACCTCCTTTGGCTCATGGCTTATTTACTTAAGCTAAATGGATATCTAATAATTGAAATATAAAGTAAAATTAATGTATTATCTCTACAAGAAAGGTCTAGGAACGCGGCGGGGTTTTCCGTCAAAAGAGTGGCATTAACTTTATAATCAGGCTTAAACACCGCCATTTGAAATTTATAAAGAATTTTTAACTTTTCTTACGATAGAATAAGCCAAATTCAATTAGATAGTTTAGAGTGAATCCAAGGTCGCAAGGGGTTACTTGCTGATGCATGAGGAAATAATCAGCGACTGTAGTTAAGCATCTATTATTAATTTCGGAGATTATTATGAAAGAACTAAACACTATCGAAGTTGAGCAAGTTGCGGGCGGCGGTTTGCTGTCAAGCCTGTTGGGTAATGTTGCGAGCACCGTAGGTGTTGCATTAGGTACAGTAGGAACTGTTGTTACTAGCACTGTTCCTAATATTCTTGGCACCACCGTATCCGATGTTGGCGCAGCTTTGAACGACCTGGGTATTCCTGCTGCAGTTTCAGAGCTGGTTTAATATCTGAAATAAATATATGTCTGTCTCCTACTCGTCAATATTCAAGCCATTTTGAATAACTAGTAAGAGATATTCTTCCACCTGCAGTTCAGGCTGCAGGTGATTTAATCGCTTCTACCAGAGTATTTTGATGTCTGCACTTTTCCGTAAGGAAGTTGCCACTCAGCAACAAACTCAGTGGCTAGGCAAAGCGCTACTGCTTAAAGGCTGGCCACTATGGATTACTTTATCCTTAACCAGTACATTCCTTGTATTGCTGCTGCTATTTCTGACGTTTGCAAACTACACTCGCCGAATTAACGTCAGTGCCGAAGTCATTACCCAGCCCTACACGATTAACCTGTTCTCACCTCAGCAAGGTGTCATTTCCAAACTGCTGGTTAAAAATGGACAACAGGTCGCTGCCGGCACTCCGCTTTATAAAATAGATGTCAGCCAGATTTCACAATCAGGTAATGTCAGTACCTCAACGCTTGATGCTATCAATAAGCAGAAGTTGCAGTTGGACAACATTATCTCTCAGCAACGAAATAATAAGCAGGCCACGTTAGATAATCTCCAGCAGCAGCTTGAGCAATACCAGCAGGCACAGATTGGCCTGAATAAAATGGTCGCCTCCGCCAGGCAAGGGTTAGAGTCGATGGGCAAAAGTCTTGACTCTTATAATGTGTCGCTTAAAAAAGGTCTGATTACTACCGACCAGCTAAATAACCAGCGCTACCTTTATTACCAGCAGCAGAGTTCGTTCCAAAGCCTTACTGCACAGGTTATTCAGCAGTCACTCCAGATTAGCAATCTGCAAAGTCAGAAAGTGACCAAAGCGGCCGAGTTTGATAATCAGATCTCGCAATCGCTTTATCAACAGCAAACGCTGGACCGCGATCTTGCCGAAGCTAATGCAAGAAATCTAATTATCATCACTGCTCCGACGGCAGGAAATATCTCTTCACTGAGCGTAACGCCGGGCCAAATGGTCAATACCGGTGACAGCCTGGTGCAGCTGGTGCCAGAGAGTGAACACGCCTTTTATCTGGTTGCCTGGCTGCCTGATGCAAGCCGCCCTTACGTGCAACTGGGCGAAAAAATTAATGTCAGCTACGCCGCGTTCCCATTCCAAAAATATGGCCAATTCCCTGGAAAGATAATTTCGGTCGCCAGTGCGCCAAGTACGGCAAAAGAAATGTCGGGCTATGTGAGTGCGCCTCGCCAGAATCAGGTTACCGATGGCAGTTATTTCAAGGCCATTGTAGCGCTTGATAAAGGCTCGCTTAGCTGGCACGGACAACCTTTAGCTTTATCCAGCGGCATGCAGGCGGAATCCACGCTGTTCCTCGAAAAACGCCCGCTATATCAATGGATGCTTTCCCCTTATTACAGCTTGAAGAAAAGTATTACCGGACCGGTGAATGAATAATGAATAAAGCGCAGTTAGACGAACTCGTACAAAAATTACATTTCAGCTTTCGCCGCCGAGTGCCACAAATCATTCAGACCGAAGCGGCTGAGTGCGGGCTAGCCTGTGTGGCAATGATTTGTGGTTATCACGGATTACAGACTGACCTGCTCACGCTGCGCCAGCAGTTTGACGTTTCCACTCGCGGCGTCACGCTGAAAACCCTGATGGCGGTGACTCAGCAGCTGAATTTAAAATCTCGTGCGCTACGTTTGGATATCGACGAACTTATCGAGCTTAAGACGCCGTGCATTTTGCACTGGGACATGAATCATTTTGTGGTGCTGCTCTCCGCCAAACGCGGGCGAATTGTGGTGCATGATCCGGCGTTCGGGCGGCGCGTGTTGGGCTTGCAGGAAGTCTCGGCGCACTTTACCGGCGTTGCGCTCGAGCTATGGCCAGATGCCAATTTTAGCCATAAAAAGAACACCAACCGGCTCAATCTGCGCAAGATGGCGAGCAATGTCAGCGGCATTTTTGCTACCTTGACCAAACTGTTTTGTTTCTCGCTGATGATAGAGGCGGTAAATCTGCTGTTACCGGTCGGTATGCAGTTGGTGATGGACCATGTGATCCCGGCGCAGGACCCCAACCTGCTCACGCTTATCTGTCTTGGCCTGCTGCTGTTCGTGATATTTCGCACCGGCATCAGTATTCTAAAATCCTGGACTCAGCTGGTAATGACGACTCTGATAGACGTGCAATGGAAAGCGCGCCTGTTTGATCACCTGCTTGCCCTGCCGCTGGCCTATTTTGAGAAACGTAAACTCGGCGACATTCAATCGCGCTTTGTTTCACTCGACACTTTGCGCACCACGCTGACCTCCAACGTCGTCAATAGCCTGATGGACGGCATAATGTCGGTCGGACTGTTGGTGATGATGATTCTGTACGGCGGCTGGCTGGTGTGGGTTATCCTCGGTTTCACTACCCTTTACTGTTTATTCCGCCTGGCAACCTATCCAACTTATCGCCAGATAGCCGAGGAGCAGTTGGTGAAAAATGCTCGTGCCAGCTCGCACTTTATGGAAACGCTGTACGGCATGGGCACCTTAAAAGCGTTGGGGCTTTCCTCAAACCGCGCGCAGCGTTGGCTGAATATGAATATTGATACCGCCAACGCCACGGTGCGAAAAACGCGTTACGAGATGCTGTTTCAGGGCGGCAATACTTTGATTGCGACTCTCGACCAAATTGCTCTGCTGTGGCTCGGCGCGAGTCAGGTGATTGACGGCCATATGACGCTGGGTATGTTTGTGGCGTTTAACACCTATCGCGGGCAGTTTTCAGACCGCGCCGCCAACCTGCTGGATATGGTGCTACAGCTGCGCATGCTGTCGCTGCATTCCGAGCGTATTGCAGACATTGCTCTCACCGAGGAAGAGCATTATATCCCTGAGCGCCCGCTGCTGCGCGTGGGTGAAGCCGCGGGTCTGGAGGTGCAAAATGTATCCTTCCAGTACGATGTGCTGTCCGCCCCGCTGATTAACAATCTCAACCTTAGCGTGACGGCAGGCGAAAGCGTGGCGATAACCGGCCCGTCGGGGACTGGGAAAACCACCTTGATGAAGCTGTTGTCGGGTCTGTTGTTGCCCACCGCCGGAGAAGTCAAACTCAACGGAATGGATATCAGCAAAGTTGGCGTAAACAATTACCGCGCCTGTATTGCCTGTGTGTTGCAGGAAGATACGCTGTTTGCCGGTTCAATTGCCGAAAACATTGCCAGCTTTGAGGAACAAAACGAGCCTGAGCACCTGCTGGAATGCGCCCGCCGCGCGAATATTCATGACGATATTTTAGCCATGCCAATGGGCTATGAAACGTTGATAAGCGAGCTGGGCGGCAGCCTGTCCGGTGGGCAAAAACAGCGTTTGCTGATTGCCCGGGCACTGTATCGCCGCCCGAGCATTTTGTTCCTCGATGAAGCTACCAGCCATCTTGATGTCGAAAACGAGGCTCATATCAATGCTTCGATTGCGGCGCTAAAAGTGACTCGCATAATCATTGCTCACCGCCCTTCAACGATTGCCTCAGCCGATCGCGTGATTGTGCTGGGGAGCTGATTCAGCCAGCATTTCATCTACCACATCGCCGACGATAGCTATGCCGTCGGCGATGTCTTCCACTTTGATTGATGAAAAACCAATACGCATGTAGTGAGTTGGCCGCGAGGTTAATTTATTGGCAGACTGTAAGAAATAGCTTTCACCGGGCTGAATATAAACGTCTCTCTGGTAAGCTCGTTGCGAAAGCTCACGAGTATTGATCTCCTCGGGAAAGCGCAGCCACACCGAGCTGCCACCTTCAGAACTTGCCACTTCGGCCAGCGGAATATACTGCCTGAGTGCCTGTTGCAGGGTATGCCAGCGCAGTTCGTATTCTTCGTGAAAGCGCTTGAGAAGCGACTCGTAATAGCCCCCTTTCAGAAACAGCGCGACGGTGCGCTGGTTATTTGCCGCCGGGTGACGAATGCTCATCCTGCGCAGCGCGCGGGCCTGTCGAATAAACGGCAGCGGACCGACTAAAAATCCAACTCGCAGGCCGGGCGACAGCAGCTTTGACAGGCTAGTGACATACACCACGCGGCCATCTGTATCGGCAGATTTCAACGCGCTGGAAGGAAAACGGCCAAATCGCGATTCAGTGTCGTAATCATCCTCAATGATAATAAAGTCGTGATCTTTAGCCATTTGCAGCAGCTCACGACGTCGAGAATGTGACAACGTCACGGTTGTCGGTGACTGGTGACTTGGGGTGACGTAAAGAATATCGCAACCCACCAGCGCATCGCCGATAATCAGCCCGTCTTCATCGACCGGCAGCGGTTTAAGCACTGCGCCGTGGAAAATCATCAGGTTACGTACATCGGGGTACGACGGGTCCTCAATGCCAACCACCATTCCCGGGCGGATTAAACATTGGATTGCCAAAAATAGTGCATGCTGGGCGCCCACGGTAACCAGCACTTCCTGGGTATGGGCCGTAAATCCGCGCCTTGGCAAAACGCGACGGCGAAACGCATCCAACAATACAGGGTCATCTTCGTCGACATAATCCACGGTCCAGTCATACATATCATGCAGTGACAGCGAATCGCGGCTGCATTTTCGCCAGCTGGAGATTGGAAAGATCCAGCGGTCATGCTGGCCGTACATAAAGGTATATTTTTTGCTCCGCCAATCCTGTGGATGAGTAATGTGCTCCATCGCGGCAGGATTGATAACCAGCTTGCTGTCCCAGTCAACCGACGGCGAAACCTCCTCCACAGGCCGACTTTGTGGCAACCTTGCCATGGCATCTGGCGCAACGTAAAAACCGCGCCGGTGTTCGGAAATCAAGACGCCTTCCGCCGCCAGCTCTTCGTAGACCAGCGTCACGGTATTGCGAGATATCTTCAGCTGCTCGGCCATAATGCGAGTGGATGGCAGAGTTTGCCCCTGCTCGTAATCCCCTTTAGCTATCGCCTCAGAAATTTTTTCGCGCAGTTTTGACTGTAATGAACCCTGCGACTTGCGATCTATTGCATTGGCAACCGATAAGTTAAGCATCCGCGCCCGTCCTCACTTGAATAACTTACAGCGACTATTACGCGGGTCGTTGGCCGCCAATAGCCGGAAATTTATTCACTAATCCATGCAATATTTCGGCCATCTGTTGAGTCATCGCCTGTTCATCGGCCGGTTTGTCCTGCGCGGCAACGGCTGCGAACACTTGATGCTTAAGGAAGTGTCGCCACACCACGGGCATTGCGGCTAAAAACTCGGTCAGCAAACTGTAGCGCTGGCGAGTCCAGACCTGTTCAAATTCGCGCCGCGCCGTGCCGTAATCGAAATGCTCGTTGCCGGCTTCGGCCATGGTGCTGCGGGTAATTTCAGTTTCAAAGGCATCGATTGCGCCATTGTGGATAACCACGCCGTAATCACGGCGCGCGCCTTCCAGACTCACGAAACCGCATTGCACGTCGCGCAGTACGCTTTGTGGTGAACGCTCGCGCGCCGGGCCGTACCCGCCAGCACCGGGGCCAATCAGCCTAACGATGTCACCCGGTCCGCATTTAATCACGTCAATATTGCCGTGCTCCACTTCCCCAGCGCTGCCGGGATTGGTCTGGAAGCTCGAGTTTTTACCGGCATTACCGCCCGCCGCACCCGCCGAGGCAAACACTGAGCGATTACGGTTCCGCGCGGTAACGACGGTATTTGGCGCGGTGATTTCAAACTCCATCACGGTCGCCATGCCGCCGCGATAGCGCCCTGCGCCGCCGCTGTCAGGCTGCAAGCCGTAACGGCGCACCAGAATCGGCACCTCGGCTTCGTTGATTTCGACTGGAGTATTTTTGAGGAAGGCGGAGAGCCCGCCCGAGCCGTCCGGGCCGTCGTGACGCGGAGTGCCACCTGCGCCACCGCCTACGGGACCAATCGAGGCCACCACGGTCCGGCTTTGGGCGTCCACGGTTCTAATATTCACAATCGAGTTACCGCCAGGAGAGTTGGCCGGTAACCGGTCAGGTACTGCCAGTGAAAACGCCCCCAGCGTGGCAATTTGCGACACCGCGCAGGTCAGCGAACGCATGCCAACCGCCGCCGGTTCTTCACAGTTCATCACCGTGCCGCTGGGTAGAATAGCTCGCGTCGGGCGCAGCGTTCCGGCATTGAGCAGTAGGCGGCTGTCCAGCGTCGACAGCACGTAAGTCACGCCCACCAGCGCCAGCGGATGCCTTTCACGCCCGCCGGTTGGCATATTCAGTGATGACGTGAGCTGCGGATCGCTGCCAGTGTAGTCCAGTTCAAGGGTTTCGCCCGTAACGCGCAGCGTAACCGCAATGCGGCAGGGATAACCGCCATCAGTATCTTCATCGGCGTAATCGGCATAGAAATATTCTCCGTCGGGAATAGTCGCGATGATATTGCGCGCCTGCTGCTCGGCATAGTCGAGAATACCCTCGACCCCCTGCAAGAAATCTTCAATGCCAAAGCGGGCAATAATCTCCTGAACCTTGCGTTCGCCGATATTAACCGAGGCGATCTGGGCATTAAAATCCCCCCAGTTTTGATCCGGCGCGCGAACGTTAAGGCGCATAATCCGTGCCACATCTTCATTCAACTTGCCGCCAGAGATAATTTTTAACGGCGGTATGCGCAGCCCTTCCTGCACTATCTCGGTCAGCGATCGCGACAAAGAAGCAGGCACCGCACCACCAACGTCGGTGTTATGGATATGTCCGACCACAAAACAGGCAATCTGCCCCTGATAAAATACCGGCTTCCAGATATGAATATCAGGCGAATGCGTGGCCACATTGCCAGCATAAGAGTCATTGGTAATGCAAATATCGCCCTCTTGATAGTCGTCGATCAGTTCTAAAACCGGCGCATAATCAATACCGCTGTACCAAGGTGCACCAAAACTGCGCGGAGAAGCGAAGGCCAGCCCCTCGCGAGTGACAATTTGGCAGGAAAAATCCTCGGTTTCTTTAACGAATGTTGAATGCGCGGTGCGCATCAGCGTAAAGGCCATGGCATCGGCAGCAGCAGCGCAGTAGTTGGCCAATATTTGCAGATTGCGTCCATCAATTGCCATGCTGGAAGTCCTCAAATGGGGTAATAATCAAATTGCCAAAACTATCGACGTTGACCTGCATCGCGGTTGGCACACAGGTAGTACAGTCGTCCTGAGCAATAATCGCCGGTCCGTTAAACCTTTGACCCGCCCGTAATTGGTCACGGCGCACGACCATGACGTCGCGCCGAGCCCCGTCCACCCAGGCACTGACCACCGATTGCGCAACCACCGGAGCGTCACTGTGAGCCAGTTTTTGCAGGTCAGGTCGCGCGGTGGGTGAAGTGATAACCAGACGCAGGTTGATTATTTGCATCGCGGCCTGCGCGTCGCTGTGACCAAAAATTTTCAGATGCTGCTGGTTAAACGCCTCGCCGATGGCGGCAAGGCTCTCGGCCTGGGATAATCCCGCCGCCAGCCAGCCGTTTTCCAGCGCCACTTCAATTTCAAATGATTGACCGCGATAGCGCATATCGGCCGAAAATTGCAGGCGATAAGGTAAATCGGCACCGTGTTCGCGCCGCAACCAGCCCTCGGCATCCTGCTGCAGCGCCGTTGCGGCGAGCGCGATTTCCTGTAGGCAGTCGAGAGTTAAATCGCGGTACAGAGTGCGGATAAAATCATTTTTCAGGTCCGCCACCAGCCCGCCCAGTGCCGAGAGCACGCCCGGCGTCGGTGGCACCACCACGCCTTTCATGTTCAGTTCGCGGGCCAGATAGCAGCCCATCATCGGACCCGCACCGCCAAATGCCAGGAAGTAGAATTCGCGCGGATCAATGCCAAAGCGCGACACTAAACCACTGGTATCGGTATACATACTGGATATCGCCAGCTGAATAATGGTTTCGGCGGTCTCTTCAATGGAAATTCCCAACGGCCGAGCCAGTAAACTCACTGCGTCACGCGCGGCTGCAACGTCAACACTCACCGCACTGTAGCCCAACGCGCCGTGGCCTAATAATCCGCAGGCGGCAAAGGCATCAGTCACCGTAGCCTGCTTGCCGCCGCGCCCGTAACACACCGGGCC
Organism: Rouxiella sp. WC2420; assembly: GCF_041200025.1. NCBI lineage: Bacteria > Pseudomonadati > Pseudomonadota > Gammaproteobacteria > Enterobacterales > Yersiniaceae > Rouxiella > Rouxiella sp. WC2420. The sequence goes on along the minus strand of NZ_CP165628.1, from coordinate 2,341,494 downwards.
AGGCAACGATCCGGCGCTGTCAGGCCCGACCTGCAATACGCCAAGCCGGTCTATCCACGCCAGCGAACCGCCGCCCTGTCCCACTGAGGTGACTGAAACGGAAGGAATAAAAATTTGAAACTCGCCGATCACTTCGCCGCTGCCGTATTCCGGCCTGCCGTCAACGATCACCGCCACGTCGGCGCTGGTGCCGCCGATATCTAAACTCAGCAGCTTGCCGAAACCGCATTGGTCGGCGATATATCCGGCACCAATCACTCCAGAGGCAGTACCAGAGAGGATCATCTGCACACATTCGGCCTTGGCTTGAGTCACGCTCATCACGCCGCCGTTGGATTTGGTGATCCTCGGTGGCACCGGCACGCCCATCTCCGCCAGCGCCTTTTCAAAAGCGCCAAGGTAATTAATCACCTTTGGCTGGACGTAGGCGTTGATGGTGGCAGTGATGGTGCGTTCGTATTCGCGAATAATCGGCCAGATTTCAGCAGAGCAGGAGGTCAGCATTTCCGGCGCCAGTTCGGCAACCATCTCACGAACGCGCGCCTCGTTGCTGCCATTGCGATAAGAGTGCAGAAACGCGACCACAATGCCTTCACAGCCCAGCGCTCGCGCCTGTTCGACGGCGGCAATCACTGAATCGGCATCTACGGCTTGCAGAATACGCCCCTGACTGTCGGTACGTTCTTTAATGGCAAACACCCGATCGCGGCTAATCAACGGGTCGGGACGACGAGAAAACAGGTCATGAATGTGCGGAATTTTTAAACGTGCCAGTTCAAGCACGTCCTCAAACGCCTGCGTGGTAAACAGCGCCAGCCTGACCCCTTTGCGCTGAATCACCGCATTGACCCCGACAGTGGTGCCGTGAGTAAAATAATGAACCTCCTGCGGCGCAATGCCGAAGCTGTCGCGCAGCTGGCTCAGTCCGGTAGTAATTTCACTGCCGGGGCTATCGGGCCGAGAGAGCACTTTCAGGGTTCGAATACTGTTATCGCGCTCGTCCAGCACGGCGAAATCGGTGAACGACCCGCCGATGTCTACGCCAATTCGGTAAGTCATTGCGTGCGTTCCTTTACCGTCAGGGGATTAACGGTGATAAGCGTTTCGTTAAGAGATATTGAGATTGGGCCTGCCGGGTTGGCGCGAGTAATCTCCATGATGCTTTCAGGTTGTTTAACCAGATTCCAGCCAGCGCGCTGATATACCGGCTGAGCATCACGGGTGGTCAGCATCCATTTCGACACATTGACAAGGTCCGGATGGCTACGCACCACCGCCGATAACCAGGTGCCGAGACCGCGCCCGCGAAAATCGGCATCAATGAAAATATCCATCACATAGGCAAGGCGGCAAAAATCGGTGACAACGCGAGCAAAGCCAATCTGCTGCCCTTGATAATAAAGTCCCAACGCCATTGAATTGGCTATCGACCGCTCGATAATTTCTCGCGGCAGGCCTCTGGCCCAGTCGGATTGAACGGAAATAAAATCGAAAACTTTATCGAAATCTAGCCGCTGGCGGTCGGTGCTGAGTTCATAACCCTCACGCGACCACTGCACAATTTTATTGTCATTAACCCAAGCCATGCCGTTACCTGTCTGGTTACTGTGAAGTTTCTGCTATCAGTTAAACCACACAACGACACGCGGTGTTAGCGCCAGCGGGCAAAATCTATGGTGCCAGAGAGAGGTTTATGGCAGCGATTTAATTTGGAATGACGATTTACTTTTGCAATGAATAGGCATAGAGCCGGTCACGGGCGAGATTCTTCATTTTGACTTCGCACATAATGTCAAAATCGACAAACGACAGCGCCCAGTCATTTAAGGTGTCGTTAAAATAATAATCGGCATGCGCCCTGAGTTTTGACTTGGAAACGCCTAAGGTTTGCTGATCCGGATAGCCTTGTTCAGGGATCAATCCTTCCTGAGAGATTGAGTAGTGCATTACCGGCCGCACGCCGCGCCACGACGTTTTGATCGCCGCCATACGCGGATCGTCGGGCTGGATAAAGGCGTTCTCTTTAACCCAGTGATGATGAATATCCAGCACTATCGGGCACAGCTCACGAGCTTGCAGCACGTCATCAAGTGAACAGGAAATCTCGTCGTTTTCCACCGTCAGCATTCGCTTTGATTCGTTACTGAGCTGCATAAAAGCGTCTTTAAATCCGCTGAAACCGGCTCTGCCGTTCATATGAATATTGATTTTAAAATCTTGAAAGGTCTTGCCGTAGCCCATCAGCCTGGCGCACAGAGTATGATATTCGACGTCTTCAATGGCCCGCTCGACCACCGCCGGGTTATCCGAGGCCAGTACGGTATATTGTCCGGGATGAAACGACAGCCGAATGTCGTTTTCACGCGCCACTTCACCACAGCGGGCAAATAACGGGTAAAGATCAGCCAGAAAAGACTGATATAAAGGCTTGGCCTCGGGCACGGTATATAAAGGAAGCAAATCGCTGCCGATTCTCATCATCCTCAACGCCGGTAATTCTGTCGCCAAATGTTTGAGATTCAGATACAGGTTATTTAAATTGGTTGCCGAAATTTCAAAAATCAGCTTTATTCTTTGCTCATTATCCAGACTCAAAAATCTTTTACGCGTGGTCGCCCGAAACGGGAAAGGTTGATGCTGCTGTGCATCAAAATATTTACAGGCAAATCCTAACTTCATGCTGCCTCCGGCATAGTTTTTTGCTGATTACTGCCAGCGAACGCTAATGGCGCGCCATTCATCAAGCGATTGTTAATCCAGCTTGACGAGTTTAGTCATCAGCAGGCGGAAAAGTTTTAATCGTAAGCGCATAAAACGCGCCTCGACCTTGAGCACAGCCTGGCCTTCATTACCAAAGCGCAACGTTTTATCTTTACGCGGACGCCAGACCGGCCAGTGTATATCGCCCTCGATATGGGTGCTTTTGCCTGCAACGTGACGGGCAAAATTCAGCCAGTATTCACTGACCTTTTCGGCAAAGGCTTGATCACCCGAGGTAAACCCGCCCCCGATAACCTGTGATTTCTCGATTAAATGCATATTATTCATTACGTAAGGAATTTCACTGCCGTGCCAGGTGCCATTTGGGCACTGCACGCGCGCGTTTTCCGAAACATAGTCAAAATAGTAGCGCCAGCCCGGCGCTCCGGCTTTGTGCTGGCCCAGCATCGCCACATATCCCATGGTGGTAAACGCCATGTCGCGGCTAATCTGTCGCCCCAGTTCCTTGTCATTTTTGACTCCCGGATAAAGGCATTTAATCAGCCTTAATCCCAGCGGGTGCTGCTGTTTAACCCTTCTCACGACCCCCGCCACATTAATATCAAAGTAACTCAACACGCTGGCCTCATCGCTGTTGCTACCGATAATCAATGGCAAAGGATGCTGTTTGCCAGCGGTGAACACCGCGATCATCGGCTCTGGCAGCACGCTGTCACCCGCAATAGGGACTGGCGCGACGCCAAGTTTGCCGCTGAGCGGCCAAAAGCTGTCCTGTGGCAATGCGCGAAGTTGCTCCGCCGTGGCCTGTTGCAGGCCAAAATGATCGGCCAACGCTTTACCGCGACGTAACGCCTTCGAGCGACTGGTGTCAGGTAAGGTATAGGCGCTTTGTACGATGCCTTTATGAAAGAAACCTTTGGCGCGTGGTGATGAAAACAGTGACAACACACTACGAGCCCCGGAGGATTCGCCAAAAATAGTGACATTTTCGGCGTCACCGCCAAAGGCCGAAATATTATTTTGCACCCATTGCAGCGCCGCTATCTGATCCAGCAAGGCAAAATTATTAACGATTTCACCAGGCGGGTACTCTTCATCCAGTGCAGGATGAGCGAAAAATCCCAGATGTCCAAGGCGGTAATTCAAGGTCACCAATACCACGCCGCGTGACGCCAGCGGACCGCCTATATAAGGAGAAAGTCCTCCAGAACCAATGGTATAGCCACCGCCGTGAATCCACACCATAACGGGCCGTTTTTCCCCCACGAAAGGCGAAGCAGTCCAGACATTGAGATAAAGACAGTCTTCGCTGAACACGCCGGGATCGCCACCGCCTACCGCCATGCAGTAATCTCGGTTTTGCCAGCTAGATTGCCCCCAGCGATTAGTTTGTTTGATACCGTGCCATTTTTCCGGCGGCTGGGGTGGCCGCCAGCGCAGTTCACCTATCGGCGGCGCTGCAAAAGGGATCCCTCTGAAAGATGCAATTCCGTTTTCCCAATCTCCCGCTACGGTACCGGCGTCCGTTACTACATGGGGAGCGTGCTGATTCGGCATGCTGGATCCTTTTAATTAAGGCTTTATTTGGGATGCCACTTGTCATCATCCCCTTTTTTATAAGAGTGCTTTACTGCAGCCCAGGCAACTTTATGCGCCGTTTCTTCGCGGCTTTCTTCACCCCGACGATCGCTGGAATCCTTATATTCATCCCAGGCGCTGTTATACGCCTCCTTGTAAATATCCTGCGCGTGAGCAGGAAGCACATGTTTGACCGAGTCTGGCAGGGATGAGCGATTTTGATAAGGCATCAGAGTTTCTCCATGTTCTGGTTTTGCAGTTTACCCTCAACTCTAAGTCTAGCTGCTACGCTTGAAGATAGCCGGATTTAGGAAGATTAAGGCTTTTGCAGTCAATGTGGCTTTTGACATTTAATAAGTAGATTAACAAGCAAGTAAATTTACTTACTTTTTAAAACCAGCAAACATCACCCTGACAACGGGTAATTTACTGTAAATAAATGACATTAATTTTACTACCACTAAACTACTTATGTTATTAAACCTGAGAAATCCCTGATTAAGTTACAAAAACACGGGCTATGCTGTAAAAACCCCACCAATACCATTTTTCCTATACTCTGTATGTTTTATCTGCTATAATGTAACCAGAAATTACCGTTATATTTTATAGAGGTATCGCGCACTCTACAGGATCCACACCCTGCTTTTGTGAGGGCTATTTTCACTTTTTGCCTCCACGCCGAGCATCTTTTATAAGGAAAATCCCCACCATGGTGTCAGCTCAGGACCAACACAAGCAAAAGTCTCGTCACAAAGAGTATTCTCTCGTCTTTCCTATTATTGCGCTGATCGTTTTGATGCTGTGGGGCAACAGCAGCAATTTCGGCTTTGTGGTCGGCATTAACCTAATTGCGCTACTGGGTATTCTCGCCAGTGCATTCAGCGTTGTGCGCCATGCAGACGTACTGGCGCATCGACTGGGCGAACCTTACGGCTCACTGATTTTAAGCCTGTCGGTGGTTATCCTTGAAGTCAGCCTCATTTCGGCCCTCATGGCCACCGGCGATGCCGCTCCGGCACTAATGCGCGATACGCTGTTCTCGATCATCATGATTGTGACGTCGGGCCTGGTGGGTGTTGCCCTGTTGCTTGGCGGCAGAAAATTCGCGACTCAGTATGTCAATCTTGGTGGTATCAAGCAGTATCTGATGGCGATTTTCCCGCTGGCAATCATCGTATTGGTGTTGCCCGCCGCCTTGCCCGGCGGTAACTTCACCACCTTGCAGGCACTGTTTGTGGCCGCAATTTCAGCCGCCATGTACGGGGTTTTCCTGTTGATTCAGACCAAAACGCACCAAAGCCTGTTTGTCTACGAACATGAAGATGAAGACGAAAACACGCCGCACGGCAAGCCGTCATCCCATAAAAGCCTGACCCATGCGCTGTGGCTGGTGGTGCATCTGGTGCTGGTCATTGCAGTGACCAAATTCAACGCCAACCCGCTGGAAACCTTGCTGACCGAGCTTCATGCTCCGGCACAGTTCACCGGCTTTCTGGTCGCGCTGCTGATCCTCTCGCCTGAGGGGCTTGGCGCTTTAAAAGCGGTGTTGAAAAATCAGGTGCAGCGCGCCATGAACCTGTTTTTTGGTTCGGTGCTGGCAACGATTTCTCTTACCGTCCCTGCGGTGACAATTATTGCAACACTAACAGGCCAGCAGCTGATGTTTAGCCTGGATCCGGCCAACATTGTCGTCATGTTGGCGGTGCTTATCCTGTGCCAGATTTCTTTCTCGACTGGCCGCACCAATGTGCTTAATGGTACTGCTCACCTGGCACTGTTCTGCGCTTATATGATGATTATCATGCTTTAATTTAACGGCTATGAGGAAAACACCCGCCTGCAGAAACAACAAAGGCCGCCATAATTGGCGGCCTTGCTTATTTACCGAGACCAGTTAGGTACTCGATGGGTTAAGTTACGGTTCAGGAATAGGCATTCAGCGCATGTTGGCACAAATCTGAACGCACACAGTCCTCTTTGTTAAAGCGAATGATGCCGACCATCTCGTCTTCTTCGAAGCGAGATAATGCATCGCTAAGCCCTGATACCACACCGCGCGGTAAGTCACACTGGGTGATATCCCCGTTAACAATGACCGTCACGTTTTCACCAAGACGGGTCAAAAACATTTTCATCTGAGAGGCGGTGACGTTCTGGGCTTCATCCAGAATAACCACTGCATTTTCAAAAGTACGCCCTCGCATGTAGGCGAATGGCGCAATTTCTACTTTTCCTATTTCCGGTCGCAGACAGTACTGCATGAACGATGAACCCAGGCGACGCACAAGAATGTCGTAAACTGGCCGGAAGTAAGGGGCAAACTTCTCAGAGATATCACCAGGCAGGAAACCGAGATCTTCATCGGCCTGCAATACCGGGCGAGTAACAATAATCCTATCTATTTCTTTGTGAATTAACGCCTCTGCCGCTTTCGCAGCGCTGATAAACGTCTTGCCGCAGCCAGCTTCACCTGTGGCAAAAATCAACTGCTTATTCTCTATGGCTAATAAGTAATGACCTTGAGCTTCCGTACGCGCTTCGATAGCGGAAGTATCGCGTGAATCGCGAGCCATTCCGATAGATTCCAAACCGCCCATTTGTACTAATGAGGTCACAGATTCTTCCTCACGTTGGCGGTGACTGCGTGAGTCACGTCTAATAACACGTTTAGCTTCACGACGAGCCTGGATCACTGCTTTTTGTCTTCCCATAGTGGCACCTTACAGTTTGTTTCACTTAACGCTATAGGCCTGAGGCCCGCACGATTATGTTTCACATACAGATTAGGTTTGGTCTCCTTTTAGACCAAGTTGAGCCAATGAATAACGTGAAGAGGTAAATAAAGTCCCAGGGTTATTAAATAACCTGTTTCTCCATTTATTTTCACGAGGAGGCATTGTCGATATCGACAAACCACTGACCATGACAGTCAATAAGCCAGTAAAAAAACCAATGGAGGAGTTGGGTTCATTCAGTGAGAGTTTTAGGTCAGTTAAAGAACGTGGTCGCTGAGAAGTCTTGGAAAGTGAGAAAAATTTAAAACTAACATCGGTAGATAAAAGAGAGTCGGAGGTCTGACCCTCGCCTGCTGATAAATCAGGACAACGAGTGGAGAATGTTGAAGCGTTATTTTTACCGCCTAGCCCAAACATGGACTTTACCATTCGCTATCCCCGCAGTTGCTGCTAGTTAATTTCAGTATAACGATATCTGGAAACTTCGCTAGCGGTCTAACTCGAATGTAAAAAAAATATTTGCGGGAGTCAATAGGATCAAGGATCCTTTTTTTGATCGAACTATCCGGCAATTTTCCGGATAGTTTTCAGAAAGCTATTGAACGCTTTTTATACAACCAACTTTCGACGATCGCCAGGATCGTTTTAAGCGATCAAATTTTCTTTGCGTTCTTCGATTAAATAACCATGGATACCGCTCGCTAAAGCTTTAGCCATTTTTAGCTGAAAGCTCGGCTGTTGCAGCAGTTTTTCTTCTTGATGGTTAGTAATAAACGAGGTTTCCACCAGCACCGAAGGAATGCGTGGCGATTTAAGCACCACAAAGCCCGCCTGCTCAATATGTTGATTATGCATATGGTGAACGGTAGCAATATTGGCCGCTAGATGTTTGCCAAAATCCAGACTGCGATTGATGGTTTCAGTCTGATCGAGATCAAACAAAGTCTGTTTCAGGTAGGCATCATTGGTCTGTACATCATTGTCATAGATAGCATCGACGCTATTTTCACTTTGCGACAAATAGCGCGCCATGGCACTGCCCGCCCCGTGTTCAGAAAGTGCAAAAACCGACGCTCCAGACACCTGATCGTTGGTAAAACCATCAGCGTGAATTGATACAAACAGGTCAGCTTCATGCTGGTGAGCTAAATTAACGCGGTGGTAGAGAGGAATAAATACGTCATCCTGACGCGTTAATACCGCGTGAACTTTATATTGCCGTTGCAGCTGCTGCTGTAAATGTTTGGCGATATCCAGCACCACGTGTTTTTCATAGGTGCCCTTACCACCAATAGCGCCAGGATCTTTACCGCCGTGGCCGGGATCGATCATCACCAGCAATGGCTTTTCGGCCAATGGCTTTTCAATCGGAACCGGCGACTCTGCTTCAGGAGAAATAGCCTCGGCAACTGCTGGAATGGCAGCCACCGCGCCATGAGCCACGGTAACATTAAATTGTTTTAAACCATCGATGCTGTTCTGATGACTTATTTTAGCTGCCTGATTGAGTTCTAAAACAACACGCGCCGTTTGCGGAGTAAAGTGTGCAATTTTAGCACTGGCTATCCAGGAGAATTTCTGTTTCACCACCACCAATGAATGAGTCAATGAACTTGGAAATGCGGTCATTGAAACGTCAATAACCACACGCTCGGGATTTTCCAGACGAAATACGCGAGCGTGCGGGTCATTAGCCGGCAGCGTAATATGCAAGCTGTCGCTGTTTGATCTGAAATCAAGCAGCGACATTTTTTGTGCAGCAAATATCTTTGGCGACGCTATTGTCATGCCCATTCCAAAGATCAGCAATTTTCTGCGTGATTGATTAACGGTCATAAGTTACTCACTCTCCACCGAGCACATTTACAGACAGGTTTAAGTCGCAATTTTGGCGCAAGTGTTTTTCCTATGCCAGTAACAATCTACTAATAATCCGATTATTTAATCTCTGTTTATGTCCACACTCGCTTATTTACATTAATTAAGCTTTCAAGTATTACTTTCTTGCAACTGGAAGCAATTAATAACAATTACTCAATAGCTAAACCTGCATCCGGATCCATAAGATGCTTATGATAAAGTGCTGAAAATAGCAGCGACATAAAATATGTACTGACTGACTTGCCCTGCTGTTGGTCAGTTTCTCGCCGAATACGCTCGTCCCCCGTATGCAACGGTGTCCCCATAGCATTTTCATAAACGGTGTGGAATAAACCACAGAAAATATCCAAATTATAATAGGCCATGTTAAGTTTTATGTTTGGCTCTGAAAAGAGATATTCCACCAGCGGTGTTATTCTTTTTTTAATATAATCTTGATCCTCTCGAGTAATTGATGTGATGCTATGGCGATCAAGGAAATACTCATAATGTTGGTGCAATGCTTGCTTATGTATAGGGTTTCTCGTATGTGCGTAAAAATGGAGGTAGAAGGCAATAGCATATTTAGTATGTCGAGAAATATAATCTAAAAAAAATGCTTTATTTGACATTAAATGAGCAGCAAATTTAGCAGCCCCCGAGATCTTAAAATTCTTTACAATAGAGCCTGAGTTAAGATAAATCTCTTCCTGAAAAACATAATTAATATCCTCAAACGTTAAATGCCCAAACTCGTGTGATAATGAATATTCGATAAAGTTCGGATCTGTAAGATAATCAAGCAGGTAAACACGTTTGTCGTTTTCACTATTATATACAAAACTATAAGCCCCATCACCATAAATCAGTTTCTCAATCGGTGTTTTTAAACAACCAGAAATTAGCTTTCCTTCCACCAATCTATCCGCAACAACAACAATGTCGCTAATGTTAAATTTACTTACTTTATCCAAGTAAAGTTTTAATTTAATTTTGAAGTTCTCAACTTGAGCAGGAGTGAAACTGCCATTAAAAAACTGATCCAGGCTTTTAGTTAAAAATTTAATTGAGTTTGGTGTATTTAGTTGTAAGGCTATTTCGGAAGACATCGTTTTAAGCCGACTCAGCGCTTGCGTAATACTTTCATGCAGAAAGGGATAGTTTCTCATTATTTTAGCTGGCGTTGCAGCTTTAATAATGTAATCCCCAATAATTTTTCCACCGCGTCCCCGCCCTACAAACCGTCGATTTAGCCAACTATTAGCTTTTAAATTTCTCACGATATAGGTGTCATAATAATATTTTTTAGCTTCCTTAAATTCCTCCTTCGAAATTTTCCCGGTGACCACTGTCTTTTTAATTTTTTCATATTCTTGAAGCAAACCCTGCACGCGAGAGATGAACCTGCTCCTGACCAGCTTACCCCCATCATCTAGTTTTATTGATTTATCAATGACATGGGAATAATTACCCAGTGCTGTTGTAATTAATTCAAAATCATTAAATACTCTAATATTGATATTCCATTCACGAACGTTAATAACGAACTCTCTTATTTTTGGTGGGATGGTTTCCCAGATATCATTATAATCAACACAGATTATTTGAGCTGCCGCAGAGCAATCAACCTTATCCAATATGATGGGTTCAGCCAAACTCATGAATTTTGTCTTCAAATACTCTAGAGCATCTGCTTTTTCTTGAGAATCCACTTTTGGGACGAGGAGATAACCGCACTGGGCCGGAGAAAATATCTCGGCGATTAAATCTGTATTAGCACGATCGTTTCGCCTTGGCCGTGACAATACCTGACAGAAAATATCTCGATGCTTGCTGTCCCAGAGTAGCCACTTTCCCTGATTATCAGGACGCCGGTAGTATAATTCTCCCTGAGAATCCTTCCATGATACGACAATACCTGTACCCGTTTTCTGCTCAACCCATATCGAGTCCAGAGTCCAATGCTGCGGAACATTCTCTAAGGAATTGGCTAAATTGATATAAACGTCATCATCCACTGTTAATTGGGACGCCCGTGTCACTGGCTTAAAATAAATCACGTTATCGCGCCAGTAATGAATCTCATTATTTCTTGCATCAATCACTACTTGTCGATCGACGGGTAAACCCACTGGCGCTATCAAGTACAGGCTATCGGTACTGGTCTGTTTTATCCCAGGATAGTAGCGTGTTCCGCTCTGGGTATGCTCGGTCACTGCTGTGAAAGGTTCAGATATATCAGTAAGGCTTTGCAGCGCATAATGCTCTAAATCACGCATTCGCCCTTGCTGATATATTTCAACGCGCAGCTGTTGTGTAGTGCCTGTATTCAATGTGTTTTTAAGTAATTGAACTTCACGAAAATGAGTTTCGCGCTGAATTAAAGAACGCAATAAATCGGAAGGATTATGTATTAATAACTGATTTATTTCATCTAGCCTGTAAACTCGTAATTCACCTGAACTAATTGTAAGGGTAAAATACAACACGTCGTGCAGTGGGTCCTGCCATACATTCACGGGTTGATACTCTTTAGGTAGCGGATTGACCGCGATAGATTCAAATGGTGCTGGTAAAGTCAATAATGCGGAAAGTTCGGCATTCTTAGTGTAATGATAGCTAACGGGTAACGTTTTTTCTAAACCAGAGTCCAACTGCTGTTCCGCCTCCACTATGGAGCGATCCAGATGTGACAATACCGGCTCTCCTTCAGCAACAATCTCTGTATCGGCCAATCCATTTTTTAACACTCTTTTAATTACATTCGCGACGCTCTTTATTCCCTCTTCTTCTTCACTTCCCGCTGGTGCAAAGGCGTAAAGGCAAAAAGCGCCATCCATAATGAGTGGAGCAATATGCCCCTGCACTATATCGGTAGCTGCATCTTTACAACTTCCCAACGGAGTCAGGTAAATAAGCTGAGAAATTTGGTGACGAAACCAGGTATAAACGCGCCCATACTTACGTTGAGGAGGATTTTCCGGTGCAGTGTGTGATGATATTTCTGGCAAGCTTATCATCGCTAATTGCCGCGTGACAATCTCGCGAGCCAGAATGGTGGCAATCTGAGACCAATTCTTGATGTTTACAGCAACATGCAAGCTGCCGTCATTTTGCAGGTGAAATTGATAACGTGAGGCTTGTACCAGCATATTTTCCGATAGGCGTCCAAGCATCGCTGACTTTCCCTGACCATTAAAAAAGACTTCTCGTTCAGAAATATCCTCTGGCAGGCTGTCGGCAAGTGTAAATAGCAACGGTTGGCTGGTGTCGCTTTGCACTGGAACTAATGAAATAAAATAGTGGTGCTTATCGAGCCGAGGAATTCCGTTATCATCATGACGACGTGAAGTGAGTAAAAAACCGATATACGGGCGAGCAACAGCTGAGCTGTCATGGGTATTTGAAAGCCGAACAAACTGTAAATCAACACCATTAACCGCATGTAGATTGCGTATCATGCTCTGTTGATCACTTTCGTTAAGACTTTCAAGCGCCAGCGCGTAAAGTTGCTGTTTGATAGAGCGAATCTGTTGAAAAACTAACACGCTTGGAGAATCATGGCCGGCTGCTGATTTCAGCGCCGCTGACAGCTTACGTTTAGCTTCAATAAACCGAATTAGCAATACTCCCAGTCGTTTCAACTGATCCGCAGTGTATTTAATGCCGCGCCCGTGGTTATCGGCAACGTTAGTGAATAACAACTCAAGATGGCTAAAATGATCAACTAAGGCATCAGATGAACTGTTGAGCAATAAATCATGACCTAGCCTGATAAGCTGTTGGCGGCTTATCGATGCGATATTTTCACTATTCACCACCCTTCTGACTCCCAGATTAATTAATATCCCAGCCGGTGATAAACAGACTTCATTCCTTAGCTCTTGATTCTTACGCAACAACATGAATGGATAATCGAATTCGATCAATTGTTGATGCCAATAGGCAAGTCGGATTATTTTTTGTGTCGTAATATATTCGGGAAAAATGCCAGTTGGATCCTGAAATGACTGAGTCACTCTGGATATAAATGAATCCTGGATAGCCTGAAAATAGCCTTCTAATCGAGCATAAGTTACCGGTTCGGTCTGATTCATCAATGTTGCCATATGAAAATTGCTGGTCTTTAACAGCTGTATTGTGGAAGGCAAATATTGATCAAGTAACGTTAATAACACCTTCGCCAGCATCACCTCTGCCAGCGGCGAAGCCGTCAATGCCATTTTTAATTCTTCATTATGTTCGAATGGTGATGCGATAAAAAGCTTAGACAGAAAAATGTCTGTTTCAGCATGAGAAACGCCTAAGGTTTGGCTTAGCTCATGGCGACTGGCTAGCCATTCACTGGAAGCGACAATATTCTTTAATTCAGAACTCCGAAGGTCAGGGAATTCTTGTGGAGTAAATATTTGCTTTTCTTGCATAAATCTTTCAACCGCCTGCATTTTTTGCACCAAACCCAGCTCGCTGACCCAAAAAAATGCCTTTTCAATCATATCTTTCATACTGCTGGCACGCACCGGCTCAGCGGGCGTTGGCAGGCAACTCAGACAATCGACAGAACTGTTAGGGGGAGCAAAAAGCGGATACAGCAGACCGTCGGAATCAAGCACATTCATCTGGTAGAGTTGGTCTTCAGTACTTAATGAAGGCTGGTCAACAATGCGTAGACTTAATTTAAGCTCAGTTTTAACTACAGGTTTATTGATAACATTGTTCGGTACCAAGGCAAATAACCCATCATGCACTACACCTCTGCGAACTCTGCTATTCCACGGGACTGTTCTTGCTTCTAATTTTGCCGAGGCGACTTCAGGAAAGCGCAGTGGATCTTTTAAATAAAAGTTCGATGGCGAGTTTTTTGATTCCACTATTGCCAAGGCTGCCTCGGAAAAACGCAGCGGATCGCTTAAGTAAGAAGACGGTAACGCCACCGCAGGCACAGACTGAGGATCGGTGTTAATACTCAGGGTATGGTTGGTGGTGCTAAGGGCATAAATAACCCTGTTTTGCTGGGCTTGTACCCGCAGATAAAACGCTGAGGATGCGCCACTATCGATGATTTGTGTCACGTTATCAGCAGATAACACCGGGCAAAATGCCATCGGGCTATCTTGACCGTCGGCGAAAAAAACAGCCGAGGAAAACTCTGGCAGTCGATATAATTGCTGGCCAGTATTCGGGCCGAACATCGGACGTGTAGCGGGTAATCCTAAAGACAGTTCGTATTCTGCTGGCTGCGAAACACCATTATTTTCACCCAGCTGACTCTGCCAGGTGAGGTTTGCTGTTGCAGCACTTTTTTCGCCACGCTCGAAGGGTTCTTCACAACAGCCTGCAAGTAATCTCGCTAAATTTAAGGTCAGATCTCTCGGCTCGGATTGTTTAATATCGTGATGCAAAAGCCGTGAGATCAATGGATAAAGCAGATAAAAAGTGGCGGCAGGCCCCAACAGTTGCAGCGTTGACAGGGTATAACCGCGTTGTTTCAGCGCATAACTCAGGCTGCTAATCAACGGGTTATCCGCCGAGGCAAACTCAGCCAGGCCAGGATGCCCACTTTGAGACTGTACTTGGCCCATAAACGCAGTCACCAGCTCAAATGCATTATCTCCCGCTTGCCATCCTGTTTGCCATAAATAAGACCCTACAGCAGCAGCGTAAGATGCCGGTAAAAGCATTACATTGTTTAACCGATTAAAGTAAGCGACTCCTGCAGCTTGCTTAACAAGACTGCCATTGTGACAACAGGCCTTTGGTAAAACTGGCTTCTCATTAATAATCACATTAGTCAGTGGCATAGACCCTTCTATTGTTAAAAATTTGTGGCTTTTTATAGCAGATACGTCGCAATGCATACTCTAACGATTCGCTTAACCTGTTAGGTTTTAGCTAAGTTCAATCTTTTAAATTGATGGAGCAATGACAAAACTCTGCGCTATGCTGGGCGCATGTAAATTGATAATGCCGCCATAGATTTGTCAGAGGTTCAGGTGCAAATAGAGCCATTACCGCCATTAAATACCTTAGTCGCCTTCGAATGCGTGGCGCGCTATTGCAGTTTTTCCCGCGCGGCGGACGAGCTCAATCTGACGCAAAGCGCCATCAGTCGACAAATATTGCAGCTTGAAGAGATGCTGGGTTGTAAGCTTTTTACCCGCACTCAGCGACAGGTCAGTCTTACGCCACGCGGCGAAGCTTTTGCGGCAGAGATCCGCAAATCGCTGGCCGAGATCTCTCATTCTACTGCCGAGGTGATGGGCTGGAGTGGGTTACCGCAGGTGACTCTGGCCTGCACCAGCGCGATGGGATCCCTGTGGCTCTCTTCTCGCCTCTCGGCGCTGCGTCAACTACTGCCTGATTTACAGATTCGCCTGAAGATTTCTGACAGTTTTTCTTCGCTCAAAACCTCAGAATTTGATTTAGCGATTTTCTATCTGCGTGAAGCGCCTGAAGGGTTTCACGCCGAGCCGCTGTTTGATGAAATCTGTTATCCAATGTGTTCCCCCGCCTTTGCGAAAAGTCTGCCAGAAAACCTTAGCGCTGAAGAAATCCTTAACCAACGCCTGTTGATTCAGGACGATCCGCAGCGAGAGTGGACCGGTTGGCGCGACTGGTTTAATTCACAGGGGGTCAATCATTTTTCACCACGGCTGACCTGGCGGGCTAATAACTATCCTTTTCTGGTTCAAGCCGCGGTGCAGGGTGACGGAATATTATTAGGCTGGGAGGGGCTGGTGCAGGACTATATTAACTCAGGGCAACTTGTTGCAGCGCATCAGGGGAAATTGGCCGCTGCCGGAAAATGTTATCTGCTGGTGCCGCAGGATAGATATCTGCGGCCGGTTATCCGTAAAGTGAGCGAGTGGCTAAAACAAAATGCGGAATAAAGATAAATATCAGCCGTCACGCTGTTTAATTATTGCCCAACACGGTCATTAATGGGCAATAAAGTATAAAACAACGCGCATAGACAATTTCACGGGGTATTTGACCTTTTAAATAATTATTATTTCTTCGACTTAACTCACAATTTAATAATAAGCATCGGCTTGCTTATACTCTTAATTTAATTAAGATCTACAGGAGGTAGCTTGGTTTTAGCGTTAAACCGACGTTTTCTCGCCGATTTCATGCCAATCAAGGTAAATATTAGCCACATTGACTGTGAGATACATGAAGCCAAATTAAAGTCATGGCTCAATGAATACAGTCCGAACACGCCACCGATTATATTAAGATAAGCATAAAGATCAGCATCAACCGCTAGTTTACGCATTTGAACCAGCGCATAAGCCAATAGATAGCAAAACACCCCAATTAAGCCGACTGCCGTGTGCAATTCCATGCCCTACTCCGTTTTTCTTGCTATTCATTGCTGGCAAATTAAATCTTTTTAGGCTGTCTTGCTGCGCATTTTTCGCATACTCTCATGATAAATTCTCATACATGATTTCGTATCGACTTTGATATAACTCATTCAGGCAGATAATAAAATTGACTATGCCGCTTACTTAACCGGGAGATGATAATGACTGATAAGCACCTGTCCCAATTAATTCATAATGCTCAAATTAGCCGTCGTGGCTTTATTACCAGCGCTGCCGCCGTGGGAATTACTACCGCCTATGGTTTTGCACCATTAAATGCATTTGCTGCACCTAAAAAGGGCGGCGTATTAAAACTTGGCATGTCTGGCGGAAGCACCAGTGATACCATGAGTCCGTTGATACTTAGTGATTGGGTTCCAATGAATCAGGCATATATGTTGATGAATGGCCTGATTGAAATTGATGAAAATAATAAAGCCGTGCCAGAACTTTTCTCAGCCTGGGAGGCAAAACCCGGTGCAACCGAATGGCTATTTACTGTCAGAGACGGCGTGACATTCCATAATGGCAAGAAGCTGACGGTCGAAGATATTATTTACTCGATTAACCTGCATCGTGGCGATAAATCGACCAGCGCAATCAAGACCCAGCTTGCTTCCATTACTGACATTAAAAAGCAGGGTGATAATCAGGTTCTGGTTACCCTTGCAAGCGGCAATGCCGACCTGCCTTATTTGATGGCCGATTATCATTTACTGGTGGTACCGGAGGGCTTCACCGACTGGTTGCATCCGATTGGCACTGGCGGCTTTATCTTCGACCAATATCAGCCCGGCGTGCGCTCCTATTTCAAACGTAATCCGAACTACTGGAAGCCGGACCGCGCTTTCGTAGATGCCGTCGAAGTGTTAGTGATTAATGACCCGACCGCGCGCACCAATGCACTGATTTCGGGTCAGGTTCATGCGATTAACCGCATTGATTTCAAAACCGTCGATTTCCTTAAACGCAGCCCGATGCTCAACATTATTCGCTCATCCGGCGGCCAGCACTTTACCTTCCTGATGGACTGCAGTGTCGCCCCTTTCAACGACAATAATATTCGTATGGCGATTAAAGAAGGTATCGATCGTCAGAAGATCCTCGACACGGTGCTGCGCGGCTACGGCCAACTGGGCAACGACCATCCGATCCCAAAAACCGATCGCTTCTTCAATCATCAGCTTGAGCAACGGACATTTGATCCGGACAAGTCAAAGTTCTACCTGAAAAAAGCCGGTCTTACTGAGCTAAAACTGGAACTGTCTTCCTCAGATGCCGCCTTTGCCGGTGCATTGGATGCGGCTGCGCTTTACCAGCAGGAAGCACAACAAGGTGGCGTACAAATTAGTATCAAACGCCAGCCAGCCGACAGCTACTGGGAAGATGTCTGGATGAAGGCCCCCTTTAGCATGGGTTACTGGGGTGGCCGCCCTACTGCCGACCAGATGTTCTCCACCGCCTATCAGTCCACCGCGAAATGGAATGATACGCACTGGAAAAACGACAAGTTTGATGCACTGCTGATTCAGGCCCGCTCATTGCTCGATGAAAGCAAACGCGCCGAGATTTACGGTGAACTGCAAAGTATTGTCCGTGACGACGGCGGCGCGATGATCCCGCTATTTGGCGACTATCTCGACGCCAGCAACAAAAAAGTCGGCGGCTTCTTGCCTCATCCAATGTTTAACTTTATGGGTGGGCGACTGGCTGAGCGCGTCTGGCTGGAGGCGTAATGACCCAACGTATTTTTTATCGCGTACTGCTGGGAATTATCACGCTGTGGTTGGTATCGGTGCTGATTTTTATTGGCACCGAGATGCTACCGGGCGATGTTGCCACTGCTATCCTCGGTCAAAGCGCCACGCCAGACAATGTGGCGGCATTACGCCAACAGTTAGGGCTGGATCAGGCACCCGTGCTGCGTTATCTGCACTGGCTTTGGTCACTGATGCACGGTGATTTAGGGCATTCTCTGGCCAACGGTCAGCCGATTGGCGACGAACTGCTGCCGCGTCTGGGTAATACACTGTTCCTGGCTGCCTATGCCGCGCTAGTGGCGATTCCCCTGGCGGTCGGACTTGGTATTGCGGCGGCTATCTGGCGCGATTCAATCTTTGACCGCATTGCCAACACCCTCACTTTGCTGAGTATTTCGGTGCCAGAGTTTTTTGTCGGCTACGTGCTGGTGATCCTGTTTGCCATTCGCCTGACCTGGTTCCCGAGTCTGGCGATGGTTGACCCGAGCACCACCTTCTTACAGCGGTTATACGTTTGTACCCTGCCCATGCTGACGCTGACTTTAGTGGTGCTGGCGCACATGTTGCGCATGACCCGCGCCTCGGTAACGGCGGTGATGTCCAGCCCCTACATCGAAAGCGCGGTGCTGAAAGGTATCTCGCGCTGGCGCATCGTGGTTCAGCACGCGTTACCCAATGCGCTGGCACCGATTATCAACGTCGTGGCGTTCAACCTGGCGTATCTGGTGGTCGGCGTGATTTTGGTCGAGGTGGTGTTTGTTTATCCGGGCATTGGCCAGTACATGGTAGATGCGGTAACCAAGCGTGACTTACCCGTGGTACAGGCCTGTGGATTGCTGTTTGGTGGCACTTACATCCTGCTCAATACCACCGCCGACCTGCTGGCCATCTGGTGTAACCCGCGCCTGCGCCACGCCCGCTAATGTTGAAAGGAACGGCTAATTCATGAACAAAAAACTTTCTTTTAGCGCCATACCGATTTCTGCCTGGATAGGCATTGTCATTATCGCTATCAACCTGATTGGCGCACTCTTTGCTCCCTGGCTGGCTCCCCACACGGAAACCGAGCAGGTCGGCGATATCTGGCTGCTGCCTTCTATGCATACGCCATTGGGTACCGACAGTCTGGGGCGCGATATGCTGTCGCGGATTTTGTATGGCGCGCGCACCACGATTTCCATCGCCCTGGTAATCACTTTCAGCGCCTTTATTATCGGCATCATCACTGGCTTTGCGGCGGCGATTTATGGCAAATGGGTTGACGTAATCCTGTCGCGCATTGTGGATACATTGATGTCGATTCCGGTGCTGATTTTCGCGCTGATGGTGTTATCGGTGATGGGCACCTCGGTGCCAGTGCTGGTAATGACTATCGCCCTGCTCGATGCCACTCGCGTATTTCGTCTGGCGCGTCTGGTGGCGCAGGCGATCGTTTGTCAGGAGTATGTCGAGGCCGCTCGCCTGCGCGGTGAAGGCCTGGTTTGGGTATTAAGGAAAGAAATCCTGCCCAACGCCATTCCTCCGCTGCTGGCCGAATTTGGTATGCGTTTTTGCTTTACCTTCCTGTTTATCGCTGGCCTGAGCTTTCTGGGGCTGGGCATTCAACCGCCGTATGCCGACTGGGGCAGCATGGTGCGCGACAATGCACAGGCGATTAACTTTGGACAATTTGCGCCTCTTTATCCTGCGGCGGCGATTGCCCTGCTGACGATTGGCGTCAATCTGGTCGTTGACTGGCTGCTGGCCCGTAACAGCCTGCCACATGGAGATCAGGTATGACCACTAAAACTCTCGACATTCGCGGCCTGTGCGTCGATACCCTCGACGGCTCGCCGCTGGTTAAATCGGTGTCACTACAGCTTGCGCCCGGTGAAGTTCTCGGGCTGATTGGCGAATCTGGAGCCGGGAAATCGACTATTGGACTGGCGGCTCTGGGCTATGCGCGTCAAGGCTGCCGCATCAGCAGCGGTGAAGTGTGGCTCAACGGCACTAATCTGCTGGCTCTGTCCTCGGACGAGAAGAGAAAATGGCGTGGTCGTCGGGTGGCCTACGTGGCGCAGAGTGCTGCGGCGGCATTTAATCCGGCGCTGACCATTGAACGACAGGTTTGTGAAGGTCCGATTCGCCACGGCCTGATGAACAAACAAGAAAGCCGCGCATGGGCAATCACCCTGTTTCGCGCGCTAGACCTGCCGGATCCGGAAAATATTGGCCAACGCTATCCGCATCAGCTGTCCGGCGGGCAGTTGCAACGGGCAATGGCGGCGATGGCGATGTCATGCAAGCCCGACTTGCTGGTGATGGACGAACCCACCACCGCACTGGACGTCACCACGCAAATTGAAGTGCTGGTCATGCTGCGAAAACTGGTGCGCGAGTTCAACACTGCCGCGCTGTATATCACCCATGACTTGGCAGTAGTCGCTCAACTGGCCGATAGAATCATGGTGCTACGTCACGGCAGCGAAGTCGAAACCGGCACCACTGAGGCGATTTTGCACCAGCCGCAGCAGGAATATACCCAGCGACTGGTGTCTGAGCGGGTTCACGGTATGACTGGAGAGGTCGCGAAAACGGTTACCGAATCCGCTGCGCCGCTGTTGACCATTGAACAGCTCAGCACCGGTTACAATGGTAAAACTGTGGTCGAGAATATCAATCTTTCACTTGCGCGTGGTAAAACGCTGGCGGTCATTGGCGAGTCCGGCAGCGGCAAGAGTACTCTGGCTCGTGCCTTGGTTGGCCTTCTTGCCGACACTGCCGGAAAAGTGACTTTTGATGGCGTGACCCTGTCACATAAGTATGCGCAGAGAAATAAAGAGACGCTGCGCCGCATACAGATGATCTACCAGTTACCTGACGTTGCGCTGAATCCTCGGCAGACCATTCTGGAAATTATTGGCCGACCAGTCGCCTTTTATTTCGGGCTGAATAAACGCCAGGTCAGAGCGCGAGTCGAGGAGTTGCTGAAGGTTACTGAATTACCTCTCAAACTGATTGACCGCTTTCCGGGCGAGCTATCCGGCGGACAAAAACAGCGGGTTTGTATTGCACGGGCGCTGGCGGCCAATCCAGATTTGATCATCTGCGACGAAGCCACTTCGGCGCTGGACCCGCTGGTTGCTGAAGAAGTATTGAATCTACTGCGCAAGTTGCAGTCTCAACTTGGCCTTTCTTACCTGTTTATCACTCACGATCTCGGCACGGTGAAGCGCATCGCCCACCAGGTTGCGGTGATGTATCGCGGTAATATTGTTGCCAGCGGTGATACTCACAAAGTCTTCAGCCCGCCGATGCATGAATACACCGAGAAGCTGCTGACGTCGGTGCCGGAGTTGCGCACGGGCTGGCTGGACGAAGTCCTCGATTTACGTCAGGTGACGACAAAAAACGTCGCTTAAGATACGGAAAACAGTATAGCGGAGCAGTATGAAACAGATAATTACCGACTTCCCACACAGCGTGACACAAATAGAACACCTGTGGTTGAAACTCAGCGACGGCACTCGCCTCGCGGTGCGTTTATGGTTACCCGACAGCGCCGCGCAGCAGCCGGTGCCTGCGATCCTCGAATACATCCCCTATCGCAAACGCGACGGCACGCGGACTCGCGATGAGCCGATGCACGGCTATTTTTCTGGTCACGGCTATGCTGTGGTACGGGTGGATATGCGCGGCAGCGGTGAATCGGATGGCCTGCTGGCCGACGAATACTTGCAGCTCGAACAAGACGACGCGCTGGAAGTGATCGACTGGATCGCCTCTCAGCCTTGGTGCAGCGGCAAAGTTGGCATGATGGGCAAATCCTGGGGCGGTTTTAACTCGCTGCAAGTTGCCGCCCGTCGCCCTGATGCGTTGAAAGCGATCATCACTGTCTGCTCGACCGACGACCGCTACAACGACGACATCCACTATAAAGGTGGCTGCCTGCTCAACGACAATCTGTGGTGGGGCGGCATTATGCTGGCCTATCAGAGCCGCCCGGCCGATCCGGCGCTGGTCGGCGACGGCTGGTACAACGAGTGGTTGCACCGGCTGGAAAACATGCCGTTCTTTCCGGCGCTGTGGATGGAGCATCCGCTGCGCGACCGCTACTGGCAGCACGGATCGGTATGCGAAGACTGGTCAGCCATCCAGTGCCCGGTCATGGCTATTGGCGGCTGGGCCGACTCTTACAGCAACGCAATATTCCGCCTGATGGACAACCTCAAAGTGCCGCGCCGGGCGATTATCGGCCCGTGGGCACATATTTATCCTCAGGACGGCACGCCGGAACCGGCGATCGGTTTCCTGCAAGAAGCGCTGCGCTGGTGGGATCATTGGCTGAAAGAGCAAGAAAATGATGTGCTTGAAGGGCCGATGATCCAGGCCTGGTTGCAGGACAGCCAGCCACCGTCGGCTCAACGCCCAACCAGTAAAGGTCAATGGGTTGGTTTTGACGCCGGTACTGCCAGTAATGTCAGCGTCGAAAACTGGTGGCTTTCCCGCGGGCAGCTTAATCAACAATCCGCCACAGAGCCGGCTCAAATGTCGATTTGTTCGCCACAAAGTCACGGGCTGATGGCCGGTGAATGGATGGGCGCGGGCGTGCTGGGCGAGACACCGCCGGACCAAAGGGTTGACGACGGGCAGGCAGAAATCTTTGATAGCGCCCCGCTGGCCGAGCCGCTTTCAATCTTTGGATTTACCGAGTTCAGCGTTGAGCTAAGCTCCGACAAACCGGCCGCCATGCTTTACGTGCGCCTGTCAGACGTCGCCCCTGATGGCGCAGTGAATCGCGTCACTCACGGCTGGATGAACCTCAGTCATCTGCAGGGCCAGCATAAATCCGTGCCGCTGGTTGCCGGTGAAAAGGTGCAGGTTAACGTGCAGCTCGATGGCATTGCGCACCGTTTTGCCAGCGGCCACCGCCTGCGTATTTCCCTCGCTACCACCTACTGGCCAATGGTATGGCCGATGGCCGAGGCGGCTACACTGACGCTGGATCTGCAAACGGCGAAATTGTCGCTGCCGGTTTGTGCGCAACCTTTGGCAATCGACGGGCCGAATCCGCATCCGCAAACGGCGGCGCCGACTCCGCAAACGGTGCTTTCGGCAGGCCGCGTTGACCGCACGCTGGACTATGACTTCCTGCAAGACAGCTGGACTTCAGTCACCAACGGCGTCGGCGGCGTATTTGGCGAAGGGGTTTATCGCTTTGATGACATTGACACCACGGTTGACCACAATCTGCGACGCGAGCTGACGATCACCAATGCAGATCCGCTATCGGCGCGCTATTTACTGACACAAACCATGAAGATGGGCCGTGAAGGATGGTGGATCGAGGCAGAAATCACCCTGGAAATGCGCAGCGATTTGACCCATTTTATCGTCAGTGGCGATATGGTTGTGAGTCTGAACGGTGAAGAGGAATTTACCAAGTACTGGCACGAAAGGATTGAACGTTAATTAACTTGCCTCCTCCACGGCGGAGGAGGCAATTTTTACAGTGTTTTAAATTTGCTTAAACGGTACGGTAAACCGCTTCAGCTTCATTGAAACGTTTTTCAATCGATGCCGAAGGTTTGCGGCCCATCAGGCTTACCACCACAATGGCGATCGCTGCGAATGCAAATCCAGGGATGATTTCATACAGATTAAACCAGGCAAACTGTTTCCACACCAGCACGGTAACTGCGCCAACGATCATACCAGCCAGCGCACCATTGCGGGTCATACGCGACCAGATCAGTGAAATCAGGATAACAGGACCAAATGCAGCACCAAATCCTGCCCATGCATAGCTCACCAGACCCAGTACTTTGTTATTTGGATTAGCAGCCAAAGCAATGGCAATCACGGCAATCAACAGCACCATCAAACGACCAACCCATACCAATTCTTTCTGGCTTGCCCCTTTGCGCAGGAAAGCTTTGTAAAAATCTTCTGTAAGTGCGCTTGAACAGACCAACAGCTGGCAGCTCAGCGTACTCATGACTGCGGCAAGAATGGCTGAAAGCAGAATACCGGCAATCCATGGATTAAACAGAATCTTGGCCAACTCGATAAATACGCGCTCGCTGTTCTGGCTCACGTTGCCGGCTTCGCCAGGATTGGAGGAGAAATAGGCAATACCGAAGAAGCCCACCGCCATGGTGCCAACCAGGCAAAGGATCATCCAGGTCATGCTGATACGACGAGCATTCTTGATGGTGTGATGGGAATCGGCCGCCATAAAGCGCGCCAGGATGTGTGGTTGCCCAAAGTAACCCAGGCCCCAGCCCAACAGAGAAATAATCGCCACAAAGTCCAGATTTTTGAACACATCGGTGTATTCAGGATTTTTGGCATGAATCACCATCATTGAGGTATGTACGCCACCCACGGCCAGAATAACGATCACCGGGGTAAGGATTAGCGCAAAAATCATCAACGAAGCCTGAACGGTATCGGTCCAGCTAATCGCCAGGAATCCGCCGATAAAGGTATAGAGAATGGTTGCTGCAGCACCGGCCCACAGCGCAGTGTCATAGCTCAGTCCAAAGGTGCTTTCAAACAGTCGGGCACCCGCCACCACGCCGGAAGCACAGTAAATGGTGAAGAAGATAAGGATAACCACCGCCGAGATGATTCGCAGCAGTTTGCTTTTGTCTTCAAAACGATGAGTGAAGTAGTCAGGTAACGTTAGCGCATTGTTATTCGCCTCGGTATGCACGCGCAGGCGTCCGGCGACCAGTTTCCAGTTGAAATAGGCACCGACTATCAGGCCGACGGCAATCCAGCCCTCTGAAATCCCGGAAGCGAAAATGGCACCCGGCAAGCCCATCAGCAACCAGCCGCTCATGTCCGAAGCCCCTGCTGAAAGCGCAGTCACTACGCTGCCCAGGCTGCGGCCTCCGAGGATGTAATCGTCAAAGTTTTTCGTGCGCAAATAGGCGATTAGCCCTATTAAAATCATGCCAAAGATATAGACACAAAATGTCACCAACATTGGTGTGTTCATCGTCATGCAAGTTCTCCATGTATGTAGCTTTAATTATTTGATATCACCTTAAAACGCAAAGTTACCCTGTCCGCATTTTTTGGGTTGCCGTGCAAATCTTCGAGCGCCTGTTCCCTTTTGCGTCCCCACGCTGATTCCGGCCTGGGGATACTAGTGGAGCATTTGTTATAGGCCAAGACTTTTAACGTCTTGTATACATCCTGCCAACTCTTTCATTCAAAAGTTGTGACGCCGGGTTGCATCTTTTTTGCCTACTACCTTCAACAAAGTTACACCTAGTGCAACCAACGAATTGATTAAGCAATATCCATGCCGTTATTAAAATGTTAATTAGATCACTAATTTTAAAGTCGGCACATTTCCTGCATTCAACTAAGTTGCACAAAGTTGCAACATCGCAGATAGTATCGAAAATATAGAAGGTTCTACTGACTAATGGAGTTCTTGGGAATGGCAACAACAACGATGGGCGTGAAGCTCGATGAAGCAACACGTGACAGAATTAAAATCGCCGCACAAGGCATTGATCGCACGCCGCACTGGCTAATCAAACAGGCTATCTATTCCTATCTGGAGCAGTTGGAAACGGGGGCTGGTCTGGGTGAGATAGCCGCTAACAATGGCGCGGACAACGAAGACGCGGCGCTGCCATTAGTCGTAGAACATCAGCCATTTTTGGACTTTGCCGAGCATATCCATCCACAGTCAGTAAGTCGCGCAGCTATCACGGCGGCCTATCGCCGACCGGAGCCAGAATCTGTGGCCATGCTGCTGGAGCAGGCACGCCTTAGCGCCCCTGCCGACAGCGCTGCTCACAAGCTGGCCTACGACCTTGCCAACGCACTGAGGCACCAGAAAGGTGCAAATGGCCGCGCCGGAATGGTGCAAAGCCTGCTGCAAGAGTTCTCGCTTTCTTCACAAGAAGGTGTGGCGTTGATGTGCCTGGCGGAAGCGCTGTTGCGTATTCCTGACAAACCAACTCGCGACGCGTTAATCCGCGACAAAATCAGCAACGGTAACTGGCAGTCACATTTAGGCCGTAGCCCTTCTCTGTTTGTCAACGCTGCGACCTGGGGTCTGCTGTTTACCGGCCGTCTGGTATCGACCCACAATGAAGCCAAGCTCTCCAGCTCGTTGAGCCGTGTGATCGGTAAGGGCGGCGAACCGCTGATCCGCAAAGGCGTAGACATGGCAATGCGCCTGATGGGCGAGCAATTTGTAACCGGTGAGACTATCGCGCAGGCGCTGGCCAATGCCCGCAAGCACGAAGACAAAGGCTTCCGCTACTCCTACGACATGCTGGGCGAAGCGGCTTTGACTGAAAAAGATGCTCAGGCTTATCTGGTGTCTTATCAGCAGGCTATCCATGCCATTGGCAAGGCGTCCAACGGCCGTGGTATTTATGAAGGGCCGGGAATTTCAATCAAACTTTCCGCCCTGCACCCGCGCTATAGCCGCGCCCAGTACGACCGTGTGATGGAAGAACTTTACCCACGCCTGCTGTCACTCACCCTGCAAGCGCGCCAGTACGATATCGGGATCAATATTGATGCTGAAGAGGCCGATCGTCTGGAAATTTCCCTCGATCTGCTGGAAAAACTGTGTTTTGAGCCGGAACTGGCTGGTTGGAACGGGATTGGTTTCGTGATTCAGGCTTACCAAAAACGTTGCCCGATGGTGATCGACTATCTGACCGAGCTGGCACAGCGCAGCCGTCGCCGCCTGATGATCCGCCTGGTGAAAGGCGCTTACTGGGACAGCGAAATCAAACGCGCTCAGGTTGAAGGTCTGGAGGATTACCCGGTTTATACTCGCAAGGTCTATACCGACGTCTCTTATCTGGCCTGCGCCCGCAAACTGCTGGCGGTGCCGAACCTGATTTATCCGCAGTTTGCGACCCACAACGCCCACACTTTAGCGGCAATTTATCAGCTGGCCGGTAATAACTATTATCCAGGTCAGTATGAGTTCCAGTGCCTGCACGGCATGGGTGAACCTCTTTACGAACAAGTTGTTGGTAAAGTGGCTGAAGGCAAACTGAACCGCCCTTGCCGTATTTATGCGCCGGTGGGTACTCACGAGACATTGCTGGCGTATCTGGTGCGTCGTTTGTTGGAAAACGGTGCCAACACCTCCTTTGTTAACCGCATCGCCGACGCAACCCTGCCGCTGGACGAGTTGGTTGCCGACCCGGTTAAAGCAGTTGAACAACTGGCCGCCGAGGAGGGTCAGGTTGGGTTGCCGCATCCGCGAATCGCCCTGCCGCGCAATCTGTATGGCACCAAACGCGCCAACTCCGCCGGTATCGATATGTCTAACGAACATCGCCTGGCCTCTCTTTCCAGCGCACTGCTAATGACCGCCGCACAGCCGCTGCGTGCAGAGCCAATGCTGGGTGAAAAGCTGGCCGAAGCCGTTGAGGGTGTGTTCGAAAACGTGATAAACCCGGCCGAGCCTGCCGATATTGTCGGTCAGGTCCGTGAAACCAGCGAAGCTGAAATCAGCGTGGCTCTGGACTGCGCCACTCACGCCGGAGCTATCTGGTTTGCGACGCCTCCCGAAGAGCGTGCTGCAATCTTGCAACGTGCGGGCGAATTAATGGAATCGCAGATGCAAAACCTGCTTGGCGTGCTGGTACGCGAAGCCGGTAAGACCTTTAATAACGCCATCGCCGAAGTGCGCGAGGCGGTAGACTTCCTGCACTATTATGCCGGTCAAATTGAAACCGATTTCAGCAACGACAGTCATCGCCCGCTGGGGCCGGTGGTCTGTATTAGTCCATGGAACTTCCCGCTGGCCATTTTCACGGGTCAGATTGCTGCTGCACTGGCCGCAGGCAACAGCGTGCTGGCAAAACCTGCCGAGCAGACCCCATTAGTGGCTGCCGAAGCCGTTCGTATTCTGCTGGAAGCGGGCGTGCCTGCGGGCGTATTGCAGCTGTTGCCGGGTCGCGGTGAAACCGTGGGTGCGCGCTTGGTCAATGACGAGCGCGTACACGGCGTGCTGTTTACGGGTTCGACAGATGTCGCGGGTATCTTGCAGCGTAATATTGCCGGTCGCCTTGATGCGCAGGGTCGTCCTACGCCGCTGATTGCCGAAACCGGCGGTCTCAACGCGATGATCGTTGACTCATCGGCGCTGACTGAACAGGTGGTTACCGACGTGGTGGCCTCGGCGTTTGACAGCGCGGGCCAGCGTTGCTCGGCGCTGCGAGTGTTGTGCATACAAGACGACGTTGCAGAACATACGTTGCAGATGCTGCGCGGTGCAATGGCCGAGTGCCGCATGGGTAACCCGGAACGTCTGTCGACCGATATCGGTCCGGTTATCGATGCCGAAGCGAAAGCGAATATCGAGAACCATATCGAAGCACTGCGCGCCAAGGGTCGCAAGGTTTACCAGGCTGCTCGGCACAATGCCAATGACAGTAAAGAATGGTTGCGCGGCACCTTTATCAAACCCACGCTTATCGAGCTGGACAGCTTTGACGAGATGAAGAAAGAGATCTTTGGCCCGGTGCTGCACGTTGTGCGCTATAACCGCCAGAATCTTGACGCGTTAATCGATCAGATCAACGAAGCCGGTTACGGCCTGACACTGGGTATCCACACCCGTATCGACGAGACCATTCAACGCGTTACCTCGCGTGCCAAGGTCGGTAACCTGTACGTGAACCGTAACATGGTCGGTGCCGTGGTTGGCGTTCAGCCGTTTGGCGGTGAAGGCCTGTCAGGAACGGGGCCGAAAGCCGGAGGGCCACTGTATCTGTATCGCCTGCTGGCCAGTCGTCCGGATCAGGCAGTCAATGCCCTGCTTAATGGCAGCCATAATCCGCTGCCGTTGGATGCCAGCGTTCGTGAAGCTTTACTGACGCCACACAACGCACTGACCGAGTGGGCAATTAAAGAAGACCAGGATATTGCCGGAGTTTGTAAACAATACGCCGAATGGAGCCAGGGTGGCACGCTGCGTACCTTGCCTGGCCCAACGGGCGAGCGCAACACTTACGCCCTGCTGCCGCGTGAACGCGTATTGGCGCTGGCAGATAACGCGCATGACGCCTTGATTCAGCTGGCTGCGGCAACCTCTACTGGCTGTCGCGTGCTGTGGCCGGAATCAGCCGCCCAGCGAGAGCTGTTCAAGCGCTTGCCGAAAGCAGTACAGGAACGCATCGATTTTGCCGCCGACTGGCAGACCAGCGGTCTGGAATTTGACGCGGTGATTTATCACGGCGATGCCGACCAGCTGCGTGACCTGTGTCAGACGATGGCAAAACGCTCTGGCCCGATTGTTTCGGTGCAAGGTTTTGCCCGTGGCGAAACGGCTATTCTGCTCGAGCGTCTGCTTATCGAACGTTCATTAAGCGTTAATACCGCGGCTGCCGGAGGCAATGCCAGCCTGATGACTATCGGTTAATAATATTCTTAAGCCTATCGTCGATAACACGAGGGTTTACGCGCGGGTATTAATTAATTCGGGTTCTATCTTTTTGGGATAGAGCCCGTTTTTTTTAACATTAGTATGCTAGAAGTTTAACCCATACTCATTTTGTGGCAAAGGGCAAACAATGACGACCCTTATCAATATGTTGATACTGGGGCAAAAGGCTATCAAATCCATAGAGTAATTCAGGTATGACTTATCAACGCCCACGTATAGGGTAGTGATGCGAATTAATAAAAGGAGAATACCTATGAGCAGTCCTATTGATGATGCAGATAAACCTGCAAAACCCATTGTTGAAGCAGACAGAGAAGCAGATGTCGGGAAATGTCCCTTTCATGCGGGCAATAAGAATGAAACTGCAGGCGGCGGGACAAATAATCGAGACTGGTGGCCTAACCAGCTCAGAGTTGACCTGCTGAATCAACACTCCAATCGCTCTAACCCGTTGGGCGAAGATTTCGACTATCGTCATGAATTCTCAAAACTCGATTATCGCGCGCTCAAGTCCGACCTGAGAGCATTACTGACCGAGTCGCAGCCGTGGTGGCCTGCCGACTGGGGTAGTTACATTGGGCTTTTCATCCGTATGGCCTGGCACAGCGCAGGCACCTACCGTTCTGTAGATGGCCGGGGCGGCTCAGGCCGTGGTCAACAACGTTTCGCGCCATTGAACTCGTGGCCTGATAACGTCAGTCTCGATAAGGCGCGTCGTCTTTTATGGCCGGTAAAACAAAAATACGGTCAAAAAATTTCATGGGCCGACCTGTATATCCTCGCCGGTAACGTTGCTCTGGAAAACTCGGGTTTCCGCACCTTTGGCTTTGGTGCCGGGCGCGAGGACGTTTGGGAACCCGATCTTGACGTTAACTGGGGTGACGAAAAAACCTGGCTTGAGCACCGCCATCCGGAAGCGCTGGCAAAATCACCGCTGGGTGCTACGGAAATGGGGCTTATCTACGTCAACCCTGAAGGCCCTGAACACAGCGGCGATCCGCTCTCTGCTGCTCCGGCCATCCGTGCCACTTTCGGCAATATGGGCATGAACGATGAAGAGATCGTGGCCTTGATTGCCGGTGGTCATACGCTGGGTAAAACGCACGGTGCCGGTTCTGCCGATCACGTGGGCGATGACCCGGAAGCCGCGGGTATTGAATCTCAAGGTTTGGGTTGGGCAAGCAGCTATGCTTCCGGCGCGGGTGCCGATGCCATTACTTCCGGTCTGGAAGTCATCTGGTCACAAACGCCAACGCAGTGGAGCCACTATTTCTTTGAAAACCTGTTCAAATACGAGTGGGTTCAGACCCGCAGCCCGGCCGGTGCCATTCAGTTTGAAGCCGCCGATGCGGGAGATATCATCCCTGACCCGTTTGATCATACCAAAAAACGCAAACCTACCATGCTGGTTACCGATCTTACCCTGCGTTTCGACCCGGAGTTTGAGAAAATATCCCGTGGTTTCCTAAACGATCCGCAGTCATTTAATGAAGCCTTTGCCAGAGCCTGGTACAAGCTGACCCACAGAGATATGGGGCCAAAAGCGCGTTATATCGGGCCAGAAGTGCCAGGCGAAGATTTGATTTGGCAAGATCCACTGCCGCAGGCAATCCATAACCCGACAAGCGCAGACGCCGCCTATCTTAAAGAAAAGATTGCTGCTTCGGGACTCAGTGTCAGTGAACTGGTTTCTGTTGCGTGGGCCTCGGCTTCTACCTTCCGCGGTGGTGATAAACGTGGTGGTGCCAACGGTGCAAGACTGGCGCTGCTGCCGCAAAGAGAATGGGAAGTTAACGCTGTTGCCTCGCGCGTATTGCCAACTCTGGAAGCGATTCAGAAAGAATATAACAAGGCTTCTCTGGCCGATGTTATCGTTCTGGCAGGTATTGTTGGCGTTGAGCAAGCGGCTAAAGCTGCGGGTGTCGCCGTTGACGTACCATTCACGCCAGGCCGTGTGGATGCGCGTCAGGATCAGACAGATATCGACTCTTTTGAATGGCTACAGCCTAAAGCTGATGGTTTCCGTAACTATCGCGGCGTTGAAAGCACTACACCGACTGAAAATCTGCTGATCGACAAGGCGCAACAGCTCACTCTGACTGTGCCCGAGTTAACAGTTTTAGTGGGTGGATTAAGGGCGTTGGGGGCAAATTACGACGGCAGCCAGCACGGCGTGTTCACGGATAAAGTCGGCGAATTTACCACTGATTTCTTCTCTAACCTGCTGGATATGCGCAATGAGTGGAAAGCAACTGATGGCTCGGGTGAAATCTTCGAAGGCCGTGACCGTTCAAATGGATCGGTGAAATTCACTGCAACTCGCGCTGACCTGGTATTTGGCTCAAACGCAATATTACGCGCCAACGCCGAAGTTTATGCCAGCAGCGATGCCAAAGAGAAGTTTGTTAAAGACTTCGTGGCGGCATGGACCAAAGTGATGAATCTGGACAGGTTTGATATCTAAGCTGAATAAGTCTAAAACAGTTTCTTAAAGCTCAGGGAACTGGAAAATGACGGGTTCTTTCTACTGGAGAGAACCCGTTTTTATTTCACTTAAAACTGGCTTGCTGGGCAATTGAGGATGAAGCCTGTGCTAGCTGCAGGTTTACCTGTTTTCTTAATTCCAGCAGGAACTCTGCCTGACGCGGATACTGCTTGAAGGTGATGCGCATCCCCGCCAGGCTTGCAATCAGCGCCTCGACCTGGTCGCGGCTGGTTAGCGCCTCCAACAGCTGTAACGCACGTAAATCCTGCAGCGCCTCACGCAGTACCATTAGCCGCAAAGACTCGATCGGCTGGTAGTCCTGGCCGGGATAGACCACAAAAAGATCGCCAGAGGGGAAAGCTCCCTGCCCATCGGTAATGGCAAACGGGTCCAGATGCTCCCGCGAGTGGCCGCTGTTATAGAAATTAAATCCCCAATGCAGAAAGCCGGTAATCGAATACAGGTAGAGCTGCACGCCAATAATCCGGTTGCGGTAAGAAGGCAAGGCAAAGAAACGGTTAGAAACCTCGAGCTTCTGTACGCAGCAGTAATAGGTCCACAGACCGGGAACCTGATTTTCCAGAAACGGCTCCAGATGATCGCTGGCGGTGACAGGATTTTGCACCAGTCCCTGCTGATAAAACTCGTAATCCGACAAAGCGTCCAGCACTGGAAAACCTTCAATCAGCGGGCGGATAAGTTCACTGGCGCGGCGATAGGCATCAATATCCACCATTTTTGGCTCGTCCGAAACGTGGAACCAAGTCTGTTTTTCCAGCCCTTTATTTCGCAGCCAGGCACAAAGCTGTGGCAAGAATGCGTGCAAAAAATCTCGATATTCAGGACCGTGCGCATCCGTTTGCCAGCCGAACGCCTTTACCAGGTTCCCCTCTTTTTCAACCATGATTTTGGGTGCATGATTAGCGCCCCACTGAGTAAACAGGTGCGATATTTCAAAAGTACTGATGCCCTCTTGCAGGCACATTTCTACCCATTGCCCGAGCTTTGAAAAGTCAAAATGGTAACCACCTGCGGCACTTTGCGTGACGCCCACCAGCTGAACCGTGGTGCGTTCGCCGCCAATTGCAGTATCCAACGGCGGGGTGAAAACTGGCGTAAGAATCATATTCACGCCATTTTTGACCGCGCAACGCACAAAATTACCTACCGCACGCCACCACTGCTCGCTGAATACTTCAATGTGATAAACATCGGCCAGACAATCTGTATGTAGCCACTCAGTATGCAGCAAGCGCTGTGTCGGTAATGCCTGAGGTATTACCGTAATGTCAAGGCTCACTTCGCCGAGTAAACTTTCACTTTCGACATCATAAATTCGCAAAGTCAGAGAGGTATTTCCAGCGGGTAAACTTTCTTTTTCGGGGGACAATGTTAACCACAGGCTGCCGTAATAATTGCCGTTAACGAAAAAAGAATTATTGGGCAAAGGCATTAGCGGGTCTGGAAATAATCCTGGTTCGGTGGTCAGATAATCTATATCAGTGGTCTTATAGCAAGGGAAAAGACTGGGCACATGACGAACCTGACGCACTGAAAGACATTCTGATAATTGCCCTTCCAGCGCATAGCGTAATTGCCTGCGCGGTTCATCATCCATTCTATGCAAAAAATATACACATTGAAAGGAGAGGGTTTCATTGTTTAACAATGAAAGATGATTTATTGGTGCAAAGACAGGCAATGACCTCTGATGAAATATCTTTTCTAAACTATGAGTAAAAGACAATGACAGAACCATAATAGTCAGACTCGCAGTAGCGGCTAAAGAATATGAATATTTAGCCTGACACCTTTTTATTAAACACTCAAGGATTAAGACGCTAAATTAACAGGCGCGAGAATGAGATCAGATCTCATTGATAATCGAAGACGGCAATATCACAGGTGCTTAAGGCGACAAAATTTCTTTTTTTTTGTTTATTTGCATCACAAAAATGAAAGATTTATCAGGCTGCACAATAAAAGCTTTTTTATTCCCTATTGTAGTGCAGGGTTTCAGCCACCATAAGCCTGTAAATCTGCCCCTGAAACCCCTTGTTCTCTGGGGCTACTACGGAATCTATTATCGGTAAGTAACAAATAAATCTGCTTTCAACTTTCACTTTAACCCTTTCAGTCTTAACAACATCGAAAGGTGATCGCACTGATTTAGGGCAAAAGCAGCCATATTGACACACCGAAATTTAGAAGATAGAAAGAATGTACGTTACGTAAGTGTTTATTTTTCGAACGACTCAGGGGATATCAATGTCACGAACAAAATGCACTGCCTTCTTATTTGCTCCGACCTTTATTAGCCGAAGCCTGATTGCGTCAGCGTTATTATTACCTGCCCTATTTTCTTTATCTTCGCAGGCAGCGCAGCAGGTGACTTTACGCTATGCGGTATGGGATCGAAACCAATTATCAGCGGAGCAGCAGATTGCTAAAAACTTCGAAAAAGAAAATCCCGATATAAAAATTGATATTGAACTCACCCCTGCCGCGCAATACTTTGTAAAATTAGATGCCGCAGCCGCGGGAAATGTTGCACCGGATATATTCTGGATAAACATGCCTTATTTTATCCAGTATGCGAAAAACGGTTTATTAGAACCTTTAAACAGTGATATTGAGAAAAGCAAACTGGATATGAATAATATCGTCGCCAGTTCAGTTAAAGCTTATCAATATAACGGGCATCAGCTGGCAATTCCTCGTGATGTCGATTCAATAGCCGTATGGTATAACAAAAAACTCTTCGACCAAGCCAAGGTGAGTTACCCGACCAACGACTGGAATTGGGACCAGCTCAAAGCCAAAGCGACCCAGCTTAAAGCCGGTCTAAAAGGTGACGAGTTCCCTCTCGTGATGAATCTCAGCACCGACGGTCAGGAAAGTTATCTTAACTTGCTCTATCAGGCCGGTAATAACGTGGTGCCTACCGACGGTAAACCTACCGACATTGATAATGCCAAGTCAATCTGGGTCTATCAGCAGCTGCAGGAAATGATGAAATCTGGCCTGCTGCCAACGGCTCAACAGATGAGTGAAGTGAATATCGAAAATGTCTTCCAGTCCAATCGCGCGGCAATGGCCTACGCCGGTTCATGGCTCGCCGCGCCATTTGCCAACAATCCACTGATCAACGACCACATTGGCGTGGTGATTATGCCGAAGATTGATCGCCAGTCAGGTGTTGCCCACAGCCTCGGTTTTGCAATCTCTGCCAAGAGTGCGCACAAGGCCGAAGCCTGGCGCTATATCCAGTTTATGAGCTCGGTGCCATCCCAGGAAATTCTTGCCAAGGCAGTGATACCCGCCAATAAAACTGCCGCCAAAGCCTGGGCCGCCAACATCAAGAATGTAGATGTCACGCCTTATATCGATACGCTCAATTTCACCAAGGCCTACCCTACGGCCGGAACCAACACGCCTAAATGGCAGAATATTTGGACGGCCAGTTTAAAACGCATCTTTATGGGGGCCGATGCCAAGCAGGAAATGGATAAATCAGTCAAGAAAATTACCCGCGTGATGAATGAGTAGTGATGACTGAGTAGTAATGACTGACCCGCTATAAATGCAGTTTTGAATGAAAAATCTGTAGCTGTATCGCCAAAATCTCCTCTCCAGCCTGAACAGGCTATCTGGCTGGAGAAGATCTTTGCACACGAACCTGAGGTATTCACCATGTCGCTTGCAGAATCAGTTTCCGTTACGGTAGAACGGCAAAAGCCCGTTAGCGCCAATGTTAACGCTGTCTCCACCGGCAGTTCCCGCAAAACGCTGACTCGTCTGGAGCGCGCCGAACGATTCTGGGGATGGCTGATGGTGCTGCCATTGCTGATTGGGCTGCTGGTGTTTTACTTCATTCCATTTCTACAAAATATCTTTTACAGCTTTACCGACCTCGACCAGTTCATGCACTGGACCACCTTTAATCTAGATAATTATCGTGACCTGATTAGCGATGATGACTTTTATTCGGCCATTTTCAATACGCTGTTCTATGTGCTGATTTGCGTGCCGATCAGTCTGACACTTTCACTACTGCTGGCCATAGGTCTTAATCAGAATATTCGCGGCAAGGCGGTATTTCGCACCCTGCTGTTTTTACCCGCCGTCACCATGCCCGCCGCAGTGGCCATGGTCTGGCAGTGGTTGTTTAACAAAGACTTTGGCCTGATCAATTATCTTTTGCACTTCTTTCACGTATCGCCAATTGGCTGGTTATCTGACCCTGACGTGGTGCGCATCAGCGTATCGGTGATTATCATCTGGTCATCTCTGGCGCTAAAAATCATCATTTTGCTCGCTGGCCTGCAAAATATTCCGAAATCCATTTACGAAGCCGCCGATATTGACGGTATCAGCACCCTGCGCCGTTTTTTCAGCCTGACGTTGCCAATGATGGTGCCGACACTGTTCTTTGTATCCGTCATGAGTTTTATCGAAGTGCTGCAAATCTTTGACGTCATTTTCCTGATGTTCGACCGCTCGATGGTCGAAAGCGACACCATGACCATTACTTATCTTTTCTATAAAAACGCCTTTTATTTGCAGGAAAAAGGCTATGCCTCCGCCATCACCGTGGTGCTGTTTGTGGTCACCATGTTGATAACTCTTGTCCAGATGGCCATTGGCAAACGCCTGAAAGTGGCGTAAAGGAGCCTCCCGTGACGATATTCTCATCCACATCTCAGGACTTGCCGGGCATCTCGCAGGCGGCAAAAAAAATTGATACTCAGAAAATTGCGGTGTACGCCTTTATGGTGCTCGCCAGCTTCGCCTCAGTGATGCCGTTTATCTGGATGCTGATTACTTCACTGAAAACTCAGGCCGAAAGCATTCAGATCCCACTTCAAATGCTGCCGGCGCATCCTGATTTTTCAGCCTATTCGCGCATTTTGCATGAAATCCCTTTTATGCAGTTTTATCTGAACTCGATCCTGTCGACATTTTTTACCGTCACACTGCAAATGATAGTGGCAACAATGGCGGCCTACAGTTTTGCCCGTTTGCATTTTCGCGGACGCAATGTGGTTTTCATCCTGTGTATCTCGATTCTGATGGTGCCGGGGCAAGCGTTTTTGATTCCACAGTTTTTAGTCATCGAGAAACTGGGGCTGATTAACACCCTCACCGGCATGATCCTGCCGGGAATTTTCAGCATTTACGCCACTTTCCTGCTGCGTCAATTTTTCATGGCCGTGCCAAAAGAGATGGAAGAGGCCGCGTTGATGGACGGATACAGTCATTTCGCTATTTTCTGGCGCATCATGCTGCCGCTGGTCCGCCCTGGCATTATCGCCTGCGTCATTATTAACGGCCTGTGGAGCTGGAACAACCTGATGTGGCCGCTGATCGTCAACACCAGCAATGACAAGCTCACGCTGCCGGTAGGTCTGGCTTCGCTTTCAAGCCGTGCGGGAGTGGAATACCCGATGCTGATGGCCGGTGCGCTGATGGCGATTATTCCGATGCTGATGCTGTTTATTCTGTTTCAGCGCTACTTCATTCAGGGCATCGCCAGTTCAGGCGTAAAAGGCTGACCCTGTGTTTCACACCCGGATTAAGGAACTTAGTATGAGCGGAATCCAACTGCACAGCGTCGAGAAAGTCTACCCCAACGGATTCAAGGCGCTGCACGGCATTGATCTTGAGATTCGTGATGGTGAATTCATGGTGTTTGTCGGGCCGTCCGGCTGCGCTAAATCCACCTTGCTGCGCATGATTGCCGGGCTGGAAAGCGTCAGTGAAGGGCAAATTGTTATCCACAATGAGTGCGTGAATGACACCATGCCGAGGGACCGAGGCATCGCGATGGTATTTCAAAACTACGCGCTTTATCCGCACATGACAGTCTACAAAAATATGGCTTTCAGCCTGATAGGCAAAGAAAGCAAGCAGGAAATTGACCGCCGCGTGCGCGAAGCGGCTGAAAAGCTTGAAATAACTAATTTATTGCAACGTAAACCCGGCCAGCTTTCTGGCGGTCAGTGCCAGCGCGTCGCCGTGGGTCGGGCAATTGTTCGCAAACCTAAAG
Organism: Rouxiella sp. WC2420; assembly: GCF_041200025.1. NCBI lineage: Bacteria > Pseudomonadati > Pseudomonadota > Gammaproteobacteria > Enterobacterales > Yersiniaceae > Rouxiella > Rouxiella sp. WC2420. Next base: position 2,303,508 of record NZ_CP165628.1, on the reverse strand, counting down.
TGTTCCTGTTTGACGAGCCGCTTTCCAACCTTGATGCCAAGCTGCGCGTTTCGATGCGCGTGCAGTTGATCAACCTGCACAACCAACTCAAGCAGGAAGGCGTCGGGGCCACCATGATTTACGTCACCCACGATCAGGTTGAAGCAATGACCATGGGCGACCGTATTTGCGTGCTCAACCGTGGACAGATTATGCAGGTTGATAAACCGGTCAATCTGTATCACTCACCGGCTAACCGTTTTGTCGCCGAATTTATCGGCAGCCCGTCAATGAACCTGCACGACTTGCCCATCAGTCGCCAGGGCTCAATGACCGGCCTGCGGCTTGGCGAACACACAATACTGAATTTGCCGCCGCTGCTCCAAGACCTGCTAAACGGCTATCACGCCAATGAAGTCTGTCTGGGTATCCGCCCTGAATACTTGCGCCTGGTCGATGCAAGCCATCAAAACGCTATTGCAGCCACCATCGTCACCGTTGAGCGGATGGGCAATGAAGAGTTATTACACTGCGACATTGGCAGCTACCGTTTTATTACCCGTGTTGCCACCCGCCACGATTGGGACCCGCTGCTGGGTGAAAAAATCTGGCTCGACTTTGACCTTGGCCGTGCGCATCTGTTCGACAAAGAAACCGGGCTAAATCTAAAACAACATCACTAAAACGCCTGCCCTTTTTGAATGCCTGCAATGTGGAGAACCGCTATGTCGTTTACCTCTGTACCTGCGTCATCGTGCGCAAAACCCGTTAGCGTGTTGGTCGTCGGTGCCGGTGCGCGCGGAGAGATCTACTCCCGCTATGCTCTCGCCCATCCGCAATTAATGCGCGTGGTGGCGGTGGCCGAGCCGCGCGATGCTTACCGTCAACAGTTTGTCGAACAACATGGCATTGCGCCGGAAGGAATATTTAAGGACTGGCGCGACGCCGCCGCGGCCAGCAAAATGGCCGACGCCGTGCTGATTTGCACCCAGGACAGTATGCACCTTGAACCGGCGCTGGCTTTCGCTGCGCAGGGCTACCACATGCTGCTGGAGAAACCGCTGTCGCCAGACAGCCAGGAGTGCAAAGAGATTATTGCGGCGGTTCAGCGCGCCGGCGTTATTTTCTCGGTCGGACACGTTTTGCGCTATACCCGCTATACCCAAAAACTTAAACAGCTGCTGCGCGATAACGTGATTGGTGATGTCGTCAGCATGCAGCATCTTGAACCCGTAGGGTATTGGCATCAGGCGCACTCCTTCGTGCGCGGCAACTGGCGCAATGACCAGCAGTCGGCTTCAATGCTGTTACAGAAGTCCTGCCATGATATTGACTGGATCCGCTACATCATGGATACGCCCTGCGAGCAGGTGAGTTCATTTGGCGGCCTGCGGCATTTTCGCGCCGAAAACCAACCGGCTGGCGCAGCCGATAATTGCCTCGACTGTGGCGTTGAGTCCCAATGCCCCTATTCTGCCAAAAAAATCTATCTTGGCGACCAGCACAAATCTACCCAGGGCTTTCTGCGCGTACTGACCCCGGAAGTCAGCCAGGAGAATTTGCTCACTGCTCTGCGCAATGGTCAATATGGCCGCTGCGTTTATCGCTGTGACAATAATGTGGTCGATCATCAAGTCGTCAACATTCAGTTTAGCGGTGGCAAAACCGCCTCATTTACCATGACGGCCTTTACCCGCCATGAAGACCGCAAGACCCAACTGTTTGGCAGTCACGGTACGCTTGAAGGCGACGGGCGTTTTATTCGCATCACCTCATTTATCGACGACAGTGAAACAATCTATGACGTCGATGACCTGAAAACGGTCGATCCTGCCCAAAGTAGCACCATGAGCGGCCACGGCGGCGGCGATTACTACCTGATGGCGCACTTTATCGACGCCATACGGCGTAACGATGCCAGCCAAATCCTCTCTGGCCCTAAAGAAACGCTGGAAAGTCATTTAATGGTATTCGCGGCCGAGCGTGCCCGTCGCGAAGGCGCAGTCATTGCCGTTCACTCGGCGTAATACCCGTCTGAGAGAGATAAATCATGCGCTACGGATTTGATATTGGCGGTACAAAAATTGAGATGGCGGCCTATGACGACGGGCTTAATCAGGTTTTATGCCAACGGGTCAACACCCCTACCGCTGACTACCAGCAGTTTCTTGGCTGCGTAAAAAAGCTGGTGACGCAGGCAGATTTGAGCCTGCACACCCGCGGCAGCATTGGCATCGGTCTGCCCGGTGTAACTGACCCGGTCAGCCATAAGCAGCTGTCGGTGAATGTGCCCTGCCTGTCGGGACACTGCCTCGAAGACGATCTGGTGCATACGCTTGACCGGCCGGTTGCCATTGAAAACGACTGTCGCTGCTTTGCCCTTTCCGAAGCCAGCACCGAACAAACCCGTTCGCATGACATCGTTTTTGGCGTGATCCTTGGCACCGGTGCGGGCGGCGGGCTGGTGTTAAACAGACATTTACACAAGGGCAAGAACGGACTGGCGGGGGAATGGGGACACATGCCGATTTCAGCCCAGTTGGTGCAACGTTATGATCTGCCGTTGTTTAGCTGTAGCTGCGGGCTGACCGGTTGTTTCGAACGCTATGTTTCTGGCCGTGGGTTGATGGCACTGAGTCAGCATTTCAATCATCAGGCCACCAGCGTGCCTGACCTGTTACTCCACTACCGGCAGGGTTGCCCGCTGGCACAAAACCTGATGCAAATTTATATCGATATTCTCGCCAGTGCTTTGGCCGGTTTGCAACTGATGCTGGACGTCGATGCCTTCGTGTTTGGCGGCGGCTTATCAAATATGCCAGAGCTGTATCAACTATTGCCTCAGGCCATGCGCCGATGGCTTTTTGCACACAGCCAGCCGGCGGCTATTTTATCGCCAGTGTTTGGCGACAGCAGCGGCGTTCGCGGTGCGGCCTTGCTCCAGCATTGACACCCCCTTTCCGGCAAGGTCTCGCCAAGGTTAAAGGTCACAAAAAAATTCGTCGCAAAATATGAAAGATAAAAAGCCAGAGGTTATTTGCCGCCTTTCATTGTTGAAAGAAAGCCCGATAGCAGAAGCCAAAAGAATGGCTGATAAATAACAACTTTGAAGATTCAGACGCTTTCCATCGACCTTTCGGTTTAACGCGAATCGAAAGAAGAGATTAAATTAAATGCATGATATTAAAGGTTTTATTTAAAAAATAACGTTGATTTTCGATGTTCCGTTTGCTGTAATCAAGGCGAAACACCGAAAGCAGCCAGGTAAATACCAGCGGAATGCACCCGCTGCCTCGGGAGAGTAAACGCCAATGATTAATACGCTTAAACGTCGAGAATTAATTATCGACCAGCTTTGTCGTGAAGGTTCTGTGCGGGTTGAAGATCTCAGCGGGCAATACGACGTTTCGAGCGTGACTATTCGTAACGATTTGCGTTATCTGGAAAAAAGCGGCTGTGCGGTACGCGCTTACGGTGGTGCCAAACTTAACAAACAGTTCGTATTTGACCGTCCGCTACAGGACAAAGGCCGTATCAATCGCGATGTTAAATACACCATAGCCTGTACGGCAGCGGCCCTGGTTAACGACGGTGACTCGATCATTCTGGATTCGGGTTCCACCATCAGCCAGATGGTGCCGCAGCTGCAAGGCAAACAGGAACTGGTGGTCATGACCAATGCTTTAAATATTGCGTTTGAGCTGGCCAGCAATGAACAGGTGGATTTGATGGTGATTGGCGGCAGCGTCAGGCGTAAATCCTGGTCTCTCTATGGCCCCTCGGCGGAACAGCACATCCGTCAGTATCGTTTCGACAAACTGTTTTTAGGCGTTGATGGATTTGATTTGGTCAGCGGTATTACCACCCCGAATCCGGGAGAAGCCCAGTTAAACCGCGCAATGTGTGATGTCGCGCGTGAAGTGATTGCCGTGGCCGATGCCAGTAAGTTTGGGCGTACCAGCTTTTGCATGATTAGGGAAATTGGCCAGATCCACAAATTGGTCACCGACAGCGGAATTCCTCATCAATATCGCCGGTCATTAGAGGATTTCGGGGTCGAGGTCATTATCGCCGACCGATAAACGTATCAAGCCAGGCGCATCTGAACATGCTGTCTCTTGAATAACCTGCTAAGGAGTTTTCATGCAACAACTACTTTCGCTGATCCAACGCCATAAGTCCGGTGAACCGGTGGGCGTATTTTCTGTCTGCTCGGCGCATCCCTGGGTCATTGAGGCCGCGCTTCGTCAGGCAATTCAGCGGGATACCTCGGTGTTGATTGAGGCGACATCCAATCAGGTTAATCAGTTTGGCGGTTATACCGGCATGCAGCCCCATGAGTTTCGCGACAAGGTCTGGCAGCAGGCAGATGCGCTGGGCTTACCACGGGAACGGGTGTGGTTAGGAGGCGATCACCTCGGCCCCAATGCCTGGCAGGATAAAACCGCCGAGCAGGCCATGATACTGGCAGAAACGCTGATTGCCGATTATGTCGCCGCGGGTTTTCGTAAAATCCATCTCGATTGTTCCATGTCCTGTGCCGATGACCCTTCGCCACTCGGCGACGAAGAAGTGGCAAAACGCGCGGCCCGTCTGTGTGCCATCGCCGAGAAAAGCTGGCAACAGCACGGCGGTGAGGCTCCGGTGTATGTCATTGGTACTGAGGTTCCGGTGCCAGGCGGCGCACAGGGCGAGCTGGAAGAAGGCATGCACGTGACGACACAAGATGCCGTAGAAACCACGTTGGGCGTGCATCGCAGCGCCTGGATGGCGCAGGGGCTGGCGGCAGTCTGGCCAAGAGTGATCGCCGTAGTTGTTCAGCCGGGCGTCGAGTTTGACAATCACTGCGTCGAGCATTATCAGCCCGAACGCGCGCAACAGCTGACCCGCTTTATCGAAAACTGGCCCACGCTGGTCTATGAAGCACACTCAACCGATTATCAGCCTCCGCTGGCCTATCGTCAGTTGGTTCGTGACCATTTTGCCATCTTAAAAGTGGGACCTGCATTGACCTTCGCCCTGCGTGAAGCGCTTTTTGCCCTCGACTTCATCGAGCGCGAATGGCTGGGAGAGCATCAGGCTTCGCATCTGTGTTCGACGCTGGAACAGGTAATGTGCGAACGCCCCGAGCAATGGCGTCGCTATTATCCCGGCAAGCCACATCAGCAACATCTGCATCGTCAGTACAGCCTCAGTGACCGGGTGCGCTATTACTGGCCGCTGCCAGAGGTGGCGGCGACGGTCGAACGCATGCTTGATAATCTGCGCCAAAATCCAGTGCCTCTGGCGCTGCTCAGTCAATTCTTGCCTGAACAGGCGCGCGCGATTAATGCCGGCACACTTTCTTCCGATCCACAGGATTGGGTTATACACAAAATCAGTGAAGTGCTGACGGACTATGCCGATGCCTGCCAGCCCGCTGCCAAGGAGCATGTATCATGAGCCACTACTTTTCCTATAGCACCGACTGGCTGGAACAGCACAACGCCCTGCACACCGCGCGCGAGATTTGGCAACAGCCTGACTTGTGGCGGCAGTTGCATCAGCAGTTAACTGACACCAGCGCACAGTGGCAACCGTTTCTACAACCGCTGCTGGACAACCCGCGCCTGCAAATTGTGCTTTGCGGTGCAGGCAGCTCGGCATTCGCCGGTCGTGCACTGGCTCCGTGGCTGCGCCAGCAAACCGGCCGTGACGTAGTCGCTTATGGCACGACCGATATTGTCGCCAATCCGCACCAGTATCTTGACCGTTCGCGCCCTACTTTGCTGGTGTCGTTCGCCCGCTCCGGTAATAGCCCTGAAAGCGTAGCCAGCGTTGCCTTGGCCGATCAGCTCTTACCCGAATGCTATCACCTGATGCTGGTCTGCAACCCTGACAGCCAATTGGCGAACTATGCGGCAGGACGCGACAACGTGCTCGCGCTGGTGATGCCTCAAGGGTCCAACGATCAAAGCTTTGCCATGACCTCAAGCTTTAGCTGCATGATGCTTTCCGCCGCACTGCTGCTGGGCCCGCAATCACTGGCAGCAGCCTATCCCCAGCTTAATCGTATGGTCGAGCGCTGCATCCAGCTGCGTGAAAGCCTGCAAACTCAGGTCAAGTCGCTGGCGAGCAGTGGTTTTACCCGTTATATCACTCTCGGAGGTAGCTGCTTTACCGGTCTGGCCGAAGAGGCTTCGCTAAAAATGCTTGAGCTTACCGCCGGGCGCATCGTTACGCGATTCGACTCTCCGCTGGGACTGCGCCACGGGCCGAAATTTATGGTCGACAACCAGACTTTGGTACTGCTGATGTTCTCTGGCGACAGTTACGCGCGGCAATACGATGCAGACCTGTGGCATGAACTTAAACGCGACGGGCTGGTGCAAAAAATGGTCGGTCTGAGTGGCGAACCCAATGATTTCAATGAAGTGCAGACCGTGCACGATGACCACGATGACGTGTGGATGATGTTCCCCTATTTGCTTTTTTCACAGATGCTGGCAATGGAGACCTCGCTGGCCCACGGCCTGACACCGGACAATCCTTGCCCCACCGGAGAGGTTAATCGCGTCGTAAAAGGGGTAACTATTTATCATTATTGCAAACCTGTTGCCTCAGCTAATGCCTCTGCGCTCTAGCTGGCGTTGGACTTTATTATTTTGCCGACAGTGCGCGACAGCCAATAACTGCACTGCCAGCATCAGGGGGTTCTATGTATTTGGTTTCTAACCGCGAAATGTTGCAAAAAGCACAGCGGGAAGGCTACGCAGTTCCTGCGTTCAACGTTCATAACCTTGAAACAGTGCAAGTTGTTGCTGAAACTGCTGCCGAGATGTCTTCGCCAGTGATTATGGCCGGTACGCCGGGAACCTTCAGTTATGCAGGCACTGATTATCTGGTGGGAATATGTCAGGCGGCCGCGCGTCGTTACAACCTGCCGCTGGCGCTGCATCTGGATCATCATGAAGAAATGGATGACATTGAAAGCAAGGTACATCAGGGGATTCGCTCAGTAATGATCGACGGCTCGCACCTGCCTTTTCATCAAAACATCAGTCTTGTCCGCCAGGCGGTAAAGCTTTGTCATCGCTATGGTGCAAGCGTTGAGGCAGAGCTGGGGCGGCTCGGGGGACAGGAGGATGACCTTATAGTGGATTCTACCGACAGTTTCTTTACCGATCCTCTGGCCGCCAGAGAGTTTGTCGAAGTCACGGGAATCGACTCGCTGGCAGTGGCGATTGGCAGCGCGCACGGTTTGTATCAGGGCGAGCCAAAGCTGGACTTTGAGCGACTGGAGAAAATCCGCAATCAGGTGGATATTCCGCTGGTATTACACGGTGCATCTGGCATTCCCGAGGCGATGATAACCCGCGCCATTGCGCTGGGCGTATGCAAGGTTAACGTGGCTACAGAGTTGAAAATAGCCTTTGCCGACGCAGTAAAAGGCTATTTTAATCAACAACCTGATGCCAACGACCCGCGAAAATACATTACTCCCGGTAAACTGGCGATGAAAGCCGTGGTCGCCGACAAGATCCGTATTTGCGGTAGCGCCGGAAAACTGTAGGCCATCTGGATTGCGTGAGCGCCCTATCTCAAAAGCAGAGTTGAAACATTCTCTCCCTAACCCTCACCCACCAAGGGCGAGGGAATAAAGCCAGAAATTTCAGTGATGTTGATGGCGCGCGTCGCACTATGAGCAGGAACTAGTTTTGCAGGAATTTTTCCAGGAACTGCCTGGTGCGCTCCTGTTGCGGCGCAGAGAACAGCTCCATGGCCGGTCCCTGTTCGACAATTTTGCCCTGATCCATAAATATGGCGCGATCGGCGACATCACGGGCGAAACTCATCTCGTGAGTGACGATGACCATAGTCCGGTGCTCTTGCGCCAATGCTTTGATAGTGCTCAAGACTTCGCCCACCAGCTCCGGGTCCAGCGCTGATGTCGGCTCATCGAAAAGAATCACTTCCGGGTTCATGGCCAATGCGCGAGCAATGGCGACACGCTGCTGCTGCCCTCCGGACAGGCGACGAGGGTACGCACTCTCCTTGCCAGCCAGTCCAACCTTTGCCAACAGCTTGCGAGCATTCGCCTCGGCATCGACGCGCCGCTCACCCTTCACAATCACCGGGCCTTCAATGATATTTTCCAGCACCGAGCGATGTGGAAACAGGTTGAAATTCTGGAATACGAAACCGACCTGTTGACGCAGTTGGCGAACCTTGTCTTTCTGTTTGCTGATAGGCACGCTGGCATCAATTTCAATCTTGCCGACGGTTATAGTGCCGGAGTCAGGGATTTCCAGCAGATTGATGCTGCGCAATAACGTGGTTTTACCCGAGCCGCTAGGCCCGATAATCGCCACCACTTCCCCCGCATTCACCTGCAGATCGATACCATGCAGCACCGTCTGACCATGAAATTTTTTAACCAGCTTTTTCACGTCAATGGTACTCATGTTGGCTCCTGATCCTGACGGTTAACACGGTCTTCCAGTCGATTTTGCAAGAATGAAAGCACGGTAGCCAGCACCCAGTAAATTACCGAGGCGGCCAGATACATGGTGAACACTTCCAGAGTACGGGAAGTCACCAGCTGAGCCTGACGGAACAGTTCCGGCACCTGAATAGTCGCCGCAAGCGAGGTGTCTTTCACCAAACCAATAAAGCTATTGCCCAGCGGCGGCAGCGCGGTGCGAGCGGCCTGAGGCAGGATCACCCGACGCAGCGTCTGCCAGGAATTCATGCCGATACTGGCGGCTGCTTCCCATTGTCCTTTTTCGATTGAGGAAATGGCGGCGCGCAGCGTCTCGGAGGTGTAAGCCGCCGTATTAAGCGACAGGCCAATCATTGCCGATGGGATCGGGTCAAGCTCGATGCCAAACTGTGGCAGGCCGTAATAAATCATAAACAGCTGCGCAATCAGTGGCGTACCACGAAAGATAGAGACGTAGAAACGCGAAAACCAAGACAGCGGCCAGAAATGCGACAACCGCATCATTGCCAGCAGGAAGCCGAGCAGTAAACCAAACACCATCCCCCCGAGACTCAGCTCGAGGGTAAACACGGTGCCTTTCAATAAAAATGGTGCTGAATCCAGCACCAGTTGGAGACTTTCTTGCATCAGGTTTAAACCTTACTTGGTAACATCTGCGCCAAACCACTTATCGGAAATCTTGGCCAGTGAACCATCTTTCTGCATATCGGCAATGGCCTTGTTAATCGCAGCCAGCAGTTCTGGGTTGTTTTTACGCAACGCTACGCCTGATTCCTGACGAGAGAAAGGTTTACCGGCAACGGCCATGGTATCACCGGTTTTTTTAACCAGATCCAGCGCTGCCAGACGATCAACCAGAATAGCATCGAGACGGCCTACGCGCAGATCCTGATACTTGGTTGGATCATCATCATAAGTGCGAATATCAACACCAGGTTCGTTTTGACGCAGCCACTGCTCGTAATTACTGCCCAGACCCACGCCGACTTTTTTACCTTTGAGATCATCAGGAGACGAGAATTTGCCTTCATTGCCTTTTTTGGTCAGCACTTGAATACCGGAAACAGTATAAGGAGTGGAGAAATCATATTTTTTCTCGCGCTCAGGCGAGATAGTCACCTGATTGATCACCACATCGATGCGTTTTGACTCCAGCGCGGCCAGCATGCCGTCCCATTTGGTCGGGGCCAGTTTGGCCTTCACGCCCATATGCTGGGCCAGCGAGTCAGCAAATTCGACCTCAAAACCGGTCAGCTTGCCATCATCGCCCTGAAAACTAAACGGCGGATAGGTCCCTTCCAGGCCGACAATCATCGTCCCGCGCTCTTTGATTTTAGCAAGAACGTTTTCAGAAGCTGCGAAGGCGTGAGTCGCCATACCCGCAGACAGTGAAACCGCCACCGCACCCAGCACCAGGCGACGACGCAAATTTGAAAAAGCCATACTCACCTCATTGTTCATTTTGTTGGCAACTATTTTATTAGAGTAAATTATTCACTAGGAAAACGGCAAAATCTTATCATTATAAGATATTTAATCTTATCAGATTATAGCAACATCAGGCGTTACGCTAGGTTGTAAGCAGTTAACCGTGCTAGATAGTCAATGGCGCTCATGGTTGTCAAATGAAAGTACAAAGGATTGGAATAATGGGGAAGTTTTTTGGATATATACATTTAGATATACAAATGAAAGCTGCCCGCAGGCAGCTTTGACTTTAGTTTGGAAGTTCGGAAACTTCTTTAACTTCGGCTTTATTGATTTGCTGTTTTTTACCCCATGCATCGGTATAACCCAGCATACCCGTATCAGTGTCTTTCGGTTTGCCGTCACTGATGATGGTTCGAGCATCATTAGTGTGAATCGCATAACTTGTTCGCGTGCATCCTGTCAAAGCAGCAACAGACAGCAAAGCGGTCAGTGATATAACAAATGCCTTTTTCATACACAACTCCTTGGTTTGGTCAGTTATTCAGTTCACACAGGTTGCCGATCTCATTACTTTTTAGCTGTGACATTACTTTTTAGCTGTGACATTAAAAGTGTAGATGGTTTTTCAGCTTTGTTTTTTTCTTGAACCTTTGCTGCGTGATGACTAACACAGTATTGGGAGAAATTAAGCCGCTCAAATTGGCGCGCTCTTTATTACCGCCGCCCCTAACAGTTCGCTCTTGGTCCTACCAATAGTATTTAAAAGCCAATTAAGATCGCAGAAACCGAATCCCCACCGGCCATCACCTTGCATAATAAGAACAACTCCTTAACAATTTCACTTAATCAAACTACTTCAGTTAATCAAGCTACGCCGCCTGCTTTGGTCTGACCAAGCAGTTACAAAATTCCCAGGAGTCATTGATGTCTGCCCCCCAAGTGCATCACACAGCCAAGCTAGCCGAACGTTTGAATTTATTTATTGCCCGGCAACAGCTTTTACCCGGTGCGCGCTTGCCTGCAGAACGCCAGCTGGCAACTTTGCTCGGGGTATCAAGATCCTCACTGCGGGAGGCTATTTCACAACTTAGCAGTGAGGGCCTGCTATTACGTCGGCCGGGAGGCGGAACTTTTTTACGCGAGCAGCCGCCTCTCTGGGCGCAAACACAAATCGTCGAGCCTTTGCGTAATCTGGTCAATCAGGACCCCGAGTATCGTTACGACATTCTCGAAGCCAGACATTCGATTGAGGCCAGTACCGCATGGCATGCAGCTCTTCGTGCCACCGAGGCCGACAAAGAACTATTGCAGTCCGCTTTTGATGCCACCTTGATGCTAAACGAAAACGAAAATCCTCAATGGGCTGCTCAGGCAGATGTCCGTTTTCATTTGGCCATTGCTGCCGCTTCTCACAACGTGGTGCTGTTACAGACAATGCGCGGATTTTTCGAATTGCTGCAATCCTCGGTAAGACAAAGCCGCCAACGCATGTACAGCCAGCAAACTATTTTTGCCCGATTAACCGAACAGCATCGCGCCTTGCTTGAGGCCATTCTGGATGGTGATGCGGTGCGCGCCCGCGAGGCAGCCATGGAACACATCAGTTTTGTTCATTCGACGTTAAAAACGCTTGATGAAGACGAGGCCAGACAGGCCCGCATTACCCGCCTGCCCGGCCAGGAGAAATAGAGAAAATGGAAATTAAAGGAATTCTGCAATGATTATTTCAGCCTCAAGTGACTATCGCCCTGCGGCACAGCGCATTCTGCCCCCGTTTCTTTTTCACTATATTGACGGCGGTTCTTACACCGAATCGACACTCAGGCATAACGTTGAGGATCTCTCGCAGATTGCCCTGCGCCAGCGCGTACTGAAAAATATGTCGGATCTCAATCTCGAAACCAAACTGTTTAATGAAACGCTGTCGATGCCGATTGCCTTGGCGCCAGTTGGCCTGTGTGGCATGTACGCCAGACGAGGTGAGGTCCAGGCGGCGCGTGCGGCAGCCAACAAAGGTATTCCCTTTACCCTTTCCACCGTATCGGTGTGCCCGATTGAGGAAGTTACCCCGGAAATTAGCCGCCCGATGTGGTTTCAGCTTTATGTGCTGCGCGATCGTGGCTTTATGCGCAATGCGTTAGAACGCGCCAAGGCTGCGGGCTGCTCGACGCTGGTATTTACCGTCGATATGCCAACGCCCGGAGCGCGCTATCGTGATGCCCACTCGGGAATGAGCGGCCCAAACGCGGCAATGCGTCGCTACTGGCAATCGGTAACCCATCCACAGTGGGCATGGGATGTCGGCGTGAACGGTCGGCCACACGATCTCGGCAACATCTCGACTTATCTTGGTAAACCCACCGGACTGGAAGATTACATTGGCTGGCTTGCCAGCAACTTTGACCCTTCGATCTCCTGGAAAGACCTCGAATGGATCCGCGAGTTTTGGGATGGGCCTATGGTTATCAAAGGAATTCTTGACGAAGAAGATGCACGCGATGCCGTGCGTTTTGGGGCCGACGGTATTGTGGTTTCCAACCACGGTGGCCGGCAGCTCGATGGCGTTCCTTCTACTGCGCGGGCGTTACCGGCGATCGCCGACGCGGTAAAGGGCGACATTACTATTCTGGCCGACAGCGGCGTGCGAAACGGATTAGACGTGGTACGCATGATAGCTTTGGGAGCGGACACCGTATTGCTTGGTCGCGCCTACCTTTACGCGCTTGCGACGCACGGTCAGCGTGGAGTCGAAAACCTGCTGACGCTGATTGAAAAAGAAATGAAAGTGGCGATGACGCTGACCGGGGCAAAGACTATCGGAGAAATTAGCGCAGATATGTTGGTACAGGAAAGCAAAGCTTTATTAAAAGGGTAATTCAGCGACTTAGGGCAAAAGTGTAAACGGGCAGTCTCATCGACTGACCGTTTTTTAAGCGAGTGGGGCAATTTTCAATCAATAATGTAACAAGGCCAGTCATTCAAATAATTTGAAAAGTAAAATCAATGAATTTGAACAGCACGACCAATGAATTAGAAAAGAGCCGAATACTTTGTCTCTCTAATTCATTGATCTTAGTTTCAAAGATAAGCAAACAACGCCGGTGAGCCACCCGTATGCACAAATAAAATCGGACCATCTCCAGGAATTATTTGGCGTTCGAGGGCATCTAGCAGCCCTGCCATCGCTTTGCCGGTATAAACCGGATCAAGCAACATCGCCTCCATTTCGGCCAGCAGCTTGATAGCCGCCAGACCTTCCTTGTTAGGCTCGCCGTAGCGCGGTGCAAAATAGTCATCCCAAAGATTGACGGTGGGGACATCTCCTTCAATCTCAAGCAAAGCCATGAGTTCTTTCGAAAGCAATTCAACTTTGGGGCGCTGATCGTCGGCTTTACGTGACACCGTCACGCCTATCAATTGCGTGGTTGGCATCAGCTCACGCATTGCCACGGCCAAGCCCGCGTGAGTTCCCGCACTACCAGAGGCGACGACTACCGCACTGAAATCTACGAAGCCAGCAGAACTTTGCTCGGCAATCTCAATGGCACACTGAACGTAACCCAATGCGCCAAGCGCATTTGAACCGCCCACCGGAATAATGTACGGACGGAATCCCTGAGCTTCGAGCAGCGTTGCCTGTTCGGCCATTTGTGCCATGGGATCATAGAGGCCATCGCACATCACCACTTCGGTATTGAACAAGTCCAGAAGCAGGCGGTTGCCGTTGTTGAGATAGTTTTCAGCATCGGTGCCGATTGGATTTTCCAGTAAAGCCAGGCATTTAAGGCCCAGCTTTGCCGCGACTGCCGCCGTTTGGCGCACGTGGTTTGACTGAATAGCTCCAGCAGTGATCAGTGTATCCGCCCCTTCTTCAATGGCAGCTGCAGCTAAAAACTCAAGTTTTCTCAACTTGTTACCACCAAGCGCCAGCGGCGTGACATCGTCACGTTTAATGTAAATATCGCGCCCTACAAAGTCTGAAAGACGATTTAATCGTTCCAGCGGTGTGCTGTTTCCTACCAAATCAATACGGGAAAAGCTTTCTAATTGATGTTTCAAGACGGCAAGTGAAGATGAGTCAGGCAAAGATGAAGGCACGGTGATCCCCCGAAGCTAAGTTTTAGGCTGATGCATTTCAAAGAAAAAGTATTGTTCTATTATATCAGTTTGCGACACAAAAAAAGCAGGCATCAAAGATACCTGCTTGGTTTAGGAATAACTTTATCTGTAAATCTTACAGGCAATCAAGCCTGTTCGGTATAAATACCGTCTGAAGGCATTTCACTTTGCCAGGCAAGGAACTGGTCATATTTCCTTAAGGCAATCCGGTAGTTATCGGTAACGGCTAAAGGAACATCTTCAACAATTCGCTGGTGTATATTTTTGTCGGCAATTTTATCCTGCGGATAATCACTGGCGGTCAAAATTTCATCCAGCCTGCGCAGGCGAACGACATATTCACGCACCGTGCTGTGGTTCATGTCTGTCTGTTCGAAAAGATACTGCTTAAAGGCGACAATTTCGAAATAGTGATAAGTGCTATTAAAGGAAATCTCACTACAAAAGCGGCACAAGGCCAATAAATCCTTAGAAAGATCGCCCCATAGCTCATCGTCAATAAGTTGATCCATTTTGGAAATCGCGTTTTTGTTAATAATCTGACCACGAAAAACCAAAGCCATTCTGTCCAGCTCTTTTCCACATTGGGAACAGTTCGTCTGGGTATGCTTATAATCTTTAAGATATCGGCTTAAAGGCCGTTTTTTAGATCCCGCTGGCATAATTCACTTCCAAAAATAGTGAAAACTTCGGATGGCCTCTTTGTGCCTTTTGTTCAAAGATTTTCAATCTTTACACCACAGCTTAAACCAGTAGGTAAGTATCGGACAAGCGATGTTTATGCCTAGGCAAACGTTTACGCTGCCAAACTTCCCAAAAAGTTGTGCTTATATTGAAATTTTAACTAAAGTAATTCTGAAACTTATTATTAACATTTTAGTTACTTTGTAAATTTGTGAACATAATCACTTACCAATTGATTGCAAAATGTTAACCGCATAGAATGACCCGCATTCGTTGAGGTTTATTAAAATTAGGAGTTATCGTGCATTTGTGGTGGGAAGCAATTAAAACTATTTACTGGGGTGGATTAGCAATCGGCGCAATTTTCACCTTGCTGGTGAGCCGTGACACAATCAAAATTCGTTTGCTAACCTCAGGAATTATCGGGTTAACCTGGCCAATGAGCCTGCCGGTAGTGATGTTGTTCTCTCTGTTCTAAATGCAGGTCACTGGCTAGTGGGTTATTTTTTAGCGGCTGTTCTGATGCGCATAGAGCCGCTAATTATTACGAATAAGTAAGGTCAAAACTTCATAGTGGGCAGTATGTGGAAACATATCGAACAACTGTACACGTTCAATACGATAGTTTTTTAGCTCGGCTAAATCCTTGGCCATTGTCTGAGCATTACAACTCGAGTAAAGCAATCTTGGCGGTGCCATCTCATCAAGATAGCGACACAATTCACTGCCAATTCCCCTGCGCGGTGGATTAACCAGCACCAACTCCGGCACGGCGTCATGCCCAGTGGCAAAACCGGTAGAGTCCAGCGCTTTAAATTCAACTTGCTTTAATCCCAGACGCTCGGCCGAAATTTTGGCACATACAATCGCCTCGGCGCTGATTTCAATGCCCGTGAGCCTGGTTTCAGGTTTGGCGCAGTGTAATCCAAAGCCACCGACGCCACAGAACAGATCCCACATGCTGGCAATCTCCCTTTCCGCCACCCAATCTCTTGCGGTAGCGTACAGCGCAGCAGCAACCTGTGGATTAGTCTGGAAAAAACTTTGCGGGCGGATAAACAACGGCACCTGATTGAAGTGTTCTTCCAGCGCCTGCTGGCTGGTGAGAGGGATTTCACGATCCCCCTCCAGAATCGCCATGTGTATCGGCTGAATATTTGCCGATATTACCTGCAACGCGGGCACCTGCTGCATCAACCACGGCAGCGCCGCGCGCAGTTGGACCAGCTTGGTTTCAGAACGGAGTACGAAGCGCAGCATCAGCCCGCCGTTGTACTGGCTTTCGGTCAGCAGCAGGTGTTTGAGTTCGCCACGTTTGCGCGCTACGTTGTAAGGCGTTAATCCTGCACGGGCGATAAAGGTTTTAAGATGCTGAAATACGTCACTGAAGCTCGAGGGATATAACGGGCAATCGCATAAATCTACCGGCGTGCCATCACGATGCAGCATGCCCAGCAGTGGCCGCTCAACGCTGCCGCTCACCACCATTTTGGCTTTGTTACGAAATGCCTGCTGCTTGCCTGCGACCGGCTCGCGCCATTCGCCCACAGTAAAATCGGCAAGCAGATCGGCAAGATTTTGCTGTTTATCACTGAGCTGAGTGGCATAGGGTTTTTCCAGCCACTGGCAGGACCGGCAGGTTCCGGCGGTGTATTGCGCGCAATGCATAAATAAGGACCGTTATCGCGATAGCTTGATCGGGCAGTTAAAAAGTTGGCGCGGATTGTAACACCGCGCGCAATCAAAGGCTCATTTATCGCATGGGAAATCTTAAGCGGGAATATTTAATGCCGCGCGGCACGCTGTAAGTCTTTAACCCGCTGCTTTTCGGCGCGATGCATAAACCACCAGGCAATCACGCCGATAATCCCCACCACCAGCAGAATCAGGGTAGCCAGCGCGTTTATTTCCGGATTAGTGCCCAAACGCACGCTGGCGAAAACCAACATCGGCAAGGTGGTCGAACCCGGCCCGGCAACAAAGCTGGCAATCACCAAATCATCCAGCGACAGGGTGAATGCCAGCAGCCAGCCGGATACCAACGCCGGAGCAATCATCGGAATGGTGATGATAAAAAACACTTTTAGCGGTGTCGCGCCGAGGTCCAGTGCCGCCTCTTCGATTGAACGGTCCAGTTCGCGCAATCGCGCCGAGACCACCACTGCGACGTAGGCACTGCAAAAGGTGACGTGCGCCAGCCAGATGGTGAACATCCCGCGCTCGCTCGGCCAGCCTAACGTGTGGCCCATGGCCACAAACAGCAGTAACAGTGCCAGCCCGGTAATCACATCAGGCATCACCAATGGCGCAGTGAGCATAAATGCAAAGCCGGTAGAGCCTTTGAAACGGCCATAGCGCACCATCACCACGGCCGCCAACGTCCCCACCACCACCGCCATGCTGGCTGCCGCGGTGGCAATGGTCAGGCTCATGCTCACCGCGCCAATCATCGCGGAATCGTGAAACAATGCGCTATACCACTGCGTTGACCAACCCGCCCAGACAGTCACCAGTTTTGAGCTGTTAAAAGAATAGATCACCAGAATTAGCATCGGGGCATACAGGAAGGCAAAACCCAGCACCAAAATAAGGATTCGCCACGGTGAGCGCACCACGGGTAACGGATTCATGGTTTATCCCCCAGTTCTTTATTCTGATATTTGTGGAACCAAAGGATCGGCATAATCAGCAGCAATAACATCACCACGGCCACCGCTGAAGCTACAGGCCAGTCGCGATTGTTAAAGAACTCCTGCCACAAAATGCGGCCAATCATGATGCTGTCCGGGCCGCCAAGCAGTTCTGGGATCACGTACTCGCCCACCGCCGGAATAAATACCAGCATTGATCCGGCAATGATCCCGCTCTTGGTCAACGGCACAATCACCTTGATAAAGGTTTTAAAGGGTTTCGCACCGAGATCAAGAGAAGCTTCAACCAGCGAGTAATCTAGGCGGGTTAAGGCGGTGTAAATTGGCAGTACCATAAATGGCAAATATGAATAAACGATGCCGATATAAACCGCCAGATTGGTATGCAAGATAACCAGCGGCTGATCGATAACGCCCAGCCACATCAGAAAATTATTCAACACGCCGTTGTCTTTGAGAATCGCCATCCAGGCATAAACGCGGATCAAAAAGGAAGTCCACGAAGGCAAAATCACCAGCAGCAACAGGATGTTACGCGTCGCCGGTGAACTGTGCGCCACCGCCCACGCCAGCGGGTAACCAATCAACAGACACAGCAGCGTCGAGATAGCGGCCACTTCCAGCGATTGCAGATACGACTCGATATACAGCGCGTCACTGCCGAGTTGAATATAATTGCCAAAATTCAACGCAATATCCAACACGCCATCGGTCCAGGTCATCAGGTCGGTATAAGGCGGAATGGCCCGCGCCATATCGGCAAAACTGATTTTTAGCACAATCAGAAACGGCAAGACGAAGAGCAGAATAAACCACACCAGCGGCAGCATGATCACCAGTTTTCTGCCGTGTGACTGGCGCATTTTTCTCAAAAACAGGTGAATTTTGCCGGGAGGTTTAGCCTCGGGGGTTTGTGTTACCAGGGTCATCGTTATCTCCTCGACTTAAATGGTCAACACCACGCAGCTGTCGGCTTCCCAACACAGGCTGACTTCATCTCCCCACGTCGGCATGCCTTTGCGAAAGCGATGGCCGTTTTGCAATTGAGCGGTGATTAACTGGCCGCTGAGCAGTTTAACGTGGTAAATCGACAGGTCACCCAGGTAGGCAATGTTTACTACCTCTCCCACCGCAAAGTTGCAGCCGTCGGCTGGAACCTCATCACAAAGCATGATTTTTTCAGGGCGCAGCGCCACAAATGCAGGCACGCCGTCGATCACCGAGGCGTCAGAAGAAACTTTTAACGGATGCACCAACCCTGGACTGCGGATCAGCAGTGCATCGTCCTGACGGGATTCAAGCAGCCCTTCGAATACGTTCACCGAACCAATAAACTCGGCGCTAAAACGGCTGTTCGGATGCTCATAAATTTCCTCAGGCTCGCCGATTTGCACAAATTTTCCGCGATTCATAATCGCAATACGACCCGCCATGGTCATCGCCTCTTCCTGATCGTGGGTCACCATGACGCAGGTCGCACCCACGCGCTCGAGGATATCCACCACCTCAAGCTGCATGCGGTCACGGAGCTTTTTATCCAACGCCCCCATGGGTTCGTCAAGCAGCAACAGTTTTGGTCGCTTGGCCAGGCTGCGAGCCAAAGCCACGCGCTGACGCTGCCCGCCAGAGAGCTGGTGCGGTTTGCGTCTGGCATACTCTTGCATGTGTACCAGAGTGAGCATTTCGGCGACCCGCGCTTTAATTTCGGCAGAAGGCAGTTTGTCCTGCTTGAGTCCGAAGGCAATATTTTGCTCAACCGTCATGTGCGGAAAAAGCGCATAGGACTGAAACATCATATTGATTGGTCGCTGATAAGGCGGCACCTGCGACAAATCCTGTCCGTCGAGGACGATTTGCCCTTTCGTGGGCTGTTCAAAACCGGCCAGCATGCGCAACAGGGTCGATTTCCCGCATCCTGACGCACCAAGCAACGCAAATATCTCGCCTTTATAGATGGTTAGATTGACATCATCAACGGCAAGCTGGCCGTCGAATGACTTGGACAAATTGCGAATTTCCAACAGAGGGGAAAAAGCTTTTTGCACTTTTTCACCTTTAAACTGCGGCTGAGGTTGTGGAATTGCATCATTCACTCAGAAATATCTCCGTCAGAAGCGGGTTAAGAAAATCAAGAAAAAGCCAGGCGGCCCCGTGAACCCACTGGAGCCGCCTATTCGCGCTGTCGGCTAAAAGATACATTTGCCTTAATGAACATTTTTCTTAATAAACAACAGCGTCTTTAGATTACGTGTTATTTACCACTTTGTACCTTGGTCCATGAACGGGTGATCAGGCGGTCAATTTTCGGGTCCTGCACTTTCAGGCCGAACAGTTTGGCGCGAACCTCGGCGGAAGGATAAATACCTGGATTATTGCGAATCTCAGGTTTTACCAGCGGAGTCGCGGCCGCATTACCGCTTGCATAAAATACCGCGTTGCTTATCCCCGCCATCACTTCCGGCCTCATCAGATAATTAAGGAACTGGTAGGCTTCATCGGTGTTTTTGGCATCAGCAGGCATTGCAAACACGTCGAAGAAGGCCAAAGCCCCTTCTTTCGGAATGCTATAGGCAATATTGACTCCATTTTTTGCTTCTTTGGCGCGGTTGGATGCCTGGATAACATCGCCCGCCCAGCCTACGGCCACGCAGATATCCCCGTTGGCAAGATCGTTGATGTACTGCGAAGAATGGAAATAACGAATGCTTGGGCGCAGTTTTAACAACAGATCAGTGGCGGCGGTATAATCCTCGGGTTTGGTGCTGTTCGGGTCAAGATGCAGGTAGTTCAACACTGTGGCATAAATTTCAGCCGGTGCATCGAGGAAGGAAACGCCGCAGCCCTTGAGTTTGGCGAGGTTATCGGGATTAAGCACCAGATCCCAGCTGTTAACCGGCGCATCTTTACCCAGCGCGGCCTTCACTTTGTCGACGTTATAGCCGATACCGGTAGTCGCCCAGAGATAGGGAATGGCATATTTGTTGCCCGGATCGTGCTGGGCAACCATTTTCAACAGCTCGGGATCGAGATTTTTGTAATTGGGCAGCTTGCTCTTGTCCAGCGGTTTGAACACGCCGGCGGAGATTTGGCGTTCGAGGAAACTGGCCGAAGGAACCACCAGATCAAAACCGGTGCTGCCTGCCATCAGTTTGCCCTCCAGCACCTCGTTGGAGTCAAACACGTCATACACTACTTTGATGCCCGTTTCTTTCTGGAAATTGGCCACCGTGTCAGGTGCAATGTAATCAGACCAGTTATAAATATGCAGTGTTTTATCATCTGCAGATGCAGCAACTGACGCGGCCATAGCCACACCGGCGATAACGCCCGACAACCACTTTTTACGCAGGGTAAACATCCGTTATTACCTCCAACAGGGGATAAAATTAAACTTGCCTCTGGTCACCGCGCTATAAACCCACTTTGTAAGCAAGCAGGTCTAAAGACCAGTAAGTAATTAGATTAGTAAACATATTACTAATCTGGATAAATTTCTTGCCTACCCTGGCATCGGAGGTAACTGCATAAAAATGCATTCTGCAAACTACGCCACCGTTGAAATAACCATTTGGTTTTTCACAACATCCTTTACTCTTTGTAGAAGAGTCAGCATAACTCTGTGCGCTAAATCACACCATAGCTGGGATGAAAAAACACCATTCATCGAATATTTATGCATTTTTGTCTATAGACTGCGCCATTCACGCTTATGCAAAGTGAAATAAATGGCAACAATGACTCATGTTCAGAATAAAATTTTTTGAAAAACAACAAAAACAGCGCAGCCATCGGAATGGCAACGCTGTCTAAAGTCATGCTAGAGGGAACAGCTGCGCAGGGCGCGAGGGAAAATTAGTGCAGTAGCGGGATGTTCAGGCTTACCGGTGGCGCGCTTTCGTCTTCATCGCCAAGAAATAGCAGATCGTTGGCGTGCGCTTCAAGAATAATCATCGACATTTGCTCTTCTCCCTGTTGCAGGAAATGGGCAAATTGCTCAACAGTAATGCCGACTGCAACACTTATCGACTGGCAAACAATCAGCTTTGGCAGATTGTCATCCTGAATATCCACAAAAGCTTTAACAGTCAGCGAGCTGGCGTTAATCTGGCTGAGATCGGCAACCAAAGGGATAAGCGCGGTGGGTTTCACTTCGGCCAGCGCCGAAAACAAAATCACGCCATCAACCAGATCGACCTTCGCGTCAAATACGCCGTCGAAATTCTGCATGTGCGGCAAGTGAAGAGCCTGACAAGAATCACACTCGAAAAAAGAAATGCCCAGCTGATCCAGCCAGCGTCTTAGCAACGCCAAATCAGGGACGGTGAGTGAATCCATATAATCAGCCTCAGTGAGTCAATAAAGCACGATGACGAATCGTAATAATGTCGGAACTTGAAAATCAGTTTACGCAGAATTTTTACGTAATCGGTCATTTTAAGTCAATGTTCAAGGGCGACAGCTTACGGAAAATTACCCGCCAGCGCCACGATCAATCCTGACATTAACAGTTATTCGCTCAAATTATGGGTACAACTGCCACAAAAAAACCGATCTGCCGAATTATTCGGCACATCGGTCCTAAATATGTTGTGCCAGTGAATTACCCGCCAGATTTCAGCCTGAAGCCGGGTTTGGCGCGTTGCTCGATATAATCAATCATCATGCCGGCAATATCCATTCCGGTGGTGGTTTCAATGCCCTCCAATCCCGGGGATGCATTGACCTCCATGACCAGCGGCCCACGATTGGCTCGAAGGATATCCACCCCGGCAACGTCAAGGCCCAGCGTCATGGCTGCCTTGATGGCAATATCTTTTTCTTGCGCGGTGATTTTGACATTACGCGCCGTGCCACCGCGATGCAGATTGGAACGAAATTCGCCAGGTTTGGCCTGACGTTCAATTGCCGCCACCACCTTTTTACCCACGACCAGACAGCGAATATCGCGGCCTTCGGCTTCGCGAATATACTCCTGCACCAGAATATGGGCGTTAAGTCCGCGAAAGGCATCGATCACGCTTTCTGCGGCCTGTCGCGTTTCGGCGAGCACCACGCCAATACCCTGCGTTCCTTCAACCAATTTCACCACCAGCGGCGCACCGCCAACCAGGGCAATCAGGTCAGAGGTGTCATCCGGCGAATGGGCAAAGCCGGTGATCGGAAGATCAATACCTTCACGAGCCAAAATCTGCATCGAACGCAGTTTGTCACGCGCCCGGGTGATGGCTACCGATTCGTTAAGCGGAAAACTGCCCAGCATCTCAAACTGCCGCAGAACGGCGGTGCCATAAAAGGTAATGGCTGGCCCAATCCTTGGGATAACCGCCTGATACTTTTCCAGCTGACGGCCGCGATAATGCACACTCGGCGCGGCACAGTTGATGTTCATATAGCAAGAAAGAGGGTCGATCACCTCGATTTCGTGACCGCGCGCCTCCCCGGCCTCCTTGAGGCGTTTACACGAATAAAGGCTTCCATCGCGGGAAAGTACGGCAATTTTCATCAGACACTCCGTTGTCTATTAACGCGTTGCCCAACCTTGTTTATGCAAGGCTTCGAGCATAAACGGACGCTGCTCTTTTTTCAGCGTGCGCATAATCAGGTCACTCCAGTTATCCTTGCGGGCGTTGCTGTCGCGTTGAGAAAAATAGGATTCAAGCTCGGCATCATATTCTGCGAGCTGAGTTTTATCTAACGGCTGATAGCTGTTTTCATGCACCAGCATACTCTGTGGCATACGCGGCTTGAAGGCATTGATCTGCGCCGGATAGCCAACACAAAAGCCAAACAGCGGCATCACAAATTTTGGCAGATTAAGCAATGCGACAACGTCTTCGATACGGTTGCGGATCCCGCCGATAAATACGCCGCCCAGACCCAATGATTCAGCGGCAGCCATCGCGTTTTGCGCCATCAGTGCGGTGTCAACGCAGCCAAGCAGCAATTGCTCGGCCAGCCCCAATTCAGCCTCAGGGTTGATTTGCTGATTACGATTAAAATCGGCACAGAATACCCAGAACTCCGCAGCGGTAGCGACATATTTTTGGCCGCCAGTATACTCAACCAGCTTCTCGCGCAGCGCCGGGTCAGTGATGCGGATAATGGATGAACACTGAAGAAAACTTGACGTGGACGCAGCCTGAGCCGCGCCAATAATTGCCTCTCTTTGCTCATCGCCGAGCGCCTGATCGGTAAAAGAGCGTACCGAGCTGTGGGCTCGAAGGAGGTCAATAGTTGGCGTCATAATGCGGATCCTTGGTTTTGAAAGAATGATAAATAATTGAAAATCAACACGGGCAAACGTGCCCTTAAGGCAGCAATGATTCATGTTCGTCAGGCCCATTGCAAGCGCCGCCGCACTAAATGACTGCCCTCTTTTGCTTGAATGACGGGTTTACATTCATTGTCGTATTTTTTCTAAACATAATGGCGCAGATAGGCACAGCACATCAAAGCGACAGGTAATTCCTACTTTTTTTTCTCTGCCGAGACAGGCATAGTAACTCCATGTTGTGAGAGCACTGCGCTAAATTATAAATAATTTCTGCGATTTACATCTCAAATTTGTCAAGTCCTGACTTTCAGGCATTTAAAAATCTAAGGAGTCTCCATGTTTGCAGTAATTTTCGGGCGTCCTGGCTGTCCTTATTGTGTACGTGCAAAAGAGTTGGCGGAAAAACTGACTGAAGAACGTGACGATTTCAATTTCCGTTATGTTGATATTCACGCGGAAGGCATTTCTAAAGCAGATCTGGAAAAGACTGTGGGCAAGCCGGTAGAAACTGTTCCACAGATTTTCCTCGACCAGAAACACATTGGCGGCTGCACCGATTTTGAAGCTTACGCCAAAGAGCATCTGGCGCTGTTTCAGCAATAATCCCATTGCGGGCCAATTGCGGTTCAGAATTAAAAAGCACTCTGAAAAGAGTGCTTTTTTTGTGTTTGCCAAGTCATATTCGCCGCTTTTGCCTGCGCGACTGCTTGCCCCAGACTTGATATAACAATACAAACATTACGCCCAGCATCGACCAGAATACGGCGCTAATCAGGTAGGCAATCTCTTGCCAGTTGCTGCGAATTTCCAACATGAAATAATGGCGAATTAATAAACATACGGGAACGCTAATAATCGCGCCCAACAATAGAGCAATAAAATTCTCACCACGGCTTAATAAACAGGCAATCATTCCAGGCAGCAAATAAAGCAGCATGCATAAATCACTCTGCGGAATAATTCTATTAACAGTTACGACATGACCTTTTAACGAAATAAAAACAATTATAAATAAAATAGCATTTATAGTGCCGTATAAAAGGGGTAAATACCGTTTCATGTCTTCTCTCCATAGTTAATGAACACCTGCACCTTCGGGCCTTGAGTTACAGCAGATAGCAAAAACGTAGACATACAGCCACTGTCCATTTGGCTATACAGTTGTTTTTGTTCTTAAACACTTGCTAACACTGGCTGTAATCCGCAGCAAGGACTAGAATACTGCCCGTCATTTCGGATAAACAGTATCGGATAAACAGTTTCAGCAATTGAGTGCGATCCATTAGCTGCGTGGTTTTCATCAGTAGCATGAATGAATTTATCTCTTGCTGTTATATATTTCAATAAATTGCTGGTAACCAATAAGTAATACTCTGTGAATATAAATGTCGCTAGTTTGTTAAATGGTAACTACATCCTTTTACTTTTTGTGGTGCTGGCGCTCGGCCTGTGTCTGGGGAAAGTACGACTAGGATCGGTACAATTAGGTAATTCCATTGGAGTTTTAGTCGTTTCCCTGCTGCTCGGGCAACAGCATTTCAGCATCAATACCGAGGCACTCAATCTCGGCTTTATGCTGTTTATTTTTTGTGTGGGTGTCGAAGCCGGGCCTAACTTTTTTTCAATTTTCTTCCGCGATGGCAAAAATTATCTGATGCTGGCGCTGGTCATGGTGGGTACCGCCATGCTGCTGGCCTTTGGGCTGGGGCGGCTTTTTGGCTGGGATATCGGGCTAACCGCCGGTATGCTGGCAGGCTCGATGACCTCAACACCGGTGCTGGTCGGCGCGGGGGATACGCTGCGTAATACTCTGGGCAGCACCAAGATTCTTGGGCCGGAGCTCGATAACCTCAGCCTGGGTTATGCTCTAACCTATCTTATTGGTCTGGTAAGTCTCATTTTCGGCGCGCGTTATCTGCCGAAACTACAGCATCAGGATCTGTCCACCAGCGCCCAGCAAATTGCCCGCGAGCGCGGCCTCGACACTGACAGTCAGCGTAAAGTTTACTTGCCGGTGATCCGCGCCTACCGCGTAGGTCAAGAGCTGGTTGCCTGGGCCGACGGTAAAAACTTGCGCGAATTGGGGATTTATCGCCAAACTGGCTGTTATATCGAGCGTATTCGCCGTAATGGCATTCTCGCTACGCCAGACGGCGATGCGGTGCTGCAATACGGTGACGAAATCGCGCTGGTGGGATATCCCGATGCTCATTCACGTCTTGATCCGAGCTTCCGAAATGGCAAGGAAGTGTTCGATCGCGATCTGCTCGACATGCGCATAGTCACTGAAGAAGTGGTGGTAAAAAATAATAACACGGTCGGTAAACGGTTAAGCCAAATCAATCTGACTGACTATGGATGCTTCCTCAACCGCGTTATCCGCAGCCAAATCGAAATGCCGATTGACGATAGCATCGTGCTTAACAAAGGTGATGTGTTGCAGATCAGCGGCGACGCGCGACGCGTTAAAAGCCTGGCTGAACGCATCGGCTTTATCTCAATTCACAGCCAGGTGACAGATTTGCTGGCCTTTTGTGCCTTCTTTATTGTCGGGTTGATGATTGGTTTAATCACCTTCCAGTTTAAAACCATCACGTTTGGTATTGGTAACGCGGCAGGATTGCTGTTTGCCGGCATCATGCTCGGCTTCCTGCGAGCCAACCACCCTACTTTCGGCTATATCCCGCAGGGTGCGTTAAATATGGTGAAAGAATTTGGCCTGATGGTGTTTATGGCCGGAGTTGGGCTAAGTGCCGGAGCCGGTATTAATCACGGTCTCGGTGCAGTAGGTGGCCAGATGCTACTTTCCGGTCTGATAGTCAGCCTGGTGCCGGTTATTATCTGCTTTATCTTTGGTGCTTATGTACTGCGCATGAACCGCGCGTTGCTTTTTGGTGCCATCATGGGAGCACGCACCTGTGCTCCTGCAATGGAAATCATCAGCGACACCGCACGCAGCAATATTCCAGCACTGGGTTATGCGGGGACTTACGCTATCGCTAACGTGTTACTAACCTTAGCAGGGACCTTTATCGTCATCATCTGGCCGGGCAGTTAATGTAACCCATTGACTCGTTTGATAGATTTAGAAAATCAACAAATAATTGTGTTTTTTTTGAACTATCGCGAACTTTCTATCAGAGAAGCAGTCTTAACTATTGCCACTGCTTTTCTTAGAAGTCCCCATATTGGAGAGCCCGTTAACCCCGCCTCTATTAGGTTCAAGGTTACCGGGTTTTTTCTTGCCTGAAATAAAAGAAAGTCATTGAGCAGTAGAATGGTTTGTAACGAGCAATAAAAAACCCACATCTCTGTGGGCTGATTAAAAAGGTAGCTCTTTTTTCTCGATTATCGAGGTATCTGCCACTTGTGACCTTCAATCGGCGGATTGTCAGGATCATTTACGTAGCTCGCTTTAAGCTCATCGATGTAACTTAAAAGTCGTGCCTTAACTTCTTCATCTTCCTCGGCATTAACCTTTTTGGTGACGTTGGTCAGAACTTTCCCTGCGGCAATCACACCAAGACGGTTAAGGATTTCTGATAAAAACAAAACTGTTATTTGGTCGCGGCAAGACTGTTCGAAATCTTTAGTGGTAGTCATGTTATATCCCTTTATAAAAGGTTTTAACCTAAAATATTGATTTTTCAGCTGTGTTTAGCGCCTAGACAGGCAGTAAATTTCAAAATCAAAGGATCCCTACATTTGCTCAATCCAGGTCTCCATTTTTTAATGGTAATCATACTTAATTAAAACTTACCAATACTTAGCATACTAAGGTAAAAACATATTCGATTACAAGGGGTTGGCAAACTATCTTAATCCAGCGTAAATCTTGAAAGTTGGCTCGCAGTGCACAGGAAAGTTTAAAGAGTTCGCCACATAGCAAAGCTCATGCGCTTTATGATGCAAATCCGTTGCCAATTCGATATTCGTCTCTGGCTTTACGGTCACTTCCGGCTTCAACACAATGCGAGTAAATCTACCCTTTTCTCCTTCTACCATGGTTCCCTCTGCGTGATCAACATAAGCCTCAACAATAATTCCAGCCTCGGCACACAGGTGCAAATACCACAATTTATGGCATGCTGATGCGGACGCCACCAGCAAATCTTCAGGATTCCAACGCGTTGCATCCCCGAGGAAGGCGGGATCGGACGATCCTTGGATATCGCTTTTTGAATCCGCACTGATCACATAATCTCGTGCATAAGCTTTGTAAGAAGAGGTGCCAGTGCCTTTATTGCCAATCCACTCGATTGAAACCTGATAATGATGTTCACGCGCTTTCATTTTTTAAACCTCAGAAATAAGGGGCAACAATATTTTCGTCATTAAACGCACGTATCACGGCAGGCCGGGAGACAACCAGATTAAGAAGCTTATTTAAACAGGGTCTGACTCGCGCAGGATAGGCCAGGTCGCTGGTCCAGCGAGAAAGCATCAAGAGCAATAAATCGACAGCGCTGCAATGTTTACCCAAAAAATAAGGACCTGTCGCAAAAGATTGGTATTCTACCAACTGATTTTCAATTAAATCTAGCATGCCGGAGATATTTTCATAGGCACGCACTTTGACCCCTGCCTTATCACTTTCGCTGTAATGCTGCGGGTTGAAATAAATCATCAGCTCAGCTTGTAGATTACTCGTCAGGAAAAATAACCATTTATAGAAGAGGCCGCGCTTTGTGGTTCCCAATGCAGGAGCGAAGTTTTTTTCTGGGTGTTTATCTGAGAGATAAAGGCAGATTGCAGCAGTTTCAGTGATTTTTACATCCAAATCTATCAATAGCGGGATTTGGCCCATAGGATTTAGCGCCAGATATTGCGCAGTTTTATGTTGATTATTTTTTACATCGATAGGGACTAACTGATAGGGGACATCGAGTTCTTCCAAAAGCATATGCGGGGTCAGGCTAGCTTTACCTCGGCAATAATAGAGCTGATACATTCAGACTATATTCTCCATGCTTGCGAACTTAGCCAAACAGCTCGGTGAACTGCGGTTATTGATTTCAGCATAACCTGCCCTTGCGAGCAAGCTAGAAGCTATTTATAGGACACCTTTGTGCGTTCCGCAAAAGTTCGAAAGTCGGAATGTGCTAACGAGCCCCAATCACTACAACTCGGATAGCGATTGCCATCCGCCGCAGGTAATTTGAGTCGTCCCCTTTAGTGAATAAGGATTTAATACCGGCTGAGGTATCAAGGAGATGCAACGCCAAATCCTGAGCGCTGATCCCCTGCTGCTGCCAATGAGTGTCTATGCCAGCCCGAGAAAGCGCATTCGCCAATATTTCCTGCACTTTGGTCTGAAAACGAGTGATCAGATGCCGCTCTTTAGAATGCGCGACAGCCATTAATTCGGCGATATTAGCCGCCGATGAAACAGCGCCTTGCTTTCCACAGAGAACATCAAAAATCTCGGATAAAATATCCTCGATTGCATCGTTTTGATTATCAGCAACATTCTGTATCGCAATCAACAAATCGTGGGTCATAATTTCTAAGGCCGCACGAAAAAGCTGTTCTTTATTACGAAAATAAAGATGAAGCGTCTGCCTTGATACTTTGGCCGCTGTTGCGATGTCCTCCATCGAGCATTTTTTATAGCCAAATTGGTAAAAGACTTTAATGGCTTCGGTGAGAATAGCTTTCGAAAGCGGTTGAAAGTAGGGTTCATTAGCTTGGTACATGAGTTAGTTCTTATTGGCGTAGCCAAGCAGATAAAACGACTGGCGCTCAACGTTAGAGGACCACGAAGCTTTAGAAGGAAAGGTATTTTACTTTACAGTCTCGATTACCTTTGTCAATTTTGTTTATTTTATATTCAAGCCATCAGGGCAGAGCGTTGTACACTGCCCTGATTAACTTGGTTATTCGCGTATTTCGGCGTTTACTTCTGTGTCGGCTGAATTGGATTTATTGCTGGAGTAGATAAAGAATAGCGCAATCCCCAAACAAATTACCGCACCTAAACGCGTCAGCGAGAAGTGAATAGTCTCATTGCCTAACCAGCCAAAATTATCAATCAGCATACTCATCGCCAACTGACCGAAAATTACTGCTACGGTGGCTACCGCCGCACCAATGCGCTGTACCGCCAGCACCATAATGACAATATAAGGCACGCCGCAAAACGCCCCCAACAGCTGCCATTTGGGCACATCCAGCAGGGTCAGATCATGCTTCGGTTCAAAGAAGAAAATTAGCAATGCCGTAACCAAGGCTCCTATTGAAAAAGTCAAAAAAGCGCTGCCAAAGACGCCAACCTTGCTGCCCAGCTGGCCATTGATTGCTGCCTGAATACTTAAAAATGCACCACCGACCACGGCCAGAAGGATCATTAAAACAGTCATGGATTCACCTTAACCTTTGGCCACAAGAACAAGCGCGGCAACAATAAATACCAACGCGATAATGCGTTTATTATCAATTTTTCGGTGAGCGGTACCAAAAAGCCCATAGTGATCAATTACCAGACTTTTAAACACCTGACCGGCGAGAATACCAATCATGGTCATGGCAATACCGATGGCAGGAACGGCAACTGTCAAAATAACCACATACACCGGGCCGAGAATTCCTCCTATTAGTTGCCAGGCTGGCTGGGCGAAAAACGATGGACTATTGCGTGGACTGAAAAATAGCATCTGCAAAAAGGTCAGTGCTGCCCCGACACCAAAGATGCTGAAAGTCGCCCACAGATCCCCGACTTCACTCCCCAGTGGTCCTAATAATCCGGCTTCAACGGATAACCCCATCCCGCCTGCCACGACGAGTAATATAAATAAAAGCTGCATTAAACAGTCTCCAATAATGTAAGTGGAGAATGATAAAGGAATAGAGGTTAGTGAAAAACAGCATAATATAGGAAACACTTGTGCAGAAATTGAGATAGTAACAGTGAAATTTGTTGTGGATTTTGATAAGCGATAAATTTTTTCTTAGCCAAGTAAGTTAAACTGACAGCGTTAACTTCAATTTTTGCGCGCCACAATCCTGCGAATAATTTTCCCGGATGACTGACTCACTACTTTCTCATCCATTAGCAGCTGCGCTCCTACCAAACCATTGATTACGATACGTTCGTCAAAAGCAGCATACAGTCTTCCCTGTTCGTCACGGCGATCTTCTTCCTCCGTCACCCGCCAGCTAAGGTATAAAATACCTTGACTTTTTAACAGATTAAGCAGTTTGTGCACTGAAGGCTCAATAAGGTCTATTGGCAGATGCATGATGACTGTTTCACAAAGCACATTTTCAAAACTTTCTTCCACCACGCCGGTTAATTCCGGCAGTGCTGAATAAAAAAGTGTTAATTCAGGATGGTGTCTATGGGCTTCAAGTAATAGTCCTGTAGAAGCATCGACGCCAACTGTCGGATAACCATTAGCATTTAGCCAGGCAGCATCACGCCCACTGCCGCACCCAACGTCAATAGTTGGGCCTTGAGTAAAGAATGTCTTAATGGTCTCATGCAAATCATTGCCAATCGGCTGTGATTCCCATTCTTCCGCGTAATCAGCTGCTTGCTGATCGTAGGTGGCAAGCGTTCTACTATCCATTTGATACTCGCTCTTTTTAAAAGGTACGGGTTTATCTGCACTCTGCGGGATAATTCACACCGCGTTTCTCAATTGCTTCAGTTTGACTCGCTGGCTAAAAAAATACTCCACTGCGCGTCAACTAAACAGTTTTCACCCAGGCAGAATGTTAACGAATTGTTTCATTCAGTGGTTTTCGTTAAGCCAACGAAGGAATTAATTTATTGACGGCATAATGTCTGGCTGACATATTGATTACATGAATATTTTTAGCGCACTGACTTACACAACCATCACAACGACTACCTTTTACGGTGGGTCGCAGGTTGTTGTGCGCTGGTAAACAACAACCTCAACCCCGCCAACCATGGCAGGGGTTAAGTTAGCTCCTGACATTTGCGGCTCAATCAGGAGAACACCATGCAACCTCACTCTCAAGTAAAAAAAGCCCTGCTAGTTATCGATATGCAGCTGGGCCAATGTTCAGTAGAACCGCTGCCATACCTGCGCGATAATCTGCTGAACAATATCAATCAACTTATTAGCCATTTTCACCAGATTGACCAGCCGGTGTTTTTTATCCGCCATGCGGGTCCAGCCGGATCACCTTTTGCCGCAGGTGAAGCCATTTGGAATGTGATTCCCGAATTAAATATCGACCCGTCACGAGATATTTATATCGATAAGTCGCGCGCCAGCTGTTTTGACGGTACTTCCCTGGCAAATCAGCTCCAGAAAAAAGATGTCCAGGAAGTCGTTATTGTTGGTCTTAAAACTCAATATTGTGTTGATACTGCCTGTCGCTCAGCTCTGGCCTTAGGCTTTAAGCCGATTCTTATCTCTGATGCACACAGCTGCGTTAATACCCAACAACTTGCCGCAGCGGATATCATTGCTCATCACAATGCCTGCCTTAATGGTCCAATCGCACGCGTAATGCCGACTGTGGAATTCTGTCAGCTTTCGATTTAAGAATTAAAATTGAATAATTAAAATGTTAATAAATGGACAAGCTTAAACTTGTCCATGTTTAGCCCTTTGATTTTTCACCAACTGATTGTTTATAATTAAGAATATTCCTGAATATTGGCGATATTAGCAGCAACATTCTACTCCCTTAAGTTTTTCTTAATTTTTATCCTGTATTTTCAAGGGTGTTGGCTAACTATATGAAGGTTAAATAAGGCGCAATTTAAGAGTTTTATACACTTTACTGATGCCCTCGGAAGCCTTAACGTTGAACTGAGTTAATTTTTAACGGTCAGCTTTTTAGTAAACTTGTAGTTAATCTTTTAGTTAATAATTTCCGGCGCCTATTTTGCCGACAATAAGATGAGGATATATATGGAGCAGCTCAATCACCAGCTGTTTACCTGGATTAATGCGACGCCCAACTCGCCAAAATGGCTGTTGGATATCGCCTTGTTCCTGGCAAAAGATATGATTTTAATCGTGCCCGCGTTAATCGTGGGACTTTACCTGTGGGGGCAACACCACAACATCAACCCCCAACGCACTCTGGTGACCAAAATCGGCATTGCATTAGTGTTTGCCATGGCTTTTGCAAGAGCAATATCGGAGCTATTTCCTCATGCTCGTCCGTTTATGGAAGGCTATGGTTATACCTTTATGCATCATTCGTCCGATAGTTCCTTCCCGAGCGATCACGGCACAGCGATCTTTACCTTTGCCCTCGCCTTCCTGTTCTGGCATCGCGTCTGGTCGGGAGCTGTGCTGCTGGTGATCGGTTTGGGTATTGCCTGGTCTCGCGTTTACGTAGGTGTTCACTGGCCGATGGATATGCTCGGCGGCTTCCTGGTTGGCATTCTGGGCTGCCTGTTTTCACAGCTGGTCTGGAACCTGTTCGGTACACAAATCAGCAGCTTGCTGGATAAGTTGTACCGCTTTAGTTTTGCACTGCCGATTCGTAAAGGCTGGGTTCGCGGATAAGCAGGCCTGATAGAAAACAAAAAGGCGAGGATACGATCCTCGCCTTTTTTGCATTCTGCGTTTTAATAAACGTTATGAAGCTGACTTACCAAACACGCTGGCAAATAAACCGCTGACTTTCATCATCACAAAGTCCCAAATGCGGCTAATGAAACCGCCCTCGGGAACATCAGCCTTGGCCACCAGCGGACGCTGCTCGATAACTTTGCCATCAAGTGAGAAGTTGATGGTACCTACAACCTGATTCTTGATGATAGGAGCTTCAAGCTGAGGGCTGTTCAGGGTGAAGCTGGCTTTGAGATTTTTTAGCTGCCCTTTCGGGAAGGTCAGCGAGGCATCTTCAGCTACGCCCAGAGGTACCGTTTTCTCTGCGCCAAACCAGACGCGTTGAGTAGTAAATGCATCCGCGGCTTTGATTGGCGTAATAGTTTCATAGAAACGGAAACCCCAGGTCAGCAGTGATTCGCTTTCGCTAAAACGCACGCGATCGCTAGGGGCTCCCATAACAACCGCGATTAAGCGCATGCCGGTTGAATCCACGGCGGAAGAAACCAGATTATAACCTGCACCCGAGGTGTAACCGGTTTTGATGCCGTCGACGTTTAAGTTCGTGCTCCACAGCAGGCGATTACGGTTAACCTGACGAATGCGGTTAAAAGTGAACTCTTTTTCCTTGTTCATCGCGTATTCTTCAGGCGTATCGTGGATAAGCGCCTTGGATAACAACGCCATGTCTCTCGCCGAGGTGTACTGGCCGTCAGAGTCCAAACCGTGAACCGTTTTAAACTGAGTATTGGTCAGGTTCAACTGCTGTGAATAACGGTTCATCAGGCCGACAAAGGCATCCTGACTGCCGGCAACGTAATCGGCCAGCGCAATGCTGGCATCGTTGCCCGATTGAATCACCACTCCCTGATTCAGTTCGGATACCGGAACCTGATCCCCTGGTTTGAGGAACATCAAAGAAGAGCCGCGCAGCACCGGATTGCCGGTCGCCCAGGCATCTTTACCAATGGTAACCACGTCTGTGGAGTGAATTTTGCCTGATTTTAGCGCCTGCCCTACCACGTAGCTAACCATGATTTTACTCAGGCTGGCGGGGTCCAATCGTGCATCTGGCTGCGACTCGGCAATGATCTTGCCGCTGCCATAATCCATCAGCACCCATGATTTTGCGTTAATTTGAGGGCCAACAGGTGCGGCCGAAGTTGTTGTGGAAGGGGCCGCGATTTCGACAGATTTTGCCGGAGCAGTATCAGCATGCGCAGCAGGAAACGTCAGCAACAAAGCCGTGCCGCTGAACGTACAAAGAAGGTTCCGTTTGGATAAGAAAGAGATTGTCATAGGTTATTAGCGCTTTTGTCCGGGTAACTGAATTTTGTTTATCTTTCAATCAGGTCATGAACTCTACCGGTATAAAAATTACCGTTTTATTCGCAGATAAGAAACTCCCCCAATGTAAAGTTTCTTTGAATAGTAGTCATAATTGCACTTTTGTCTGCTCCTGAAAGCGTAATTATGCGAATTCTGTCGAAAAATCTCGTCTGCACTGCAATGAAGAGCGTTAGCTTAGCGAGAGAGTAGCCCATAAATCTAAATAATTTATCAACATATTAGCGAATATCATATAAATATCAGGATTGGCGGAATTTCACTCCCTTGAAAATGTCGATAAAAATTTTCTTAATTTGCCTTACCCTTCACAAAATTTTCCGCTAACCTAAAATGACATCGTCCTCTATCGCGGGAAGTGGGTTATGGATTTAGCGCTGTTCGATCTCGATAAAACGCTGATTAGTGATGACAGCGCCAGCCTGTGGCTACATTGGCTGGTTTCTCAGGGCTATACCCCGACGGCCAGTTTGCAGTATCACCAACAGCAAATGCACCCTGTCACCCACTATTCTGATACCCCTCCCGACCCCGACATCATTGCCTCTTATTTAAAACTGACTCTGGCACCGATGAGTGGCTACCACTGCCACACCGTGGCCGGTTGGGTCGAGCGATTTGTGCATCGGGATATCATGCCGCGAATCTATCCTCAAGCCCGTCAGCAGATGGCCTGGCATCGGGAAAGAGGCGATGTGATCGCTCTGGTTTCTGCCTCGGGCGATCATCTGGTGGCTCCCATTGCCAGAAGACTTGGCTTCGAGCAGGTATTTGCCTTGCAGGCCGAGATAAATAGTCATCCACGCTGCTTTACCGGCAAAACCACTGGCGATATCACTTTTCATGAGGGCAGTGTTCGACGCCTTGAAGCCTGGTTGTCGCAGAGCGGAACGCCGGCATTTAAAAAAACCTACGCCTATAGTGACTCGATATTTGACCTACCACTGTTGGAGTTTGTTGATAAACCCACCGTGGTCAATGGCTGTAAGGCGTTGCGTGAACACGCCGAAATCAACGGTTGGCCTGACCTCAGCTGGCTGCGTCACCCAGTGCGCCAAACCGCTACCTCGTAGTTCATCATCACTCAATCTACTGATTTACAAATTAAAATCTCGCTCAAAGGCCGCAGCTTCTCTGGCCAGTAGTTCACAGCTGAAATCGATAAATTGGCTGAGTGCGGCAGAACGATGACGCCCAGCCTGAGTCTGAAGCTGTAAGGTGCGATGGCTAAGTTGCTCAATATTAATGGATTTCATTACCAGCCCGTCAGCGCGAGCATTGAACATCACCGAAAAATGGCTGCATGCCACAATCGCCCCCGGCGTATTGAGCATGAAATCATACAGCGTACTAAAACGATTACAGCTCAGTGCTGGCTCAAGGAAAATGCCATTCATACGACACGAGAGGTCAAACAGCTGCCCGATGGTGCTGCTCGGCTCATTCAACGCCAGCGGATAAGCGCGCAAATCACCTAAGCTAACCTCCTGAATAACAAGCGGATGATGGCTAAGCATTGCCAGTCGAACCGTCGCCGGATGCGAGGCCAGCACTTCAACACCGCGCTCCGGCGTCAGGCTAAACTGCAAGGCCAGATCACAATCGCCGCTGCGGATCATCTCCGAAACCTGCAACGCCGTGCCGACATTGAGATAAAACATCACCCCAGGATTGATTGCCCTGAAACGCGCAAACATTTGCGGCAACAGGCTATACGCAGGACCGTCTGTACAGGCCATGCGGATCACCGTCCGGCGCACCGCTTTCAGTCCCTGAATTTCTGCAATCGCAAAATCCATGTCCATCATGCTTTTACGTACATGATTTTCAAGAATTTGTCCGGCATCGTTCAGCACCATTCCCCGCGCGTGCCGCTCAAACAGCGTGGCGCCAATCCTGGTTTCGAGTTGTTGTATTTGTCTACTGATAGCAGAAACGGCAACAAACAGCTGTTTGCTGGCGGCGCTCAGCGATCCGGTATTGGCGACCGCCAGGAAATAGCGAATTTCGTTACTGTGCATTTTTGCCCCTGAATCGTGCATGCCCCGATTTTGTGCATGTCAGCGTTATAATTAAAGCAACGCTTCATTGCAATTATTATTATTGTGGCAACGCTGTGTTTTCTATTAGATAGAACGAGTAGTCAAACAACATAAAAATAATTAACACAACCTCGAGACATTTAATGACAGTGGAAAAAGCAGTTAAACAAGCCATGAGCTGGTTCGATAGCGGCGAATTCAAAGCCGTTTTGGCACGACGCGTCGCGCTGGCGACAGAAAGCCAGTCCACCGAACGCGATGAAGCTATCCAGCGTTACTATCAACAAGAAATCAACCCGGCGCTGCTGGCAATGGGCTTTGAACTGCAATTCATTGATAATCCTCATGCAGTTAATCGCCCTTTCCTTATTGCCACCCGTATTGAAGACCCGGCTTTGCCTACGGTGTTGAGTTATGGCCACGGCGACGTGGTATTTGGCGATGACGAAAACTGGAGCGAAGGGCTGGACCCATGGGTGCTGTTTGAAGACGGCGACCGCTGGTATGGCCGTGGCAGCGCCGACAATAAAGGGCAACACAGCGTCAATCTGGCTGCCATTGAGCAGGTTTTTGCTGCTCGCGGCGGCAGTCTGGGTTTCAACTGCAAACTGTTGTATGAGATGGGTGAAGAAATTAGCTCACCAGGATTGGCCGAGATTTGCCAGACCTATCAGCAGGCCCTGAGCGCCGATGTGTTTCTCGCCTCCGATGGCCCACGCCTGAGCGCCGAACGCCCTACGCTATTCCTCGGCTCGCGCGGCGCGGTGAATTTCCGCCTGTCGGTCAATGCCCGCGACAAAGACTATCACTCCGGTAACTGGGGCGGCCTGTTGCCTAATCCGGGCACTTTGTTAGCTAACGCGATCGCCTGTCTGGTCAATCAACAGGGTCAATTACAGGTCGCAGCGCTCAAGCCACCCGCTGTAAGTGCAGCCATTCGTCAGATTCTCAGCGATATTGAGGTTGGCACTACGCCTGGCGATCCGCAAATCGATGTTGACTGGGGCGAGGCCGGTCTCACCCCGGCCGAGCGACTGTTCGCCTGGAACCAGATGGAAGTGCTGTCGTTCCTGACGGGTAACCCTGCACGCCCGATGAATGCTATCCCGGGCAAAGCCACAGCAGTGTGTCAGCTGCGACACGTGGTAGGAACTGACTGGCAAAACCTGCAACAGCACGTGCGCCAACATCTTGATCAGCATGGATTCCACCGTGTTGAGGTCGAGTTTTTGCGCGGTTCTCCGGCTACCCGTTTTGATCCCACTGACCCATTGGTGAGCTGGGCGCTGGAGGTAATGCAACACAGCAGCGGTAAAAAACCGGCGCTGTTGCCTAATCTTGGTGGCTCGCTGCCCAACGAAGTATTTGCCGATATTCTGGGACTGCCAACGCTGTGGGTGCCGCATTCCTATCCTGCCTGCGGTCAGCACGCCGTCGATGAACACATGCTGATTTCCATTACCCGCGAAGGTCTGCAAATCATGACTCGCCTGTTCTGGGATTTGGGCGAGCGCGGCAACTCGCTGCTTAAAGCTCATCATGAGCACGCGGCTAAAACTGGCGGTGAAGCATGAGCCAGCTCTCCTCTGCAACCACGTCCAGCGGAGCCGCCAGCGCAGTCAAGCCAAGCCTGACCAAAACGCTGTTTGTAACCTGTATCGGCAACGCGCTGGAATGGTTCGATATCGCCGTTTATGGTTTTTTTGCCGCCTATATTGCTCGCGCCTATTTCCCGACGACTGATCAGACCGTTTCACTGCTGCTGGCGTTTGGCAGCTTCGGCGTTTCGTTTCTTATCCGCCCGCTGGGCGCTATCGTACTCGGCGCTTTTGCCGACAGGGCAGGTCGCAAGGCCTCGCTGCTGGCCTCTATCAGCCTGATGATGGTGGGCAGTTTGCTGATTGTTATCACGCCCTCCTACGCCACCATCGGTCTGGCCGCTCCGCTGCTTATTTTGCTGGCACGCCTGATTCAGGGCTTCTCGGCGGGCGGTGAGTTCGGCAGCTCCACCGCGTTTTTGGTGGAACATTTCCCGGAACGCAAAGCCTATATTGCCAGCTGGCAGTTTGCCACCCAAGGTGCCAGTACCCTGCTAGCCTCGGCGTTTGGCCTCGGGCTGTCGCAGTGGCTGTCAGAGTCACAGATTCAGGATTGGGGATGGCGCATTCCTTTCGCCTTCGGCCTGTTGATTGGTCCGGTAGGTTTGTATATTCGTCGCAACATTGAAGAAGCCGAGAGCTTTGTAAAAGCAGACAAAACGGCCAAGCCTTTAAATACTCTGTTTGGCCAGCAAAAAACTCTGCTGTGCATGGCAATTGGCCTGATGGTGGTCTCCACAGCGGTCAATTATATGCTGAACTATGTTCCGACTTACGCCACTAAAACGCTGCATTTTTCAGGTCAAGTGGCTTTCACCGCCACGCTGCTGGCTGGGGTCATCCTTACCGTCGCAACGCCCTTGATGGGGCTGTGGGCTGAAAAAGTGGGTCGATTGCCGCTGATGTGGGGAGCGCTCATCCTGCTGCTGGTGACCATTTATCCGGGTTTTTGGCTGATGATTCACTACAACACCGCCTTCGCACTGGTGGCTTTGGTGTGCTGGATGGCATTACTGAAGTCGGTATATTTCTCGGCGGTACCCTCGATGATGGCGGACCTGTTCCCGGTTACCACCCGCGCCAGCGGCATGGCGATCGGTTATAACATCGCAGTAACGGTGTTTGGCGGCTTCGCGCCGTTTATCTGTACCCTGCTGATTACCGCTACCGGCAGCAAGCTGGCACCGAGCTATTACCTGATGATGGTAGCTTTGCTCAGTCTGTGGGCGCTTATCAAGTCACAGCAATCCCGCCGTTAATATCACACCCTCGCCGATGACAACCGGCGAGGGATTTTATGCTTACTTCGGCGATATCTTTAACAGCTTGCCGTTGCTTTCATCAGTTAATACATACAGATAGCCATCCGGCCCAACCTGTACCTCACGGATACGCAGCCCCAAACCTTCGAGCATCCTGTTCTCTCCCATGACTTTTTTGTCTTTCACATCCA
The DNA here is from genome assembly GCF_041200025.1 of Rouxiella sp. WC2420. Lineage (NCBI taxonomy): Bacteria > Pseudomonadati > Pseudomonadota > Gammaproteobacteria > Enterobacterales > Yersiniaceae > Rouxiella > Rouxiella sp. WC2420. The sequence goes on along the minus strand of NZ_CP165628.1, from coordinate 2,263,906 downwards.
GCTGGATAAGCGTGGTTTCTTTCAATGCGCCAACAAACAGCGAGTTCTGCCACTGTGGGAATTTGCTGTTGTTATAGAAGGCCATGCCGCTGACGGCAGGCGAGATACGCCAATAGTAAACAGGATCTTCCATGCCTGGCAAATGTGAGCCTTTGGCTTCCGGGATTGGCATGCCGGAATAGTCGATGCCGAAAGTTGCGACCGGCCAGCCGTAGTTTTTGCCCGCTGCCAGGATATTAACCTCATCACCCCCACGCGGACCGTGCTCGGTTTCCCACAGATCTTTGGTCCAGGGATTGTAGGCTAAAGCCTGTGGATTTCGATTGCCGTAAGTAAAGATCTCGGGGCGCGCGCCCTTTAATTTCACGAAAGGATTATCGGCAGGAATGCCGCCCTCTGGCGTCAGGCGAATCACCTTGCCGCGCAGCGAGTCGAGCTGCTGCGCCTGAATGCGCTGATTATTATCGCCGAGTGACATTAGAATATTGCCATTCGGATCAAACACTAACCGCCCGCCGAGGTTGATACCGCTTTCCAGCGCCGGTTGTTCAACGAAAATCGTTTTAAAATTTTCAAGATGCAGCCCGTCAGCGGAAAGCGTGCCATAACCTAGCTCGGCGTGCGGCTCTCCCTTGTCATCCTTGGCTGCAAAGCTTAAATAAACGCGCCGACTTTTCGCAAAATCCGGTGCCAGCCGCACATCCCACAACCCGGCCTGTGCTTCTAACCACACTGCGGGTACGCCGGTAATCGCCGCAGACAACGGTTTCCCCGGCTGCCAAAGGCGCAGATTACCGCTGCGCTCGGTGATTAGCGCGCCCTGATTATCAGGCAGAAAGGCCAGCGACCACGGATGATTGAGCCCGGTTAGCTCAGTATGAACATTTACTGCAACTTTTGGCACTGGCTTACTGGCCGGCTGAGCAATAGCCAGCGTGGGTATTGCCAGCGCGCCCGCCAGCAGCAGGAGTTGCCAGGGACGTTTGGATTGCTTGAGCGATAGCGGCATAAGTGGAGGTCCTTTTCTGTCCAATAAAGTCTCATTTTAGACCAGTACTTTCCGCTAAATGTATAGGTTCTGTAAAGGTGCCAATCCCTAACTGCCTGAAAATCGAAGGCTCGCGAATAGATTGCGATCGTTTTTAGTCTGCCCGCTCATCTTCACGATACGCGGGCTTTTATATTAGAGCCCCTTAGCGTCCGGCAAAAGAGACTAAAGCTTCACCGTCAAGGCGGTAGCGCACCCACTCATCCATTGGCTTGGCCCCTATGCCGAGATAAAAATCAATCGCCGGTTTATTCCAGTCGAGCACGCTCCACTCGAGGCGAGCGCAGCGGCGTTCAACCGCCAGTTGTGCAATTTTCTGAATCATCGCCTTGCCCGCCCCCAGCCCACGAGAATCCGGCGAGACGTACAAGTCTTCCAAATAGATACCGTTGCGGCCCATCCAGGTGGAATAGCTGGTAAAGAACACCGCGTAACCCACTGCTTTACCAGCGACTTCACAAATCAGCGCTTCCGTAACACTGCCTTCGCCAAATAGCGTTTCGAGGATCTCCCGAGGGTTGGTTTTAACTTCTACCAACGCTTTTTCATATACGGCAAGTTCAACAATCATGTCGAAGATGGCCTGTGCATCATCGGCCACGGCGGAGCGGATTTTAAAACTCGTCATTGTTTCTGTCCCTGTTTCTGTTTACTTGAATGCCAATAGCATAAACTCTGTTCACTGTTGAAATAAGTGCAATATCATCAATGGAAGTTGAATATTATGCATTCTACCCTGCGCCGACTCGATCTTAATTTGCTGCTGGCATTCGATGCTGTTTACCGCCATCAGTCCGTTACTCTTGCCGCTGATGAATTGGCGATGAGCACTTCGGCGCTGAGCCATGCCCTAACCCGCTTACGAGGCGCGTTAAACGATCCGCTATTTTTCCGTGAGGGGAATCAAATGCGGCCCAGTGTTTATGCCAGTCAACTAGCACAACCCGTGGCAGAATCACTGCGGCAGCTAAACGACCACCTGAAACCTAAACCTCTGTTTGACCCCCTGCAGAGCAAAGTTTGCTTTAAGGTGGCCATTACCGATTACACGGCATTCTGTATTTTCCCGACCCTGATGGCGCATTTGCAGCACAGCGCGCCCGGCGTACAGTTTGAATTACAATATTCAGCACAAAAACTGGCCATCAATGAATTACTCGCCGGTCATCTTGATTTTGCTCTTGGGTTCAGCGATCCCGACGAGAAAGGGCCTGATGAAATTCATGAAATTAGCTGGCTGGAAGACAGCTATATTGCCTTGAGTGGCAAAAATACTGCATCACTCTCAATGCAGGACTATCTCGCCGCACGGCATTTAGTGGTCACGCCCTGGAATGAAACTATGGGGGTCATTGACTATCAACTGCAGAAAATGGGGCTTGCGCGGCACATCGCCATGAAAACTCCGTCTATGCTCAGTGCTCCGTTTATCATTGCACAAAGCGATTTATTGATGACTATTCCCCGTTTCGCAGCACAAAAGTTTACTGACTTGCTTGAGGTAAGAATTCATCCGATTCCTTTTTATGTGCCGCCATACCGGGTAAAAATATACAGTCATCGTTTTAGCGGTAAGCGTGAAGCCAATCAGTGGCTACAAAATGTTTTCACGCTGCTCTCTCCCTCGTTGACCCGGCCGTGATAAATTTTTAGAAACTCTCAATGTGATGCAGGTCACACTAGCGACAAAGAAAATTTAATTGTATGATGAATGAATATTTAGACTAGGGTAAAGGCCATGAGAACTGCACTATCACTACCAATTCAATATATACGGGCATTTGTGCTGATTTATGCCTGCTTATATGCTGGGAACGCGATTTCCGCCCTGTTGCCACTGACCATTCCTGGCAGCATTATCGGCATGCTTATCCTGTTCACCCTGCTTTCAACGCAAATCCTGCCTTATCAATGGGTCAAGCCGGGCTGTAGCGTGTTAATCCGCTACATGGCTCTGCTGTTTGTGCCTATTGGCGTTGGAGTGATGAACTATTACGATCAGCTGCGCACCCAGTTTGGTCCATTGCTGGTTTCATGCGTAGTCAGCACGTTGATTGTTTTAGTGGTGGTGGCATTTTCTTCTCACCTCATTCACGGCGAGCGACCGGTAGCGGGTAAAGCGGAGGATGAAAAATGAGTCAGATCTGGTGGTCCCTGCCGTTAACCCTGCTGGTTTACTTCGCCACCCGCAGGCTGGCAATCAAGCTGCGTATGCCGCTGCTTAACCCTTTGCTGATGTCGATGGTAATCATTATTCCTTTACTGCTGGTCACTCACATTCCGTATGCACGCTATTTTGCCGGCAGTAAGATTCTGAATGACCTGTTACAACCGGCGGTGGTTGCACTGGCTTTTCCACTGTACGAACAGCTGCACCAGATCCGCGCGCGCTGGAAATCCATCATCAGCATCTGCTTTATCGGCAGTGTGGTAGCGATGACCACAGGCACGGCGATCGCTTTATGGATGGGCGCAACGCCGCAAATTGCCGCCTCGGTCCTGCCTAAATCAGTGACAACGCCCATTGCCATGGCCGCCGCGCAGTCGATTAACGGTATTCCGGCGATAAGCGCGGTATGTGTGATTTTCGTTGGTATTCTCGGTGCGGTGTTTGGCCATAGCATTCTGAATTTGCTAAAGATAACCACCAAAGCCTCACGAGGGTTGGCAATGGGCAACGCCTCGCACGCTTTGGGAACCGCTCGCTGTGCCGAGGTCGATTATCAGGAAGGCGCGTACAGCTCTCTGGCGCTGGTGATTTGCGGCATTATTACTTCGCTGCTGGCCCCGTTCCTGTTTCCTATCCTGTTAAAACTGTTTGGTTAATCCTTTATTTACTGCGGCAGGGATTGCCGCACCATTTTCAGTCATTGGGACCCGCCGACACCCGCCCTGATGGATCATTTTAGTTCAACGCTTTAACCTCCCCCATTCTCACGCCGCGCTCCACCAGCCAACCGCTCTCTGTTTTTATAAATTTTAATATTGATAAAATTTTGGCCTCTTTATTGCTTGGTAGATTGCCCTGTATATACAAGCTACTTTCTCCAGCCAATAAGGATTATTGCCATGCAGCCTACCTCCTCGCCAGAATCCCAAGATTCAGTTGATGCTTTGCTCAAGCAAACCTGGGCACTGATCGATGAAAAGAAAGGCATCTTCTGGGACCTCAGCGATCGTATCTGGGAAACGCCTGAGGTTAACTATACCGAGTTCAAATCTTCAAAAGCGCATTTGGAACTGTTGAAACAGCAGGGATTTCGCGTGACCGAAGGCGTGGCAGACTTACCTACGGCGATGATGGGGGAAGCAGGCGCAGGCGGTCCGATAATTGCCATTCTGGGGGAATATGATGCCTTGCCGGGGCTGAGCCAGCAGGCCGATGTTGCTGAACCTTTGCCTCTGCAAGACGGCGCCAACGGTCACGGCTGCGGCCACAATATGCTGGGTTCTTCTGCGCTGCTGGCAGCGACCGCAGTAAAAGATTATCTCGAAGCCAGCGGGCTGCCGGGCCGAGTCCGTTATTACGGCTGCCCGGCGGAGGAAGGCGGCTCCGCCAAAGGATTTATGGTGCGCGCCGGGTTGTTTGACGACGTTGATGTCGCCATCTGCTGGCACCCTGGCGCGTTTAACGGCGTGATGGATGCCAACTCGCTGGCCTGTAACGAGCTTAATTATCACTTTTCTGGCCGTGCTGCCCACGCAGCGGCGACACCGCATCTCGGTCGCAGCGCGCTGGATGCCGTGGAGCTGATGAACGTCGGCATCAACTATTTACGCGAACATATGCCGACCAGCGCGCGCATTCACTATGCGATTACCGACAGCGGCGGTTTCTCGCCCAACGTGGTGCAAGCCAAAGCCACGGTCCGTTATCTGGTGCGCACCCGCACCCTGCCTGAGCTGACCGAACTGCTTAAACGCGTCGATAAAGTCGCTCAGGGCGCTGCGCTGATGACCGAAACGACCATGAAGAGCAACGTCCTCTCCGGTGATGCCAATCTGATCGGCAACCGCGTGCTGGAAGAGCTGATGCAGTCTCATCTTGAACGGCTGGGTGGACCGGGTTTCGACGATGCCGACCGCGCTTACGCCGCGCGTTTTCAGCAGACTATGTCGCAAGAGGAAATCAGCAGCGCCTTCCAGCGCATGGGGCAAGAATATAAGCCGGGTGAGTTGCTGTGCGACTACGTCGTGCCGCTGGATCGTCCTGAAAGCTCGATGATTGGCTCTACAGACGTCGGTTCTGTCAGCTGGGTCGTGCCGACCGTGCAATGTCGCAGCGCAACCTACACCATTGGCACGCCGGGCCACTCGTGGCAGCTGGTAGCCCAGGGTAAATCCTCACTGGCGCACAAAGGACTGACCCACTCTGCCAAGCTGATGGCCAGCACTGCCCTGAATCTGTTTACCCGGCCAGATCTGATTATCGCTGCGAAAGCCGAGCACGATCGCCGACTGGCCGGCACGCCGTTTGTAAATCCTATTCCTGATGATGTACAGCCGCCGTTCCCCGGTAGCCATTGATTGCGCCCCGACTGACAAGGAATAAGAAATGGGTAATCTGGGATTTTTTGAGACGCTGAGCTTTGGCCCCGGAGGTTGGGGGCCGATGCTGTTATCCGGTGCGCTGATGACCGTTGCCCTTTCGCTGTCCGGCTTTTTACTGGCTGCGGTGATTGGCGGAGTATTTTCGTGGGCAAAAATCAGTGGCAATCGGCCAGTGCGTTATTTCGCCGATGCCTACACCACGGTGGTTCGCGGCATCCCCGACCTGCTGATTATCTATCTGCTGTACTTTGGCGGCAGTCAGATCCTGACCAGCCTCGGCAAGCTGTTTGGTGAAGGGCAGTTTATTAGCTTCCCCGGTTTTCTGGCCGGTATGTTAGCCGTGGGAATTGCTGCCGGAGCGCAGCAGACGGAAGTATTTCGCGGCGCTTTCTATGCCATCGCGCCCGGGGAGCTCGAAGCTGCCAAAGCCTTTGGCATGAGTCCGTGGGTGCGCATTCACCGCATCATTATTCCCCTGCTGCTGCGTCACGCGCTGCCAGGCATGGGCAATGTCTGGCAGTTGGTGCTAAAAGCCGCAGCGCTGGTGTCGGTGACCGGTCTGGCCGAACTGATGAACAAAGCGCAAACCGGCGCCGGGTCTACCGGTAAGCCGTTTGACTTTTACTGTGCCGCCGCGCTGCTGTATCTGGTGATCTCGGCCTTTTCCGGCTGGTCGCTGCGTCGAGCGGAAGTACATTATTCTCGCGGGGTTAAACGCTGATGGATTTTCCATTCCTGTGGGACACCTTGCTACAACTGCTGCCCGGTATTCCCCTGACGCTGCAACTGACTTTTTATTCGATAGTGATGGGCTTTTGTCTGGCACTGTTACTGGCTTTTGCCCGCCTCTCGCCCTATCGCTGGCTCAGCGAGCCCGCGCGCTGCTACGTGTTCTGTTTTCGCGGCACGCCATTGCTGGTACAGCTATTTTTGATTTACTACGGGCTGGGTCAATTCGAAAGCGTTCGCCACAGTTTTTTATGGCCAATACTGCGTGAGCCCTACGGCTGCGCGCTGCTATCACTGTCTTTGTGTACTGCGGCCTACGGCAGCGAAATTCTGCGCGGCGGCCTGCTTGCTGTTCCGCACGGAGCCATCGAAGCGGCCCGGGCCTGTGGTATGTCGCGCCTGTTAATGGTGAGGCGAATTATTTTTCCCATTGCCATCCGTCAGGCGTTACCGGCCTACGGCAACGAGCTGATTTCTATGGTTCAGTCCACGTCGCTGTGCTCAATCATCACCCTGATGGATATCACCGGCATTGCCGCGCAGATAATTTCCGACACCTATCGCGCGCTGGAAGTATTTTTGGTGACTGGCCTGATTTATCTGCTGATCAATTTGGTGATAAGCCGCCTGGTGATGCTGGTCGAGTACCGCCTCACTCCCCATTTACGCGCTCCGGTGACCCGCACGGTAAAAAAGCCGGTGGGTGAGGTGCATTAATCAATCCATTTTTTCGTGCCCAATGGCACAACATCCAGCGGTTATTTAATCAATGCTATAAAAAGAGGTTATAAAACATGAAATTGGCAAGACTGGTCAGTGCATTGTGTTTAGCGGCAACGCTGTCTGTGAGTTTTAGCAGCCACGCGGAAGAAGGAAAAAAATGGACCGTAGTAAAAATTGCCACCGAGGGGGCTTTCCGCCCGTTTAACTTCACTAAACCTGACGGCACACTGGACGGCTTCGAAATCGATTTATACAAGGTTTTGTGCCAGAAAATGAACGTCAAATGTGAAATTGTGGTGCAGCCTTTTGCCGGGATCATTCCAGCCCTCAACGCCGGTAAGTTTGACGCCATTATTGACGGCCTGTCAGCCACTGACGCCCGTAAAAAAATCATCGATTTCTCGATCCCCTACAGCAATGCAGGACAGACTTTTGCGGTGCTGAAAGACAGCCCGCTGGCCAAAATGCCAGACCTCGGCAAGCGTTTCTCACTGACCACCGATGAAGCCGGAGCCGAAGCCGAAGTGGCAAAAATCGCACCGCTGCTGAAAGGGAAAATTGTCGGTGTGCAAGGCTCGTCAATTGGCGAACAGTTCCTGCAAAAATATATGAAAGGTATCGTGACCATCCGCCAGTATAAAACCACTGAGGAGCACGATCTGGACCTTAAATCAGGCCGCGTAGATATGGTCTTTGCCTCGGCAACCTATTTGACCGGTGCGAAAGCCAAGCCCGGGAACGAGGATATCCAGCTGGCTGGACCGCAGTTTATTGGCGGGCTGCTCGGCTCGGGTTCCGCAGTGGGTATCCGCAAGAGCGATCCTGAGTTGAAGAAGATGTTTGACGACGCCATCATGCAAACCAAGCAAGACGGCACGCTGAAAAAGCTGGCTCTGAAATGGTTCGGGACGGATACCGTTCCGCAGTAAATTCAAAAATACCTCCCTTGAAGTTTGGGGAGGTATTTTATATTAATAAGTAGATTTTAATTAGCTTAGGGTATTTTTTTAATGTAATGCATTCGCCAGCGTTGATAATAATTAAACCTCGATGCTATCTGTTGTTTTAAGATCACCTCTGCAACAATGATGTAACTTAAAAGCATTTACCCATAGTTAAATAAGAGATTAAATATTAAATTTAATAAAAAACAATTTAGCTTAACAGTTTGAAATCTAATTAATGGCACCTGAATTACTTCAAACCTTAATGTATTTATACAAGAACTTCTTTTTCAGACCTGATGCTGCCACATACTATCATCTCGCTATTAGACATACATGAAGCATATGAAATATCATAACAAGAAGCTGATAATTGATACATTAACCTAAAAAAAGCAACATCAAGGCTCATCAAAAACCCTGAAAATAATGCATCAAGACAAAATAAATGTAATTAAAGAAATATTTAATAAAAAAAGCCCCTACCTTATTATTATGACTATAAATACCTTGTTTAAATGGTTGTTTAACCCATGAGCCTTGACAATGACTCACCGAGCTCACAATATAAATAATCATTACCTTCCATGGTCAACCTATTTATTATAATTTTAAATTTTATAATAAAAGGTTTTTTTATACGAGAAAATACATCCATGAGGCCTTTATCAACACCATCAGCATGTAAAAAAAAGGTTTGCTCCACCGATAGTAACTTGCCGCTTCAGCTTAGCTTTCGTGAAAAAGTACTGCATATTCTTGTTATCAAACTGCGCCACTACGGGGACGTCCTGCTGACAACGCCACTTCTCAGTACGTTACGAATAAATTATCCCCACGCGGTAATTGAAATGCTGGTATACGGGGACACACATACGATAATCAAAGGTTATCCCTATGTCGGCAATGTCTACACCGTAGATCGTACTCTCAAAAACAAAGGCGGCAGGGCACAATATCTCGGTGAGAAAGATTTATGGAAACGACTGCACAGCACCCACTACGACATGATAATCAACCTATCTGACCAATGGCGAGCGGCGCTTTATTGCCGAGCACTAAGACCCACCTATAGTCTTGGGTTCAGATTCCCCAAGCGAAATCATCGATTATGGCAAGCTTGCCATACGCGTTTGGTCGATATGAACGGACACCAACAGCAACATACGGTTCTCAATAACCTCAGTATTCTGGCTCCTCTTGATTTACCTACACGAGTCACCAAGGTTACCCAGAGCTATCAACAATGCGATATCGATGAGGCTCAGAAATTAATTGAGCGTCATCAACTCACTGACTATGTGCTGCTACAACCGACAGCCCGCTGGGCATTTAAAACCTGGTCAGTAGCCAATTTTACAGAAATAGTTAATCATCTCACGGCCACCGGCCGAACGGTCGTGCTGTGCTCAGGGCGATTGACTAGTGAAATCAGCGTTGTCGATGCCATTCAGGCTAACTGTAACCTGCCGCAAAAGGTCATCAATCTGGCAGGCGAGCTGGAACTTTCGACACTTGCAGTAATCATTGAGCGTGCAACGCTATTTATTGGTGTAGATTCGGCCCCGATGCATATGGCCGCTGCGCTGCAAACGCCCTGCGTTGTTCTATTTGGACCGAGTAATCTGGCACAGTGGTCACCCTGGCAGGTTAAACATACTCTACTTTGGGCTGGTGATTATCGCATTTTGCCTACCCCAGAAGAGGTCAATACCAACACTGAAGAACGATATCTCGACGCCATTTCAGTCATTGATGTCATTCAAGCGATTGATCAACAACTTAACAACTTAATGCCGACTTTGTGATTTTTTATAGCAGTACTTTCGATACGCTCATATTAAAAGGTTTAAGTTATGCTAACGTTCACACGGTCTCAAAAAACCAGTGTCATGCATTTAGGTTATCGCTTCCGAGCTTTTATTGCCTTTTTGCTCGGCATTGCAATTCCAACCTCCACGGCTCTGATGAATATTACATTAGGGTTCGTCGTGGTTAGTCTATTATGGCAAAGAGATCTGCGCCTGGTCTTTTCACTGGTTAAAAAACCTATTATCGTGCTACCGCTGCTTATTTTTATCCTGTTGGTTATTTCGCTGTTTTTAACCCACAACTCAGATGGCCTAAAAATGGTCAATAAATATGTTAAATTGTTGTTGATATTGCCACTCGCGATGTTTTTTAGCACCAATGCCAATCTGAAAAACCGGTTTATCTGTGGATTTTTATTCGCCAATTTCATCATCTTAATAATTAGTCTTTTGTTCGGACTTGGAGAAATTACCTTTGGCGGTTTTGATCCTCATAACCCCACGGTTTTTAAACTTCAAATAACACAAAATGTGTTTATTGCTTTCGCTGCACTGATATGGCTGGCAAAAGCTGTGGATGAAAAAGGCCCGCTACGTTGGGCATACAGCCTACTTGTGCTGTTAGCTTGCTGTAACGTGCTTTTAATGGTGCAGGGTCGCACGGGCTATGTTGCTCTTTTTGTCAGTTTTGCTATCTGGTTATATTTGACATTCCCGACTCGACAGAGAATAGCTATTTTGGGATGCGCAGTAGTCGTTATCACTCTTTTGACGATAATCCCCAATCGGGCTGTACAACGGCTTCATCAAGGCATGCAGGAGATTCAAGGCTGTTTACTAGCTTTACCCACTGATGAAAAACAGGCCTGCGATAATTCGATGGGACAACGCACTGCCTTTGCCCGAGAATCATTACGCCTTATAAAACAATCACCTCTATTAGGAAACGGTTCTGGCAGCTTTTACTATTCAAATTTAAATACCGGCTATAGTATTAATAACCCACACAACCAGTACCTACTTGAAACAGTGCAAAATGGACTGCTGGGATTATCAATTTTTTTAGGGTGGATGCTTTGCTGCCTGCACGCAGCATGGAGGCAACAATGGAAAATACGCAATCTATTCATTGCGTTAATCGGTAGTTACTTAGCCTGCAATCTCTTTAATTCTTTTTTACTAGATATATCGGAGGGGTATTTTTTCATTCTGATGGTCGCAATACTTGCAGCGAGTTCAGCAACAATAGAGGGTGAAGAACAATCAGTTGCGCAATCCTCATGATAATTGACTACGGGGTCTTGAAGAGTGCTGATTCCAATTAGCTTGCCTGATTTACACTCTTCCAATTGACATTCTTGCAATAAACTCCGCCGCAAAGGCCGGCATCGGGCCAGGCTCTTCGCCACGCAATTCACAGATCATTCTACGTGCCGCTTCTCTACCCATCTCGTAAACGGGCTGATCAATCACTGACAGCGGCGGCGTAACAATCTCGGTCCACGGAAAATTATCAAACATCACAAATGAAACATCCTGCGGTACCCGCAGCCCGCGATGACCCAACTCGCGTAACAGACTCATGGCAATCACACTGTCCGAGGCGATAATTGCGCTTGGCGGAACTGTTTCATTAAACAACTGCTCGATAATCCCCGCTATCGCCCGCTCGCTGCTGGCAGAACCGCGAATTAGCTCAGGAATAAACGCTAACGCCTGCTCGGCAAAAGCCAGCTCCATGCCCGCAACCCGCTGTGCTACCGGCGTCAGGCCAAGCTCGTCGTAACAGGCAAAAGGCTTGCTGAAGGTCATGCTGGTAAGATAGGCAATACGGCGATGCCCTGCCGCCAGCAGCGCCAGCGTGGCCTGTTTCGCCGAGGCGGTAAAATCAATGACGATGGCCTCAACGTCAAGATCAGGCACCGAACGGTCAAACAGTTTTAACACTCTGCCGTCGGCAACGATCTGCGCCAGATGCTGATTGTCATTGGGAAGCGAGGAGCAAGGCGCAATGATCACACCATCGACCTGCTTATCGAGCATGACTCGCACCGCATCCTGCTCGACCGCCAGCGTTTCGTCGCTGTTGCTCAGCAGCAGGTGAAACCCCGCCTGCCTTGCCACGTCGGAGATGCCGCGCAGCGCCAGCCCAAAGTGCGGATTTTCGATATCACCGACAATCACCCCGAGCGTATTGGACTTGCCAGTATTCATGCTGCGCGCCAGCTCGTTGGGCCGATAAGCCAGCTTTTCTGCCGCAGCCATCACTCGAGTCAATACTTCTTCACTGACCGAACCGTATCCCCCCAGCGCCCTTGCCGCCTGGGCTTTGGAGACCTGAGCTTCGCGGGCGACGTCCGCCACTGTCGGCGCTTTACTGCGCAAGTTGCCTGTTGTCATAAGTTATTCGTATCACACCTTTGGTTAAGGGCAATTGACTGTCGGATAAAGCCGTTGCTAGTATCATCATAACTGATTTGAGACCGGTCTCACAACGATTGAACTCACTGATCAGCACCTGCATTGAGACCGGTATCTAAAAAAATATAAAGAACCGGGAATCAATAGTCGTTGATGTTAAATACAACAAAAACGGACTCACCATGAAATCGCAAAAGACCCTGATTAAGCTGGCTACTGCACTGATCGTTTCAGTTTCACTCTTTTCTCTTTCGGCCCCGTTCGCCTTGGCAGCGGGCAAGCAGGACAACCCTTACGGGCTTATCGAACCCGGCGAACTGCGAGTGGCCAGCCTGGGTGACGCCAAGCCTTACACCTTCACCGACGCCTCGGGCAATTTCACCGGTTTTGATGTCGAATTTTTTACCGATGTTGCTCACCGAATCGGCATTAACAAGGTCAGTTTTATCGGGCAGGATTTCGCTGGCATTTTACCCTCGGTGGCAAACGGTCGCTATGACGCGGGAGTCGCGGCGATTGGTATCACTCCGGCGCGTTCAAAAGTGGTCGATTTCTCCGACGGCTATCTGGCAGGTTATCTCACCGTGCTGACCCGCAAAGATTCCGGCGTGACTGATGTGAAAACGCTGGCGAAACATCGTCTGGCGGTGGTTCAGGGCACATTGCAGGAAAATTACGCGGTGGAGCATTTTACTCAAACCGATCTGGTCCGCTTCCCTGATAACAACGCGGCGATATCAGCGCTGAATAACGGCACGGTTGACGCCGACTTTCTGGATTACGAGGCGGCAAAAGACTACGCCGCGCGTTATGGTTTAGTACACGCAGCCGATATTCCTTCTTTTGATGCACCGGCAGGTTTCGCTATTGCCAAAGGTAATCCGGCATTCAAGGCCGCATTGGACAAGGCAATTCAGGCCTCGATGCAGGACGGCACCTGGAAAAAGCTTTACCAGAAATGGTTCCCTGGCTCACCGATGCCAAAACAATACCTGCCGCATGAGGGTTAATCCCCCCTGTTTCCCGCAGTCTCTTTTCATCCGCTGGTGAGGGCAACCTCACCCCGTTAAAGAGCGAGTCTCTGTATGAGCCTGTTCGAAATGCTTCACCGGACGTTCTTCGATTTCAGCTCGATGGCCGAAGTGCTTCCTCAGCTGTTAAAAGTCGGGCTGATGAATACGCTGATTATCTCGCTGGCGGCGACGCTGCTGGGGACGAGCATCGGGCTGATTCTGGCGTTGATGGGGATCTCCCCCTCACGCTGGTTGCGAGTTCCTTCGCGCATTTATACCGATCTGTTTCGCGGCCTGCCATCGATCCTGACTATTTTGCTGATTGGTCAGGGACTGGCTCGTTACAGCTATGAACTGTTTGGCCCTTCGCCCTACCCGCTGGGGATTTTTGCCCTGAGCCTGATTGCCAGTGCTTACATGGGGGAAATTTTCCGCGCCGGGATCCAAAGCGTGGAGAAAGGCCAGCTTGAAGCCTGTCGCGCGCTGGGCATGAGCTATGGTCGCGCCATGCGGCTGGTGATTGTGCCGCAGGGTATTCGCCGAGTGCTACCGGCGCTGGTGAACCAGTTTATCGCGATTATCAAGGACTCGTCGCTGGTTTATCTGCTCGGCCTGATGGTCAACGAACGCGAGCTTTTTCGCGTCGGCCAGGACGCCGCCGTGCTTACCGGTAATCTGTCGCCGCTGATGCTGGCGGGCCTGTTCTACCTGATGATCACTGTGCCGATGACTCACCTTGTCAACTACGTCGATGAGCGTTTTCGCACCGGTCGGCGCAAAATGACGCGCCCGGTCAGCAGTCTGAAAGAGGTCGATGAGCTGCAACAACTGAATTCACGCACCGCTGCCAGTAATAGCAGCACGCCTTTAACCAGCGAACGGGGGCAATAGTCATGACCTTAGCCACTCCCTCGACTGAAGCAGTGCCGACCTTTCACGGTGCCAGTGTGGAAATAAGCAATCTGACGCTGGCCTTTGGCGATATTCAGGTGCTGCGTAATGTTTCGCTTAAAGTTGCGCCCGGCACCACCACCTGCATCATCGGGCCTTCTGGTTCCGGCAAGTCAACCCTGCTGCGCGGCATTAATCGCCTGCACGAACCGCAGTCCGGCGACGTAATTGTTTCTGGCCGTTCGGTGTTGAAAGACTCGCCCGACGCTCTGCGGCTGCGAATCGGCATGGTGTTCCAGCATTTTAATCTGTTCCCGGATCACACCGCGCTGGAAAACGTTGCGATGGCGCCGTGGAAAATCAAGAAACTGCCCAAGGCACAGGCCTACCGGTTAGCGGCAGAACGGCTTAAAGAAGTCGGACTGGAGCAGCGTGCAGATCATCGCCCCCGCTATCTTTCCGGCGGGCAGCAACAGCGCGTCGCCATTGCCCGTGCGCTGGCGATGGACCCGGAGGTGATGCTGTTCGATGAGGCAACCTCGGCGCTGGACCCTGAACTGGTGAAAGGCGTGCTGAACCTGATGGCCGACCTGTGCCGCCGTGGCATGACAATGATTGTCGTCACGCACGAAATGGGGTTTGCCCGCAAGGTGGCCGATCAGGTGATTTTTATGGATGAAGGCGAAATTGTCGAATCCGGTACTCCGGAGCAAATTTTTGATAACCCGCAGTCTGCGCGGTTGCAGCGCTTCTTATCCGAAGTGCTATGAATTTTAATCACGCCGCTGAAACCGCGTGAGTCATTAAATCAGTTATTAAACAGAAGGTTAATAAATTATGTCATTGGACAACGAGAAAAAAAGCACCGTGGTGCTAGGTGGCGGAATTATTGGTATTTCCACTGCTGTGCATTTGCTTCGCCGTGGGCAACAGGTGACGCTGATTACCGAGGCCGAGCTGGTTTCAGGCGCATCGGGAAGATCCCTTTCCTGGCTCAACTCAGCGGCCGATCGCACGCTGGAGTATCACGCGCTGCGCATGGCCGGAATCGACCGCTATCGTACTCTTTTTGCCCAGGACCCTTCCCGCGACTGGCTGCGTTTTGACGGCGGCCTCTTTTGGGGTGAAAACAAGCAGCAAGAGACGCTGGCTCGCTACAATTACGAGACCGCGCACGGTTATGATTCCCATCTGACAGGAAAACATTCGGTTGAAAAAATCGACCCGCAGGTCGCGGCTTCTGCCGTTGCTGAAACCGCGCTATTTAATCCGGGTGAAGGATGGGTCAGTCTGCCGCATCTGGCTAATTTCCTGATGCAGGAGTTTTATCGCCTCGACGGCCAACTGATTGAACATGCAGGCAAATCTTCTGTAGTCACTGATGCCGGCGGCAAAGCGATTGGCATTAAAACCAACAACGGCGAGACCTTTGGCGGCGAGACTGTGCTGGTCGCCTGTGGCCCACAAACCCCTGACGTCGTTGCTCCGCTGGGTGTCACCATTCCCAACGATTCTCCGCTGTCGATGCTGGTACTGACCAAACCGCTGGAGAAAACCAGTAAAGTGGTGATGAACACTCCACGCGTGGCCATCCGGCCTAATCCGGGTAAAACTCTGGCGCTGGACCATGACTGGTACGAATCTTCAATTACCCGCGACGCCAACGGCGAATATTCCATTCCTGAAACCGTGGTCAATCAACTGGTCGCCGAAGCGGTCAACGTGTTGAATGGCGCAGAGCAACTGCAGGCGGCAAGCTGGAAGATTGGCCTGAAACCTATTCCTGGCGATGGTGAACCTGTGCTCGGCGAACTGGCAGGCGTGCCGGGCTGCTTTGTCGCTTTCACCCACTCTGGCGCCACGCTGGCGCTTATCATTGGCGAACTGCTGGCCAGCGAAATCGCCACCGGCCAAAAACACCCACTGCTCTCGACTTTCCGCCCAGAAAGGTTTGATGCTTGATTGGGATGCAGCGGGCATAGCCAATCAATTGGCCCGTTTGTCGGCGGGCCAATGTTTATTCAACTTGTTTTTATCAAATAAGTGATTGTTAAGCCGGTTGTAAATGACTGGAAATAAATTGCTGAAAACGCGGGGATCCGTTATCGCCAAACAGGTCTTGAGGGGTGCCTTTACAGTCAATTTCGCCCTGATGCAGAAACACGACCTGATTAGACACGCTGCGGGCAAAGCTCATTTCGTGAGTCACCACCAGCATAGTGCGCCCTTCCTCGGCCAGACTACGCATCACCTTTAACACTTCGCCAACCAGCTCAGGGTCCAGCGCCGAAGTCGGTTCGTCGAACAGCATAACGTCTGGGTCCATCGCCAACGCGCGCGCAATCGCCACGCGCTGTTTCTGACCGCCGGAAAGCTGTGACGGATAAAAGTCTTTGCGCTCAAATAACCCAACGCGTGCCAATAAAGCTTCAGCTTTCTCGATGCACTCTTTGCGACTTTTCTTCTGCACGTAGCGCGGGCCTTCCATCACGTTGTCCAGCACCGTCATGTGCGACCACAGATTGAAATCCTGGAACACCATTCCCAGTCGCGAGCGGATCTGTTCGACCTGTTTATGGCTGGCGGCCAACTGATTGCCTTTACTGTCGCGCTTCATCACGATGGTTTCACCGCCGACCGCCACGGTGCCCGAGTCGGGCGTTTCGAGCAAATTGATACAGCGCAGAAAGGTACTTTTACCGGAGCCGCTGGCACCTAAAATGGAAATCACATCGCCCTGACGTGCATCCAGCGAAATACCTTTCAGCACCTCGTGCTCGCCAAAAGATTTGCGGATGTCGATCATCGAAAGCGTGATAGGTGGGATCATGGGCGCGTTGCTCCTGTTAAACACTCCATTAAGTCACAGAAACAAGCAATAACGGGGCCAATATCCTCGCGCTTTGTAATTAAACGCGAGGAGTTTTAAACGTTCACTTTAATTAAGCGGCATGCGGATTGGATCAGGGTAAATATATTCGAACCCGAGCTCTTTCACGATGCGGCTGCCGTCCACCAGTTTGCCCCTTGAATCTTCAGGTTCAGCGGCAAAAGTCGGTTCTGGAAGGCCCAACTGGCGGGCCAGCAGCGGGTAAAATTGCTGTTTTGCCGGATGTGCGGGGGCACAAAGATTAAAGGTATGTCCGCCGCGCGGCAGATTCAGCAGCAGCTGGATGGCCGCCACGACATCATCCTGATGCACCAGATTGACGCCGTGATTTGCCCCTTTAACGCCCGTTTTACCGGCCAGGAATCGCCCTGGATGACGATCGGCGCCGACCAGTCCTGCCAGTCGCAACACATCAACCGAGGTATTGGGCAAATTGTGGAACCACTCTTCCAGCTCTTTAAGCACGACCCCTGCCGAAGTCACAGGTTCCAGCGGTGAGTTTTCACGCACGGTTCCTTTGCCTTCGCCATATACCGAAGTCGAGCTGGTAAACACGATGCGCGCAATATTGTGCGCCAACGCGCTGTCCACCAGCATTTGTACTGACTGGAAATAGAGCTCGCTGCCCTCGGGCGTGCGCCTGGCGGGGAGAGTGATAATTAGCGCATCGACATTTAACAACACTTCCAGATCGTCGGGATCGCACTCCAGAGTCACGCCCGGCGCGAAGTTGAGCTGATAGCATTCGATGCCGCTCATTCGCGCAGCTTCAACGCCGTCGAGAGTCGTTTTACTGCCGACCACTTTATATCCTTTGGCGCTTAGAGCAACTGCCAGCGGCATACCTAGCCAGCCTAAACCAATTATCGATACCTTCTTCATGCTGCTCTCCAGTGTGTTTCTCTGTTTACCACTGACTAAAAACCAGCCGTAGTGATAACCCTGACTGAATTTTTATCAGGCTTTGCCGATCAGTTTAGCAGGCTACCGCGGCCTTCTGCCTTAAACAACGGCCTAATATGTAATGATTTTTAAGCGATTACTGTCATTCGCCCAAAAGGTCCTTACCGGTCTTCTATACAATTCATTCGCAAAGCTCATTAGATACTGAAAGATATTAGATTTATTTATCAGGATAAAAAAAGGTTGCGCAGCTGGGCACGGTGGTTTAGGTTAATTGGCAACTGATTTAGAAACCTATGGCTGAAAGCAGCGGTAGGAATGAAAACCATTACAGAGAAACATAAAATGCTGAACATTCTGATTAACCACCATCATCACCATCATCCTGACTAGTCTTTCAGGCAGATTGGTGCTGGGAGACTTTTAAGATCTTCCAGTGGCGCAGAATGCAGCAGTGAGCCCTCGGAAGATTTCTTCCGGGGGCTTTTTTTTACCCTTAAGATTTTAAAAACGAATTAAATCAAAACTTTAAAGACAGAGGTCATTATGTTAGACAAAAACCGTTTACGTATCGCCATGCAAAAATCCGGTCGCCTTAGCGACGACTCCCGAGAGCTGCTGGCGCGCTGCGGAATTAAAATCAACCTGCAAGAGCAGCGCCTGATTGCCTTTGCCGAGAATATGGAAATCGACATTCTGCGCGTTCGCGATGACGATATCCCGGGTCTGGTGATGGACGGCGTGGTTGACCTCGGTATCATCGGTGAAAACGTGCTGGAAGAAGAGCTGCTGGCCCGTCGCGCTCAGGGTGAAGATCCGCGTTATTTCACGCTGCGCCGTCTGGATTTCGGCGGCTGCCGCCTGTCGCTGGCCACCCCGCTGGACTTCGATTATCAAGGCCCGCAGAGCCTTGGCAACAAACGTATCGCCACTTCTTATCCGCACATCCTCAAGCAGTATTTCGACAACAAGAAACTCGACTTCAAGTCTTGCCTGCTCAACGGTTCAGTCGAAGTGGCACCGCGTGCCGGTCTGGCCGATGCGATTTGCGACCTGGTGTCTACCGGCGCAACGTTAGAAGCCAACGGCCTGAAAGAAGATGAAGTCATTTATCGTTCCAAGGCGTGCCTGATTCAGCGCGACGGCGAAATGCCGCAGTCCAAACAGCTGTTGATCGACAAACTGATGACCCGTATCCAGGGCGTGATTCAGGCTCGCGAATCCAAATACATCATGCTACATGCACCAAGCGCACAGCTGGACGAGATAATCGCCCTGCTGCCTGGAGCCGAGCGCCCTACCATTTTGCCACTGGCCAACGACAAGCAGCGCGTTGCCATGCACATGGTGAGCAGCGAAACCCTGTTCTGGGAAACCATGGAAAAACTGAAAGCGCTGGGTGCCAGTTCAATTCTGGTGCTGCCAATTGAAAAGATGATGGAGTAACAAGATGCAAGCCAACGGTTTCTCTACCCCCATTGACTGGCAACAGTGCGACGAACAGCAGCGCCGCGAGTTACTGACTCGCCCTGCTATCGCCGCATCGGGCAGCATCACCGAGACAGTGACTGAAATTCTGACTCGCGTGCGTAATGAAGGTGATACTGCGCTGCGTGAATACTGTGCGCGTTTCGACAAGACTGACGTCAGCGATATTCGCGTGACCGCCGAGCAAATCGAGCAGGCTTCAGCGCGTTTGGGCGACAACGTCAAGCAGGCAATGGCCGTGGCGGTGCGTAATATCGAGACTTTCCACGTCGCGCAGAAACTGCCGATTGTCGATATTGAAACCCAGCCGGGTGTGCGCTGCCAGCAGATTACTCGCCCTATTGCGTCGGTTGGCCTGTATATTCCAGGCGGTTCAGCTCCGCTGCCGTCTACCGTATTGATGCTGGCGACCCCTGCACGCATCGCGGGCTGCAATAAAGTGATTCTGTGCTCGCCGCCGCCGATTGCCGACGAGATCCTCTATGCTGCAAAACTGTGCGGCGTGACCGAGGTTTACCAGCTCGGCGGCGCGCAGGCGATTGCCGCCATGGCGTTTGGCACCGAAAGTGTACCCAAAGTGGCTAAAATCTTTGGACCGGGCAACGCCTTTGTGACCGAGGCCAAGCGTCAGGTTAGTCAAAGCCTGAACGGTGCGGCGATTGATATGCCAGCTGGCCCGTCCGAGGTGTTGGTGATTGCCGATTCCGGCGCGACGCCAGATTTCGTGGCTTCTGATCTGCTTTCTCAGGCAGAACACGGCCCGGATTCGCAGGTTGTGTTACTGACGCCCGATATTGAAATCGCCAAAGCGGTGGCCGTCGCGGTAGAAAACCAGCTAAAAACACTGTCACGTAGCGAGATTGCCCGTAAAGCGCTGGAAAGCAGCCGCCTGATCGTAGCTAAAGATTTGGCGCAGTGTATCGAAATCAGCAACGCCTACGGCCCCGAGCACTTGATTTTGCAAACCCGTGAGCCAGAAGCGCTGGTCGACAGCATCACCAGCGCCGGTTCGGTGTTCCTGGGTGACTGGTCGCCGGAGTCTGCCGGTGATTACGCCTCGGGTACCAATCACGTGTTACCGACCTATGGCTATACCGCGACCTGTTCCAGCCTGGGTCTGGCGGATTTCCAGAAACGTATGACCGTTCAGCAATTGACCCCTGCCGGCCTGCTGGCTTTGGCACCGACTATTGAAACTCTGGCCCAGGCCGAGCAGCTGACCGCACACAAAAATGCGGTTACCCTGCGCGTTGCCGCCCTGATGGAGCGTAAGTAATGAGTGAGACTTCGAACAAAAGCGTTTCTGTGGTCGCGCTGGCACGTGAAAACGTCCAGCAGCTGACGCCTTATCAGTCGGCTCGTCGTCTTGGCGGCAAAGGTGACGTGTGGCTTAACGCCAACGAGTATGCGCTGGCCCCTGATTTTCAACTCACCGCGCAAACGTTCAACCGCTATCCTGAATGCCAGCCGGTAGAAGTGATCCGTCGCTATGCCGCCTATGCTGGCGTGCAGCCCGAACAGGTTCTGGTGTGTCGCGGAGCCGATGAAAGCATCGAACTGCTGATCCGCGCTTTCTGCGAGCCGGGCAAAGACGCCATCCTTTATTGCCCGCCGACTTATGGCATGTACAGCGTCAGCGCCGAAACTTTTGGCGTGGAAGGCCGTACCGTGATGGCCAAAGAGGACTGGCAGCTGGATTTACCGGCTATCGAACAGGCACTGGACGGCGTTAAGCTGGTGTATGTTTGCAGCCCGAACAATCCGACCGGCAATTTAATCAATCCGCAAGACATCCGTTCGCTGCTGGAAACGACTCGCGGCAAAGCCATTGTTGCGGTTGACGAAGCCTATATCGAGTTTTGCCCGCAGGCGACCGTGGCAGGCTGGTTAAAAGATTATCCGCATCTGGCTATTTTGCGCACGCTGTCAAAAGCCTTTGCGCTGGCCGGTTTGCGCTGTGGCTTTACCCTTGCCAATCCAGAGCTGATTGAAGTGCTGATGAAAGTCATTGCGCCCTACCCGCTGTCAACGCCGGTGGCAGATATCGCCGCGCAGGCGTTGAGTGAGCAAGGTCTCGCCGCGATGCGCCAGCGCGTTGCAGAAGTGACCAGCATTCGTCAGTGGTTAACGCAGGAGCTGGATGCCTGTGACTGCGTCGAGCAGGTATTTACCAGTGAGAGCAACTATTTACTGGTGCGCTTTACCGCGTCGAGCAGCGTGTTTAAAACGTTGTGGGATCAGGGTATTATCCTGCGTGATCAGAACAAGCAACCGAGCCTTTCCGGCTGCTTGCGTATTACCATTGGCACCCGTCAGGAATGCCAGCGCGTCATTGACGCATTACGTCCATTACCGGGCGCCACTTCATCTGTTCTTCAAAACAGCAGCGCCAGCAAGGAGCCTATGTGAGCCAGACCCCTGTAAGTCAAAAAATCCTTTTTATCGATCGTGATGGCACGCTGATTTCTGAGCCGCCGGAAGACTTTCAGGTCGACAGGCTGGATAAACTCGCGTTTGAGCCAGCAGTGATCCCTGCTCTGCTTGCTCTGCAGACCGCCGGTTTTAAATTGGTGATGATAACCAATCAAGACGGTCTGGGCACTTCAAGTTTCCCGCAGGAAACGTTTGACCCGCCGCACAACCTGATGATGCAAGTGCTGACCTCTCAGGGCGTAGTGTTTGACGATGTGCTGATCTGCCCGCACTTGCCTGCCGACAACTGCGACTGCCGCAAGCCTAAAACTCGGCTGGTGCAAAACTATCTTGACAGTGGCGTGCTTGATGTCACTAACAGCTACGTGATTGGCGATCGCGATACCGACATTCAGCTGGCGCAGAACATGGGTATTGCCGGTCTGCGTTATCAGCGCGACACGCTGGGCTGGGCGAAGATTGCCGAGCAGCTGACCAAGCGCGACCGTCATGCCAAAGTAAACCGCGTGACCCGCGAGACGGCTATCGACGTTGACGTTTGGCTCGACCGCGAAGGCGGCAGTAAAATCAAGACCGGCGTCGGCTTCTTCGATCACATGCTGGATCAAATTGCCACTCATGGCGGTTTTCGTATGAACATCGAAGTTAAAGGTGATTTGTATATCGACGATCACCACACGGTAGAAGACACCGGCCTGGCTCTGGGTGAAGCGCTGAACAAGGCGTTGGGTGACAAGCGCGGCATCGGACGTTTCGGTTTCGTATTGCCAATGGACGAATGTCTGGCACGCTGCGCGCTGGATATCTCCGGCCGCCCGCATCTGGAATATAAAGCAGAGTTCAGCTATCAACGCGTGGGCGACCTAAGCACCGAAATGGTTGAGCACTTCTTCAGCTCGCTGTCTTACGCCATGGGTTGCACGCTGCATTTGAAAACCAAAGGCAAAAACGATCACCACCGCGTCGAGAGCCTGTTCAAAGCCTTTGGCCGCACTCTGCGTCAGGCCATCCGCGTTGATGGCAACACCCTGCCGAGCTCGAAGGGAGTGCTCTAATGGACGTCGTTATTCTTGATACCGGCTGCGCCAACCTGTTTTCGGTCAAGGCGGCGGTCAAGCGTTTAGGCTATGAACCGGTGGTTAGCCGCGATTCTGACCTGGTGCTCAAAGCCGACAAACTGTTTCTGCCGGGCGTCGGCACGGCGCAGGCGGCGATGGATAAAATCACCGAGCGCGACTTGGTTGAACTGATCAAGGCCTGCACTCAGCCGGTGCTGGGTATTTGCCTCGGCATGCAGCTGCTGGCCTCATCCAGTGAGGAAAGCGGCGGTATCAATATGTTGGATATTATTGAGACGCCCGTCGCCAAAATGGCCGATCGCGGACTGCCATTACCGCACATGGGCTGGAATCAGGTCGCGGCCAAAGCCGGTCATCATCTATTTCGTGGCATCGACGAAAACGCCTATTTCTATTTTGTGCACAGCTACGCTATGCCGGTATGTGAAAACACTATCGCACAGACGCTTTACGGCGACTCGTTCAGCGCGGCGGTACAGAAAGATAACTTCTTCGGCGTGCAGTTCCACCCTGAGCGTTCAGGTGCCGCAGGCGCACAGTTGTTGAAAAACTTTTTGGAGATGTAAGCAGCATGATTATCCCCGCTTTGGATTTAATCGAGGGCAGCGTGGTGCGTTTGCATCAGGGCGACTACGGACAGCAGCGTGATTACGGCAATTCGCCTTTGCCACGTTTGCAAGATTATCAGGCGCAGGGTGCCGAAGTGCTGCACCTTGTTGATTTGACCGGAGCCAAAGATCCGGCTGCGCGCCAGATTCCTCTGCTTAAACAGTTGGTTGCGGGCGTTAGCGTACCCGTGCAGGTTGGCGGCGGCATTCGTACCGAGCAAGATGTAGAGGCTTTGCTTGATGCGGGTGTTTCTCGCGTAGTGATCGGTTCAACGGCGGTCAAAAGCCCGGAATTGGTGCAGCAGTGGTTCACCCGCTTTGGTGCCGATGCGCTGGTGCTGGCGCTGGACGTGCGCATCGACGACGCCGGCAACAAGCACGTGGCGGTCAGCGGCTGGCAGGAAAATTCAGATTCCACGCTGGAACAGGTTGTTGAACAGTTTCTGCCGTTTGGCCTGAAACACGTACTGTGCACCGACATTTCCCGCGATGGTACTTTAGCGGGTTCCAATGTCGAACTTTATCGCGAAGTTTGCCAACGTTTCCCACAGGTCGCGTTTCAGGCTTCCGGCGGTATCGGCAGTCTGGATGATATTGCCGCCCTGCGCGGCAGCGGCGTAAAAGGGGTGATCGTTGGTCGTGCGCTGCTCGACGGCAAATTTAACGTATCGGAGGCAATCTCATGCTGGCAAAACGGATAATCCCCTGCCTTGACGTCAAAAACGGTCAGGTAGTCAAAGGCGTGCAGTTCCGTAACCACGAAATCATTGGTGATATCGTGCCGCTGGCCAAGCGTTACGCCGAAGAAGGCGCCGACGAGCTGGTGTTCTACGATATCACTGCCTCGTCCGATGGTCGCGTGGTCGATAAAAGTTGGATCTCTCGCGTTGCCGAAGTCATTGATATTCCATTTTGCGTGGCGGGCGGAATTAAAAGCATTGAAGACGCGGGCCGAATTTTAGAGTTCGGCGCGGACAAGATTTCCATCAACTCCCCTGCGCTGGCCGACCCGACGCTGATTAGCCGTCTTGCCGATCGCTACGGCGTACAGTGTATTGTGGTGGGTATCGATACCTGGCACGATGCCGAAACCGGCAGCTATCACGTTCATCAGTTTACCGGCGACGAAGCACGCACCAAAGTGACAACCTGGCAGACAGTTGATTGGGTTAAAGAAGTGCAACAACGCGGCGCGGGTGAAATCGTGTTGAACATGATGAATCAGGACGGCGTGCGCAACGGATACGATCTGCGACAGCTGAATCTGGTCCGCGAAGTGTGCAACGTTCCGCTAATCGCCTCGGGCGGTGCCGGAACTCGCGAGCACTTTTTAGATGCCTTTAAATTGGCGGGCGTAGACGGCGCGCTGGCGGCTTCCGTATTCCATAAACAAATTATTAATATCGGTGAGCTGAAACGCTACCTTGCCGAACAAGGCGTGGAGATCCGCTTGTGAGCATTCCAGAATTTGATGAAGTAAAAACGCTGAAAGAACCTTTGATGCTGACGGCCGAACAGCTGGCTCAGCTTGACTGGGAAAAGACCGATAACATGATGCCGGCCATTGTGCAGCATGCCGTTTCAGGCGAAGTGTTGATGATGGGGTACATGAATCAGCAGGCGCTTGATGTGACGCAAAGCAGCGGCAGGGTGACATTTTTCTCTCGCACCAAGCAGCGCCTGTGGACCAAGGGTGAAAGCTCCGGCAACTTCCTGAACGTGGTGAGTATTACACCGGACTGTGACAACGATTCGCTGCTGATTCTGGTTAATCCAATCGGCCCGACTTGCCACAAAGGCAATAATAGCTGCTTCCACCCTGCCAGCAGCGACTGGGGTTTCCTGTATCAGCTCGAGCAGTTGCTGGCTTCGCGCAAAAGCGCCAGCCCGGACAGCTCTTACACTGCTAGCCTGTACGCCAGCGGCACCAAGCGTATCGCACAAAAAGTAGGTGAAGAAGGCGTTGAAACCGCGCTGGCCGCCACGGTCAATGACCGTTTCGAACTGAAAAACGAAGCTTCGGATCTGGTCTATCACCTGCTGGTGTTGCTACAGGATCAAGATTTAGATTTCAGCACCGTGATCGAGAATCTGCGTCAAAGACATACGAAATAACGTAGTGTGGAAGTGAAAAAATGCCGAGCATTAAGCTCGGCATTCCAATTGAGTCTTCATCGAAAATGGCGAGGCATCTTCAAGCTCAACCACCGTCATCGGGTTGTTATTTTTTTATGATGTACCTTGGTCTGCCCTTGGTTTCAATATAGATCCTGCCAATATACTCCCCAAGAACGCCAATGCCGATCAGTTGAATGCCTCCGAGGAACAGTATGGAGGCCATGATCGAAGCGTAGCCTTTAACAGGGTTACCGAATGCCAAAGTGTCCAAAATTAGCCAGCCGCCATAGACAAACGAAAACGCGGCGACAAACACTCCGAGATAAGTCCACACCCGCAAAGGGAATGTAGAAAAGCTCGTAATCCCCTCGAGAGCAAGGTTCCACAACTTCCATCCATTGAATTTTGAAGTTCCAGCGACTCTCCCCGCTCGACTATATTCAATAATTTCAGTGCGCCCGCCGACCCAACTCAGAATCCCTTTCATAAAAAGATTACGCTCAGGCAACTGCTTGATATTCTCAACCAACTCACGAGAAAGTAAGCGGAAATCACCGACATTTTCTTCAATTTTAGGGTTGCTGATTTTATTGTGTAACTTATAAAACACCAGAGCAGAGTTTCTTTTAAGATGACCATCGCTGGTACGATCTGCCCTTTTTGCCAGAACCATATCGGCACCGGCTTGCCACTTTTCGATCAAACGCGGGATTACTTCAATCGGATCCTGCAAATCGACATCAATGGGGATAACTGCATCGCCCGTTGCATGTTCAAGTCCAGCCAGCAGGGCCGGTTCCTTGCCAAAATTTCTAGTCAAGTTAAGAGCTTGAACATGCTTATCAGCCAATGCCAGGGAGTTGATCATAGCCTCGGTAGCATCTTTACTGCCATCATTGATAAAAACAATCTCTACTTCATGCTCCTTCAGTTCCTCGGATTCACGTACTGCTTGATAGAAAATTTGGATCGTCGCTTCTTCGTTGAAAACAGGCACTACAAGAGAAATTTTCATTATGCTTTAGCCCTGAAGACTACAAAGTTTGAATAGAGGAAACCAATGACTAAGCTGGTGATTGTGAAACCTACCAGCGTGATGTAGGGATTAAACTGCATTTCATCCGCGATGAATCCAAAAGCCAGGGCTACACATCCCATGAATCCAACATAAATAAAATAGCGAAAAGTTGTATGCTCGGCATTGAAAGTCCATTTAGCGTTAACAAAAAAGCTAAAAGTGACTGCGATGCAAAATCCAGCAAGGTTACTCATTGCCTGTGAGGCATGCAAATAGTTGTACACAATGGCAAAAGTTAACCAATGCAACAATGTGTTAAACGCTCCCACCACACAATATTTGAATAATAGTTTTAGCATATGAAGCAATCCATCTTTAATAAAAATAAATAATTCTTAACAAGGTTGATTATTTTCACCTTGAGTAAAGAAAGCCACTTGGGAGCGAACTCCCTCTGTTGCTGATTACTCAATTTCGATTTTCTTTATGCCAAATGCTAATTTTCTGGCATCGCCATCAGAATAGACATCCGAAGCTTTAATTGCATCTGGGAATTCGAATTCAAGTAGTACACTTTCACTTGTACTGTCTGACATGGTCGGTAATACGAAAGACAAATTACTTTCCGTAGGCTGAGAGTTTGTAACATTGGCAAGTATGACGCCATTCACTTTTATAATGACACGTTGCACAGGAGTTTTAGGTGATATGAATGGGTTATATGTTATTTTTATTTTTATTTTTTGATTACCACCCTGTATAGGTAGAAGAAGGGAGGCTTTATTGCTCGCATTCCATACCCCCCAGCCTTCTTGAATTGACCAGCCGTTAGTTAATAAATTAAAACCCTTACCAAGTGATGTAAAATCAAATATCTTAGATTTTTTTATACTAGAAGGATTATAAATCTTTTCACAGGCTAAGCAATTTTTAGCATTGGGTACTAGAACATAAACCCCATCGACTTTTGCATAAACATCACCTTCACGGACGCTAATCATATCGAGCAGATTCTGATCCATCACATATATTGTGTCCGCGGGATAATTTCCATCTAACAATCCTCTCATTACATCCTGATTCATTGACTCGGATTTAAGCACATCAAATCTTGCCATGTAAACATCATTAGTTTTTTTATGTGCATTTAAAGTAATAAACGATAAATCCATCCAATCTTTAGAAGAATTATTAAAAGGCACCCACCTTATTTTGTCATACATTTTAGCATTTACTGCCCAAAAATCACTTTTTAGGTTAGGCGTCCAGCTTGATTTTTTAATATATGAAAATTGATTTTTAATTACACTCCAGCCGTTATGAGTATCATAAATTTGTAGTGCAGTACAAAGTAGCAAGATAATAACAGCATTATTTTTGCTGAAATTTCTCACTGTCAAACTAATAATAAAAATCACAAACAGATAAGTTACAGGCCAGAAGAAGCGACCGGATGCATGGAAAACCGAAGCGATTTTAAGAATAAACGATGGGAGCGGATAATGAATAACATAAGGCCCCAATGCTACTTTATTACTAAATGAAAATAATATAAAAAACACAACCGGCAATATTAAAAATAATTTATTTTTAAGTTTTCCTGAGGAAAAATAACGCGTTATATTTATCACATTCAATGATGCAAGTAAAATAAGTCCCAAACCAAGATAGTTGAAACCCTCTCTTTCACCATCAGAGAAATTATGCGTGCTAAGATAAACAGACCAACCATTTGCCAGAAATGGTGTTAAGACATTAGCGCGCCAATCTCCGAACCCTGCCCCCTCAGCACCATTGGCAACGGTAAAATACCCACTCATTATGCTAACAATAGCAATAGCGATAAAAATAGGTAATACCTTAGATAATATTATTCTCCAAAAATTTTCTTTTTTATCTGAAGATATTTTTATTATTGCACCTATCCAGAACACGCATACCATCAAGGTTAAATATAAATGCACAAGCATTGAACAACATATTAGCAGTCCCCAAAGGAAAGTTTTGTCTCTCTTTTTTTCATCTAAGGTCACTAGTATGGCTGCAAGGATGAAAAAATGAGCCATCAGATTTAAATGTCCCACTCGATTTATCCATGCAGGGATAAACATCAAGAGTAAAGTCCCTGCCAATTTTATTAATGTATTTTCCGAATACCTTGCTACTATTTTCCAGGAAAAAACAGCTTGTAGTATCGAGCAAATAAGAATCCAGATCCCAAAGTACTGAAAATCTACTGGTAACCATCTAGAAATAGATTTAAAAATAATAGCTAAAAGTGGATTTGAGTCGGTATAAACTATTGCGTTACTTACCTCCAATCCAAAATTTGGGGATAAACCAACAATTGGGAAATTCCAAGGGATTTCTCTAAAAAACTCCCACCCTAAATAACTTTGAGCCCAATCACCTCGTCCTAACCAATAAATATGGATCGGATTTAGTATCTCATTACCAAAAACAATAAAATAAAATGCTATCCCAATTAATAACGAAATAATAAAGCCAAAGCATGCATCCTTATTGGTGATTTTTTCCAACATATTACCGCCCTTGAAAACTTATAATAATAATTTATAGGTTTGTAACAAATAATACATAGATCTACCAATGGTGTCCAAAGGTAAATGTCAATAAGACAATTATCATTTAATTTAGGGAGAAAATTAGTTAAAAAAAAACCAGGCTAAAATCAGCCTGGTTTTTATACTAAGTGGAAATATCTATCCACTAAAGCCTATCAAATAAATTTATTCCAACCACTCGGTATGGAACACGCCTTCTTTATCGATGCGTTTGTAAGTATGTGCACCGAAGTAGTCACGCTGTGCCTGGATCAGGTTAGCTGGCAGGAACTCGCTGCGGTAGCTATCGTAGTAGTTGATCGCAGCAGAGAACGTTGGCGTCGGGATGCCGTTCTGAACGGCATAAGACACCACGTCACGCAGCGCTTGCTGGTATTCGTCAGCGATGTTTTTGAAGTAAGGAGCCAACAGCAGGTTAGCGATTGACGCGTTTTCTTCATAAGCATCGGTGATTTTCTGCAGGAACTGAGCACGAATGATGCAGCCCGCACGGAAGATCTTGGCGATTTCGCCGTAATGCAGATCCCAGTTGTTCTCGTCAGATGCCGCTTTCAGCTGTGAGAAGCCCTGAGCATAAGAAACGATTTTACCCAGGTACAGAGCACGACGTACTTTCTCGATGAAGTCTGCTTTCTCGCCTTCATAGGCCTTCACTTTAGGACCAGTAAGCACTTTAGAAGCGGCAACACGCTGATCTTTCAAAGAAGAAAGGTAACGAGCAAATACGGACTCGGTGATCAGAGACAGTGGCTCGCCGAGGTCCAGAGAACTCTGGCTGGTCCACTTACCGGTGCCTTTGTTGGCAGCTTCGTCAAGGATCACATCAACCAGGTATTTGCCGTCTTCGTCTTTCTTGGTGAAGATGTCTTTGGTGATGTCGATCAGGTAGCTGCTCAGCTCGCCCTTGTTCCACTCAACGAAGGTGCTAGCCAGCTCTTCATTGCTCAGGTTCAGGGACTGTTTCAGCAGAGAATAAGCTTCAGCGATCAGCTGCATGTCGCCGTATTCGATGCCGTTGTGAACCATTTTAACGTAGTGGCCAGCACCGTCAGCACCGATATAAGCTACGCAAGCGTCGCCGTCGTCAGCGCGAGCAGCGATCTGCTCAAGGATTGGTGCAACCAGTTCATACGCTTCTTTCTGACCGCCAGGCATGATTGAAGGGCCTTTCAGTGCGCCTTCTTCGCCACCGGAAACACCGGTACCGATAAAGTTGAAGCCTTGGTCAGACAGTTCTTTGTTACGACGGATGGTGTCTTTGTAGAAGGTGTTGCCGCCATCAATGAGGATGTCACCTTTATCAAGGTGTGGTGTGAGGGAGGCGATAGTTTTATCTGTCGCTTCACCTGCTTTCACCATCAGCAGAATACGGCGTGGTTTTTCCAGTGACTCAACAAACGCTTCGACGGTGTGGTGTGGAACGAGATTTTTACCCGGATTTTCAGCGATCACTTCATCAGTCTTGTCGCTTGAACGGTTAAAAATAGCAACGGAATAACCACGGCTTTCAATGTTAAGCGCCAGGTTACGACCCATTACCGCCATACCAACGACGCCGATCTGTTGTTTGGACATTAGCAACTCCTGTCAGAAATAGTTGATAGCCCGGTGAGGCTCAAACCCCTGTTCTTAGTAGGTTTATTTTCACCGCGCCATACAAATGAACCCAAGCATTGTACATCAGAATGACTGAGGGTGTACCTATCGCAGCCATAACTATCGCAACCAAATATTTTGTAGGTGCAATACAGCGTAGTACAGCCTCAATCACTATGCCGAGCACTCATTACTTTACCGGTAACACGAGAAAATTGCAGGTCAAAAAGAGCGATGAAACGATTAAACAACAATTTATTAACCTAATTAATCATCCTCTAATATCACATTCAGTAGATTCAAAACTTCCAGGAAGTACATAAAAGTCAATCACTTCACCTAAACAGGGGGCATCATGCTTTAGAAATCAACTTTTCATAAATCTTAGTATATTGCTCCACCATTTTCTCTGCGGTGAATAATTGTTCAAACCGCTCATTGGCTGCAATACCAAATTGACACGTCTGCTCGGGATTCGACCATATTCTGTCCATTGCAAGCCTCAAGGCGAGCGGGTCTTCAGGCGGTACAACCAACCCGGTGACTTCGTCAATGTTAATATAAGTCGTTCCAGTGCCAATTTCGCAAGAGATTGCAGGCTTGGAATACAGAGAAGCCTCGATAAGCGAGATACCGAAAGCCTCAGAACGCAGGTGTGACGGAAATACCAGACAGGTTGAAAGCTCAAGCAGTGCGGTTTTATCTTCATCCTGTAATGCGCCCAGGAAATGAATATTATCCACACCATATTTTTTGGCCTGGTCTTTTAATTGACTCTCGATTGGTCCGCTGCCGATAAGGACGATGGGATAATCAGAATTCTTTGCCGCTTCGATGAGCGTATGCAGCCCTTTATAATAGCGGAAAGTTCCAACAAACAGGAAAAAACCGCTTGGGAACCTCTGACGCCATTTTTCTTTTATTTCGGCAGATGCGTTATTATAAAATTTCTTATCCAAACCGTAAGGAATAACATAAACTTTATCTTTAAACTTTTGCAGCACGCTGCTGCTTTCAACATAATTAGGTGAAGCTGCAACAATACAGTCAACATCCCCTAAGAATTTATTCATTAATGGAGTATAAAGATTTAACAAAAACTTCTGTTTGACAATATCAGAGTGATAACTCACTACAGTAGGCTTATTGATCCCTGCACCATAATGCAATAAATCCATAAACGGATAGGGGAAATGGTAGTGAATAATATCTGCATCTGCAGCAAGCTTTTTAAATTCACCAAAAGCTTTGAGGGAGAATGGAGTTGAAGCCACTTCGATTTGAGTTTTAACCCGATAGCTAGAATGATTTTCAATGGATGTCGGATTAATTCCAATCTCATTACTGGTAAGAGTAAATACCGTTGAAGAAGTTCCGCGTTGAGCTCCCCCTTCAGAAAGCTGGTAAATAACCTGTTCAATGCCACCAAAAGAATCTGGGTAATAGGTTTTGTAGCAATGTAGAACTTTAATCATAAATTTCTGATACCTGAGTGTAGGCTTGAATGGTTTTTTCGGCACAGTGTTCCCATGAGAATGCTTTAGCCCGTTCAATACCTGCTGATATCATGCGTTGCTCAACATTGAAGTCTTGAATAATGAGATTAATAGATTCAGCGTAGCCCTGAACATCATAGGGTTCGTGCATTAAAGCCGCATGACCAACGACTTCAGGTAACGAACTTGCATTGGAACAAATAACAGGAATACCTGAGGCCATTGCTTCAAGCACCGGCAATCCAAACCCTTCATAAATTGATGGGAACAAAAAGCCTTTAGCAGCAGAATAGAGCAGAGGTAAATCTTCAGAGGCCGTGTAGCCGAGATATTTTAACCATCCCTCGTCGTTACCCTTCTTGAAAAGCCTGAAAAGCTCTTCGTTCTCCCAGCCTTTATAACCGCTAATCACCAAAGGAAAATTGGTTTTTGTTATCAGGTCAAGGCGATCGTAAGCCTGCAATAAAGTCAGAATATTTTTACGCGGCTCAATAGTTCCGGTATATAAAAAGAATTGTTTATAACCAAGCTGGTATTTAGATAACACCGGTTGTACTGCAGACTCCAGTCTTGGAGCGAAAAATCCACTGCTGGCCAAAGGAGCAACAACCACATTATTTAAATCGATATCAAAGTATTCAATTAATTCTTTTTTAGTATATTCAGAATCAGTAATCAATACGTTAGCTCGAGCAACAGTCTTTTTTAATTCTTTCTGCAATAAATGCACCCTGCCAGCAGGGTGAAACTCCGGCCAATGAAATACTGAAAGATCGTGAAACGTTGCTACACTCTTACCGATATTGGGTGGAATATAATAATTGGGACTGTGGAAAATATGCTCTTCCTGTTTACTTAATACATATGATTTTGCATAGGGGTAAGTAATTCTGTACACCTCCCCTACTAGACGACTTTTCTTTAATCGTCTCTTCAATCCTTGTCCTATTTCACCTATTTCACTTGCGACAGGTAATTTTTTAGTGATTGATAAGCCATTAAGGTATGACAATTCAACACACTCACTGCTTTCAAGCTGTTTTGCCAGCTCGAATGCATAGCGCCCAATACCGGTTAAAGGGAACTTTACGCAGTCAGTGGAAAGGATTATTTTCAACATTAGTTATTAAGCATCCAGAGCAAAGTCTCTTCAAGTTTAATCTTTTCAGGTAAAACTTTACACATTGACTGCAAACGATGAGTATCACCGCATAATTCTTTAATTTCATTCTTTCTGACAAATTGAGGATTTACCTGCACGTCAATTTTGTGGCCGGTAATTTTTTCACAAAGAATAATGACATCTCGTAGAGAATACATTTCACCAGAAGCAACGTTAAATGTTCCACCAAATGCCTGAGACTTTATCAGGGCATGATAAACGGCAGTAACGTAACGAACATCAGAGAAATCACGCCATACGTCGATATTACCTAACTCAATAGTCGGTGACCGTCTTTTAAAATGATCTACTATTTTAGGGATCAGGAAATTAGTCGCCTGCCCTTCACCGGTATAATTGAAAGGTCGAGTAATAATAATCGGCAGCTTGTCAGAATACATTTTCGCAACGTATTCCATAGCGATTTTGCTCACTGCATAATCATTGGCTGGATTAAGTTCTGTATCTTCGCTCAACCGCCCTTCTGCAGCATTGCCATAGACGTTAGCACTGCTGGCAATAAGCACGGCCTCTGGCTGATGAGAACATTCAACAAGTGCCTGAAGCAGGTTTCGCGTTCCACAGACATTAACATTATAAAACGCATTAATATCGGCATGGCCTACAAACGCTATTGCAGCCAGGTGCACAACAACATCAGGTTTGATTTTTTCAATGGTGGACTTAGTCGCTTCAGAATTGGTGAGATCTACCGTTTCATAATTGACTAATGATTGGGATGGCTGCGTACCAAGTCCGAAGACCTGGTATCCGGCAGCCGATAGCTCGGCTGCCATGAAATGGCCTGTAAATCCCTTAATCCCAGTGATTAAAGCTATTTTGCCATTTGTAGTCATTAGAAGGAGAAACCTTGTTTATTACGACGCAGATCTTCTTCAACCATCATCTTGCACAGCTGCTCAAGAGTGGTTTTCGGTTCCCAACCCAGAACTTCTTTAGCTTTAGCTGGGTCGCCAATCAGCAGCTCAACTTCTGCAGGGCGATAGAACTTAGGATTAACTTTAACCAGCGTTTTATTGGTCGCAGTATCGATACCCACTTCGTTTTCGTCTTTACCTTCAAAGCGCAGATCAATACCCACTGCTTTAAATGCCATTGAGACGAAGTCGCGAACGGTTTCCGTACGGTTGGTAGCCAGCACGAAAGTATCAGGCGCATCGGCTTGCAGCATACGCCACATGCCTTCAACATATTCTTTAGCGAAGCCCCAGTCGCGCTTGGCATCCATGTTACCTAATTCCAGCACGTCTAGTTTGCCAAGATGGATTTTTGCTACTGAGTCAGTAATTTTACGAGTTACAAACTCTTGACCGCGCAGTGGTGATTCATGGTTGAACAGAATGCCGCTGGAAGCAAAAATGTTGTAGCTTTCGCGATAGTTGATGGTCATCCAGTGAGCGTAAAGCTTAGCCACACCATACGGGCTGCGAGGATAGAAAGGAGTATCTTCTTTCTGAGGAATTGCCTGCACCTGACCAAACATCTCAGAAGTAGAAGCCTGATAGAAACGCACTTTCGGATTAACGATGCGAATAGCTTCCAACAGGTTTACCGCGCCAAGGCCGGTGATTTCGGCAGTGGTGATTGGCTGTTCAAATGACACACCTACAAAGCTCTGCGCTGCAAGGTTATACACCTCGGTAGCACCGGTATTTTGCAGCAAACGAATGCTGGCCGATAAATCGGTCAGGTCATATTCGGTCAAATGCAGATTAGGATTACCTTTAATTCCCAACTCTTCAATACGCCAGAAGTTTACAGAGCTGGTACGACGGTAAGTACCGTAAACGGTATAGCCTTTTTCAAGCAGAAGTTCAGCCAAATACGCGCCATCTTGTCCGGTAACACCAGTAATAATCGCTACTTTATTAGTCATCTTGAAATCCATCTAGTTTACAAATGTTATAGTTTATTGATTATCAATCAAAAGTACATTAATAAGTTGTTGTGTACTTTCAGCCCATGTTTTGGAATTAATTCCTCTGGAACTAGGCACTTCCGAGTTTTGGTCAAGTAGCAACCATTTGTTTAAAGACTCTGCAAGTTCAAAGCCGGTGTTCCCTTTAAAGTAATAGGCATGATCCCCTGCTACCTCACGAAATACAGGAATATCACGGGCTATGATTGGCAAATTATAATGCGCTGCTTCAATAAGCGGTAGACCAAAACCTTCACCCAGGCTGGCTAGAATCAGACAATCCACCGATGAATATACAGTCTCAAGATACTCATCACTGATTCCCTCGAGCCAGATCAAACGTTTACCTAATTCATTATGATCTGCCAGGCGAGATATTAATGCATCTACCATCCACCCTTTTTTACCCACAATGACTAAATTAACATCGACACCTTGTTTCCAGAGTAATTCAAATGCATCAAGAACTTGCGCATGACATTTTCTAGGCTCAATTGTGCTGACCATTAGGAACGATTGGCGACTCGAAATGTTATCAATTGTCGCATCGTGATCATCGTGTCTGCCCGAAGTAGGGACTGAACTTGCCAGATCCGCGCCGAGATGGAAAAAGCCGGTGCTGTATGAGTTGATAATAGATGGCTTGTTTTCACTGATCCATGTTCTCAACTCTGAAGCCACAGTATCCGAAATCGCAACAGCTCCATCGAATTGTGTAATGCAATTTAGCCAGTGG
Organism: Rouxiella sp. WC2420; assembly: GCF_041200025.1. Lineage (NCBI taxonomy): Bacteria > Pseudomonadati > Pseudomonadota > Gammaproteobacteria > Enterobacterales > Yersiniaceae > Rouxiella > Rouxiella sp. WC2420. The sequence goes on along the minus strand of NZ_CP165628.1, from coordinate 2,227,724 downwards.
GTATAAGTTTCCTTGGCACCGTTAAAGAACATATTAGACATGGTGACAGGCAGAATGTCATAAACTGCAAATTTAACTTTCACCCCTTTTGCTTTCAGGCTGAGCAAATAGTCTTTTTGGTAAGCAACAACATTTGGCTGTAAATCCAACCCAAAAAATAAATCGCCACGCCAACTTTCGATAGGAGTATCGACCGCCTGATAGTGAGGAATATCAAAGAATTTAGAGGTAAACTCACGAGCATAAAAATAGCCAGGTTCAGAGCTTGTCGCATATACCGGCTCAACATTCCATCCTGCTGGCGGATTGGTAAGCAACTCATTCAAGATTGAACGCACCACCCGCTGAATACCGCTTCGGGCATCTCGCTGTACCAATTCTGAAATATCCAATAGCAGCTGTTTCTTATGAGGTAACGGCTCAAAGTTATTTGAAATAGCTGTTGCGAACTCAACATATTGATTGCTCACATCGTAACGATCGTCATTCACTACGTGATCAATTAGCTCATGATATTTGTTTGAAGGTTTAGCGTATAACTCTTCAATAGTGTTGTAATACTCTTCTGCGCAGTGTCTTGGGTTGTGATACTTATGTATCTGATAACGAGCAGACTCTTGCAGACGAGTCCTTTTTTCATGGTTTTCGTAAAGCTCTGTTAATGCCCCGACCAAATCTTCTTCAGTGAAATTATCTTCTAATTTCCACACGCTATTCTCATCAAGATCTGCCATTGACCCATTGGCATTAACAATTGTTGCAAGTCCGTAGTTCATGCAATCGAGCACGGCAGCTGACGTTTCTCCACGAGAAGAAGTGCGCAACTGAACACCAACATCAGATGCAGAAAGCCAGGATTTATAATCTTCTGCAGAAGCCCATCCGGTAATTTTAACTTTATTCTTGCAGCTAGCTTTGTTTATAACCTGCTGCAAATTATTACCATAAACACCGCTTTCATTTTGTCCTACAAATACCAGGAAACAATCTGATTTATTCGCTAACGGTGATGCGAGCCATGCTGATAACAGTCTATCATTAAGTTTCGTTTTGCCTAATAACCCAAAACTGCTAACGATAAAGCTGTCCTTTTCCATCCGCAGTTTTTTACGAATGTCTGCTTTTTTAATATCAAAGACTGGGGTCTTTAATAATGGGATCGTTGACCATGATTTGAGGGACTGATCGCCATAATAAAAAGCGGCCAGTTTCTTCGAATAATCCGAATGAGCAATAATACCTAATGCATTTTGTAGAACCGAAAGATTGCACGGATAAGCGAAAACGACATCGCCAGTATCGCTAGCTGTATATCTCTCTTTTAATCCCTTCCAACCTATCGATTTTAGCAGCTCTTGATCCCACAACCCTGGTTTCTCATGAGTGATAACATCCATATGGGCGACAATACCCGAGAGATAAAAGTCGTGTAAAACCACAACACCAGGTATGTCTTCTAATAGATCAAACATGTGGGAATGAAAATCGGAATTACCAAAGTGGTAAAGCACGCGATCGTAACTATTGGCGTGGGCCCTTAGCCATGAAATATCTTTGATGGCAAAGTTACTTTTGACGTAAGCATCACTCACTGAGTGGGGCTGATTAACAATAACATCAATATCATAATGAGTGCTCAGCTCGGTCAGCAATTCTGCACTGTAATCACTTATTCCGCTTCTTTCTGGAGGCAGTGGTGATACGAAGGCCAGACTTGGACGAGATTTACTCAATACAACGGACTTTTGAAGCTTTTTGCTTTGTAGTTCATTCAGAGCATTCCAGGCATGGGTCGCGGAAAGTTCCCACGAGAAATTTTCCGCCTGCACCAGTGCATGCTCCTCAAGTGTGGACTTGAAATGCTTATCCGTTAATACTTGAGTTATTTTTTGGGTAATATTATCAATATCAAAAGGGTTAAATAAAGCAGAGTCGAGACCAATAACTTCTGGAATACTCGATAATTCTCCGCCAATCACCGCTTTACCACATTTCATGGCTTCTAGAACCGGCAAACCAAAACCTTCATGCCAGGAAGGGAAAACAAATAATTCGCAGCTGTTGTATAGCTTAACAAGATCGTCATCAGAGACGTAATTAGTGAAAATAATACTACTTTTATTTATTTTTAAGCTTTTAATAAAGCTTGTTAATCTTTCACGTTCACTGTCTTGGATTGAGCAAACAATGGCTAATTGATATTTTGATTTTAAACTTTCATCAAGCTTGGCGTATGCCTTGATCAGTCCTTCAATATTTTTGCGGTGATCGATTCCGCCGGTATACATGATAAATGAGCCGTCGATGCCCAACTTATTACGAAGAATTTCCAGTTCAGACTCTTCAAAAGACTGTTTATGGAAAATTTCTTCGCAAGCAGTCGATATGTTAACTACCTTATCCGCAGGGAACGAAAGATATTTTTCTGCTTCTTTGCCAGATGATTCAGAAATTGATAAAAGAAGATCGGCCCTCTTCAAATTATCAATTTTATTTAAGTACCATCGAGATACAAGCTCATTATCAAGATAAATCTTCTTATGAATAAGAGGAATGAGATCGTATAAGATTACAGCAGTTGGTATAGAAGTTTTATAGTCTCCGATACTCAAAACTGCATCATCTCCCAATCCCTCAAAAAGAGAGGTCACCAGAAGAAGATCAGGTTCTAACCTGTTGATAAAATCTTCGCGAATTTTTTGGGCGGCATTTCTGCGCCCATCGTTAGAAACATCGTGGAAATTAACAGGGCTTACTGCATGCCAAACATAAATATTATCTGAAGAAATTAACCCAGAAAATTCCTTTCTAATATATTCAATGCCATCTACAAACAATCCATTGAGCACGAAAATAACTTCATGCTCCTGGTTTATTTCCAGCATTTTTTTTACAAGCCCTAAAGTATAACGTCCAATCCCTCGCCTGGAGTTAGACGCTTGTAACGCCTGCATATCAATGGCAATCCGCATCAATCATTCCTCTTATTCTTCTTATCATTTTCTTTTTTTAATAAAAATGAATAAACTTTACTAGTACGAGACGACATCTTCAAATTATGCTCTTGATAATTGCTGCTATCAGGCATGGGTGTAGTACCAGGTGTAATGACTGGGCTAATTCTTTTATATCTGTGATAAAAAGAAACAAGCTTATTATAAACACCCAATTTGTGGGCGGTAGAAATAGCAAAGTTTTTCAGCTTCGGTTTTCTTCCCACATAGTTAATACCCGTTTTAGCTGTTTTACGAACGACTCTCTTTATCAGTGTTATTGCTGAATTTTTCAAGCCGCCAGGTTGCTGGCCTGTAATCAGCCTTTTGGCAATCCTGATTGGTGAAGAAACACGCCAGGAAGTGCTTCGATGTATTTCACCAATATGGGCATGAGTATGCTGTAGCTGTATTTCGGCCTGATGCAGCTTTTCTTTAGTCAGAACTAATTCCATTTCAATAGAATCCTCAATTTTCTGGATTCGATCTTTGGTCAGTCGTTCAAAACGATCAAGTTCAACCATTTGTTTTAGCTGTTCTAAATGGTGCAACCTTTCATTTTTTTCTGCATCTGCAATAGGGTTGTTCAGTTCCATCTGCTCGAGCTGCTCAAGCTGTTCATAGCGCTCAATCTGAAATTGTTGTTGATACTGTTCAAGCTGTTGAATTTGAAGCTGCTGCTGTTCGCTAACCTGCTGAAGCTGTTGATATTGCTCCAGCTGATGCGTCTGCTGTGCCTTGAATGAGTGCTGAACTTGTTCAAAATGCTCTAACTTGGCCAATAAAGCGACTTTTTCCAAATCTTCTTGTTCAGTAGCTTGAGTCAGTAGCTGTAAATCTGCTGCCTGTTGTGAATGCTCTAACAGCTGCAGTTCAGATTTAACAACTTGGCTTTCGTTATAAATATATTTTGCGTAGTCAATGCTGGACTGTAAGCCTTCTTCGATGGCGTTCATCCATACGCTGGTCATTGAACTAGCTTCTAATTGACCGTAGCTGAGGTCGTGATTAGAAATACAGTCGTAGATTTTCTTGAAAGACCATTCTTCAGCGGGAACATCCCACAAAGCGCGCAGATAAAGATTATAGGGGCTCGGAAGATTGAAAGTACTGATTGAAACATTACGTAACGGATTAACGTCGTTTTGAATTTTACTAACAACTTCAGACAGTAATATCAAAAATGAAAGATAGATATTGTACGGCCAGAGACAGTCTTTTTTCTCATTGGTTATAGAACCGTAATCAATGATTCTGGCTACGTCATTTTCCTGAAGCAGGATATTCCACGTTCTGATATCGTCATGATAAAGCTGATTTTCCTCAAGAACAATCAGCTGCTCAAGAATAGATAATAATACCTTTTCAGAGTTATAAGAATGATCATTATTAATCGCGTCCAGCAAAAGATCGCCAGGAAGCAATTCCATAACTAACCATGATTCATTTTGAGTATGACCATGAGTAATTAACTTTGGCGTATTAAAACCTTGTGGAGGTGAAGATAAAAACTCAATTTCTCTCTTTAACTCTTTAGAATTTCTGTCTTTAAGTTCAGTGCTTGTATCAAAAAGCTTAACAACATAGTCATCACTGAAAAAATATTTGCGAGTGCCTTTGTGTACGTTATCTGCGAAAGCATGAGGTTCTGATTTCGAAGAGCTAAAACGCTCTAACTTATCTCCAAATATCCAGTAATAATTACTGGCAACATACAGTGGCCTTTCAATTTCAGAAAGATGTGTTGGATATAAGCCAAGTTCATGTACGAAGGCACATTTGGAAATTAGATCTTTAGTCTTATCAGGAAGAGATGCAGCCCAATACAGAGGTTCGCTATTAATAGCCAACTCAAATATCATTACAGCGACTTTCTCGGCCATGTGGCCGATCCATTCTTTGACCGTTTCTAGACCATTCTGGTGAACAATATGATGGAATACACTTAATCCGGTAACGAGATCATATTCATCGTTTTCCAGTTGTGTAATAACTTCTTCGATTCTTCCCTGGGAGAATTTAACGTTTAAATGAGAATTCTCTTCTGCAAGCGCATTACACAGATTGATATTTGCTTCCAGGAAATCGATACCCAATACTGTGGCTCCTCTCTCGGCCAAGCTTAGGCAGAAGAATCCTTGGGCACAACCTAAATCTAGAACGCGTAGTGGCCTACCAAGCTTATCTTCAAGAGCGGAATAAACAATATTGATCTCAGTGAGTCGATCAAAGCATTCTCTTGAAACGACTTGCGATAAATCAGGATGTCCATATATCGTCTGATAAACTTCAGGTAACAAGTCAACCAGTTCTTTAATTTTGTTTTTCATATTACTCCCAGCATTCACTACTTTATAACTTCAAATTTAGATTTAAAATCAACTATTCCCCAGAACTCCATGGTTCGAGAAATATTTAAAATTACAGAATCGTATCTTCTATCTAGCGGTTCAACATCTGCCGGAGGTTTTCCAGACGAGATGCCGAAAGAAACCAGATAATTGCCTACGTTTAAATTTACTGGGAACGAAAATTTGAATACTTTAATCTCACCAGCACTTACAGAAATGCTTTCGCGCCCCTCAGATGCCAGGAATGCGTTTGTTCCATAAAGGAACAACCCTTCTAGACTTTTGATGAGAAATCCAGGTACTACACTTTCATAATCCTTTTCGAACAGAACTTTCATATAGAAATCTGTCGAAGCCTTGCTTTCAATTATGGAAGGATAACTGACGCCCTCAGATTTAACTTCAAAATCAATGATTTTGGCGCCACCCTGACCCCATCTATGCTCTTCTTTACGATATCCAGGGCGTGTTGCGTATACGTCTTCACTTTCAGTATTGATGATGTCTGCAAGTGAGCCTTTGTCATTCGAGACATCTTCAGCTTCTACTTTGGACCTTTTCTTACCGAATAATTCATCCAGGTAGCGGTTAGTCACATCGCGGGAAGAGCCAATACTTTCAATATTGCCATCTTTCAGGAAAATAGCGTGGTTACAGTGCTTGACGATATCACTCGCACTGTGTGATACCAGCAATAATGTCGTACCCGCTTTCCTGAAATTCGAAATACGTTCAAAACACTTAGCCTGAAATTTAACATCACCAACCGACAATGCTTCATCGACAATCAAAATATCAGGGCGCGAAGCTGTAGCAACGGCAAAAGCTAGCCTCATTTGCATGCCACTTGAATAAACTCTCACAGGCTGATCAATATAATCACCGATCTCTGCAAAGTCTTCAATTTCACGAACTAATTGTTCAATATCATGCCTTTTATGCCCCATCAGAAGGCCTGACATGAAGACATTTTGTCTACCGGTAAAGTCAGGGTGGAACCCCATACCAAGTTCTAATAAAGCAGCTACTTTACCGTTGATATGAATCTCACCGGTGGTAGGAATAGTCGTACCTGTCAATAATTTGAGTAAGGTACTTTTTCCTGCTCCATTAACGCCCACGATACCAATCGAGTCACCAGCTTCTATTTCAAAGGAAATGTCTTTTAATACCCATTTCTTTTTATGCAAGCTTGCTTTTCCTGGGATTAATTTTTCGGCAATACGTCCCCATTTAGAAGAGTACTGCTTGTAAGCTTTACCAACGTTCTTAACCGATATACTTATCATTATATTTCATCCACAATATCAGCGGCATGTTTTCTAAACATAGAAAATGCAAAAATGCACAGCAAGATGGAAATAATTGTGATTGGCAACAATGATTCCCAATTAGGCCATTTATGGTATACAAATATACTTTGATAAGACTCAATAATGTTGGTCAGCGGATTATAAGATATTGCACCTCTAACCCATGCTGGCAGTGTGTTGGCAATATAGACGATTGGCGTAAACCAGAACCAAAATTGAAGTAAAATGCCAACGAATTGCCCCACGTCACGCACAAACACGTTCATAACGCCTAATATAACACCCAGGCCAATAGCAAAGAGCATTTGAATAATAACTACCGGAAATAATGCCAGAAAATAAATCCCGGGAAAGTTACCACTTGCTATCAAGAAAATAGTAAACAATGCAAAAATAATTAAGAAATTAATAAACGAAGATAGCGATGCGATAATAGGCAAGCAGATTTTCGGAAAACTTATTTTCTTCAATAAATTGGCGTTGGATAAGAAAACATTCTGTAAATTACTTAACGTTTCTGCGAATAGTCCCCACGTTAGTAATCCTGAGCATAAATAGATACTGTATGAAAACGAGCCTGATACCTCAGGAAGACGTGCTCTCATGACTTGAGAAAATATCAAGGTATAAACAAGAATCATTGCTACAGGTTGCAAAATCAACCAGGCCGCTCCAAGAAAACTTGCCTGATAACGGGACTGAAAGTCCCGTTTTACACTGCCAGTAATAAAATCTCGATACCTATAAATTGCTTGAAGTGTATCTTTCAAAATTACTCCCCGCCCATTAACGCTAATATCTCTGCTGTTTTCTGATTCATCAGCTCAGTATTCCCTTTTGATTCAACGTTCAATCGGATAACAGGCTCGGTATTGGAGCTTCTCAGGTTGAAGCGCCAATCAGCAAACTCGAGGCTGAGGCCATCGGTGAAATCGACATTCAGTGCGTCGGATTCGTAAGTATCGCGAATTCTTTGGATAACCAGCTTGGCATCTTCTACCTTGCGGTTGATTTCTCCAGATGCAGGGAATGCCGCCATGCGATCTTTCACCATGCTGCTCAGCGAGTTACCTTTCACCGAAACCAGTTCGGCCACCAGCAACCACGGGATCATGCCACTGTCGCAGTAGGCGAAATCACGGAAATAGTGGTGGGCGCTCATCTCGCCGCCATACACGGCGTCTTCACTGCGCATGCGTTCTTTAATAAACGCGTGGCCCGTTTTCGACATAATCGCCACGCCGCCAGACTGGCTCACAATATCCTGCGTATTCCAGGTCAGGCGCGGGTCGTGAATTATTTTTTGGCCAGGATTCTTTTCGAGGAATGCCTGTCCCAATAAGCCGACAATATAATAACCCTCGATGAATTCGCCCTGCGCATCAAAGAAGAAGCAGCGGTCGAAGTCACCATCAAAAGCGATACCCATATCTGCATTATGCGCTTTTACTGCGTCAGCGGTATCGGCGCGACATTCTGGCAGCAGTGGATTAGGAATACCGTTAGGGAAATTACCATCGGGCTGATTATGAACTTTGATAAATGTCACTGGGACATTATCTTTTTTGAAGCGGCGTTCAATCTCATCGATAACGTGTCCTGCTGCGCCATTTCCTGAGTTGATCACCAACTTCAGAGGTTTAAGCGCTGAAGGATTAATATAACCCAGAAGGTGATCAACATATTGTTCAAGAATATCGATTTTCTGATAAGTACCGCGTTTGGAGGAATCTACTGCAGCAAATTCGTTTTGCTCGGCCAATCGCTTAATATCAAGCAGCCCGGTATCACCGCTGATAGGCTGGGAATTCTTACGCACCAGTTTCATGCCGTTATAATCCATTGGATTATGACTTGCAGTAACTTCAATACCGCCGTCCATATCTAAATGGAAGGTGGAAAAATAAACTTCTTCAGTACCACTGACACCGATATCATAAACGTCGGTTCCGGCATCCATAAGGCCATTGGCAAGCGCCAATTTCAGCTCTTCGCTGGTTAAGCGGACATCACCACCTAAAACAACTTTTTTCGGCTTGAGGTATTCACCAAATGCACGACCAATACGGTAAGCGATATCTGTATTTAACTCTTTGCCCAGTTTTCCACGGATATCATAAGCTTTGAAACAAGTTAACGTAGTCATGTAAACCTCAAGAATTAATTACGACCGTAGTGATCTTTAATGCGAATAACGTCATCGTTGCCAAGGTAAGAACCAGAGCGAACTTCAAGAATTTCCAATGGGATTTTGCCTGGGTTTTCCAGAGTATGAACTGACCCAATCGGAATAAACGTTGACTGATTTTCCGTCAACAGGAAAGTCTTGTCACTGATAGTGACCTGTGCGGTACCGGCCAGAATAATCCAGTGTTCTGCGCGGTGATGATGCATCTGAGTGGATAATTTACCGCCAGGATTAACCGTTACGCGATTTACATTGAAACGATTCTCGGCAACCACTAAATCGCTTTTACCCCAAGGGCGGTAAATATCGCGATGATGCTTATATTCGCTTCTCAGATTAGTTTTAAGATATTCCACAACTTTCTTAACATCTTGAACTTTTGATTTATCAACAACCAGAAGCGCATCTTTAGTATTTACAATTACCAGATTTTCCACACCAACGGCCGCAACCATTTTCTCATCGGTATTAATATAACAATCATGGGTGTTGTGCAGGAATACGTCGCCCGTGAGCGCATTGTTCTGCTCATCTTTTTCGTTAACTTCCCACAAGGCTGACCAGGAACCAACATCACTCCAGCCTGCATCCAATGGCACAACCATCGCGTTACGGGTTTTTTCCATCACGGCATAGTCGACTGAATCATCAGGACAAAGTGAAAACGCTTCTTTATCTACGGTGATGAAGTCCATGCCATCTGGCAGATCATGCAGTGATTTTTTGCAGGCTTCATAGATATCTGGACGGAATTTCTCTAACTCTTCGAGGTATTTCTTGGCGCGGAACATAAACATGCCGCTGTTCCAGTAATATTCACCGGAAGCGATATAGGTTTCAGCAGTAGCGCTGTCAGGCTTTTCAACAAAGCATTTAACCTGATAGCCTTCATCAAGTTCTCCAATGCTTTCGCCACGTTGAATATAACCGTATCCGGTTTCAGGGCCGGTAGGCACAATACCAAAGGTTACCAGACTGTTTTTACTGGCAAATGGAATCGCCTTTTCAACAACTTCGTGAAACTTTTCAACATCATTAATGACGTGATCGGCAGCTAGTACCAGCATGACCGGGTCATCACCATCTTTTATCGCGTTCAGCGCCGCGAGAGCTATAGCAGGAGCAGTATTGCGTCCAACAGGTTCAAGAATAATGTTATTAGACAGTTTTTTGATCTGTCTTAATTGTTCTGCTACCAGAAAACGATGCTCGTCATTGCAGATCACAACTGGCTCGCGTACTTCAAGATCGTCCAAACGAAGTACAGTCTCTTGCAGCATAGAATTTTTGCTGTGCAACCTTAAAAACTGCTTAGGATAAAGCTCTCTGGACATTGGCCAAAGACGACTGCCGGTACCACCTGCCATGATCACTGGGAGTAACATTTTCTTTCCTTAAGATATCTTACTTTGCAACAGTTTTTTAATTAGAACAATTAGTTAGCATTGAGTCGCTTGACCTTGATGAATGCTACCGCCCTTGGCTTGTAGCAACCAAAGTACTGTTCGTTTTAAGGGTCATTAAGCTTTATTTGAGGGTTGCGTGCCCTGCGGTATTAATCAGGAACTATTTGCCGCCCAGTATAGCTATTGTTAGTAAAAAGTTCTAATCGAGTGCGCAAAATGCTGGCATGAACAAAAATATATTTCTTCCAGATTATTCTCGTAAGTTGATATTGCCAATATTTTCAACTTTGAATGAATAATAATTAAGCTATTTCATAAAATAAACATCAGAAAAATAATTCCAATGATCTCTATTGATAACTTAAGGTTGTTAAAAACACAAAAAGCACCGATCAACGGTGCTTTTTTTTTAATCAATTTTAAAAGTAAAAATCAATCAATCTTCAGTGTTTTCAGCCATTCTTTAAATTGAGCGCCTGAAGCATTATGACGCAGGCTATATTCTACGAAAGCTTTCATATAACCCAATTTGTCGCCGCAGTCGTGCGAACGGCCGGTCATGGTAAAGGCTTCAACGGTTTCTTTCTTCATCAGCAATGCAATTGCATCAGTCAGCTGAATTTCGTTACCCGCACCATAAGGGGTTACTGCCAGCAGAGGCCAGATGTCTTCGTTAAACACATAACGGCCAACAACCGCCAAATTTGATGGCGCGTCTTTGCGGTCCGGCTTCTCAACGATAGCTTTCATTGGAATGCTTTTGCCAGGTTCACCTTCAACACCGTTGCAGTCAACCACGCCATATTTAGAAACGTCTTCTTCTGGTACTTCTTCAACCATTACCTGGCTGTTACCCGTTTCTTCAAAACGCTTAACCATAGCAGCGAGGTTGTCTCTGCGCAGGTCGCAAGAAACTTCGTCCATCAGAACGTCTGGCAAAATAACGGCAAAAGGCGCATCGCCAATCAGCGGACGCGCGCAAAGCACAGCATGCCCGAGGCCTTTAGACTGGCCCTGACGCACGTTCATGATGGTTACGCCTTTCGGGCAGATAGACTGGATCTCTTCCAGCAGCTGGCGCTTAACGCGCGACTCAAGCATGCTTTCAAGCTCGAAAGAGGTGTCAAAATGGTTTTCAATTGCATTTTTGGACGAGTGAGTGACCAGAATGATTTCTTTGATGCCAGCGGCAGCGCATTCATTAACGATGTACTGAATCAGAGGCTTATCAACAATTGGCAGCATTTCTTTCGGAATGGCCTTTGTCGCAGGCAACATACGTGTGCCTAAACCGGCAACAGGGATAACAGCTTTTAACATTGTAAGAGATACTCCTCAACACCATAAGATTAAAATTCAGCCAGCGGTTTTACAGAATTTATCTACCGCTCTACCCACTGAAGATACTTAAGCAATAGCTATTAGCTTTAAAAATCACTTAAGCAAAGTATAGACTCTCGCCATGCTTTTGCAGGCTCATTCAACAATCCCAAATCTGTATAAGATGTTGTCTTTATACCGTGAATCTTTCAGTAGCTTACGTCTAAGCCGTGCAAACGGAAGCCACAAATCACGAGTTCAGTATGACCTTAAGTCAATCATAAAAAAATAAGATTGTTACCCGTAAATTGACTTTTTTTAATATAAAACAATAAAAAACGTATTGCCGGGCCACACGGGTTCTGGGTATGTCGAGCAAATCAACGAATTGTCGAAAAAGTCAACAACAGAGATTTTTGTCAGCCACAAAGCGTAAATGAATTCGTATCAAGCCGTATTTAGAGCACTTTTCTGAAAATTCAGGCAATCAGCGTGAATTACCTAGCTCTCTGATTTTAAATTTGAAATTTCCCGCCCCAACAACCATTATTCATGGTGCGGACTCCTCCGCTTGCACAAAGGTATGAAAGCAATATGGAATGGTTCGCCGATCCGTCGATTTGGGCCGGGCTGGCTACCCTGGTGGTTCTCGAGATTGTACTGGGTATCGATAATCTGATTTTTATCGCTATTCTTGCCGACAAGCTTCCCCGGCATCAGCGTGACCGCGCCCGTGTTACCGGGCTGTTATTTGCTTTAGTAATGAGATTATTATTACTGGCTGCTATTTCCTGGCTCTCGTCTCTCACCCGGCCTTTGCTCACCGTTTTCAGTCACTCTTTCAGCGCACGCGATCTGATTATGCTGGCAGGGGGAGTATTTTTGCTGTTCAAGGCGACAACTGAACTTAACGAAAGACTTGAAGGCAAAGATGAAGAAGACAGCCAACAGGGAAGCCGCGCACGCTTCTGGCCGGTTGTCGCGCAGATTGTCGTGCTGGATGCGGTATTTTCTCTCGACTCGGTGATCACCGCAGTGGGCATGGTCGATCACCTTGCCGTGATGATGGCCGCCGTGTGTATTGCCATCGGCCTGATGCTGCTTGCCAGCCGCCCGCTCACGCGATTTGTTAACGACCACCCTACCATCGTTATTCTGTGTTTAAGTTTCTTGCTGATGATTGGCTTCAGTCTGGTGGCAGACGGGTTTGGCTATAACATCCCTAAAGGCTACCTCTACGCGGCGATTGGTTTCTCGGTGATGATAGAAATGCTGAATCAGCTGGCACAGTTTAACCGTCGGCGCTTTCTCTCCTCCCGCCGTTCACTGCGCGAGCGAACTGCCGAAACTGTGTTGCGAGTGCTGCGCGGCAAGCATGACGACGCCGAACTGGATGCTCACTCTTCAAATATGGTTGCCGATATCAATCCAGAAGAAGACGCGATTTTCAACCAGCAGGAACGCCATATGATTGAACGGGTGCTGGGATTGGCGCAGCGCTCGGTGAGCAGCGTAATGACTTCGCGCCATGACGTGGACAATGTCGAACTTAACGACCCGCCCGAAGCGCTGTTGCAACAGATTGCACACAATCAGCACACCCGCATGCTGGTCACCGAAGACAGCTCTACCGACGCGCCGCTTGGCGTCGTTCACGTTGTCGATTTGCTCAAGCAACAGCTATTGCATAACTCGATGGATATAAAAGCCGTTATCAAACAGCCGCTTATTTTCCCTGAACAACTTTCCCTGCTGGCCGCACTCGAGCAGTTCAAGCAGGCAAAAACGCACTTTGCGTTTGTGGTTGATGAGTTCGGTTCAGTGGAGGGCATCGTCACATTGACTGACGTGATGGAAACGATCGCCGGAAGCATGCCTGAGTCCTCGGCCACTCTCGATGCTCGTCATGACATTGTTCAATTAGAAGACGGCAGCTGGATTGCCAATGGTTATATGCCGCTCGACGATCTGGTGATGTATCTGCCTCTGCTCGTCGACGAAAAACGCGAATACCACACTATTGCCGGTCTGTTGATGGAGTATGCACAAAATATTCCGCAGGAAGGCACTCAGTTGCATATCGATAACTATCTCTTCGAACCCCTCGAGGTTAATAGCCATCGTATATTGAAAGTGAAGATCACGCCGATTAAGGGAGTCATTGAAGAAGACTACGAAGTCTAAAAAGACGCATCAAAATTGCACGATCTTTCAATTACTTGTTCCACTCATTGCGGCGGAAAGGTTCCCCATACATATAACTGACTATTAAAACCTATAGTTTAACCATTCTTAGCGGAGGTTAAATCTACTATGCCCATCAATGACACCGATTCAAAAGCAGAAGAACAGGTTAAAGCAAAACGACCTGTTTTATCTCACAAAAGTCACAATGCCCTATTATTAAGTGCTGGCGACCCGTCAGGTTCTGACCAGCCCTTATCTGGCATACCAGGCAGGGCTAAAAGTGTAATCGATATAGACGGAAATCTTACCCAGAAAGTGAAACAACAAATTGAAGAACGATTAGCAATTTTGGATGAATATGACCAAAAAAAGAGTAACCCAACACTTTATGAGCCTATGTCCCTAAGCAATGATTGGGTCAAAATGAACGCGGTTCAGTTGGAATCCTTTGAGACGTTTATTCAGGATGGCGCGCTCGCAGGTAATATTTTAAGAGTCCCGCCTGACGTATTTCAAGAAGTCAGTCAAGCTCAGCAGTCAATCAATGAATTGATACAAAGCTTTGATAAAGAATGGAAAGGGAGTTTTGACCAATCTAAATCGGGCTACATGCGTGGCAAGATGGCAGCGACCATCAAATCGATGGGTAAAGCCCTTGCAGAAACCATGATGGCCCTGCCGATAAGTGGCGTAAAGCACCCTGCAGAAGACAGTACGCTGCTAAGCACTCAGGAAAATGACGTGCTCAAGGTTTTAGGAGGTAACGTTATAGATCTGCTAGGAATTTCGGGTTCACTCTCGTTATTTAATGACCTTGAATTCAAAGAGATTGAAAATTTCCTGGCCAACACCTCTGCAAATACCAGTGAAATCAATGGTGAGGTGAATAATAAGTTCATTGATTTGATGGCAATTAAATTACAAGACGCCGCGAACAGCGATCCGCAACTAAAAAAAAGTCTAGCCATCCTCACTCAAAAATCGGTTGAACAGTTTCGTGAAACGCGGTCGACTTCACTAATAGTTACGACTGACAACCTTGAGCATGCCATTGATCAGTCGCGTCACATGAGGAAGACAGTTAAAAATCACGGCAGTGCTGAATTAAATTCAAGCTCAAAGAGTCTGATGTCGGCATTGAAACAGGGTGAATCCAGTCTTAAAGCGGCACTTGAAATTATTAAGCCTTCACAGCCCGGCAAAGCAAGGAAAATACTAAATGCCGTTAAAAAAACGCCGGTAATTTATCATGACAGCACCCTGAATAACTACATTAGCAAAAAGTGGACAAGCATTTCGAATGCGGTTCAATCCCTACCGCCGACTATCAATAACAAAATCAAAGAAAGTAACGCTTCCTTGATGAACTCTTTAGATAAGCAATTAAATGTGCATAGCAGTTTAACTGAGGCAGAAATAACGCGCCTCAGCACTTTAAGGATCCCCTTAGATAACGCGGCTGAACAGGTGCAATTTTTCTGCAAGCCTTTGCAGGCAGTTGCCGAGAAGCTTGGGCGAGTGATAACTCGGGATAATAAAAGAATTCCAGACATGCTATCACCGCAGTTCACGAGCAAAAGGCAGACACAATTGCCTGAAATCAGACAACAGGACAGAACGCCACTGGTTCTTAAGGCCTTATTAGATACCTCACTGAACAAAAATAGCGCACGCTTACGTCGTGATGATAAATTAGAAACAGTGGAAAAAGAGTTTTTAGAAATTATTGCCGAACTCATGAAAGCTTTGCCTTATGTCTACAGTCAACTTACTGACAAAGGGAATATGCAATTCAATAACACTGCCAGCGAATTCTCGGATACCAAGGCAAGCAACCTTTATATTGCTAACACAAACTTAATGGCAGAATCCTTCCAGGCTTCAGTGAAACAATTTCAGAACTCTATCTTGAAAAATTTACGCATAACGGGCGGAAATACTTTTAGTGGAGCAGAAAAAATCGCACAAGAAGCTATTAATATGAATGTGCGTATCAATAAACTTTTAACTGAGATTCGCCTTGTTCCATCACCCATGTTTGGGAGCAAGTTTGGCTACAATCGACATGAAAAGGTTTTGGCACGAAATTTAACCAGCCTGGCAAAAGACTTGAGCGGGGGTGATCCCGACAATGAAAAGGCAATTGTCCAGTATCTGCATTCCGCGTTGAGTGATCCATACAGGCTGGCACTGCACAGAAAAAGAGATCCCTATAATGCTCTCCTGGTGGCGGGGATGGCGCAGGAACTCAGTAACATTAATAACGGTACACAGCGGCTGCCACCCACAGTGGATGAACTGATGGCTGCAACCAGCACGATAAAGGATGCGATCATTAGTAAAGCCACCCAAAAAGCCGTTTTCAGCCTGGTGAGTTTGGGTTTGTCAGCGGCCACTGGCAGTGAGGTGGTCGCAGATATACTGTCAGCCGCTGAGAACCTTACCGACCCAAACCGTAGCCTGTTGCGGGTTGGGAATGTGCTAAAAGCACATCAAATTTATGGTTACTACAAAGGAGCAGAAGGCGTTAAAAAAGCCACCCTTCCAGGCCAGCAGTTTCCTTATTATCAACATTACAAAATGCAAGAACGGCAGGCTGTTAACGTGTTATTAAGCATATTAACCCTATTGCCTGGTATATTGTTGTTGCCGATAACGGCTTCGATTGCGATCTATGGTGCAGCCACTCGTCCTCAAGCTTTTCTTAAAAATGTTGCCTCAAATCTGCCAATGAACTTCGCTATCGCCGGGTCCGTTGAAAGCGCTAGAGGCGCGGTATCCACCTCTTCAAGCCTATTCCAGATACTGCAGCAGAGAAGAGCCGAACATCAGCTCATGACTCTGCAGAATGAGCAAATGTCGCAGGATGCCCCGACGCAGGAGCAAGGGTGGTTAGATGAACAAGATGAGCTTGAGGCCAAAAAAATAATCAAAGAGTTAGAAGCCAAATATTCCCAGCAGCTTGCTGAATCCCTTGCTCTGCAACAGAAACGAAAAGAGCAACTGAGCACGCCCCTTCTTAATGAGCAAATGTCGCAGGATGCCCCAGCGCAGGAGCAAACGCTACGCGTTAAGAGAAGCGCCCCTTATTGGGAGGGTTCGCAAAAGAAAGTAGGTAGAGGCCCATACAATCCGACTGAGTATGATCAACTTCCGGTTGAATTTCACGATTCTCGCTCTCAGTCTAACAATGATGTTTTGGCACCACGTGACTGGATGAAAAGAAAATGTCAGGAACTATTGGACGCTCAAAAAAGAAAAAATCCTGCCAAATATCGTGATGTCACATTGAAAACCAGGATATCCATCAAACATCGAGAACTTTCAAATGGAGGATGGGTATGGTACGTCGTGTGGACTTACCCAACGAATGCCCTGACCGGGAATTTCAAACCCGCAATGATGGAAACAGGTAATAGCATTACTCTTGAGGAATATATGCTAGGAGAATATGGTCGGCGGGACTATGGTGCCCTCGGTACCGAAGATATGGAATTTTCGATATCTGGCAGTTCAGACTCATTTCTGGACGAAATAAAAGCAATGGATTTAGAAGCTCAATATCTCAAACAGCTTGATGAATACCTTAATAGAGAAGATGTAAAAGGCCAGCATAAGAGATTTTCCCTGTGGCGTATAAACCAGATAATTGCTAAAAACCTCAATTTGCAGGGCGATGATAAGATTCAAGACCGTCATGCTTATTTCTACGATATTGAAAGAGGGAAGGTTCAAACGGTAACCTTTAGGGGCCATAAAGTAGCTAATATGGTTTGCATTAAAGGCCTTAATGGCAAGGTTCTTTATATTTCATTAACAGATGGGAGAGTCTTTGAGGGAAAAACTCAACCCGGTCAGCCCACTATTGAATTTGCCTCTAAGCTCGCGGCTGAAACCTTCTGTCGGCGAATGAAAGATGGTATTTCTCTTAATGGCTCCAGCATAATTAGTGAGTTAATTTCCAATGGCCGCTACGTGCATACGACATTTAGAACTGACAGCGTCTTAGGCCCTGCATGGCAGCCCGCCATTGCCACACATGATTCCCATGATTTCACCGAAGATATCTTTAACACCAATGCTGATATGGCTCGCGACGACGCGAATTATCTTGTTAAGACGCCAAGCGAGATGAGAAAAGATGTTTATATCAAGATTGCAGCTCGAGCCGGAGCGTTCATCAGCGTTGTAATATTGTCTGTGGGCGGGATTGCGTTGGCCGGGACCGCAGGGGTCGCGGTACGCGTTTTCGGACATGCCTTAACCAGCTTAGCCTCGACAGTCGTTACCTCTACAGTACCCAGCCTATATAAGGCGACAACCGCAGACAGAAGCAGCGAAGCCCGTGATGCCTATATTGATGCAGGGGTTGGTCTTGCATTCGAAGGCATTGGCAATATAGTAGGACAAGGTGCAGCCAAAGCCATGAAACGTGGTTTAAAAAATGTTACAAAACCTGCTGCAAATGCAGCTAAACATTTTGGCGGAGGTGCTACCAATGCAAACGTCGGTTTAGCAGGAAATGCGGCCGGCAACTCTGCTAAAGAATATTTTCAATCTGATCAAGTTGAATCTAACACTTCCCGCTCCACTAACTCAGCATCACCTGAGAATGTTAATCCTGTTAATTCCTTCAGAATTGATTTTTCATTTGCAAACCCGCACGATATGTCGGATGGTGATGCTGTTTCACCCGAACTTAATACAGAGGAATTAGCGAGCCCTTCCGAGACCACGTCTCCCTCTTCACCCGCCACAGGTACACCACCAACCTTCCAGCTAAATATAAATCTGCTAAATGATACCGCAGAGGGTAAAGAGGGCACTCTCTCAAGAGAAACGATTCACTATATGGGTGAAAGAGCAATTAGGGTTAATGGCTTAAGTATCATCGGTTACATTAAAAAATACGGAGACCCCTCCAGACGCGATAATCTTTCTCTAGACCCTTTATCTACAGAATACATCCTGAAAGAGGAACATTTGTTGGTCATTAAAGATGTACTAAAAAAATATGGTACAACTGAATACCCTGAATTTGACCCCTTATCTACATAAACTCTTTCCCGTGGAGGATAAGTCAACTCACTCTCTGGTGGCCTCTGAATCTGCTGAAGCTCCCAAAGATCAGATTGTAGATTTATGAGATGACGCTGCGAAGGGTAAAACGGGAATTTTATCCAAGAAAACGATTCGGTATAGGCTTCGTAAAAGAATCTTAATACCGACTGATCCCGCCGCAGAAAGGGTTTTTCTTTCTACCGCGGGAGATAGGTCGATGAGTAAACAAGTTGTTTACTTGTTATGGGTTCGACTGTCGATCCAGTTCTGAAGCGCGCTGCGGGCGCTTTGCTGCAGCTGCTGGCGCAACACCTGATCCGCATTTAGCTCATAATTAAGCTGTTTCCAAGGTCCAAATACGCGCAGTGGGATGTCCGTTTTTTGCAACGTGGCTATCAGCGGGTTATCACCCTGCCAGCCGCCAGTGACGCGCACCAGCAAATTCATATCGGCCTGCTGCTGTGCAAAATTGACCTTGCCCTCGCCCTTGAAATTCATCATCGGCGATTCTGCGTTAAGGTTATTGAGACTCAACTCTCCGTTGCGCAGCTTACCGCTTGCCTGCATCTGCTGAATTTGGCTGTACATCTGATAACGATCCATACCCTGCACGCGATTACTGCTCCGCGCCACCGCCTGTTGCACCAGTTGTTGAATATTCAGGCCATTAATATGCGCATCCGCCATCGACATTTGCGCATCACCCTGCCAATGGGTGTCGAAGTCTTCCAGCGACAAGCCTTTGCCACCCAGCTTGCCCTGCATAGAGAAGCTTCCGGTCAACGCCTGTGGCAGATTGTAGGCATGCAACAAGTCGCCTAGCTGGATATTGGTCAGCTCGGGAGCGAAACTGACCTCTAGCTGCTGATGGGTTGAGTTCAGGGTGCCTGGGAGCGAGAAAGTTCCCTGCCCCATATTGCCAGTGAGTTTTGATAGCTGGACTTCACCCAGGTGATTAGTTGCCTGAAGATCCAGATTCTCAATAGCCAGCCCGCGATAGGTGACGGCGACCGCCTTCAAGCCCAACTGAGCGTTGAAACCATTTAGCACGCTTAGACCATTCTGCTGCTGATCGATATCGCGAGCAATCACGGGAGCGGACATCACGGCCTGCGCCTGTTGCTGTGTACCGTCGCTTTTGCTACTGCTAGGTTGCCAGCCGGAAATCTCGTCGAGATTCATTTTATCGGCCTGCAAGTTCAGCTGGTAATCAGGCACATCGCTGAGCACCGCCTGACCACTGCCGGTTAGCTGATTATCATTGGCCGACAAAGACAGCTTATTCAGCGTTATGGTATTGGTATTTTGCTGATAACGAGCCTGCAAACTCCCCTGCCCGCTAATTCCTTTAGAAGGAATATCTGCCCCGGTCAGCGTATAGCTCAGGTTGCTGATATCGGCGGAAAACTGGCGAGGATAGTTTTGCATATTCAGATTGGCATCAACGTTTAGCGTCAGGTCACGCTGGTCGCGGTTAATGCGGCTCGACAGGTGAATAGTTGCCTGGCGGGAGCTGCTTTGATCCATCTGCAAATTGATATCACGGACGTTGATTTGATCGCTTTGCGCACGTTGCCAGATAAGCAGGCTATCTTCCACGCTAAGGTGGCCAATATCAAATTTCCAGCCGTTATCTGACTCGCTGACATCCTGATTGCCCGAACCCGCAGGGGCAATCGGCGCATCCGGTTCATTGGCTTCGCTGTCAGGCGTCAGGCGGATGACCGCGCTTTTGAGCATAACCTGTTTGACAGAAAGCTGATGCGAGAGCAAAGGCAAAAGGCGAACATCAAGGCGCATGTTCTGGGCGCTCACCACCGGTTCTTTCGCTCCGGGTGCAGTCAGTGAAGTTTGACCAGCCAAAATGCTTAGCTGAGGCCAGACATGCCAGCGAAGATCGCCGTCAATTGCCAGCTTATAACCGCTTTTCTGCTCAACACGATTGACCATGTAATTACGGAAATCATTCGGGTTAATCAAAAAAACCAGCGAGGTCATACCGGCAATAATTACCACCAGTAAAATAACCAACGTTGTCACTAATCTTTTCATGCCATCCTCTTATATGTTGCCTGCCCCCGCATCCTGCCAGGACCTGTCAGTCTTTATCGATACGGCTGGCAACCGCACTCTGCTGGTCTCGATATTTGGCGTCCTGACGACTGTTGTAAGGACGTGATGCCGAACCAGACAATGGCTCAAAACTCAATGCGCCGATCAGCATTCCAGGACGCAGCGCCAAAGGCAGTTTACCTGAATTATAGAATTCAAGCACGATACGCCCTTGCCAGCCTGGGTCGATACGGTGCGCGGTAACGTGAACCATTAACCCTAGACGTGCAAGCGAAGAACGTCCATCCAGCCAGCCGACCAGATTGTCTGGTAATGTTACTGACTCCAGCGTGACCGCCAGCGCCAATTCGCCGGGATGTAAAAAGAAGGCTTCACCCTCGGGTAAAACAATCTCGTCACTCATGACACGATCCAGCGCCGCACCGACTTCGTGCTTAGGCCCGCTCAGGTCGATAAAACCCGCGTTGTGCCCAAGGAACACGCGAAAACCGTTGCCAAGGCGCACGTCTACCGTCGCGCCGCTGATTCTCTCTACCGGCGGACGCGGTTCAATGCTTAATCGGCCGTCATCCAACCAGGCTTCTATATCAGTATCACAAAGTCTCATGTCTTTTCCTTTCCCCCACTTTTCGACACTGCTTCTGCGTTGGCTTAATCTCATAACCCGAATCATTAGGCCTTGTCAGCCTATCGGAGTTAATCACTTTGCCGACTTGATACGATGTCGAAGAGTTTGGGTAGCAGCTAGGGTTTAGGATTCTCTGATTATTCAAAGAACTGGCTAATTTTCGCTTTTAGAATATCTATAGCGATGCGGTTTTTACCGCCGCGTGGCACGATAATATCGGCATATTGTTTAGAAGGTTCAATGAATTGCAAGAACATTGGACGAACAGTCTTTTGATACTGTGCCATGACCGAATCCATTGAACGGCCGCGCTCGTTGACATCGCGCTTCATGCGGCGCATCAGGCAGATATCCAGCGGAGTATCGACGAAAATCGAGAAATTCAGTTCCTGACGCAAACGCACGTCAGTCAACAGTAGGATCCCTTCAAGGATAATGACTTTTTTAGGCGCTAAGGTCACGGTCTCGTTAAGGCGGGTATGCTCGATAAAGCTGTAGCTTGGCAGTTCGATAGCGTTCCCTGCTTTCATTGCCTGCAAATGCTGGAAAAGCAAATCATGGTCCATCGCGTTCGGATGGTCATAGTTGGTCTTGATACGCTCTTCCATGGTCAGATGACTCTGATCCCGATAATAACAATCTTCCGGGATAACACCGATATGTTCGTCACCGACCTGATCGCGTAATTCACGATACAAAGTGCTGGCAATAAGGCTTTTTCCAGAGGCAGATGCGCCAGCGATACCTACGATGACACACTGATGGAACTTGTCAGACATAAAATTAACGACCTGATTTGGAGTTTGAAGGGCAAGCAGCCTGAAGCCGCTTTGATCGCGCCAATTATAGGGACAACCTGTTGATGAAGCCAGCCATAAAGCCACCAAGCGGCTGGCTTGATTAAATTAATCGGTTAGACGGCGATAATTACACCGCACGGAAGGCAATTTCGGTCGGGATGGCATCTCCTTTCCAGTAAAGCTGCGCGGCGACCTTGGCGGCTAACTGGCGATAGATGGCAGTAAACTCACTTTCGGGGTTGGCAATCACGGTCGGCTCGCCGCGATCCAGATCCTCACGCAACGAGATGTGCAGCGGCATTTGCGCCAGCAGCTCGCAGCGATACTTTTCGGCCAGCTTTTGCGCGCCGCCGGTGCCGAAAATAGCCTCGTGATGTCCGCACTGGCTGCAAATATGCATGCTCATGTTCTCGATAATACCCAACACCGGCACGTTGACTTTCTCAAACATCACAATACCTTTCATGGCATCCAGCAGAGCGATGTCCTGCGGCGTTGTCACCACCAGCGCGCCCGTCACCGGCACACTTTGCGCCAGCGTCAGCTGGATATCACCGGTGCCCGGCGGCATATCGAGGATCAGATAATCGAGATCCGGCCACAGCGTGTCCTGAAGCATTTGCAACAGAGCCTTGCTGGCCATCGGACCGCGCCAGACCATGGCATTTTCATCGGTAACCAGGTAACCGATCGAGTTGGTAGCCAGACCGTGAGCCATGATAGGCGCCATATGCTGACCGTCGGGAGAGGTCGGGCGCTCATCTTCAGTGCCCAGCATATTGGGCACCGAAGGCCCGTAGATATCGGCATCAAGCAGGCCGACCTTCGCACCCTCCGCGGCCAGCGCCAGCGCCAGATTAACCGCCGTGGTCGACTTGCCTACCCCGCCCTTGCCGGAACTGATAGCCAGAATATTGCGCACACCTTTAATACCTGGCCTGTCGTTGGCGCGGCGCAACGTCGCAACATCGTGAGAAAGTTTCCAGTCAACCGAGCGCGCTCCGGTTACGCGAAGCAACTCCGAAGTGGTCAGCAGTTTTAGCTGTTCAAAGCCCGACTTCCAGGCAAAAGGCAGGATCAGTTCAATATGCAGCACATTATCGAGCAGCACGCACTGATGCAGCGCCTTGATGGCGGTCAGGCTTCTTTGTAATGTTGGGTGGCTAAAAGTCGCCAACACCACATTAACAGCGGCGTGAAGCTCGGCGGGAGTAGCGTTCTCAGGGGATTGTGATTTCATCCCGGCTCCTTGAAATACCTATTTATTATGGAATTGAGTCGCAGAATCGACAGGGTTAAAAATCTGCTATCTAGATGTTATAAAAATAGCATACCAGAATCGCCGTTCATTTAGGTGATAGAGCCAACAGCCTGCGCATGATCTGCCTCAACACGCGGGCTTAAGTTACTGTGCTTAAACAAAGAGGCTAACGTACCTGCCGGTTGTAGGATAGCGGGTATTTCGGTTACCATCGATCCCCCAATCTCAATAAAAGAAAGCAAGCTCTTACTATGGCTCAAGTCGCGAAAAAAATTTTGGTAACCTGTGCACTTCCTTATGCTAACGGTTCAATTCACCTCGGACACATGCTCGAGCACATCCAGGCAGATATCTGGGTCCGTTACCAGCGAATGCGCGGCAACCAAACTCACTTCATCTGCGCTGACGATGCGCACGGCACCCCGATCATGCTGAAAGCTCAGCAGATGGGTATTGCGCCGGAGCAAATGATTGAGGAGATGAGCCAGGAGCATCAAAAAGATTTCGCCGGTTTTGGTATCAGCTATGACAACTACCACTCAACGCACAGCGCAGAAAACCGTGAGTTGTCAAACCTGATCTACGGCCGTCTTAAAGAAAACGGCTTTATCAAGAATCGCACTATTTCTCAGCTTTACGATCCCGAGAAAGGCATGTTCCTGCCCGATCGTTTCGTAAAAGGCACCTGTCCAAAATGCAAGGCACCGGACCAGTACGGCGACAACTGTGAAGTTTGTGGTTCAACTTACAGCCCGACTGAACTGATTGACCCTAAATCTGCAGTCTCTGGCGCTACGCCGATCATGCGTGATTCAGAACATTACTTCTTCGACCTGCCAGAATTCAGCGCCATGTTGCAGGCCTGGACTCGTTCCGGCGCGTTGCAGGAGCAAGTCGCTAACAAGATGCAGGAATGGTTCGAATCCGGTCTGCAACAGTGGGATATCAGCCGCGATGCGCCATACTTCGGCTTCGAAATTCCTGATGCGCCGGGTAAATATTTCTACGTCTGGCTCGACGCGCCTATTGGCTACATGGGTTCCTTTAAAAACCTGTGCGATCGTCGCCCGGATCTGGACTTCGACGAGTTCTGGAAAAAAGATTCCACCACCGAGCTGTATCATTTCATCGGTAAAGACATCGTTTATTTCCACAGCCTGTTCTGGCCGGCCATGCTCGAAGGCAGCAACTTCCGCAAGCCGACCAACCTGTTTGTTCACGGTTATGTGACGGTCAATGGCGCGAAGATGTCAAAATCTCGCGGTACCTTTATCAAGGCCAGCACCTACCTGCAACACCTGGATGCCGATTGCCTGCGTTACTATTACGCGGCCAAGCTGTCCTCGCGCATTGACGACATCGACCTTAACCTTGAAGATTTCGTGCAGCGCGTAAACGCCGACATCGTCAACAAAGTCGTCAACCTCGCGTCCCGTAACGCCGGTTTCATCAACAAGCGCTTCGACGGCATGCTGTCTGACAAGCTGGCCGACGAAGCCCTGTTCAAGACCTTCACCGATGCAGCAACCAGCATCGCCGAGGCCTACAGCAGCCGTGAATCTGGTCGTGCAATTCGTGAAATCATGGCGCTGGCTGACCTTGCCAACCGTTACGTCGACGAGCAGGCACCTTGGGTCGTTGCCAAAGAAGAAGGCCGTGATGCTGATCTGCAGGCTATCTGCTCAATGGGTATCAACCTGTTCCGCGTATTAATGACCTACCTCAAGCCGGTTCTGCCTTCACTGGCCGAGCGCACCGAGGCGTTCCTTAATACCGAACTGAGCTGGGACGCGATTGCACAACCGTTGCTAAGCCACAAGGTTAGCCCGTTCAAGGCTCTGTTTAACCGTATTGAAATGGATAAAGTCACTGCTATGGTAGACGCTTCCAAAGAAGATATCGCCGCCACCAAGCCAGCGCTGACCGGTCCTTTGGCCGATGATCCAATCCAGGAAACCATCACCTTTGACGATTTCGCCAAAGTGGATATGCGTATTGCCCTGATTGAAAGCGCCGACTTCGTGGAAGGTTCTGACAAGCTGCTGCGTCTGCAACTGGATTTAGGCGGCGAGAAGCGTCAAATCTTCTCTGGCATTCGTTCTGCTTATCCGGATCCGAAACTACTTGAAGGACGTTTGACCATCATGGTGGCGAATCTGGCCCCACGCAAGATGCGTTTCGGCGTTTCCGAAGGCATGGTGATGGCAGCAGGTCCCGGCGGGAAAGATATCTTCCTGCTTAGCCCGGACAGCGGCGCACAGCCTGGCATGCAGGTTAAGTAATAGCGTTGTTTTAAGGCTATAAAAGAGAGCGAGGAGAAATCCTCGCTTTTTTATTGCTACAAAATCGCCGTTAAAACACCACGGGCGCAAACCTTCCCCACGGCATAATCCTCAATATCCCCAAGACAGATAAGCAGTTTGTGCGGCTGCTACTTTTAAACAGCACCGAACATTATCTTTACCCGCGCTAAGATGATAATCATTGAGCTTAAAGCTAATCAATATCCTTCAGTGTGCTGACATCTATCAGGGGTAATCCATGTTTAATTTCGACTTTTATAACCCAACCCGCGTGCTGTTTGGGGTCGATCGCATTGCCGATATCGATAAATTTATTCCTAAGCAGGCGCGAGTATTAATCACCTATGGCGGCGGCAGTGCCAAAAAATATGGCACGCTGGATGAGGTACACGCAGCATTGGGTGACAGGGCGACGTTTGAATTTGGCGGCATCGAGGTTAATCCGCATTTTGATACGTTGATGAAAGCCGTTGATGTGGTTAAAGATAATAAAATTGATTTCCTGCTGGCGGTTGGCGGCGGTTCAGTCGTTGACGGCACCAAATTTATTGCCGCAGCCGCATTATATGCAGGCGATATCTGGCCACTCTGGTCGCAGCGCCAGCCGCTAAAAGAAGCTATCCCTCTCGGCTGCGTGATGACCCTGCCCGCGACCGGGTCAGAGACCAATCATGTCGCGGTTGTGACCCACACCGCACTCGGGCAGAAATCCGGCTACAGCGATCCGCTGTTGTTTCCACAATTTGCGGTTCTCGATCCGACCAAAACCTATACGTTACCCGCAACCCAGGTGGCAAACGGCGTTGTTGACGCATTTATTCACGTGATTGAGCAGTATCTGACCTACCCGGTGTATGGAAAAGTGCAGGATCGTTTTGCCGAGGGTTTATTGCTGACGCTCATTGAGGAAGGGCCAAAAGCGCTGACCGATCCGCAAAACTATGATGTACGCTCGGCGATCACCTGGTCTGCAACGTTAGCGCTCAATGGCCTGATTGCCGTCGGCGTTCCGCAAGACTGGGCCACGCACCGAATGGGCCACCAGCTGACGGCACTTTATGGCATTGACCACGCACAAACACTGGCGATTCTTTTACCCGGTCTATTGCAGGTTCAGCGCGAAAGTAAAAAGCAGAAGCTGCTGCAATATGCAGAGCGAGTATGGAATATTCATGCCGGGAGTGACGATAGCCGTATCGACGCCGCCATTGCTAAAACCCGTGAATTCTTTGAATTAATGGGCCTTAAGACGCAACTTAGCGCTTACGGGCAGCCAAAAAGCGCGATCGATGAAATTCTGGGCAATCTGCAACGCTTTAATATGCTACCAATGGGCGAACGTTCAGATATCGATTTGGAAAGGGCTAAACAGATTCTGATGCTAAGTTACTAACGTCTAGCGGCGGTCCCGAATAATTACTTCGGCAAGTTTAAGGTATTTTCTAACGATACTTGCTTGCCATCATTTAAAGACAAATATATCTGCACTCTGTCGCCCTGCTGGAGATTAAAGCTTATTCGCGTCAGCGCGACATCCGTGTTGGCCGCTATAGTGACCGCGGATTGCTGAACGCTGGTGCTGGTCCCGGAAATACCGGTTTTAAGCATTTTCAGTCGATAGTCGCACTGACAATCGGTTTGTAAGTGCACCATCGGAGTAACAACATATATTTGCCCATGCTGTTGATTATCAAACCATAATGGCTGAGAAATCGCCGCCGCCAAAAGTATTGAAATCATAATGGCCTCCACAAAAAAAACAGGGCAAAGCCCTGTTTTTATTTCGATAAAAACGATTACTGCTGTGAGGCATAAGCCCGGTTAGCCGTACCAACCTGAACTATATTAGCTAAACTGCCACTGGCACTCTGAGTAGCATTTGCATAGTTGGCTGTACCACTTTGGCTAATCAGCAGTTTGCTCTTATCGCCACTCTGAAGAGCATCGGCACGGTTAAAATTACCTGCCTGATGGATATCTAACAGACTTCTATCGCCCACCTGGTTGGAGCTTGCCACGTTAGCATTGCCGTGTTGATTAACAGTTGTCAGGGAATTTTGCGCCGACGTTTGTGTCGCATTCGCCAGGTTCAAAGAACCTTCCTGATAAATTTGCAATTCCTCATGCCAGTTAGTGGTTTGGAATACCGGCGTACTTGGCCCACCGCCGTAACCGAAACCTGATGCCATCGAACTTCCGCTGAAGACCAGCGCGGATACTGCCATTACTTTCCACAGTTTCATGATGCTACCCCATAGGTTTGAGATCGGATGGTTGAACTTAAAGACCTAACGATTAATGCTGCGTCACTTTTATTGCCATACCGGACGCATTTTGTACGACTGCCGCTGAGCGGTCCGTACCACTTTGGCTTATTTGCGCCACGTTTCTCCGCCCTTTTTGGGTGATAGACGCGGTATTGCCAAAACCTTGCTGCTCAATGGATGCTGAATTTCCACTGTTATCCTGCGAGATATAAGCGTTATTTTCATTGCCGTATTGATTGATATCAGCATTGTTAGCGCTTCCACGCTGGCTTATAGCCGCGGTATTTTCATTACCATGCTGATTAATCATTGCTTTATTACCGTTACCCGCTGCGAGTTGGTCAAATGACATATTACTCATTTCACTCTGATTCGTGAAAGCTTCGGAATAAGCCATATCACTTTGCTGCCCAAAGGTATATGGCGATATTAAGCATGCTAGTAAAACCATTCCAGTTGGTGCTGAACGCAGCAGTTTTGAATAAATATTATTCATTTACTCCCCCTGACCTGAATGATTTCGGGTTAGTGATTACAGTATGCATGGTGGTAAATATAATAAACTCATCGGTTTTTCGTATTTTTTTAAAAAGCCTCATTTCAAAGTATGAGAAGCGCAAAAATCCTAAAATAAATCCACGAAAAAAACCTCATATAATCAAAGATAAAAACCTCAAAAACAGCATAGTCACCCCTTGGAATTAAGTAATATAAATCGGCAATAACTCTTTACCCCTTTTTCATTGTGATCTTCTTCAAAAATACTTACTTAGGAATAATCCGAGCCTATAAATATATTTAAAGATGCTGCTATGGCTAGCACTGAGGTTGTTATTATTCCTGAATACAGAGGTAGCGAGGATAAAATTAAAAAACATAATAAAAACATAGAACAAGAGTAAACTAATAATCCGTGCGCAAACGCTATTGTAATTTTTTAATCGAATATTTCTGATTTGTTCCACAAACAAAGCTTAACTTTCACCCCAGTTCAAGACCCTCCCAGAGTCTTGCTTTCATTCTCACACCAGCTAAATTGATTAGACGGTCAGCGGTTCCTCATTCCGTTGACCGACTATAAGACAGCGTTTCACCAGGGAAATAAAACATAGCATAGGTATTCTATGAGCAACTTTGTTGCCCATGAGCGAATACGCAATAAAGGCAGAATTCATTATGATTTCAGAATATACAAATGCTAATACGACAATACTGCTGGTCACAAAACCTAGTTTACAATCTTCAGTTTTGTTACATCAATTAAATCAACAGCTTTCCATAAAGGTTAAACTGTATAATATCAGTAAACCCTTCGAGACAGCGTTAAACGGCCAGGCACTTATTTTATTTGATATTATTCAAGCCGATAAAAAATTGATTTCTCGATGGCAAGCCTCTGTTGGTCGTTATCGTATTAATCTTAAAACACTACTCATCAATACCCCTGAAGATTATCCCTATCAAGAAATAGAAAGTTGGCCAAAAATAAGCGCCGTATTTCATCCTTCAATGACTGAAGCACAGTTGATAGAAGGAATTGAAAGTGTCATCCGTGGCGAGTGTTACTTTGCACAGCGTTTCGCAAGCTACCTTATTAATCAATCAGGCCAATATCGTTATATGAACTATGAAGACTCTGGGATCACCCAGAGAGAAAGCGAAATTCTGAATAAATTACGCATGGGGGCTTCAAACGTTGAAATCGCTCGCCTGTTATTTATCAGCGAAAACACCGTTAAAACTCACTTATATAATCTATTCAGAAAGATAGCCGTTAAAAACCGCACTCAGGCGGTCTCCTGGGCAAATGACAATCTCAAGCGTTAGCATTATGAAAACGTTAAATAAATCACTAATCGTTTTATTTTTAATCGGCAGTTTCAGTGCTCATGCAGCAAATATCAAAGACATTAAGGACCCTGGGTTAATTACAGACCACACAGTCAGTTCGGTAGGGCACGATTTCTATCGGATGTTTACTGACCGCTGGGAAAAAACTTATCCCGAAACGATTACCATCAGCGAAAGGCCAAGCGCCAGATGGGGAAGCTGGATCACCATAAAAGTTGGGCAAGACCTGCTTTATCAGACCCTGCTGTTCCCGACTCGAAGGAACTTTGGCAAAGAGGTCGATACCGCATTGCAGGGGGTCGGTGAAGCCCTTTCAAGGCGACAAATAGATAAAAAACTTCTGGGCACCGGTGATCTTTCCGGTGATGAATTCTAAGGAGAATAACGTGAAAACTCTTTTGATTATTTTATCAGCAATGCTCTTTTCGCCGCTATCGTGGGGTGGAAATATGGTGTTCCAGTTTATTAACCCTAACTTCGGCGGTAATCCCAATAACGGCTCTTTCTTACTCAATGAGGCAAACGCACAAAACTCTTATAAAGACCCTGATGCCTATGATTTTAATTCCTCAACCCCTAGCGCTCTCGATAATTTCAGTACAGCCATACAGTCCCAGTTGCTTAGCAGTTTGATGGGCAATATTGCCCAGGGCAAGCCAGGGCGTCTGGTGACGCAGGACTTTATCGTTGATGTGCAAAATACAGATGGCCAATTAAATCTGAACGTTACCGATCGTTCAACCGGTAAGGTTTCGACTATTCAGGTTCAGGGGTTAAGCGCGTCTAACTGACGCTACTAAGGGGAAATCAGATTATGCGTACTTCACTTCTTTTCATCGCCGTTTTATTGCTCAGTGGCTGTTTAACCGCCCCACCTAAGCAGGCAGCTAAACCGACACTGTTACCACGTGCCGCGAGTTATAAAGATTTAACACATCTGCCGCCAGCCAAAGGACGTATTTTTGTCTCGGTTTACAACATCCAGGATGAAACGGGTCAGTTTAAACCTTATCCGGCCAGTAACTTTTCAACCGCGGTTCCACAAAGTGCTACAGCCATGTTGGTGACTGCGCTAAAAGATTCGAAGTGGTTTATTCCGCTTGAACGTCAGGGCCTGCAAAATCTGCTAAATGAACGCAAAATCATTCGTGCGGCTCAGGAAAATGGCAGTGTGGCCGTTAACAACGCACGCCCGCTTTCGTCACTGGTGGCGGCAAATATCCTGATTGAAGGCTCTATTATCGGTTATGAAAGTAATGTGAAATCCGGCGGAGCCGGTGCGCGGTATTTCGGCATTGGTGCCAGTACGCAATATGAATTGGATCAGATTGCCGTGAACCTGCGCGCGGTTGATATCAATACCGGCGAGGTGCTGTCATCTGTCAATACCAGCAAAACTATTCTGTCTTATGAGTTTCAAGCTGGCGTATTCCGCTTCATTGACTATCAACGGTTGCTTGAAGGTGAAGTTGGCTATACCAGCAATGAACCGGTCATGCTTTGTCTGATGTCAGCGATTGAAACCGGGGTCATTTATATGATTAACGACGGTATCGATCGCAACCTGTGGCAATTGCAGAACCCAGCAGATATTAACTCACCAATACTTGAACACTATAAAAATATGGAAGTCCCGGTATCATAATGCATGCCGTAAATTATCGATGACTTTTTTAAATTGATACACAGCAATATGAGTAGAGTTATCCCCTGCGGCCTCCAGACTTTTACTTTAATCAGTCTATGCTGATTGCGAGTAGAAAGTCTGGGGGCGCAAATCATGACATGATGAGCCCACCATCGATATTAATGGTTTGCCCGGTTAAATAGCGCGCATCTTCAGAAGCAAGAAAAGCGACCAGCCCGGCGACATCCTGCGGCTGCCCGGCACGTTTAAGCGGAATTCCTTTAACCCATTCCGCCATCAGTTCACCCTTGCCATAACGCTTCTCATCACTACTGAGTATTTCCCCCCAGACGCGATCGTTATAATCCCACATTTCACTTTCGATAATTCCCGGACAAAAAGCATTCACAGTAATGTTATAAGGGGCCAATTCCAGAGCCAGGCTTTGCGTAATGCCAATGACACCCATCTTGCTGGCGGCATAGTGTGGGGTGTAGATAAACCCCTGCCTGCCCTGCCCCGAAGAGGTGTTGATCAGGCTGCCGGACTTTTGTTTGACCATAATTTTTGCCGCCTCACGACAGCACAACCAGACAGCGGTGGTATTCACTGCCAGTATCCTTTCGAAATCGGTTTTTGGCATGCTATCGAAATGATCGATGGTAATGACGCCTGCATTTTGGATAGATACGTCAACAGCTCCAAACTCTTCTACCGCCTGCTGATAAAGGCTCTGCACCTGCGCTTCATCGGTTACGTCCACCTCTAACGGCAAGATTTTGACAGCATATTTTTCACGTAACGCAGCCGCTGTTTCAAACACCCTCTCGGAATTAGACACCATAACCAGATTCGCTCCATCGCGGGCGAAACGCTCAGCAATCCCTGCGCCAATACCGCGACATGCGCCGGTGATCACCACCGTTTTTCCGCTAAAATCTCTGTTCATTATCGAGTCTCCTGTTGTGAAATCGTTATGGACTTTGAAAGAGTATTGGCAACGGCGGCTTTCCAGCCCTGCCATTGAACAAGCAGCGCCTGATGCCGCTCTGGATCGGGGGTAAAAATGTCATGCTGAGGCAGAAGTTGCCGCAGCTGACTTTCGTCAAGGTCATCCATTGCCTTTCGCGCCAAAAGCCCTGCACCGAGTGCTGAAAGCTCCGGTGTATTGCTGCGCATCACGTTGCAACCCAAAAGATCGGCCTGAAACTGCATTAGCCACGGATTACGCGTCGGCCCCCCGTCAACCATCAGCGACGCCAAATGAAAGTCAGGATGCTGCCGCATTGCGTCTATCACATCGGCAATCTGATAGGCGATAGCCTCCAGCGCAGCGCGGATCAGATGCGCGCGATCGACGCCACGGCTTAAACCGCTGATGCTGCCACGCGCTTGCCCATCCCACCAGGGAGCGCCTGCACCCGTTAAAGCAGGGACAAAGTAGACTCCCAGCGTTGACTCCACGCTGGCGGGCAGTTCAGTCAGAGCACGAGCCAGTGTTTCACCTTTTCCGTCGGTCAAACCGGTGATCTGCGCCATCCACGCCACCGCATCGCCGGTATGAGGAATATTGCCCTCCAGCCCGTAAATCACACTTTGCCCATCATGCCATGCCACAGTAGTAGCCAACTGGGTCATGCTGCTCTGCGGTTGCGGGATAGGTGCCATCACTGAAGATCCCGTCCCATAGGTGGCTTTTACACCGCCCGGTTCGCCCAGCCCGTGCCCATAAAGCGCAGCGTGGGAATCACCTATCATCGCCAGAATTGGCAGCCCGTCTGGCACGCCTGCAACGCCCCTTGTTGCGCCAAACCACCCGCTAGAAGGGAGGATCTCCGGCAGAGCCTGACGCGGAATGCCAAACAGGCTGAGCATCCCCTCGTCCCAGTCACCCGTTTGTAGATTCAATAACTGGGTACGGGCGGCATTTGAAGTATCACAACGAAAATATGTTCCCCCGCTGAGATTCCACAGCAGCCAGGCATCGATAGTCCCCAGGCAAATTTCTCCTGCCGCCGCTCTGTGAAACCCATCTGGCACAGTGTCTAGCAACCAGCGCATTTTCGATGCCGAAAATAAAGGGGCGATGGGTAAGCCGGTGACTTCGCGGATCTTCACTTCTTGATGGTCACGGCGCAGCTGTTCACAAAATGACGCACTGCGCGAACACTGCCAGGTGATAGCCGGGCCAATTGGCTCGCCGCTTTCACGTAACCAACCCATGGCCGTTTCACGCTGGTTACTGATTGCCAGTGCGGCGACCCGTTCAGCCCCCACGCTTTCGATCACCTCGCGCAACACCGTCAGCGTGGCCTCAATCAGCACTTCCCCACGCTGCTCGACCCAACCGGCCTGTGGTGTTAATACCTGTAAAGGTCGTGATGACAGAGCAATCACCTTGCCCCTGGCATCTATTGCCACCGCCTTAGCATTACTGGTGCCTTCATCAAGAGCAATAATCAGATTTTTTCCCGCCTGCTGCGCTTCAACCATGGCTCACCTCAGACAGCGGTTGTGCCGCCTGCTGCTTTTTTTCATGACGACGCATCAGAGTGACTTTGCTTTGCAAACGTTGCTGGAACTGATCGATAACTACCGCGGTAACGATAACCAGTCCTTTAATCACCATTTGCCAGAATTCACTGACGCCCAACATGACCAGACCATCGGCCAGAAACACAATAACGAAAGCACCGATGATGGAACCAAAAACGCGTCCACGCCCTCCCGCTAAAGCTGTTCCACCTAAAACCGTGGCTCCGATGGCGTCCATTTCAAACATATTGCCCGTCATTGGATGGGCAGTTTGCAATTGCGATGCCACAACCAGCCCCACCAGCGCGGCACAAAATCCAGAGAAGGCATAAACGAAGATTTTGACTTTCGCAATCGGCACTCCGGCCAGACGTGCAGCGGACTCGTTACCGCCAATCGCGTAAATATAGCGGCCCAGAGGAGTTTTCTTGGTGATATAAATCCCCAACAACACCACCAGCACCATCAGCCAGATCGGGTTATAAATCCCTAAAAAAGTGCCGGATCCTAGCTGCGCGAATCCGGTATTCCCCAGCGCCTCGATACCGTTCAAGTTAGGAAAGGTTTTACCGTCGGTGGTCAGCAATGCCGCACCACGTGCGACATACATCATGCCAAGCGTACAAATAAAGGGGGCAACGCCGAGTTTGGTGATCACCAGCCCGTTAATGGTTCCGATAATAACCCCCGCTATCGCTACCACGAGCATCACTTCGAAAACGTTAAGAAACAGAAGGTTACCCCCCCACAACGGAATACCAAACGAAAGCAGAGCACCGCCTATCATTCCGCAAATTCCCGCTACGGCCCCCACCGACAAATCTATCCCACCGGTGAGAATAACCAGCGTCATACCCACCGCCAGCAGGCCGGTAATAGCGACGTGCTGAGTCATAATCAACAGGTTGGAGGCGGTAATAAAGTTTGGCACCATTGCCGAGAAAAAAGCGACCACGATAAGCAAGGCAATAAAGGTTCTCGCTTTAAGTAAGTACATGTAAACAAGATATTTTTGACTTTGCATAGCCTATCCTCAATCTCAATCGTGGGGTGTCGAAGCGTGGATCAGTTTTTCCCGGTCCACGTCGGCGCGCCGCAGATCGGCAGTGATTTTGCCGTCCGCCATTACAATCACCCGGTCAGCGAGTTGCATCACTTCATCTAGCTCCGATGAGGAGAACATCACTGCCAGCCCCTGCTGCGCCATCGCGCCAATTAAATGATAAACATCGGTTTTTGCACCGACATCGATACCGCGCGTCGGTTCGTCAAGAAATACGACCTGTGGATTGGTCATTAGCGCCTTGGCAATCACCACCTTTTGTTGATTACCGCCGCTCATCGAGGTCACCGGCAGGTCAGAATCGCTAACCTTGATCGACAGCTTGCCGATCATCTGCATTACCGCTTCGTTTTCAGGAGTCTCCCTGATTGGCAGCAGCGTTTTCAGAAAGCTTTTGCTGCATAACCGAGACAAAGTCATATTGATTTTGATCGACAGTAGCTGAATTAATCCCTCCGCCTGGCGGTCCTCCGGCACCAACGCCATGCCATGCTCCAGCCGGTAGGCAAACGGCATGTGCTCCATGCGTTTTCCCTTGAGCACTATCTCGCCAGAATCCTGTTTCATCAGGCCTATCAGCGTCTTAAACAGCTCGGTCCGGCCCGCTCCCAGTAATCCGTAGACTCCCACTACCTCGCCTTGATGTAGCGTAAGGCTGACATCGTTAAGAGAATATCCACCGTTCTGGTGCAGCATGGTGAGCCTCGAAGCCTGCAACACCGCCTGGCCTTTTTCGGCACACTGATAGTCGAAGTGTTTCTCTTTTTCCCCAACCATGCTGGAAATAATCCACGGAATACTGACCTGGCTGACTTCCTGTTCAGCAACAAACTTGCCGTCGCGAAACACCGTGATGTGATCGCCGATCGCCATCAGCTCTTCGAGTCGATGAGAAATATAAATGATGGTGACCCCGCGACGTTTAAGCTGTTCGATCACATTAAACAGCACCTTAACCTCCGACTGGCTTAGCGCCGATGTCGGTTCATCCATGATTAACACGCGGGTGTCTTTCGAAAGCGCACGAGCAATTTCCACCAGTTGCTGATGCCCGATTGCCAGCTCTGCCAACGGGGTTAGCGGGTCAACATTTAGCTCCAGCCGTTCAAGCAATGACTTCGCAAGCTGGTATTGATATTCAACGTTGATGCGTCCACGCTGGAAAAACTCATTGCCAATAAAGATGTTGTCCATTATCGACATATTCGGAAAGAGGTTTAGCTCCTGAAAGATGATGCTGATCCCGTGCTTTTCTGCATCATGGGTAGAACTTAACGAGACAGGCACGCCATCAAGCAGGATCTCGCCGCTGGAAGGCACTTCAACCCCGGCCAGCATCTTCATCATGGTGGACTTACCGGCCCCATTTTCGCCGATCAGTACGTTGACCTTGTTGCGATAAACCCGGTAATTGACATCATCCAGCGCGGTGACGCCTGGGTAGATCCGCGACACGCCGCGCGTTTCAATGATCACCGGATCCCCCTCAAGCAAAGGGTTGGCAAAAGGTTCGGCCTGTACGACGCTGCTGCGTTGTTCAAACATGGCGACTCCTTATTTGTCGGCCGTAATGCGCGCTGGCGTCAGAATAATGGGTGGCTGCGGCGTATCGAAGGCGCTGAAAACGCCGACGACGGTTATCTTGTCGCCCACTTTGAATGTCGGTTTACCCAATGCGGCGATTGCTCTTTGATTGATCGCTTTACCAAAGTCACCAAACATATTCTGATCGTTAAAATCTGAGTAACTCAACCCACGATAGCTGTCGCGCAATTCCGTGCCACGGAAAGTCGGACCGATTTGCACTTTCACTTCACCTACTTTCGGATCGTCACTTTTCACCACAACCTGACCATTGCGAGATTCGGTGTTCACTTCACTGACTGTTCCACTGATGCTGGCGCTAAACACGCACGGATTTTCATCCTGACTGCGATAACCAAACCGCTGGCAGGCACTGTCGAAGTCTTTGGCCTGGTCTATCTGATTCAGCAACCCGGCCAACGGTTTGGCAGAGCTGATAATTTGTGGGGCTATTTTTTGGTCAAACAGCATCGCCGCCTGTGCCATATGGGGATTCGGGGGATTTTTCAGCTCCGCCAGTTTTTTCTCTGAAACGATCCGGCAGCTGCACAATATTAATGACGCCATCACGATCCACACTAAGCGACTAGACATTACGCTTCTCCTCCAAGCCCCGGCCAGCGGGGCTTATCTGCGCATTCGCGGGTTAAGGTTATTTCTGATAATTAAAGTTATTCACTTTGTCAGCGTTGTCTTTCTTAATCAGAATGCCGCGGAACAGGATGCGTTCTTTGCCGGTGTAACTGCCTTTCTGAATATATTGGTCGAGAATTTCCACGCCCTGCGAGGCGATGGCCTGCGCCTGCAGCATCACCGTGGCGTACAAGGCTCCTGATTTCACCGCATCACGCTCGTCGTTACTGCCGTCGATACCCACCA
Source organism: Rouxiella sp. WC2420 (assembly GCF_041200025.1). Lineage (NCBI taxonomy): Bacteria > Pseudomonadati > Pseudomonadota > Gammaproteobacteria > Enterobacterales > Yersiniaceae > Rouxiella > Rouxiella sp. WC2420. Next base: position 2,190,034 of record NZ_CP165628.1, on the reverse strand, counting down.
CAGTGACATCATTGCGATTAGCCGCTTTCAACGCCGCGATGGCACCCAGTGCAACCGGGCCATTGCCATTAATCACCCCTTTAATATCTGGATGAGCCTGCAGAATGCTGTCCATGATGCGTTTACCGTCAATCAGCGTACCCTTGGCATCCTGGCGGGCGACCATTTTCATTTCCGGGTATTGATCGATAACGTTGTGGAAGGATTTCGAACGGGTAACACAGTTGTTGTCGGCGAGATTACAGGTCATTTCGGCGTAATTGCCCTTTTCACCCATCTTCTCGACAAACTCATTGGCGGCATCAGACCCTGCCTGGAAGTTGTTATGTGAGATTTGCGCCAGGGCAATACCGTCAACCGGGATCTCGCGGTTAATCAACACCACTGGCACACCGGCGTCTTTCGCCTGTTTGACTGCCGCTACGCTGGCCTGAGAGTCGGCATTGTCCAGAATAATGCCCTGAACCTTACGGCCAATTACCAGGCTTATCAGCTCGCCCTGGCGTTTAACATCTTCACCGTGTGATAGAACCAGCGTCTTGTAACCCATTGACTCGGCCTTGGTCTTGGCGCCCTGAGCCTCGGCGGCATAGTAAGGATTATCCAGCGAGTTGACTAAAATGGCCATGGTGCCTTTTTCAACTGCAAAGGCTGGGGGTACGACCAGCGTTGCAAGAACAGTTAACAGGGCAAGATTTCTTTTCATGGTGATGTTCTCTCAATGTTATTGTTTTTTAAGAGCTTTGGCGTTGTGGTTTTGTAGGGTGAACGCCGTTCTTGTACTTCTTTACTGCCTGCTGTCGCTTACCAGATGGTAAAGCCGCCATCAATCATCAGGTCTGCTCCGGTAATCATGTCGCTACCGTTGCTGGAGAAGAACAGGATCGCGGCAGCGATTTCGTCGGTGTAGGCAAAGCGTCCAAGGGGGATGAGCTTTTTCATCTCTTCGCCTTTTTCGCCACGCCAGGCTTTCTCGCCCATCGGGGTGAGTACTACGGTCGGAGAAAGCGTGTTTACATTGATACGAAACGGCGCCCACTCTTTGGCCATTACTTTGGTCATGCCCAACAGTCCGGCTTTCGCCGAGGTATAGGCCAGATGATTATCGATAGCGATAGAAGCAGCTTGCGAAGCGATATTGATAATCTTGCCGCCCTTGCCACGGGCAATCATGCTGCGAGCCGCAGCCTGCGAGCAGAGGAACGGTCCGGTAAGGTTTACCGCCAAATTTTTCTGCCACTGTTCGAAAGAGGTTTCAACCGCCGGTTCAAGGTGCACATAGCCTGCGCAGTTAACCAAAATATCTATCTGCCCGCATTGCCGCTCAACCTGCTGAAATACCTCACTGACCTGAGCAGGATCGGTGACGTCACATTCAAAATAATCGACGTTTTCGCTGCCGAGTTCCTCAAGGACCGTCTTCTGCACCGCGCTTTCGAATGCCGGATACAACAGCGCAAGTCGCGCGCCTTTTTCCAGCATCATGCGGTTGCTGGCCATCGCAATACCGCCCAAACCGCCAGTGACCACCACGACCTTGCCCTCCAGCGACAGGCTGATATCCACGCCGTAGCGCAAATTGACATCGTATTGATTAGTGCTCATTGGCGGCCTCTCTTGCAGCGGCAGTCGATAACCCATTCAGAGCAGCGACCAGTCCTGCGGTATCGATTGAAAATTGGCGACGCAGCGCGGCGCGGCTGCTGCTATGGGTAAACTCGTAGGCCGGGATGCCAAAGGCCTGTAACGGCTGAGTCAGGCGATGTTTAAGGATTAACTCACCGATGATGGTTCCAAGGCCACCGCTCAATGCGTGTTCTTCCATAGTGATCACTTTTTTATGAGATTTAATTAATTCCACCACCGCCAGCTCATCCAACGGCCAAAGAGAAGGCAGCGAAACTACCGTCGGGTTACAGCCGTGATCCCTTGCAGCCAGTGCTTCATGGGCCAGTGTACCGAGGGTAAACACCACGACGTCGTCACCTTCAACCAGCACGTCAGGCTCGCCGGGGATAAAATGATAGTCATCGTGCAGCACCGGCAGCTTGTCGCTGTCCATGCGGATATAAACGGGTCCTTTATGCTTGATGGCATGTTTAACGATCGCCTCTGCCTGGCTGGCATCGGCTGGCGCAAACACCTGTAAATTGCCAAGAGTGCGGGCGATGGCAATATCGTTGGTACAATGATGAGTGGCGCCCAGCGGCCCATAAGCAAATCCGGCATTCAGGCCGAGCATTTTCACATTGGTTTCTGAATAGCAAACGTCGTTTTTCATCTGTTCGTTAGAACGGGCAAACAGGAAAGGTGCTGCGTTGGCGGTAAATACTACGTGACCACTGAGAGCCACGCCTGCCGCCATTCCGACCATGTTTTGCTCGGCGATCCCGACATTGATAACCCGATCGGGATAAGCTTTTTCGAAAGGACCGATTTTCGAGGTGGAAGTTGAGTCAGCCACCATGACCGAAAGGTTCGCGCCCTGCTCTTGCTGGTCAATCAGCGTTGACACCACGGCATCGCGTAAGTCTTGCATATTCACTCCTCCAGCTCTGCCAGCCCTTGGGCCAACTGTTGATCGTTAGGCACCGCGTGATGCCAGGACGGTACGTTTGCCATAAACGAAATCCCGTGACCTTTTTCGGTATTGGCAAGGATCACCCGAGGTTTGCCCTGTGAAGGCTGAGTCACCGCGGTATGAATTGACTCGGGATCGTGGCCGTCGCATTCAAGGACTTCGAAACCGAAAGCGCGCCATTTGTCGGCCAGTGGCTCCAGCGGCATGATATCTTCGGTTTTGCCCGCCAACTGCAGACGATTGCGGTCAACAATGGCAATCAGGTTATCGAGTTTGAATTTGCTGGCAGACATGGCGGCTTCCCAGTTGGAGCCTTCTGCCAGTTCGCCATCACCGAGTAAAACGAAAGCGCGACGATGGGCGCGACCACTGATTTTGTTACCTAGCGCCAGACCCACCGCGATGGGTAAGCCGTGTCCCAGGCCGCCAGAATTGATTTCAATCAGATCAGGTAATTTTTGATGGACGGGATGGCCAGCCAGCAGGGTGTCGTCACCCATAAACTGCTCAAGCACAGCGGGGTCAAGCAGCCCCATCGCCGCCGCGCTGCAATATAATCCCCCTGCACCATGACCTTTCGAGAGAATAAAGCGATCCTGATCCGGGCGTGCTTCACCGCGATCCATGACCGCCATGTATAGGGTGCAGATAATATCGACTTCAGAAAGATCGGCCCCGGTGTGGCCTTTACCCGCATGATGATTCATTTGCAAAACGTAACGGCGCGCCTGCCTGGCGACGGTTTTTATTTCCTGAAACGTTTTCGATTTCTGAGCGTCCATCTTCACCTCGTCTTGAACTTGCCGCTCACTCCCTCCTGCCCCCATGAACAGTTTCGCTAACGGCGCAACTCATTTTCGAATAAAACTATATATTATCGTTTTTGGCTAAAATGAGCCTCAGATCAAATTTTATACAAAAGAAGCAGAGAAAAAATAAACAAATAAAATCAAATAATTAACAAAATACCATTACCGAGATCAGGCCATAACTTACTGTTAATACTGATTTTGTCACAACAATGGTCAAGTTGATTTTCATATGAAAATGTAAAATTAAAAAAATTGAACCTCGCATTTACGGGTGAGCAAGATTAGAATTTTTGTTAAGTCGCGAGACATGCCGCAAATCAGCGGCGAAGATGAATAAATTATGCAAGTTTTAGGGCATTATGGCGGTTAAGATGAAGGCATTGGGCGGCAAAGGAGTATTTCAATTGAAAAGCAAAAGCGAGCAATTGGCCGACATGCAACATCGTCGCGACAAGATATTAGAAATGATCAGGGAAGATGGTACTGTCACAGTGAAAATGCTTACTGATGCTTTTGACCTCACTGAAGCGACTATCCGAACTGATTTACGGGTATTGCAAAAACAGGGACACGTTCAGCGCTTTCACGGCGGTGCCACATTGATGGATGGCAAACAAAATACTCATGCCATGCTGCTTGAGCGCCAGACTCAGCTTCGGGAAAAAGATGCCATTGGGCGTCTGGCGGCGAGTTTTATCGAGCCGGGGGATACGTTAATTCTCGATTCTGGCACTACTACAACAGCAATAGCCAATCATCTGGGACATATCAAAAGGCTATCAGTAATTACCACGGCGGTGAACATTGCCCTGCAACTTGGCGGAGAACCGGGGGTGAATATTTTACTCACCGGCGGGACTTTCAAGTTTCCGACGTTATCAACCTCTGGCGAAAAAGCCGCGAGTTTCTTCGAAAACGTGTTAGCCGAGAAGCTTTTTCTGGCAACTGCCTGCATCTCACCGCGCGCGGGGCTGAGTTTCCCTAGTGAGACCGATATTAAAGTGAAAAGCGCCATGATTCAGTCGGCTAACGTGGTTTATGTGGTCGCTGACTCCAGCAAAATCGACAAAGTTTCGATGTTTGCACTACCTTGTGAATGGTCAAAAATTCATTATTTGATCACCGACAGTGGTATTAGCGCCGAAGCCTGGGCAGCCTTCGAAGCGCTTGGAGTCAGAGTGCTGATAGCGGAGTAAAATTAGATAGTAATCAGGCTACCCAGTCGCCAGTATTGCACCTGGCCATTTTTATAAAGCAGCCTTTCATCGTTACCGAGATTTTTCAAGGTGACATAAAGGGCGACTTTACCGTTGCTGATGGTATGGGCATAGGTGCCGGTTCTTGAGAAGTTCACCACGTCGCGGTCAAAGGCCTGCGCGAAAGTGACTTTGTCCTGAGAGTCATCCGCTTTAATCCCCTCAATTCGCAGTAGATAGAGTTCTGAACCCAGCGTTGAGCTCACTTCAGCGGAAAACTCCTCGACGTTGAAATCTTTCTTGAAGGCGGTATCGAGGAATTTAGACAGTCCGTCAATAAAAATTCCCATCCATTGACCGCTATCATAGGAGTAAGTACTGCTGCTCGAATTTCGAAAGTTTCCCCTTAAACTTTGGTACTCGGCCTTGATTTCATTTAGCGCTTTAAGATACTCATCGGTTTTTTGGTTTAATGAGACTGCAAGCGAGCTGATCTCTTCCGACGAGCCGGATTCGATTATCTTGTCGCCATAGATCTCACTCACTTTACTGAACAATTGCTCTGGCCAATTTTCAGGTAATATGCCATAAAAGTTCTCATTGAATATTGCTGATTCAATAATATGTTTGGCAAATTCCAGTGCACTTACCAGCGCTTCTGGCTCTATCTGCGCATCACCAGCAAGTTCCCCAAGCGCGACTGCTCCCTTTTCACTCGAAAAAAAAGAGTCATAGTTTATCTGATAAAACGATAGTTGGTTTTGAAGGTCTTGCCATGTTCTTAAATATGAAACACGACCCCGATAGTTATTGCGTTCATAGTTAAATTCATCATCGGAACTCTGGTTACGAGGTCTGGAATATAAGCTGAATTTTTGCTTATAAATTTCGAATGCCAAAGCCTGTGCAGTAATTTCCATTGAAAACTCCTTAGCTAGTTAAATTTTACTTAACACAAATTAAGGCTAGTCATGGTGCGCAAATTTAGCAAATGGCATGACATTTAACTCTAAGGATGCGAAATTTCCTTTGTAGTCTCCGCGATAATATCTACAACAATATTGCCCCTTCCCCATTCATGAACTACCTCGCTGAAATTCATCAATAAGGAGGGGCAACCTGCCGGTGCGAGCCAAAACTTATCATTTTGGCCAATGGGGCCAAATCTTGCGACTCACATCACGGTGACCATACACTTTATCAATATCGTGACACGACAGGCCAATATCCTTGAGCTGCGAAGCACTCAGCCCCTTGAGGATCCTGGCCGTTTGCCGCCGCTCCCGCCACCCGGCAAAAGCTATAACAAAACGGTCCCACCAGCCGAGTTTTAATGCGCTGTTATCAATGTACTTATCAGTGAATTTTCCAGTTGAAGCGACTGTCTTTTCTGCGTCTGCCGCGTCGATAACGCCCGTAACGCGAGTAATAAATTGATCACTTTCACAGATTCTTTTCATGGCTACATCTCCTGTTTACCCCGAACACAGGATCTCGCAAACGCCAATTCCAATACAGATTCAGTAATTAACTATTTTCACCATACAGATATCGCCATTAACACAGATTTGGGTGTAGATTACTCTTATCTGTACTGTAATTGGGTGAGCAATATGAATCGCTATGAACATTTAGCCCATATTTTGGGAGAGCGTATCGAACAGGGCCTTTATCCTGCGGGACATCGCCTGCCGTCGGTAAGGATCCTGAGCGACGAGCACGGAGTCAGTGTTAGCACAGTGCAACAGGCCTATCGCATGCTGGAAGACCGCCAGCTGGTAGAAGCGCGTCCAAAGTCTGGCTATTTCGTATCATTGGTCAAGCGGCAAGCCGGTTTACCCGCCACCTGTCGAACGCCGCAGCGACCGGTGGATATTTCACAGTGGGACCAGGTGCTGGCGCAGATTACCAGCCGCACCGTGCCGGGAATGATCTCGCTTGGCGGCGGCACGCCCGATGTTTCGTCGCCCAGCCTAAAACCCCTTAGCCGGGCGCTGGCCAAAGTCGCGCAACGCTCCGATAGCAGCGCCCTGTTCTATGACACCATTGAAGGTTCGAAAGCGCTACGCGATCAGATTGCTCGCCTGATGATCGATAGCGGCAGTCACATCGACGCGCAAAATTTGGTCATTACTACCGGTTGTCACGAGGCGCTTTCGATTGCCATTCGTTCGGTGTGTGAAGTGGGTGATATCGTGGCGGTAGATTCGCCAAGCTTTCACGGCGCAATGCAGACGCTAAAAGGTTTTGGCATGAAAGCGCTGGAAATTCCTACCGACCCTGTCACCGGGATCAGCATCGAAGCGCTGGAAATGGCGCTCGAACAGTGGCCAATCAAGGCGATTCAGCTGACCCCAACCTGTAATAATCCGCTGGGCTATAACATGCCTGACGAGCGCAAAAAAGCATTGCTGCGGCTGGCACAGTGCTATGACATCGCTATTATCGAGGACGATGTTTACGGCGATCTGGCGTTCCAGTATCCACGCCCGGCGACGATTTATTCTTTTGACGATGATGGGCGCGTACTGCTGTGCAGTTCGTTTTCGAAAACGTTAGCGCCAGGATTACGAGTCGGTTGGATTGCCCCCGGCCGCTATCGTGATATTGCGATTCATATGAAATATATCGGTACCGGTGCGACGGCAACTCAGCCTCAGCTGGCGATAGCCGACTTTATTCAGCAAGGTCATTATCAGACGCATTTGCGCCGCGTGCGCCAGCAATATCAACAAAAGCTCTGCCTGATCAATGACTGGGTAGTGAAGTATTTTCCGCAAGGCGTGGGTGTCAGTCGTCCGCAAGGCGGCTTTCTGCTGTGGATAGAGCTGGATGAAAAAATTGATACCCTGCGTTTAAATCGCCTGCTGGAACCAGAAAAAATTCAGATTTCGGTGGGTTCGATATTTTCCGCTGCGGGGAAATATCGCAACTGCCTGCGGCTTAATTTCGCCAATCTCGATGAAAACCGCCACGAAGCGGCAATCAAACGTGTCGGTGAGACAGTGCACGAAATGATGAAAAGCAGCTAATGTTGGTCGCCGGGGATTATTTCGATATCCTCGGCGGCTAATTCTCTGCCATCCTGCGCCCGCACTCTCATCTGGGCCAGCGGTTGTCCGGTCTGGCGTTCCACCGAGTAACTGCAAGCTTCGTTTTCATCAAACATATACGCATGCCCCCATTGCCCGAGCGCGATAAGAATCGGGTACAGATCCTTGCCTTTTTGTGTCAATAAATACTCCTGATACGCCGAGCCGTCTGACGCGGGGGCAATCTCCAGAATGCCTTCGGCAACCAGCGTTTTAAGCCGCGAACTAAGAATATTTTTCGCCGCGCCAAGGTGACGTTGAAACTCACTAAAACGTTTAATGCCGCCCAAGGCATCGCGCACGATCAGCAGCGTCCACCAGTCTCCAATCAAATCCAGAGTACGGGCTATCGGGCAAATACTGTCGTTCATGCTGGTACGTTTCATTTATCACTCCGTGCGGTGCCAATTAATCTGGTTGCATTATAAAACCGCTAATGATAAAAATCATCCAGTTTAATAATGAAACCACTTAGTTTTAAAAACGTATCGCAACCGAAAATTGAGGATTACCCAATGAGCCAATCAACATCATCCAAACCTTTAGCCCTGATCACTGGCGCCTCTACCGGCATTGGCGCTACCTATGCCGATCGATTGGCAAAACGTGGCTATGATCTGATTTTGGTCGCCCGCGACGGCGCTAAACTGGAGCAACTAGCTGCAAAACTCAGCAGTGAAAACGGCGTAAGCGTTCGCGCGTTTCGTGCCGACCTGACCGATGCCGCCAGCCTGAAAAGCCTCGAAACGCTTATCCGCGACACACCTCAAATTTCATTACTGGTCAATAATGCCGGTTCTATTTTGCCCGGCGGTTTCAAGGATTCCGACGTCGAGGATATCGATAACCTGATCCGCCTGAACGTGACCTCGCTGGCTCGCCTTTCCCGCGTGGCGCTGGATGGACTTAAAACCCATAAAGACGGTGCTATCATCAATATCGCCTCGGTATTAGCGCTGGCCGCAGAAATCAGCGATCCGGTTTACACTGCCAGTAAGGCTTTTGTGTTGACCTTTACCCAGTCCTTGCAGGTTGAACTTGCCAATAGCGGCCTATATTTCCAGGTAGTTTTACCGGCAGCCACGCGAACCGATATTTGGGCCAAGGGTGGCAAAAATATTGAAGAGGTACCGGGAGTGATGGAGGTTGATGAACTGGTAGATGCGGCATTAGTCGGCTTCGATAAAAAAGAACCTGTCACTATTCCGCCGTTGCAGGATGAAAACAAATGGTTTGCACTCGATAATGCTCGCCAGGCACTGAGGATGGAATTCTTGCAGAGCCACGCGGCACCGCGTTACAAGTAATAGACTGATTGTATGACGAATGCGGCTACCGCGTTGCAAGTGACCACGACACTGGTTACATTGGATAAACTTAAAAATACAGTTTTTTAACATCCGTTTTGACCCTAACCCATGGCAGAATGAAAAATGACTGAATTCGTTATCCCCGCACCGGAAGCCGCTTCGCTGGCTATCAATGGACAACAGGCGCGATTCCCGCTGCGCCGCGTTTATTGCGTTGGCCGTAACTACTCGGAACATGCCCGCGAAATGGGCCACGATCCCGACCGCGAACCGCCGTTTTTCTTTGGCAAACCGGCCGATGCCGTGGTCCCTGCCACTGGCGAAATTCCTTACCCACCGCTGACCTCTGACCTGCATCATGAAGTCGAATTAGTGGTCGCAATCGGTAAAGGGGGCAAAAATATCCCTGCATCTCAAGCTCTTGATCACGTCTGGGGTTATACCGTAGGGGTGGATTTAACACGCCGCGACTTGCAGGCCACGGCTAAAAAAATGGGCCGCCCGTGGGACTTTGCCAAAGGTTTTGACGCCTCTGCGCCAACTCTGCCATTGATTGCGGTCAGCAAAATCGGTCACCCGGCCAGCGGCAAGATTTGGCTCGATGTGAACGGTGAATCCCGTCAGGTTGGCGACTTGAGCGATCAAATTTGGCCGGTTGCCGACGTGATTAGCTACCTTTCACAGTCAGTTGAATTGCAGCCGGGCGATGTCATTTATACTGGCACGCCTTCAGGCGTTGGGGCAATTCAACCGGGTGATACCGTTTCTGGTGGCATAGAAGGCATTGGTGCGTTTAGCTTTACCTTAAGCGCGAAGCCTTAAGCATTTTATTACCTAATCAATAAAAAATATTAAGCCGGCATAATATGCACTGATGCAGATTATGCCGGCCTGTTTATTATTATTTTTCACACCCTTCCCTGGGTTTTTTCTTATTGTCAGACCTAGATTTGTTTTTGTGAGAACTCGAGGATAATAAATTCGGCCGGGCGCACTGCCGCCATACCGACTTTAATGATCATCTTGCCGTCGTTGATTTCCTCAGCGGTCATCGTGGTTCCCAATCCGATTTTAACGAAATAGGCCTGCTCCGGCTTTTCGCCAAACAGCGCGCCCTGCTTCCAGAGATTATACAAATAAGCATCGACGGCGCTGCGCAGAATTTCCCAGGTCACAGGCGAATTGGGTTCAAATACCGCTTTTGCCATAGCTTCTTTAATGTCGCGCTCAGCAATATTAAACAGGCGGCGCACCGGAATATAGCGCCATGTAAGATCAGTATCAGGGACCATAGTGCGTGCGCCCCAAATGGTGTAGCCCGTGGACGGGAAATAACGAATGGCATTGATGCCATTTTTAAGCAACGTTCCATTTACCGACTCAGTGACCACGACTTCTTTCCCCAACGCATTGCAAAGCCCGGTCACGCCGCTAAGTGTAATATTAGCCGGGGCTTTCCACACGCCGCGTTCACTGTCAGTCTTACAGTAGGCACCCAGTACCGCATAAACGGGAGAAAGGACAACCTGTCGCTGCAGGTCCACTATAGCCTGCCTGGCAAACCTGGAAAGACTTGGGTTAGTCAGTAATGATGATAGCGTACTAGAAGTTTTATCTAGAATTTTTGTACCATCCTCTGAAATACCTTCGAAATGAATATTATTAGGAGACAAATCATTCAGAGAAAGCGTGTAAGACGTATTAAAATACGGATAATAGGCCGCAGTTTGTTGTCCTACATTATAAGTGCTGCGTGCATCCGTGATGTCATCGGATCCCGTGACACAAAATAGAGGCGCGGCATGACCATTAGCCTGGGTAAGTAGCGATGAAATTGCAAGATAAGCTTTTTCGTTAATCTCTTTATGCCCGCCCAAAGAAATAATGGTAATGTCGGGATATGCCAATGTCTGTTCAGCCAGAGTGGTGAAATCAATTTTTGTTAGGTCAGGATCGTAGTGATCAAGTGTAACGCTTCTAATATCGTCTTTTGGGCCTCGTGTTTTAGACACCTGCGTTGTTAAATAAATATAGCACCCCCCCCCGCCGTTTTCAAAATACATCTGCAATGGGAAATACCCTAGGGCTTTCATTTGTCTATAGTAGCTTTCAGTGGCAAAAAAGTTGCTTTCGTTTAGCTTGTTGTGATCTTTTTTATCACCTCCTATTTTATCGACAATAATAGACGATGTATGTTTTTCTCTTACGTCATTAATAAAACCACCCAATTTACTTAGATAATCCAACCAAGAATCGACTTTTATAATCTTGTCGAACTCAGGCTTAATTGTATACGCTGTTTTATTCTTATCAGAATCAATAAATGGATCAAAAACAAACAGTGGAACACAGGTACTGCCAGACGAAATACTCATTGATAAGGCGTTATCTTCTTTTACATATACGCCGGGATAATTAGTAGTAATAGGCATGGTTAATCCTCGTTAAAGAACTGGGTAACCCTTGAGGGTTACCCCATTAGGTTATTAAATCTGTTTCTGAGAGAACTCAAGGATAATAAATTCAGCAGGTTTAACCGCCGCCATGCCAACTTTAACAATCATTTTTCCGCTATTAATATCTGTCGGGGACATGGTGGTTCCCAAACCGATTTTAACGAAATAGGCCTGCTGCGGTTTATCGCCAAACAGTCCGCCTTGTTTCCATAGGTTATGCAGATAAGCATCAATAGAGCCTCGCAAAATTTCCCAGGTAGTTGGCGAATTTGGCTCAAACACGACTTTCGCCATGGCTTCTTTAATGTCGCGCTCGGCAATGTTAAACAGGCGGCGCACGGGAATATAGCGCCATGGCAGATCTCCGTCATCTACCATGGTGCGTGCACCCCAGACTGTAAAGCCCTTGCCGGGGAAGTAACGAATCGCGTTAATACCATTTTTAAGCAGGTTTGCATTTACGGATTCGGTGACGATGAGTTCTTTACCTCCAGCATCGCAGAGACCCGTAACGCCGCTGAGTGTCACATTGGCCGGTGCTTTCCAGACACCGCGCTGGGCGTCGGTCAGACAATAGGCACCGGCAATGGCGGCGACCGGAGAAACGACCACGCTAGCCACTTCTGCTTTAAAGGCAGCCAGAATTTCGCTGGCTAAATTAGGCAGTACAGCTTGTAGGTCTTTAAAAGTGGATATTATTTTAAAGGTCAATTTACCAGCAGGTTCGACAACTGGAGTTTGAGGCATATTATACCCGCCCTGTTGATCATCATCCTGGTCATCCGGTAGTTGCTTTTGCGGCTCGGCTGTCTCTTGCTGCGCTGTTTTTGCCCCAGTGGCGGGATCTGTGTCTGGCTCTGAAGTAGCTGCCAACGCGGCATTGGCCTGAAGTTTTTTCAATGTTTCAGCGGCTGCAATCGCATCTTTAGCATGTGCGGCAGTATTTGCTGCGTCAGAGATGATTTTGCCGATGACTGCAATTTCAGCCTGTAAGCGTTGCGCTGCAGAAAGTCGCGCCTCTTTTTCATGTTCGGCGTGTAAGAAGACCTCTTTCAACTGATCTTCAGATTTCGGCTTCGAGTCGGCGAGTTCGCGCAAAAGCTTTTCTGCTTCAGACATTTTCAGATCATACTGTTGCTGATCAAAAGCAGGCTCCCCGGCGACGGGAACACGGTTTTTAGAATCGGCAAGTTCTGCTAACGCCTTTTCGGCATTAGACATTTTAATCTCCCAATCAAGTTCGGTCATAGGAGAAGTATCGGTATTCAAATTCGGCTCGGCATACTGATATTGCAAATTACCGTCGGCGCTGTCGGCCGGGGCACTAAGAAATGCTGCAGGAGCCTCTGTTCCCCAGGTGTAATGATTAAAACTATTGATTTTTATCCTATCTAAATCAGGGACAAAGCTTTGAAGATAGGATGTTTTTAGGTATGGATAATAAGCTGCGGTTTGCTTAGCTTCACTGCTAAAATATAATGCTCTATCTATTGCGTCTCCCCCTACCAGGCAGAATAAAGGTGCAGAATGGCCAGTGGATTGCGACATTAAATCGCCTACCGCACTAGACGCAAGATTATTAGTGGTAGTACTGGCACTCAATACAATCAATGTAATGTCTGGATGGGCAGAAATAAAGTTAGCAAGGGTATCGAAACTCTCTTTTGTCGCAGCAGCAGTTCCTGAATAAAAATAAACATAACACGCTCCACCGCCGTTTTCGAAGTAGTGCTGCAACTCATAATACCCTAATGATTTATTCAGGGATTTAATGGGCTGCAAAGCTTTTTGGGCAACAATTTCAGGACCCGTTACGGAATAGGCAATGGTTTTGAATAAATCAGATGATGTGATTCTTGTTGCAAACTCCTCTTCCTGAATTTTTTTTCACTACCCGCAGAAACGGTAACCTTAAATTCAAACACCTCATCCGTTGAGCTAGCAGAAACGACTAAATTATAAAATTTGAGATACTCCAGCCAACCATTAAACTTTTTAAGCACACCGGCTGATGGAATAATATCTGTTACTCCTTTTGTTGCACTCACCAATGGCTCAAATACAAACACGGGTACCGCGGTGCTGCCGGAGGTGATATTCAGCGACAGCGCATTGTCCTCTTTGACATACACGCCGGGATAGTTGGTTTCAATTGTCATGGAACGCTCCTCTAATGATGTAGGATCTAGCCCGCCATCAAAGTGGCGTCCAGAATTAAGTAATTAAATCCTTTAGTGACAGTCTTGCTAACCGTTGTAGAAATAAACAGACGATAAGATGTCATTAATTTAACTTCAAAATATTTTTATAAATTTCAATAAATTACTTTTGTGATTAAATTATCAATTTATTGCAAACTCGCTAAGGAACAGAGCGTTTCGACATTGTTTTCTGACATCATCGTGTTCCCGTTAATTAAGATGTATCCATTAAGTCAGCCTAGCTGCAAACTTAATGGATAAATAGGCGGCAAGATGCCGTTTATAGGTTAAATTAAGGAATCTTACTTCTTGTATCAATCAATAGTGAGATTAATATCTTCAAAATGGGTCTGAGAACTCATAGCACAATAAAGGCCTCGATTCTGGATACAAAATATTTCCTGATCTATCTATTATCCTTTTAGTTTCTGGATGGAAAATTTTCAACAAGGCGCAAGTATCAAGAGATAAAGGCCGAGTTTCATTTATTATGCTGTCAGTGCCTAAATATAATTTCTCGTCAATGAGTTCCCCTTGCTTATCCTCAAGCCGAGTTTTCGCATAAGGTCTCTCCTGCCATCCTGTATGTATCTCATTGCTGGCAATTAATTTGTACTCTATATCGCTGGTTGACAAATCAACATGAATGTTAAGGAATGCACGATCATCATAGCCTTCTAATACACAAATCAGTTTGGGGTCTTAGCGTGGCTAATCACCAGAACCTGCTGTGGCTCCGTGGCCAAATCACCCAACACTAAACTCTCAACCTTGTCGACATAATCCTGATTTTCAAGCAGTGCCAGCATGTCGTAATAATTTATGCGATTGCCAAGGGTCAATTGTCGGCTTGAATCATGCGTTGCCCACGGCATAAACCTCTGCTGAATGGCACGCCTCAGCAGCTGATCGCCATAGGCCGGGATCACTCCTTTTACAAAACTTACCTCATAGCTAATGAGCACCTCTTTATAAGTCGGGTTAACCACCTTAAGACTCAGCCACGGCGTGCCGAGGGATTTAATGTAGCTCGCCATCTCTGCGAGCCGCCCCTGGTTTATTGTCGGACGCAGTGGATCGTTATTGTCGCTGTGGCTAACGTAAGGCATCACGACCAGAATTTTTTCACTGCGGTCGGTCCCCCCCATTTTTAGCGCCTGTATCTCCGGGTATTTGGCGGTAAGTAATGTTGAAATATCCTTCCAGCTCAGCGCGCGATTGCGGTGGCGCAGCCGCTGGGCAACGCGATCATTAAACTGATCGTCATTTTCTGCCGTTTTGCCGGCAAACGACGGGGCGCGCTGGGTGATTTTTGCTATATCCGGCAGGTCTTCAACCGGGGTCTTAACGCTGTCAGCCAGAAGCGGCGTGGCAAAGTGCGCGTCGTCAACGGTGGCAGCATTTATCAGCGTGGCCTTGCCCGCGTTGGCCGTTACGCTGTAAAGCAGCGGATAATTTCCCGGTGGGTTGCCCTCTTTTTTGTCGTCGGCATTCGCCGTAAAGACCGCCCTCAACCAGTGTTTCCCGGTCGGCAATAAGGTTGATTGCGTTGCCGCATCGGCAGGCAGCACGCACGACCACAGGCCAGAGCGTGAAAGGGATAAAGTATTATCCTCAACCGTGGCGTCGAGCGACCGCCATTGATTGTTGGCAACCAGATATTGCCAAAGCAGCTGATGGCTGAGCGGCGTGCGCAGCTGCCAGTACAGTGAGATTTTTGCCAGCGGCAGAAGCTGGCTGAACCCGAGATAAAGCTGGCACAGGCTTCCTGCGTCAGGGCTTGAGTCTGCCACCTGCAGAGTTGAAGTAGAATAATATGCTGCATCTGCTGAAACCTTTTGCTCAGCCTGATGACCCAACGCCCCTTGCGTCCATTGCAGCAATTCCCCGCTTTTCACTTCTATATTAGCAAAAACAAAATCAACGGTTACGTGACTCCATTGCGGCTGATAAGGCTGGGAGAGTTGCTCTGTAGGTTTAATAGCTTGAGTATCAAATGTGGGATAATGTATTTGCTCTTCCCCCAATCTCTCAAGATGAGCAGGAACCCGATGTGTGGCAGGATCAGAATATCCAATATGGGGCACATTAGTCGGGCTTGCGATAAGTTGAGGATGAGTATCCACCTCCGTACTTTCCTCCTTTATTTTAAAGGTTGTTATGGTAGTAGATTGGTCATTATCTACTGTAACCGCAACAGTATTAAATGAGTGCTTATCGTATTCATCGGCCTTGAAATCTAATGAGTTTAAAGAAATGCGCAGCGACCAGGGCCAGTCACAGGGGTCTGTGCTGCTTACCGCTTCGCAGGCATAGGCAGGCTTGCTGACTGCAATAGGCAAGCCTGAGCCAGCACCCTGCGGTATTTTCTTTTCGGCATTGTCTTTAAATAACTTAATGTTTGCGGAAATCGGCGCTGGCTTTTGCCCTTTTTCGTATAAATAAGTGCTTACGGTAAACTCATTATCATTTTTAATTGTTGATAGATACTTTTCATAATTGCCAACAAACCCAACGGAAGGTAATTCTAGCCAGGTCGGATTAATTGTCACCTTAAATGCGTCCGTCGCATGTAACCAGTCAGGCGACATGATATTAAAGCCGCTGCCAGACGTGCCCCTGCTACCAAAAGGCAGGCTGGGCTTATTTGGCCGACTGTCACCCGCGTCAGTACTGAATAAAACTGCCGCGCCGGTCACCGCAACGCGAATGCTGGTGATTTTTCCCACCGGCGAGCCATCTGTATTGGATAATTTAAGCAGTGGAAATTCAGTAGCGGGCAATGAAAGATCTTTAGCCACGTTAGGCGGTGCCAATAGGGGCTTTTCGCCGGGAGTGAGGGTAATTTCAACCGTGTTTTCGGCCGTGGATGTGTTTTTAAGGCTCACCCACTTCCCCTGCTGATAATGTTCGACTTTTATTGTAGACGCGATTTCTTTGCTTAATCCCGCAATGCTAAGACTAATCACTCTTGTACCGCTGCTCAATAACAGATGGGGATGACTGAAATAGCGCACGTTGCGTATTTTTTCTGCCACTGGCAGAGCGGCTTGACCACTTGCCACCACGCTATTAATGATGGGTTGTTCACCCTCGAGACTACTCTTGTCGCCTGATTGATCAGTAAACAGCCACTGCCCACCCAGAGGCAAATTGCAGTCTGGCAGGGCAATCAGTGTGCGTTTGAGCTTTGTTTCAGGGTTTACTTCTATCAAATCGGTTAACTGCCCGGTATTAACCACCAAATCGTGTTCGAGGGCGTAATGCAACGGGTTACCCAAGGTGTCCGTTCCGCCATCAAAAAGCGTATTGGCTTTGACGGTGGTTTCTACCAGGCCGTCGTCGAGTGCCATTGACAGGATCACCGAATCGGCAACCGGCGGCTGGGGCTGTAATTTAAGGTAATCGCGATAATAAAGCTGCCTGTGCAGTGCGGGAAGCATGTTCAACAGTTTACGCGGCGTCTCTAGCTGGCGAAGCCAGGCCAGCAACAGGGCCTGCTGCGGCGGTAACAGGCCGTCACCCTGTTCGCCATGGTTGTACAGGTTCACCAAATGGTTAATGAGTTGCTGACGCTCTTCGCCCACCTCATGACCAAATAACACCTGACCCCAGTTCGATGAGTCCTTATCGGACTGATAATCCACTGAATTCAAAGGCTGATAAGGAATAACCGAACAATATTCAGCCAGTTGGGTGAGATGCCAGTGGGTATCGGCATCATCAAAAACAAACGGGGTAGCAGGGTCGCTGATGTCTTTCGACTCGACGATTTTGAGCGTTTCGACATTGTTTTCTGACATCATCGTGTTCCCATTAATTAAGATGTATCCATTAAGTCAGCCTAGCTGCAAACTTAATGGATAAATAGGCGGCAAGATGCCGTTTATAGGTTAAATTAAGGAATCTTACTTTTTGTATCAATCAATAGTGAGATTAATATCTTCACATCGGGTTTGATAAAATATATCTTCCGACACCCTCTTTTACAGTAAATGAAGTAAATAAGTTTTTTAGCACTAGAACACTTGATTGATCAAACTGCTTATAATTTAAAATAGAATCATCAACCTTACACATTATGGTAATAACATCCCCTACTTTAAGGGATAAAGATTCAAAAGACTGGACTGTCGCATACTTTCCAAAGTGGTAAGAAAAGGGAGGGCTTGCGTTTCTTTTTACTATAATAGAAATATAATCTTCATCGGTTTCACTGGGGATAATCTTGTTAGCAATACAGACATCCAGCGAGCCATTAATATAATTAAAATACATATTGACCAAAACGTTGTTTTTTTTGTTTTGCAATTCCCAGCTAGCACGCCTTGCAAATGACATCGTCCTTTCTTCGCCAACCTTGAAGTCTGAGAACTCATAGCACAATAAAGGCCTCGATTCTGGGTACAAACTCTTTCCTGAACTATCCTTTACCCTACTAGCTTCTGGATGGAAAATTTTCAACAAGGCGCAAGTATCAAGAGATAAAAACCGAGTTTCATTTATTGTGCTGTCAGTGCCTAAATATAATTTCTCGTCAATGAGTTCCCCTTGCTTATCCTCAAGCCGAGTTTTCGCATAAGGTCTCTCCTGCCATTCTGTATGTATCCCATCGTTCGCAATTAATTTGTACTCTATATCGCTGGTTGACAAATCAACAAGAATGTTAAGGAACACAAGATCATTAGAGCCTTCTAATACACAAACCAGTTTGGGGTCTGAGCGTGGCTTAATCACCAGAACCTGCTGTGGCTCCGTGGCCAAATCACCCAACACTAAACTCTCAACCTTGTCGACATAATCCTGATTTTCAAGCAGTGCCAGCATGTCGTAATAATTTATGCGATTGCCAAGGGGCAATTGTCGGCTTGAATCATGCGTTGCCCACGGCATAAATCTCTGCTGAATGGCACGCCTCAGCAGCTGATCGCCATAGGCCGGGATCACTCCTTTTACAAAACTTACCTCATAGCTAATGAGCACCTCTTTATAAGTCGGGTTAACCACCTTAAGACTCAGCCACGGCGTGCCGAGAGATTTAATGTAGCTCGCCATCTCTGCGAGCCGCCCCTGGTTTATTGTCGGACGCAGTCGATCGTTATTGTCGCTGTGGCTAACGTAAGGCATCACGACCAGAATTTTTTCACTGCGGTCGGTCTCGCCCATTTTTAGCGCCTGGATCTCCGGGTATTTGGCGGTAAGTAATGTTGAAATATCCTTCCAGCTCAGCGCGCGATTGCGGTGGCGCAGCCGCTGGGCAACGCGATCATTAAACTGATCGTCATTTTCTGCCGTTTTGCCGGCAAACGACGGGGCGCGCTGGGTGATTTTTGCTATATCCGGCAGGTCTTCAACCGGGGCCTTAACGCTGTCAGCCAGAAGCGGCGTGGCAAAGTGCGCATCGTCAACGGTGGCAGCATTTATCAGCGTGGCCTTGCCCGCGTTGGCCGTTACGCTGTAAAGCAGCGGATAATTTCCCGGTTGGTTGCCCTCTTTTTTGTCGTCGGCATTCGCCGTAAAGACCGCCCTCAACCAGTGTTTCCCGGTCGGCAATAAGGTTGATTGCGTTGCCGCATCGGCAGGCAGCACGCACGACCACAGGCCAGAGCGTGAAAGGGATAAAGTATTATCCTCAACCGTGGCGTCGAGCGACCGCCATTGATTGTTGGCAACCAGATATTGCCAAAGCAGCTGATGGCTGAGCGGCGTGCGCAGCTGCCAGTACAGTGAGATTTTTGCCAGCGGCAGAAGCTGGCTGAACCCGAGATAAAGCTGGCATAGGCTTCCTGCGTCAGGGCTTGAGTCTGACGTGTGTGACGTTGAGGTAGAATCAAAGAGTGTCATTGCAGGAGTGGGATTTGGCTCGCTCATATACCCCAAACCATCCTGCGTCCATTGACTGCCGGTCACGTCCATAGCAGCAAAATTAAAATCAACGGCTACGCTGCTCCATTGCGGCAGATAAGGAGCGGAATATAAGTCTTTTGGATCAATCTTATCGATAGTCAGATGTGAAATGGGGATTTTGGTAGAATCAACACCCTCCAGTTTTGCAGGAGTCACCACCACATTGGGATCATTTTTATCTAGTACCTGCGATTTTATTTCAAAGTTAGGGATTTCAACGGAGGGTTTCGATGGATCAGGCTTTACATCGACATTGAAAGTTTTAAACGGCCGCTTGTCATATTCATCGGCTTTAAAATCTGTTGAGTTCAATGAAACACGCAACCACCAAGGCCAGTCGCGGGGGTCTTTGCTGTCAACCGTTGCGTATGGGAAATCACGCGCTGTAACCTCAAATTTCAAGCCTGACTCAGAGCCTTGTGGTAGAGCGCTCCCGGCATTTGCTTTAAATAATTTAACATTTTGGTCGGTGGGTGCGATCTGTTGCTCTGTTTTGCATAAATAAGAGCTTACGGTGAATTTACTGTCATCATTAATGTCTACACTGCCATCAGCTAACTTGGGATAATTTTTATAATTTTCAATAAACCCACTGGAAGGCAATCCTATCCAGGTCGGATTAATTGTCACCGTAAATTTCTCCGCCGCATTTACCCAGTCAGGCGACATGATATTAAAACCGCTTCCCGCCTTGCCCCTATTACCAAATGGCAGGCTGGGCTTATTTGGCCGACTGTCACCCGCGTCAGTACTGAATAAAACTGCTGCGCCGGTCACCGCAACGCGAATGCTGGTGATTTTCCCCACCGGCGTGCCATCTGTATTGGATAATTTAAGCAGTGGAAATTCAGTAGCGGGCAATGAAAGATCTTTAGCCACGTTAGGCGGTGCCAATAGGGGCTTATCGCCGGGAGTGAGGGTAATTTCAACCGTGTTTTCGGCCGTGGATGTGTTTTTAAGGCTCACCCACTTCCCCTGCTGATAATGTTCGACTTTTATTGTAGACGCGATTTCTTTGCTTAATCCCGCAATGCTAAGACTAATCACTCTTGTACCGCTGCTCAATAACAGATGGGGATGACTGAAATAGCGCACGTTGCGTATTTTTTCTGCCACTGGCAGAGCGGCTTGACCACTTGCCACCACGCTATTAATGATGGGTTGTTCACCCTCAAGACTATTCTTGTCGCCTGATAGATCAGTAAACAGCCACTGCCCACCCAGAGGCAAATTGCAGTCTGGCAGAGCAATCAGTGTGCGTTTGAGCTTTGTTTCAGGGTTTACTTCTATCAAATCGGTTAACTGCCCGGTATTAACCACCAAATCGTGTTCGAGGGCGTAATGCAACGGGTTACCCAAGGTGTCCGTTCCGCCATCAAAAAGCGTATTGGCTTTGACGGTGGTTTCTACCAGGCCGTCGTCGAGTGCCATTGACAGGATCACCGAATCGGCAACCGGCGGCTGGGGCTGTAATTTAAGGTAATCGCGATAATAAAGCTGCCTGTGCAGTGCGGGGAGCATGTTCAACAGTTTACGCGGCGTCTCGAGCTGGCGAAGCCAGGCCAGCAACAGGGCCTGCTGCGGCGGTAACAGGCCGTCACCCTGTTCGCCATGGTTGTACAGGTTCACCAAATGGTTGATAAGTTGCTGACGCTCTTCGCCCACCTCATGACCAAACAGCACCTGGCCCCAGTTCGGCGTTTTACCATAAGGCTGCGTCGCGGTTGGGTTCAGCGGCTCATAAGGAATCACCGAACAGTATTCAGCCAGCTGAGTGAGATGCCAGCGGGTATCGGTATCATCAAAAACAAACGGGATACTCTTGTCGCTGTGACCATCCGGTTCAACGGTATTGAGCGGTTCGGCAGTGTTTTCTGACATCATCGTGTTCCCATTAAGTAAGATGTAACAATTAAATCAGCCTAGTTGCTAACGCCATTGAGAAATAGGTGGAAGACATCCCGCCGCATGCCCTGTACTCAATCACGGCACTTTTAATGCCGCTTCATCAGGGCTGACGCGCAAAGCCTCAATGCGCGCGATCGCCGAAATCTGTTTATTGCAGATTTCTACCACGCTCAGAAGTTGTTCGTTTAACACCAAACTGCCTTCGTAGTTGATATCCGGATCAATGACCGGCGGCAGGCACTCTGCCAGTAGGCTGGCCGGTATTGGCACCGGCGGAACCTTGACGAATCTGGTTTGCGTGCTCCCGCAGCCGGTTAACAACGTCAACAGGAACAGGCTGCATGCTACAGCGATTCGCTTTTGCGGCCGTCCTGATATACACGATTCGTTCATTGCTTTGCTGTACAACCTGCTGTTTTTCATCTTGTTCAGCCTTACTTATCTTATTAAAATCCGAAATTTGCTGTATTTGTGTAGTAATAATGAGTTGCGCTTCGTTTTTCTCCTGCATTAACTGGGTAATTTCAACTCCCTGAGCCTTGGCTTTATTGTGGTAATAGCCCAGAAAAGATAATAAAATTCCTAAAATTAAAAACACCCCCCCGTACATTGCCAGTTTTAAACTCATCGTTTTCTCACTAATTTAATTTGTAGGTATCGATCTAAAATAGTGACTCACGGCTTAATACAGTAGGTGGTTTTACACCACCTTCTACGCTGCACCGACACCCGCACAGGTCACAAACAAGAACAAACTCAAAAAAGAAACATAACACACCAAAAAAACAATTTAATACGATATTTTCACCCATTAATTTTATTTAATCAGCACTTTATACCCATAAAATTTCTTTGACCGTAGTGGTGTGATTTCGTAAAAACAAATAAATTGCATTAAAAACATTAAATTAGTCATTTCTAGAAAATCAAATTTTATAATTTTTCTAATAATAGATTTTTAAAAATATATACATATTATTAATTTATTCGTTAAAACTTATACCTTCAAATAATGGAAATCGTAGGTTGCAGGAAGCAAAGTTGAATGATATCTCCCCTATAAAGAGGTTTATCTATGGAAAACTTATGGTGTGACCTATTTGATGGCTCAATTATTGAAAGCCAATCATGCCTGCGCTTTTGTGATGAAAATAAGATTCAAGTACTCGCAAGCCTGCCTAATATCGCCTCAGAGCTGGCAGGCCTGTGTGGGTTCTCTACAATGTTTGTACTGATAAAAACCTTTGGTGGAAGAAAGATATACCTCCCAAAAACCGCATTGCACTTCGCAAAAAGCACCGGTATGGTCATTCCAGATGATGAGTACCTTCTTTGGAGAAGGCTGGCAAAAGTGAATGGCCAGATGGAAATTCCCTCCAAATGGGGCATCTTCCTATCCTTGCGCCGGGCGGCAATATATTTATCGATCAAGGAGGGTTCTGACCGCGAAAAGTTGATCGTTTCCTTTGGTATAACCCAAAGGCAGATCAGAAATCTAAAAATTAAATCTAATTACTCCTTCTAATTTAGCGACTTAACGTTACCTTGTTGCTATGGTTAAAGTTTACTTAATTTAATGTTCTGAATTTAGGAACAGGAAAAGCGAACACCCCATAAGAACAAGACAATTCCGTTGGAGGAATAATGAATAGAAGCAGATTTAGCGAAAAGGAAATGAAATTTATAGTCGGCCAAGCTGAAAAAGGCGCAAAGATTTCTGATATCTGTCACATAATGAATATATCCCCAGCTACTTTTTATAATTGGAAAAGCAAATACACCAGCGGCAACAATGCCAACTATAAAAAGAATCTGGAAGGAACCCTTGAAATTGAAAAGCTAAAAGACAAGATACAACAACTTGAGAATGATAAAAAAGTTCTTTTATCGCTATTAAGTTCAAGTAATAAGGGTTAAGAAAGCCACATTTCCAGCAGGCGGAAGACAACAATTAAAACGGAAGTTTTCCACCTGTTATTACGTCAATAGCTGCTCTATATTCACTTCAATGCAAGAGACCTGATTAATGATTTTAGCTTCCAATAGGCTGAAAGATATTAACGTTCTCGAGGCCATTATCAACGTATTTATGGAGTCGATATGTCACTACCCGATAATAGTGGAAAAGCGAATTACGAAAATATCCATTTCGATACTTTGCTTGAAAAAAGCCTGGATGATATTCAGCGCTACTCAGGAAATATCTGGACCGATAAAGGTGAACATGATCCTGGCGTGACTCTTTTACAGGCGCTGACCTGGAGCACCGCGGATCTTGCATTTCGTCATACGTTTCCAGCTAAAGATTTGCTGCAGCCTAAAGCGCAAGGTAGCACTATTTTCCCCAGCAACTTTGGTCCACGAGATGTACTGACATGTGCACCGATTACGCTGGATGACTATCGCCGTGGCATTTTAGATCTTTGTAATGATTCAAAGAATGAGTCAAAATTTTACTTTAGTGATGTTCAAATAACCCCCGTTGTTAAAGTGGCTGAACAATATCAGTACAGTTATGACCAGACTACTGGCCATTTTTTGTTTAAAACAGCTGATGACAATAATTTTCACGTCGTCGGAGACTATGAGGTTAACTATCAACTTAACCGCGGCGTTGATGATGAAGTAGCCCACGCCGCTCTTGTTAAGTATCTGGCGGCAAACCGGCACCTGTGTGAAAGCTTCCGTGAACCAAAGCGTTTAGACGCTACACCACAAAAAATCATAATCAGCCTGGAGCTTACGGACGACTGGATCGATTATCAGACCACCTTAAACCAAGTTGTTTTACAAGTGGAGGACAGGGTCAGTCCACAAACCGTGCGTAGCAACAGTCGCTTAAACAGCCAGGGCATTAACAGTAATGATCTTATTGAAGGTCCCAAGCTTGACTACGGCTGGATAGAGGCATTACCCGCTACGCGAGAAGCCATGGGGAATTACGAGCTTGATATTAGTGTATTAGCAAAAAGTTTGCTGCAAGTACCTGGTGTTAAGTCTGTGCAGGCGTTGGGCGTAGACAAAGATAAAAATTGGAAATTAACAGTAGAAACAAACCATTATCCCCTTGCCTGGGGAGTGGATGAATCTAGTGTGCAACAGGCAATCAAACAATGTGTGACCTTTACTAAAAAGGGCCAGATACTCCCGCTTGAAAACTATGTTGAGGCGGCGGCACCTCTGTTATTTAACCGTAATAAAGCCACAAAGTTACCCGACGCCCCTATTCCTGCGGGTAAATATCGTAATCCAGACGCTTATTACCCGGCCTCTAATTTTTTGCCTGCGGCCTATGGTTTAAAACAAAGCAAACTCTCTTCTGCTGCAAAAAATTTGGCTTTGTATTTATTCCCTTTCGAGTCATGGAATTACTTGCAGCAAAGTAAGATGATGTTATTGCCCGAAGCGCTGACGTTTGAGCGTGATAGTACAACTTTTGGAAAAACTAACTGGTTGACACTACTTAATTTCACATCGTCTATTCGGGCTATATCCTTTTTAGAAGATAAAGATAAAATAAACATTTACGGTCAATCATCGAAGCTTTTTTATTCTCCAGAAAGTGAGCTTGGTATTACAAGTTATCTTCTTAACTACTTCGGCAATAGCCGAGCCGATCGAACACTGATTAAAAATTACGATAGCAATGAATACAGAGACGTACAATACGGATTCTTAAGGCAAAATCCTGAGATTAATTACAGCCGCGGCAATATAGACATTCACGGTATTTCAGGCTTGCAGCGTATTATTGCTGCCCGTCTGGGGCGGGGGGTGGAACTCTTTGCCAAAAAAGAGGGTAATGTACCAAGTACACAAAAAATGAGCACACTACCATTTTACATTGTTGAGAACAGACAATTGCTGCCCCCGATGCCGAACATGCTGGATACAGGCGCAAAAACATCCTTAATTACATTAACCGAAAAATTCATCGATAAAAAATCTGGGTTATCAGGCCTAAAATTAACAGTTGATAATAATACAGATTTTAAAGTAGGCATGCTGGCTGATATTGAGCTAATACCTAAAACTAACGGCAGTAAAGAAAATAAAAGCGTGTTCTACAAAAACCTTTTGATACGTGGCATTGAACTCCTTGATAGCGATAAAAATTCAATAAAATTCTATTGCGCAGACGACCCGCGGCTGAGCGAAAATCTCGAACGTATTATTGACACTACATTATTCAAGAAAAAAATATTATCCTTTGCGTCAGCATGGTTGCAGAACAATCGCACACCAATAAGTTCAGAATCAATTAATAACCGGACAATCAAGAGTGTTAAAACCTTGCCGGACTGGCTTCAAGCTGGCGTTACAATTTCATTTTATCAATTTGAAACATCCACAGATCCTAAAAACCCAGATTTAAGAACAATAAAGCCTTTAACCAGTACAATTACTACAGTTGATAGGGTAAATAATACCTTTAGCTTTGATAGTGACGTAGTTTTTACTGAAAAGGTAAGGTACTACTATGAAATTAAGCCAGAAAAATCCAATGAACCATTTTCATCTACGCTAAGCTGTATTTTCCCCAGATCATGGCTAGATACTCAAGGAAATGATTCATCCAGGTTAGATAAGAATAATGAGTTAGCCATTTGGATTGAGCAGGTTATTAAAGAAGAGATTCCGATACATTTGAATCCCCAGATCCATTATCTGGACTCGGGACAATTTAATACCTTTAGTGATGCATATCAGAGATGGCAAAACAACAGCTTCCAACTTGGCGGTGATGCCTACGCA
Source organism: Rouxiella sp. WC2420 (assembly GCF_041200025.1). Lineage (NCBI taxonomy): Bacteria > Pseudomonadati > Pseudomonadota > Gammaproteobacteria > Enterobacterales > Yersiniaceae > Rouxiella > Rouxiella sp. WC2420. Next base: position 2,163,816 of record NZ_CP165628.1, on the reverse strand, counting down.
ATATTGGAAATGCTTTCATTAGGCCAGCGTCCAAGGGATAACTTCCCAGGAATAGGCGTTATGCGAGTATATGATGCTGCAACCGAAAAAAGTTCTGTTGATACTGCAAAAAACCTAGCAACAGAGGCAGAAAAGGCTTATGCACTGCAGGATACGGACATTTTCTTTGTCGCCCCGGTAACATCGGTTTAAACAATCAAAACCCAAGGTGAATATTATGAATATAAAAACCACACCATCGACGCTGCCGCCTGAGACATCCGAAAGTATAAGAGATAAATTCAAGGCTTTATGTGTGCCCACTCAAGATGACTTCGACAGTTTAATTAACGTGTGTGCACTAGCAAATACCAGATTGGGGCTAAATGATTCAGTCGTTAGATCACCCAGCCTAACTATCGACAAGAATCAACGTATATCACTGCAAATATCGCCAAACGGCGGGCTTAAGCTAATTGACCGAACAGACAAATCTGGGTCTGATCTTCAAATTGACTTCGGCATAGGGTTTAAAGCCGGTGAATCGCTTGCTTTGAATACCGGGCAAGGTATCACAGACGATAAAGGTAAACTTGCTCTTAATTTAGCGCCTAATTCCGGTATTGCTAAAGATTTTCACGGGCTATTAGCCGTAGCGCCTATCACATTCGCAAAAAAGAATGATGCTGCGCCTGACAAAAATAAAGATGAAATGCTCGCGGTAACAATTGGCAGTGGCCTGTTCTTCAACGGCAACCACATAGAAATCAAACTGACTCCGACATTATCGGGGTTAGTCTTTGCCGGAAGTGAACTTAATATTAAGCATAGCGAGGTACTATGTGTCAAAGATGGTTTCCTCACGGTCAATATCGATAATATATAAGTGATAGTTTCCTTATATAAACATCATAGCGAATGAATATGGCTAACGCTCCCTATTCAATTGCACTTATTAGTTTTACCTGCTTATTAGGAATTAAAAAATGGCTAGCGATAACAAAAGCAAACTACAAGAACTACAAGCACTAAAAGGCAAATTCGTTACTGGATTAATTCCTAATGAAACGGATTTTTCCAACCTTATTAATCTCGCTAATACCGCAAACACTGCATTAGGCTTGAATGAGAATGGCACCTCCCGAACACCGTTAAGCGGATTGGATTTTAATGGCCAAAAAGTCTTAGAGGTTAAGCTTGTTAACGAATCAGGTTTAACCATTTCCGATACGGGTCTAGGTGTAAAAGCTGGAACAGGTGTAAAAGTTGATTCAAATGGTGTAAGTATCGAGGTTGCTTCCGGTCAAGGTATAGAAGTTACTAATGGAAACATTATTCAGGTTAAGCCCTGGCCAGGTGTAGAGCTTGTTGACAAGCAGCTTACCCTTAAAGTCAGTAAAGGATTAAAGCTAGGTGAGCTTGGCATTGAACTAGATATTGGTTCCGGGCTTACAACTACAGGAAACGTTTTAGATGTCAATATCCCAGCACCTAGCACTACAAGCAAATCAGGGTTGATAAAAACCACTGAAGGTTTGAAAATCAATCTGGCAACTGGGGATAATAATCTTACTATTAATGCTCAAGGGGAGCTGACTCTGACGCCTGCTGCCATTGATGACATTAAAGCGGGGAGTAAATCTAAATTTGTCAATGCACTCGTTAAAACGGTTACAAATGCTATTGATAAGAAAATAGTACCTAGTAATACGACAGAATCACTTAGTGCAACTGAAGATTGGGATGCCCCTATTACTCGGCTGGTTAATGTTGCCAATGATTTTGGCCAAAAGGCCATTTTTAATGCTAAAAATAAGCTTCAAGCAAAACTAACAACTTATATTAAAGACTCCAGTAAAGTTTCAGTAAGACCCACTAATGATAACTTAAGGATTAATTTTTCATACATAGAAAACGATTATGGGCTTTATTACGATAGTACACGCTTCACCTTAGATACCTTAGCCAGCTTTTGGAGTGAAGACGGTATTATTGATTATGCAGATAATAGTTTTGATGCCGATTATGGTATAAAATCATCTAACTTTCATACACCAGGGTTTTATGCTTTTGCGGGAAAACTATCTGGTCCAGGTCAAACAGCAACAAAAGATGCAAAGGGTAAATACCTAACCGCCAATGCAATTATGGTTTATATTGGTACGAAAGATTTTGTTTACACCGTTGGCTATTGGGATTTAAGCACTGAAGCACTTGAGTTTTATCCGTTTGAGGCTGAACCTGCGAATAATGCAGAAACAAGGAAGAGTGTTAATTTGGCAATAGATTCGCCTATCGAAAAGATAATATCTGAAATCTCCAAAGATAACACACTCACTTTAGATGTTAAAGGGGGTAACGGGGGTGTTAAAAAATATGCAATAATTAAAGATGCAACAGAAAAAGGAATTAATTTAGATACTGAAAAAGGTATTTTAACTTTTACCAAATGGTTACCTGATCCAATAACCATCTCAGTTACAGAACTTTCTACGCGAGTAAAAAACCCTGCACCTCCTGTAGAGGTGTCAGTGAAGATAAAGCCTATAAAAAGCAATGGATTAACTCCACCGCCGGATGTAGATTTTAGAATAGGAAGTAAAAAAACATACGAAATAAATCTTGTGGATAAAATTAAGGGAAGAGATTTGGAAAATAATGTTCTTCTTCCTCTAGAATTTACCTCCACAAATCCTTCCATAGTCGAAGTTTCTAACCAAGGAGACATCACAATAAAGGGTCATGGAGCGAAGACATACATTGATGTAGTCCAGAAAGAGACTAAATTACACGCCAAGCAAACCTGTAGATATGGTTTAGATATTTCTATGGACATACCAACTACTGATTTAACATTTAGATTTGTTTCGAATGATGATTCTTATGTAACGTTTGCAATTCGCACAAACAATCCAGATGGAGATATAACAGTTGCTTTAAATATTATTTATCCAAATGATCCTAAAGTATATCAACTAAGCACAGATTTGGAATTTAATAAAACACTAGACAGATATCTATTGCACATTTATGCCAATACTATTGGAGGACTATCAGCCTCAAATCCCCATCTTCAGGTTTATTTGTCAGTTTCTCAAGCTGCATCAAAATCTGGTTTATATTTGTCTGAATCTATAAAATATGACATTCTTCCTTAACAAATAATTTATTGGCCCCCAATGCTAAAAATAACCCTATTAGCTGCCGCCATTTTTATATGCGCCTATCTATTGGGAAGTGCCTCGGTATATCCGCCGTGGCGCAGCCCGACGGAATATCCGCTGGATTTTCGCGTGGTGTCTCCTAAAGGGGCGACGGTGGCGACCATGACCAGCGAGCGGCGGTCGATAATTATCGTGCCGGATGCGCGTAGCGGTGCGAATGCCGATTTGCGTATTTGCCCTGAACCGCCCGCTGATGCCGCCGACAATGTGGCGTCAATGCTCACCGGCAGCGCCAGCGGGTCGGCCGGTGCACCGAACGGGGAAAACAAAGGCAGCGCCGCCCTGTCCTCCGGCAGTTCGGCGGCGCTGGCCTCAATCTTTGCCCGCTCGCAGGGTATCGAACTGTTTCGCGACGGCTCTAATGTACTGTGTCTGGCATGGCTTAACGATATTTACAACAACGGCGACGTCAACGCCTGGCGCAGTGACTTTGAGCTGCTATTAAAAACCTCGTCGATGCTGATTTCTCAGGAGATTGCGCAGGACCAGTTTAATAAACAGGTGCAAACCCCGCTGCCGGTAGTGGCTGTGGTACCCACTGTGCCCAACGTGCCGATTGCGCCAAATGAGCCAACCGTACCTATTATGCCCATTGGCCCTAATGTAACGGATTTGCCCTTCCCGACGATGATTGCGCCACCTGTTGATCCTTTGGTTGTTCCAGACCCTGATTTGACTAAATAAGTTTCGCAAATAATTTACATTAATGAATCCAAGATCATTAAATATCGCCAATGATTTGTTTTCCTCCCTAAATAATTAAAACAAGAGAAGGCTTCCACCTATCTATTTGCAGGGTGATCGCCTTAAATTAACTATGCAGAACAATAATACTATTAATTACCCTCCGGGCGAGCATTCTAAAAAATGCCCCTAATTAGGAACTTAAAAAATGAATATTAGTCCGGCTGGCGTTGAGCTGATTAAACAATTTGAGGGCTGTAAATTAAACGCCTATCAGGACAGCGTAGGTATCTGGACTATCGGCTATGGTCACACGCTGCACGTTGAACCTTACGACGTCATTACTGGCTCGACCGCCGTGTTAATGTTACTGGATGATTTAAAGCCGGTGGAACATGCTCTGCATACCCTGGTGCTACAGCCAATTACGCAAAATCAGTTTGATGCACTGTGCTCATTTATTTTTAATTTAGGCATAAAAGCCTTTGGTGGATCTACTCTATTAAAGAAATTTAATATCTCAGACTATTCCGCCGCGGCCGACGAAATAAGTAAATGGAATAAAGCCGGTGGCCAGCCGCTCGCTGGGCTAACCCATCGCAGACAGGCAGAGCGCAGTTTATTTTTACAAAAATAAATTTCTCTCTCTGTTTTATCAGGTGGCACTGTGCCACCTTTTTTAAAAACGGTTACCGTTACATAATCACAAGATATTAGTTGTTGCACTGTGCCACTGCTGATATATCAAGACAAGCAGCAGCATTATTAATATTTCAATCACGCATTTCTAAGGAATTAATATCATGGCAACTAAAGTTGAAGAAATTAAAAACACTTACCCAATGACCGCGTATCGTTTTCTTGTTACCGTCGGTGGTGACAAAATGGCATTTAACAGCGTTTCAGGTCTTGAACAGTCTGTTGAAGTTATTGAATATAAAGACGGTACCGGTGGCTTATTTCAAATGCCTGGTCAAACAGCATCAATGAATATTACTCTTAAGCGCGGCCTGCTGCAGAAACAGTCCCAGCTTTATCAATGGATAAATAGCATCTCGGCAAATCTGGTAGAGAAGAAAGATATTTCTATTTCCCTGACCGACTCCAGCGGAAATACACCGTACATCACCTGGAACGTGGTTAACGCCTTCCCCACTAAACTCTCTGCCCCTTCCTTTGACGCCACGAGTAATGACGTAGCCTTTGAAGAAATGTCGCTGCGTGCCGATCGTATGTCGGTTGAATATCACTAATTCAGTGAATGGGTTTTAAACCTGCTTCTGATTTAAACATAGAAGGGAATTAAAATGTCTGATTTAGTTATTAATTATCCAGGTGTTTATGTAAAAGAAGACACCTCTCTGTCTCTGTCGGTCGGCAGCAGCGCTACCGCTGTACCGGTTATTTTCTTTAAGTCTACAGATCTTGATTCCATCCATATACTTACCGCTGTTGACAGTTGGTTATCCTTTATCAAGCTCTATCCCACGGATAAATCGGTGCACTATCTGACTGCGCTGGAAAAATCGATGCGCAGCTATTTCGATAACGGCGGCGGTCGCTGTTATATCGCACCTGATGAAAACAGCAGTGATAAAAGTTATTTAGACAATTTAGCTAACGCCATACTTGGCAAAGGAGATGTGACCCTGCTGGTACAGGCTGGAACGCCAAGCGAATCGTTTGAAAAAATTGTCGGGCAAGGCAGTTTGAATAAAATCTTTGTCATCTACGATGGAGTTCCAAACGTTGATAAGGACAGTAAATTTGTAGGCAATCCCAAATTAATATACCAAGGTTATGCAAGAAAAGATCAGGGTGCCGTTTACTACCCCGGCCTGAAAACCACGCAGTATCTCCCGCCTGATGAAAACGGTATTCCCACCGTTTCTTACGTCTCGCCTTCTGCCGCCGTAGCGGGCGTTTACTGCAAAACCGACAGCCTGCGCGGCGTATGGAAAGCCCCGGCCAACGTGGCGATTGTTGGCGGCCTGACCCCTGAGTTCAATATCACCGATGCACAGCAGGGTGTGCTTAATGATGCAGCTGGCGCCGTCAACGTTATTCGCCAGTTTCGCAATGGCGATACGCTGGTGTGGGGCGCGCGGACTCTGAGTAGTGATGTTAACTGGCGCTATGTGCCGGTACGTCGACTGTTTAACGCCATTGAAGTAGATATTAAAACGGCGATGCAGCCTGCTATGTTTGAACCTAATGTTCCCATCACCTGGGAAAAAATCCGCTCGGCGATTGACGTCTACCTGCACAGCCTGTGGCAGCAGGGCGGCCTATTTGGCAGCAAACCCGAAGAGGCCTATTTTGTTAAAATTGGCTTAAACAGCACCATGAGTGAGGAAGATATCAACCAGGGTAAAATGGTGGTAAAAGTCGGTGTCGCCGCCGTGCGCCCGGCCGAGTTTATTATTCTTGAGTTCAGTCAGTTTGTTGCCAATAGCTAAAGCAGGTAACGAGTATCGCTTTCTGTTCAGGCATTTATTCTATGGCTCACTGCGGGGATACGTTTATCCCCGCTATTTTCACCGGGCGTTTATTTTAAGGACTGTTTATGTCTATTATTCCGGCGATCGCTGTCAATCAAAATATTGAAAACCATCCCATCGGTGAAAACGAGACGGTGGTACCGGTATTTATCTATTTATCTGCATCTGCATCTACATTTAGCAGCAAACTGCAATTAGTCGCGGATTACGATCCGTTATCGGTTTTCGTCAAAAGTTTAATTAACAAGCAACCCATCACCAATAATGCGCTAAAACTTTATTTTGATAACGGTGGCGGACCCTGTTTTGTCTATGAAATGCCTTATACCGCAGAGCTAATCAACGTGACGTCGCAGACCGATTATGCCTCACTTCTGGCCCCCCTTTTACAACAGCCTGAAATCACCTTATTAGCCGTAACTGATCTACAGCTGCTTGACGTTGTAAAAGATGATGATAAAACCGGTAAAAATTATGCCGCCTTCTGGACTCATTTATTAGAGGCGGTTGCGGTGCGTAAGGATATTTTTTGCCTGATTGACGCCCCGGCCAGTATTGCAGCCTGCAAGGCCTTTAAGGCGGCAATGGGTAAGGTTAATACCAGTTTTGCCGCCGCCTATTGGCCGCATTTGGTCTGTGATTATCCCGTCAACGCAACATTAACACCCTCAGAATGGGCTATTTTACCCCCTTCGCCCGCCGTTGCCGCAGTGATGTATAAAACCGATCGTGATGTTGGCATCTGGAAAGCGCCAGCCAACCTTGAGATTGAACATATTGTCAGCCCACAGTTTGATATGTCTTACGGCGATGATGTTTTTACTGATGACGAACCCGCCTCAAAGACGTCACGGCTTAATTACATTCTCAGTTTTGCAGGGTTTGGTACGCGGATATGGGGCTGCCGCACGCTACAAAGTGATGCCACTAAAGGGATGCTTTATATACAACAGCGTCGCCTTATGACCTTTATTGAACGCAATATGCGTGAGCTGGCGAATTTCATGATGTTTGAACCTAATAATGAAATGACCTGGTACAAATATAAAGGCGTGGCTAATGACTGGCTGCGTCAGCTATGGAAAAGCGGGGGATTATTTGGCGACAGTGAAGAACAAGCCTGGAAGCTGGAAATGGGGCTGAATGAAACCATGACCGTGGAAGATATTAAACACGGCATCATTCGTATCACTATCTCCGTCAAAATCCTTAACCCCGTTGAGTTTATCGATTTAAAACTCACCCTTTCAATTAACCAACCCACTGCCTTGGTTAATTCTGGGTTACAGCAGTACGAGGTAAGCCAGTGATGAATACTAATAATATTTATAAGAACGCAACAGAACCGATGGTGGCACATCGTTTTACCGCCACCTTCTTTTTAAAAAATGTACCCAGCCCGTTTGACCTCAGCTTTCAAAGCATTTCCGGTCTGGGTCGAACCCTTAATGTTGAAAGTTTGCAGGAGGGCGGCGATAACACCGGCAACCTGCATCTTCCTACCTACGTAACCCACGGAAATATTGTGCTGGAACGCGGTGTGATGGTTGTCACCCCACTGACGTTGGTTTTCGACCAGATGCTGGATGCCTATAGAGACAGCCATAGCACAATCGTTATCTTATTGCTTAACCAGCGCAATACGCCGGTCTGTAGCTGGACGCTAACCAAAGCCCTTCCGGTTCGTTGGGATACCGATACCCTCGATGCCAACAGCAACAAAATATTAATCAATACGCTGGAACTGGCTTATGAAAATATGCACTGGTTCGGAGTAAAAGCCTGATGATCGAGATCCGTAAGCTGACTATTGAAGCCCGTATTACCAGTGAAAGCAAAGGGCAACCCACGGGACTGCCTGCCGCAGGCGGTCATCTTAATTATTTTGATCCCCATCAGCAGATTTCAGAGATTGTGCAACGGGTGATCGAACAGCTGAAAGATCAACAGGAGAATCGCTAATGGCCCTTTTCAGCAAAGCTTTGGAAAAATTGACTATCGTGGCTTATGCCAGCGACGTCGTACCACACAAAGAATTGGGATCGGTAACCGCCACTTTTAACCCGGAGTCTATCAACTTCAGTTATCAGGCGGAATATGAGTCGATGGTGCCGGTGGATCAGTCTAAAGCCTTCCCTTCGTTTCGGCATCTTAAAAACGGCAATCTCAACGTGACGCTACTGTTTGACACCATGCAAGACAGTAAGCATTCGGTAAGCCAGGAGGTGACTAATCTCAATGCGCTGTGTACCAGTATCAACGGGTCTACCGGTGAAACCAGCTTTCTTGAGATAAAATGGGGCAAACTGTCGTGGTCAGAGATGGACTCGCTTTTTTGGCGCATGACCGATATGACGACGACCTACAAGCTGTTCCGACGCGACGGATCGCCGCTTCGTGCCGAAGTCGCGCTGGTACTGACCCCCTGCCCGCGTCCGGTAAAAAGTGGTATTAGCGGCAAAAATGCCCCAGGATATACGATTATCCCTCAAGCAAAATCTTATCTGCCAGTGCTTGCTGCGACTTCAGTTATTGCCATGGCGGCAGCGGAATCCAGCTATCTGGCGCTGGCGCAGATGAATCCGCAGCTTGACAGTCTTAACGGCATGAAACCGAAACAGCTGTTAAAAGCCTCTACCGGTGTCGACCTATGAACAATTTTGCAGTGCTCTTTGGCAAAACCAAACATACGCTCGACTCCAAGGTTGCCACTCTCATCTCGCTGGATACCACCAGCGCGGTCAATCAGATTCCCTATGCAGCGTTAAGCTACACTCTGCCTGCCAATGCGATGCACAGTAAAATGTTCGATACGCTGACAACGGTCGCCAAAACGTGCGAAGTGGGCAGTGAAGTCGAAATAACCAAACTAGGCGAGCTGCTGTTCGCCGGCATCGTCACGCAACAAAAGATAAGCGTCAAAAATGGCAAGCCGACAATCAACCTTAAACTTCGCCACCGGCTATTTGCATTACAAACGCTGGTGCGTAGCCAGGTATTTGTTAATAAATCCGACATGCAGATTTTCGGCCAGCTGCTTAAAAGTGAACAGTTGCATGTCGCGCCCAGCGCGACGCTTGGCGTGATGCATGAACAAATGGTGCAACTCAACTGCACCGACTGGCAATTTGTGCGCACGCGGCTTAAGGCCAACGATGTTTGGGTGCTTCCTCACCCAGCCTCGCTGGCGTTGGTTGAACCCAAGATTGGGACGGCTCTCCCTCACGGCATGCTGACGCCAAAAGGCGGCAGCATGATGCTCAACAGCGTGCAATGGCAAACGCATTATGTCGATATGGCCAAAGGGGTAAATGTTCACAGCTGGGATACCGACAAGCAATTGTTAAATTCGGTCAAATCGAAAGCCCCTGCGCTGGGGACCGGTCCTTTTGATCCGGGTAAAATAAAATCCCTTAGGGATCAGCCCTGGGATGTCTTCTACTCGATGCCGCTGACCCATAAAGAACAAAGCGCCCTGGCGAATGCCATGGTGAATGCCGAGCTGGCAGGCGGCGTTCAAGCCCATTTTGAAATGCCCGGCACGATTAAGCACAAGCTCGGCGATACGGTAGAACTCAGCGGCTTTGGCAGTCACTTTAGCGGCAAGGCCCTGCTGACCGGCATTAACCATCACGCTGAAAACGGTAAATGGACCACCACGCTGCACACCGGCCTAGAGCCAGCGGTGGCGGGTGACGAGTACTATGATTTGGTGCCAAAAGCAGAAGGACTGTTTGTGGGCGTGGTCGGCGAAATGAAAGAAGACAAACAGTTTCGCATTCAGGTGCAAATCCCCGCGCTGGGCAAAGACAGTCTTCCCTTATGGGCGCGATTCTCTCAGCCCTACGCCAGCAAAGACAGCGGGGTCTGTTTTTATCCTGAAAAAGACGATGAGGTAGTGATTGCGTTTTTTGAAGGCGACCCGCGTTATCCGGTGATCCTTGGCTCCATGCATAACGCTAAAAACAAGCCACCGTTCGCCTATACCAAAGACAATGAGCAGCGCGGTTTTGTATTTGTGCATGAAAAAGAAAAGCAGTCCCTGCTGTTTGACCGCAAAACTTCGCAGGTAAATCTTGAAAACTTTTCCGATGAAAAGGCGAATCATCAGTCACTGATGCTCGATGCCAAGGCGATGATCGTCAATCTGCAAAATAATCTCGCTTAGGCGGAGAAAAAACAGTCATTGATATTGGACGCGGAAAAAATGCAGGTTCATTTGCAAAACAACGTTGCCGCCGAGGAGAAAAAGCAGTCGCTGCTGCTTGATGCCACCGCGATGCACATTCAATTCGACAATAACTTTGATAACGCCGAGAAAAAGCAAACTCTGTTGCTCGACGCCAAAGAGATGAAGATCAATATCGATAACGTTAAAGAGAAACTGCTGCTGCACAGCGGCGTTGCCCTCTCTAGCAGCGCCGACAATATTGCGCTGAAAGCCAAAAAAGACATTACGCTGGAGGCGACTGCCGGGGTCGACGTTAACAGCGAGAATCATACCATCAAGGCCAAAAAAGCCTTAAGTCTTGAATCAATGGATACCACCCTTAAAGGCAACAAAACGCTGACGCAAAAAGGTGGTGAAGTGAAGGTCAGCGCCGATCAGGGCCTGGCTCTACAGGCAACACTCGCCTTCAAAGCTCAAGGTGCCAGCGTAGAAGTTTCTGGTCAGAGCACCGTCAAAATTAAGGGTCCTAAAGTCGATTTAGGCCCATAACTTTCCCCCTTCAGTGGAGAAATGCAATATGAACAGTGATATTAGCAAAGGTATTTATGGTCAAGGTTGGGCTTTCCCTCCTACTTTTTGCATAGAAGGCAAAGAAACAACTGAAAATGGCGTCGAGGTTAAATCCGGCGTTACGCTATGCTCGGGCGTTAATGACGTGCAGCAAAGCCTGATCATTCTTTTAAGTACGCAATATTATGAACGTATTATGCGCATGGAATACGGCAATGACCTGATGCAACACATGTTTGATAATATTGGCGAAGGGCTATTTGAGAAAATTAGAAAGTCGCTAACGGTGAGTATTCTGAATAATGAGCCACGAGTCGTGGTCGATGTTATCACCATTACCTCAGACCGCGTTACGCCGAGCAAACTGTCGATCATTATTAACTATCACCTTTTTGACAATAATGTATTACATCGCCTGTACGGTATGTTGGATATTAAAGAAAATATGACCGGGGTCTGGCGATGAAAGATATTATTTTATGCAACGGTGACACAGTGATGTTTGATCCCGCCTTTGGCCCGGCGATTGTCACTATGACTGGGCCGGTTAAAATTACCGGCAGCGGACTGGCAACAATTGGCGGTAAAAATATCTGCGTGATGGGCGACCACCTCACAGTAAGCGGCGACTGTACCTATATCAATGGCGCTTTCACTACTCCCGGCACGGGTAAACTGACCATTGTTTCGCTCTTGCCGCCGCAGATGTTGCCGACAATTAGCGCGGGTAATAAGCCAATGATGGTTAAGGGGCAAAAGTTTATTGCGCTATTCACCCGATTGTCGCCGGCGATTAATCCTGCGGGGCCGAGCCCTGTTCCTGACCCAACGCCAATGCTGCCAGGAAATGGCATGTTTATGCCCAGCCAATTTCAGGTAATGGGCGGTTAGTTCACGGCATTTCACCTCAGGCTAAGCGGCTCTCTTCCGCCTGTTTATATTAGGCCAATATTCTAGACTGAGATTATTAATCTATAAATCAGCACGCTTGCGGGTTCTTCGGGGGCATATTGTCAAATAATAACCAGGTCATTGAACAAATTCATTTTGCTCTGCGAACTAATGACGCATTGGCGAAAAAAATACAACAACGGTGTAGTGAAATATTTCATTATCGCATCAAAAGCTTGCTGCATAGATTATTATCCCAGGCCGACAGTCCGTTGAGTGATAAAATTATTGACGCCATCACGCTCGACCTTGGCGATATTCCTTTGGATGAATTCGAAGATCAACTCTACGAAAAAATAAAACAACAACTTCCGGGCTTTCTTACGCCAGCGGCGTTGACCTCGGCGTCTAACGCATCGACGCCCGCAGTCCAGCGCGCATTTTTAGAAAAAAATACTCACCCAATACGACCGGATAATAAAGCAGCGTCTGCTTTGGAAATAAGTGCGCCAGGCAATGGCTCTGATAATCCCTTTACCCTGCTGACTGATTATTTAGCCAACGGTATTTTTGCACGGCCTAAGGAATGGACAACTCCGGCAGGGGCAGACGGCTGGTTAATGCTGTTGCTGTCTCTTGCCCCCATCGGACAATCGGCTTCAGGCCAGGGCCTTGCCCCCCTGACGAACCTGCGTGCAATGCCGTCGCTTTTCACCATGCCCGATCTTGACGCCGTGGCTCTTGAACACGCGCGCTATCAACTGGCGCAGTATTGCCTGCAAAAGCGCGGCAGCCAGCGGCTGCTGCAAACCTTTGGCCCTGCGGCACTGAAACGTTTGCAACAATGGTTTATTGATGGATTACCGGCCAACGAGCGACAGTTAGTGGCAGCAAACAATCCCCACTCTACTCTTGGCGATATTGCGCTTATGGTGCTGCAACGCCTCACCCAGCAAATCGGTTACCCCACGCTGGCACTGGCAGAACAGGATATCCTCTGGCCAACTTCGTTGAGGGAATGGCAGCGCTGGCTTGGCATCCTGCTGACCGCCTCCTCCGCCTATTCGCGTATCTTGTTGTACAGCATGAAAAAGCTGGAAAATCTGCCGCGACTCAGCGTCACGCTGATTTCAGGGCTCAATCACGCTGAGCGCGAGAAGCTGGTGCCGCTGCTGCAGTACGCCCTGGGTTTTAAAAATATTGAAAAAGAGCTGACCAAAACTCACGCTCTCGCACTGCTCAGAGAATTTCCGGCTTTGGTGTCGATCGAACGGGGCGACATTCCGTTTAGCACTATCGAAAAGACTATCGCGCTCAAAGACAGCGCATTACCAGAACATGCCGACGAACACACTCGCCCGGAGTCCAAAGACCTCAGCCAGGTAAAACATCTTGTCGAGAACGATCCATTGGCAGTCAGCAATGCGGGGATCGTTCTGCTTTGGCCGCTGTTGCCGCGCCTGTTCGACCAATGGGGATTACTCCACAACAAGGCCTTTATTTCACAGACAGCCCGCAATAAGGCGGTGTGCTGGCTAGACCATCTTATCTGGCAAGACGGTATGGCAGCCGAATGGCGCACGCCGTTTACACAGTGGCTGTGCGGATGGCCGCAGGACACTGCGCTGGAATGGTTTCCGCCCGATGAGGCTATCGAGCAAGAAATTACCCTGTTTCATTCCACGCTACCGATGCTTATTCCCAGCCTGCACCGCTGTTCACCCAACGATATTCGACAAATGTTTTTACAGCGCGGCGGTGAACTGACGCTTATGAAACGCGGTTGGACGTTGACCGCCGATGACGATGCTATCGATATTCTATTACGTGACCTGACTTGGCCGATGCGCGAAGTGCGTTTTCCCTGGTTAGATGAAACGCTTTTCGTCAACTGGTTATAAAACAGTCTGACATTACAACAACGGGAAGGGTTATGTTAAACATTATTGAGTATGAAAAGCCTGCAATGACAGCGGCATCAGAGGAAGACAACCAATGCTTAAACAACCTGTTAGCGCAAATTGAGCCTATTGACCTGCTGCTGCAGCGGCAACTTGTCAAGCTGTCGTCAAATGAAGACAACTCTCAAAAACTGGACGATTTTTTGCTGTCTCACGAGATGCTGGACACCCAAAACGCTTCCCTTAAGGGTGCTCCGGTTTGGGCTGATGCTGTTTCAGAACCGATTCTTAGCCCAATTATCATGCAGGCAGAGGCTGATGCCTCCAACCGGGTAGGTCAGTTATTCAGCCGATTTAAACTCAATGTTGTTGAAAGGCACGTGCTGCTGCTGTCGCTGATTGCCGAGCTCGACCCGCGTTATCACCCGGTTTTTTGCTACCTGCAGGAAGATAACGACAAGAAATGGCCAACCAGCAACTGCCTTGCCACACTACTTTGCAGCAATGTTGCCCAGCGGAGTCAGCTACAAAGAACGCTGCTGGAGGATTCACCGCTTTTTCGCCACCGGCTTGTCTCCTCCGTTGACAACGCTGGCGTGGCGACGACTTTTCATCATCAAAGAATGCTGCGGGTGGTGCCAGCGGTTTATCATTTTTTACTTGGCCATACTGTTTTGCCCACCGAGCTTGCACACTGTGCCAACTGGCTATCACCCGCTCCTGGCGCAATGCAGACGCAACCGGCTCTCACCGCGCAACTGGGTACATTCCTGGAGGCTCACGAAGAAGAAAGCATCCAGCTTGGTCTATCCGGTATTGAGAACGATAGCCGTATTACCGCCGTAACGCAGGCGGCCAGCCAACGTAATATGCGCATACTGGCACTGGACTTTACACAATTACCTGATGACAAAGAGGACGCCTGGAACATTTTTACGCTACTTCTGCGCGAAAAAACCCTGGGTGGCGGATATCTGCTGCTGCGCAACCTGTCTGATATCGGCAAACAGGCTGCTCTGCTGCTGCCGCAGTTTTCCCAGCGCCTGCTGGCAGAAAAACAAGTCGTCGTGGTATTGCAGAACCACGGCGCGGCCGCCGACTGGTTAGCGGGCATGCCGCAAATGGTGTTCAACGTGCAAAAAGACAGCCTTGATCAGAGCGTAGCGCTGTTGCAGGCCAACACCGCAGAGTTTGCGATTGAGCCGGGTATTGACTTTGCCGACCTGCTTACGCGCTTTACCCTCAACCCGGAATCAGTAGGCCACGTGGTGCAGGAGGCCGATCTGTATCGTCAGCACAGCTCCACGCGCGAGCAAATTAATGCCCAGGATTTTAACAAGGCGTTGCGTTTGCGGGCACAGCAGAACTTTGGCAATTTGGCACAGCGTATCGAGCCAACACGAACCTTTGATGATTTAATCGCCAGCGACGATTTACAACTTCAGCTTAACGAAATTCTGGCCGCCATTCGTCAGCGTGGCGGCATACTCAGTAAAGGTTTTGACAAGAAAATTGTTTACGGCACCGGCATCAGCGCACTGTTTTACGGCGACTCAGGCACGGGTAAAAGCATGGCGGCGGAAGTGCTGGCACGCGAGCTGAAAGTCGATTTGATCAAGGTAGACCTCTCGGCGGTGGTGAATAAATACATCGGCGAAACAGAGAAGAATCTGGCCAAAGTGTTTGATCTCGCGACCAGTGATGCGGGCGTGCTGTTCTTTGACGAGGCCGATGCGCTGTTTGGTAAACGCAGCGAGGTGAAAGACGCTCAGGACCGCCATGCCAATATCGAGGTCTCTTATTTGCTGCAGCGGCTGGAGAGTTATCCGGGACTGGTGGTGCTGGCAACTAACAACCGTTCGCATCTCGATCAGGCCTTTTCTCGTCGTTTGACCTTTATTACCCGCTTTACCCCCCCTGACATAGCGATGCGCCAGAAAATGTGGGCCAACATCTGGCCCAAGGACATTACGTTAGCCGCCGACGTTCACTTTAATGCATTAGCCCACAAAACAACGCTTACCGGCGCGAATATCCGCAATATTGCACTTTTAGCCAGTTGGTTGGCACAGGATAACAACGACGGCGTGGTCACCAAAGCACATATCGACCTGGCCCTGCAGCGCGAACTTTCCAAGCTGGGACGGGTTATCTGAATATTTATCATTAATTTTATGAGGTGATGTGATGAGTGAAGAAAATGGCACAGGTCCTGGAACCCCGGGAGAGCAGAAAAGCGCGTTAACAGATGAGCAATTAGCGGCGAACAAACCAAGTTCAGAGCAGGCCACTAAACAGAATGAGGCTATTTCGGCTTCAAATGACCATGATGAAAAAATAACGTTGGATGATGCTAACTATGACGATGGCGACAATCACTTTTTAGTCACCCTTAATCGCGCAATTACCGCATTAATTCAAAGAGATAAGGTCATCAATGATGCAAAAATAGACATCTGGTATGACCTGCCTGAAAACGATGACAAAACTCCCGATGGCCCAACGATTTGTATCTATCTGTATGACGTTAAAGAAAACTCCTCTATGCGCAATGGGGAAAGCGGCAGTCGCGGTTACATTCGAAATAGTCATACCCTGAAGTTGTATCATGGGTATCTGCACATTCAATGCAGCTATCTGATCATTTTTTGGGATAAAACATCACAGCAGACTATTGCCAATAACCAGAATGCTATTATCGCCAGCAGGATCGTGACTGCGCTGCTCGATACCTATCATCTCGAGAAAATTCCCGAGTTTAACCATTTCCCTGATTATGACGCCCGTTTTATCCAAAGTTCGGAGCAGATGAACAGCATCAGCAACTTTTGGCAGTCGTTGAAACAACGGCCAAGGTTGTGCCTGAGCTATGAAGTTACGGTGCCGGTTTTGATCCCTGAACAGACTGGCGCAAAAGCCCCAATGCCGATCACAAAGCAGGCGTTGGATATCTTTGCCTCTCAGGACAAACCGGTTAATCCGAATGTCGATAACTCGGATAAACCTGCCCCTATAGAAACGGTAAATATCACCTCAAAGCCATAACCGATTCTGAAAAAAAGCCCCCGAACCTATAGAGGATCAGGGGCTATTGATGGCGAGAAGGTTAAACCTTATTTCGCGTCAAAATTCTCTGCGTGTTCTTGTTCCAGCGCTTTGACTTCTTTCGCGCGGTTACGCAGACCAAACCAGCCAAACACCAGCAATACAACCAGCAGAGGAATGGTCGCCACGGTGTAGGTACCGTTTGGATAGTCAAACGCCATCAGCACCAGCACGCTGAACAGGAACAGCAGGGTCAGCCATGAGGTCACTGGCGCGCCTGGCATCTTGAAGGACACGTCTTTCGCCTTGCCTTCTTTAATTGCCTTACGCAGTTTCATCTGGCAAACCACGATAAAGCCCCACGAGCTAAGAATCCCCAGTGACGCAATGTTCAGTACAATCTCAAACACCTGCGACGGCACATAGTAGTTCAGCACGACGCCAACGATGTAGATGGCAACGGTGACCAGAATACCGGCATAAGGGACCTGCTGCTTGCTCATGCGCGACATGAACTTAGGGGCAGAACCGCCCATCGACAGGGAGCGCAGAATACGACCGGTAGAGTACAGGCCAGAGTTCAGGCTCGACAGCGCCGCTGACAGCACCACGATATTCATAATGGTGCCGATGTAAGGCACACCCAGCTTGCTGAAGAAGGTCACGAACGGGCTTTGGCCTGCCTGATAGGCATTCCACGGCAACAGCAGAACCAGCAGCACAACGGAACCAACATAGAACAGTGCGATACGCCAGATAACGCTGTTAATCGCTTTCGGCAGAATTTTTTCAGGATTTTTGGTTTCGCCCGCCGCAGTGCCCACAAGCTCAATGGCGGCAAAGGCAAAGACCACGCCCTGCACTAACACTAGCGCCGGTAACAGCCCGTGCGGGAAGATGCCGCCGTTATCGGTAATCAGATGCAAGCCGGTAGGTTGACCCGCCAGCTCTTTACCGCTGCCCAGGAACACCACGCCAACAATCAGGAATACGGCAATCGCAGCAACTTTAATCAGCGCAAACCAGAACTCCATTTCGGCGAACCATTTGACGCCTATCATGTTCATGGTGGCGACAATTGCCAATGCGCCAAGAGCAAACATCCACTGTGGAACGTCGCTGAAAGTCCCCCAGTAGTGCATATACAGCGCTACGGCGGTGATATCGACAATGCCGGTCATTGCCCAGTTGAGGAAATACATCCAACCGGCAACGTAGGAGGCTTTTTCGCCAAGGAATTCGCGGGCATAAGAAACAAAGCTGCCGCTGGTTGGACGGTGCAGGACCAGTTCACCCAATGCACGAAGGATAAAGAAAGAGAAAATACCACAAACCAGATAGACCAGCGCCAACGCCGGACCGGCCATTTGCAAGCGCGCACCGGCACCTAAAAACAGGCCAGTACCGATCGAACCACCGATAGCAATCATCTGAACCTGACGATTGCCCATGCTCTTGTGATAACCTTCCTCATGAGAATCCAGCCAACGCCTTTTGGCTGCGTGTTTTTCTTCCGCAGTTTTTTTATGTCGTTTCATTTCTTACCTGTTCTCCAAAAGAATTCTTTCACGCCCGGCCTTCAACATGAGCAAACGATTGCAATTGCTGACGCCTATCGTGGCTTTTCACCACTGTATTATTCTTGACCTACCAAGGTTAATTTTGAGTTAACGAAGGCGACGGCGGAAGATGCTACCCTATTATCTTGGAGTGTGGCAAAAAAAACCTCATTTTAAATCGCTATTAATCGTCTTATCAGTACGATATTTTGCCATTCAGCGCATTTATTGAACGAAACATCCCCAGTGCTGCCGGGGATGCTTGTGATCAATTTCATATTTCAGGCAAAAAGAGCGAGCTTGCCGACCAGCTTTCTGACCCCTTTTTTCTCACCGGCGATCGCCACGCCCAACAATACAAGCTGCTGTTCTGTCTGCATTGCCACCGCTTCACGGAACTGTTGATAGTTGGTGGTTTGCTGTCCGTCTGCCGGAAAAATCGTCATGTCGTAGCCTTTTTCACCGCCGCTGATGAGTAAATTTGTGAGCTCCAGCTCAGAAGCGCTGAGCACGCTAATGCCGAGCGGGATGAGTCCGGGGTAGCATTTACCGTCTGCAACCTCCAACGGTTCACCAATCAGCTCTGGATGACGCTGACCGAGGGTCATGGCCAATACGGCGGCAGCATTGGCGGCCTTTCCAGTGGGAAGATCCTGATTAAGCACAATCACCAGACGTTCTGGCAGTGCAAATTGATTTTCAGGGGTGTCTTGAGTCAATAATTCGGCAGACATTTAGGCTTTACTCCATCTCACAAATAAAGGCTGATTGTCTTGTATGCAGCGGGTTTAGTCTGGAAGATTTGTGCAGATTTGGCGATATTGCGCGGGAGAAAGTCGATAGGCACGTCGAAACCAGCGCCCAAGATGGCTCTGATCGGCAAATCCCAATTCGGCGGCAACCTGAACCGGTTTCTCGCCCTGCGACAGGCGAATTCGCGCCTCGGCCAGCCGCAGCTGCACCAGATAGGCGTGCGGCGCCATGCCAAACGCCTTCTTGAAAGCGCGGGTCAACGTGAAACGATCGGTCTGGGTGATCACGGCCAGGTCCTGCAAGGAGAGGTCCTCATGCAGGCGGCTGTGCATAATTTCGCGGGCCTGATGGGCGCAGGAAATCGCCTCGTGCGCGCTGGCGGCTTCGGCTCGCCAGTGAATATGTGGCGCGAGATGGGCGAGCAGATTATCCAGTGCGCTTTGCTGCACAATTTTAAACTCGCCAAAATGGAGCAGCTGAAAAGTCTGGGCAATGCTTTGCGCCAGGCGGGGATCGCTGTGCAACGTTTTGGCAAAAGACAGTTCATAGCTACTGGGCGTCTGGTGAAACAGGTGGCGGATTTCGCGGTCAAGCCAGGCAGGACTGAGATAAAAGGTCTGATAGGTGAATCCGCCTTCGGCAGGCGCGTCGCCATCGTGGATTTCGCCGGGTTCCAGTAAAAAGATGTCGCCGGGTGTGCTGGTGATTTTATTGCGTCGGCAGTGAAACTGCTGGGTGCCTTGCTGAGTCACGCCCACCAGATAGCTGTCATGCCAGTGCGGATCATAGGCATGACCTTCAAAATGCGCCTGAATAGTTTCAATCTGGTATTCGGGCGAATGGCGAACATCAATCCAGTCGTTGCTCATCAGCGTTGATTCAGCGATTTATTGCGGGATTAAAAACTCTCCCCTCGATAAAGAGGGAAGAGAATACAGGGTATTATTTTTCTTGCAGCGATTTAGTGCGGTTGGCAAAGCTCTTACGCAGCTTTTGCAGTTTTGGTGGGATCACCGCCATGCAATAGCCATTGCGCTGGCCCGCACCGTCCCAGTAATCCTGATGATAGTTCTCGGCAGAATACCAGGTTGAAATAGGTTCAATAGCGGTCACGACCGGCACATTGTGATCCTCCTGCGCACGCGCGATGGCGGCCACGGCTTCGACTTCCTGCTGACCATTCAGCGGGAAAATAGCCGAACGGTACTGAGTGCCGATGTCATTACCCTGACGATTCAGCTGGGTAGGATCGTGGGTGGCGAAGCTGATATCCAGCAGGTCGCCGTATTTAAGCTTATCCGGATCGAAACCAATACGGATCGCTTCGGCATGGCCAGTTTCGCCGCTGCACACCTGTTCGTAGGTCGGATTAGGCGTAGTGCCGCCAATGTAGCCGCTTTCTACAGTTTCAACGCCGATAACGTCTTTAAATACCGCTTCGGTACACCAGAAACAGCCGCCAGCTACAATTGCATACTCAATAGTCATTGTTTTTTCCTCTGCTAAAACTCGGTGGTGGTTGCACCCTGCACACAGGCTACACTTTTAAAGTAATTTGAACTAGTGGGTGGGTGAGCAGTATGTGCCGTGGAGAGAAAATAAGGTGGCGAACAGGCGTCTAAAAGTGTTGTACCGGTCAAAAAAAGCGCCGTTGGAGTAAACTCTGCTCAACGGCGCCTGCGGCTAGATTTTACGGCTCATGAAACGCACTAACAGGCTGGCGGCTCCGGCCAGACACGCCAGCGTAATGACCCCCGGCCATCCTCCCAGCTCAAGTGCTTTACTGCCCAACGCCGATCCTGCCGCCATGCCAATAAACACCACGGTAAACAGCAAGGCGTTGAGGCGACCGCGCGCGGCCGGTTCTAGTCCATAAACCAGCGTCTGGTGCGAGACCAGCGACGCCTGCACGCCGAGGTCAAAGCCAATGGCGCTGAGGACAATTAGCGCCAGCTGGGCATGAGGAGAGAGCAGCGGCAGCAGGAACATCGCAGCAAAAGACAGCATCACCAGCGCGGAGCCAATCTGCGTGACGGCGGCCGGTCCCTGTTTGTCGGCCAGTTTGCCGGCAAGCGGTGCTGCCAGTGCACCTGCGGCACCCGCTAACCCGAAAGCACCGGCAACGCCGCTGCCCAGGTGATAAGTGTTGTTGAGCATAATGGCCAGCGTTGACCAGAAGGCGCTGAAGGCAACTGACAATAATCCCTGTGCCAGTGCGGCACGGCGCAGCGTTTTATACTGCAGCCACAGGTGACGCATCGACAGCAGCAAGGCCGGATAACTCATCCCGGTGCCCGGCGTAAATTTTGGCAATACGCGCCACAGGGCAATACCGATAAGCGCCACGCTGATGGCCGCCAGCTGGTACATAGCTCGCCAGCCAAAATATTCGGCGACTACGCCGCTGACCACGCGCGAAAGCAGGATCCCAACCAGTAAGCCGGTCATCACCGTGCCGACGGTTTTCCCTCGTACCGCCGCCGGAGCCAATGCCGCGGAGGCAGGCACGATGTCCTGCGCCAGCGTCGCTGTTGCACCAATCATCAGGCTGGTGAGAAGCAGGCTGTGAATGTTGGGGGCAAAGCCACAAATCAATAGCGCAATCGTCAGTAACAAGCTTTTGATCATGATAATCAACCGGCGATCGAAACGGTCGCCGAGTGGGATCAGCAACAGGATCCCCAACGCGTAACCGATTTGCGTTAGCGTTGGCACCATGCCGGTTTCCGTGAGCGTTGCATTCAGCCCCGGCCCGATAATGCTCAGCATGGGTTGACAGTAATAAATAGAAGCAACGCTCAAGCCAGCCCCAGCGGCCAAGGTAAATACCATTTTTCCGGGAAGCGCGGGCTCTTCCTCAACGGCGATGTCAGGTGTGCCCTGTAATTCAGACATAATCATTGTCCTACTAAAGTGGGTGGGAATTGTTATTGTGATTACCGGATGCATTTTCCATTAGCGGGCACAATAGTGGTAGTCAGCTCCAGGGTAAAACTGTTATACGTAGTACGTATGAGCATATCTTCAATTGGCGGCATAGACCGCATAGACCTGATGCATACTTTTATACGCATCGTGGAAAGCGGCAGTCTCTCGGCTGCGGCTCAGCAAATGCAGACCAGCCAACCTACCGTGAGCAGACGGTTACAGACGCTGGAGCGCATGCTGGGCGCAAAACTGATCCTGCGAACGACTCACGCCATGAAGCTAACCGATGACGGCCTGCGCTGCTATCGCCACGCCAAGATGCTGATTGAAAAATGGAGCGCGCTGGAAGATGAGCTGCGCGGCACTGTTGATGAGCCGGAAGGAACTTTACGCGTTCGTGCCCCGCACGCTTTTGGACAGGACCAGCTCATTGCCCCACTGACCGAATATCTGCAACGCTATAGCAATATGTCGGTGGACTGGATGCTCAACGACAGAACGCCGGATTTTATCTCTGAACACATCGACTGCATGATCCAGGTGGGCGAAATCACCGACCCTTCCATGGTAGCAGTGCTGCTGGCTGAAGTGCCGCGCATTGCCGTAGCTTCCCCCGCACTGCTGGCGCGATATCCTGAAATTCAACGAATTGAAGACTTGGCCGTGCTGCCCTGGGTTGCATTAAGCACTTATTATCGTAACGAGGTGACTCTTCAACATAAAGATAGCGGACAAAGTTACCAGTTCGATATTGCTCCAAGAATGAGTACCGACAGCCTGTATGCTGCTCGCAAGGCTGCTGAAAATGGGCTGGGTGCGGTTTTGGTATCAGCATGGATTGTCAGTGACAATATTGCCGACGGCAGTCTGCTGCATATTCTGCCGCAATGGGGAGCAAAGCCGCTGCCAGTATACTTAATTTACCCCTATGCCAGCTATTATCCGGCAAGGCTATTGAAGTTCCTGGAGCTGATACGAAAAGTCATGCCGCAGCTAAGCGGAACTCGGCCAGCGGGTAATACCTAATTTCCTGGCGACAAGTTTGACCGAATTTTTTGCAGTAGATTTTGCAGAGCCCCGTGCTAAATAGACTCGAATTGCAGTTAAATTAATCGCAGTGTCAATTGCCGAGTATTATTCGAATTCTTTTTGACCGATTGTCTAATAATAAGGTTAAGAAATCGTAAGGTTGTTTCTAATTAGAACTATTGCATCACTATCGACAGTTATTTCAGGATGAGGAATAGCTTTTGAAGCGGTTTTCAAACATAAGCCACTACAATAGCCCAGTGATGACCATACAAAATTTTGTTTGGTTTATTCAAAAAAACTCCGACTTTAACCTCATTGAGGTGTTGCGCGGCAGGCTTAATCGTATTATATATACTAAATGTGCGGTCTAGGGTTGAGTTTCACAAAAATGCAATCAAAAAACCTTGAAAATTATAATCTTTCGTAAAAAAAATGCTCTGGCTGTGCCATTATCAACTTGCTATCATGGCACGATATGACGGTGCTTAGTTAAGCGCCCCTTCACATAGTCACGAGGCTGATACAACGTTGCTTAAACCTGTAGAAAGTGAGATTACCTTAAAGCGTTTATCGCCTGGGCAAGTAACCTGCGCTCGTGCGGACGGCACGTTAAAATCCATCGCTCTATTCTCATCTGTAAAAAATAACAAAAGTGTTATTTTAGATCACCATCAGTTGCTGTCGACTTTTATAACGCTCCTTATTTAATTTTTAATGATGCATGAGCTTCATATTTCGAGTAATAAATATACGTACAGCAGCAATGAACTTAAGCTTTCCAGAGTATTTGTTTGGAAATAGTCGGATGTTGCTTATAGGTAAAGTCTTAAAAGCGGGTTTTAAACCCCCTAAGACATTGGTTTTACAGTACCCTGCTTCCGCTAAAGCGAATTTGACAGTAAAGTTCACTTTCACGGAAGAGGTGTGATAACCGGAAAACTTTGTATTA
Source organism: Rouxiella sp. WC2420 (assembly GCF_041200025.1). Taxonomy (NCBI): domain Bacteria; kingdom Pseudomonadati; phylum Pseudomonadota; class Gammaproteobacteria; order Enterobacterales; family Yersiniaceae; genus Rouxiella; species Rouxiella sp. WC2420. Next base: position 2,139,629 of record NZ_CP165628.1, on the reverse strand, counting down.
TGATTTCGGATTCATCCACTGACCAAGCAATGATTGTTTTCGTAGTCTAGAAATGTCAAAACATCAAGCTGGATAAGTAATAATACTTTCCTCGCGGCATTAGACTTTCATGACTGATGAAATAATTTAGCAAAGTTATTTTCTTTGCAGATCAAGGGCTGTTATTGTCTGTTGGCTGAAGTTTTACTGAGATTATATACATCATTTTTAGTGCATTGGTAGCTACGAGCCAAGGGCGGTAGCATATCTTTTTCTCGGCAATGGTCTGGTACTTCAGCATAACGCGCTATTTCTTACAATTTTCTGGTTATAAGTATTGGTATTTCCTCTTTGAGATTTATGCTTACCTAACCAAAAATGATGTAGACAGTAATTCTTAAAACTAAATGGTCTGGAACCTATGCACAAAAATCTGTTTAAATTTTCTGCGCTATTCTTTGCTGTGGGTATTTTAGGCGGTTGTACAGTAATACCTGGACAAAGCTTATCAACAGGCGGCAAAAATGTCGTTAAGGTGCCAGACAGTGATTATGACCTGGACAAGCTGGTAAACGTTTACCCTATCACTCCGACGTTGGTCGATAGGATGCAGGCACCTCAGGTAATCTCTCGTCCTAATCCTGAATTAAATAATCTTCTCAAAGACTATCAATATCATGTTGGCATCGGTGACATTTTAACCATCACCATTTATGATCACCCAGAGTTAACCACCCCGGCCGGTGGCTACCGTAGTGCAAGTGATACAGGTAACTGGGTTGGGTCTGATGGAACGATATTCTACCCTTATATCGGCAAAGTTCAGGTTGCGGGTCTAACTCTGGAAGAAATACGCGCCGACATTAAAAAGCGTCTATCAACTTATGTTGAAAGCCCACAAATTGATGTAAGCGTTGCTTCTTTCCGATCTCAAAAAGTTTATGTCACTGGCCAAGTGGTTACATCAGGCCAACAGGCTATCACCAATATTCCTCTTACCGTGGTTGATGCAATTAACGCCGCGGGAGGATTGGACAAAGATGCAGACTGGCGTGATGTGGTGCTGACACATAACGGTCATGACGAGCGTCTATCATTGCAAGCGCTTATGCAAAGAGGTGATCTAACCCAAAACCGCCTTCTCTACCCGGGGGATATTCTTTACGTTCCTCGCAATGACGATCTCAAAGTCTTTGTTATGGGACAAGTGACCACTCAAAGCACTCTCAAGATGGACCGTAGCGGCATGACACTGGCCGAAGCGCTGGGCGATGCTGGCGGACTTTCACAGGATCTTGCCGATGCGCAGGGCGTATTTGTTATTCGCGGTATTCAAAATGGTCAGGGCAATGATAAAGGCAAAATTGCCGATATTTATCAGCTTAAAGCCAAAGATGCTTCAGCCATGTTATTGAGCACCAATTTCCAATTGCAGCCATATGATGTCGTCTATGTTACGACAGCTCCAATTGTGCGTTGGAATAACGTAATTAGCAGCATCTTGCCAACAATCACCGGTATTAACAGTATGGCTGAAAGTGCACAATATATTCATAACTGGGATTAACATTAATTCCCCGCAAGACATCCGTTCAGAGTGGGGGTTGTTACTCATCTCTGGCTCAACCTGGATAGATGATGAAATACTTTGTGGCGATACCCACCTATAATGGTGGTGAAGTATGGAAGGAGTCGATAAACAGCATAAAGAAATTTTCCTCTGCGGATCTTTATGTTCAGGTTATTGATTCCGGTAGTAAAGATAGTACTGATTTATTAGCCGAACAGGCTGGGTTCAAGGTTACTCGTATTTCTTCTCAAGAGTTTAATCATGGCGGTACACGAAATGTGTTAGCTGGTTTAGGACCTGAGGACAGCGAAATCGTCATCTTTTTAACTCAAGATGCCATCCTAGAAGAAGGTAGCCTAGAGCAGTTAGTGGCGGTTTTTAAAGATCCGCAAGTTGCCTGTGCCTATGGCCGACAGTTGCCGCACCATGATGCAACGCCAATTGCCAGTCATGCCCGCAGTTTTAACTATCGCGCGCAAAGTCAAGTTTATAGTTTGGCCGATGCTGATCGTGTTGGTCTTAAAACTGTTTTTTCCTCTAACTCATTCGCGGCGTACCGTATTTCCGTATTTAAGGAACTCGGTGGTTTTCCGTCAAATACTATCCTCTGCGAAGATATGTACTTCGCTGCCAAAGCAGTATTAGCCGGCTACAAGGTGGCTTATGTCGCTGATGCGAAAGCCCGACATTCTCATAACTACTCCCCTGTCGAGGAGTTTAAACGCTACTTTGATATTGGCGTATTCCATGGCAAAGAGAAGTGGATTTTTGAGAACTTTGGTGGTGCTGGAGGTGAAGGTAAGAAGTTTATTATTTCTGAGCTGCGCTTTCTGCTCAAACATGGAATTATTTCAATACCTCGGGCGTGCATAAACAATGCAATGAAGATTATCGGATATAAGTTAGGGAAGAATTATAAAACTCTGCCATTCGGTTTGAATCAAAGATTGAGTATGCACAAGCGATATTGGAAATAATTCCCCCCGCTGCTATTACCGTATTTATTGAGGACACAATGAAAATTATCGTAACAGGTGGTGCCGGCTTTATTGGTTCGGCCGTCGTAAGACACATTATTCAGCACACAAAGGATGAAGTGCTGGTTATTGATAACCTTGGCTATGCGGGTAACCTCGCCTCACTGGCGCCAGTAAGCGACGACGCGCGCTATCACTTTGCCCAGGTTGATATTTGTGATGCGGAAGCGGTAAACAAAGTTTTCACCGAATTCCAACCCGATGCAATGATGCATCTGGCAGCAGAAAGTCACGTTGACCGTTCAATCGACGGCCCGGCGGCCTTTGTGCAGACCAACGTTGTAGGCACCTACACCCTGCTCGAAGCAGCGCGCGCCTATTGGACACCGCTGTCTGAAGACAAAAAAGCCGCTTTCCGCTTCCATCATATTTCTACCGATGAAGTGTATGGCGATTTGCACGGTGTTGACGACTTGTTCACCGAAGAAACGCCATATTCTCCGAGCAGCCCGTATTCAGCCACCAAAGCTGCCAGCGACCATTTGGTCAGAGCCTGGAAACGTACCTATGGCTTGCCAACATTGGTGACCAACTGTTCAAACAACTACGGCCCATATCACTTCCCCGAGAAGCTGATCCCGTTAATTATTCTGAACGCACTGTCTGGTAAAGCTCTACCTGTATACGGCAAAGGCGATCAGATCCGCGACTGGCTGTATGTTGAAGACCACGCTCGTGCATTGTACAAAGTTGTTACCGAAGGCGAAGTCGGTGAGACCTACAACATCGGTGGTCACAACGAACGTCAGAATATTGACGTGGTCAACACTATTTGCGACTTACTTGAAGAGCTGGCTCCCGAGAAACCAGAGGGAGTTAAGCAATACCGTGATTTGATTACCTGGGTTGCCGATCGTCCTGGGCATGATAAGCGTTATGCTATCGATGCCAGCAAAATCGACCGCGAATTGGGTTGGAAGCCGGTAGAAACTTTCGAAACAGGTATCCGTAAAACGGTTGAATGGTATCTGAGCAACTTCGAGTGGGTAAATACCATTAAAGCAGGCACCTGGACAGAGCGTCTTGGTCTTTCTAAGTAAAAAATTTAAGGTGACAGCATAATGAAAGGTATCATTCTGGCGGGCGGCTCTGGCACACGCTTATACCCACTTACCCGCGGTGTGTCGAAACAACTGCTCCCAATTTATGATAAACCAATGGTTTATTATCCAATTTCCGTATTGATGCTGGCGGGTATCAAAGACATTCTGATTATTACAACGCCAGAAGATAACGAAGGTTTCGTGCGCCTGTTGGGCGATGGTTCGCAATTCGGCATTAACTTGTCTTATGCTATCCAACCAAGCCCAGACGGCCTGGCTCAGGCATTTATCATCGGTGAAGAGTTTATTGACGGTGAAGCCTGTGCGCTGGTCCTCGGTGATAACATCTTCTTCGGTGAAAGCTTTGGTCGTAAACTCGAGCACGCGGTGCAAAACAACGGTGAAGGTGCAACCGTGTTTGGCTACCAGGTTCTGGACCCGGAACGCTTTGGCGTGGTGGAGTTTGATAAAGAAAATCGTGCTATTTCTATCGAAGAAAAGCCAACCGAGCCTCGTTCTAACTGGGCGGTGACCGGTCTTTACTTCTACGATCATCACGTTGTTGAAATGGCTAAGCAAATCAAACCATCTCATCGCGGCGAGCTGGAAATTACCACGCTAAACCAGATGTATATGGATGCGGGTAAACTTAAAGTCGAGCAGTTGGGTCGCGGATTTGCCTGGTTAGACACCGGCACGCACGACAGCCTGCTTGAGGCTTCCCAGTTCATTCACACTATTGAGAAACGCCAAGGCTTTAAAGTGGCCTGTCTAGAGGAAATTGCTTTCCGTAAAGGTTGGATTTCGCGTGAGCAAGTAGCAGAACAGGCGAAGATTCTGGCTAAAACCGGATATGGCAAATACCTGTCTCAGCTGATTGAAACCAAGGAAATCTAAGATGGAAATCATTGATACTCCCCTTGTTGGTGTCAAAATAATTCAGCCTAAAGTTTTTGGTGACAGCCGTGGCTTCTTTCTGGAAACGTTTGAGAAAAAACGCTACCAGGAGATGCTAAATATCGATTTGGATTTTGTTCAGGATAACCATTCACGTTCGTCCAAAGGCGTATTGCGTGGCCTGCACTTCCAGACCGAGCGCCCACAGGGCAAACTGGTGCGCGTAGTTCGCGGCGAAGTCTACGACGTTGCCGTGGATATTCGACCGGATTCAGCGTCTTACGGTCAATGGTACGGTGTACTGCTGTCGGAAGAAAACAAAACCCAGTTCTGGGTGCCTCCTGGTCTGGCACACGGTTTTGTTGTGCTGTCTGATGTGGCCGATTTTGAATATAAATGTACGGATTACTACGCTCCAGAGCTTGAAGGTTGCCTGCTTTGGAACGATCCACAAGTGGGTATCGAATGGCCAATTGAGGACCCTCTGCTGTCGGCAAAAGACAAGCTAGGTAAGACTTTGCAGGAACTGGTGAAATGAAAATTTTACTCACCGGAGCAAGCGGCCAATTAGGCCGCTGTTTTCAGGATCGCTTACCTGAAGGCTGGCAGCTGCACGCCTTCGGATCAGCTGAGCTTGATATCAGCAACAAATCACAGGTTGAAGAGATTGTCTCCTCTCTGAAACCTGATGCAATTGTTAACGCAGCCGCTTATACCGCCGTCGACAAAGCAGAAAGCGAACCAGAACAGGCCGCAAAAGTTAACACTCAAGGCCCGCAAAATCTGGCTCTGGCCGCTCGTGCTGTGGGTGCAAAACTCGTCCACGTTTCTACCGACTATGTGTTTGATGGTCAGGGCAACCACCCTTATCTTGAAACCGACGCAACAAATCCACTGGGCGTTTACGGTAAAACTAAACTTGACGGTGAAAATGCGGCTTTGGCCGCGCTTCCAGAGGCAGCCGTTGTCCGTACTGCCTGGGTGTTCAGCGAATACGGCAATAACTTCGTCAAAACGATGGTCAAACTTGCAGAGTCGCGTGATGCCCTTGGCATTGTCAGCGACCAGCGCGGTTGTCCAACTTATGCAGGTGATTTAGCCAATGCGCTGATTACTCTGCTTAAAGTTGAAGCATCAGGTGGGATTTATCACTATGGTGGCGATCGTGAGGTTTCGTGGTTCGAGTTTGCCGATAAAATCTTTGATGTCGCTGTCGCTGAAGGAAGACTTGAGAAAAAGCCTGCGCTCACCGCGATGACAACAGAACAATACCCTACTCCGGCAAAGCGTCCAGCTTATTCAGTGCTTGATGGGGAAAAAATAAAATCTTTAGGCGTTGCATTGTCTGATTGGGATGCAGCGTTACAGGATATTATTCGCAAATTTTAATTTAGCCTGAGTTCCATTATTAATTGCATAAATTTACTGATTGCATTGTAATTAAGGAGCTCAGCCTAAAGGTCAAACAGCGTGCTGATGAATGAATTTTCGCCAGCGCGCTAAATAACCTTCTAGCGTTGAGACATCATGAAAAAAATAAACGTTATTCTGGCTACATATAATGGCGCAAAATATGTAACAGAGCAGATTCAATCCATTTTGCTCAACTTTACTCATTTACCCGAGTATCAATGCCGTCTTCTGGTCTCCGATGATAATTCATCAGACGAAACCACCGCAATTATTAACCATTTTAACCAGCTGGACCCGCGAATAGAGCTGTTGGATAATGGCAAAAAAGGCGGAGTACGCGAAAACTTTAATTATCTGATTATGCATACTGAGGCTGATTATACTTTCTTCAGCGATCAGGATGACCTTTGGTTGCCTAACAAAATGCGCCTGTTTATGGATCGTTTTGTCGAGCTTGAGCAACAGCAGCAAGGCCCCATTTTATTACATTCTGACCTGTGCGTAGCAGACAAAAACCTGTCGCCGATGCATGTCTCAATGTTTGATTACCAGAATTTAAATCGCGCTCCCGACTTAGCCCGCCTGATGGTCAATAATTCAGTCACCGGCTGCGTAATGGCCTGCAACCATGAGTTGTTCAGCAAGGCGCGCAATAGCCGCATCGGCGAGTCGATAATGCATGACTGGTATATGGCGATGCTGGCTCAGGCCATAGGTCGTGTCGGCTTTATTGAAAACTCACTGATCCTATATCGTCAGCATGGTAATAACGTGCTTGGTGCGCAATCAGCATCACTGAGTGCAGTTTTAAACGTTTCTTTCAAAACGCGTTTAGTCAAGGCGCGCGCTATTATCAGGCAAACTCGAATTCAGGCTAAGTTATTCCTGGAAGATTTTAGCCCGGCTTTAAAACCGGAAGACAGACAACTATTGTCTGACTATGTCGAGTCATTCGAAAAAGGATTTTTCACCCGTTTTAAACTTTACAGTACGCGCGGTGTACATAAGACAGGGTGGCTTCGTAATGTTTCCTTCTTCGTGTTTTATGTCGTGGGCATTTAATTCCGGCTGTATTTGAGACATATTGCGAAGTAAGCAAAAAATGCAGTTATTCAGTATTTCAAAGATGAATTTCTGCCGGGTAATTAGGGATTAATATGAAGACACTTCTTCAACCTCTGAGAGAAAAAGTACTTACCGGGCAAGACTTTAATGAAAGTCTGAAAGCTGCAGAGATTTATGGTTCCTTGCTGCATATGATCGATATCGGTCAATATGACGATCCGCAAATTGAAATGACGCTGACTAATCGCGCTAATGATACGCTGCCAGCCATCATTGAACCAGAGACTACCAAAGACTGTCTGCATATTATCTCGGAAGCTTTTATCATCGGTGGTCATACCCGATTGATGGAAAAACTCGGAAATATGCATGACATTCCACCTGACTTGCTCATTACTCGACGTGCCGATGCCAAAGCGCGGACGAGATTGAACGATGTCTTTTCGCAAGTATATGAAATTGCTCCCGAGAGCCCTCTCGATGCGGTGGTTAAAATTCGAGATATTTGCAATCGGTATCAACGCATCGTATTGCATATTCATTTCGACGATATTGCGACCGTCGTTGCCTGTGGGCTGATCAAGAAAGTCCGACCACTGAGCGTTTACTTTGTCAATCATGCCGATCACGCTTTCACCTATGGAAGTTCGATCGCTGATTTTTATTTCCAGCTCAGTAGCTATGGTGCACGCCTTGATCTAACTAAAACGATTGCAGGCCAAACTTCTTTCCTCGGCATTCCAGTGGCGGACATCAAACCAGAATCGCAGCCACCGGTGGAAAGCAGCAAGCCTTCGCTGCACTTCTTTAGCTCCGGCTCTGCCATGAAATTCCGGCCTTTTCGTGGCGCAAATATGAGCCCGTTGATTAACCGACTGTTAACTGCATGGCCAGAGGGTATCTTTACTCTGGTTGGCATTAATTTTGCGGGCAATGTTTGGCTATGGCCGCTAAAATTACGCTTTGGAAAACGCCTGCAAATATTACGCCTGCTTCCGTATGATCAATTTATTGCCCGGTCTCGCGAGGCAGATTTTTATGTTGACAGCTATCCTTTCCCGGGCGGAACGGCGTTTGCCGAGCAGGTGTTATCAGGCAAGCGCGGGATCGGATTAACTTCAAATGTTCAGGGTTATTCACCAGCAGATAAGTTAAAACGACAAAGTGTAGAAGAGGTCGTAAATAGCATTAAGAACTATGATGATGAAGGGGCTTATGAAGAAATCCTCATGGTTAACGGCTACAATGAAGTAAAAGCGCGTTATCTTGCCTGTGTTTATGCTGGCGAAAGAAGTTCGCTTGATATGGAGAATCTGGTGCCATGGACCGGTGATACTGACTATCTCAAAGTACGTAAAAGCATATTTATGCCGGTATACCCTTTAGTGATGAGATATGTGTACCACCATCATCGAAAACTATTTTGGGGCATATATTTTAGATTCTCATTTTTTAACAAAGTTTATTTTACCCTAAACACAGGCAAGGCATTAGTAGTAAAAGTTGTGAGATTTTTCAAGAAAAAATAAAAGAGATTTAATATGAATATAAACATTCAATAAGTAGCTAGAATTAAAAAATCGAAGATATCCTAATTGTGCTCAAGCTTGCGCTAAGGGCTATTAAATATCTCAATATGTTATTATATTAAAATAAAAACTTTATCGATAAGTTATGCGGTGTCCTGGTGAATTCGTGACAGTTACAGAATCAGCAGCCCGCGAGCGCTAAATTTCTCTTAACCAGGGATGTCTGTCGAAGCGTACCCGTTTTCATAATGGATACGATGAGAGAACACATTGTTTAATCGATGGTTCTAAAATTGGCTGATGCGGTTCGCTCCGGAGCCTACAAACATAACTAATCATAAGGTTAGAGGCGTTATTATGAATTTATTTACACACATTGATGAAACAGAATCTTTGCAACCGCCACAGCATTCGGTGATTGATCTGGTAACCTTCACCGACGATCGCGGCTGTTTAGTCAGCGTGGAGTCTATGAATCAGGTTCCTTTCGATATTAAAAGACTGTTTTACATTTTCAACACTAACACGAATCAAAATCGTGGATTTCACGCACACCGTAATGATAAGCAATTCCTGATTTGCCTGGTCGGCAAGCTGCGAGTTCGTTTAAATGATGGCAAAAAAATCAGCGATCACTGGTTGGACAGTCCGTCAAAAGGCTTACTGGTTAACAACATGACCTGGATCGAAATGCATGATTTTAGTAAAGATTGTGCCTTGATCGTGCTGGCCAGCGAGAAGTACGATAAATCAGACTACATTCATGACCTCGAGTTGTTCACTACGGAGGCGAATGCTTACAATGAGTGAAGTTTACTACGGTAAAACCATTCTACTTAGGCCTGTTGAAGTCAGTGACTATGAGTTCGTTCATAGCTTACGGGTAGCTCCAAAGAGCGTTCAGTTTCTTACCCCGGTGGATAACGATCCGCTGCAACAGAAAGCCTGGCTGCAAGAATATAAAAAGCGTGAAGCCGCCGGTACTGAATTTTACTGCATTATTCAACGACTGGATAATGAGCAGCCTGTAGGGTCTCTTCGTGCTTACAACATGGACCACGAAGCCAGTATCGTCAATGCTGGCAGCTGGATCCTGAATGACAACAAAACGCTGACTTCGGCTATCGAAAGCATTCTGTTAATGGTTGATCTTTTGAACGACATGGGGTTCAAAAGCATCATTATTGATGCTCGCAAAGACAACAAACCGGCCCTGCGTTTTATTAAAAAGATATCTCAACGCTTTCACAGCGAAGACGAAACCAATGAATTCTATGTCATTGATGTCGCAGTAATGCGTGCAACTTTCTACAAAGACAATGCACACTATATTTCGCATGTTGCCCTTCAAAAGGATGCGTAAATGATTAATTTCCTCAATCTCAAGCAAATTAATACGCCGTACGCTGGTGAGTTAAAAGAAGCCGCTGCACGCGTCATTGATTCCGGTTACTACATACTTGGACCGGAAGTTCGCAGTTTTGAGCAACAGTTTGCCGAGTTTTGCGGGGTAAAATCGTGTATTGGCTTGGCATCCGGTCTGGACGCGCTGGTTCTAATTCTACGTGCGTGGAAATTATTAGGAAAGTTGAAAGACGGTGATGAAGTGATCATTCAGGCCAATGCTTATATTGCCTGCGTGCTTGCGATTACTGAAAACAATCTCAAGCCGGTGTTTGTTGAGCCGGATGCAGAGAGCTATAACATTGACGTAAGCAGAATTCGTGATGCTATTACTCCCGCAACGCGCGTTATCATGCCGGTTCATTTATACGGTTTGTAGTGGTCAACAAAAACTGGCCACCGCGTTAGAGTTTTTCCAGTATCGGTTTTCCGATTCGTTTGGTGGTAACCCACCATTATATTCGTGCGGTCTTAGTACACTGTAATATCCAACGATATAGTCCGTTATGGCGTGAGCTGCATCGCTGAAGCTTACGTAACCCGTCACCGGCACCCATTCGTTCTTCAGACTCCTGAAGAAGCGCTCCATTGGGCTGTTATCCCAGCAGTTTCCGCGCCGGCTCATACTCTGTCTGATCCTGTATCGCCACAGTAACTGCCGGAACTGCCTGCTTGTATAATGACTACCCTGGTCGCTGTGGAACATCACCCCGACGGGCTTACCGCGAGTTTCCCATGCCATTTCCAGCGCTTTCATGGTGAGTCTGCTGTCCGGCGAGAACGACATTGCCCAACCCACTGGTTTTCTTGCGAACAGGTCGAGAACAACGGCGAGGTACGCCCAGCGTTTACCTGTCCAGATATAGGTCACATCACCGCACCACACCTGGTTGGGCTCCGTTACGGCGAACTGTCGCTCAAGATGGTTCGGGATAGCAACGTGCTCATGACCGCCACGTTTATACCGGTGAGTCGGCTGCTGGCAACTGACCAGTCCCAGCTCTTTCATGAGCCTGCCAGCAAGCCAGCGCCCCATCTGGTAGCCTCTCTGGGTTGCCATTGTGGCGATGCTTCTTGCTCCGGCCGAACCGTGGCTGATGCCATGCAGCTCAAGTACCTGACTGCGTAATATAGCCCGTCTGCCGTCTGGCTTTTCAGGACGGTTTTTCCAGTATTTGTAGCTGCTGCGATGAACCCCGAACACATGGCAGAGTGTGGCCACAGGATAACGCGCCCTGAGTTTCCCGATTATCGAGAACTGTTCAGGGAGTCTGACATCAAGAGCGCGGTAGCCTTTTTTAATATTTCATTTTCCATTTCAATACGTTGCATCTTCTTCCTGAGCTCACGTATTTCGATTTGTTCCGGCGTTATCGGGGAAGCTTTTGGCGTTTTGCCCTGACGCTCATCACGCAGTTGTTTGACCCATTTCGTCATCGTGGAAAGACCTACATCCATAGCCTTAGCGGCATCAGAGACGGTGTAGTTTTGATCGACAACCAGCTGAGCAGATTCGCGTTTGAATTCAGGACTAAAATTTCTTCTTTTCATTGGAGCACCTGTGTTGTTCTGAGGTGAGCATATCACCTCTGTTCAGGTGGCCAAATTCAGTAAACCACTTCAGTTATGCTTCGCCGATGCCAGAAATCATGCAAATCGCTGGTGAAAATAATCTGCTGGTTTTGGAAGACTGCTCCCAGTCACACGGTGCCAGTATCGATGGCAAGCGCGTCGGCTATTGGGGCGATGCTTCCGCATTTAGCTTCTATCCGAGTAAAAACCTGGGTGCATTAGGTGATTCCGGTGCTGCAACCACCAATGACGAAGAATTGGACGCCGCTCTGCGCGCTTTGCGTAATTATGGTTCGAAAGAACGTTATTACAATCTTTATCAAGGGGTTAATAGCCGTCTAAGCGAGATGCAGGCCGCATTGTTAAGCGTCAAACTCAAGCATTTCTGGCCTGAAGTCGAATGCCGTCGTTCCGTTGCAGAGCGTTATCTCGCAGGAATTAAAAATCCGCTGATTGCTCTACCTCTGGTTGCCAGCCGTGAGCAGCATACCTGGCATCTGTTTGTGGTTCGTAGCAAACACCGTGACGCGCTGAAGAAATATCTGCATGACCAAGGGATTGAATCGTTGATCCACTATCCTTTGCCTCCATACAAACAGCCGGCATATGCAGAGATGAACCATTTGAGTTTCCCGCTCAACGAAGCCATTCACAATCAGATTTTAAGTTTACCTGCCGACCCTTCGCTGTCAGAGGCGGATGTTCAACTCATTATCGATGCCTGTAATAAGTTCGAAGGTTAACTCCTCGCCTCCTGTCCCCCCACTTCAGGGTGGGGCGACAAGCTTGCAGTGCTCATTAGCACTGCTTTTTTGTTTAATAGCTAGACCACACAGATTGAACGTTAACGATGAAACGATACATAGCGAAACTGTTCAGCAGCGCTTTTTTAAGAAATATATCTTGGAACTTCCTGGGTTATGCTCTGCCGGTGCTTGTCGCTATAGTCATGATCCCGGTGTTACTGAGGCATACCGGCCTTGAGCGCTTTGGGGTTCTTTCGCTGATAATTGTCATCATCGGCTCAGTCACCATTTTTGACTTTGGTATTACCCGCTCCGTTACCAACTCGGTGAGAAAATATCTCGACGAGAAGAATGACGTGGCAATCTTAACGGTGATTAAAACCGGCTGGTACATCATCACCGGGGTTATCCTGATTATCTCCGTACTTTTTTGGGTTGAAAGCCAGTGGATTGCAGTCCATTTGTTCCACGTATCAACCGATGAGATTCGTCAGGAAACCGCTGGCAGCATGCGTATTATCGCTATCAGTTTACCTTTCGTTATTGCTCAAACCGTTTTTGTTGGTGTGATGGAGGCGTTTGGCGCTTTCAAAAAAATCAGTATCGGGAAAGCTCCTTTCTCAATATTGATGTATTTAGCACCGGTTATTATTTCGTTCTACACGCCGAGTCTGTTTTACCTCACACTGTCCCTGTGCCTGCTGCGCTGCATCATGGCGGTGGTGTTTTATATGATGATGACCAGTGAAATTCGAAAAATCACATCAATTAAACTCCTGAGCGTAAAGCTGAATAAAGCGATTACCACTGAGCTGGTCAAATATGGCGGCTGGATATCAGTGGGCAATATTATTGCGCCAATTATTCTCTATATTGACCGTTTCTTTGTTGCCTCGATTGTCGGCGCCACCATGTTTGCCTACTACACCACGCCTTACGATGTGGTTTCGCGTGTTGCTATTGTAACGGTCAGTGCCTGCGGTGTGCTGTTCCCGGTACTGGTTTCTAAAATCGCTACCGACGTTCGCGCCGCAAACAGTTACTTTAATAAAGTGTTACTGGGGATTTTTGTCGTGCTGGTAGGGCCTGCAATAGCCGGGATATTCCTTTCAAAATGGTTCCTGAGCGTTTGGATAAGTCCTGATTTCGCCGCACATTCTTGGGTTATCTTCTCGCTGTTCCTGATTGGCTATCTGATGCACGGTTTGGTGCAACCGGCGTTTATCTGGATTCAGGCCTGCGGCAAGCCGTGGATTATGGCCGTCAGCATGATTGTCGATTTGATTTTGTATGTGATTTATCTGCCTTGGATGACACATCATTACGGCATTCTTGGTGCGGCTATCGCGTGGAACATTCGCGTCGCGCTAGGACTGGTGGTGCTGCATACCATGCGTTACATGCTGTATCGCCGAGAGTTGAAACGTCACCGAATAATCAAACCCGCAGTTGAAACACCGCTGAGCGAGTAATTGCTGTCACTGATTCATTCAGCTTAAAAAGTAAAAAAGCAGGTTGCCGATTCATTCGCCAACCTGCTTTTTTTATCGTAACGTGTTGCAGCGAAAGGCTATTTGTCGCCGAAATGGATCACGGTACGGATTGATTTGCCTTCATGCATCAGGTCAAAGGCTTCGTTGATGCTTTCCAGCGGCAGCTTGTGAGTGATGAAGGGATCGAGTTTAATTTTACCCGCCATTGCATCCTCTACCATCCCCGGCAACTGGGAGCGACCTTTAACGCCACCAAACGCCGAACCTCGCCACACGCGACCGGTCACCAGCTGGAATGGACGGGTTTTGATTTCCTGACCCGCACCTGCAACGCCGATGATTACGCTCTCGCCCCAGCCTTTATGGCAACACTCCAGCGCGGCACGCATCACGTTAACATTGCCGATACATTCGAAGCTGAACTCCACGCCGCCGTCAGTCATCTCAACAATCACGTCCTGAATCGGTTTGTCGAAATCGTTAGGGTTGATGCAGTCTGTTGCGCCCATTTCACGCGCCAGCGCAAATTTGCCTGAGTTAGTGTCGATGGCAATAATACGGCCCGCTTTCGCCTGCACTGCGCCCTGAATAGCCGCCAAACCAATACCACCCAGCCCAAAAATAGCGACGTTGTCGCCCTCTTTCACTTTTGCAGTGTTGTGTATAGCGCCGATACCCGTTGTCACGCCGCAGCCCAGCAGGCAAACTTTTTCCAATGGCGCTTCAGGATTGACTTTGGCCAATGAAATTTCGGCGACCACAGTGTACTCGCTGAAAGTACTGGTGCCCATGTAGTGATAAATTGGCTCGCCGTTGTAAGAAAAACGCGTGGTGCCGTCTGGCATCAGGCCTTTACCCTGTGTGGCACGTACGGCCTGGCAGAGGTTGGTTTTACCTGATTTACAGAATTTGCATTCGCCACATTCTGCAGTGTAAAGAGGTATAACGTGATCGCCCGGTTGCAGTGTAGTCACGCCCTCGCCCACTTCAACCACAATACCACCGCCTTCATGACCCAGCACTGCCGGGAACACGCCTTCGGGATCATCGCCGGAAAGGGTAAAGGCATCAGTATGGCAAACCCCGGTATGGGTGATTTTTACCAGTACTTCACCTTTTTTAGGTGGTGCAACATCGATTTCGACAATTTCAAGAGGCTTGCCGGGACCAAAGGCTACAGCTGCACGAGATTTCATAACGCTTCCTAATCGGTAAATAACAGGTGGCATTGCCGTCTGACGACGGTCAAGACTATTTTAAATATGAGCGGATGAATCCTGAGATATCATCGGTACACTGGGCTCGGTCCTTGAGCGAAGGTTCATCGGTTAACAGGATGTCCTTCATATGGATTTCCATCATTTCGGCCATCAGGCCGTTTGCTGCCCCGCGAATAGCGGCAATTTGTTGCAGCATCGCCACGCAAGGAACATCGCTGCCCAACGCTCTCTCCAGCGCCTCAACTTGCCCGGCAATGCGTCGGATTCGGGTTAAGACTTTTTTCTTGTCTTCTGCTGAGTTTGGCATTTAAGGCGTCCTCCATACTATAGGGGGGTATAGTATATCTGTAGAAATGAGATGGCAATAATCAGGGCCGATTAAGTGATTATTATGGCGATCGCTAAGCCCAGACAGGATCGAGAAGATTTAAAATATTTCGTTCTCCAAGAATATCCTGCGTCAGTGACAAATCAATATCACCCGTTATCTGATCCATGATCCATTTACCCACCATGCGTAATCCATCTTCGTCCCCTTTAAGGCCGAGTGCAGTCAGCCGAGCACTCACTCTTTCATCATAGTCGCTGTTTAGCATCTGGTATTTTTTCGCATCCGCCGAGGAAAATTTTATTGGGTCTATCCGCCGAGCCACTTCCTGCCACGCTGACCATTGCGCGTACCAACGAGCAAACTCAGTATTTTCTTCCTTTTTTACCTGGTCTACCGCAACCAACAGTTCGTTATGACTGACATGAGAGCAGGCAAAAAATAACATGTCATAAGTTACCGTGCTAAGTTGCAACATCTCTTTCAGCTTCACTTGATAGGCCAAAAAAATTTCAACCTCATCAATGTGCGGAAAATTGTCGCGGCGTAATTGTTGCAGTTTTTCTGCTGCAATCTGTTCAAGTTTATCAAGTCGAAACATCTCACGCCCCAACGAAACCACGGCAGGCAAATTATTGTCCAGTTTCCCCGAGCTGACATTATCCATCGCCAGTGCCCGACACATTTGGCTGTAGCTCAACGCAACGCGATCCTCGCAACTTTCGGTGGCCTCTTTCGCAATGACAAAAGTCATGCTGCGTAGATAAGGGTTTTCAGCCAACTCGGCAAGCCATGTCATAACGTGGCATTTAAAATCTGCATTGTTTCTGGCGCTTTCCGTTCTGCCTAAACGGCGTAGGAATTGTTTAAAAGCTTTTGCATTATCTTCTTTTTCAAAGCTTTCCCATATTCTAAAACTTCCGTGCCGTGCAACCTCTGGTAACCAGCAGCCAATTTCATCATATAGCGTTCTGAGCCCAGGCGTGGGATAGACAACAGTATCGTAATTCAGTGTCGTGCCTTGATAGGCGGGATCTTGTTCCAGATTTCGTAATAGCTGATAACTTTGATAGGTAAGAGGGTTTTTTCGTAAAAAAATAAAGCAGCTTGACGGCAAAAAACCCAGATTCTCCGGCAGGTTAGATAACTGGTTGTCGTTACAATTGAGCATCTGCAACATAACCGGATAGACGGCCTGAATATTTACCAGACGATTATTGTTGGCTTTAATAACCGTCAACGACGCGGGAAATTGCTCCGGCAATGAACGCAAAAGATTATGACTTACCAATAAAGACCGCAGATTTTCCGGCAGCTTCTCGGGCAGTTGATTGATATTATTGTTACTCAAATCTATATGCCGTAACTGCAAAGGCAAAATAGCGGGCAGCGTGTGAATCTGATTAAATTTAGCCAGTAATGTTTTTAAATCTGAGGGTAAACTCGTCAGCATTGTCAGGCGGTTATTGCTGATTTTTAGATAATTTAATTTTGGTGGCCAGGTTTGAGGCAAAGTCTCGATTTTATTATTATTGGCAAAGAGCTTGACGATCTTGGGAGGCAATATTGGTGGAAGTTCAGACAGGCCAAGCGCGCTTAAGTCCAGTTCAATCGAGCCTCTCTGTATACAGTCTTCCAACCTGCGAATGGCTAATTCCCGATGCTCTCCGCTGCCACCTAAAGCATTCTTGCCCCACTCTTTCCAAACTGCAGAATAATCCAGCATAGTTTTGCAGTTATTGGCTTTCGAAGAACACTCGGCCTGAAAGCATTCAAGCGCAGAACCTTGAGGAGATATTTGATTATTAAGTTGACGAGAAGGGGCTAACATAATGCTTCACTATCCTTGTATTTAGCGAGGTCAGATTTTTATCTGCTGATCTCTATTGGGCAACAAGGCAGTATGCGCGGCGGGGGAAACATATTATTTCAGAATTCGATTATTTTATTGGCTGAGCGCCATTTTTGAAACAGAGGCGTGAAGATTACCGAGGGTGCAGAAATAATTTAATGTCTCAAAAACTCAATCGTATACGCTGTTATAAAAAGTACAAAACCGAGGATATCGGTGGCAGCAGGATCAATATATAATTTCGCAATGAGAACCACTGCCGCGGCCTATTCGAGCATTTTTAGCGCCGCTGATACCACCGCCTGCATATCTTCGCGGCTGCGGCCAGTCTTGCCAATGACGCGCATACCCTGTGTCACGCTGAGCAACGCCCTGCCCAACACTTGCTCGTCGGCCGTGGCCATAATTGAGCCATCTTGCTTGCCTGCCGCGATGAGTCCGCTCAACATTTTCTCACTGTTGGCCAAACTAACCCGCACCTTTTGGGCAATCTCTTCGTCAAAGGTCGCCAATTCGGTCGCGCCGTTAACGACTAGACAACCCAAAATACCCTGAGCACCCTGCGCCGATTCGGCATAAAACATTAGCGCGGCCTCAAGCTGTGCGCGTCCGGTTACCGCTGATGAGATAGCCTGGGCTAACTGGGCGTTACGCACCCATTTATATCGGTCAAACGCGGCAATGAAAATCGCTCGTTTGTCTTTGAAAGCTTTATACACGCTGCCCGCGGCCAGTTCCATTGCCTGAGTTAAATCATTAATTGAGCTGGCGTGATATCCCCGCTCGGAGAACACCAGAATCGCCTTGTCCAGTGCCTGATCCATGTCGAATTCGCGCGGCCTGCCGCGAGATCGGGTAACATTATTTTTTAGGTTGGCAACAGTGTTTTCATTCATAGGCTGAATATAGGGAATGGGGATTTTCTAATCAAGGATTATCTCGAGCCGAAGGGTGACAAAGCCTTGTAAAAAAGCCCCGAATTGCTGCGGGGCCTGCATTACATTATTTATTGGCGCGTGCCGCGATGATGTCATCGGCGACGTTACGGGGTGCTTCTGCGTAATGATGGAATTCCATGGTGTAAGTTGCACGGCCCTGTGACATTGACCGCAACACGGTGGAATAACCAAACATTTCCGACAGCGGTACTTCGGCTTTAATCAGTTTGCCGCCTCCGCCGAGAATCTCCTCCATACCCTGCACCGTTCCGCGCCGTGAAGACAGATCGCCCATCACGCTGCCCGCGTAGTCTTCCGGTGTTTCCACCTCAACGCGCATCATCGGTTCGAGGATAACTGGGCTGGCTAATCTGGCGGCTTCTTTGAAGCCAAAAATCGCCGCCATCTTGAATGCCATTTCCGATGAATCCACTTCGTGATAAGAACCGAAAGTCAGCGTGACTTTTACGTCAACCACTGGATATCCGGCCAGAGTCCCGCTACCAAGGGCTTCAACAACCCCTTTCTCCACTGCCGGAATAAACTCGCGCGGCACGACACCGCCCTTGGTGGCATCGACAAACGCAAATCCTTTACCGGATTCCTGCGGCTCCAGCGTAAACACCACGTGACCATACTGGCCTTTACCCCCAGACTGACGCACAAATTTCCCATCTACGTCGTCAACTTTCTTGCGCACCGTCTCTCGATAGGTGACCTGAGGTTTACCGATATTCGCCTCAACGCCAAACTCACGTTTCATACGGTCAACAATGATCTCCAGATGCAGCTCGCCCATCCCGGAAATAATGGTTTGCCCGGACTCCTCGTCAGTGCGAATGCGGAACGACGGATCTTCCGACGCCAGCCGCTGTAGTGCGATACCCATTTTTTCCTGATCGGCCTTGGTTTTCGGCTCGATAGCCTGCGATATCACCGGCTCGGGAAATTCCATGCGTACCAGCGTTATCACCGCGTTCGGATCAGACAACGTCTCGCCGGTAGTGACTTCCTTAAGTCCGACGCAGGCGGCAATATCACCGGCTCGGATCTCGTCCACCTCGTGGCGCTGATTGGCATGCATCTGCACGATACGCCCGATGCGTTCTTTCTTGCCACGAATCGGGTTATACACGCTGTCACCCTTGGACAGCACGCCCGAATACACTCGAACGAAAGTCAGCTGGCCAACATAGGGGTCAGTCATCAGTTTGAAAGCCAGCGCCGAGAATTTCTCGCCGTCATCGGCCTCGCGATGCACCTCATTGCCGTCTTCATCTGTTCCCACGACGGGCGGAATATCCAGCGGCGAAGGCATCAGTTCGACCACCGCGTCGAGCATACGCTGCACGCCTTTATTCTTAAAGGCACTGCCGCACAGCATCGGCTGGATCTCGCCGGCAATGGTGCGCTGACGCAGACCGTAAGTGATCTCTTCCTCACTCAATTCTCCTCCTTCAAGATACTTGGTCATCAGCTCGTCGGAAACCTCAGCCGCGGCTTCAACCATCTTGCCACGCCACTCTTCGGCAAGCGACTGCAGCTCGGCCGGGATCGGTGCGTAGCTGAATGTCATGCCCTGTGTGGCATCATCCCAAAGAATGGCGCGCATTTTGCGCAAATCCACCACGCCGGTGAAATGCTCTTCACTGCCGATTGGAATAACGATCGGCACCGGATTAGCCTTGAGACGGTCGATCATCATCTGCCGCACGCGGAAGAAATCTGCGCCAGGACGGTCCATCTTGTTGACGAACGCCAAACGCGGCACTTTATATTTGTTCGCCTGACGCCACACCGTTTCGGACTGCGGCTGTACGCCACCGACCGAGTCATAAACCATCACCGCACCATCAAGCACTCGCATCGAACGTTCCACTTCAATGGTGAAATCGACGTGCCCCGGTGTGTCGATAATATTAATGCGGTGCTCTTCAAGAGAGTGGTCCATTCCGCGCCAGAAACAGGTCACCGCCGCCGAGGTAATAGTGATGCCACGCTCTTGCTCCTGCTCCATCCAGTCCGTAGTTGCTCCACCGTCGTGCACTTCGCCTAATTTATGGTTCATGCCGGTGTAGAACAGGATGCGCTCGGTGGTGGTCGTTTTACCGGCGTCGATGTGTGCTGAGATACCGATATTGCGGTAGCGCTCAATGGGAGTTTTGCGAGCCATATAATATCCTTAGTGAGGATGGCTAATTAATCAGGCGAGGATTTCTTCCCCGTCGGCGTTAACATCTTGTTGTAAAGCGTTAGCATACTACAACTGTACGAGTATATACGAACAATCGTTAATGGCTATCAGTGTCATAGCGTTAGGCTTAGAGATGCGCCGTTGCAACGATGAGAACGTCTGAGCTATCATTCGCGGCTTAAAAGCCTGTTGGAAGGCCATTAAACCGTTCGCGGCTTAAAAGCCTGTTGGAAGGCCATTAAACCGTTTTAATGAGTATTGAACAGGAAAGATATGATTGCCAATCACCCAGAACGTGAGCAGATCCGCCTGGAAAATGTCCTGATGGCCATGGGAAACCCGCTGCGCCTGGCGGTGGTACAAAAGCTGGCCGGGGGTGGCGAACACCCCTGCGGCACACTTTTGCAGGGACTGTCGAAATCGACCCTGACCCATCACTGGCGAGTGTTGCGTGATAGCGGTGTGATTTGGCAACGGCCCGACGGGCGCGCCAACTTGTTGTCTCTGCGCCGCGAGGATTTAGACGCGCGCTTCCCGGGGCTGCTCGACTCTCTGCTGCACGCGGCTGAAAACGACACCATTACGCTAGAATCAACCTCCCGTCACCTGCGTGGCGAGAATGACGACGAAGAATAAAACTTAACTCGACTCTTCAAGCTGATTTTTCACCAGTTCACAAAAAGTGTTAACCATCGCCGAAGCCTGTGTTTCCTTGCGCTGAGTAAGATCTTTACGCGGCGTTGGCTCTTTTCTTTGTGCCAGATAAAGTGGCGCGTGTAATTCGGCATCCGCCGCCAGCGGCAGGTAAACCACGCCGTCACCGCCCAGCCTGACCATACAGGCAGGAACGATGGAAACACCTAATCCCGCGCCTACCAAGCTTAAACACGAGGTCAGACGCGGCGCTTCCTGTACAATACGCGGGCTAAATCCCGCCCGATAGCAGGCCGCAAGAATAGCGTCGTACAGCCCCTGCCCGGCTGGACGTCGATAAAGTATAAATCCTTCATTTAGCAACGTTTTCAAGGCTACGGCATTGCTGGCCCCCTGCGCCAACGGATGTCCCACCGGCAAGGCAACCATCATCGGCTCTTGCAATATTCGCTCGATTTTGAGTTCAGGCATGCCCAGCACCGGAGTGCGCACAAAAGCCACGTCCAGCGTGCGGTTCACCAATCCCTGTAATAACTCGGTACTGCCAGACTCTTCCAACTGGGTAGTAACCATTGGGTAAACTTCACGATAGCGGCGCAGCACGTTGGGTACAAAAGCGTGCAGCGCCGCAGAACTGGTAAAACCGATGCGAATATTCCCCTGTTTACCTTCGGTCGCCCGTTGCATGGTGGCCAACAGTGTTTCTGACCGCTCGAGCAAGGCTTTTGCCTCCTGATACAGCACTTTACCCACCTCTGTTGGCTCAACGCCGCGCGGATAACGCTGCAGTAGCTTGACATTAAACTCCTCTTCAAGGGCCTGCAAAAGACGGGTCAACGGCGGTTGCTGGATAAACAATCGCTGCGCTGCACGGGTAATGTTGCCTTCTTCGACCACGGTTACAAATGCCCTTAGTCGGCGTAATTCAATCTCTGCCATACCTTTTAGGTATCCTTTATGTTCTTCAAATGCATTAGACATCGCAGCACAGCAACTGGCATCATACTTAAAAACCATACCTCAATTAACTTTTATTATCACTGAGCGCTTCATGTCAGCACCTATAAATAGCAATGCCAGCAGTGAGCAGATTATCGAGCATCACCCTGTAAAACCGGGATGTCGTGAACTTTTTATGGGCTTTTTTATTTTAGGATTGACCGGTTTCGGCGGCGTTCTGCCAATGGCACGGCGGATGATAGTCGAAAAGAAAAATTGGCTGAACGGTGATGAGTTTACCGAGCTGCTGGGCCTGTGCCAGTTTCTGCCGGGCGGCAATATCATTAATTTGTCAGTAGCACTCGGCAATGAGTTTCAGGGACTGCGCGGGGCTTTGGCCGCTATTTTCGGTCTAATTCTCGCGCCTACGGCGATTGTGGTCTGCCTGGGGGTAGTCTATGCCCGCTACCAAAACGATCCGATTGTCGAACACCTGTTTGCCGGTCTGGCAGCTGGCGCGGCGGGCCTGCTTTTATCGACCGGCATTAAAATGCTGCTGCCATTGAAAGGCAAATGGTTACAGTTGACGATAGTCATTGTTGGGATTATCGCTATCGCAGGCCTCAGGCTACCCATGCTGCTGGTGATGCTGGTACTGGCACCTGTCAGCATCTTTCTGTTCTGGAGAAGCCAGCAATGATCGGCGTTTTGATCACCTTGGGGCTGCTGTTTACCCAGCTTTCAGTGATGGCCTTTGGCGGTGGCAATACCATCCTGCCCGAGATGCAGCGTGAAGTCGTGCAGAACCATCATTGGATGAGCGCCCAGGAATTCAGTGCTCTGTTTGCTTTAGCCCAGGCGGCACCAGGCCCAAACATGATGATCGTGCCTTTAGTTGGCTGGCAAGTCGCCGGCTGGGCCGGTTTACTGGTGTCATCGCTGGCAAAATTCGGGCCGTCGTCAATTATCACCTTAATCGTGATGGGCGGCTGGAAACGTTACAAAGACAAACCGTGGCGTCGCATTGTACAAAGCGGGCTGGTACCAGTGACTGTCGGCCTGGTAGTGTCCAGCGGACTGCTGATCGCCGAGGCTTCGGCCACCAGCGTGGCGCTGGGCGGCGTGATAGTGCTCTGCACGCTGCTGGCAATGAATAAAAAGATTCACCCACTGTGGGTGTTGGCCGTTGGCGCCGTGCTGGGCCTGATCTTTGCCTGATAATATTTAATTTTTCCCAATGGCGGTTTAACACGGCATCTAAAAGCCGGATGTTAAATCTCGATAAAACCGCCATCACCGCGTTGCGACAATCGACAGGTAGCCTCAAGGAAGAAGCTCTTGTCGGTTGACCCCATTGCTAGATTCTTTGCCCTCTCTACAGGCGCTTTGCCCGTTAACTGCGATTTTGAGCAGTGGAGGGGTCATATCCGATAACAAACTCGCGCCAGAAGAAAACTGTGCTGCCGACAGCAACTCGCTAAGTCCAATGGGCACGCTCACCCAGCACTATGGAATTCGTAAGGTCTCAGCCACGGGCGCGCTTTTGGCACTGCTTGGCACTCGGGTGTTTATTTTGCTCGCAGCAATACAGTTGTTAACATTCTTGGCATCACCGCGCCTGCCTGCTCGGCTCGACCAGCAAAAACGCTTCCGACAGAACGGAGGCGTTTGTAGACAAAACTCGACAGTCAGCGAACAATCTAAAACTCTGTAACACTTTAAATCTCAAATAATTATGCCGCTTTTATCGCACGAATCTTCTTACCCTCCTCCGCCTCTGTAGAAACAGTTTCGGATGTTTCTGCATTTTCAATAACTGGTTCAAACTGCTGCTCTTTTGCCTCTAATTCAGGCAGCCTGCTGGTACGCAGAATATGCTGGACAGCTTCTTTTTGCTCGGCAAGGAACAAGCCGGTATTTTCAGCCTGAGCATCATCAAGTTCAAGCCCGCTCTGTAACAGCCAGTCAGTGAAAACCTCAGCCATATCAAGCATTTTGTCATAGGCATCGGCTTCTTTCTTGCTGGCAAATGTCATTTTCTCTTCACCTTTTCTGACTACCACAAATTTTGTTTCAACAGCCATGATTAACCTCCTATACTGTAATTATATACAGTATAGCAGTAACATTCGCTGGATGCAGCTTCATTTTCACTTTATTGTCATAAATGTTGTGCTTTATAAGCTATGTGGAAATTTAGTATTTTAATTGTCTACACTTAGTCAAACGTTGATGGATGTTGGTTATCAGGAATAGTTGCACGGAGGAACCATGTTGGGTTATGTCGCCTATTTAGTGCAAAGCAGAGGAGTGCCCTTATGATAATAACCGCTTTGGTGGCTGCGATTATATGCAGCGTTCTCGTTTTCATGCAGTTTGCGTCTCTCGCCGTCTCTTTATGGCGGATCACCCGTAAAATGAATCAGGATGCCCTGCCGGAAACGCTGCCTTTTATTGCAGTCATGAGACCTCTTTGCGGCAAAGATACCTACGAAGAGGAAACCTTGCGGTCTAGTTTCCTGCTCGATTACCCAGATTATGAAATACTGTTTTGTGTCGCCTCGCAATCTGACCCGGTTGTCGGGTTGGTAGAACAGCTGATGGCTGAGTATCCCCGGCAGCGAGCGAGACTATTGATCGGTGACGATAAAATTTCCGCCAATCCTAAGTTAAATAATCTAAACAAGGCTTGGTTCCAAACCTCCGCAAAATGGGCAGTGATGGCTGATAGCAATCTGCTGTTGCCTGCCAATTACCTGCAAATGCTGCTTTCCTCTTATGACGAAGAGGCCGGAATGGTCAGTTCTCCGGCTATCGGCGTGCGTCCCAAGAATATCTGGGGGGCACTCGAAGCCGCCACGCTTAACACCTATCAAGCCCGCTGGCAGTTCCTTTCTGACTGGGCCGGTGCTGGATTTGCCCAGGGTAAAACCATGTTTTGGCGCTGCGATGTGCTCAATAACGGCGGTGGCATGCCTGCGCTAGGGCGTGAGATCGCAGAGGATTTGGCAGCAACCAAGGTGGTTCGCCGCGCAGGTTTGAAAGTACGATTGGCTCCTCAGCCGTTTGCACATCCGATTGGCAAGCGGAGTTTGTCCGCAGTTTGGGGACGACAGCTGCGCTGGGCACGTATCAGGCGTTCGGGCGTCTTCTGGCTGTTTCTGCCTGAAATCACGCAAGGGCTGTTGCCGGCACTGATTGCGGCTATTTATTTGTCGGCCAGCGGTAACGTTTCCTGGTACTTCCCCCCTGCCCTGACCGTACTTTGGTATGCTGCCGAATGGATTTTCGCTCGCACTTTAGGCTGGCCACATAAGTGGCGCGACGTGCTCGCCATGGTAATTCGCGATATCATGCTGCCGGCGTTATGGATTTGGTGCTGGGCCGGACGCAGTTTTGTCTGGCGTGGAACGATGCTGAAAAACGAGACATCTGCCACAGTCAACGAGCAACACGGGAAGTAATAAGGATAAATTTCGGCATGTTCGATCTGCAGTCGATTGAAGAGTTAGTAAGAGAATATGGTTTACTGTTACTTGCCCCCTTGGCAGTTATCGAGGGGCCAATTGTTACTGTGATTGCTGCCTATGCTGCCAGGTTGGGCTACTTTAGCTTACCGGCGGTGTGTATCATCGTTATTCTTGCCGACCTGATCGGCGATGCCGGATATTATTGTCTGGGTCGCTGGGCGATACAGTCCAACGGTGAACCGCCTAAATGGTTGAGTTTCCTGGGTCTGAACAAGGCGAGACTGGCCACCGTGGTGGCCAGCTTTGATAAGCACGGCGGCCGTTTGTTGGTAATAGGAAAACTCACCCATTCAGCGGGCGCTGTAGTGCTCGTGGCCTCTGGAATGGCGCGTATGCGCTTTAGTCATTTTATTTTCTATAATGCCGTGGCGCAGGTGCCTAAAAGCCTGTTTTTTGTCGCCATTGGTTGGTCATTTGGACACGTGATTGGGCAGGTCGATCACTGGATTGCCTATCTTTCAGTGGGTATGTTGCTGCTGTTGATCGCAGGAGGCGTCGTATGGATAAAAACGCAGAAAGGATAAGCGTGAGCTGCATTATTCCGGCTCACAATGAGGCTCGGCGCATCGGTAAAGTTTTGGACGCCGTCGTTGGGCATCCACTGATTGGCGAAATTATTGTCGTTGATGATTGCTCTTCTGACGATACCGCCGCACAGGCACAGCGTGATGGCGTCAAGCTTATCCCTTTGCCACAGAACCTCGGCAAAAGTGGTGCGGTTGCAAGCGGTATTGCGGCCGCCTCGGGCAGCCATTTGCTGCTGCTGGATGCTGACTTGGTAGGATTGACGGCCAACGATATCAACGCCTTGCTGCAGTCAGTTCTTTCACAGCAGGTGGATGTCAGCCTGAGCCTGCGGCGTAACAGCCCGCGGCTTTGGCACCTGATTGGTCTGGACTATATTTCCGGCGAACGCGTGTTTCCTCGTAGTCTGGTGGCTTCACGACTGGCCGAGATTCGCGCGTTGGCAAACTTTGGTCTGGAGGTTTGGCTCAACCGACTGTGGATTGCAGAAAATTACCGCATCGCAGTGGTCCATTGGCCCGACGTTATTAGCCCGTATAAAGCACAAAAAATGGGCTGGCTGCGCGGCATTAAAGCTGACTGCGCCATGACGCGGGATATTTTGCGCACCATCAGTCCAAGGCAGATACTGCAACAAATTATGGCGATGAAACGCCAATCCCCGCCTCTGCCCCAGCCAAACGATGCCTCTGCATCATAATAACCAGGATCGGTCTCTTGACTGAGCCGATCCGTTTCTTGATTTTCAGTTCTGCATTTCAATATCCGAGCCGATAAAAGCTTTAAGCTCTGCCGATGATGCCTGCTCGAAGAAGGTCTCGGCTCGTCCCTGTTCGCCAATTTTCCCATTGTGCATAAAGATAATCCTGTCTGCAATCTGGCGAGCAAATGCCATTTCATGAGTCACCAGCACCATAGTCATCCCACCTTTTGCCAGCATGGCCATTACAGCAAGCACCTCGGCAGTAAGCTCGGGGTCCAGCGCCGAGGTCACCTCATCAAACAGCATGACCTTGGGTTTCATTGCCAGCGACCGCGCGATTGCAACCCGCTGCTGCTGGCCGCCAGATAGCTGACTGGCATAACTTTCGGCCTTGTCCGCCAGCCCAACCATCTGCAGCATCTCCTGCGCCGTGGCTCTGGCCTCGCTACGGCTGACTTTTTTCACCCGCATGGGTGCCAGCATGATATTTTCCTCCACCGTTAGGTGCGGGAAAAGGTTATAGCTTTGAAACACCATGCCAACATCCTGTCGCATGGCGCGCAGCCGAAGTTTATCTTCTCCCAGCTCGTGACCCGCTACCGCAATATAGCCGCTGTCGGCCTTCTCAAGACCGTTCAGACAGCGCAGTAAAGTGCTCTTGCCCGAACCGCTGCGACCAATTAGCGCCACCACTTCGCCCTGCTCAACCTTTAACGACACGCCCTTTAGCACGGCGAGACTGCCAAAACTTTTATGAATATCTTGCACCGAAATCATTTCCATTACTTACCTCAACGGATTGCTGTTCAACAGGCTAATTAAAAGGTCGGCAATGATGGCAACGGCGTTTTCATCCATTTTTCATAGATGCGCGCCAAATCACCGGCCTGATCGTGAACAAAAATCACGGTATTAATCCAGTGCAGCAGATCCGGTTGCCCGTAGCGCAGTCCTACGCCGTAAAAACTTTTCAGGTACGTCAGCTTGTTTTCGAAATGCTTATCGGGATAGCGCAGATTCAGTTCCGCAGCCAAATAGTTAACCGTGCCAATTGCGTCAACCTGTCCGGTTGCCAGCGCATTCAGAGTGGTGCTGTCATCTTCAAAACGAATCAGTTGCATGCCGGGAATATGCGCGGCGGCAAGCACCTTTTCATGCGCGGTTCCACGCGTTACGCCAACTTTCAGCCCTTTGAGATCGTCGAGAGTATGAATAATATGCGTTGGACCGGCTACGATGACAGACTGATGTCCGCCGTAAGGATTCGAAAAGGCAATCGTGCGCGCCCTTTCGGTATAAATTCCAAAACTGGCGACAATAAAGTCGACTTTATCGGTCAAGAGTGAAGGAATACGGTTCTGCCCGGTAATCGGCACCAGCACCAGCTTTACGCCAAGATCTTTTGCCAGCAGGTTGGCCATATCAACATCTAATCCGGCAGGCTGCATTTTCTCATCCAGCGAGCCAAAAGGCGCAGTACTGAGATCGACACCGATACGCACTTCGCCACGGGAAATAATATCATCCGGGGTTTCGGCTCTGGCGGTATTAATCAGACCTATGCAGACAATAAACAGCGTGGCGCAAAGTAAATACAAACGACGAGTCATGGCTGAATGTCCCATTAATTAAAAGAGTAAAAATGAAATTGAATTACATCGCTTGGCGCAGAGAAAGCTCTAGACGTCGGCTTAACCAGGAAAGCAGGCTGCAAATAATAAAATACAAAACCGCGACTACACCGAAGACCTCAAGCGGCGCAAAGGTAATATTGGTAACCAGCTGCCCAGCTCGGGTGATTTCAACAAAACCAATCACCGATGCCAGCGAGCTTTCTTTCACTAGCTGTACCAAAAATCCCACCGTGGATGGCAATGCCAGACGTATCGCCTGTGGCGCAATGATATAACGCAGAGTTTGCCACGGACGCAGGGCCAAAGACTCACCGCTTTCCCACTGGGTCCTGGGAATCGACCGCAGTGCGCTCTCCCAAATCACGCCGAGAAATGCGCTGGCGTTAATCGTTAATGCCGTTGCGGCGGCCTGTAACGGAGAAAGCTGGATGCCAATCAGACTGATGCCGTAATAGCAAAGCAGCATCAACAGCAACAGCGGAATACCCTGGAAAAATTGGGTATAAATAATGATAACTCCGTTGATCAGCCTATTATCTGCAAAACGCAAAACGGCAATTAACGCCCCTACCAATCCACCACCGATAAAGCCAATTGCTGAAAGAGCCAGAGTCCAGCGCAGCGCTTCGACGACATAAAGCAATTCAGGAAGTCCAAAACTACGCATTATTACCGCTCCTGACATCTAATTTAGTAATCACTATCGGCTTGGCAACGCGTTGAAATAATCTCTTCTGGCCAGTTTTTTTAAATAACGCCTGCCACAGTATTGTTAGAGCAGCGCGAAAAATGTAATTTAGCAGCACATAAATAATCGCCAGCGATAAATAAAGTTCCAGCGCGCGGAAAGTATCAGAACTAATTTGCATCGCCGCGCCGGTTAATTCCGGGACGCCAATGGTAGAAACAATACTGGTTGATAACATTAATAATACGGACTGACTTACGATCGGTGAGAAAACCTTTTCTATTGCCGGAGGTAATACAACAAAACGTAATGCCTGCCCGCGCGTTAGCCCTAATGATTCGGCAGCCTCGTATTGTCCTTTATCTGTTGATAAAATACCGCCGCGTACAATTTCCATAATGTAGGCTGTGTTATTCAAAATAAGCGCCAGCGACGCCGCTATCAGAGGCGACAACCGAATCCCCAGCGCCGGTAAGCCGAAAAACAGCACCAGGAGCTGAATGAGCATTGGCGTATTGCGGAAAAACTCAACGTACACACGGCAAACAATGCGGTAAGTTTTAATGGAAGAAACTGAAGCCACAGCGCCTAAGACTCCTAGGGCAAAGCCTAAAAATATTCCCAACACCGCCAGCCAGAGTGTTATCCACAAACCGTCAAGCAGCGTCGGCAGGTATTGCAGCAAAACGCCAAACTGAAGGTGATAGGTCATATTTCCCCCTGCAAATTAGCCACCAGAGCTGCTCTCGGAAACTGAAAGCAGCCACTAAAATTTCCCGTCAGGAGTTAACGGTTTTGCGCATCCGCAGGCTTGGCCCAGCAAACGCCACCGTGTCCTCTTTACATAATCCCAGTGCCGCCGCGACGTGCCAGTAAGCATGGTCTGCCTGCTGGATAATCCAGCACTCGGTACTTAGGCCAATAAATTTGCCCTCTAATGCGTGGCCAATTGAAATATGTGCGATCTCTTCCGGCATACCGACACTCAACAATACATGAACGCCGTAGGTAGAATGGCGGTAAGACGGCTCCCCGTAGCGATCGCCCTGCTCACGCCAGCGCTGCTGATTCACCGGGTCAAACTCCCAGGTTTTGCCAATGTCGTGGATCAGGCCACCGGCAATCAAAATGTCGTGATCGATTCGCACTTGTGGAAAAGTAGTTTCAAACTCTTCAGCAAATTTCAGTGCCAGTCGCGTTACGCCACGCAAATGTGCATCCTGCATTCGGGTGTGCATGGTAAATACGTTTGGACTGCCTTCCCCTGGGATATCAATAACCCGATTGAAGCTCGAACGGCTTAACGCCCACTCCCACGCATCAATTGTTTTTTCCCTTAATTCATCAGACTTAATCCACGCTATTTCCGGCAGATCTTCTAAAATATGTTCCCGTGAAATTAATTTACTCATTACCACCTCATATTATTTTCTTATGGAAAGAAAGGTTTTGCTTATAGATAAGCCGAATGCTTTTGGCGATGAGTCATAATTAACGAGTAAAGGATTACAGGTCCAGACGGAATATTAATAGCACTCATTTAATTTTTTAATCACATTGAACCAAGAGGATTAATCCCGCAAACTAAAGAGTAATAATGAGTACTTACGTTTATCTTTCCCCGATAGGGATCAGGCGATGATTTCGAATTTTTCCGCGATTGAATCTTTCTTTTGGGCAGCGCAACTCTCCAGCTTTCGCGCTGCTGCGGAGCTGCTTAATGTCAGCCAGCCGACCATCTCCTATCGCATCAAGGAGTTGGAAGCTTCACTGGGGATTTCACTGTTTGATCGCCAAGGGCGCGGCGTTGAACTGACCAGCGACGGGCACGCGCTTTGTGCATACGTTGAGCGCATGATGTCGATAGCCAGCGATATCGAGGCCAATGTGTCGGTACGCCGCCATCAGACTCAACCTATCCGGCTGGGCATCATCGACAGTTTTGCCATTATTTGCTTGCCCACCTTATTGAAACGTATCGATAAACTGCATCCCAACCTGCGTGTATCAATCACTACCGATAACAGCCACGCGCTGGCGGCCAAACTGTCAAATGGCAGCATTGATTTAGCAATTCTATCGACCCCTCCGCAACTGCCCGGTGTCGAACTGACTTCTTTGGGCAAGCAAAGTATCAGCTGGGTTGCCAGCCCGGCACTGGGATTAGGCCAGCAGCGGCTTTCGGCAGAGCGGTTTAGCCAACTGCGTATTTTCTCGACTCCGGCACCGTCGAATCTGCACTATCTGATCCTCGGCAGTTTAGGCAAAGACCCAGCATTGAACCTTCACGTCAATGAATGCAGCAGTCTGGCATTGATTCTGACTCTGGTAAAAGAAGGGCTGGGGATTAGCCTTTTGCCTGAGCGCATTGCTCAGCAAGAATTGGCGGGCGGATTGCTTGAAATGTTGTCTTCCGACTCTTTTTCGCTACCGCCGCAGGACGTCTTTATTGCCCACAACAAGGGCATTATTAATCGTTCGGTCAAACTGATGGCCGCGCTTATCCACGACGTAGCTTTAGAAAGCGATTATGTTTATCAGGCTTAGGCGGCTAATGCCCGTCGCACCACTTTTCCCGAACGGGTTCTCGGCAAGGAGTCGAGAATTATCACTCGCCGCGGTCTGGCGCTGCGTCCCAGTGCAGCAACAATCTGATTGCAGAGCTGCCGTTTCAGATGTTTGTCGGCATTTTTATCGCCACGAGTAGCAATCACCACATAAAGCAGCGGCAACTGGCCCAAAAGTGGATGTGCTACCGGCACCACGGCGGTTTCTAAAACCCGGCTATCAAGCAGCACAATATTTTCAATTTCGCAGGTCGAAAGCCGCTGACCTCCGACGTTAATCACGTCATCGGCGCGCCCCAACACGCTTACCCGCCCTTGTAAATCAGTAACGCCCCAGTCCAGAGTCAGGTAGCGCCATTGCCCCTGTTGGTGCTGCCAATAGAGCTGGTCATGCCCGGCATCATTTTGCCAAAGGCTCTGCATTCCACCCGGCGCAAGACTGTCTTGCACGACAATCACGCCCGGTTCTCCGAGTGCGCAAACCTCGCCGCTATGTCTTTGCACAACCAACACCTGCCGCCCCAGCACACTTCGCAACAGATTGTGGCTACCGGCTAAAATCGGCCAGCCGGTTTCTGTTTGCCAGTAATGTTCAGCGACAGGAATGCGCAACGTTTCACTCAGCCAATCGGCAGTCAGTGGATCATTAGCCTCCCCCGCCAGATAGATGCCGCGCAGACTTGCGCTATCCGCGCTAATGCCCTGTTTGCCAAACTGGCGCAACAGCCGCATGGCGCCAGGGGAAGTCAGCATGCGAGTCACGCCATAGCGCGCCACCAGCTGCCACCAATAATCGCTGCCGCCGTGCAACGGCCCTCCCTCAACAATTAACGTCGTCATCCCTGCCAGCAGCGGGGCATACACGCCATAGCTGTGGCCGACCACCCAGCCGACGTCGGCAGTCGTAAAGATGATTTCATCGCTGCCGGTGATGCCATAAATGTCACGTAGGGTAGTCAGCAGCGCGACTGCATAACCGCCGGTATCACGCAGAATACCTTTCGGCTCTCCGCTGGTACCCGAGGTATAAAGCAAGTGCGAGGTCGCGGCAGCTGAGATCCACACGCAAACTGAAAGCTTGCCGAGCAACCGTTTACGAGCGGCAGCATAGTCAGTTTCATCCGCCAGCGGCGGATGGTATCCAACGTCAATATCACGATCGACCATCAATATCGGGGTTATAGGTTGCTGATTCAGCCCCAATGCCGCCCGCAATACGGGTCGATAAGAAACGAATTTTCCGTGTTCTAAACCGGCTGACGCGCTGATGACGAGTTTCGGGGAACTGCCGCGGAGCCGCTCTGCCAGAGCCGGTGCGGGTAAACCGGCGAACACCACCACATGGATAGCACCGATTCGCGCGCAGGCCAGCATGGCAATATGCGCTTCTGCGATCATCGGCAGATAAATCAACACCCGATCGCCGGTTGTCACGCCGAGCTGGCGCAACGTTTCGCTCATGGCCGAGATTTCGACATGCAGTTCAGCATAGCTTAGCCGCCGCTCCTGACCTCGAGCATCAAGTTGAATGATTGCTGTATGAGCACCACGTTGAGCCAAATGGCGATCCACCGCGTTATGGCACAGATTGGTCGTTCCGTCTTCAAACCAACGCTGACGGGGCGAGTCTTGCACCTGAGACACTGTTGACTGCGGCAACTGTTGCCAATCAATTAGGCTCGCCTGCTGTCGCCAAAACTCGTTGTCAGCCAACTGGTTATGATCTTTGGCTGATGAAAATTGCACCTTGTGGCTGGCCTGTGCCACAGTTTGCCGGTCAGCGAAACGCATTTTCCATCCCTCCCATCGCTGCGACTTGCCCGAAAAATCCGGCTGCCAACATTTGTTCGCCGAGATAAATCGCGTCTTGCCCGACGCCTTCAAAACGCCCGGAACCCCAGGTCCATAGCCACGGTAAGCCGAGGAAATACAGCCCGGCAATGTCACAAACACCGCGTCGATGAATCGGATAGCCGCGATGATTAAAAGCTGGCACATCAATCCAGCTAAAATCGGTATGAAAACCCACGGCCCAGACAATGGCAGAAATCTTTGACAGATCCAGTCGATTGTCACTTTCCGACGGCTGCCAGACCGGCACGTATCGCGCCTCAATCGGAGCAGAAATACCCTGCTCGGCAATCCAGGCATCAATACTGTCTTTAATTTTTTCCGAGGTCGCGTCGGCGGCATCCAGATATTTCGTCAACCTGTCATCCATCACCAGCCAGCCGTCGCCGTTTTCCTCTGCCTGATAAGACTGCATGCGTCCGTGCAGCTGCATACCCTGCCGCGCAAAGGCGCGCAGATCGATATCTCTGCCTCCATCGCGACCGGTAACATAGTGGTTGGTCTTTTGACGCGCATCTTCTCCCAGAGGATGGTTATCGACATTCAGCTGGTAATGCCCCATATCATCAAGCCAGGCCACTACGTCGCGACCGCGATAAAAACGCGCCACCCGAGGCGCATTGCCGACACAAAGATGAACTTTACGTCCGGCCAGATGCAAGTCTTCGGCAATTTGCGCCCCTGACTGCGCCGATCCAACGACCAGCACCTCTCCCTCCTGCAAACTTTCGGCATTGCGATATTGCGCAGAATGCAGCTGGGTGATGCGCGCAGGCAGTTGGCTTGAAATCGCCGGGAATCGCTCACGATGATAGTTGCCGACCGCGACCACCACTTGTTCGGCAGTAAACTCCCCCTCGCTGGTGGTCACACAAAAACGCCCGTTCTGACTGGACGGATTACTGCGGCTAATGCCGGTGACATTAACGCCCTCGCGGATTGGCGGCGAAAAATGGGCCGCATAGCTCTCGAGATAATCGACTATCTGACTCTTGACCATAAAACCTTCTGGATCTTTACCGGCATAGTGGAACCCCGGCAATCGACACTGCCAGTTCGGCGTCACCAGGCAAAAAGAGTCCCAGCGTTGTTCACGCCACGCCCATCCCAGACGATGGCGTTCGAGGATCAGATGCTCGACGCCCTGCTGTTTCAGCACATAACTCATCGACAAACCCGCCTGGCCACCACCGATGATCAGTGTGTGAACGTGCTGAGATTGCTTCGCGGCGGTGGGGATTTGATTATCTTTCATGGCAATTATTCCTGAATATTTAGCACAGTGCTTTTAACCGTAAAAACTGCAATCACACCAACGACTACGGTAACGGGCCAACCGGCGCGATGGCCGTGACGCTGACCTTTGCGTCCTGACGACCTTGATACAGCGCCGACTTTTCATTGATGCGCGTCAACTGGTCCATGGCGCTGGAGCAGGCAAAACCATATTTCTGCTCGACTCGCTGACTGGCTTCGTTTAATGCCGAGGAACAGCGACGGGTGAATTCCGTCAGACTGTAGATTTCTCCGGCGGTCAGATATTCGCCAATCACCGTCGAGGGTGAATAGCACGCTTCAGTGCTACCGTCCGGCCAGCACACGTGAAAATGCATCGCAGGCATGATTTGTCTCTCCTGTTCAGATGAAAATCGTTAAGACGTTGAAGGTGCGAAGCCGGTTAATGCCGACTCGGCGAGATCCCAGAAACATTCACACTGATTATTTGTCATCACATCGAGCCGCAAACTGTCGGTCACTTCGCCGATAACTGCCGCCGCAATGCCGCACTGGTTGAACTGCTCGATAAGATCCGCCGTTTTCGTCGCTTGCGTGGTCAGCAGATACCCGAAGCTTGGAAAGGCGCAAAGCCAATCCTGCCAACTCTCATCTGGAGGTTTAGGGATTGATTCAAGGGTAATTTTCGCGCCGACCTGCGAACTTTCCAGCAGCATGGTCAGCGTCCCCAGCAGTCCAGCCTGGCTGATATCCTTGGCCGCTACGGCCAGCCCGCGCTCGGCGATTTGCGGCAACAGGTCAATACAGCGGCGCAGCATTGCAGGATCGGCGGTGGTCGCTGCGTTCCAGTTAAGATTTGGCGCGCGCCAGCTTCCGCGCAGGTCAATAGCCGCGACGACTGCCTGTCCGGGACGGGCAGCAAATCCGCTGAGCAAGGCTTTGGCCTGACCTAAAATCGCTACCGAAAGCTGAGTTTGCTGGCTGCGCAGATTGGTGTGACCGCCAACAATCGGCACGCCGAACGCGGCTGAGGCGGCGGCCATTCCTGCCAATACCTGCGCGGCTTTATCTTCTCCCGCGCTCCACAGCGCGTTGACTACCGCCTGCGGCCGACCGCCCATCGCCGCAATATCGCTGACATTGACCATTACGCCGCACCAGCCAGCAAACCACGGGTCCTCCTCGACAAAACGATTGATAAAACCTTCTATCGCCAACAGGCTGTAGCCTTCGCCATTTGGCAGCACTGCACAATCGTCACCGTTTGGATAGTAATCAAACGGACTGGCGGCCTTGAGCTGCTGCGGCACGAGTTGAATGTCACGTTTATGAGCAATACCGCTGTAGTGGCGAATCCGGGTCAGTAACTCACACAGGGTGGCAGGAGATTCAAGCGTAAGCATCGGCGGGTTCCTTCTCGAGTTTCAAAGCACTAAGCCAGGCAGGAGCCAACTCTTGCGGGCTGCGCGATAAACGTCCGCGCACGACGAAGCCACTGTTCGGATCGTGGCAAGCGGGGTAGTGTTTCAATTCGGCGCGCATAAATACGTGAGCGCGCTCGCGCAGCACCTCACGTTGCAGAGTTTGCCAGTGCAAACGCTGAAACAGTCCTTCATTTTGCTGCTGAACGTGGGCATAAAAACGCTGACACCCCAAAGCGCAGGCGCTGGACACCGCCAAACGGATCAGGGTCGCGCCCAGTTGACCCTGACGGCGAAAATCAGGGTCTACCGCCAGCCGCGAGCCACACCATTCACCCGGTTGGTCCTGATGAATGCGCACCGTGCCAACGACTTGCTCGTGCCAGCCGCCATAGCTGCCAATCACTACCAGCAACTGAGCGTGCTCGTCGATGGCGTCAAGATCATCGCCCACAAACAGTCCCTGTTCCTGGCAAAAAACCTTTTGGCGCAGCGCGTAGGCCTGCTCGCGCTCCCACGGCAACGTGACCCATTTCACCGTGTAATCGGAATACTGAGGTTGGCTTATCATCGTATTCTCCCGCCTATTCGCTCTCGTAGGTGGCCAATGAGGAGCAGGCACCACAGCGCCCGCATCCGGCCTTGATATCCGTTGAACGCAGAGTATTTTCCCGCAGCATGCCCGCCAGCGGTCGCAAAATACCTTCCATAAAGTTGGCATCGGGCGCGGGATGATCTTCCAGCGGCGTGCCGCGAATCGGGACAAACGGCACCACAAAAGGGTAAACGCCGATCGCCACCAGACGCTGGCAAATATCCAAAATCGCCTGTTGCGTATCGCCCAGTCCGGCCAGAATGTAGGTGCTGACCTGGCCTTTGCCAAAGACCTTCACCGCCTCGACAAACGCGGTCATATATTGCTCCACGCTAACCTGCGCCTTGCCCGGCATGATGACCTCGCGCACGCTTTCGGTGACGACTTCAAGATGCATTCCAAGTGCATCGATTCCGGCGTCTTTCATTCGCTGATACCAGAGCGGATCGGCGGGAGGTTCGCACTGGCCCTGAATCGGAATATCCACCGCGGCTTTAATAGCCAGCGCGCTTTCGCACAGCACTTTCGCTCCGCGATCGCT
Source organism: Rouxiella sp. WC2420 (assembly GCF_041200025.1). Classification (NCBI taxonomy): domain Bacteria; kingdom Pseudomonadati; phylum Pseudomonadota; class Gammaproteobacteria; order Enterobacterales; family Yersiniaceae; genus Rouxiella; species Rouxiella sp. WC2420. Next base: position 2,102,465 of record NZ_CP165628.1, on the reverse strand, counting down.
GCCAGAGGGCGTGCCGGTGGTCATCACCATATGTTTCACACCGTCCAGCTCTACCGCCGCTTTGGCAACTTCGGCCAGTTGTTGCGGCGTTTTGTGTGCCACGGTTCGCCCGGCGGCCAGCGACTGGCCAATCGAACAGAACTTGCAGGCCTTGCGTCGATTTTCGTAGCGAATACAGGTTTGCAGCACTGTCGTCGCCAGCACATCGGTGCTGTGCAGCGTCGCAATGTGGGAATAAGGCACGCCGTCGGCGGTTTGCAGGTCATAAAATTGCGGCTTGCTGGCAAAGGTGATATCACGCAGCGGAATGCTGTCGCGCATCAGGCGCGCTACACCGTCGGAGGTGTGTTGCACGCTAAACGGCGAGAATTGCGCCGAATTGCTGTACACCGGCACCATCACCGTGCTGCCCTCGATGATCATCGCCTGATGGTCAGAAGGACCGGCACCGCCCTTGCGCGATACGTGCTCAGTTTGAGGATTGAGCACGCGGATTCCCTGGCTTTGCAGCTCAGTGATCAGACGCTGTTTCGATAGAGTCTGGATAGTCATATTCACCCCCTGAATGCTTATTGCCTGCGATAGTGAAATCCGTCTGCGCGCCGTCTTTGAAACTATGGCTATAGCCCGCAGGCTGCTTGTTGATCAACAAACTCAGCAGTTCCGGCCGCGCGTAATGGCCGACCGAGTCCATCATCCGCTTGCGTTTGGTGATCAGATTCATATCCATATCGGCGATCAAAATCCCTTCGCCCTCAGTGAGCGGTGGCACCAGATGACGCCCTTCCGGCGAGACGATAGCGGTGTTGCAACCTCCGCGCAGGCCCTTTTGCAAGGCAGGATCGGGGGTCAGCCGTTCAATCTGGTCGTCGGTCAACCAACCGGTAGAGTTGATGACAAAGCAGCCCGATTCCAACGCGTGATGGCGAATGGTGACGTCCATTTGCTCGGCGAAAATCGGCCCCACCAGCGATCCGGGAAACTGGCTACAGTGGATCTCTTCGTGCTGGGTCATCAGCGCATAGCGAGCCAGCGGGTTGTAATGCTCCCAGCACGCCAGTGCGCCGACTCGCCCGACTCGAGTCTCCACCACCTGTAAACCGCTGGCGTCGCCTTGCCCCCAAATCATCCGTTCATGGTAAGTCGGCGTAATCTTGCGACGTTTGAGCACCAGTTCCCCAGAGGCGTCAAACACCAGCTGGGTGTTGTAGAGCGTGCCGTAATCGCGTTCGTTAACGCCGAGCACAACAACGATGTCACGCAATCTGGCGCGCTCGGCTACTGCATGAGTAATCGGTCCCGGAACCTGTACCGCCTGCTCGTATAAGCGCAAATGCGCAGCGCCTGCGGTTATCGCCGGAGTGATAAACGAAAAGTACGGGTAATAAGGCACAAAAGTTTCCGGGAAAACGATAATCTCGGCGCCTTTACTTGCCGCTTCGTCAATGGCGTCCAGAACCTTGGCCAGCGTTTTGCTGGCCTCGTCGAGATCTGGCGCGATTTGCACGGCTGCGGCACGAACAGTACGTGGTGAGGCCATTTCGCACCCTCCCTTACATGGTCCAGGTGTCGATAATCACCGCATTTTCACGGGTGTGGATAAGCTTGAGATCCAGTACGTCCAGAGGATTAATGGCGCGGATCCCCTCTATGAGTGAGGGCTCGCCGTGGCCGTACAGCGCCTGTAAGGCAAAGCGACAGGCATAGACTTTGCCGCCTTCGGCCATAAATTTCGCAAGCTGTTTGTTGTAGTTTTGATGCCCCGGAAAAGCCTCGTCGCCAAGCGTGGGGAAACCGCGTTGCACCCCCAGCGTAACGCCAGGTCCGTAAAGCAGAATCGACGTTTCGAATCCTTTTCTCTGCAATCGTGTGGCCTGCAACATATTGACGAAACCAATCGATCCTTCGAACGCCACAGTATGGAAAGTGACCAGCGCTTTTTGACCCGGCTCCGCTTTCACATCCTCAAAAACTTTCTCTTCGTAATCGACCAGGAAATCACCGGTTTTGTGGGCAGGCAGTGTGACTTTAGGCATGGTTGGCTCCAGTTTTCTTAAGTTGTCTTGGTCAGGGTGAGAATCCGCTGACGCCAGTGATGCACCAGGCAGCGTGCATCGGCAGCGGGTGCATAAAGTAAATTGCAAAGCCTGTGCCACTCAAAAAAACGCAGATGCAATCATTGCTAAATCAAGCGCTGCTTTTCTGCTCAAAAAAATTATCTTTTTGCTGTCGAGAGAGGAAATGTCCGCGAAAAGTTAGGGACGCAAGAGCTAAAACGCACCAAGTCGATGCTTATTTGTACTAAAAAAGCACACAGCAAAAATCAATATGCAATCATTGATGCAATCAACTTAGCTCGCGATTGCATTTTTCAATCAGCAGTAGTTATAGTGTATTTTTGATGCAATTCGGGAGGGGCGGCACGGGCCGTTAACTGCTTATGGTTCAACGTATTTACGAGCGCTGGTTGCAGTCCCTGCGTCAACATCCGCAGCGACCGGCCTATTTAATGATTGCCGATTTGATAGGCGACGGCATCAATACTGGCGAATTTCAGGCTCGTGACCGTCTGCCACCGCTGCGAGATTTAGCCGTCGCGCTGGAACTGAATTACACCACCGTTACACGAGGCTACGCGGAGGCCAAGAAGCGCGGCCTGATTGACTCGCGGCCCGGCATGGGCAGCTTTATTCGCGGTAAAGTTCCCGCAATCCCTTTAAATGGCGGCAGCAGTTACGAAATGACCATGAATTCGCCTATCGAGCCGGAAATGCCCGATATCGCGGAGATGCTCCGTCAGGGAGCAATAAGCCTTTTCACTCAAAACGATCCGTTCCCGCTTCTGCGCTATCAGGATTTTGGCGGCGGCACAGCCGATAAGGACGCGGCAATGCAGTGGCTTGGCAAACGACTGCCGCCGATGAATTCCGATGAAGTGTTGGTGTGTCCGGGCATCCATAGCGCACTGGTAGGATTACTGACTTTATTAGGCCGCAAAGGTGGCAGCATTTGTGTGGGCAATCTGGTTTATCCCGGGCTTAAGGCGATTGCCACTCAACTGGGTGTGCCGCTACACGCGCTCGATTGTGACAATGATGGTCCGACGCCGCGCTCATTTGAAAACCAATGCCAGGCGGGCAACGTCAGCGCGCTGTATCTTAACCCAACCATTCATAATCCAACGACTCTGACTATGCCGCTGCGCCGCCGTGAGTCACTGGCCGATGTTGCCTTGCGTTACAGCATTCCAATTATCGAAGATGATGCTTATGCCGCCCTGCCGCAGCTCACTGCCTCTCAACACCCGATACCCACTTTCGCCGAACTGATCCCCGAGCTGACCTGGTATCTCACCGGGCTGTCGAAATGTTTTGGTGCCGGCCTGCGTATCGCCTACATCAAAGGACCGGGTAAACGTTCGGTTCAGCTATTGGCCGGTGCGCTGCGGGCATTGACGGTGATGTCCAGTCCGATTACCAACGCGCTGGCGACACAATGGATAAGCGACGGCACCGCCGATAAGGTACTACAGTTGATTCGCAGCGAGGCACAGGTCCGCCAACGTCTGGCCGCCCAACATTTGCATAAATTCAGCTATCGAGCCGATGCCGACGGTTTTCATCTTTGGCTGATCCTGCCCAGACAGTACGGCTGGAACCCGTCTGACGTGGCAGTGAAATTGCGCGAACAGGGTGTTAGCGCGGTATCCAGCGCCGCCTTTAGCACCGACAACAATCCGCCCGATGCTCTGCGATTATGTTTAGGCGGCAGCAACAGCCGCATTCTCTGCGAGGAGAACCTGATCGTGGTAGCCGATATGCTGGAATATCCGGCGCATTTTTCCAGCGTAGCGTTATAGATTGAAAACAATTCAACGGCTTCAATATATTGATTTAAAGGGTGACTTTTAGAAAAAAATAAATTTTATGCTAATTGCGTTTCACCCTGCCTCTGCGCCAGCTCAAAACACTGCACCACGGCGTGCTGTCGAATCAGCTCGGCCAACTCAGGGGAATGGCTGGTTATCCACAGCTGGCTGTAGCGGCTAGTTTCCGCCAGCAGCATCGCCAGCGCCGGGATCAAGTCCGGGTGCAGGCTGTTTTCAGGTTCATTGAATGCCATAAAAGAAGGCGGCCGAGGGCTAAGTATCGCAACGGCCAGACAGACAAATCGCAGCGTGCCGTCTGAAAGCTCGCTAGCCTCCAGCGGGCGGTAAATGCCTTCGCGCTGCATCATCATCTGAAAACGCCCCAACGAAGCATCGACCAGGCGGCTCGAAGGGCGACGCTGGTGCCCTGTCATCCACAGCGATTCGGCTTTCACCCAAGGATCAAGAGTGAAAATACTACTTCCTGGTCCAGGAGAATTTTCAAATCCCACCTGCAATTCATAATCAAAATCTTCCAGCGTAGCAGACAAATTCATCCGACTCTCACCGCTACGTTTTTTCCCGGCCCACAGCGTTTTCTGAATCCCGCCCTCTTCGGCAAGCACCGCTGCAAGCTGACCCTGTGACGCCTCATGCAATAACTTTACGGCTTTATAAAGATTGGATTTCCCGCAGCCGTTAGGCCCGCAAATGACGTTTAACTGCCCCAGTTCCAGCTCGATGTTGCGGATCGAGCGATACCCATTTATTCGCAGCTGTCTGACAAACATAGTGATCCCTATGAATATAATGTTAACCCAAAGATGTAAATAATAATGATAGTCTTTATCATTTGGTTTATCATGCTCACGCTTTTACGTAGCAATACTGACATGGCCGCAAGATCCTGTGCATTGATTGCAACGCAAAAAGTGACGATTAAAACAAAATTTTTATAGGGAATTCAGATGACGATGTTGGCTTTTCCTTTTAAACGATCTTCAATCCTTTGCGCGATGGCAATCTTTCTCCCCCTGTCAGCTTTTGCCGACGATACGGTAGTGGTTACGGCTAAACCGGCGGACAACGCTGAAGCGCCAACACAAGGCTACACGGCTAAGACCAGCAGGGCGGCGACCAAAACCGACACGCCGCTTATCACCACCGGGCAATCGGTTTCTGTTATCACCCGTCAACAAATGGATGACCAGAACGCGACCACGGTTAACTCGGCATTGAACTACACGCCTGGCGTCTTCACTAACTTCGCAGGCGGCGCGACCCGCTATGACACGGTTTCCCTGCGCGGTTTCCACGGCGGTGATGTCGATAACGTGTTCCTCGACGGCCTGCGTTTGGCCACCGACGGCGGCAGCTATAATGCTATTCAGGTCGATCCGTGGTTCCTTGAGCGAATCGATGTCGTCAAAGGCCCGTCTTCCGCGCTTTACGGCCAAAGCGTGCCGGGTGGACTGGTCATGGAAACCAGCAAGCGACCGCAGTTTGCCAGCGAAGGTCACGTGCAGCTTTCCGGCGGTAATTTCAATACCAAAGGCGGCGCATTCGACTACACCGGCGCAATCAACGACCAGTGGGCTTACCGAATTACCGGCATGACTCGCTCCAGCGACACTCAATACGATCACACGCGCGAAGAACGCTATGCCATTTCGCCACAGCTGCTTTGGCAGCCGGATGAAAACACCTCGCTGCTGTTACGCGCTTACCTGCAAAAAGATCCTTCCGGCGGTTATCACTCGGCAGTGCCGGCAGACGGAAGTATTTATGGCGATAAACTGAGCCGCGGCTTCTTTGATGGCGATACCAACCACAACGTCTTCAAGCGCTGGGAGCAAATCTACAGCTACGAGTTCCAACACAGCTTCAACAATGTTTGGTCTTTCCGCCAAAATGCCAACTATACCCACTCCAATACCGAGCTTGAGCAAGTGTATCAAGCGGGATGGAATGCCGATCGCAGTCTGATGAGCCGTTATTACTCTGGCGAGCAGTCTTCACTGAACTCATTTGCGATTGATAACCAGCTGGAGGCGGATTTCGCCACTGCGGCGTTGCAGCATAAAGTGGTGCTGGGCTTTGATTTCCAGCATTACGTAAACAATCTTAAAGATCAGGGCGGTTACGCCAGCGACCTCAACCCGTATACCGGTATTTCTGGCATCAACGGCGAAGACAATATCGATCTTTACAGCAATACCGTCGGCAAGCGTCAATATCGCCAGGCAGGCGTTTATTTGCAGGACGATATGAGCTGGAACAAGTGGCATTCAACGCTGTCTGGCCGTTATGACGATTTAAAAATCAAAAGCAGTCAGTATGAAAGCATCTACGGCGTTCAAACCGACAGCGAACGCGAAGCCCGGCATTTCAGTGGCCGCGCTTCTCTGCTCTACGCCTTTGATAACGGAATTTCGCCTTACATCAGCTACAGCTCGGCGATTACCCCTTCTGCACTGGCAGGTCAAGATGGCACGCTGTTGAAGCCGATGACCAGCAAGCAGTATGAAGCCGGTATCAAGTACCAGCCGGTCGGCACCAGCAATCTCTTTACCGCGGCAATCTATGATCTGACGCAGAACCATGTGGGTAACCGCGTGGTCGTGGGCAGCTATTATGTGCCAGCCGGTAAGGTTCATTCGAAAGGGCTAGAGCTTGAGGCGCGTACCAACGTTACCGATCGTCTGAGTGTCATCGCGGGATATACTTATAGCCACGTGAGATCAAAAGACACCACAGACGGCACCGATGGCAATACGCCATACGTATCACCAAACCAGATGGCATCACTGTGGGCAGAATACCGCGCTAACTTCGGTGTCAATTTTGGAGGCGGTGTACGTTACATCGGCAAACAGTGGGCGGATAATGAAGATACCCAGCGTATTTCTGCAGCCACGCTGATAGACGCCTCTGTGCGCGTGAATCTGGCCGCGTTTAACCCATCGCTGAAAGGCGCTTACGTTCAGCTTAACGCCAATAACCTGGCCAACAAAAAGTATGTTGCGGCCTGTTACGGCACCAGTTATTGCTACTGGGGTCAGGAGCGTACCGTGGTTGCCACCGTCGGTTACGACTTCTAATCCCCTCAGCCGCTTGCGTGTCCCTGCCTTTGGGAACAACACCACGCAAGCGGCATTTTCCCTCCTCATCGTCTATCCTTAAAAACGCTAAAAGGTAAACTTCACCTGTTTATTGAGAAAGTTTTGGCCTGTTTGAAATATTTCTTTATAATTAGCGGCCCTGAAAAGTGATTGGTTACACATCTTGATTCACCTTCAAGCCACTGTGTACATACAATATAAGGGTCATCCCGGTTAGCATGATGCCGGGTAAAATCCCATAAACTAGTGCCTGTGTGGCAAGAATAACCATAGAAAATATGAAAATGAGCATTCGCGCGATCTTTACTTTGGTTCTAGCTGTTGCTGCGTATAGCCAGGCTGCTTTCGCAGTTGTCTATCCTCTGCCGGCAAACAATGGTCGATTGATTGGTGAAAACGTCACCGTTGTCGTTCCGCAAAACAACAAAATGCCGCTGGAGCATTTCGCTGCTCAGTATCAAATGGGTCTGTCGAACATGCTGGAAGCCAACCCAGGTGTCGATACCTACCTGCCAACTTCTGGCACTGTGCTGACGATTCCTCAGCAGTTGATCCTGCCGGATACGCCACACGAAGGCCTGGTTATCAATAGCGCCGAAATGCGTATTTATTACTATCCGAAAGGGACTCATACCGTGGTCGTTCTGCCTATCGGTATCGGCGAGCTGGGTAAAGATACTCCGCTGAACTGGGTCACTACCGTGCAGCATAAGAAAGCCGGTCCGACCTGGACACCAACGGCGAAAATGCATGAAGAATACGCGGCGCAAGGCCAATGGCTGCCAGCGACCTTCCCTGCCGGTCCTGATAACCCGATGGGTCTTTATGCGCTGTACGTGGGTCGTTTGTATGCGGTACACGGCACCAACGCCAACTTTGGTATCGGTTTGCGTGTGAGCCACGGCTGTGTGCGCCTGCGTGATGCCGACATCAAATGGTTGTTCGAAAACGTGCCGGTGGGCACTCGTGTGCAGTTCATCAACGAGCCGGTTAAAACCACCGTTGAGCCAAACGGCGCGCGTTATGTCGAAGTACATAACCCACTGTCTGCCAACCAGGAAGAGTTTGATTCTCAGCAACCGCTGCCAATCAGCCTTTCCGGTAGCAATGCCACTCTGATGGCGGATCCAAGTGTCAATCAGCAAGTGTTGGACAAAGCCATCACTCTGCGCTCAGGGATGCCGACTCAGGTTAACTGATTCTGACTCTCTACTATCAAGCCCTCTCAGCGCCGCTGCGGGGGCTTTTTTATTACCTTCCTTTCTAAAAACGCTGTTTACACCGCTTAATCTTGCGTTTTAACCTCATCGCTTTACTTATTTTTTAATCTTCAGTACAACTTTAGAGTCGATTCATTTTCTTTCTGGCCAATACTTTGGAGATTTTATGCCGCAACTTTCTGCCAACGCAAAGGCAATCCCTGCATCAGGTATTCGCCGTATTTATGAGTTGGCCTCGGAACTCGATGATGTTATCCAGTTAAGCATTGGTGAGCCTGAAAGACCGGTGGCCCGACACATCCTTGATGCTGGTGCCAGTGCCTGGAATGCCGACATCACCCACTACACGCCGAACAGCGGGATGGCACTACTGCGGCTGGCGATTGCCAACAAGCTTGAGCGCGACAACCATTATCGCGTCGATGACGATCAAATCCTTGTCACTGCTGGCGGTTCACAGGCGCTGCACATGGCGATGTCACTCACCCTGACCGCCGGGGATGAGATTTTAATCCCCGACCCGGGATATGCGACTTTTGCCATGGTACCAAAACTGCTCGGTGCGGTTCCTGTGCCTTATCATTTGAAAGCGGAAGATGAGTTCCAGCCTTCATTAGAAAATCTGGAGCAATCCGTAACATCGCGTACCAAAGTGTTACTGATTAACAGCCCTTCTAACCCATTAGGCGTAGTCTATAGCGCCGAAAAAATCGCCGAACTGTTGCAGTTTGCCGCTAAACACGACCTATGGGTAATCAGCGACGAGGTTTATGAATATTTTACCTTCAGCCGCGCGTTTACCAGCGTTGCGTCGCTGGATAGTGACGGTCGAGTGTTCAGTGTCTATTCAGTTTCCAAAACCTACGGTCTGACCGGCGGACGGGTGGGCTATCTGGTGACTCCGCCGGGCGTTGCATCTACCTTCCGCGCGGCGCAGGAAGCCACTGTCAGTTGCGTTAACGCCCCCGCTCAGCTCGCCGTACTCGCCGCCCTTGAAGGCCCGCAGGATTACCTCGTCGAAGCAAGAGCGCACTATGGCAAAAACCTTGAAGCGGCCTGTGCAGTACTCGACCAGCGGGGCATCCTTTATCAGCGTCCTCAGGGTGCGTTCTATATCTGGATTGACGTTTCACATGTCAGCAATGGCGATGTCGCCAGCTGGGCGGAGCATTTTCTGCTGACCGAGCGCGTCGCCGTCGCCCCGGGCATTGCCTTTGGCCCTGCGGGAGAAGGATGGATCCGAATCTGTGTCGCAGGAAAAACCGAGCCTTTACTGCAAGCTGTAAAACGCCTGCCATCACCGCGCGACAACTGATCCGCCTATCACCTCCCGCTGCGACTTATTTATATAGGCTTGCTGCGGGAGGCTAATTTCAACGCGCAAGCTAACAATAATCTTACCTCGCTTTGTGATTGATCCTGCAATTTCGCAAAAAATACCTCCTGTTTTTCTACTTAGCATTATTGGTAATTGACAGGTTATTGAGTACTGCAATACTTTCCTTGCCGAACTTTTTGCTTTATTTCAGGGAATGGAGGCGGCTGCAATGACAAATATCCGCATGAAAATAGATCGCATTTTGAATAATAACGTAGTGATCATCCTCGGCGATCAGCAGCAGGAAACTATCGTCATGGGAAAAGGAATTGGTTTTAATAAAAAGCCAGGTGACCTTATTGAAAGCGAGAAAGTTGAAAAAATATTCTCCTTAAATAACCCCTACAGTGACCATTTTAAAGCGTTGCTCGAAAAAGTACCGGCAAACTGTATTAGTGCAACGGAGGAAATTATCGCGTTGGCTAAATCCAGTCTAACGTCAACGTTACATGCCAGTATTTTGATTTCTTTGGTCGATCATCTCCATTATGCTCTTGAACGTTTTGCTGATAACGTTGTGATACCCAATGCACTTTTATGGGAAATAAAAAAACTCTACACACAAGAATTTGCTATTGGCAAAGCCTCTCTCGAAATCATTTTCCGTCACACCGGCGTATTTCTTCCCGAAGATGAGGCAGGCTATATTGCTTTACATCTGGTAAATGCCCAGCTTAATGACAATATGCAGAATACGATGAAAATCACCCGGTTTATGCAGGATATTCTTAGCATGGTGCAATATCATTTTAACTTTGAATACAATGAAGAGGCATTAAGCTATCAGCGCTTTATCACTCATTTAAAGTTTTTCGCTCAACGAATTTTAAACAATAAAGGCGAGCGTCATCAAAGCCTTTACGATAAGAGTCATGAAAGTAATGTTGACGATCCTCCTCTCTCACTGCTGGTCAGGCAAAAATATGCCATCTCGCACCAGTGCTCGACTAAAATCAACAAATACATAGAATTACATCATGACCATGTACTCACAGATGATGAAGTAATGTTTTTGACCATCCATATTGAACAGCTAAGAAACAGTCATCGCGCACAGCTCGTTGAAAGAGAATAAAGCTCTGTGAAGCATCTCACAATTCGGAAACATTCATAAAACAACGCTTGAGCTGCTGAATCATTACATTTATAAATATTACCAACAGCAGGATTGTTATCTTCATGTCGTGTTAAACATGTTGAGCAAAACCTAACTAAACCTCCCGGAACTGTATGTCCCGGTGACGGCAAAGTTAGGTTTTTTTTTGCTTCAAATTCGCGCACTCAGTTATCTGACAAGAGGTTAGTTATGGGCTATGCCATTCTGTGTGATGAGATTATATCCGGCATTGGCGGCCGTGATAATATTATTAGCGTCATTCATTGCGCGACTCGTTTGCGATTTAGACTGAAAGACAACAGTCGTGCAAACAATGAGCAGCTTAAAGAGACAGCAGGAATAATAACGGTTGTTGAAAGCGGCGGCCAGTATCAAGTGGTCATTGGCAGCCACGTAGGGGAAGTTTATAATACACTGACTTCACTTTATTTTCCGGAAACCGACCAGCAGCAAAAGACTGAGGGAAATTTGCCAGAAGAACGAACTCCCTTCAGTTTCAAACGTCTTCTAAATAGCGCAGTAGATATTATATCCAGCATATTTGCGCCACTGCTTGGGATATTAGTCGCAGCAGGCCTTATAAAAGGAATGTTAATACTAAGTGTATTATTCCACTGGCTGAGCAAAGAAAGTGGCACCTATAAAATCATCTTCGCTGCCAGCGATGCGGCCTTCTTTTTTATGCCGATTTTATTGGGTTATACCGCAGGCAAGAAATTTGGCGGTAATCCGCTGGTGACACTATTAATTGGCGCTGCGCTGGTTCATCCGTCAATGATTGATATTTTTAATAATACTCAGGCTCATCCAGACCTGCACTATCGTTTTATGGGCATTCCCATTACCTTTATTAATTACAGCTCAACGGTAATTCCGGTAATTCTAGCCGCCTGGTTCAGCTGCTGGCTGGAAAAACGCTTTAACCAATGGCTGCATGCCTCGATCAAAGCGTTCAGCACCCCGTTTCTGTGCCTGGTCATCACCCTGCCCGCAACGTTTTTGGTTATTGGCCCGCTGGCGACCGATCTCAGCCGTGGAATTGGTGAGGGTTACATGTGGGTCTGGCAGCTCAACCCGATGATTGCCGGGGCTTTTTTTGGTGCGATGTGGCAAATCTTCGTCATCTTTGGCCTGCATTGGGGACTGGCTCCATTGATGATCAACAATCTGATGACTCGCGGTATCGACACGATTTCACCACTGGTGCAGCCTGCGGTGTGGGCTCAGTCCGGTGCGACCTTAGGGGTACTGTTACGCACTCGTGATGCAAAGCTTAAAAGCCTCGCGGGTCCGTCGTTTATCTCTAGCATCTTCGGCATTACCGAACCGGCAATTTATGGCGTCAATCTGCCGTTAAAACGCCCGTTTATCTTTGGCTGTATCGGTGGCGCATTAGGTGGAGCCATCACCGGCTATTATCACGGGACGTCCTATGCCTTTGGCGCACTCGGCATTTTCGGCTTCCCTTCATTTATATCGCCAAATGGCATCGACAGCGGGTTCTGGGGCATTGTCGCCGGCTCGGTTGTTGCTTTCCTGTTCTCGTTTATAAGCAGCTGGCTGTATGGCATTCCACAGGAAAAGCCGGTCACGCCAAATAAACTGCGATCAGTTTCATCTACCTGATCCAACCCTTTTTCAAGACAAAAAAATTCGTGGGCCTGACTCATGCTGGACAGTTACGCCCTTTTTTTACCGGGTCAATGCTAGCCCGACAAACCAAGTCGCCCGTGGCGACATTCAATAATCAATAAGAAGGAATTGAACATGAAGACAACATTCCCTACTGATTTTCTCTGGGGCGGCGCGCTGGCTGCCAATCAGGTAGAAGGCGCTTATAACGTGGAAGGCAAAGGCCTTTCTACCTCGGATTATCAGCCACGTGGCCTGATGTTCCCGCCTTCAGAGCGGGCAGAGGGGGAATTCAATCTCAAGGATGTCGCGATCGATTTCTATCATCGTTATCCAGAAGATATTGCCCTGTTTGCCGAGATGGGCTTTAAAACGCTGCGCACTTCCATTGCCTGGACGCGTATTTATCCTAATGGAGATGAAGAAACGCCAAACGAAGCCGGTCTGGCATTCTACGATGCGCTATTTGACGAGCTGCTGAAATACGGCATCGAGCCACTGATTACGCTTTCACACTATGAAATGCCCTACAACCTGACGAAAGAGTATGGCGGCTGGGGCGATCGTCGAGTCATCGAGTTTTTCGAACGCTATGCAACCACGGTATTTAATCGCTATCAACATAAGGTCAAGTACTGGCTTACTTTCAACGAGATTAACGTTTCACTGTTTTCAAGCTTTACCGGCCTGGGAATAGCCGACGGGCTGAGCTGGCAACAGCGTTATCAGGCGATTCACCATCAGTTAGTCGCCAGCGCGCGAGTGGTCAAGGCCTGCCATCGCATCATTCCGGGTGCAAAAATCGGCAATATGGTGGCCGCAATGCCCTACTATCCGCTGACCTGCAACCCTGATGATTTAATCGAGGCGCAACGCAAAGAGCGCGAGTGGTTGTTCTTCTTTGACGTTCAGGCGCGGGGTGAATATCCGAGTCATATCCAGCGTCGTTTTAAAGAGAAAAATGTGCAGCTGGAAATCACACCACAAGACAGAGAAGATCTGCGTGAAACGGTGGATTTCCTGTCTTTCAGCTATTACATGAGCAGCTGCGCCAGTGCTGATCCGCACCAGCAGCAGACAACGGGCAATATCCTCAAGATGATTTCCAACCCTTATCTCAAAGCTTCCGAATGGGGCTGGCAGATTGACCCGGCCGGACTGCGCCACCTGCTGAACCAACTGTGGGATCGCTATCAAAAACCGTTGTTTATTGTCGAGAACGGGCTGGGTGCCAAAGACAAAATCGAAGCAGACGGCAGCATTAAGGACGATTACCGTATTGCTTACCTCAACGACCATCTGGTGCAGGTGCATGAAGCGATCGCTGACGGCGTCAACGTGTTGGGCTACACCGCCTGGGGACCTATCGACATCATTAGTGCTTCAACCAGTGAGATGTCAAAACGTTATGGCTTTATCTATGTCGACCGCGATGACCACGGCGAAGGCACCCTGCAACGCAGTCGCAAAAAGAGTTTCGCCTGGTATCAGCAGGTGATTGCCAGTCGCGGCGAGGCGTTGGTGCGAGGTGGGAAAAATGATCAGTAAGCCCCTGCTGCTGACCGCGATGCTGATGGCGACCAGTGGTCTGGCGCAGGCCGCCGAAGACTGTTCTCGTTATGACAAACTGCTGCCAAAAGGTCCTGAAACGCCAAGTATCGGCTCGGTTTGCGATACCATTTTCCCGGAATGGGGCGGGCTGCGCAGCGATATGGCCGACTACGGCTTTTTCGCTCAGGCCCAGTTGCTGACCAACATGACTTATGACGTCGCCGGGAACAGACAAAAACACCAAAACTATGTCGGCCAGCGGCCAACCAGCGGGAACGTCGTCAGTACCGATATCACCTATGACCTGTCACGCCTTGGCTTCAGTGACGATTCCCAACTGCATTTAGGCGTCATGTACGCCTATAACAACTATAAGGGCAACGGTCAGGACGGCCACGTGGCTGTCAGCGATCTGTCAGTTTTTCAGCCGCTGTTTAATAATCGCGTCATTCTGCATTACGGTTATTCTGCGTGGCTCAGCTATTTCTACGGCCTGTATCTCGGCAGCAGTACCGCGTCATCGGCGCTAGGCCCCACCAGCGTGATGCTCAATCAGGCCGGTTTAACTAGCCTTAAACCTAGCCCGGGTATGGATATTCGCTTTTTATCGGAAAATAAACGCTGGTACGACCATATCGGCGTTTCACGCAGCCAAAGCTCTGACGGATTGCGCGCCGACTCGAAATACAATACCTACGGACTTCGCTGGAAAGTTCCCGACGCGGGTACGCTGGTCATCAACGAAATCGGATATCGCGTAAATTCAGAGCTGGGAGTGCCCATGACCTGGGTACGCGGTGGCTCGGTCTATAACAAAACGCCTTATTTCAATTACAACACCGAACAGGATCAGCACAATACCTGGTCGCACTATCTGGCTGCCACGCGGCAGTTGACGCAGCCAGATAGCACGCAGCCTTTCCGCGGCTGGTATATTGATGGCAAAACCAACTATGCGCCTCAGAACCGTAACGTGTTTACCGCTGACGCCTCGTTGACATTGTTCAGCATTGGTCCGTTTAACTCACGACCAGACGATATGCTGTCATTTGGATTGGCTTACAACAAGTTCAGCAATGACGCCAAGCGCTATAACGAAAGGCACGGCAACAGCGCGGAGGGCTTCAGTACCACTGCGTCTACGGCTTACACGCTGAGGATCACCAACGGAATTTATTGGACCAATCAGTTGGCATGGACCCACCATCCTTCAGTTACGCCAAAAGAAGATGATGCCTGGAACCTGCTGACGCAGATTGTCATTAACATCTAATAACTCTTTCTACGCCCTCCTTCGCCATCCTCTGGCGGAGGAGGTTTCCCTCTATCCGCGCCACAAAGTAAATTACCCCTGATGATAATTTTGCAAGTTTCGAGCAAATCCTGATTTATGAACTAAGATTTTGCTGAGTTAACTGTGCTCTGCATCACATTAACCATAATAAGACTTTTTTGCTTAACGTCACTTTCTGACCTGCCAAGCTTTTTGGCAACGTTCTCATTGAATCATTTTAGGGGCAATACTCATGGCTGCTACGCCAGACACCTCTGCGGAAAATCAACAACCGCATACGCCGGATACCATCAAGCAACGACTTTTTCTGATTGTGCTGGTCGCTACCATGGGCGCACTGGCCTTTGGTTACGACACCGGCATCATCTCCGGCGCTTTACCTTTTATGACCTTACCCGCCGCTCAAGGTGGACTTGGCCTGAGTCCGTTTACCCAAGGACTGGTTTCTTCATCGCTGATTTTTGGCGCAGCTTTGGGAGCATTTTTAAGCGGCTATTTCTCTGACCGTTTTGGACGCCGTATCACCCTGCGCAGCCTGGCGGTACTGTTTGTTTTAGGCTCACTGGGCACGGCCATCGCACCTGATGTCAATATCATGATTGCCATGCGCTTTCTTCTGGGCATCGCGGTGGGGGGTGGTTCATCCACCGTGCCGGTGTTTATCGCGGAAATTGCCGGCCCGAAACGCCGCGCCCCATTGGTCAGCCGCAATGAACTGATGATTGTTTCTGGGCAATTGATTGCCTATGTCACCAGCACCTTAATGAGCTATTTGCTGCATGACGAACATCTCTGGCGCTATATGCTGTCAATCGCCATGGTGCCGGGCGTACTGCTGTTTATTGGCACTTTCTTTGTTCCGGCATCGCCGCACTGGCTGGTCGCCGAAGGTCGTTTTAAAGAAGCTAAAAGAATACTCAAGCATCTGCGTGAAACGCCAAAAGAAGTGCGCAAAGAACTGGCCGAGATGAAGCGGCAGTCGGCAGAGGCCGATAAAGGACCTTCCGTCAGCGAGTTAATCCGTGAAAAGTGGGTGATTCGACTGCTGCTGCTGGGTGCCGGGCTGGGCTTTGTGCTGCAATTTACCGGCGTTAACGCCTTTATGTATTACACCCCGATTATTTTAAAAACTACCGGCCTGGGCACTAACGCCTCGATTGCAGCCACTATTGGTAATGGAATTGTGTCGGTGCTGGCTGCGCTCTGCGCGTTGTGGGGAGTGAGTCGTTTTGGCCGCCGCCAATTGCTGATTGTCGGATTACTGGTAGTGATTGCGGCACAGGTCTGTCTCGGATTGATAATGACCTTGTTACCGCAAAATATGACCCAAAGCTATCTTGCGCTGGCCTGTATTTTGGTATTTTTATTCTTCATGCAGATGTTTATTGCACCGGTTTACTGGTTGCTAATGTCGGAGCTGTTCCCGATGAAACTGCGCGGCGTGCTCACCGGCGCTGCCGTGGCATTTCAATGGATCTGCAACGCTATCGTGGCTTTTGCATTCCCGCTGGTGCTTAGCGTGGCGGGCAATGAGACCTTCTTTATCTTCGCCGTGATAAACGTCGGTTCGCTGGTATTTGTCATGATGATGCTGCCGGAAACGCGAGGCAAAACGCTTGAAGAGATTGAAATTCATATGCGCGATAAATACGGCGAGCTAGATGCCGAAAGTGCGAGCTGAGATCCAAATTAGTGATGCAACCTTAATGATCAGTTTTAATGATCTGGTATGAATTAGCTGCCTCCTCAATGAGGGAGGCAGCCAACTTGTTATAGAATATCTTAGCGTGTGTTTATCTAGAAAGGGCCCTCTGAAAAAGATCACAGAAGGTAAACCAGCGGATTAAGCCTGGGTCGCGACTTGAGCCACCGCTCCATAAAGAAACAGCTGCACGCCCCGCGCGACAATATTTTTAACCTGCGCTACCGACCAGGGTACGGGTTCGCGCTCTAACAGCCTGCTATCAACTTCAGCTTTCAATAAAGCGGTAAATTGCAAAGCCCTTATCGTTGAATCCCCTTGCGCCAATTCCCCTTTGTGCATTGCGAGTGACATTAACTCGGCGAGTTTCGCGATACTTTCCTGCGGACCGGCGGCGCGAAAAAGTTCTCCAATATTGGATTTACCCGCCTCTGCCAGTACGCATCGGTAGATGCGCAGTGCTTGATTATCAGTTAACAGAACCTCCATCATTCGCTCACCAAACCGTGTGAGATTTTGTTCAAAAGTCATTACCCCGTCGTGATAGCTCGATAACTCAGAAGCTGCCGCGTTAAGAAAGTGAGTGCTGTAGGTCCTCACCACCATTTCGAAAAGTGCTTCTTTCGAAGCGAAGTAATTGTAAAGCGTAGCTTTTGATCCCCCGACTCTCTTCGCCACTTCGTTCATTGATGTTCTTTCGTAACCCATTTCCTGAAACAGGTCGGCGGCGGCATCAATAATGGCTTGTCGACGTTCGTTGGTCAGTGTCCTCATCCAGTCTCCCATGACAGTCGGATGTTATTTATAATCATAAATCGATAACTTAATTGCTGAAAGCACTGTTCGCGACCCCCACACAGATTTGGGTTTTAATCCCTCGGTGTAGAGTTTGGTCACCCTATGATGATCAGGGCTTTGCAAAACGGTTTAATACTAGACCACTTAACAAAATTTAGTCGAATCAATGGCAAAGAGCACGATCACTCCCGCTGCAGACATTGAGGTATGCAATTAGCCAGCTCACCCGCCAAAGGATGGGCTTTTTGGTGGAATTCCACACAGCTGAATTTAGATTTTTTGAATCTGAGCGTTGCTCATTTTTGACGATATCGAGGTTTAATCGGCTTGTGATATCAGATTTGGATTAGCTATTTAATGCGGATGAAGGAGTGAATCTTTATAAAAATAATTAACGACTATCGGTTTTACCTCAGTAAAAAGCCTACCTGTAGTTCTTGGTTTTTATAATTGAGATTCAAATAGTAACAACCAAACTGAGGGGAGAGATTCTTATAAAAGATCAAGGAATTAGTTAGATTAAAACGATTCTGGGGTTAAAAATGAATGTCCTTTAAATTTAATTAGATAGAAAAATTAACATCACAAGATGTTTTGCATTGTTTTAATCCAAAAATCAAAACTATAAAACCAGGCCACCCGACATATAAATACTTGATTAATATTCAAAAAAAACCATAGCAAGGGTTGTTATGTATATCAATAAACTGTAAACATAGAGTTGAGACAGTACAAACTCTCTACTTATTTGACAACACAAAGTGTTTCATAGATATTTTTACAAGAAGCCACCCTAATAGTAACTCGTAGCAAGAACTGCTGATTTTCGCTTTAACCGTAATCTTTGCCTTACCTGTAATCAATCTAAATCACCTTCGTACAGCACTCTTAAATAACTCAAAAAATGGTGAATAATGGAAATCTTAGAAAAGTTAAACTCACTTTCTGACAAAGTGAAACAGCAATCCTCCTTAATCCAAACCGAAGAAGCAACAAAAAGCGCATTCGTAATGCCCTTCATTAATCAGATTCTTGGCTATGACGTTTTCGATCCTTTTGAGGTTATTCCAGAGTTTGTTTGCGATGTTGGAACGAAAAAAGGGGAAAAAATTGACTACGCCATATTAAAAAACAAAGAGATACAAATACTTATTGAGTGCAAAAAGATTGGTGAACCCCTTAATGTTAATCATGCCTCCCAATTATTTCGTTATTTCCACGTAACAAGTGCAAGGATATCAATTCTCACCAACGGTCAAGTATACAAATTTTTTACTGACCTTGATGCCCCAAATAAAATGGATGAAAAGCCTTTCCTTGAGTTGGATCTTCTTGATATTGATCATAATGTTGCACCAGAGTTATTAAAATTAACCAAAAGTTCATTTGATGTAGAATCCATAGTTAACGCAGCCGGCGAGCTAAAATATGTAAGCCAAATTAAAAAAGTTATCTCATCACAGTTTCAAAATCCTGAGGATGACTTCGTAAAACTCATCGCATCAAGAGTTTATGACGGAATAATAACTCAAAAGGTCAGAGAACTTTTCTTAACATTAACCAAAAAATCTTTAACTCAATGGTTAAATGACCAAGTAAATGAGAGGCTTAAGTCTGCAATTAGCGCTAATGCTCAACTTAATTCCAGTGCTGAGACATCATCTGAAGCTAGTGATGAAAAACAAAACGTTTTAAAGGAAGAGAGTGGTGTTGAGACTACACCTGAGGAAATTGAGGGTTACCATATTGTGAAGTCAATCATAAGAACAACGGTTCCTCCCGAAAGAGTGACTTACCGAGATACTAAAAGCTACTTTGGTATTTTGATCGATAATAATAATCGAAAACCGATTTGCCGGCTCCATTTGAATCGCAGCCAAATGTACATTGGCCTATTCGACCAAAATAAAATTGAAACACGTCACCCTATAGCTTCACTTGATGAAATATATCTATTTACTGAAAAACTAACCCAAACTGCCGCAGGTTACGTTGAAGGATAGGAAATTAAGGCTCCGGACGAAGGAGCCTTACTTATCATGTTAAGCAAGGCAATCCCTGAGACTACCAAACGCGGTAAACTTTTCCGTTGTCTATTCCCTCAACGCTTCGGCGATAGGCGAGCGCAACACGGTTGGCGGGTACACTTTCGAATCCAGGGAAAAATGATGCATACTTATCGAGAGCCTCAGTGAGTACACTTGGACTAACTACATTGATTCTCAGGCCTTTTAGCTCATTACCGGCTGCTAAAGCAAACCCCTCTATCGCTGCATTTACCGCCGTAGCATTGGCTCCGGTCCGGATTGGATGCTGGCTTAATATGCCGGTGGTCAAAGTAAAAGAACCGCCTGGATTCAGAAATTCTTTACCCATCAACACTAAGCGCACCTGCCCAAGTAATTTATTCTGCAATCCAAGGTCAAAATGCTCGGCGGTCATAGTGGAGAACTCGCCGTAATAAACACTGCCAGTGGTAGCAATAATGGCATCGACCTTACCGCTACTTTCGAAAAGTGCTTTCACACTGGCCTCATCGGTTAAATCAACCCGCAGGTCACCGTGGGTTTTGCCAACCCGAATGATCTCGTGGTCTGCCTCAAGGTTTTGAGCCACTGCACGTCCAATAGTGCCGTTAGCGCCAATTATCATAATTTTCATTTTCTCTCTCCTTACAAAGCCTGATTTAATCCTGCCACAATGCAATCAGGATAAAAATAAGCGAAAAATTTAATCATCATTAAATAAAAGGGTCGCGCAGTGTTTGGCTAGCCTTAGCCGTCTGCGCAACTGTGGAACAAGCACAAAGCCTGGCGCAGCGGCCTTATACAAAAGCGGCAATTAAATTAGGTATTTCTCCGTCGGCCTTGAGCCATAGCAAGAGCTCATTGGGCGGAATCCCGTAGCCACTGCATTATCGCCTCTTTCGAAATTCATAAGAAGATTAATAAAGCATTAGAAACGATTTGCGTAGTCGATGAACGCCATCCTGCTGCAATACAAACTCGCATTGGTTGTTAATAATCTTAAACTTTACGTTACTCTGCTAATTAAGTGGTACTCTACAAAGTGTCACCTAACCTCAAATGCGCCGAATTTTGTCGTAAACATCAGCTTTATCCTTAATATTTTGACTGCAATTAAAGATAAATTAAATTTAAAATTAAAACTATACCGAGATGTACAGTTTTGTTATTTTAACACCGTCACGATATTACTTTTTCTGCCTTTTGCGCTGTTGAAGCAGCGTTTTTTGTTTGAAATTTCATAGGAACTCTAAATGATTAGTGAACATTCATCCGTTTCAAGCATTCCCGGGGATGCCTTGACCATTGTGGAAGATGGAGAGAGTCTCGATGGCAAAGTGGCTTTAGTCAGCATGGGCGGCAGAGGCAGGGGAAGAGAGTTGGCATTGCACTTAGCTTCACGCGGTGCATCAGTGATCATTGCAGACAGCGAACTGGAAAGCGCCGAGCAGACAGCAGAAGATATTCGCGCATTAGGCAGTAAAGCTATAGCCGTCGCCGTAGATATTACCGTTAAATCACAAGTTGAAATGCTAGTTAAATACGCTAGTGGGATTTTTGGTAGCCTTGAATTCCTGGTGAACTGCGCGGGTATTATCTATAACGTTAGCGGACTTATTGGTAGCAAAGAAAATGATTTGGAAAAACTGCTTACCCATAATATCAATGCATCCATGTCTATTAACCACGGTCTAGTATCTGGTTGGTAATGAGGTGGCATTAATATGTAACTTTAAGCGGTTTAAGCAGTGGCAAATAGCAGCCACTGCTTTATAACATTTTCGTAACATTATTTTTGAGGTATTGCTGTTAATACACGAAGTTATTCTACATAGCCTAATAGACCAGACTGGTCTTTCTGATTGGCGATAACTCCAGATTAGATCTGAAATCGTCCCCCAAATAATCCTCATCAATCAGCTGACGTTTACGCAATTCGGGCAGTAAGCCATTTAACAGCAGATCTTCCTGATCCGGCTGGCCTAAACCATGCAGTGAAATAACATCCAACACACCGGCTTTAAACCGCTCTTCAATCGCATCGGCCAAAGTCTCTGGTGTACCTGCTACGTACCAGTGTCCAGTCTCCTGCGCCTGAATGATAAGCTCACGCAGCGTTAACCCCTGTAAAGCAAAGCGTTTGAAGATATCAGCTCGGCCACGACGACGGTTAATCAAGCCAACCTCAGGCAGAAATTTTGCTGGAATGGGTTGGTCGAGAGCAAAATCTCGCAGGTCAATCTCTCCACCCAACATATCTGCCACTTTTAATCTGCCTTGCTGATAAT
This sequence comes from Rouxiella sp. WC2420, assembly GCF_041200025.1. Lineage (NCBI taxonomy): Bacteria > Pseudomonadati > Pseudomonadota > Gammaproteobacteria > Enterobacterales > Yersiniaceae > Rouxiella > Rouxiella sp. WC2420. The sequence continues at coordinate 2,080,468 of NZ_CP165628.1, read as the reverse complement.
CGATCCGTTCATGTTTTTCGCGCAGCCTTCGCGAAACATCTGTGGCGCTATCACCGATTACCGAGTGGAATGAATTCATGATCAGCGGCTTATTTTCGTGGCGTCCAAAAGCGTTGGCATGCTGGTGAACACGCTCTACAAATGTCAGCGCATCATTTAGCGTTGGCTGAGAGGTGTAAATAATTTCGGCGTATTTAGCGCCAAGAATAAGCCCCTCATCAGACTGACCAGCCTGGAACTGCACCGGGCGCACTTGCGGTGGCGGCGGTATATTAAGTGGACCCTTTACACGAAAGAAATCACCAATATGGTCTATCGGATGAAGTTTACGTGGATCAATACTTACAGAACCGCTAGCGGCGCGACGCACCGCCGCAGGCTCGTTAGCGTCGAACAGTGCATTAATCACCTCAATAAATTCAGTGGCACGGGCATAACGAGTCGCCGGGTCTGGCAGCGTGATATCACCAAAATTTTCTTCACCCACGGAAGAAGTCACCGCATTCCAACCGGCACGACCGCCGCTTACATGATCTAACGTGCCTATCAGTCTGGCAAGATTATAAGGATGGTGATAGGTCGTCGAAACGGTAGCAATCAGGCCAATGTGCGAAGTCACCTGGCTCAAGGCAGCCAGAGCAACAATCGGATCCTGACTCCCTGTCGAACCCGCGAGCCCATCCGGGTCAGCTTGCAGCAAATCCGCGGTAAATAGCCCGGTGATTTTTTCTTTTTCAGCGATTTTAGCCAGCGATGCGGCACGGGTAATGCCGAAATCGGGCTTTGCATCATTAGATGCGTAAATAACGCTCCCTGCCCCAACCAGAGTCTTGAGACGCCTGCGAGTTTGGTTAGTCAAACTGAACTCCTTTCTTTCGATAAATTGCCTTTAAAAGCACTAAAAGTAAGTCTAAAAATAGAGCTCAGGCGTTTTTAAGCTACGAAGAAAAAAGCATTTTGTTTTTACAAAAAACCATAAGCGTCATGGGTCACAGTTTCGATGGGGCAAATTTTTGCGCCAAACTTGACCGTAAACCATCAGGTAGCGGAGAGGACGTCTGACAAGGCGTTTATTTTCATTACTAATCAATAAAATGGTCGATTTTAAGCCACTGAAAATCGGCCTGTCCGGCTATGACCATTTATTGCTATCCATAGCTAAATTCATTATTTCATCTTCCTTTTGATTTGGTTTGTTATGAACCTATGCGCAGCTTTACTCATGCGCCTCAGGGTCATTTTCGTGCTTCAAACCAAAAATAAAAAAGGAATCAAGAATGTACAAATCTCGCCGAATTAGCACCGTGGCGTTAGGGCTTTCATTTGCCCTGTTAGCTGGCAGTTCTTCCGCGTGGGCAGCCGATGCTGCCGTTAAAGGTGGGACTCTGATTTATCTCGAGCAACAGGCTCACACCAACCTTTATCCTCCGGCCGGTGGATTTTATCCAAACGGCGGCATACTGAATCAGATAACCGATAAGCTGACCTACCAAAATCCACAAACCTTGCAGATTGAGCCGTGGATTGCCGAATCCTGGACCACCAACGCTGACAAAACTCAATACACCTTCAAGCTGCATCCGGGCGTGACTTTCTCTGATGGTACACCGTTGGACGCCAATGCGGTGGCTAAAAACTTCGATACCTACGGTCTGGGTAATAAAGAACACCATCTACCTGTCTCGGAAGTGATTAATAACTATGACCATAGTGAGGTGATTGACCCGCTAACGGTGAAGTTCTACTTCAAAAAACCATCGCCGGGATTCTTGCAGGGCACGGCAACTATTGGTTCTGGACTGGTTTCGTTGAGCACCTTGGCGCGCGATTTCAATGCGCTGGGCGACGCTCGCCATATTATTGGCTCCGGCCCGTTTGTCGTAAGTTCAGAGACACTGGGTCGCGAGGTCGATTTAACCGCGCGCAAGGACTACAACTGGGGTCCGAAGGATCTCAAACAGCAGGGACGCGCCAATCTGGATGGCATTAAAATCATCGTCACCGGCGAAGACAGCGTAAGGATTGGTGCACTGCTTGCCGGGCAGGCCGACTTTATTCGTCAGGTTCAGGCTTATGATGAAAAACAGGCCGAGGCGAAGAAATTCCCGATCTACGCGCCTTCCACTCGGGGGGTGAACGACGGCATCTCCTTCCGCCCTGATAACCCACTGGTGGCCAGTCTAAAAGTTCGTCAGGCCTTGCTGCACGGCGTTGACAGTAAACAAATCGTTGCCACCCTATTCTCGCCAAATTATCCGGTTGCCACCTCGGTGATTGCCGCTTCTGCCGCCGGTTATGTCAATCTCGGCGATAAGCTGAAATACGATCCTGAGCTGTCGAAAAAGCTGCTGGACGAGGCTGGCTGGAAACCAGGCCCGAACGGCATTCGCCAAAAAGATGGCCAGCCGCTAGCGCTGACCATTTATGAATCCCTGCCGCAACCGCAGAACAAAGAGGTCTTGCAGCTGGTGGCGCAACAGTGGAACCAGCTCGGCGTCAAGCTGACTATTTTAGCCGGTGATGCCGGTAGCCGCGTGGCAGACAGCCTCGACCCGCAAAAAACGCCGGTTAATGTGGTGGAGGTTGGCCGCGCCGATCCTGATGTCATCAAAAGCGAATTCTACCCCACTAACCGCGACGCCTTGCTACAACTCGGTGGCCTGAGCAGCAAAGTCAAAAGTTTCAAAGACGACAAACTGAACGCGCTGCTGGTAGATATTTCCGCCGAAATCGATCCGCAAAAACGTCTGGCGCTGGCGGGTGATGCTCAACGTTACCTGCTGGATCAGGCCTACGAAATCCCGATTTTCGAGGAGCCGCAAGTGTTTGCCGGTGCGCCTTACCTGCATGACGTTAGTTTTGAAGCCGTGGGTCGCCCAAGCTTCTATAGCGCCTGGCTGGCCAAACATTAATCCCCGGAGTCAATGATGAGCCAATATTTAAGCGGACGCGTTGGTCAGGCCCTGTTAGTGCTTTGGGCGGCGTTTACCCTGTCGTTTGTACTATTGCAAGCCCTGCCCGGCGACGCCGTTTTAATCAAGTTTCAGGACCCGTCAATGGGGTTAAGCCCGGTGCAGATTGCTGAAATGCGTGCCGCCTACGGTGCTGACCTCCCGTTATGGCAGCAGTATCTGCACACGCTCGGCAGTTTTCTGCACGGCGATTTTGGCTTTTCGATTCAGGCCGGAGTACCAGTAACCGAGCTGCTGGCAGGCAATTTGCCGCCGACCCTGCGCCTTGCGGTGCTTGGTTTTACTCTGGCGCTGGTGTTGGCGCTTTTCATTGCCTTCGTCTCTAATCTGGTGCCGCTGCGCGGGTTGAAATCGGCGCTGCTGGCGCTGCCTGCCCTGTTTATCTCGGTGCCGACCTTTTGGCTGGGGATCGCACTTATCCAAATGTTCTCATTCCATCTGGGCTGGATCCCGGTCATTAATCCCGGCGAATGGGTCGGGCTGATTCTGCCGGTTATCACCTTGGCGGTGCCTATCAGCGCCCCGCTGGCGCAAATATTAATCCGCAGTATCGACCAGGTGCAGACACAGCCTTTTGTGTCCGTTGCCCGCGCCAAAGGTGCCAGCCGCAGCCGCGTGCTGTTGCGCCATATCGCCCGCAACGCCACTCTGCCCGCGCTGACCATCGCCGGTCTGCTGTTGGGAGAGTTGATTGCCGGCGCACTGGTCACTGAGACGGTATTTGGCCTCAATGGTATTGGTCAACTGACGCAGCAGGCCGTGAATAATCAGGATTTATCCGTGCTACAGGCCATCGTGGTGATTTCAGCTGCGGCCTACGTGGCCATCAATCTGCTGGTGGATTTGATTTATCCCTTGCTTGACCCGCGCCTCAAACCGTCTGTGGGAGTCCGCTCATGAGCAGTTTGCCCTTAAGTAAAAACAACAGCGCCGAAAATGCCCAGCTTGCGACGTTTCCCCCCGCTGCATCCAAACGCTTTTCGCGCCTGCAACCGACGCTGATCCTGGCCTGGGTGGTCATGCTGGTGGTTATCCTCTGGGCCATCGCTCCGCAGCTGTTTACTCAATACAGCGGAACCGAGGGGATTGCCGGGGCGCAGCGTCTGGCTCCGGGGCCGGGGCACTGGCTGGGTACCGATCAGCTGGGTCGAGACCTTTATGCCCGCATCGTTTATGGCGCATCGCACTCGCTGTCCGGTGCGCTGGTGGCGGTGTTTCTCGGCCTGCTGTTTGGCAGCGCGCTGGGTCTCGCGGCCGCATCGGTTGGTGGTATTACCGATACCGTGATCATGCGGATCGTTGATGTGCTGCTCTCAATTCCAAGCCTGTTGCTGTCGCTGAGTGTGATTATTCTGCTGGGATTTGGCACCGTGCATGCGGCAATCGCCGTCGGCGTAACCTCTGTTGCCAACTTTGCGCGTTTGGCGCGCTCCGAAGCAGTATTAGTGCGTCAAAGCGATTACGTAGAGGCGGCCTACGGCAGTGGCGGCACTTTCTTCTCGGTGCTGTGGCGTCATATTGTGCCGAACTCACTGACCTCGGTAATAGCTTTTTCCGCCCTGCAATTCGGTAACGCGATCCTGTCGATTTCCACCCTGAGCTTTCTCGGTTACGGCACCCCACCGCCGACGCCTGAATGGGGCCTGCTAATTGCCGAAGGCCGTAACTATATTTCTACCGCCTGGTGGCTAACCACTTTCCCTGGCTTCGTGGTGATCCTGACCGTTTTGTCTGCTAATCGCATCAGCCAGTCATTGCGGAGAAAACGCTAATGAACCAGCCTAACTTTGATGAACGAGTAAAACCGGTGCTGGAGCTTAAAGACGTTTCTATTGCTTACCGCAGCGGGCATCAGTCCACCCGTGTCGTGGAGCAGGTTTCATTCTCAATATTGCCCGGCGAAGTGGTCGCGCTGGTTGGCGAGTCGGGTTCCGGTAAAACCACCACCGCGCAGTCGATTATTGGCCTGCTGGCGGAAAACGGTCATATCGAATCCGGCAGTATTTTGCTCAATGGTATTGATATCAGCCGCTGGTCCGCGCGCCGCCTCGATAGCCTGCGCGGTTCCAGCATCAGTTTGATCCCTCAAGACCCCACCAGCTCGCTGAATCCAGTGAAAACCATAGGCGATCAGGTAGCCGAAGTGCTGCAAATTCATCGCAGAAAGATGCCGCGAAAAGCACGCGATGCCCGCGTGGTCGAACTGCTGACCCGCGTGGGTCTGAGCCATCCGCAACAGCGCGCCAAACAGTTCCCGCACCAGCTTTCCGGGGGGATGAAACAGCGGGTGCTGATTGCTATCGCCATTGCGCTGCAACCGGCTTTAATTATTGCCGATGAACCCACCAGCGCATTGGACGTGCGAGTGCAGAAACGCATTCTCGATTTGATTGACGAGTTGCGACAGGAATTTGGCACCGCGGTGCTGTTTGTCACTCACGATTTGGCGCTGGCTGCGGCACGCGCCGATCGCCTGCTGGTGTTTCGCAAAGGTCAGGTGCAGGAGCAAGGCATTACCGCCGAGGTGCTGCGCGCGCCAAAAAGCGACTATACCCGCCAACTGTTTAGCGATGCTCCAGCCCTGACGCCGCGTGCGCGGTCTGCGGTTTCGCAGGCACAGCACCCTCGCGGCAATGCGATTGAAGTGCGCAATGTGTCGAAGCAATTTTCACTTGGTGGTAAAAATGAGCAAACTTTCAAGGCATTGGACGACATATCGTTTGAAGTCGCGCGTGGCACTACCCACTCTCTGGTAGGCGAATCAGGGTCAGGTAAAACTACACTGGCGCGCCTGCTGCTGGGTTTCCAACAGCCTGACAGCGGGCAGCTGTTCATCGACGGCGTGGATATCGCCCGGTTATCCGGTGAGGCGCTGCGTCAGGCACGCAAGAAAATTCAGCTGGTTTACCAAAACCCCTTTGCCTCTCTGGACCCCTCGCAGACGCTATTTAAGGTGATCGAAGAACCGCTGTTAAACTTTTACAAGCTCAGCCGCGAACAGCGCCAGTCCCGCGTTTTCGAGATTGCCGAGCGCGTCGCACTGCCGCTGAATTTGTTGCAGCGCAAACCGCACGAGCTTTCCGGTGGGCAACGCCAGCGCGTCGCTCTGGCCCGCGCGCTGATCCTCGAACCGCAAGTGTTGGTGCTGGACGAGGCCACTTCCGCGCTGGACGTCACGGTGCAAGCACAGATTTTGCGTTTGCTGGTGCAACTTCAGCAACAGTTGGGGCTGACCTACCTGTTTATTTCGCATGACCTGGCCACAGTGCGCCAGATATCGCACAGCGTCTCGGTGCTGAATCAGGGCAAACAGGTTGATAACGGCGACGTTGAGTCTCTGTTCTCCCGCCCAACCAGCTCTTATACCCAGGAATTACTCAGTGCGATCCCCGGTATATCGCCTTTATCTATTCCGCCATTGACGGCAATCAAGGAGTTTGTATGAGCCAAGCGGCCTTTTATAGCAGTCCTAAACGACTCGGCTTTTTTACCCGTCTTCTGGACGATACCAGCCCTCAGGAGCGCTATCGCCTGGCAGCGGAACAAATCGCTCACGCCGAACAATTGGGATTTGATTCGGCGTGGATAGCGCAGCACCATTTCCATCGCGACGAAGGGGGCCTGCCTGCGCCGCTGGTTTTTCTGGCCTATGTTGCCGCCAATACCCGCCACATTCGTCTCGGCACCGGGGTTATCACACTGGCGATGGAAAACGCGCTGCGCGTGGCGGAAGACGCTTCTGTATTGGACTTACTGTCCGGTGGTCGGCTGGAAATGGGTCTCGGCTCCGGCGGTACCGCGTCATCGTTTGTTCCATTCGGCTTAACGCTCGAAACTCGCGGCGAGGCGTTTGCCCATAATCTCGAAACCCTGCGTCGCGCCTGGCGAGGTCAAGCGCTGGGGGGTGAGGGTAATACGCTTTATCCGCCCGCTCCGCAGCTAAATCAACGTTTATGGCAGGCGACATTTTCCCCTGAAGGCGGTACCAGAGCCGGTGCAGCAGGCGATGGACTAATGCTGTCACGCACCCAGCCTCGCCCGCAAGGACAGCCGGATTTGCCGCTGGATGTGCTCCAAAACAGGATTATCGATGCCTATCTCGAGGCTCTGCCAGCGGGCGTCGAGCCACGTATTTTGGGATCGCGAACCGCTTTTGTCAGCGACGACGGCGACGAGGCAAGACGACTGGCCAGCATGGGTCTCAAGCGACAGGCGGATAGCGCTCGCGCGGCCGGGCATCTTCATACTGGCACTACGCTCGACCAACATATCGCTGCCTTCGACGCACACATTGGCACCGCAGAGCAGGTCATTAAATCGTTGCAGCGCGATACCGCACTGGCACGCGTGACTGATTTAGCCTTCCAGGTGCACTCGATCGACCCGCCACACCCGTACATCCTGCGCTCGATTGAACTGATCGCCAAAAAAGTCGCCCCGGCGCTGGGCTGGGTTCGCCAAACGCCAAAAAACATTGCTAAACCTCAACCTTTGCATTTAGAACTTTCTAAGGAAACCCTATGACCGTTGCACAGCAGCAAGCCACCGATTTACTGGCAACACTGGCAGAAATTGAGCCGGGTTCGACGTTGGCTCAGGCACGAGAAACCCGAGATGCAGCCACGCTGCACACTCAGGGCAGCTACGATGCATTGTTTAACAGCAATGAAAATCTGGCTGAATTCCCCCTGGCCGACCGTTTGGCGCTGGCTCAGCAAGTTGCCCGCTGGCACAACGACGTCCAGCTTGGCGCCCACTATGCCGAACGCCTGAAGGCTTTGAGCGATGATACTTCGACCTCAAAGCAAAAATATCAAACTGCGTTGGCCCACGCCGAACGCTTAAGCTTTAAACCGGCCAACGCCACGGCCGAACACCTTGCCGAGTTGCAAGACGCGGGTTGGTCTGCCGACGCCATAGTGACACTGTCACAATTAGTCGCTTTCGTCAGCTTCCAAAGTCGTTTACTGCGCGGATACCGCCTGATCAGCGGTAAATCTGTGGAGGACAATGGCAGCGCTTCGGTTGGTGCCGCGTTCTGGAACAGCCAACCTGCAACGCATACAGGTAAGAATGCGCCGGTAGCCTTCACTCAGGACGAGCTGGGCTGGGAGCCTTGGATCGCCTCTAAACCACTGAAGGATTTTGAACCGCAGCAGCAGGAAACGCTGGCCCGTTTTGGCCATAGCGATTCCGATTATTTCCGCCTGCTTGGCCGTAACCTGACCGTGCTCGAGCAGCGCACGCTAACCGACAAAGGCATCTTCTTCACCTCGGGCGGCCTGCCGCGTAAGGAGCGCGAACTGGCAGCCGCGGTAGCCAGCAAAATCAATGGCTGTATTTATTGCGCCTCCGTTCACGCACGCAAGGCGGCACAGCTATCCAAACAGCCTGAAGCCGTGCAGCGCTTACTCGATACTCCTGCAGGCGACATTTTGAGCCTTGGTCAAGAACCAAGATGGCAGGCAGAGATCGATTTTTCCGCATCGCTGTCTGCCACTCCGCCAACGGCCAATCAGCAACAAATCAGTGGCCTGCGCGAGCTAGGTCTCAGCGACCTCGAACTGCTGGATCTGGTGCAATCTACCGCCTTCTTTGCCTGGGCCAACCGTTTGATGCTGACGCTGGGCGAGCCGTTCGAGCAGTAACCATGCGTTTTAACGTCTTATCGATCATAAAAAAAACAGAATTTTCCATTATTTAGGGCGTATTAAATGAATATAAACAATTTGAACCACAACAGGCTGCGCGTGAAGATGAAGAATGTTGCCAAAGCCGTGTCGGCATCATTGCTGGTAATGGCCGCGGGGCAACCGTTTTTGGCTAACGCCGCGCAAACGCCGATTCAGGGTGGAACACTCAACGTCGGGCTAGGCAGTGATACGCCAACGATTGACCCATCAATTACTGGCCAGTCAATCACCGCGCTGATTGACCGCAACGTGGTCGACTCACTGGTTGGCCAGGCAGAAGACAATCGCTTCACCCCTTGGCTGGCCTCAAGCTGGGAAGTGAACGACAAGCACACTGACTACGTTTTCCATCTGCGCAAAGACGTAACGTTCAGCGATGGCACCAAACTCGACGCCGCCGCGGTGAAATATAATCTGGACCGCATTCTCGACCCCAAAACCACCTCCAGCTATTCCAAATCACTGTTGGGGCCGATTAAAACCATTACCACCCCAGACGACTACACGGTGGCAATTCATTACGATACGCCGTTCGCCCCGCTGCTTTCCGGGCTGAGCCTGCCGTATTTAGGCATTCAGTCGCCAACCTATTTAAAGAAAACGCAAAATACCAACAACACCGTCGTAGGGTCCGGGCCGTTTATTCTCAAATCCTTCGTTAAAGGCAGCGGTAGCCAGCTGACCCGTCGTGCCGACTACAACTGGGGGCCGGGCTACGCTACCCACCAAGGTCCGGCGTATTTGTCAGAGATTAACTTCAAATATCTGCCGGAATCTTCCGTGCGTTTGGGTGCGCTGACCAGCGGCCAGATCCAGGCGATTGACGCGGTTCCACCAGTCAATGCCAAATCGGTGAAAAGCAATCCGGCGCTGGAAGTAAAAACCAAAGAGAATCCGGGGATTGTGCGCGTCGTGTATTTGAACACTTCCAGGGGGATATTTAGCGACCTGAAAGTGCGTCAGGCCTTCCTCAGCGCCACTGACCCGGCCTCAGCGGTTAAAGTCGCCTTCTTTGGCACGCTGAAGGCGGCTAACAATGTGTTGGGTCCGCAAACGCAGTATTACGATCCGTCCGTGGCCAAACTGCTGGGTTATGACCTCGCCAAGGCGAATAAATTGCTGGACGAGGCCGGTTGGACCAGCAAGAACGCCGATGGAATTCGTATTAAAGACGGCAAGCCGTTGACGGTAGATTTCGTTTATGACCCGAGCACGCTGGAAACCGCCGACGTGACTCTGTTTCAGGCAATCCAGTTTCAGGTCAAGAAAGCCGGGATTGACTTCAAGCTGGACCCGGTTGACTCAGGCGGCTTTACCGATCGTACCAATAACAATCAGTACGATGCCGTTTCGAACTACTATGTTCGCGCCGAGCCAGACATTCTGCGCACTGTGTTCCATTCAAGCTATACACCACCCAAAGGGGCTGATTACAGCCACGTCAGCTCTCTGGATGACAAGCTGATTCAGGCACAGGGGGCTCCGGACGCGCAGCGCAAGCAGCTATATTCCGAGATTCAACATCAGATTATCAGTCAGGCTTACGTCGTGCCGCTGTATGTACCCGCCTATCAGCTGGGGATCACCAAACAGCTTCACGGCGTCAGTTGGGCAACCAACGCCAAGCCTAATTTTTATGATGCCTGGCTGAGTCATTAATATGGTTTACACCGCAATAAAACGTCTGTTGACCATTTTGGCCGTGCTTTGGGGCGCGGCCACCCTCACGTTTATTGCGCTCAAACTGATACCGGGCGATCCGGTATCAATTTTGAGTGGCGGTGCCAACGTGGTGGACGATGCTTTTCGCGCCCAGCTGACCCATGAATTTGGCTTGGACCAACCGTTGTGGCTGCAATATTTGCACTACATTGGTCATGCTTTGGTGGGTAATTTCGGGCAGAGTTATCAGTACCGCCAACCCGTGGTAGACGTTATCGTCGATGCTTTAAAACAAACGCTGGTTTTAGCGGTTAGCGCTTTAGTGCTGGCTTTGGCACTGGCTGTTCTCAATGCATTAGCGACCGCAGGCCGCTGGCGCTATCTGAGAGCTTTCTTTGCAGGCTTCGAACTTTGCCTGCTGAGTACCCCGGTTTACTGGTTAGGTATCATTCTGCTTAGCGTTTTCAGCTTCCAGATGCACTGGTTCCCGGTTATGGGTAATGACGGCTGGCGCTCGCTGGTATTGCCGGTAATCACTCTCAGCCTGCCGCTGGCGGCGATCCTCAGCCAAATTTTACGCGATGGCCTGGAAGAGGCGCTGTCGCAGCCTTTCGCGCTGACTGTGCGCAGTCGCGGAGCTGGTGAAACGCGTCTGCGGGTGCGTCACGCACTGCGTCATGCTTCGCTGGCTGCTTCAACCTTGACTGGCACCATGCTGGCCAATGTACTCAGCGGCTCAATCTTGACTGAAACCGTGTTTGGTCGTGCCGGTATCGGCAAAATTACCCTACAAGCCATAGCCAGCCGTGATATGCCATTGGTGCTGGGCATCGTGATGCTCTCGGCTTTACTGTTTGTGATTATTAATCTTCTGGTTGACGCCGCCTATCTGGTGGTCGATCCGCGCTTGCGTAAAAGGACGCCTTAACGATGAGCAGCAATCCCTTGCTGGTGACCGCTGACCAGCCCCGCAAGTCCCGCAGCGGTAATCCGTGGTTGTTACCCAATACCCTGCTCCCGGCTGCTTTTGTGCTGCTGCTGATTATTACTGTTATTGCTCCGCAATGGTTTACACCGTTAAAGCCCGATGACATGGATATGGATGCGGTTCTTGCTACGCCGACCTTGCATCATTGGTTTGGGACCGATTCACTGGGTCGCGACGTGTTTTCCCGCGTCATTTACGGTTCGGCGCTGTCGCTAAGTATTGGTGTTGGGGCAACCCTGATTGCCTGCGTGGGCGGAACGGCACTGGGCCTGCTCTCGGCGCTGGCTCCGCTGGCAATTCGCCGCGTGCTGGTGCGCCTGCTGGATATTCTGTTGGCGTTTCCCGAGCTACTGCTGGCGCTGCTGGTGATCGCGGTACTGGGTCGCGGGCCGACCAATACTTTGATTGCGGTAGGTTTATCCGGTATTGCCAGCTATGCACGCTTGCTGCGCTCGCAGGTGTTGCAGGTCAAATTTTCTGGCTATGTCGAACACGCCGTAGCGCTGGGTGAAGCGCCGCTTAGCATAATCTTTCGCCATATTCTGCCGAATACGCTGCGCCCGTTGCTGATCCTCGCCACTATCGGTGTGGGTCAGTCAGTGCTGACCGCCTCTTCGCTAAGCTTCCTCGGCCTTGGCGTGGTGCCACCGACCGCCGAATGGGGCGCGCTACTGGCAGATGGTCGCGACTATCTTGATGTTGCGCCCTGGATAAGCCTGCTCCCGGCTACGGTGGTGGCGGTGTCAGTCATTGCGATTACCCTGCTGGGCCGTCGTTTGCAAACCATTCTGGCAAAAGGGGCCTAAAGCGATGACTCTTAATGAAAACACCATGACTGTTAATGAAAATACTGTCCCGACTCCGCTGCTGACAGTCAAAAATCTCAAGGTCGATTTCATGCAGGTCGATGGCAGCGTGGAGGCGGTTAAAAATATCTCTTTTCAGGTCAATCCCGGTGAAATTGTTGCGCTGGTGGGCGAATCGGGTTCGGGTAAATCAGTCACCGCCCGCACGCTGGTCGGCCTGGCTGGGTCCAACGCCCGCGTGCAGGCCAAGACGCTGTCATTGTGTGGGCACGACGGCAAATCGATCAATCTGCTGCAACAAAGCGCAGCCGAATGGCAGAAGATTCGCGGCCGCGAGATAGGTTTTGTGTTGCAGGATGCGCTGGTTTCTCTCGACCCGTTGCGCACCATTGGCCGCGAAGTCGCAGAGCCGATATTGATTCACCGCCTTCTTCCCCGTAGCAAAGTTTCCGCTCAGGTAGCGTCGCTGCTGCTACAGGTGGGTATTCCCGATCCGCATCACCGGATTAATCAATATCCGCATGAACTGTCCGGCGGATTGCGCCAGCGCGCGCTAATTGCCTCTGCGCTGGCGGGAGGGCCGCAGCTGTTAATTGCCGATGAACCGACCACCGCCCTCGACGTCACCGTGCAACAGCGTGTTTTAGAAGTATTCAAGAAGCTGGCCGAGGCCGGTCATGGCGTGTTGCTCATCACGCATGATCTGTCGGTGGTTGCTCAAGTTGCCGACCGCGTGGTGGTCATGCAGCACGGCGAAGGGGTAGAAAGCGGTCCGGCGGCGCAAGTGCTGGCGGCCCCGTCTCATCCTTATACCCAACGTTTGCTGGCAGCGATTCCTGGTGCCAAAACTCGCGGTCGCTGGCTCGGCGGCGAACCTCCGTTGCCCGATGCGGCGCTTTCTGCCCAAAAAGATGCGCATCAGCAACGCCGCGATAAAAACGTTGCCGCGCTGGACGTGCGTGAAGTATCGGTAGATTTTAGCCGCCCTGACGGCGTCAGGCACAACGCGGTCAGCGAGGTTTCTCTTCAGTTGGCATGGGGCGAAACGCTAGGCCTGGTGGGTGAGTCCGGCTCGGGCAAAACCACCCTCGGCAAAGTGGTGCTGGCCTTACAGACTGCTCAGCGCGGTGAAGTCTGGCTGGCCGGCAAACCCTGGAGTCGGTTGCGCGAATCTGAACGACGACCTTCACGCGGGCGTATTCAGACCATTACCCAAGATCCGCTAGGCTCGTTTGATCCCCAGTACACCGTAGAGCAGATTATCCAGCAGCCGTTGAAGCTGCGCGGCAAACTGTCTTCCTCGGCATTGCGAGCTCGAACGCTGGAGCTGGTAAAAGGGGTTGGATTAAATCCTGAACTATTAAAACGCCGCCCGCAGGCTTTGTCGGGTGGTCAACGGCAGCGTGTTTCGATTGCCCAGGCGTTGGCGTCGGAACCTGAAATTCTGGTTTGCGATGAGCCGGTTTCCGCGCTGGATGTCACTACTCAAGCGCAAGTCCTCGACTTGCTCACCGCCCTACAACGCAAGCTCGGATTGGCGATGCTGTTTATCTCACATGATTTAGGCGTGGTGGAACACATGAGCCACCGAATTGCGGTGATGAAAGACGGGAAAATAGTAGAAACGGGCACCACCGAAGAGATTATCGGCTCGCCGAAGCATCCTTACACTCAGTCGTTGCTCGCCAGCGTGATTACGGCCTGACCATGGGTCCCCGCCTTGCGTGAGGACCCTTGGTCGGTCGGATCGGTCGGATCGGTCGGATCGGTCGGCAAAATACGCCAGCGCTGAGCATTGCATAAGCCCATTAAGGGCACTACCAAGAAAAAATGTTTAGGATCTCAGTAAAATGCATAACGTAGAGAGATGAGAAGAGGTGTTTTGCATGAGTTATCTAAGCTTAGAATTAAATTGTCGTCGTCATTCGTTCTGCCCGCTGATAATTTGGCAAGATATTAATATATGGAGATAACCCATGAGTCATACATCGGCTTTACCGGTGGCAGTGGTCACCGGAGGCACTAGCGGTATTGGTTTGGCAATCGTCCATGACTTGGCAAAAGATCACCACGTCTATGCATTGGGCCGCAATAAAGACAGCCTGGTGGCGTTACGGCTGCTGCAAAATGTTGAGGCAGTAGAAATTGACCTGCTCGATTTCTCTGCCCAGCAAAAGCTGGTTGCCTCTCTGGCAAAAATTGATGTGCTGGTTCACGCGGCTGCAGTCTCCGAGCAAACCACCGTTGAGAAAGCCGCGCCGGATATCTGGCAAAAGCAGTTTTCGGTTAACGTTTTTGCCCCCGCAGAACTGACCCGCCTTGCACTGCCTACTCTGCGCGAACAACGCGGTCAGATTGTGTTTATCAACTCGGGATCTGGCACGCTGGCATTGCCGGGACATGCCGTTTACTCCGCCAGCAAATTTGCCCTCAATGCCCTTGCCCATGCTCTGCGTGGTGAAGAAAGTGACAACGGCGTTCGCGTTTCTACCGTCTCGCCCGGCCCTACCGATACGCCGATGAACAGAAAAAGCCGCGAACGCGCCGGGAACTTTGAGGCCATTAATCCGCTGGAGTACAGCACGCCAGAATCAGTTGCCAGCGCGGTGCGACTGGTGGTGAACGCCACTGAAGATACCCAGATTACTGACGTCAGTGTCAGACCGCGTCACGACAAAGCCAAACGTTAAGTGATGTAGCTAAACTGGCTGGCGTGTCGAAATGGACAGTATCACGCGCCTTCACGCCTGGTGCTTCGGTCTTGGGAAAGGCACAAAAGAAGGTGCTGGCCGCCGCCTAACTGGGATATCGCCCTAACCTGCTGGCGCGTGGTTATATGGTGCTGCTGGTAGCCGGGCATTATGACAGTCTGTTGAGTGCTAAAGCGGTGGAAGAATATTTGCAAAACACGCCCTCAGATGAACGAATAGCCCGTTCAAGCCCCCAAGTCTGAAAATGGCCAATGCCAACAGTCGCGATGCTGACAATGGCTAGCAAACAAACCGCCATCGATATAACGGCATCGCTAAACAAATGAGAAAAGGTAGACAGATATAATATTATCCAGGAGAAGATGAACATCATTGATTTCATAGATCGACTGCTAAGCCAGAGGTTACCCAATCGCTAAACCCTAGTCGGCCAAACATGCCACAACATATATAAACAGTGAAAATCAGGCAAATCGCCAAGCCGGGATAAATCCTAAAAAACCTTTTCTTGGCATATTCAATATTAGACTTTCTCCGTTCAAAATTTTGAGTAATGAGATACCCAGAGATTGAAAAGAACATATATACCGCAATAGAGCCTAATTAAGTTAACCGAAAAACTCCGGCTCAGCTCCTCCACTCAAAGAATGGTGGTGGTCAAAAATAACCATCAAAGCAGCTAAATGCCTGAGCACATCAAAACAGTTATCATGTAATGCATTATATTTCATGTGCATAGTTCATCACCTATTAGCCGTAAAAACAGCAAAAATCAACCCCCCTAGTAATATCAGGTTGAGCGCGATAAATAATAACACTCGTTCAATAGCAGCTTTTGATGTGGAAATATATAATAAATATCTCAAGTTAAATATATTAATGTATTCTTTTTGCCGGCAACTTAAAGGATACATAATAGTAAAAATTACTTTAGGTTGATGCTTTGACTCAATAAACTATTTATCAGTAGACAACGTCACCGCCTTTTGTGCTTCCAGTTGTTGTAATCGCCGACTTAACGCTTCACGAATCGAGCTATAGCTTGTACTGCCCAATGCCAGTCGGAAAGGCATAACGGGCGCATCAGCCGCCGCTATCATCGCGGCCACCGCCTTTACCGCGTCACCGCTAATAATAAAGTCGCCATTATCCACCGCTCTTCTAACCTCTCCAGCCGGAGTTTCGTCGTAGCAACGCAGGGTTTGAGCGCGATCTAATCCTTCGGCAAAGTTTGTTCCGGTCGGGCCAGGCTCAACCAGCATAAAATCGATCCCCCACGGCGCAACCTCCTGAGCCACCGACTCGACGAAGCCTTCAATTCCCCATTTTGTCGCATGGTAAAGGCTGAAATTGGGGTAAGCGATTTGCCCGCCCTCGGAAGAAACTTGCACCACACGGCCTCCTCCCTGCTGACGCAGGTAAGGGAGCACTGCGCGGATAAGCTGAATTGACCCGGTGAGATTGGTGGCAATCTGCCGTTCAAGTTGATCATCACTCACCTCTTCCGCCGCGCCAAAAAGCCCGTAACCTGCATTGCTAACCACCAGATCAATACGGCCAAAATGGTTAAACGCCTCTGCGACACTTTCCCGGATTGCTGTGGTATCGGTCACATCAAGTTTGAGGATGTGCAGTCGATCGCCAAACTTTTCGCGCAAATTATTCAGCATGTTCGGCTTGCGCAATGTCGCTACCACGCGGTCGCCGCGCTTAAGTAAACTCTCGGTAAGCAGGCGGCCAAGGCCGGTAGAGGTTCCGCTTATAAACCAGGTTTTGCTCATCTTTTTCACCTATTGGAGGTTATGACGTAAATAAATCATCGTTAAGTAATAGAGCCTACCCGCTGTTTACTGTTACGTTAATGACCTATAAATTGGATTAATAGGTGAAATAATGTCACCAATCAATAAACCGACTTTGAATGAGCTGCGGGCCTTTATTTGTGTGGCGGAACATCTCAGTTTTCGCCGCGCGGCCGACTTGCTGGGCGTAACGCGTTCCTCGCTAAGTCACGTAATAAGAACCCTTGAGACCACGCTGGGCGCACGTCTGCTGCATCGCACCACTCGCAGTGTCTCTCTCACCGAGGCGGGCAAACGGTTTCTTAAAAACCTTGAGCCGGTAATAAGTGGGCTAGATGCCGCATTCGAGAATGTGGCCGGTACGCCGGGTCACCTGATGGGGCGGCTGCGTATTAATGGCAACGAGGCGGGAGTCCGTTTTCTGCTGCGCACTATTGTCCCTGAGTTTATGCGCCGCTACCCGGCCATTGAGCTGGATCTGGTGGCGGAAGGATCACTGGTCGACGTGGTTGAACAAGGGTTTGATGCGGGCATAAGATTGGCCGAGGCAGTGCCTAAAGACATGGTGGCGGTTCGCCTTGAGCGCGAGGTGCGTTTTCTTGCCGTAGCTTCGCCTGATTATCTCACCAGCCACGGCACGCCCAGGGTGCCAGAAGAGCTTGCACAGCATCGTTGCATTCGTCAGCGGCTGCCCAGCGGCAAGCGCTATCGGTGGGAGTTTTCCAAAGAGGGTCAGGAAATCGCCCTCGACGTTCCGGGCATGTTGACGCTTGATAATATTCAGCTGATGCTCGAAGCGGCAATTGACGGGCTGGGTATTGCCTATTTGCCAGACAGTTATATGCGGGAAGACCTCCAACACGGCCGCCTGACAGCCGTGCTGGAGGACTGGTCTCCAGTCATTCCCGGCCTGTGCCTTTATTTTCCGCAGAACCGTCATATGCCTGCCAACCTGCGGGTATTTATCGATTTATTGCGTGAATTTCGCGGCACGCAAGGTGTCTAAATAGCGACAGTTAGCATACTATTGCAGCTTGATGGTCATATTTTTTCGCTTCAAGGACGAACAACAGTGGCACTGTCTTTTGAAAATGATTCCACCGCAATTCCGGTTATCGGGGTCGCCGCCGATTACGCCAGCGGTCATATTATTCCTGCCCACTCACACCAGCGCGCGCAGCTGCTTTACGCTATTGAAGGCGTGCTGGTCATTGAAACCGAGCTCGGCCGCTGGGTCGTTCCACCCAGCCGTGGCGTATGGCTGAAAGCCGGTATCAGCCACACGGTTCGCATGCGCGGAGCGGCTCGGATGCGCAGCATCTTTGTTAATCCCGATGCCATCCCGGGATTACCCGACAGCGACTGTGTTATCGATGTTTCGCCCCTGCTGCGCGAGCTTATTCTTGCCGCGACCAAAGTTGAAACTGACTATCAGGCGGAAAGTCGCGATGGCCGCCTGATGCGCTTTATCCTCGATGAGCTCTGCTCGCTGCCGATACTGCCCTTTAATCTTCCATGGCCACAGGATGCAAGGATTATCAGAGTTTGTCAGGCGCTGGTCGAGGAACCTGCCGATGGCCGTGCGGCAAGTGACTGGGCCGCAATGCTGGCGATGAGCGACAAAACCTTTCATCGTCAGTTTCAACGACAAACAGGCATAACCTTTGGTCGCTGGCGACAGCAGGCGCGTCTTCTGATGTCTCTTGAGTCACTGGCGCAGGGCATGCCTATTGTTCAGGTTGCCTTGCAGCACGGCTATGAAAGCCAAAGCGCCTTTGCCGCCGCCTTTAAACGCCAGTTCGGCCTCCCTCCTTCCGAATTTTATCTTTAATCCTCGTTTTTCCTGAGAATAAATCCGGCCAGCATGCAGACCAGCATTGCCAGCCCGGCGATATAAAAAGCGTCGCTGTATGACTGCAGCAGCGCATCGCGGCGCACCGTGTTATTTATTAAACCCAACGCCTGCTGTCGCAATTGCGCGGCACCTGCGCCATACAATGCGCTGGCGTAATCCAGATGACGATGCGCCAACAGATTAACCCACTCCACCAGCCGCTGTTGCGTCGCCTGAGCAAACAGCGTTACCGATTCGCCAATGCGTTGCGCGTGCCATTTTTCGCGCTCGACGACTATCTGGCTGGACAGCGCGATGCCGATAGCCCCGCCGACATTACGCACCATCGAAAACAGGCCTGAGGCAGAACCCAGCTGTTCTTTTTCCAGCCCCTGAATCGCCATCACGCCGAGTGCGACCACCACCAACGATTGACCAATACCGCGCACCACCAGCGAAGGCACAATCACGTTGTAGGCCGCGTTTGGGTTGAGATGAATGTTCATCAGACAGCCGAGGCCGGTGATGGCGAATCCGGCAATGATCGCCGTGCGCGCGCTGGTCCAGCGCATCAGGCGTGGGGTCGCAAACGACATAATAAATTGCACAATGCCGTAGGGGATCATCATCGCGCCAATCTGACTGGCGTTATAGCCGTGAACCTCGGCAAAATAATTTGGCACCAGAAAAACCACACCAAACACCACTGCACCAAAACAAAACTGCATCAGGCTGGCAAGCCCAAAATTATAGCGACCAAGCAGCCGCAGATTGATAAATGGCGTTTTGCTCTTCAGCTCGACATAGACGAAACCCGCCAGCCCCAGCACCGCCAGCAGCGTACAGTTGACGATAAATGATGACGAAAACCAGTCATTGCGCCCTCCCTCTTCCAGCATGATTTGCAGCGCCGAAAGGCCTATCGCCATGGTGATAATTCCCCACCAGTCGCCCTGCCTTAGCTTTTCCAGTTGTACCGGTTGCGGTTTAACCGACCAGCCAATGGCAGCCAGCAGCAGCAGGCCGGGCGGCACCTGTAAATAGAAAATCCAGCGCCACGAATAGGCGTCGGTGAGCCAGCCGCCAAGTGACGGCCCCGCCGCCTGCGCAACGTTATTAGCCACGGCAAACAGCGCCATGCCAAGTGCGTGCTTGTTGCTCGGCAGCTCCCCGACAATCAGCTGGAACGACAGCGGGATCAGTACTCCGCCAAACGCCCCCTGCAATGCGCGAGCAAAAATCATGCTCTGAATGTTGGGCGCCAGCGAGCAGGCAATCGAAAAAAACACAAATCCGGCAGTGCCCACCATCAGTACCCGACGCATGGAAAATATTGAAACCAGCCAGCCGGTGACTGGAATAATGATAATTTCTGCAACCAGATAGGCGGTGGTGATCCACGACCCTTCTTCAAACGTTGCCCCTAGCGAACCACGCACGTTGGGCAGCGAGGCATTGGTCACGTGTACGTTCATGCCCGCCATAAAGCAGCCAACTACGCTACCCAGAACCGCCACCCAGGTACGTAATGAAATTGCCGGTGCCGCTATTTGCCTAGCCATGGTGAGTATCCACCGTGACAATCACTGACATGCCGGGGCGAATTTCGCCGAGCCGCGCCTGCCCCTTGTTCAATCGAATACGCACCGGCATTCGTTGGACTATTTTGGTAAAATTGCCGGTGGCGTTGTCTGGAGGAAGTAGCGCAAACTGCGCGCCAGAGGCGGGCGCAAAGCTTTCAACCGTCCCATTGAAACGTTGGCCATCATAAGCATCTACAGTCACTTCAGCCGTTTGCCCGATGCGCATAAGATCAATCTGCGTTTCCTTGAAATTAGCAATCACATAGACACTGTCAGGCACCACGGCCAGCAACGGCGAGCCGACTTCTACATATTGGCCCACGCGCAAAGTTCGTTCCCCGGCAGTGCCCGCGATCGGGCTCTTAATCTGTGTACTGCCTAAATTGATGCGCGCCAGATTCAGCATCGCCTGCGCCTGCGATTGCAAAGCATCGGCTTTAACCAACTCGGCCTCCGCCGCCTGCCTGTCGCTTGCCAGCACCATCAGGGCCTGTTTGCTCATCAATGCCTGTGCCTGCGCCCGAGCAAGATTGGCCGCGGTTTTATTCATCTCCGCCTTTGCTGCTTCCAGCTGCTGCATACTACTGACATTCTGGCTCATCAGCCGTACTTGGCGACGCTCTTCCAATGCCGAACGTTCAGACTCTGCGCCAGCCGCCCGCACCGCTGCCTGAGCATCGTCAATACGACTTTTTTGCTGAATTTGACGAGCCTGAAGGCTGAATATCCGCGCCTGCTGCACGCTAAGTTCTGCTGCTGCGGCCCTGACAGCGGCGGCGGCCTGACAGACCTTGGCCTGATAGTCGCGAGTATCAATTTGTGCCAACACTTCACCGGCCCTTACCTGCTGATTGTCCTCAACATTAACTTCAGTCAGATAACCGGAAATACGCGGTGCCAAAGTCACAATATCGGCGCGCACGTAGGCATCATCGGTATCGATGAGCCATCGCCCAGTGGTCCACCAATAAATGCCCCACGCCAGCATAATCAGCGCAAGTAACACAATGGCGATAATGGTTCGGGGGCGCGGTTTAGCGCGATAAGGGGAAATAGCCCGTTGCTGAACAGGGGTTGGTTGTACGGTCATCAAAGATTTTCTCGTTTGGCAATAAGGGGAAACTGGGGATTAGCGCGTTGCGGTGTTGGCAATACCACGGCAGGAGCCTGTTGCCAGCCACCGCCGAGGGCTTTGAACAGCGATATCTGAGCATCAATGACCTGCGCATTAACCTGCGCCAGCTGGCTTTGCACGGCGATATCGCTACGCTGCGCGTCTAGATAGTCCAAAGCCGTGGTCGCCCCGGCTTGCCATGAATATTGGGCAAGCTGCAATGCCTGCTGACTGTTTTTATCGGCTTGAGTTAGCGCCTGCTGCTGTTGCTGAATCGCGTCGTAATCCGAGAGATTCTGCTGCACCTCTTTTAAAGCGCCAAGCAGCGTGCCGTCGAAGTTGGCCAGCGCTGCACTTTCCCGCGCGCCAGCCTGAGCAATGCGCGCCCTGGCCTGGCTGAGATCAGGAAACGACCACGAGACCAGCGGCCCGATGCTCCAAACAGAAGCGCCGCTTTTATCCCAACCATCGGGCTGAGGAGCGGAACTCAACACGCTGCTACCCAACGAGATACGCGGATAAAGGTCGGCCGTCGCAACGCCAATTCTTGCTGTAGCGGCAATCAGCTGCTGCTGAGCCTGTAAAACGTCAGGCCGTCGGCTTAACATCGCCATACCATTGGTTGCCTGCACCGCAGAGTGAGCCAACTGCGGTGGCGATTGACAGTCTGCGGCTGCCTGTGGGGGATCGTCTGGCAAATGCCCCATTAACACTGCCAGCTCCGCCAGCGTATTGCGTCGCGCAGCCTGCAAAAGCGGCAAACTGGCTCGGGTTTGCTCAACCTGTGCCTGAGCTCGCACCACGTCGAGGGTGACACCGGCCCCGGACTGGCGCAGCCGTTCAGCGATTTGCTGCCCGTGCTCGGCCATTTCCAGCGAACGCTGCGCTATGCCGATTTGCTGCGCGTAGCTACACGCATCTAGCCAGGCCCGCGAGGTCTCGGCAGCCACCACCACGCGGAGGCCATCCTCTGCCGCCTGCGCCGACTGTGCGTCCGCCTCGGCGGCCCGGCTCAGGGAGTGCAGACGACCGAAAAGATCGACTTCCCACTGCACGTCAATCCCGATTCCGTAACGCGAGCCGGTGCGAATGCCGCTCTGCTGCCGCGCCGCTGCGATTTGGTCATTGATTGTGCTGCCGTAGCCCGCGTTGGCAGAAAACGTCGTGCCGGGCAATCGCTCATCATCTGTCTCATTAAGCACTGCGCGAGCCTCAAGCAATTTTGCGGCAGCCACGCGCAGACTGCGGTTGTTGCTTAAAGCCTGCTCTACCGCCAGATTTAAATTGGAGTCTTGATACAGCTGCCACCATCGATCCGCCAAGGCAGATACCGGCGGCCTGAGGGCATTGAGTGTGACCGTTGCCTGCGGCGGCTGGTCAGGGCCTACGCTACAACTCGAAGATATTAAAGGGATTAAGGCTGCCAGTAGCCTTGTGTTGTTAGACATGAAAAGCACTCGCCAGTGAGAATGCGTCTAGGTTAATGATTAAACAATTGGCTTTATGTCGAGAATTCGACTTTCATTGTCTCTAAATGGACATATTGATAAGGCAGGCTAATCGAAGCATCATCAAGGGCTTATCAATGAGAACTGATTGACGCCTATCGACATAATGCAAACATGCCAGTCTGACTGGCCTTCAGCAAATTAAGGAATTGATATGGAAATTGATTATCGGAAAATAAATCCTGAGCAAATGGCCCAACTCTTTCCTATATTCGAAAAATACATGCGCGGGATAATCGAAAATTCAGTAGGTTGGGATGAGGCTTTTCAGAAAGAAGAATTTAGCTCGAAACTAAAACCAGAATGGTTTCGCTGGGTTTATGTCAATGGACAACAGGCCGGCTTGATATGTGTTCAGCAAAAACCCACCGAAATGTATCTTTATCTAATTATTTTATTTGAAGAATTTCAGGGTAAAGGACTGGCCAGGGCATTGATGCTCAATCTTAAGAGCAGCGCCGAAAGACAAAATCTCAATCTTGCGTGGTCATGTCTGAGCAATAACAAAAAGGCTTTGAGACTTTATGATTCAATGCCCAATGTCAGCAGGCGCACAGAGGGATTGTTCTATCGCTACGTTTGGCGCTAGAGATTAATACTTTGCGCGTAATGGGCCGGAGGAATGCCAACGTAGCGAGTAAACGCCACGCTGAAGGCGCTGGCTGAACCATAACCGACGCGCTCGGCCACCTCGGCGACGTTGCCCTCTTTGTACTGCAACATTTTTTTGGCGAGCGCCATTCGCCAGGCCAAAAGATATTCTATCGGCGCTACCCCGGTGGCCATCCTAAATCTCTCAAAGAAGGTTGAGCGAGACAGAGCCGCCTCTTTAGCCAACAACTCCACGGTCCATTTTTTTGCTGGAGCTTTATGGATTTGCCTGATGGCGGCGGCAAGACGCTCATCAGCAAGCCCGCGCAATAATCCCGCAGACGTGGCGATGGCGCTAGAAGATCTCAGCGCCTCGATAAGCATAACTTCAAGCAGTCGCGGCAAAATAACTTCTCGCGCCGGGCGTTTGTCGCGTGTCTCGTCCACAATCAGTTGCACCAGCGTAGACAGCCTGTTTTCTCCTCGAGCAAGCAGCAGCTGCGGTAAAAGCGAGACCAGTAGCGCAGCGTCGGGCGAAGCAAAATGGATGTGCCCGAGCAACACTTCAACTTCAGCTTTGCCCTCCTGCCTGCCCAGCCTGAAAACGCCTTCTGAGATCATTACCGGTAAAGTATTGAAATGAATAGACTCAGAGGGCGGCAAGCTCGACATACTGAAATCCCAGGCATCGGGAATCAGTACGAAATCGCCTTTCTGCAAGATCAGCGAAGGTTGGTTTAGGACCTCCAGACAGCAGCTGCCTTCGAGTATCACACAGTAAAACGGCCTGCCGGTTTCTGTACGATGCGCACGCCAAGTTCCCGCCGCGCTGACCTGCTTTGAAAAAGAAGCCTGCGGTTGAAGGAGGGTGACAACTTCGGCTAAAGGATCGCTCATAACTGGACTCCTGCTAATGATAACCGGACTTAGCATTATATTAAGTACAGATTGAGAAGACTATAGTTATCTCCTTACTTACTTTCCAGGAGTGATTATGAAAACTGTATTAATTACCGGATGTTCATCAGGATTTGGATTGGAAACAGCACGTTACTTCCTCGAACGCGATTGGAAAGTCATTGCCACCATGCGAACACCGCGTGAAGGTTTGCTGCCTTCTTCAGACAATCTGCGTATCTTGCCGCTGGATGTAACTAATGCGCAAAGCATTGAAAATGTTGTTAAAGAAGCGGGTGAGATTGATGTTTTGGTGAACAATGCCGGGATAGGGATTTTGAGCGCATTAGAAGGTACGTCAATGGATGTGGTGTTTGATATTTTCAACACCAATACCTTTGGCACCATTGCGCTAACACGGGCATTTATTCCCCAATTTACACAGCGAAAATCCGGCGTAGTGATTAATGTCACCTCAACCGTAACACTAAAATCTTTGCCGTTACTTTCGGTCTACGCCGCCAGCAAAGCGGCCGTGAATGCCTTCACCGAGTCTTTGGCACTGGAACTCGCCCCGTTTAATGTACGGGTTAATCTGGTGCTGCCTGGCATGGCCCCGCAAACCGCATTCGGTGAAAATGCGCAATCGCGAATGCAGGATGTTTTCCCGGGTGATTATGCTGAATACGCGCAAAATATCTTCGCCAGCATGCTTAAAACCGAGATAATAACTCATGCCGTTGATGTCGCCGAGGCAATTTGGCGGGCGGCCAACGACGACTCTGCCCCTATGCGAATCCCGGCCGGTGCCGACGCCGTTGCTCTCGCAGCATTAGTATCTGCTTGAAATCGAAGTCCATAGGAGTATTAAGATATTGCAAAGTATGAGGCTTAAAAGTAGCCAAGCTTGCGTTGCTTTAAATTTCTGATATTCAAGATCGACGTTGAATCAAAAATTAATACTTGCGGCGGTGGAAGCTTGCACCGCCGCCCTTCCAGATTGTTTACCTAATCCTCCCTTATATAGCGCAATATAGAACCCAATCAATTTTATAAAAATCATTTACAGCCCTATTAATCAAAATTAATTAAACCGAGTGAGTTGCATATCTATAATGCCCATAAATACTCCAATCTTAATATCTGTAAAATAATAATATTTATTTTCAGCCAAGTGAGATCTACAGTACAAAATAGCAAATGATAAATAATTACCGTTGGCACCAGCGACAGCGTATCGCTAAAATCCCCACCAGCCCCCAAAGATTTAACACTCTAATGAGTAATCAATCAGTTACTAACACTTTTTAAGGTGTGATCTTTTTTTTCGGCTATCAAAAAAACCAAGGCTGACTCTTTTCATTTTAAAAATGGATGAACAATGAAAAGTTATTTATTTAAATTATCATTATTAAGCACGGCAGTGATCTTATCACCTCAGTCTTTGGCTGCTATTAATTTGCCGGATAAAGAGCGCGAAATTGATAATGATGAACAGGTAATTACCAATGAACATGCCAATGAAAATGCAGCTGGATCGTCGAACCCGTGGTGGCCGAGGAATGGCAACCTGGCAATGGTCTGATTTCAAACTTGAGGGCGGTGCCGATGCGCAAATCAGCACTCATCGTAGCAAGCAGAAAACCGGCTGGGTGACTGATGCCAAATTCTATGACTATGGACTGTTCAGCGAACTCACCTGGACAGCAACGTCGCAAAGCCAGCTCATCAGCGGAGCGAGATACGATCGCGCGACGGCAGACAATCATTCGCCTAAAGGCCAGCCAAGGAGGCAATCGGCATTACCCGCTGGCTTTATACGCCTTGAGCATCGGCTGCCAGCGCTGCCATTAATGGTCTATGCCGGTGTCGGTTATACCGAGCGTTTCCCCGATTACTGGGAACTGTTTTCGCCGACTTATGGTGCAAACGACCATTCCAGCGCCTTCGATTCCGTTAAAACCGAGAAAACCACTCAGCTGGATATTGGGGCAATGTTTTCGGGCAAGCAGGTTGAGGGCTGGATATCAGCCTATGTTGGGCAGGTTAATGACTTTATTCTGTTTAGCTATGACCCAAAGAACCTGCGAGTTAGCCAGGCGGAAAACGTTAATGCGGCCATCGCCGGGGGTGAGGTCGGCGCTCGCTATAGCTTTACAGAAAACCTCTCAACCGAGGTTAGCGTCGCGTATGCCTGGGGAGAAAACAGATCCACGCACAGGGCGCTGCCGCAAATGCCACCTCTGGATGCACGGCTAGGGCTGGTCTGGCAGCAAGGTGCATGGAGCACCAGCGGACTGATCAGAATGGTCAGCCCCCAACACCGTATCTCGGTTAATCAGGGCAATGTGGTGGGCAAAGATTTTAGATCAAGTACAGGGTTTACAATTTTTTCCATCAACGGCGCATACGCGTTTGATAAGCAAATAAAATTCAGCGCCGGCATCGATAATATCTTTAACCGAACCTACAGCGAGCACCTTAATCTTGCCGGTAACAGCAGCTTTGGTTATTCATCAAACACGCCGATTAATGAGCCGGGTCGTGTAGGTTGGTTAAAGCTTAACGTGGAATTTTAGTTAATCAGGCAAAGGTAATTGAGATACTAAATGGGCGGCGCAAATCACCGTTAAATGGCTAAGCCCTTGCGGCATGTTACCGACACACTTCTTGGTGTGTACGTTATACATCTCGCCCATAATCCCGGCGCTTTTGCCACCACTTAACGTTTCGAGCAACGTTTCCAGCGTCGTTTCTGTCTCATCTTGCTCACCCAGGGTGGCCAGTGCAGAGGCCATCCAGAAAGCACAGGCGATAAAAGTATTTTCCTCTTTATCAACCCCGGAATAGCGGTAAATCATTTTGCTGTCGGTGCCCAACTCTTTCTGAATCGCCCGCAGGGTGCTGAGCATTCTTTGCGGCGATACTTCTTTGCCGTACTGATGCATCAGCGCCATGGAGGCATCAAGACCCGCAGAACCGGCCCAGAAAGTATAACTTTGGCGTTCTTCGGACCAGCAGTGAGTTTCGATCCAGTCGCGGATCCGGTCTCGTTCGCGCTCCCAGCGTCCAACCCACGTGGGTTCGATATGTTTGCCATGGGTCAGCTTTACGGCCTGATTCAATGCCAGCCAGCAACCCATCTTAGACTGCGTATAATGTTGGGATTCCGGAAGTTCCCAGATACCCGAATCCACCTGACGCCAACTGTCGGCGCAGTGGTTGGCTAACTGACCAAGCAGGCGCGAGGTTTCAAGATCCAACACGTGGCCTGCCTCGATAAACAGCACGGCAGTATCGAGCAAATCACCGTAATTGCTGAGCTGAAGTTGGGTGGCGGCATTGTTGCCCAATCTGACCGGCTGCTCTCCACGATATCCTTGTACCGGGATCATTTTCTCGTCAGGAACGGTTCCTCCATCGAGTTTAAAGCAGGTGCGCATTTCTCCACCGTTGGCATTTAATGCGTCAGCCAACCAGGAAAAAGCCGCCTGACAGTCATCCAGTGCTCCGATGTAAAGGAAAGATTTAATGATCATGCAGGCATCGCGCACCCAGGCAAACCGGTAGTCGTAATTTTTACCGCTGCCAATACCTTCCGGCAGGCTGCTGGTTGCCGCCGCGGCCAGTGCGCCAGAAGGTGAGTACCACAAAAATTTTAGCGCCAGCGCCGAACGCAATACGTGTGACTTGTATTTGCCTTCATAGTGCAGATTATCAACCCAGTCTTTCCAGGCGATATCGCTGGTTTCGATATGTTTGTCGATACGTTCCAGCGAGGGCACTGCCAGCGGTTTGTTTTCAGTTACCAGTAAAGCGGCCAGGTGACGTTCACCTGCCTTAACAATAAAGTTGGCATCGGCCCCATCATCACGACATGAAGAGAATTCGACCTCATCGCGCACACGCAGCATTAACATCAGCTTGCCCACGTGCCAGGTATTTCCCTGCGAAGTGTCATGGCTCCAGGGAGTTCGCGTGTCGGCAGCAGTCCCAATTCGCAGATGCAGGGCCACAGAAACCGAACCTTCAAGCCCCTCGATACGGCGGGCGAATTCGTTCCACGGCAGTCGCCCCGCCAAGGTGCTGTTAATCGATTCAGTTACTCTAATTCGACCATTGGCGGTTTCATAAATTGTTTCCAGCACATTGCTGTTCTCACGATATTGGCGCGACATACGATAAGGTTCATCGGGGACTATTTGAAAATACCCCCCTTTTTCTGCATCCAGCAATCGGTCAAACAATGGCGGTGAATCAAGGTGGGGCACACACCACCAGTCTGCGGAGCCGTCGGGTGCCAGCATTGAAACGGTGCGGCCTTCGCCAACAGCGGCATAATCGCCGAGACTGCAGAACCCGCCACTGTCACGGGGTTCACTCGGATAGTTTTGATTGGTCACGCTGTTTCCCCTCAGACAAGAATTTAAGTATCAAACTGTAAGTTGAAGCAAACCAAAAAAGTCCTTCTACTTAACTTAAGCCTAGCATCTGATTGAATAAAAACTTGAATGGGCAGAATTTCATCATCCGCAAACTTAAAATTAACAAATTAACAACATGGTAGAAATCCAAGGCCAAAAGCGACTAGAATAGCTTTTTTAGGTTCCAGGTAGTTTTCACACGACGACAGACGGATATGTTGGAAGGCAAACGCATAGCGCAGCCCACTGAATCCATTCAGGTGGTAAGTCGCCCTAACCTGGCCCTGTTTGAAGAGTTTCCCCTTTACCAGAAAAGAGAAAGTTACTATGACCCAACAAGACAAGAAAATTCCCGCCACGCTCATTCCAGGTGATGGCATTGGACCGGAAGTCGTTGAAGCTACAGTTAAAATCCTCGACGCTCTGGGTCAGCCGTTTGAGTGGGACGTGCAGCAGGCTGGCGTGGCTGGCGTTGAAGCTTCTGGTGATCCGCTGCCGCAGGCTACGTTGGACAGCATCCGCAAAAATCGTTTGGCATTGAAAGGTCCTTTAGCTACGCCAATTGGCGGTGGTTTCCGCTCTTCAAACGTCCGTCTGCGCGAAGAGTTCGAGCTGTATGCCAACGTTCGCCCCGCACGTACTTTGGTTCCGGGTCGTTTTGAAGATATCGATCTGGTGCTGTTCCGCGAAAATCTGGGCGGTTTCTATGTCTCCCACGAATATTACATTCCGGTTGGCGATGACCCTAAAGCGGTTGCCGTTTCTACCGGTATGAACACCCGTGAAGGCAGCAAGCGCATCGCACGCTACGCCTTCGAATACGCCATCAAGAATGGCCGCAAGAAAATTACCATCGTTCACAAAGCCAATATTCTGAAAGCCCTGACCGGTATTTTCCTGGAAGCGGCTCGTGAAGTGGCCAAAGAGTACGAAGGTCGCGTTGAAGTTGACGACATGATTGTTGATGCCTGTGCAATGCAGCTGGTTCTGAATCCATGGCGCTTCGACATGCTGCTGTGTACCAACCTGTTTGGTGACATTCTGTCGGATCAGATCGCCGGTCTGGTAGGCGGTCTGGGCATGGCTCCAGGCGCGAATATCGGTAAAGATGTCGCCATCTTCGAAGCGGTTCACGGCACAGCGCCGGATATCGCCGGTAAAGGTCTGGCTAACCCGATTTCCCTGCTGTTGGCCGCGGCCATGATGCTGGATCACGTTGGCCTGCAAGATAAAGCCACTCGTCTGCGTACCGCGATTTATGACGTATTGAACGAAGATAACGTCCGTACCGGTGACCTGAAAGGTTCTGCATCGACTAAAGAATTCACCGACGCGATTATCAAACGTCTGGCCGTTTAATTTCGATTGAGAAGCTATCCAGCCCGCCGCGTTAACCTTCACGCGGCGGGTTTTTTTATTCTAAAAAATCCTTCATTACTCCAAACCTGTACAGTTTTTGCAGTAGCCCACTGAAAATATGCAGATGAGGAATAACCGCCAAGGCACAATATCTTGCGCCTTATTGCTCGCGCCGTAAGAGCCGCCATTGGGTTATCGACCTTTATGACTCGGCTAGCCGCAGGCAAAAAATAACAGAATTGTTATAACCTTAAATAATCGTCATAACTCATGAATTTATGACCGAAAGGAACTAGTCTGATCATCGTTATATATATTTATATACAACGAATAAGCCGATTTCTCTTTTGAGGTTTTGCCATGTTGATCCTGATACTCGCTTACCTGGGTGGCATTCTGACGATTGCCAGCCCGTGCATTCTTCCCGTTCTGCCTTTCGTATTTGCTCGCTCGGACCAATCTTTTTTGCGTTCTGGCCTGCCTTTACTGGCAGGAATGGCGTTAACATTTACCCTGGTCGCAACGCTTGCAGCCGTTGGCGGCGGGTGGGTCGTGCAGGCTAACCAGTATGGTCGCTGGATTGCACTGGTACTGATGGCCTTTTTCGGCCTCACGCTGCTCTTTCCGCATTTTGGCGATCGGGTGATGCACCCGCTGGTCTCGGCCGGTAATAAAATGAGCGAAGCTGCGACTCGTGGTCAAAAATCTCAGGTGGGCACCTCTTTCCTGCTCGGCATTGCGACCGGGTTACTCTGGGCACCCTGTGCCGGTCCGATTCTGGGGCTGGTTCTCACCGGTGCTGCACTGCAGGGGGCCAACGTCGGGTCTTCGTTACTGCTGCTGGCCTACGCTGCCGGTGCCGTCACTTCTTTGATGCTCGCTCTGCTTATCGGCGGCAAAGTATTTACCGCCATGAAACGCTCGCTTGGAGCCGGTGAATGGGTCCGCAGAGGGATTGGCGCACTGATGCTGGTCGGCGTGGTCGCCATCGCGCTGGGCCTGGATACCGGTATTTTGACCCGCTTATCCAACCAAACCACCAGCGGTTTCGAGCAAACATTAGTCAATAAATTTGGCCTGAGCCGAACAGCAAACCAGGCGGCTCCACAATCTGATGAAACTGGCCTGCCCGCACTGGCCGACCTCGGCCCGATGCCTTCGTTAAATGGCGCGGTGCAATGGTTAAACTCCCCGCCGCTCACTGCCGAATCTCTAAAAGGCAAAGTAGTATTGGTCGATTTCTGGACCTATTCCTGCATCAACTGCCTGCGCGCGCTGCCTTACGTTAAAGCCTGGGCCGATAAATATCGTAGTCAGGGATTAGTGGTGATTGGCGTGCATGCGCCAGAGTTTGCCTTCGAGCGAGATATCAATAACGTGACCAGCGAAGCCAAAAAGTTGGGTGTCGATTATCCGATAGCTATTGATAACAACTACACCATTTGGCGCGCTTTTAATAATCAGTATTGGCCCGCGCATTACTTTATCGATGCCAAAGGAGAGATGCGCTATGAACACTTTGGCGAGAGCGAATATCCGCAGTCCGAACGAGTAATTCAGGAGTTACTCAAAGAGGCCGGGGCCAAAAATGTTAATACGTCGATTAGCCAGGTGCAGGCGAAAGGTGTTGAACAGGCGGCTGGAAACGAGGGCGATATTTCGCCGGAAACCTATCTCGGTTACATGCGCTCGCAGAATTTCGATTCAGAGATCAAAACCACCGACGCGCCAGCAGATTTTACCCTGCCAGATAAGCTGGCGCTCGATGAGTGGGGTCTTGCAGGCAACTGGACCATTAATGACGAGAAAATCACGCTTAACAAGAGCGGTGGCCGCATCACTTATCGATTCCATGCCCGTGACCTGCATCTGGTTTTAGGACCCCATCAGGCCGGTAAAAAGATCCGCTTCAAAGTCACTGTAGATGATAAAGCACCGGGCGATATGCACGGTTCCGACGTGTCTGCCGATGGCGAAGGCACAGTTTCCGACCAGCGGTTATATCAATTGATTCGCCTGCCGGACGCAAGCGGCGAACACACGCTCTCAATTCAGTTCCTTGATGACGGTGTCGACGCCTACGCCTTTACCTTTGGTTAAAGGTCGTTAAAAACGATGCCAAGCTCTCGGCGCACTTGGTCGAGAGTTTCCATTGTCAGCAAAGAGTCGGCAATCGGGCGAATTGGCGACTCAAGCAGGCCGTCGGCAACACAGGTTGCCAGATGTGCCGCCTGATAATGCAGGCTGTCGTAGGAATATTTCGGCTGTTCGTAAGTGATTTTCTGCTTGTCATTGTTGTAAACGTGGAAGTTGCCCGGCGCGTAGAACATGCCGTCAATAAAGATATAACCTTCACTACCGGCGATAACCGCAGTGCCGGGCGTGTGGCTAAACAGCGTAGTGTGCAACGAAGACTGATTACCGCCGGAGTGCCTAAGAACAATGGAGGCCTGACCATTAACCCCCGTTGGCGCAGTCTGCCCGGAGGCCAACACTTGCTCGGGTTTGCCTAATAGCTTGGTCGCCAGCGCTACCGGATAAGACCCGAGATCCATCAGCGTTCCGCCCGCCAGCTCAGGGCGCATGATGCGGTGATCCTGCTCGAAAAACTCTCCATGGTCGGCAATAATAGTGCGAACTTCTCCGATAGCCCCCTGCTCTATAACTTGGCGAATCACGTCAAATTTTGGTAAAAACGCCGTCCACATTGCCTCCATCAGGAATACCCGATGCTCCCGCGCGGCCTCTTGCAGGCCGCGAACCTGTTCGGCATTAATCGCCAGCGGTTTCTCGACCAGCACGTGTTTCCCGGCGCGAATAGCCTTTAACGCACAGGCGTAATGGGTCGGATGGGGTGTAGAAATGTAAACCACGTCAACCTGCGAGTCGGCAACCAGCTCTTCAACCGAGCCATAGGCGCTGGGGATTGCAAAACGGCGACCAAAACTTTCAGCCTTGTCTAACGAGCTGCCAGCAACTGCCTGAAAAATCTGGCGAGTGTTCTTTTGCACTGCGGCAACAAAACGTTCAGCAACCCAACCAGGTCCAATAACTCCCCAACGCAGGGCCGGTGCGGCTGAACCTACAGGCGTGCGGGCTTCGGGAAGGGTGTAATGAAATTTCATTGTTGCTCCTTAATCTTACGGGTATGGGTATACATATCATGACGATAGTAAAAATCGGCGCGGCATGCGAATGATGGCTTGATGTAAAACAATCAAAAATTTCATTTTGTATAAATTGAAACTTTTATTTTAAAAGCATAGCCTTTATCTACCTACGTTTTGCCCGATTTTAATAAAAAAGATAAATAAACAAGGAGTACCCGATGCAAAAGGCCCTACACGGAATATCGACCAATTATTGCAATATCCTCACCGATGCCAGAATCGCCAAAGAAACCGGCTACGAAAGCCTGGAACTGTTGAGCAGTAAACTGGTGCGTTATCTGGATAACGGTGGCACCACCAAAAAGCTCAAACAAACCTCAGACGGTTATGGATTATCCGTGGGCTGCGTTAATGCTCTGCTGGAAATCGAGCGTTATCAGGGCGATGCCAAGAAAACCATGCTGAAAGAGGCCACCCGTTTAACTCAGGCTGCGGCGGAACTGGATTGTCCTACAGTGCAAATTCTGGCTCTTGACGGTATCGACGACAAGCCGGAGGAACAGGTGATGGACATCATCACCGAGAACGTTGATGCGATTGCCAAAATCGGTCAGGACTACGGCGTTCGTTACCAGATTGAGGTGATTGCTTTCACCAAATTCCGCACGCTTGAGCAGGGGCTGGAAGTCATTCGTCGGGTCGGCAAAGACAACGTCGGCATGGTGATCGATTTCTGGCATCTGTATGCCTCAGGATCAAAACCTGAAGACATTGCCCGACTGGACAAAAACCTGATTTACGGCGTGCATTTCTGCGATGGCCGTTTGCCAAAACCGGGAGAAGCCTGGGACCAGTTAGTGCTGCGTAATTACATGCCGGGTGAAGGTGAAATTGATATTCAGGCTTGGTCAGACGCGGTAAAAGCCACCGGTTATGATGGACTGTGGTCAGCCGAGCTGTTTAGCCCTAACCGCTGGGAGTCTGATCTCTACGATATTGCCATTGAATGCCGCGAAAATATGGAAAAGTATATCGGCTGAATTTAGCAGCAAGGTCACGGACAAATCATTGCCTGATGTTAAGGCAATAAGAAACGTATCAGATCTTCCTCAGGAAATTATCAGGGCCTCATAAAAAAAGCAGGTTGCCCCATTCGGTGCAACCTGCTTTGTTTTTATCGGCTTAAAACTTACTGCGGTTGGATCTGCGCCTGAGCTTTCACCAGCTTACGCGCTTTGGTGACATCTTCCGCTGGCACGGCAGACGCCGCGTTGCCCCAAGAGTTGCGAATATAAGTCGCCACGGCGGCTGTCTGTTGATCCGACAGTTTCCAGGCAAAGCTTGGCATCGCGCCGCTGGTTGGATTACCGACAGTCACTGCACCACGACCACCCTGCAATACCGTCGTCAGGATAGATGAAGCATCAGGAGACATGATTGCCGGGTTGTCCGCCAGGCTGGCCGCCAGATGCGGGATCCCTTGACCATTGCTGTTATGACAGGCCGAACAGTTGGCTTCATAGACCGCGGCACCCATTTTCATTTGTGCATCGTCTGTAGCAATCGCTGCCGGTTTCTTGTTGTTCGAACCCGGTTGTGCCTTCAGATAGCTGGCAATCGCGTGCAGATCGGCATCGGTCAGATACTGCGTCGAGTTAGTCACCGCTTCAGCCATCGGACCAGATGCAACGGCTACGTGGTTGCTGCCCAGCTTGAGATATTGCACCACTTGATCTTCCGACCAGTTACCGATGCCGGTATAAGTGTTGCTGGTAATCTCAGGCGCGTACCAATCACCAAGATTGCTACCCTGCAGATACGCGCTGGTGTCGCCGCCGATGATATTTTTCGGCGTATGACAGGCGGCACAGTGCTCAAGACCTTCAACCAGATAAGCGCCGCGATTGTATTCGGCTGACTTGGCCATATCCGGCTTGAAACCTTCGTTTTTGAAGAACAGCAGGTTCCAACCCATCATCGCCATACGGATGTTATACGGGAACGGTAAATTGGTTTCGGCGACTTTATTGTTCACCGGTTTTACCGAACGCATGTACATCCACAGGTCGTGCATATCTTTATCGCTGACTTTAACGTAATCGTTGTAAGGCATTGCTGGATAAAGATTTTGACCCTCAATGCCCTTGCCATGTCTGACCGCGTTAAAGAATTGGCGTTCGGTCCAGTTACCAATACCGGTATCTGCATCCGGGGTAATATTGCTGGCTACAATACCGCCAAATGGCGTGCTGATTGAATAACCGCCCGAGTAAGCCTCTTTGCTTCCCGGTGCCGTGTGACAAGCCACACAGTCACCGGCAATCGCCACATATTTACCACGCGTAATCGCATCGGCATCGGCAGCGGTCAACGGCTGCTTCATTTGCGTGGAGTTGTCGGCAACATCATCCGCTGATGTATTGCCATTCTGATAAAGTAAAACGCCTGCTACAACGGCGGCAACAATTACGACGCCACCAACAACTTTTAACTTTTTCATATCATACCTTTACCAATGGGCCAGGATTCTTCAGATACTGTTCAAGAATGGCTTTCGCCGTCCACAGACTCAGTGCACCTATCGTTCCGGTCGGGTTATACCCGGCATTATTAGGGAATGACGATGCGCCCAAAACGAACAGGTTATGGGCATCCCAGCTTTGTTGATAACGGTTAAGCACGCTGGTTTTCGGGTCTTCACCCATGACGGCACCACCGATGGTGTGGTCACTGGCAAAGCTGTAAGGCGAGTAGGAAGTGGTGGTTGCATTGGTCCCCAGAACCAGTTTCGCGCCCATCGCTTTACCAATCTCGACGCTTCTGTCTTCAACAAACTTGGCAGAGCGACGGTCATTTTCGTTGTAATCGTAGGTCACGCGCAGCAGCGGATTGCCATTGCTGTCTTTGTATTCCGGGTCCAGATCGAGGTAGTAATCTTCGTGGGAATAGCTGGTGCCCTGACCAAAGATGAAGGTGCCGTTCTGGAAAGCGTGGGTATAGGCTTTTTTCCAGTCTTTGCCCCAGCGCGGAGTGTTCGGCGGCAGCGCATCGGCATTACCAATTGGACGAGCACCGCGCGCGACCACCAGAATGCCTGCCCCGCCGATAAAACCTTTACCGGTGTGGTCAAAGTTATCGCCGTTCCAGTCATCAACCTGCTGGGAAAGTGCGCCTGCGCCGATAAACTGGTTCAGGTATTCGTCTTCGAAGAACAAAGTAGCGCCCGAAACGGTCTGGAAGCTGTAAGCACGGCCCACTACGCCAGTCTTGCTCACCGGATCGTAAGGTTTGCCGATTTTCGATAGCAGCAGCATGCGCACGTTCTGCATTTGGAAAGCAGAGAGCACCACAATACCGGCAGGTTGTTCCCATTCCTGACCGTTACGGTCAATATAGGTCACGCCAGTCACGGTTTTGCCATCTTCAGCTTTATTGATACGCGTTACTGCAGATTCTGTTAGAACGGTAAAGTTCTCACGCTGCATCAGTGCAGGGATAACGCAGGCATTCGGGCTGGATTTCGAGAAGTTGCCGCAGCCGTAATACAGGCAGTAACCGCAATAGGTACAAGGCCCCATGCGCACACCGAGCGGGTTAACGTAGGCCTTGGAAGCCTGACCCGCCGGGACCATAAACGGATGCTGGCCCAAAGATTTTGCGGCATCGCGGAACAGGTCAGTCAAACGCATACCTTCCAGCGGTGGCAACGGATATTCGCTGCTGCGATTGCCTTCAAACGGGTTACCGTCTTCTACGACCTGACCATTGAGCTTGCCGGCTTTACCAGAAACACCGGCGATTTTTTCGAAACGATCGTAGAAAGGTTCCAACTCGTCATAAGTGACGCCCCAGTCCTGCAGGATCAACCCTTTTACAATCTGCTCTTTGCCGTAACGGGCGACGGTTTGAGTATAAGGTTGCAGGTCGAACGGCGTGAAACGCCAGGCCATGCCCGCCCAGTGGGTGCCAGAACCGCCCACGTTGTAACCCATTTCGTTAAGGTTCCAGTCACGGGATGGCAGCGCTTTCTGGGTGATATTATTGCGGAAAGTGGTGGTTTCAACTGCGGGCGGGAGCAGCATGCTGCGACGGGTATCCCAGCGCAGCTCATCGGTATCAATGGAAGGTGGAAAATCAGTGGCGGTTTCAAACCACGGGCCGCGCTCGACGGCAACCACATTCAGACCGGCACGGGTCAGCTCTTCGGCTATTAAAGACCCACACCAGCCCAGACCAACGATGACAACGTCAGCTTTAGGACGGACATTTTTCATATAAGGACTCTTGCTCAATCGAATCAGAATTTCAGCTTAAAGTGAGTTATCAATCAGGCTGGTTGGAATAATATTTAGCTTCTGGCCTTTTTTAGGGATCAGATCGCGGAAGTCATAGCGAGCACCCGGGAAACCGATCATTTTCCAGCTGGCCATATCTTTATTTCCGCCATAAATTGGGTCGGATAAAAAGCCTTCACGGACGTTCTGTAATAACAGCTCGAAGAAAACTTTAGTTTCAACATTCGGCCCTAAATCAAACTTGCCCGCTTCCATGGCGTGCAACACCTGATCCTGCTGATCGCCACTTAATTCGGCGAAATTCTTGCTGAACTGTTTTTGCGTGCTGGCGTCGAGCGCGGCCAAGCCTACGCGATAGCGCTCTGCTGGAGTCTGTGCTTCCTGAGGCCCCTGCTCAGCGGTGCCTTTAACAAAGCGACCAAGACGATAAGTGCTTGATGCCTTGCCAAAATCCCCAGCCAACTGGCGATCGACGAAAGTGGCACAACCGGCTTCTTTACCACTGACACTCAACTCGTCAGCAGGAATAAAACGTTCTGCTATGGCCCCAACGGTGTCGAATTCATGCTGAGTCAGGTATTGCAGGCCACCCTGGCGTGGCTGGGCAAGAGGACGGGTATCCACTTTGCCCGGTTCCCACGGCTGTCCACCTTTCACTTCCTGAGCTTTCGCCAACGGGATCGTCGTCGATACACCCAGCACAGCAATAGAGGATAAAAATTCTCTGCGCTTCATAAATGTCCCCTGCTTTAAATTATATGTTTACTGCAAATAACCAGAGAGTAATAAGAATTAGATATTTAAATAACACAGTCGGGCGACGATGTTTTTTGATTAATAAACAATTTCCGAAGGTCTAAATTAAACGTTTCGTATTGTTTTAATTATTTTTTCCATGAATGAAAACGAAGGAATGATAAACCCATTCAATTGGTGCTGGTACTGCTGGTTTGATGGTTTCCCCTCAAATACCAACATAATTACAACAAAAGTTAACAACCCTGTTCACTAAACCGACAAGATAAAAAAACAAGCGGTTTTACCCACAAGATGATTGCCAAACCCAAAGCGCTGATTAAACTGGCGGTGTTATCGTCATATCTTCGCAAGGAATTCGGATGAAAAAGCTGACCCTCGATACGCTGGCCAAAATGGCCGGAGTGGGTGTAGCCACAGTGGATAGAGTGTTGAACGAACGCGGTGGAGTGTCTCCGGAAACCACCCGCAAAGTCTTACGGGCGGCAAAAGAAGCAGGGTTAAATCGTACCTTGCCCGAGGAGCGGAAAAGCCCGTGGCAGGTTGAGGTCATCCTCAGCTCGAACGATACTTATTTTTTCCAAAAACTGGCGGTGGATTTCAGCGAGGTTGCCAGCTCGTTAGGCTATCGGCGTTTAACGTTACATCGCACGCTAATTTCTGAATCTCAGCCAGAAAAGCTGGCGCAACATATTATTAAATGCAGTGGCCAACGTGATGGCATTATTGTATTTGCGCAAAATCATCCGGCTATTTATGACGCCCTGGCACGGTGTAAAAAAAATGGCGTGCCGGTGATCACGCTAGTCACTGATCTTCCGGATGTTAAACGCCTGTGTCACGTAGGTATTAATCAGCTTCAGGCAGGCCGCACTGCCGGATTGTTAATGGCCAAAATGTTGCGTCAACCCGGAGAGGTACTGGTGGTCAGCGGGCGTTTTGACTTTATCGCCCACCAGCATCGAGTCGAGGGATTCAAGCAGGTTTTGCAGCAGAAATCCCCTGATATCAAGCTAAGAGAAGTGTTGGCGGGAGAAGATCACCGCGAAACGCTGCGCCGCCTGCTTGAACAAAATCTGGCACAGTCGCGAAACATCATTGGTATTTATAACACCGGTGACGTGAATACCGAGGTCAGCGAGGCACTGGCAAGGCACAAGCTGCAGGGGAAATGTCATTACATCACCCATGAACTTTACGACCTTACCCGGAAATTGCTTGAGAGCGATATTCTGTCATTTACATTGGATCAAAACGCGCGCCAGCACGCCCGTTTGGCTCTTAGCCTAATGTTAAGGGCGCTGGAGGATAACTTTCAGCCGGACATTTATTCCGACGGCAAGGTCGAATTCAAGGTGATGACGGCAGAGAATATGGATTGAGTAAAATCCATGCTCAATCTGTACACCTTAATAGTGTGCCGAAACGTTGCTTTGATTGATGATGGCGGGAATCCATCCGCAGTGAAAGTGAATACCGATAACCAATATCGCACAATAAAAAACCCGGCCATCGCCGGGTGTGACATTGGTTAATAATTTACGATCTAATATAAGCTAATAGCCAAATCGCCGTGGTTTGATAGCAATATTTGCCTGCAATATCGGTGCGCAGGCATTTTTGGCGGCGATAACCACATAATTTCCGCCCTCAATCCGCCACAATCCTTCGTCGCTATCCCAGTTGGCAATGACCCTTGGCTCAAGCCTTAATGTCAGGGTTTTACTTTCCCCGGCTTGCAAATCGACCCGTTCAAAAGCCGCCAGCCGTGGCACAT
Source organism: Rouxiella sp. WC2420 (assembly GCF_041200025.1). Classification (NCBI taxonomy): domain Bacteria; kingdom Pseudomonadati; phylum Pseudomonadota; class Gammaproteobacteria; order Enterobacterales; family Yersiniaceae; genus Rouxiella; species Rouxiella sp. WC2420. The sequence continues at coordinate 2,040,586 of NZ_CP165628.1, read as the reverse complement.
AGCTTTTGCTGGCCGGATGAAGGTAGATCTGAGGAATTTCTGCGCCAGCGCGATCGCCGATGTTTTGCACCGTCAACGTGACATAAACACTCTCGCCGTCGGCGCGTACCTGAAGGTCGTTATAGGTAAATTCGGTATAAGACAGCCCAAAACCGAATGGAAATAATGGCGCTTGCCCAGTACGAGCATGCCAGCGATAACCAACGTCCGAGCCTTCGACATTATAATCGACATGAATTATGCCGCCCTTCACCGGACTGCCGGGTAATGAGGTCGTGGTGGCAGGATCAACCTGTTCAGGATGCGGCAACTGTTGCTCGCTGGCCGGGAAAGTCACCGGCAATTTACCGGACGGATTAACGCGGCCAAATAGCACCCCGGCGATCGCCTCGCCACCGCCCGACCCGGGATACCAGGCCTCAAGCACCGCGGGCACGTTATCGAGCCACGGCAGAGTAACGGGACCACCGGTCTCCAGCACCACGACGGTAAGCAAATTTTCAGCGGCAAGGCGCGAAATAAGATGATTTTTCTCGGCGTCTAATTCAAGCCCCTGTGCATCCAACGCCTCGGAACGCCATTCATCGGCAAAAACAATGACCGCATCGGCTTCACGAGCTAAACGCACGGCTTCGGCAACATCGTTTCCGTGGGCAAAAAGCACCTCCGCTGCGTTGGATTCTGCGCGAATTGCCCACAGCGGTGAGGATGGCTGGAATACTTTTTCAGTTTCGATGCCCATAAAATTGATGCCCGGCAAGCGCAGGCTACCCACCGGAGTGACCGCCGACGAGCCGCCACCGGCCAGCACGCCGTGGTCAGCGTGGCCACCGACTACCAGCAGTTTTTTAGCACCCTTTTTCAACGGTAGGCTGTGATTTTCATTCTTCAATAACACAATGCCCTGCTCTGCCTCGCGCTGGGCAGTCAAACGATGGGCCATATAATCAATAGGCCCAAACGGCGTTGCCGGATGCTCGACTGCACCCACCGCGAACAGACTGCGCAAAATGCGTCGCACCATTTCATCAATACGACCCTGTGAAACCTCACCGCGGGCAACCGCCTTGCGCAGCGGTTGATCAAACCAAACTTGCGAGTCAAGATTGCTGCCAGACTGCACATCAAGCCCGGCCAGCGCGGCTTTGGCAGCAGAATGAGTCGCGCCCCAATCGGACATCACCCAGCCGGGATACTGCCAGTCGCCCTTAAGCACTTTGTTGAGCAAAAAATCATTCTCGGACGCCCACTCACCGTTAATCAGGTTATAGCCGGGCATTACCGCTCCCGGTTGACCTATCTCATTGGCGATTTCAAAGGCCAGTAAATCCGACTCGCGCATTGCAGCTTCGTCCAGATCGGAACTGACCACCACGCGGCCGGTTTCCTGAGCGTTGACGGCAAAATGTTTGATGGTCGAAACCACGTGCTGCGACTGAATACCGCGCACAGAATGCCCAGCCATCACGCCAGTCAGTAAGGGGTCTTCGGAAAGATATTCGAAATTTCGCCCGCCTCTCGGCTCACGAATGAGATTAGCGCCGCCTGCCAGTTGGACATTGAATCCTTTGGCGAAAGCTTCGCGTCCGACTAATTCACCGGTTAATTGCGCCATTTGCGGGTTGAAAGTCGAGGCCAGTAACAGGCTTGAAGCCAGCGCGGTGGCGTTATCTCCGGGGCGAACATTGCCCAAAGCGGAGACCCCAAGACTGGCATCGCTCTGCTGCATAGCCGGAATGCCCAGTCGAGGAATGGCGGGATAATAGGCGGCAGAACCAATTGCGCCCTCGGGCAGCGGTTCATCGCCCATCGGGATCGCCATCGGCGCGGAAAGCCAGGAGAACTTTTCCTCTTCGGTCATCTCGTTAAGTACAATTTCTGCTTTCTGATCGGCGGTCAGGCCTTCATGTTGCCAACTGTATTTCACTTGCTTTCTCCTGTTGCTGCGGCGGCTTCCTGAATGGATTACCTCAATAAACAGTAGTTAACCTAGCAAATCACAGTAGCGGTAAAGCAACATAACGTGTTATTGGCATCAAACGCCTTGCCCTCGGAGCCAGAAGGCAAGAGCGTCAGGATGGGTAAACTCCTGCTAGCTTTTGGCTATCTGATTGAGTTTTTGCAGCGCATCTGCCGGAAGCGTTAACTGCGCGGCGGCCAGATTTTCCTGCAAATGCTGTGGCGATGAGGTGCCGGGGATAAGCAAAATATTGGGCGAGCGTTGCAGCAACCAGGCCAGAGCAACCTGCATCGGCGTAGCCTCCAAAGACGCGGCGACTTCAGTAAGCTGAGTATTTTGCAGCGGTGTAAAACCGCCCAGCGGGAAGAACGGCACCCAGGCAATCTCCTGTTCAGCCAACTTCTCAATCAGCTCGTCCCCCTGACGATTCGCCAGATTATAAAGGTTTTGCACACAGGCTATTGGGGTCATTTTTTGACCATCGCTGATTTGCCTGGCGGTAACGTTGCTAAGGCCAATATGACGAATTAGCCCCCTGTCCTTCAACTTGATTAAAGCTTCAAGCGGTGCTTCCAGCGATCCCTCGGCAGGCTCATGCACGCTAAACATGCTGCGCAAGTTAACCACATCCAACACATCCAGCCCGAGATTGCGCAAGTTATCTTCAACCGCACGCTCTAACTGTTCAGCACTGAAAGCCGGTAACCATCCGCCTTTGCTGTCACGAAATGCGCCTACTTTGGTGACAATAACCAGATCGTCTTTATAAGGATGAAGCGCCTTTTTGATTAACTGATTTGTAACGTGCGGGCCGTAAAAATCACTGGTATCAATATGACGAACGCCAGCCTGGAGTGCATCGCGCAGCACCTGAATGGCGCGAGCCTCATCGGCCGGTGGTCCGAAAACACCGGGTCCGGCCAATTGCATCGCGCCAAAACCGATACGTGGAACAGAACGATCGCCTAAACGGTAACTTTGAGTCAATTGGGACATGGAACATCTCCTGAGTGAGTGACCTGCTGATTGTATAGCCATCCCGACTGTGCAACTATCTGGGTAAATGACGACAAACTGTACGGGATAACGAACAATGGCTCTGGATATTGCATTACTGCATGCTGTAGTCGCGGTGGCAAAAGCGGGTGGTTTTCGCGAGGCGGCGCGCATCACCGGCAGTAACCCTTCTCGCCTCAGCGATGCGGTGCGCCGCGCTGAGCAGCAGCTGGGAGTCAGGTTATTTAATCGTACAACAAGAACCGTGGCGCTTACCGAGGTCGGACGGGCATTAATGGAACGCCTGATGCCTGCAATGAACGAGGTAGACGCGGCGCTCGACGTGGTCAATCGCTTTCGCGATACGCCTTCAGGCACTCTGCGGCTCAATGTTCCCGTCAGCGCCGCGCGGCTGGTATTGCCGTCAATAGTTCCTGCCTTTCTAAAACGTTACCCTGATATTCAGCTGGAAATCGTTGCCGAAAGTAACGTTCAGGATGTCTTCCGCGAAGGCTGCGATGCCGGTATTCGCTATGACGAATGCCTGGAGCAGGACGTGATCGCCCTACCGATTGGCGCTCGAAAACAGCGTTTTGCCGTCGCCGCCTCCCCCGACTATCTCAACACCTACGGCCGCCCACAGCATCCAGGTGAACTGTTACAGCATCGCTGTATTCGCGGGCGCTTTGCCAGTGGGGTGATCCCGGATTGGGAATTCGAGCATCTTGGTGAGGTGGTACGTATCCAACCGAACGGCCCTCTGATTGTCAGTATAGGCGCGGCGGTGGATCTTGCCGTCGCTACCGCCATTGCCGGCGGGGGTATTATTCAGCTGTTTGAGCAATGGCTGCAGCCAGCGCTTGAAAAGGGCGAGTTGGAAGCCGTTTTACCGCACTGGTGGCAACATTTTCCGGGGCCATATCTCTATTACCCCGACCGACGTCTGGTTCCGACTCCGCTTAAGGCGTTTATTGATTTTATTCGCGAAAATAATGATTCCCTCCGCGAGCATAACAACAACCAAGCTTGACGATGACCATGATCCTCAGCGCCATGCTTATCAAACCAAAACTGAGGTCGAAAACATATCAAGCACTTAAAAAATCATAAAGCAATGAAGCACCTGCCAAAAGCAACATGGCATCAATTAAAGAGTTAAAGGTCTTCTCACTCATTTTGATAACAAATTTTTTGCCGATAACCATGCCTGCAATCAAGGTGCTGCCTACCAGCAGACCACTAATAAACACTGGCCACGGCATCGCACCCAGAGTTTCAAAAGTGGTGGCTTTAGCGAGATAAATAGCAAATGAGGCGGCGGCTTCGGTGGACAGCAGCGCCCCTTTAACCAAACCATAACCGGCGAAAATTGGAATGGTCAGTGGCCCGGTTGAAAAAACCACGCCGGTCAGAAAGCCGACTATCGCCCCCGTCAGCGCCAGCTGCCAGCCGTATAGCGTCCAGTTACGAGCCTTGGCCCAGCGCCTAAGCGGGATAAGTAATAGGAAAAACAATCCAATACAAAGATTAGATAATCTGACTGGCATAATCCATAACGTGTTGGCACCTAGCACGGCGGCCGGAACACCGGGTAGCGAATAAAGCAGCAAAGCCTTAACGTTGATATCTTTACGCCAGAGAATCACCCGGGAAATATTACCCATAATCGCGGCAATCGCCATGATCGGCATCGCTGCCTTAGGGCCAAAATTAAATGCCAAAGCCGGTAATAACATTATTGATGCGCCAGTACCCACCACGCCGCTAATGACACCTGCGATAACACCGATTGCTATAATCACAAAATACATCATGCTATTGCCCTATTTCATCAGTCATGATTGTAATGATAACGGTTAGAAAAATGACTGACTCGTGATAAAACATCACAGGACTGTGATTAAAAAGGACAAGCCGTGCATTCACTCCCTCCTTTAGCAGCATTGAAAGCGTTTTTCGTTGCCTGCCACGCCGGTAGCTATACTGCCGCCGCAAGAGAACTCTACATTACTCACGGCGCTGTCAGCAGGCATATCCAGGTGGTGGAAAAATGGTTCGGCGTTAATTTGTTTATTAAACAGGGGCAGCGGCGAGTGCCGACACCCTATGCCCTGACGCTGGCGCGCGAGCTGGGCGGGGCTTTTGATACTTTGTCTGATATTGCGCTGCGCTATGGTAATGGCGGTCGTAATAATGTGTTCAACGTGAGTGTCCCGACTACGCTAAGCCTGAAATGGCTGCTGCCACGGTTAGATGATTTTTATGCCCGTTTTCCAGACGCCAATTTGCAAATCTCAACCGCTAATACTGAACAGCTGCACATTATTGGCCACTATGATCTGTTGATTCGCCGTGAAACCAGCGGCACAGAATATTCGGCGATTCCATTCCTGCAAGACCACCACTGCCTGATGGCCTCACCGGCATTGCTTAAGCGCCATGCCATTGAACGGCCAATAGATATTTTCAGCTGCCCGCGCATTGAAACCCTGACGCGTCCCGGCCAATGGAATCTGTGGCTCAAGGCTGCAGGGCTGGATAAATCAGCGGGTAACGGCATACGGCGCTACGATCATTTTCACGTTTCACTGCACGCGATGCTGGAGGGAATTGGGGTAGGATTGGGACCCATAAACACGCTTTCGCAGGAGATCTCCCGAGGTAATCTTCAACCGCTGTTTGCGAAAATAACTGTGGCTCCGAACCAGTATTATGCGCTGACGCCCGTGGGGGTTCAGAAAACCCTGCTTCACCGCGCCTTCGAAGACTGGCTGGTATCGCAGGGTCAGAGGGATATCAAGCTCGCTGATCTACCGCTTTGAGCACCTGTTCTTTTTTCTGTTTCACTTTCCAGAAAACAAACAGCAACACAAACCACAACGGCGAAGCACATAACGCCGCCAGCGTATCAGGGTCAAACAGCATGATTATGATAGTGAAAGCAAAGAACGCTAACGTCAGCCAGCTCATCACAATGCCAGCGGGCATTTTAAAGGTCGATTTCTCATGCAGATCAGGGCGCTTTTGGCGATAAACCAGATACGCCACCAGGATCATTGCCCAGCTGTAAATTACCAGAATGGCAGCCAGCGTTGAGACAATTGTAAACAGCGTCATGACGTTCGGTACCAAAAACAGCAATAAAGTGCCGCTCAACATGCAAAAACATGAGAAAAACAGACTGTGAATTGGAATAGACGTGGTTCTGGAAAGAATTCGGAATTGCCAATGCGCATGTTTCTCAATAGACAGCCCATAAAGCATGCGAGTACTGGAATAAACACCGCTATTTGCCGACGACATTGCAGAAGTTAGCGCCACGAAATTAATCACTGCCGCCGCCGCTGGTAAACCTGCCTTGGCGAACAACAGCACAAACGGGCTGGAATCAGGTGAAATTGCTGACCATGAAGTCACGGCAATAATTACCGTCATCGACAGCATATAGAAAATAATAATTCTTAAAGGCAGCGCATTTATCGCTTTCGGTAGGATTTTTTGCGGATTTTTGGTTTCTGCAGTCATTGTCCCCAGCAGCTCAATACCGGTATAAGAGAAAATTGCAATCTGAAAACCAGCCAGAAAACCGCTGATGCCGTGCGGCAGAAACACCGCTGGATCGGTAAGATTGTGCATCGAAGCGTGAACGCCGTCCGGGGATGTCCAACCGCTCGCTACCATCCATCCGCCGGTCAGGATCAATGCAATAATTGTCACTACTTTGATAAGCGCGAACCAGAATTCCGCTTCGCCGAACATTTTTACCGAAAGTAAATTGAACAGACACAGAATGCCAAGGGTAAATAAAGCCGGGATCCAGGCAGACATTTCCGGAAACCAGTACTGCATGTAACCGCCGCAAACCACCACGTCGGCAATACAGGTCACCACCCAGCTTAGCCAATAAGACCATCCAAGATAAAAGCTCGCTTTAGGCCCCAGATAATCGGCAACAAAATCGGCAAAAGAGCGGTAATCGAGCTTTGTGAGCAGCAGCTCGCCCATCGCTCTCATCACCATATACATAAAAAAGCCCACCAACATGTAGATGATGAGAATTGAAGTCCCTGATACAGCGATATTTTTTCCTGCCCCCATAAACAATCCGGTGCCAATGGCACCACCCAGAGCGATCATCTGAATATGGCGTTCGCTCAGTCCGCGCTGGAGTTTATCGGGGGCATCGAGCTTACCGGCAGGGGTTACCTGCCGTTCCGTTTTCTTATGGGTCATTGCATTTCCTTTAACCATGAAGTGAATGCCATGGAGCGGCCGATAGAGGGATGCATGCTGGCTTCAGCTATTAACAAAGTCAATACGTAAAAACACCATTTCATTCACTTTATGACTCATTTCAAAGTTCTGATAATTGAGGAAAAAATATTTTTTATGCACTTTAATGAATACAAAATGCATAGTAATTCACCCATAACCCTGTTGTAAATTGCTTAATTATTCACAAAACCAATGAAATGTTGCCCTAAAAAGGTGCACCCTTCCCGCGGCCCCTCCTCACTCTTTTTAAGAAAGCTGATAAACTCAAAACCGATTAGTTAAATGCACTCTTCTTCCACAGCTTCACAAAATAAATCACTTTATTTAAAAAGGCTCCATATGGAAAAGCTATCTTACGCGTCTGAAAGCAGTACATCTCCCTGGACTACCTACCTGCGCCAAATCGATCGCGTGGCACCTTATTTAGGCGAATTGTCCCGCTGGATAGATACCCTGCGTCATCCGAAACGCGCACTCATTGTTGATATTCCGTTGCAAATGGATGACGGCACTATTCGTCATTTCGAAGGCTATCGCGTGCAGCACAACCTTTCGCGCGGGCCTGGTAAAGGCGGCATCCGTTATCATCCAGACGTTGACCTCAACGAGGTAATGGCCCTTTCTGCATGGATGACCATAAAATGTGCGGCGGTTAACTTGCCCTACGGCGGTGCCAAAGGCGGCATTCGCGTCGATCCTTTCAAGCTGTCTGACGGCGAACTGGAAAGACTCACTCGTCGCTATACCAGCGAAATCGGCGTAATTATTGGCCCACAAAAAGATATTCCGGCACCGGACGTCGGCACCAATAGCAAAGTCATGGCCTGGATGATGGATACCTACTCCATGAATCATGGCACTACCATTACCGGCGTCGTGACCGGCAAACCTATCCACCTCGGCGGCTCCTTAGGCCGTGAAAAAGCCACGGGTCGCGGGGTGTTTGTTACCGGCCGCGAGGTGGCGCGCCGCGCAGGAATTGAAACCGAAGGTGCAAGAGTTGCCGTGCAGGGATTTGGAAACGTGGGAAGCGAAGCCGCGCGGCTTTTCGCAGAAACAGGCTCGCGTATCGTGGTGATCCAGGACCATACCGCAACTCTATTTAATGACCAGGGCATTGATATGGCCGCGCTCAGCGACTGGCAGATCAAGCACAAGCAAATCGCCGGCTTCCCGGGCGCTAAAGAAATCGACAGTGAAGCATTTTGGACCACCGAGATGGATATTCTTATCCCGGCGGCGCTCGAGGGCCAAATTACTCGCGAAAGAGCCGAAAAAATCTCCTGTAAACTGGTGCTTGAAGGGGCAAACGGCCCGACTTACCCAGAGGCAGACGATATTCTGACTTCACGCGGCGTGATTATTGTCCCCGACGTGGTTTGTAATGCGGGCGGCGTAACGGTCAGCTATTTTGAATGGGTACAGGACATGGCCAGCTTCTTCTGGAGCGAAGAAGAAATCAACGCGCGCATGGATAAAATCATGACCGATGCCATGGTTCACGTCTGGGAAAAAGCCAAAGATAAAGAGTGCTCGCTTCGCACCGCTGCCTATATTGTCGCCTGTGAACGCATTCTTATGGCGCGTAAAGATCGCGGTATTTATCCGGGTTAATTAAGTTATTTACTATAGAATGTTTAATAACTAGAAATAGCCATAGCCATAGCGTGAATTCAAAAATCGCCTCGAATAAATCAGGCGGTTTTTTTATCATGTCACTTTTTAGTAATGTATTTGGTAAGTTTTTCTGGCATAAGCTTAGTAGTATTACAAATACTGAAAAGACCAGAATACGAATGCGTTTCTGGATAATGGATTAATATAATAACTGGGTGAAATAATGCGTAAATTAACAACTGCTTTATTGTGTATGGCCACTATGTTACCTGCTGCCTGGGCAAACGCGCAGGTCATTACCAAAGAACAACAGCAGAAAGTCGAAAAGAAAGGTTTGGGCGGTGGCAAAGGAACGGTAGATGCTGCATTTGCTTTCACCCGAGACAAAGCCAAACCAGATCAGGCTATCAAAGAGCTGAGCTGGCTGACCATCAAACCGGGCGATTCCATTGGTTATCACCAGCATAAAGATAACGAAGATGCATATGTCATCATTTCGGGTACTGGAACCTTTAAAGACACCGACGGTAAAGATTATCCCGTTAAAGCGGGTGATATTACAATCGTGCGTAAAGGCGAATCCCACGGCCTGACTAACAGTGGCAAAGAGCCATTAGTGGTTGTCGATGTGATTGCCGCACAGCAATAAATATTGCTTTGGCCCCGGCTTTGCGGGGCCATAGAAAGCAATTAAATACCAATAGGCTGATAACCCTGCCATTCAGGCTGAAACGGTTTTCCGCCACTTCGATAGAAATGCTGTCTTGGAATGTAATTTTCAGGGTTAAGAAAGCACTTATCACGATTTTTAGTCCTACTTTGTTGAATGAAATCGCTGTTTAAAAATTTTATTTATTCACCACCCCAATTGAGTCGTGCAAAACAGCGCCTGGTGTCGACATATCAAGAGACGATGGCTTCAACAAATTTACGGTCCTTGTACACGAATTTACAAAAGGAACCTTAAAGTGTGCGCTACTCGTAAATTAAGAGCATCGCCACAAAAAGCCTCGTAAGGACAATCTGCTTTATGATCGATATTACTGACGCCACTCAACGTTCTACAGATAAAACTGACTTTCGTATTCGGTTGAATTTGATCAAAGAACTTCGTCAGTTTCCTAATGCATTAAGTCAGGGCCTTTTGCTAAGCATGCTGCAAAATGATTTCGTGTTTTCAGTAAGACTTGCCGCCTGGCAAGCCCTTGATGAAATGGGTATTGAACAAAAAAAACCGCAAATCATGCGCGATCGTCGTTTTATGGAGGTGTTTGGGAAATTCAAACATCAACTTATCCGCATGGGCGTCTGGTGTGATAGCTGGTCGTTTTTGAATTAACGTTTTCACTGTGATTCGGTATATTAAAGGGCCTCGGTATAAAAATACTCCGAACGTCAGAACAGCCCTTTAAGATTCTATTCTACCCGTAGATCTTCGTATGAAACCATGACGTGTTCTTTGAATGCAGAACGCTGCTTGAGTTGTTCATAGTAATTCTCAATGGCAGGAAAATTGGCTCGCTCAATAGCAATATCGTAATAACGATACAAAAGATGGCCAAACTGAATATCAGCCAGTGTAAAACCATTACCCGCCAGAAATTGATTGTTGCTGAGCTGTGCTTCGGCAATCTGCAAATTTTTATGTAAGACACTAAGCGCATCAGCGATGGCCTGTTGGTCTCTGTCTTTGCTCGCCGTTCTTACTACGCGCCAAAAAACAGGCCCAGTAAAACAGGCCGCCACGTTAATCTTCGCCCACTCAGCCCATTTATCGATATTGGCCCGTTTCTGAAGATCCTGAGGCCAAAACTCCTCAGATCCATAGCGGCTGGCAAGGTAGCGCAAAATGGCTCCAGTCTCCCAAATAGCGTCACCGTCTCCATCACGTAAAACCGGCACTGTGCCGTTTGGATTCATCGCCAGAAACTCAGGCGTATTATTACCACCAAACTTATGGCCAATATCATAACGTTCATAAGGCAGATTTAACTGCTCTACGCACCACATCAGCGCCTGCACGTTAGAAGAGGTTTTACGTCCCCAAATCTTGAGCATGTCATCTCCTGTAAATATTGTCTGATTGCCTAATCGATATCTTATGCTAATTTTTGTCCTGGCAATCTACTGAACCATAAACGTTTAGTGTGTATTTTAGGATCAACAAAAGCACAACTTAAAGGACTTGATGTGCAGCTAACATCTGAAAGACTTATTCTGCGTCCGATTCGGGCTAGCGATCTCGACGATTTATTTCGAATTTACGGCGATCCGGCGACTAATCAGTTTAATCCCGCAGGACCTTATCCAGACAAACATTACGCCGAGTCTGTTTTGACTGCCTGGTTAACACATTGGCATAAAAACGGTTTTGGCTGTTGGGCAATAACCTCTATCGACTCACCCGATAAAATCATCGGCTTTGGTGGATTGAGCATTCGCAATTTCAAGAATCTGACTATCAACAATTTAGGCTATCGATTTGCTACTGAAGCTTGGGGCAAAGGCCTTGCGACCGAGTTTTCACGTCGTGCGATTCAGTTCGGCTTCGAGAATTTGAGACTAAAACACATTTCTGCCACGGTCAGAGAAAATCATTTGGCGTCCCAGAGTGTGCTTATTAAATCGGGTTTGCGACTTTCAGGCAAAGTTAATGATGTGCCTAATGTCCCGGCAAGTCTGATGTTTACAATTAGCGCTGAAGAATACCGCACCGGATTAAACTAAAGTTAATCTTACGGTGCGGTGAGTTATTAGACGGCCACGCTTGAACCTAAGTGCAACACGGTTGCTGGACCTGCTCGGAAAGCGGGATTAAGTTTGCTGGCCGCCGCCATATGCGCGCTGGCCGCATGAGCTTCAAGCGCAGATTTAGAGGCCCAGCGCTCTAACAATACAAACTGATCGGCCTGCTCTGCGACGGGATAAAGCTCGTATTCAATACAGCCTTCTTCTTTTCTGACCAGCGGCGCAAGTTTCTCAAAAGCAGCAATTTGATCCTGACCACGGCCCGGCTGAGTAGTAATTAGCACCACCAGTTTAACTTCACTAGACATAAAATAGCTCCATTTTGACTTTTAATAATTAAGTTCTATCGGTTTCAAGCGTCGCTTTGGCCACGATCCAATCTCTAAACTTTCTTCCTAAACGGGTTAAAAGGGCAGACTCGTCGTAAACCAGAAAATAGCCGGTTCCCGCATTATTAGGGGTTGATATCAAGCTTAACAGCCGCCCTTGTGCCAACTCCTGCTCAATCAAAGATTCTCTAATCAAGGCGATACCTTTTGCTGCCAGCACTGCCTCAATTACGCCATTTGATTTCACAAAAACCGGACCACGGTCAGTATCGGCATCTTCTAAACCCATGGCTGTGAACCAAATTTTCCAGTCGAGACGATGCTCATCGTGCAGCAAAGTATAAGCCAGCAGGTCGCGAGGATCAGTAATAGCGTTAACCGAAGAAATTAGATTTGGACTACAAACGACAGAATAGTGATCGTTCAACAATAATTCTGACTCCAGACGTGGAAATTTTCCCCGGCCGTGCCGCACCGCGAAATCAACCCCTTCCGAGAGTAGGTCAACCACTCGGTTAGTCGTATTGATTTGCACTTCCACCCCCGGATTAAGTTGTTCAAACTCGGGAAGACGCGGAAGAAACCACTGGGTTGCAAAGCCGCTGGTACAGCTAATTGTCAGCTTATTATTGCACTTTTCATCTTTTAATCTTTGTGTCGCTTCCTCTATCTGCAAGAAAGCCGGCCTTATGGCGCTGAGGTAAATTCTCCCTTGCGGAGTTAACTCTAAATAACGCGGTCCACGAACGAACAGCCGCGCCTGGATCAAATCTTCAAGCTTGGCGATTTGCTGACTAATCGCTCCCGGAGTTACAAACAGTTCCTCAGCCGCTTTTTTCATACTCATATTCCTGGCCACAGCTTCGAAACACATCAGGGCGTGTAAAGGAGGAAGTTTCATAACCCGTCGTATCTTGAGTTTAGTTAATCTCAACTGTAGGCGAATTAATGGTTTGTTATCAAGCGCATTTCTGGCCTAAAGTCTCAACGATTTTAATAATCAATATCAATGGCCACACCTCTGAGAGGCGAGAAAAAGATGAAAGCAGCAGATTTTGTAAGATTGATACTTTTGGCAGCAATATGGGGAGCAAGTTTTCTGTTTATGCGCATCGCTGCCCCAGCCTTGGGTGCAATTAATACCGCCTTCTTTAGAGTGCTGTTTGGATTTATTGGTCTTGGATGCATTTTGCTGGTCATGCGTACCAAAATAAACTTTCAGGGAAAAACCACGACCTCATTACTGTTAGGCGTTATTAATTCTGGCTTTCCCTTCCTCATGTACAGTGTAGCGGCTCGATTATTACCGGCGGGTTATTCTGCAATCCTTAACGCAACTACGCCATTGATGGGCGCGCTGATCGGATTTTGTTTATTCAAAGAAAAACTGAGCGTTAAAAAATGGAGTGGCGTATTTCTCGGACTGATTGGCATTATGCTAGTGACCACTACGGATAAATTAAACTCAGCCAATAATGTGGTCTGGGGCGTATTGGCCTGCCTTATTGCTACCAGTTGCTACGGTTTTGCAGGTTTTCTTACCAGAAAGTGGATATCAGATAAAGGCGGACTGGATCCCAAGATTGTCGCCTTCGGCAGCCAAATGGGTGCAACCCTATTCTTATTGCCATTTTTTGGCTTTTCAATGGTCGTGAGCCCAGTCACTAATTGGTCAATTTTAGAAGTTTGGGCAAGCCTTTTAGCACTTGGATTTATTTGCACCGCCTTGGCCTATATTCTTTATTTCAAACTCATTACGGATATTGGCCCAATGCGCTCGCTTTCAGTCACCTTCCTGATTCCCCCTTTTGGTATTTTGTGGAGTTATCTAGTGCTCGGTGAACAGCTTAATCCAGCTTTTTATTACGGAGGTGCCGTGGTTGCCGTCGCTATCTGGCTAATTGTCAGCCCGGCTAAAAAAAGCGCGGTCCAATCTACTGGCGATCTCAGATAATAGCCAAAGGATTTACAATAACACCCCGACTATTTAACCGCAGGCGGGGTTAATTCATAACCACAAGAAAGCTATTTATTCCACAGGTTGCCAAACAAACTGGCCAGCTTGTTTATTAATATAACCCACAGAACTACCGGCAAAATGCGAGCTGAAATACAAGGTATGATTTTCGGCTGACTGTTCTAAAATTCGCTTACGAGTTGCAATAGCCAGAGGCTTATCTACACAAAATACCGAGACCAATTCTGGGTGAGGAAGTTGTTCGAGATTATGCATGACATCTCCGGCAAATAAGGCATTTTCCCCTTCATCGTTAAAACGAATCGACATATGGCCTGCACAATGCCCCGGCGTGGAAATATATTCGAATTTGCCGTCAATCACTCCACCGGCTGCGGGAATAAAATCTGCCAGACCTGCTTCAATTACCGGCAACACGCTGTCAACAAAGGCTGCATAACCCGGCACGGCTTTCCCCTCATCACTGAGGTTATATTGGTAACCCTCCTGCGGAAAGACATAGCGCGCATTAGGAAACGTAGGTTGCCATTTTCCGTCTTTATAATAGGTGTTCCAGCCCACGTGGTCGGTATGAATATGGGTCATCAAAACATAGTCAACATCTTCCGGTTTTACCCCTTGTTCTGCCAACCGCAGTAAAAAGGGTGAGTCCAAGTCGTTAAACAGCGGCGATGTGCGCTTTTTACCTTTGCCGATCCCTGTGTCGATTAAATAGATCTTCCCCCCATGCCTTACCAGCCAACCATGCACGCTGAGGATCAAATCTGAAGACTCTTTTTTCCAATCAGGGAATAGAAAATTGGAATTAAAAGCTAAATCGGTTTCATAAATTTTGCTGATCACTGCTTTTCCAAGCTTGTGACTAAGAGAATCTTTAGACATGACTATTCCTTTTGATGATTTACGATTGCAAAATAATGAAACCGATCAGAGGGATGAGTCAAGACATGTTCATAAAGTCGTTAGCACATCCCATTAATTGCTAATTCTGCACGGTGAAATATGCAGATAAGGATTAGAGAACTCAGAACATCAGGCCATTTGCTTAGCAATACCCGATATAAGAAAATCCATTACTGCGCGGATTTGCGGAGTATTCCTCAAGTCTTCATGAACCAAAATCCAAATTTCTCTGGAGAAAGGAATGGCCTCGGATATATCAGTTACTCGTTGCAATTCATTTTCGGCATCACCAATAAAGCAAGGCAGCCCCGCGATCCCAATTCCTGTTTTAGCCGCCTCGTACTGACTGATAATATCGCTAACCTCTGCCACAATCCTCCTTTCCCTTGCCGCTTCGAGCAGCCATTTTTGATGCGGCATATCGGCAAACTGTTCACTGTAGGCAATAAACTCCCAGCGGTCTGGAATCTTGGCATATTCGTAATCTTTGCTGGCATAGAGGGCAAAGGCCATGTCGCCTATTTTGCGAGCCACACTTCGAGGCTCAATGGGGCGAAACAGCCGCACGGCAATGTCCGCCTCTCGACGACTTAAAGAAACACTCTGTGCCTGACTGGCTATCGATAACTGAATATCTGGATATAACTGGCGGAAAGCAAACAACTTATTAGCCAAAAATTTGTACGCCAATACTGGCGGCATGCTGATGACTACTTTTCCAGCCAAAGGTAACTGAGCTGCACGAGCCGTTCTTTCAACCGCAAAAGCGTTCAGCTCGACTTGGCCCGCCAGCTCGGCAATCTGTTGCCCGAGGAGTGTCAATTGGCATGAGCGCGGCAATCTGTCAACCAGTCGCACCTGCAAACTTTCTTCAAGCAGATTTAATCGACGACTCACCGTGGCATGATCGACCTTTAAAGCACGAGCCGCGCCGGACAAACTTCCTTGCTGCGCCACCGCAAGAAAATAGCGTAAATCTTCCCAGTCAAACATCTGTGCATTTTTCCCAGTATAGTGTGTGCATATACCAAATATCTGCACATCTGAATACGACTTATGATAGCTCAATCTTCATTAAAAGGAGCTTTCAATGGAAAGTCATTCAACCCGACAGCTTAAGTTTATCCAGCTTGCTGCCTGCTTAGGATTTGTCGTAGTCCTACTCGATGTCAGCGTAGTCAATGTCGCCCTGCAGGCATTAAGCCGCCAATTTATTGCACGTATTACTGACCTGCAATGGGTAGTCAACGCTTATTCATTAGTCTTTGCTGCACTATTACTCACAGCGGGTGCTCTAGGGGATCGTCTGGGTGCAAAGCGGGTATTTATGCTGGGATTCGCAATATTCACCTTGGGTTCAGTTTGCTGCGGATTAGCGCCGAGCCTGCCAATATTAATTGTGGCGCGCATTTTACAAGGGTTCGGAGCCGCGCTGTTAGTTCCCGCCTCTTTATCTCTTATTCGTCAGGTATTTGTCGATGCCGAAGCCCGCAGTCGTGCCGTCGGTTGGTGGGCAGCTGGCGGCGGTATTGCACTGGCAGCGGGTCCGGTTATTGGCGGTTTCCTGATTTCAGCCATTGGCTGGCGCAGCATATTTCTCGTTAATTTGCCAATTGGGTTGATTGGCTTGTGGATTGCTGGCCGCTTTGCACCAACCTCACCCGTTCAATCCGGGAAAAGCCTGGATATTGCGGGACAAATAACCGGGGCAGTCACCCTGGCCAGCCTGACCATTGCCTTAACTGAAGCCAGCAGTTTCGGATGGGATGACCCTATTATTTATGCATCAAGTGGCTGCTTTATCCTGCTTGGTATCTTATTTGTTTGGCTTGAGGGAAGAAACCCGAAGGCAATGCTGCCGTTGAGCCTATTTTCTAATAAGACTTTGAGTAGCTCAACGCTAATCGGCTTACTCGCCAATTTAACTTTTTACGGCATGGTATTCACTTTCAGTCTCTATTTTCAATTTATCAGAGAATACCCGCCGCTGAAAACCGGGCTGGCTTTTTTGCCGATGATGGGAATTATGGTGTTTGCCAATATTGCAGCAGGCCGTTATGCAACACGCGTTGGCGCCAGAAATATGGCGGCAACGGGTTTGGCCCTCTCTGCTTTAGGATATTTACTTATTCTACCGGGCCTCTCCTCCGGCTCATACGAGCTGATGTCGATTCCGATGTTAATTGCCGGTGGCGGTATCGCGCTAACGATACCCACTATCACTAATGCAACTTTGGCAGCAGTAGCAGGAACTCAGGCTGGTATTGCCTCTGGACTGCTTAACGCGTCAAGACAAGTAGGCGGCGTTATTGGCGTGGCACTGTTCGGATTTTTGGTACGCTTTAGGGAAAGTGGTCTCTTTCTACAAGGAATGAACCACGCATTGGAGCTTTCATCGCTATTACTGTTACTCGCATGTGTGTTGGCTTTCAGGCATCTGGCACCCCGAGAAATTTCTGTTCGCGAGAAACTGATTCCAGATGCGCTGAGCAAAAAGCGTTAATGACAGCTGGGCTTACTTTTAGTTTAACGTCATTGTCTGGGCCTTTCTCAATGCCTAAACAAGCTCGTTCCTGCGCCACTCTTAAAGAAGCCTTTGCTGTGGATCGGTGGCCATTGCCCCACACTAATGATCATTTAAACCTAACCATTGCGGATAAGCGGCCAGAATCCAAATTGCTCTCAATAGAGAGCACAATTAAACACTGCAACGCCGGTTCAGATATTTGGCAATGGGCCAGTAGCGAAACAAAAGTTGCAGAAACTGATCTAAATTACTTATTTTGCGCCTGTTCAGCAGATTCCTTAATCGCCAAAGCGCTGGCACTCGCAGAATCAAATAACGAGAGACTTTCAATCTGTTCTACCATAATGACCTTGCGAAAATCCATCGCTGAGCGCGGAGAAGAATCCAGCGTAATTCCATGCTCGTCATACCAGGCACTGTAATTATGCTCAATGCATAAATTCAACATTTTTCCTTCCCGGTAACCACTCAGCATTGGAATAAGTACTACATTGGCGGTAGCGCTATTTTCAAATGAAGCGGTGTGTATCATACCAATATAAATTCTTCGCGACTTGAGTGTAATCCACGCTAAATGTCCTTCTTCCATACACTGAAATAGTAGCCCTTCAACCCCATTAGAGTGAGTCAGCCGTTTATACAGCTCTTTGCGCCCAGAACTATTTAATCGTGCACTTCCTGCCCAGTTTGAGCGATATAGGCAAAATAGTACTGCCAAAGTCAGCATGATCACCACCGGAGCCTGGATCCCCAGAAAACTCCAGTTCATAAAGTCCATTTGCATGTGGTGGTAATGGTCAGCCAGTGAATACGAGGTAGCATTCAGAATGGTTGAGGCAACCAAAAGTGCCAGCCAAATCAAAGCAGTAGCTAGTAGACCTTGCAGCACAAAAATACAGCCATACAGCGCCACTAAAAAATAAACGTCCCAGCCAAAAGTACGTTTGAATTTAAATCGGGTAGATAAATCGCGACTGGTGTACCAGTAGCCGCAGACCATCAATACCATAAATACCGCCGTGCCCATTAAACCCTCCTTAGCTCTTGAACATGCCGGGCAAAATCCTCGTGAACCTCTTTACTGTGGATATTTACCGACGCAACACCGTCCTCATTAATGATAATACGCTCGCCTTCTTCAATCGCTTCCTCAACATCACGCGTGCTTAAAACCTGTAATAGTGATTCCGGGCTGGAAAATATAGAAAATATAAATTTACGCATCGCGTCCTCCATAAAAGAGTTTAAGCATGGCAGGCGATATCCTATCTATCCATAGGATATTTGGTAGTTTGGACGTTATCAGGCCTAATAAGTAAAAGAGGCATATCTTTCGACATGCCTCAGTTTGAAAGGAGTTATAGGAACGGAATTACTCGAGCGGACCGCCAAGAATGGTGTCGCACATACCTGCCAGAATTTTTTCACCGGTTTCGTGTTTCAAATCCTCATACCATTCCTGGGTCACAGCCATCTCTTTACCATGGGTTACGTCGCAGCGTTTACGCGCTTTGAGGACTAAATCTTTCACTCGTGGCGCACGTTTTTCCTGATAACGCAGCAAAGCATCTTCGATGCCCAAGGAATTAGTTTGCAGAATGGTTGCCAGCACAACCGCATCTTCCATTGCTGCACATCCCCCCTGGCCAATGTCCGGCGTGGTGCTGTGAGCAGAATCGCCAAGCAGCGCAATGCGCCCTTTCACCAATTTCTCAAACGGTTCAATATCGTGAATTTCAACACGGTTGGTGGTTTCAGGATTAATTTGCGCAATAAGCTTTTGTACCGGCTCTGCCCAGCCTGCGAAGTAGTGCCGAAGGTCTTCGCGCAAGGTACTGCGGTCCTGTTCGAGTCCTTTTGGCAAGGGCACATCGAAGAAGAAATAGAAACGATTGCCGCTAACCGGCATCAGTGAAACGCGTTTGCCTTCACCTACAAAAGTCGTCCACTGGTCGGCCGGGGCAATGCTTTCGTCGATTTCGACCAGCCCATTCCAGTTAACGTAACCTGCGTAACGGCGCTCGGTAGCATAGCCCAGCACCTGCTTGCGGACCACGGAATGCGTGCCATCGGCGGCGATCAGCAAGTCGCCGGTAGCCGAAGTTCCGTCATCAAACCAAGCGGTTACGCTGTCGGCAGACTCTTCGACATGAGTTACTCGCTTACCAAATTGCACGTCGTTGCGACCATAAGTGTCGAGCAATAATGCCTGTAATTCCGCACGCGCTACCGGATAAGGCTGTTCGCCAACGCTCTGGATTAGCGGGTCCATGCTAAAGCGCGTCATGGTCTGGCCTTGCTGATATTCGTTGTACGCCATATAACGCATCTGACCACCCAGTTCACGAATAGCGTCCTTCATGCCCAGATAATTCAGACATTTAACGCCATTCGGCCAGATAGAAATGGCTGCACCCACCGGTTTAATTTCTTTTACTGCTTCAAAAACCGCAGTCTCGATGCCAAACCGCTTCAGCGCAATCGCTGCACACGTACCACCAATACCACCACCAATCACGATCGCTTTCATTTTGCTCTCCTTGAAGTCTTACAAGGTAAAAAGCAATTTCTATACCAGAATTGTAAAACTCAGGCTTTTGCCCGCCGAGCCTTGTATACAATCGCTGTATACAATTTTAATTGAAACTTTTGTTACAGAACTGAAAGTGACGCACTATAAAAAGGCACAATCATAGAGCAATGAACCACTCCGGTGCGCAGTAGCACCAATCTCAAACAGTGGTTATATTTCATGCCCTAAAATAAACATTGTTCGCGATTTATTTAACGTTATTGCTGATTTGAAACATCACAACATTAAGAAATACACTATTTTTGCGTGAATTATGAGCCTCTATTACTCTTATTTTTTTAAGGAGATAATGCATGTTAACACGTCGTGATATGTTAAAAATGTCTGCCGCTGGAGCGGCAACGGTAGGATTAACCAGTGCTATGATCGGCAAAGCATCGGCAGATGAAGATCGCAACATTGTCCCGCCGACCACTTATCAGCCCGCTAAAGGCGCAAAGAGCATTTATAAATATAAGTTCACCGATAGCGAAAAACGCACCTTGCCGGGAGGCTGGGCGCGCGAGGCAACTGTCAAACAATTCCCTATTTCTGAAGGTATTGCAGCGGTAGACATGACGCTGGCTGCCGGTTCTGTGCGCGAACTTCACTGGCATGCCATCGCCGCCGAATGGGCTTTTATGCTATCGGGTAAAGCCCGCATTACTATTATCGATCCCGAAGGCACTTCTGAAGTCGCTGAATTTGGCCCAGGAGATGTCTGGTATTTTCCAAAAGGCTATGGCCATTCTATTCAAGCAATGGAAGGCGGAGCGCACTTTATTCTGGCCTTCGATAATGGACATTTCTCCGAGTTTGGCACCTTCAGCATCACCGACTGGATCGCCCACACACCTAAGGAAGTCTTAAGTAAAAGCACTAATTTACCCGCGTCGATATTCTCGAAAGCCAAACAGGGTGAAGCCTACATTGTTACCGGTCGAGTCCCTCCGGCTTTACCTTTAGCGCGCAACAACGGTGGACTCGATAACTCCCCATTAAAACATCATTATCCGATGATGAGCCTTCCACCGTTCTTTTCGAGCGAAAACGGCAGCGTGCATATTGTTTCTTCAAAAGAGTTTCCGGTTTCTAAAACCATTACCGGCGTGATTGAAATCATGAAGCCTGGCGCAGTGCGTGAAATGCACTGGCACCCTAACGCCAATGAATGGCAATACTACATTTCGGGTAAAGGCCGAATGACCGTATTTAGCTCCCACGGTCATGCCGAAACAGAAGAGTTTGATGCCACCGATGTCGGCTATGTTCCGCAAGGATTCGGACACTATATCGAAAATATAGGCGACGAAGACTTGAAGGTGCTGGTCGTGCTGGATAGCGGGATTTATCAGGATATTTCTCTTTCCGACTGGCTGGCGAAAACACCGGCCAACGTGCTGGCCGATAACTTCCTCAACAATGAGTCAGACTGGGCCGCACGTCCGGCAGAGAAGCTGGTCATTTCAAAAGGCGCAGAAAAGGCCTGATTAATTACCTCAACCAACAATAGCCCGTCTTGATGCGGGCTATTGTTTGCAGACAAGTCTACTTTATGACTGGGTTTTTCAGCAATCCATCCGCCAGATTTAGAAAGACATCAATCGTGCGAGCCAAAACGCCAAGCGGATTTTCCGCAGCGGCAATCCACAGGGCAGCGTTTAGCGCAGCACCGTTTAACAGGCGAGCAGCAGCTTCGGCATCGACGTTTTTAAGCGTACCATTATCGATCAGAGTTTGAATCGTTATCGCAGCCCGACGCAAACAGGCGTTCTGGTTCGGCCAAGTAGACGGGTCGCCCAATACTGCTGCGCCATCAAGCAGCATAACTCTTTGGATTTCAGGCTCTAAAGCCATTTTGATGTAGGCAATATTCTCTGCAACAAAGCCTGACCAAAGATCTTCTGCCTGCTCTTGAACCACGCGAAGCCGCTCCAGCATTTCGGCATCCATCTGATTGATCACCGCCTGCAGCAATCCTTTTTTATCACCGAAATTATGGTAGAGCGCGCCTCGTGTCAGTCCGGCCTCGGCGGTGAGTTCATCCATCGATGCGGCGGCATAGCCTTTTTCTGCAAACGCTTTTCGTGCTGCCTTGATAAGTCTGGCGCGAGTCTCCTCAGCCTTTTGATCGCGTCGTGTCGCCACCATTTTCCTCTCCATCAAAAAAATACGCTTCGTATATTATTTGACATACGAGGCGTATGTGAGATATCAATACATACGCGGCGTATGTTAACGCTTACCTCAGCTATTCCGCAAAGTTTATCTGAGTCCTTAATCATGCACTAACGGGAGCAAGAATGAGCCAACGCGATGCGATTTTCCCTGCTGGCAGGCAGGCACTCTACGAAATTAATCAGTATTCAGCAGCTATTCGAAGCAGAGATCTGTTGTTCGTTTCTGGCCAGGTGGGCAGCCGTGAAGATGGATCGCCAGAACCGGACTTTGGCAGGCAGGTGCAGCTTGCTTTCGATAATTTAAACGCTGTTTTAGAGGCTGCAGGGTGTACGTTTGACGATATTGTTGACGTGACCACTTTCCATACCGATCCTGAAAAACAGTGGGAAACGCTTAACGCGGTGAGATTAAAGGCGATCGGCAAGCCACCCTACCCTAATTGGACGGCGGTGGGGGTAAACTGGTTGGCAGGTTTTGATTTTGAAATTAAAGCGATTGCCCGCATCCCAGGCTAACAAGCGGCGCTGTTCAGGACCCGGCCAGAACGACCGGATCCTGCGTGACTATCAGCGGCAGTAAATTAACCTAGTTCATATGACGAGAAGAATTAGGTTTCTTGACTCGCAGCGCTGAATTAATCGTTATTATGCAGAGCGCTGTTAACCCCACCCCAAACTGAGGAGTCGGTGGTCAGTGCTTCAACCGCGCCAGTTTTGCTGTTTCTTCTGAACAGGATATTATTTTTTCCTGACAGATTGCGCGCATATTCGTGAGTTCCGTCTGGCAGCAGCACTTTGGTACCGGCGGTAACATAAAGGCCAGCTTCAACGATGCTGTTGTCGCCCAGCGAAATTCCGATACCGGCGTTGGCACCCAGCAGAGAGTCTTTGCCGATTGAGTTAACGGTTTTGCCGCCGCCTGACAGGGTTCCCATAATCGAAGCACCGGCACCGACATCACTGCCTTCGCCCACGGTCACTCCCGGGGTGATGCGGCCTTCGACCATGCTCTTGCCCAATGTACCGGCGTTAAAGTTGACGAAACCTTCGTGCATCACGGTAGTCCCTTCGGATAGGTAAGCCCCCAGACGGATACGATCGCCGTCGGCGACGCGCACGCCGCTTGGGATCACGTAATCCAGCATGCGTGGGAATTTATCTACCGAATACACCACCAGCTGATGATAGTCATCTGCAACGTGGCTTCTTAATTTTTCTACCAGCTGTGGAAATACCGGGCCAGCCGAGGTCCATGCTACGTTTGGAAGTTGCTCGAAAATACCCTGCAAGTTAATGCTGTTAGGTTTTACTTTTCTTTTCGACAGCCACTGCAGGCGCAGGTAAGCATCTTCGGTAGAAACGATCGGCTGATCGAGATCGACAGAAATCGAGAATTTCTCCTGACGAACAATGCCGTGTTTCTCGGCCAGACAGCTACGTTTGCTGGTCACATCATCAGGGTAAAACGCTTCTACAGTTTTGCCTGACGCCACGTCGACATATCTAAGCCCTTCGACTTCTACAATCTGCTTATTACTCATAATTATTCCAAAATCAGTAGTTAGCCGATTAAGATGCCACGCATGACGTTAGGTTTAAAATTATAATTACTAATAAAGTTAGACGATTTATTAATGAGGTGTTTTCAAGCAAGACTCTGGTATCGAGGATTCCAGGCAGTAACGCGTAGACTTTGTGCGAATTACGCCCGAAGATTCACTATCGATCCCCTCTCCGTAGTAATGCGCTTCCATCTGGCTAAAAATTCCGAACATCGCATCTGACCCATTTTTTCACAAACTCTGACCAATAATGTCAACCCCCGCCCCCTGATTTTTTCCTGATTTAACGATGAGTTAACCCTGATTTATCCTTAATCACCAAATCTCGTCCTCGTCTGAACCTTGACGCCGAAACACAAGTAGGTAGACTGGGCTACCTATTCACTAAGAATTTGCAGGTTTAGGTATGAAAAGCAGCAAATCGGAACCACAACAAAGCGCCCGCGACCGCCTTTTAGGGGCCGCGCAGATACTTTTTTATAATGATGGGATTGCTGGTACGGGTATAGATGCGGTGGTAAAACGCGCCGGTGTCGCCAAGAAAAGTCTCTACAACAACTTCGCCTCCAAGGCGGAATTAGTTGAAACCTATCTGCAAATTCGTCATCAAGAATGGTTGTCGCTTTATGAAGCAAGACTGCAGCAGGCAAAAACCTCTAAAGAAGGGGTTCTGGCCGTTTTTCTTGCCTATCAGGATCACGCCGAGCACGCCTATGAACGCGGATTCAGGGGCTGCGGATTATTAAACGCCGCCGCTGAGTTGCCTGCGGATGCCCCCGGCAGACAGGCGGTTCGACGCCATAAAGAGCAGGTGGAGTCTATTCTTGCAGAACATTTGCTTGGCCTTACAGCTGGAGATAAGACGAAAGCCCTTGATACCGCTCGTCTATTTTCATTTGTGCTTGAAGGTGCCATGTCCCGCGCCGGCCT
Source organism: Rouxiella sp. WC2420 (assembly GCF_041200025.1). Taxonomy (NCBI): domain Bacteria; kingdom Pseudomonadati; phylum Pseudomonadota; class Gammaproteobacteria; order Enterobacterales; family Yersiniaceae; genus Rouxiella; species Rouxiella sp. WC2420. The sequence goes on along the minus strand of NZ_CP165628.1, from coordinate 2,016,009 downwards.
TGAAGGTAACGGAGAATGTGTTCGACAGGCATCAAAAATGGCCAACGCCATGATGGAGGCGATGTGAGACTTGGCACTCAGGCAGGCGGCGTGATGGCCGTACTTTTTGCCGCAATATTATGGGGAACGACCGGCACCGCGGCCACCTTTGCCCCAAAAGTTAGCCCGCTGGCAATTGGGGCGGTGGCAATGGGCCTGGGTGGCCTGCTTCAGGCACTGATTGCGCTTAAAGGTATCCTCCGGCATCGTGCCAAGTTAAAGCAAAACTTCCGTTTATTGCTTATCGGTGCAATCGCTGTCGCAGTTTATCCGCTGGCCTTTTATGCCTCTATGCATCTTGCCGGAGTCACCGTTGGCACAGTGATCTCAATTGGTTCCGCCCCGCTTTTCTCGGCATTAATCGAATATTTCTTTAGTGGTTCAAGACTGACAAAACGTTGGTTATCGGGCGCTACGCTGGGCATTGTCGGCATGCTATTGTTATGTCTGGCAAAAAATACTAATCATGTTGATACAAGCTCCTCCGCAGACGTTTTGAACGGTGTATTACTAGGCTTGCTGGCCGGGCTAACCTATGCACTTTACTCTTGGGCGGCACATCAAATCATGCGCAAAGGTATTCCATCAAAAACGGCGATGGGTGCCACATTCGGAATCGGCGGTTTAATGCTGATGCCGGTACTGCTGCTGACCGGTGCCTCACTTGTTGAGTCATGGAACAACGCAGCGGTCGGGTTATATATGGCACTGGTGCCGATGTTTATCGGCTATGTCTGTTTTGGCTTTGGACTGGCAAGGATCCCCGCCAGCATGGCAACGACTCTGACTTTGCTGGAACCGGTAGTGGCCGCCGTTCTGGCGGTGTTTATCGTCGGAGAAAGAATATCTGCGCAAGGCTGGCTGGGCATCGCAATGGTAGGAGCCTGTCTAATCATTATCAGCATGCCGGCAAAAAATCCAAAACTGCAATTAAGCCGATCCTCTCATTAAACGGCCACGGGCTGCACTCTATGCAGCCCGGCCAAAATGACTCGGCATAGCCGTACTGTGGATACTGGCTAACTAATGTCGATTATGCTTCATCCCAGGCGTGCAAAGGGTCGTGATATTTTTCCCAGGCGATGGGTCCCTCCAGCATTTCCAAGTCGTTCAACAGGCAGTTATCGAGATCCCGACGCAGTCCGGCCTCGTCCATGTCAATGCCGATAAACACTAATTCCTGTCGCGCATCACCTATGCCTTCAATCCAATATTCGAGGATAAATTGCAGCGTTTCAGGATCTTCAGGCCAGCGTTCACGCGGCACACTAGCCCACCACATGCCGGCCTTATGTTGTCTTGCCACACCACCGGCCTGCGACCATGACCCAGCAAAACTTGGTCGTGTCGCCAGCCAGAAAAATCCTTTGGAACGCACCACGCCCTGCAATTTATTCTCAATGACCGCGGCAAAACGCTGAGGATGGAAAGGCCGACGCGCTCGATAAACGAAATGGCCAATGCCGTATTCTTCGCTTTCCGGGGTATGCTCACCGCGCAGTTCCTTTAACCAACCCGGTGCCTGAGCTGCCTGTTCAAAGTCGAAAAGCCCCGTATTAAGCTAACACCGATCGGTTAAGCAAAATGATCAGTTGAACGATCCGGCAGGTGTATCACAATAAGCCTCATCATTTTCTGATGGGGCTTTTTCTATGCTTTCTACCTGGCTTGACGAAACTCAAACTTGGGCTGAACCCGACTCTCTTTCCTCTTTTCAGCGTGCTATCCCTCTGGAGTGGATCTCTCAAGTCCTTCACTCCACAGATAAAGCCAGTATAAGAAAGCGTAAATTTCCTGCTGAACTCGTCGTCTGGTTAATTATCGGTATGGGACTTTACCGTGATCGGCCCATCACGGATGTCGTGACAAAACTCGATCTGGTTCTGGGCGACACGCTGGCAGCCAGCTCCATTGCTCAGGCCCGCCAGCGGCTCAGTGATGCACCGCTTGAGGCATTATTTAACTTGACTGCACATCATTGGACGCAGCAGGAAGACAAAGATGATCTGTGGTGCGGACTACGGTTGTTTGCCGTGGACGGCACACTTTTTCGCACGCCCGACACGCCGGAGGTGGCGGAGCATTTTGAGTATATAAAGTATCGCCCGGACAGGCATACCGAATACCCGATGGTCCGGCTGTGCGCGTTGATGTCATTGCGCAGCCGGTTAATGCACGATGTTAAGTTCGGCCCGGCCAATAGGGGAGAAGTCAGTTATGCAAAGCAGCTATCCCCGCAACCCTGCAGCCTGACACTGTTTGACCGTTGTTATTTATCAGCAGAATTACTGATTAACTGGCAGCGGGAGCAGCCTGAAGCACACTGGTTAGTGCCTGTGAAAGGGAATACAAAATATCGGATAGTTAAAACGTTCAGCGAAGGCGATCATCTGGTGGAAATGCAGGTGTCATCCCATGCCCGTAAACAGGATAACGGGCTGCCGGAGGTCTGGCAGGCAAGGCTGATAGAATGTGACGAGGGCAGTGATTACAAAGGATTTATCACGTCGCTGACGGAGGTGGAGCGTTATCCTGCGGCGTCGTTGCGATATGTCTATCAGGAGCGCTGGGGTATAGAAAACGGCTACGGTGAACTAAAGCAGTTCCAGTTGAATACGGCGACTTTACTGCGAAGCCAGAAGGTAACCGGGATTTATCAGGAAGTGTGGGGCCTGCTGACCGCGTATAACCTGATAAGGCTGGAAATGAGCCAGATAGCCAAAGAAGCGAAAGTCTCACCGTTACGGATAAGCTTCGTGATGGCCATGCGACTGATAAGAGATGAGTTAATCTGGTGTTCACTTGGAAAGCCGGGAACGATCCCAACAAAGCTGCGAAAAATGCGTGAAGATGTGAAGCAGTTCATCCTGCCGGAAAAAAGAAAACGGCCCAAAGAAAGGACCGTTCGCATATCAAAAACCCAGTATCCCGTTCACTCAAAACATCTTAAGTGAACGGTGTTACCGTATTAAGCACCTTTTCCAGCGGCACCTTTCCAAAAGAAGCAACCTCAATTTTTGCCCGTGGATTCAGGCTATGCAGAATGGCAAACAGCTTTTCTTGCTGCTCGGTAGCAATAAGATCGATTTTGTTCAGCACTAACACGTCGCAAAATTCAATTTGCTCAATCAATAAATCGACCACGGTGCGTTCATCTAATTCCCCTAATGATTCGCCGCGCTCCTGCAAAGGCGTGTCAGATTCGTAGTCTTTTAAAAAGTTGTAGGCATCAACTACCGTGACCATCGTGTCCAGACGAGCAATGTCGGACAGGCTTTGCCCCTGATCATCGGCAAAAGTAAATGTTTCCGCGACCGGCAGCGGTTCAGAAATGCCGGTTGACTCAATAACCAGGTGCTCGAAGCGCCCCGCTTTGGCCAGTCGATTGACCTCAATCAGCAAATCTTCACGCAGCGTGCAGCAGATACAACCATTGCTCATCTCTACCAGTTTTTCATCGGTGCGGGAAAGCTCGGCACCACCTGCCCTGACCAGGGCGGCATCAATATTCACTTCTGACATATCATTAACGATCACCGCGACGCGCAATCCCTGTCGATTATTCAGAATATGATTGAGTAAAGTGGTCTTGCCAGCACCTAAAAAGCCGGATAACACGGTAACGGGTAAGCGCATATCTCGATGGTGGGAAGCCGGGGTAACAGATTGAATCGGCATCAGATGACCTCTTATCGGTGATTAAATATCTTGCTATATTTATTATGTTATAACATAACAATAATTTAATCGCGCAATAAAATTGAGTCTATCCATCCCATTACATCATCGGGTGTTAAGTGATGATTATCACAAATATGCAACTTCATTGCGGTAATCATCCAGTCTGACAAGTCATATTTTCTGATTATTTTCAATAAAATCAAATGCAAATAAAAAATAGTTCATTTATTTCATTTTAAATTGAAATTGAAACTTTCATGCCTTTCGCTTAGCCTCTTGCTTATGATCTTTTCGCTGTTTAATTCAGGAGTTATTAAAATGAGTCAACTTCTCACCCTCGACGTTTTGCTTGAGCAAGAGCGCGAATACCGTTTCAACAATCTTGATTTCGATTTTAATTCCGCCTGGGCAATTGGTAATGCCATTCATCAACGCGCCTCAGAAGCCAATGCTCCGGTTGCTATCGAGGTGTTTGCTTTCGGCCAGCCTCTTTTTTTATCAGCCTTGCCAGGTTCAAGCGCCGATAATCTGGAATGGATGAAGCGAAAAAGAAATACCGTGCTGCGACTCGCCCATTCCTCTTTATTTGCGGGTCTGAACTACGAACAATCCGGCACGCGCATGGAACATCACACCTTTATCAATCAGGCAGAGTATTGCGATCACGGCGGTAGTTTTCCATTACTGACAAAATCCGGGGCTGTTTTTGGCGCGGTAAGCGTCAGCGGGCTGCCTTCCGAGGACGACCATGCGCTGGTGATCCACGGGATTAGTGACTATCTGAACAGCAAAAAGTAACTTTTCCAGGGACTGAACCATGAACCGCGAATTTGTAAAACTGGCGATAGCGCCAATCGGCTGGACCAACGATGACATGCCCGAACTGGGCATCGAAAATAGCTTTCAGCAGTGTATTAGTGAAATGGCACTCGCCGGATTTACCGGAAGCGAGGTCGGCAGCAAATATCCCCGCAATCCTGCTGTGCTTAAACCGGCATTGGCGCTTCGCGGCTTAGAAATCTGCAATGCGTGGTTCAGCACCTTTTTTGCCGACGGTCGCGGCGAGCAAACGATACAAGAATTTCGAGAAACTTTGGATTTCCTGCACAGCATGGGCGCTAAAGTAATTGGTTGTTCCGAGCAAAGCGGCAGTATTCAGGGGTTACCTCAGCCAGTTTATGGCGTGAAACCTGTTTTCAACGAGCTTGAGTGGCAGCGGGTTGCCGACGGTTATAACCACTTGGCAGAGTTGGCTTCTGAAAAGGGCATTTCGGTTTGTTTGCACCACCATATGGGAACGGGTATTCAAACCCCGGAAGAGATTGACCAGTTTATGGGCGTGGTGAACCAAAATGTTTATCTGCTGTTCGACACCGGCCACGTTTACGCCTCAGAACTGAATCAGCAAGCGGTGGTTAATGTGTTGGAAAAACATCTTGGCCGCATCCGCCACGTACACCTTAAAGACTGTCGTACCGCAGTGTTGAGTCGGGTGAAGCAGGATAACATTTCTTTTATGGGCGGCGTCTGTCAGGGAATGTTTACCGTGCCCGGCGACGGCGATATCGACTTTGCGCCAATATTTTCATTGCTGGAAAAAAGCGGTTACCGAGGGTGGATGGTAGTCGAGGCCGAGCAAGACCCGGCAATTGCCAATCCGTTGGAATACGCCCTCAAAGCCCGCCAATTTATCCGCGAAAATACCGGCCTTTAGAAATAAAACGGGTTGCCAAGGCAACCCTTTTTCTAGTTGTGAACGTGTATAAACGGCCTTGGGTAAATTTTCTGAAATTTGCTGTACCTCTTTCCCCTTCACGCTCAATGAATTAAATGCTCACCCTGTTTTCTCAATTCATTAAAGTCGGTAAAAACCGTTGCACCGAGGTCGGTAAGCAGTTTGGCTTTTGCGCCAACGCCGATGCCGATAAACGCCACGTCGAGATTTTCTGCTGTCTTGAGATCCCAAACACCATCGCCAATGGAAATAATCTTTTGACCGGCAGGCAAAGAATATTTCTCCGTTGCCTGTTTAATGGCGTTAATCAGCAAATCTTCCCGAATTTGGTATTCAGAAGCCGTCACCAAAATGGCATCGCGTAAATCAATATCTAGCGCAGCCAGCTTTTTCTCGGCGCCGTACCGTAAACTGCCGGTGGCATAGACGACTTTCCAACCCTGTTCATTTAACCAATGAATAAAAGAAGCCGCACCGGCGATCTCGGCAAAAGGTTTTTTCGCTAATTGTTGATCCAATTCGCGTATATAACGCGTTTCTAACTCTGCCAGATCACTCAATGAGGTAAATTTCGCCTCGGCCCACGCCTGCACGAATATCGCACTGTCGGTATGATGCAGATAGTTTGCCCAATCAGTTCTCAGCGCCGGAAAGTTAAAAGACCGTAGAGCGTTTTCAAACGCAATTTGGTGCTGGGGAATACTGTCAGTCAGGGTACCGTCGATGTCGAAGACTACAATACCGGTTTTTTTGTCTGTCATTAAATGGATCCCTAAGATAAGCCAATAACAAAGCTGAACAGTTGATTCTGCTGATTTATAGTAAGACTAAATTCACCACATCGCGTATTTTTCTGTGCCACCGGATGGCGTGTCGGCGATATAAACCTGAGTTATCTTGACGCCTTATTCGCCGTTGCCGATTTGCCAGATAAAGGTCGGATCGCTGCCGTTAACTTCCCAGTCACCGACGTTACGAGTTTTGTAGATCACCGGATTATGCGACGCGACGGTGCGCGCGTTACGCCAATGCCTGTCCAGCGCTTTACTGGTACGAGTATCAGAAGCCCCCAAAGCATTGAACAGCTCAGTAGCCGCGCGTGGAATAAGTTCGCTGGCGATCACCTGAGCCTTGGCTGCATCAAGCTCGGCCTGCACGTTTGCCTGTTGAATTGCTGCTTCATCTTTACTTTCATGCAGCTCAAAAGCCAGCTGTAACGCATGGGTAGCCTGCTGCACTGTGGCTTCAACCGCGTAGGCCCAGCTGGAAATCTGCCCCACAACCTGCAACACCTGCACGTCTTGTTTCACCTGCCGAGCATTGCCGTGGCTGTAAATACGTTTGCGATTGCCGACTGCCAGTGCTGCATCACGAGTGACCGCACGGCCAATTCCGGCCAGCGTTGACAATAAAACGTGCTGATAAAACGCGGTCTGATAACGGAAACGCTCGCTGAAGTCATAGACGTGCGACGCCTCCACCGCGGCCTGTTCAAAACGCGTGCTGCCGCTGCCGGTCAGGCGCTGGCCGAAACCGTCCCAGTCATCGTCGAGCTTGACTCCGCTCTGATGAGTGTTGACCAGTGCAATCACATCGCGGCCGTTGTCGGCGCGCTGGGCGTAAACATCAATCCAGTCGGCATACAGTGAGCCAGTGCTGTAAAACTTGTGCCCGTTGAGCAGCCAGCCATTATCTGCCGGTGTGACCTTTGTTATTACTTCGCCCAACTTCAGATTGCCGATTTCTGTCCAACCGCTGCCCACCAGCTCGCCGTCGGCAAAGCGGCGGAACCAGCGCTGCCTTGCTTCGCTGTCGGGCTGATTCAGGCGATCTTCAACAAAAGCAAAGTGCGCGCGTAAAGCCTGTGGCAGGTTGGAATCAGCCTCGGCGAGCTCGGTTAACAACTGAAACAGCTGCGGTAACGTGACGCCAAAACCGCCTTGACTCACCGGAATTCGTAAGGTGCCGAAACCAGCCTCTTTCAGCCAGCGAATTGGCTCGACCGCCAGCACCCGATTGCGCTCGCGTTCCACCGCGCCTTCGGCGATGCGGGCAAAAATCGGCCGGAAACGGGCAGCGATCTGTTGATAATCAGGGGTAGCGTGATGTTGTTCAGACATGTGGTTCTCCATTTTCGGTATGGTCGTCAATATCGCGGCGGGTTGGCTCAAAGCGCACCACCAACAGGAAGGCAATAGGCAGCAGCGCGCTCAGAGAGACAATCCAGAACATGTTGGTGCCAAAAGTGGCCTGCAAAATTGGCAAGATAAACAGTGCCAGCGCACTGCCGATACCTGATAAGGATCGGCTGAAACCGACGCCGGTTGCGCGGATATGAGTTGGGTAAGACAGGGACGGATAAATCATGATCTGCGCGCCTGGGCCAAAACCTTCGGCAAACAACCACAGACCTAGCATCAGGATGGCGAAAACAATGCCAATAAGCGCCGTCGGATGGCCAATCAGTGCCAGCGCAACCAGAGCAATAAACTGCAAGGCAAAACCGGCAATAGCAACGTGACGAGACGGGAATTTCCACGCCAGGCGCATACCCAGCAGGCCGCCGGTAAAGGCAAACAGCGCGTTCAGCCCCAGCGACGCAGAGATAGTTTCAAACACCCCGGCGCCGAGAAACTGCGCCAGAATCGATGGCAGGAAAAAGGCAATTGCGGTGTATTCGAAAGATACACAGACATTCATCACTCCGGCAACGATAGTGCGTTCGCGATAAGGTTTCTGGAACAGCACGCGGAAGCTGACTTTTGGCGGCGTCTGTTTGACCTGTTTGGCAATCGCCTCTTTATCTTCATGCGCCTGGATGCCATAAGAATCGCGCAGAATACGCGCTGCGCCACTCAAATCCCCCTGATTGGCCGCCCACAGCGGTGATTCATTCATAAATTTGCTGCGCACCGCGATGATCAACAACGCAGGCACTGCGCCAAACAGCAGTGACGCACGCCAAAGCCAGTCGATATGCTCTTTCGGCAGCAAGAAATACAAACCAAAGATGATTAGAAAACACACCGAGGACGCGGCGTACCACATCGGGCACCAGGCCGCTACGCGCGAAGCTTTGTTGGCTTTGCCGGTAAATTTCGAGAATTCGGCCAGATAGGCCATCGCCACCGGCAAGTCGATGCCGACGCCGACTCCCATCAGGAAACGGGCGCCGATTAATACCCAAACATTAGGTGCCAGACCGGCGGCGATAGCAGAAACCACGAAGAACAGCATGTCAGCCATAAAGACGGAATAGCGCCCGTATTTGTCCGTCAGCCAGCCTCCGAGTAGGTTGCCGACAATGGTGCCGAGCATAATCGAGGAAGCAACAAAGCCGGTGAGCGTTGGGGTCAGGCTGAAATCTTTAACCACATCGTCGATGCCATAGGACAGCGTAGTCAAGTCATAGGCGTCTAAAAACACGCCGCCCAGCGCCAGAAAAACTATCCAGCGGGCATAGCTGTTTTTACTGTCACTGGTGTTGATCAGCTGAGCCACGTCGCTGACTGAACCTATTGGTGTTGAATGCAATGGCGGCACATCGATGCCGTCATCAATATTAATGGTGCTCATAAAACCCTCTGTTTTTTTAATCATGTGAAGAGAAGTGTTGGCAAACAGGTGCAACCGCTTTTAACAAGTACTAAGAAGCAGTTATAAAGGGCTTTACGGGGGATAACAAACAACAAATATTGATAATAAATTCATTAAAATCAATAAGTTGAAAGAATTAATTAATAGCAATGCAAAAGCCGGGCAAGCATGGAGCCGACCCGGTTGCGAACCAGAAAACAGGTTAAAACTTACCTTTCATTAGCTTTGCACAGGCTGGGTTTCCTGCTCTGTGTTGCGGCGATAACCCGCGCCCGGATGCGGTGCCTGCAAACGGTCACCCTGATTAAACAATTTTTCACGCAGCGTGCCCGTCTGGTAATCCTGCTTGTAAACGCCACGTTTTTGTAGCTCGGGCACCAGCAAGTCAACTACGTCGGTAAAGGTTTCATGCGTCACCGCATAGGCCAGATTAAAACCGTCAACATCGGTCTCTTCGACCCAGCTTTGCAGCTCGTCGGCCACTGTTGCGGCACTTCCGACAATCAGTGGACCAAAGCCGCCAATGCCGACCCAGTCTGCCAATGCCTGCACGGTCCACTGGCGGTCAGGATCGGCGGTCGAGAAGGTTTCAACTGCCGACTGAATGGCGTTGGTGTGCAGATGTTTTAGCACCTGATCCGGCTGATATTGCCCAAAGTCGATGCCGGTCCAGCCGGAGATCAGCGCCAGTGCGCCCTCGTAGCTGACATAACTTTTATAATCCAGCCACTTGGCCTGTGCCTGCTGGTCGGTTTCGCCGACGATCACTGTTTGCAGATTGAAAATCAGTACCTTGCGCGGATCGCGCCCAGCCTCTGCGGCACGACGACGAATATCCGCCACCGTTTTCTTCAGCAGCACTTTTGACGGCACGGCAACGAACACGCACTCGGCATGTTCGGCGGCGAACTGCTTGCCGCGACTGGAAGCCCCTGCCTGATAAAGAACCGGCGTGCGCTGCGGTGACGGCTCACAAAGGTGAATTCCCGGCACCTGGAAGAAGGTTCCCTGATGATTAATCGGGTGGATTTTACCTGGATCACTGAACACCCGACGCTCGCGGTCGCGTAAGATTGCACCCTCTTCCCAGCTCCCCTCCAGCAGCTTGTAGACCACCTGTAAATATTCGTCGGCGTAGTCATAGCGTGCGTCATGATCGGCCTGCGCCTGATAGCCAATATTGCGCGCGCCGCTTTCCAAATACGAAGTCACGATATTCCAGCCAATGCGCCCCTTGGTCAGATGATCCAAGGTCGACAGGCGACGGGCAAACGGATAAGGATGTTCAAACGACAACGACGCCGTCAGGCCGAATCCAAGATGCTCGGTAACCAGCGCCATCGGGGTAATCAGCGCCAACGGATCATTGACCGGCACCTGAGTGGCGTTGCGAATGGCCGCGTCGTTGTTACCATCCAGCACGTCGTACACCCCCAGCACGTCGGCGATAAACAGGCCGTCGAATTTTCCGCGCTCCAGCAATCGTGCCAAATCGGTCCAATATTCCAAATCTTTATACTGCCATGAGCGGTCGCGCGGATGTGCCCACAGACCCGGTGACTGGTGACCGACACAGTTCATATCAAAAGCGTTTAAGCGAATTTCACGTTGCGATGACATAGCGTACTCCCTGGATAACCGGGTCTCTGCAGGCTGCCCGGATCACAATAGTTATCTGAATAAATCAGGAAAAACTCACAAAAAAATCAGGAAAATATCAGAAGATTTTCGGTGAAGTTGGACATCGCTCAACCGGCTGGCTAGCGTGGATGTCCAGCAATTGACGAGCCACCGTTTCAGCATGTTCGGCAACCTGCGGCAGACCCATCAGCTCGCCAAAACGGCCACGCGCCGATGGACCCACCACGTAAAGATGCGGGTTGGCCTCGTTGTCGAGATTTAAGGTCTGCGAATCAGCATTGACAGCGATGCCCAGCGCCAGCGGATCGGCCTGAATCAGCCCCTGCGTCGCCAGTTGGTTAAGCAACGCATCGGTTTTTAGCAAGGTGCCGTGAGCCGGTCCGGTAGTGACTACCAGCTTATCGACGAGCAAAATCTTCGGTTCGCCGCCTCGTGGCTGCAGAGTCAGCCGCAAAGCATTACCTTCGGCTTTGGCACTCAGCAGACGAGCCGCCTGAAGCTGCAAACGCCCTTCACTGTGCAGCTGTTCAATCACCGCGCTGACCTGCGGTGCAATGCGGTAGCGGTGCACGTCCCACCACGGGCGGAGGTGGCGCAAAAAACGGCGCTGCTCGTTTAGGGAAAGTTGCTGCCACAGCTGTTGGCCGTGAAGGCGAATGTCATCCAGTACCAGCTGCCAAGGCAGGTTTTGCTCCGCCGCCTGCGCCACCTCCTGGCGGACCCGTCGCAACCAGCCGCGCGCGGTGCTGGCTTGTTGTTGCTGATAATTCAACGGGCGCGGTTCAAAAGAACCGCCGAGATTCGGGCGCGGCAGCTGGCCACGGCGGGAAAATGCCACCACCGGCCCCTGATGACCCAATCGATTTAGCGAAGCCACTACGTCAGACATGGTTAAACCGCTGCCGATGATCGCCACGCGATCCTGTTCTGCAACACGGTCCAAAGCATCAACCTCCCACGGATTGGCAATCACTGCCGGGTGATCTTTTAATGCTTCAAGCGCGCCGGGCAATGCCGGTGGAGGGTGGCTGATTGCCAGCACCACCTCATCAGCCTGGTAACGCTGGCCGGAAGCGGTGATCACTGTGTCGCCCTCCAGCGCCACCGCCGGCTCGCGGACGTGGGTCAACTCGACAGGAGAAGACGCTGCCGCGCGGGAAAGCTGTTCGGCGATATAAACACCAAACTGGCCGCGCTGCGGATAGACTTTGCCGTCGTGCCAGCGGGCCGCAGTATCTTCATTAAAAGCCTCGGTGGTTCGATACCAGCGATCAAAATCGCCCTCTTCGGCTGCTGAAAGCTGCATCCGCTCGGCTGGCACATTGATGCGATGCGCCGGATCCTGCGTGCCATAGGCCACGCCGCGCGCCAGCTGTTCACGGGGTTCTATCACCGTAACTTTCAGTCCACTAGCGCCGTTGCGCAGCAGGTGTACTGCCAGCGCGGTACCAGAAAAACCGCCGCCGACGATGACGATACGCCGGTCAGCCATGCGCCAGCTCCCGCTGCTGCTGGCGTTCCAATTCACGAACCCGCGGGATAACCTCGCGGCCAAAGAACTCGACCTCCTCATGGAAGTGCAGGAAGCCCAGCAGCATCAGACTGACGCCGGTATTTTTCAGTGCAATGATGCGCTCGGCAATTTGCTGCGGTGTACCAATCAGATTGGTTTTAAAGCCATCGTTATATTGGACTAAATCTTCAAGGGTGGATTTTGCCCAGTTACCTTCACCTTCAGGCGAAGCATTTCCGGCATTTTTTGCCTCATGGGCAAAGCCTTTTACCGCTTCGGGATTGGCCTGAGCCACAATTTCCTGCAATACCTGCTGCGCCTGCTGTTCGGTATCGCGGGCAATGACAAAACCGTTAACGCCTACCTTGACCTGATGCTGATTAGCAGCTGCTTTCAGCTGAATATCTTCAACCTGCTGGCGGATGCCTTCTACACTATTGCCATTGGTGAAATACCAGTCGGAGACACGAGCGGCCATGTCGCGAGCCGCGCGTGAACTGCCACCCTGGAAGATTTCTGGCAGCGGATTAAGCGGTTTTGGCTTCATCACATAGTCACGATAGCGGTAGAAATCACCGGCAAAATTAAACGTTTCCTCCTGCCAAATACCGCGAAGGCAGCGGATAAACTCTTCGGATCGCAGGTAGCGTTCTTCGTGGTCCAACCACGGCTCGCCAATCGCCTTAAACTCACCGCGAAACCAGCCGCTGACGATATTTACCGCGATGCGGGCATGGGTTAGATGGCTGATAGTGGCGATTTGTTTGGCCGCCAATGTAGGATTCCACGGACCGGGCAGCAGTGCGGCAATCACTTTCAGCTTTTCGGTAGCACCGAGTAGCCCCTGAGAAAAACTCACGGACTCATGCTGATTGTCAGCCCCGTAACCGGCGGTAAAACGAATTTGCGTCAGTGCGTAATCGAACCCGGCACGTTCGGCGATTTGCGCCAGCTTGCGGTTGTAGTCGAAATCCCAGCTGGTGCGCTGTTCAATATTGCTGATCACCAGCCCGCCAGAAACGTTTGGCACCCAATAGGCAAACTGAATAGGTTGATCGATTGATTGTTGGCTCATGAATAGTTCCTTAGCTGGCGCTGGTTTGTTTCACCGGACGGCGATCGCCACCGATGGTTTCGCCGAACGGCCCGGTATTCACCGTGCGCTGCTTTTTTTCGGCGTTAAAGGCCAGTGGCAGCAGCGGCATCACCAGTTCGGCAAAGCGATGAGCCTCTTCGAGGTGCGGATAACCAGAGAAGATAAAGTTCTCGATGCCCAGCGCCTGATACTCACGAATACGCTCGGCGACCTGCTGCGGATTACCCACAAGCGCCGTCCCCGCGCCGCCGCGAACCAGCCCGACACCGGCCCACAGGTTTGGCGCAATACGCAGTCCGTCGAGAGAACCGCCGTGCAGGGCGCTCATACGTGCCTGCCCGGTGGAATCCATGCGCGCAAAAATTTTCTGCGCGGCGGCGATAGTGTCTTCATCAAGATGAGCAATTAAACGGTCAGCGGCTGCCCAGGCTTCCTCTTCGGTTTCACGCACAATAACGTGCAAACGAATGCCGTAATTCAGTTTACGACCACGCGCGGTGGCACGTCTGCGCACCACTTCAAGCTTCTCTTTAACCTGCTCCACCGGTTCACCCCAGGTCAGGTAGGTGTCGATCTGATTAGCCGCCACGTCGATGGCCTCGTCAGAAGACCCTCCGAAATACAGCGGTGGGCCATCTTCCTGAACCGGCGGAAACAGCACTTCAGCGCCCTCGACATGAATATGTTCGCCGTGGTAATCAACTTTTTCGCCCTTCAGCAGGCGGGAATAAACGTCAAGGAATTCGCGCGTCACCTGATAACGCTCGGCGTGGCTGAGGAAAATACCGTCGCCTTTGTTTTCTACCGGATCGCCGCCGGTCACCACGTTGATAAGCAAGCGGCCTTCTGACAGTCGATCCAGCGTTGCCGCCATGCGTGCCGCCAGCGTCGGCGGTTGCAGTCCCGGACGCACCGCGACCAGATAACGCAGTTTTTTGGTAATCGGTGCCAATGCCGAGGCTACCAGCCAGGAATCTTCACAGCTTTTACCGGTTGGAATGAGCACGCCGTAGTAGCCGAGACTATCGGCAGCTAATGCAACTTGTTGTAAATAAGGTAAATCTACCGGACGGCCACCCTCAGTGGTTCCCAGATAACGCCCGTCTCCATGGGTCGGTAGAAACCAGAATACGTTGATGTTGTCCTGTACTGAGTCGCTCATTATCACTTTCCTATATAACGATATCTTAATTTATTAGATACAAAACATCCGTTTGGTTATAAAGGTTAAAGCAGGAAGTATGCCAAGACGGTAAAAATTTAAAATCAATAAATATCAATGCGTTAAAAATTATGCATGTCCAAAAATTTGTTGCAAATGCAACAGCCGCTGCCACCACGCTGCCGCATTTGCAACAAATCTCAATTTTGCCGTCTCGCTCAACGGCCAGTACAACGGTATTGTTTCTTACCGTTTACCAACCCGCTGGAGTGAAAGATGCAGAATCACGGCCCTACTTTGATCGATCCCGCGTCGCTCGCCTTTCAAAGCGTGCTTGACCGCCTCGCCCCTACCGACGCCACTGTGCTGATTGTAGGGGAAACCGGAACCGGCAAAGAGGTGGTGGCCCGTTATCTGCATCACCACAGCCCGCGCAGGCAGCAGCCATTTTTGGCAGTGAACTGCGGTGCGCTCACGGAAAGCCTGGCGGAGTCGGAACTGTTTGGTCATGAAAAAGGCGCATTTACCGGCGCACGCGATCGCCATCAGGGTTGGTTTGAAGCCGCCGAGGGCGGAACGCTGCTGCTGGATGAAATAGGCGAGCTGAGTTTACCTTTGCAGGTCAAACTGTTACGAGTGTTGCAGGAACGTGAGGTAACCCGGGTTGGCTCGCACCGCGCCGTGAAGGTCAATGTGCGGGTAATTGCTGCGACTCACGTTGATTTAGCGCAGGCGATCCGCGAACGCCGTTTCCGGGAAGATCTCTATTATCGTCTCAATGTTGCAGCCGTAACCCTGCCGCCGCTGCGCCAGCGTCGTGAAGATATTCCACTGCTGGCAGAGCACTTTCTGCGGCTGTATGCCCGTCGTCTCGGCCGCCCTCAGCTACAACTTAGCGACGAGACGATGGCTGCCTTGATGGAATATCCGTGGCCGGGCAATATTCGCGAGCTGGAAAATACCCTGCACAATGCCGTGCTGCTCAGCCGCGAAACGATCATTTCTCCACGCCAACTGCGTCTCAGCTCGGTGAGCGCAGACACTTTACCCGCCAGTGAACAGGCGCTGGACGACTTTATCCGTCAGCATCTGCAAAGCGGCAATCAGCAGATTTATCAACGAGTCACCGATGCACTGGTGCGCAATGCCTTTGAAATCAGCGGCAGCAATCAGCTGCAAACCGCGTCGCTGCTGGGGATCAGTCGTCACACACTGCGCACGCATCTGGGGCATCTCGGTTTAATCAAACCGCGACGCAGCCTCAGTGGCAACGGCCTGCGCAGTCACCGCAATCGCGCGCCCCATGAACGCGAGCTGCGGATTGGCTATCAAAGATTTGGCAATCTCGGGATTCTCAAGGCGCGACAATCGCTGGAACAGCAGTTCGCGGGCCGCGGGATTAGCGTGCTGTGGAGTGAATTCCCCGCCGGTCCTCAATTACTGCATGCATTGAGCAACGGCGAGATTGATTTCGGCACCACTGGCGAAGTTCCGCCGCTGTTTGCACAGGCCAGTGATAATCGGGTGCTGTATGTCGCCTGGGAACCTGCGGCACCGCAAAGCGTGGCGCTGCTGGTCGCGAATGAAAGCCCCATCGTAAATATCAGCGATCTGCGGGGTAAACGTATCGCAGTAAATAAAGGTTCCAACGTTCATTATCTGCTGGTGCAGATTCTCGACGAGGCAGGCCTGACGCTTGACGACGTGAGAGTCGTGTATTCGCCGCCTAAATATCCGCTGACGCCCAGCGATCACCACGCCGTTGATGCCTGGATGATGTGGGACCCGCTGCTCAGCGACGCCGAACGCTGCGGGCAACTGCGCGTTATCGCCAACGGCAGCGGGCGGGTGAACAATCATCAGTTTTATCTGGCGCACCGCGAATTTGCCACCCATTCAGGCGATCTGCTGCATCAGTTGATGGACGCGCTGGTGCAGACCGGGCGTTATATCGATGCCAACCGAAACGAGGCGGCCAGCCTGCTCTCCGCCGAGCTTGGACTGGCCACAGATTCGCTAAATCTTGCGCTGGCGCGCCGCAGTCATCAAACCCAGAGAATGGGTTTAGGGATTATCCGCGACCAGCAAGCCATCGCCGATCGTTTCTATGCGCTGGGATTAATTGCGCGTGCTATTAACGTTCGCGATGCGGTCTGGGCCGAGTAAAGCTTTCATCTAAGTTATGACTTTATTCTATTAAGCGCTTATTACGAATTTTGTTATATTTTTTCCACTACCGATCTTTCAGCTATAAGCTCAGGAAAACAATTAATGAAAATTTTAGTGCGTAGTGTGCTGTCTGCGGCAGTGCTTTTAGGTTCGATACCCTCGGCTAGTGCCGAGGCGTTGCCAAAAGTGGTCAATATTGGCTATCAAAAAGCCAATATTTTCGCGCTGCTGAAATATCGCGGCACGCTGGATGCCGATTTCAAGAAACAGGGTATTGCGGTTAAGTGGGTGGAATTCACCGCGGGTCCACAAATGCTTGAAGGCCTCAACGTCGGAAGTATTGACCTCGCGGCAACCGGTGATGCACCCCCAGTGATTGCCCAGGCGGCGAAGGCCGATCTGGTGTATCTGGCGCACTCTCCTGCCAGTCCGAAAACAGAAGCTATCGTGGTACCCGCAAATTCGACCATCAAAACTGTGGCCGATCTTAAGGGAAAACGCGTGGCGCTGAATAAAGGTTCTGACGTCAACTATTTGCTGGTCGCTGCGTTGGAGAAAGCCGGTCTGAGTTATAAAGACATTACCCCAGTATACCTGGCCCCAAGCGATGCCCGCGCCGCCTTCCAACGCGGAGCCATTGATGCGTGGGCTATCTGGGACCCGTTCCTGGCTGAAGTGGAAACCCATGCCAACGCCCGAGAAGTGACCAACGCCGTGGATTTGGTGCCACATTACACTTTCTTCCTGTCGAGCAGAAAATTTGCCGAAACTTATCCGCAAACCGCGTTGAAATTAATTGACGAGCTAAAGTCCACCAGCGACTGGGCAAACGCGCATCCTGATGAAACGGCAGAAATCCAGTCTACATCCACCGGTCTGGACAAGAAGATCTGGGCAAAAGCACTGGCGAGAATGCCGTTCGGCGCGGAGCGAATGACGCCGGAAGTGTTTAAACAACAGCAGATCATCGCCGATAAATTCAAGAGCACCGGACTACTACCGGTAAGTGTTGACGTAAATACTGCGACTTGGTCTCTGGATAAGCAGTAACTCTTTACTAAAATTCCATTGCGAAATTCTTCACTACAATGCTGCCCCGCTTTGTATTACCGCAGGGGCAGCATCTTCGCCATCAAAATAGCATCGGGTTAATACAATAAATTCTTTGGCATAATTTACTGGCAAACGCTAGTAGAATTCTTAGGCGCTGACACGGCTTTTGCGCAGGGCGTCGATTTTTATTTGCTCAACGCTGAGCGTGCTATCAAACAGGCCGGTCGACAGATAAGTCAAGCCACTGTCGGCAAGAATAGTGACAATACGCTTACCTTTATTTTCCGGGCGACGAGCCACCACTCGCGCAGCAAACAGTACTGCACCGGAAGATTCGCCAATCAAAATGCCATCGGTTGTTGCCACTTCACGAGCCGCCTGCACCGCCTGCCAACTTTCGATGGCGATAGCTTCGTCGAACAATTCTCTGTCCAACGTTAACGGCACCCGCTCCGGTAAAACGTGGCTAAAAGCATGAACACCGGTAATTTCTTTGGCCTCAGGATTGTCACGGTCAGGAATAGAATTCACGCCGGGTTCCACGGCAATCAGTTTGATATCCGGGTTAAGCTGCCTGAGATATTTCCCCGCCCCTGAAAGCGTACCGCCGGTACCCACCGAGGCGATAACAATATCTACCTGCCCGCCGGTTTGCTGCCAGATTTCAGGCCCCGTGTTGCGATAATGCGCCAAAGGGTTAGCCGGATTTTCCAATTGGTAGGTGAAAAAAATGTTCGGCTCTTTACGGATCACATTATCCGCCAGCCATTTGGCGGCGGCTACAAAATCGCCGTCGCTGTTTTCGAGTATTTTATCAAACCCCGGTACGTGACTGAATGGAATAATTTCGGCCCCAAACGCGCTGAGAATAGCAAAACGCTCATCGCTGAGTTTATCGTGTAAATAAACGCGAAATTTATAACCTTTTGCTGCGGCAATTGCCGCCAATCCAATCCCGGTATTCCCACTGGTTGTATCTACCAGCGTCACGCCGGGTTTTAATTTACCCGTGCGTTCGGCTTCTTCAATCATGGCCAGTGCAATACGATCTTTGATGCTGTGATTTGGATTGAAATACTCCAGTTTGGCAAGCAGGTCGACGTCCAAATTAAACCGCTCACTAAATCGATTAAGCCTTAATAATGGCGTATTGCCTACCAACTCGGTAATAGCATTGTGGATAGTCATGCTCAACTCCAAAATAATAATCAGACAAAAGGGATATCGGCACTCGGCAATTAAAGCATTTTGGTAAATGATTCCATCAATCCTGGGTCTCCACGGCATCGAGGATAAGCAAACGAGAGTGATTGATCTAAGTACCAGACAGCGCAGTGCGTTTATGTTTTAAATCAAATATTCCGCTTTTTGCGATAAAGGTAAATGCTCAATAACGGCAAAGCTAACGCTAAAAATGAATAAGCCAAGAGTGCAAATTCAAATGCACAAATGTTATTTTGACTCCCCACTAAACTTGCCACAATTAACGACTAATCAACGTTGATTTGAGAATTATTTTTTCCTGCCCGATTAGCAATATAACAAAAGCTCTGCTAGCTTTATTAGTCTTTTCCCCTGTGTTCTAAGCAACTTTGCCCGCCGCGTGCGGGTATTTTTTTGTCTGTACTATAATCAATATGCTAAGCCTTTATTTTTGCTATTTTTTAACCAGTTATTTCAGGGGAATCATGAACTATCTCGCATGGACAGCAGCAACAGGTGGGCTGCTACTGCTGATGTCACTTTCATTCGGTTGGATAAATCGTACTCCAATCCCCATTTTCGGCATTTATCTGCTGGTCGGAATTCTGTGTGGACCGTGGGGATTTGATGTTTTACGCCTGGACGTGTTAGCGCATTCAACTATTGTCAGCCGCGTAACTGAAATTGCCATTGCCACTTCACTATTTATAACCGGATTAAAAATTCGCCTGCCTTTAAGAGCCAGCATCTGGAAAATCGGTTTCCGGCTGGCCGGGCCGGGGATGATTTTAACCGTGCTCGGTATTATGATTATCGCGCATTATCTCACCGGAATTTCATGGCCAATATCTCTGGCCTTAGCTGCGGTAATTGCCCCCACTGACCCAGTGCTTGCCAGCCTTATTGCCATCAATGATTCGCGCGACGACGATAGTTTGCGGCTTGCCCTCTCAAGCGAAGCCGGGCTGAACGATGGTACTGCCCTGCCTTTACTGATGCTGGCGCTGCTTTGGCATAACGCCGACGGCGCGTTAAGCAGCATGCAATGGCTACACTGGTTCGCGGTTGACGTTCTGTGGGCCTTGGTCATTGGACTGGGTATAGGTTACGGGCTTGGCAGGCTAATCGGGCTCATCTCAACCCACTGGCGGCACGTACAGGGTGAGGTCGCACCGAGTGATTTTATCGCGCTGTCGCTTATTTGCCTAAGCTTCGCGCTGGCTATTTCCGTAGAAGCCTCAGGTTTCCTTGCCGCCTTTGCTGCAGGTGTTGGCCTGCGTAGCGCCGAGCTGAGAGTACAGCAAAAAAATCCCACTGCGGAAGATGAGGATGACAACCCTCCCGCCGAAATGATGATCAATCCGCATACGCGACATTCAATGGAAATTGAGCACCGAACGCCGCTAAAGTCTGTCGGACTCGTCATTGGCGATGCCCTGTCTTTCGGGGAAACCATTGAACGGCTGTTCGCAGCGGCTATTGTGATCGTATTAGGCGTTACGCTTGCTCAGCATTGGGACCCAATGGGGTTGGTGCTGGCATTTGCGATTTTTTGTATCGTCCGACCTTTAGCTGTTTATATCTCGACCTGGGGATCTTCTTATTCAAAACAGCAGCGTTTACTCTTTGGTTGGCTCGGGATAAGGGGTATTGGCAGCATAAATTATATTGCTTACGCCTATGCCAATGGTCTGCAAGGCCATGAAGCGATTATGATGACCAATCTGGCAATTACTATCATTACCGCCAGTGTGTTAGTCCACGGAATAACGGTAACACCATTGCTTAAATTTTGGAGCAGAAAATAACCAATGATGATATTTAACGTATTTGGTCGCTATCTTGGCGTGAAACGCGTCGAGCAAAGCTGGCAGGTCTTTCGCGTCGATATGTCTGAACGAAAGTATTCGCGACTGTACGAGATAATCATTCCTGAATATCTCGAAGAATACGAGATCGCGGGCTGGCTAGGGGATATATACCACGAAGCCGCCAGCCCGCAGCATCCTGATGTCTGGCGAGTTGAGTAATATGGGTATTCTGGCCCATTCCCCCGCCGCAACCTTGACGGAGCTGGCATTTTTATCCCGCACGCTTATCACGTACTTTCGGCATAAACGCGCCTCGGCCAAATAAGCTGCGTGACAAACAAGCGCTGATTAAACCAGTTCGGCCAACGCGGCGGCGGTAAAATCTTTCAACTCAGCGTGATTGCCAGTGCGGATTTTAGTCACCCACTGCGGGTCACTCAACAGTGCACGGCCCACGGCAATCAGGTCAAACTCGTTGCGTTCGAGGCGGGCGATCAGATTCTCGATGCTGGCCGGATGGGAAGTTTCACCGGCAAAAGCGCTCATAAAATCGCCCGCCAAGCCCACTGAACCCACGCTAATCGTTGCCGCTCCGGTGAGTTTTTTTGCCCAACCCGCGAAATTTAAACCCTGCTCCCCGTCAATTTCAGGAAACTCGGGTTCCCAAAAACGGCGCTGCGAGCAGTGAAGAATATCGACACCGGCCTCAACCAAAGGTAATAACCAGTCGGTCATTTCTGTAATCGTAGGGGCAAGGCGTACCGTAAAGTCCTGCTGCTTCCACTGGCTTACGCGCAAAATCAGCGGAAAATCAGGCCCGACGGCTTCGCGCATGGTTTTCACCACTTCGGCGGCAAAACGAGCTCGCTGTTTCAGCGTCGCGCCGCCGTAGTTGTCAGTACGCAGGTTAGTGCCAGACCAGAAGAATTGGTCGATCAAGTAACCGTGCGCGCCGTGGATCTCAGCCACGTCAAAACCTAGACGTTTTGCATCGGACGCAGCCTGGGCAAATGCGGAAATAGTGTCTGCAATCGCCTCTTCGCTCATGGCATCACCGCGCGGTTGATCGGGCGCGACAAGTGCCGATGGACTCTCTACCGGCGCATCGGGAACCCAATCCGACAGAAAACTGGCAACCGATCCCGTATGCCAAAGCTGTGGCCCTATCTTGCCACCGGCAGCATGAACATCGGCAGCTACTTTTTTCCAGCCAGCCAGTGCCTGCTCTCCGTGGAAGAAAGGAATATTGGCTTCGTTTCGTGAGGCAGGTCGGTTGATGACCGTGCCCTCAGTCAGAATCAGCCCAACTTCCCCCTCGGCACGGCGCTGGTAATAAGCCGCGATCTCTTGCCCGGGAATACCTTGCGTCGCAAAAGATCGCGTCATGGGTGCCATCACGATTCGGTTCTTTAATGTCAGGTTTTTCAAATGAAAAGGCTGGAACAGTATGTCTACATTGGAAGTGGTCACAGGCTAATACTCCGTTAGGGTTAGTAGCCTTGATAGTATATTGTGTATACTAGGTGTCAATTAGGCACTTAAAAGCTACCAGGTATACTCAAGGAAACTACCATGTCTGACGAACATCCCATTCTTATTCGCGCAAGCTGCCCGCATAGATTATTGCTGGACCAAATTGCCGATAAATGGTCAGTGCTGATACTCGCCATTCTGTGCCAGCAACCACGGCGTTTCAACGTGCTAAAGCGCGAACTGGAAGGCATCACGCAAAAAGCGCTAACCCAGAGTCTGAGAAAATTACAGCGCAACGGCATTATTGAACGTCATGTCATTGATACTTCGCCGATCGCCGTTGAATACGAGATAACGCCGCTTGGCCGCACGCTGAAAGTTCCTTTCGAGGCCCTGTTCAACTGGACTCAAGATAATTTGCCCGCAGTCGAGCGCGCACGGCAGGAATATGACAGTAAGCTCGAAAGCTGAGATTGTTTTTCCACTCAATGCCTTATCACTCATTTATTGCCAAGTTCGCTGCGCCGCATTGCCTGGGATAGCCGTATTATTCTGTTTTCCTGAATAGAGCTTCAACTTTCACCTCCATTATCAAAGCGGATTTGAAAGCGTAAAGTTGTTGAATACTCTCAACGACAGGAAAAAATCATGAGCCAACAACGTACATTAATCATCGGCGGCGCTTCAGGTATTGGCTACTCAGTTGCACAACTGCTGACCTCACGCGGAGATGCGATCGTTTTAGCTGGCCGCAATACGCAAAAACTTCAGCAAGCCGCTAAACAGTTGTCGGAGAAATCCTCAATCGACACTCTGACCTTAGATATTGCCAATGAGCAAGAACTGCGTGACTTAGCGAAAACCTTAGGCCCGGTTGACAATATCGTGGTGACGGCAGGGTCACAGGCACCGGGTGGCCCTCTCAGCTCAGTAGATCTTTCTGCGGCGAAACAGGCATTTGAAACCAAGTTCTGGGGCAGTCTGGCAATTGCTCAACACCTTGGCGGCTTGCTAAAGCCCGGCGGGACGCTGACCTTTACCAGTGGTTTTCTGGCTCGTCGAACAGTGGCAGGCACGATAGTAAAAACTGCGATGAACGCCGCTCTTGAGTCCGCGGTTAAAATCCTCGCTAAAGAATTATCGCCATTGAGGGTGAATGCCGTCAGTCCCGGGCTAACCGATACCGAAGCCTATTCGGCGATGGCTCCTGAAGCCCGCCAGCAAATGCTGGAAAAAGCTGCGGCCGCACTACCGGCGCAAAGATGGGGACGAGCAGAGGATGTGGCCAATGGCTATCTGTTTGTCATCGATAACCCGTTTGTTACCGGTTCCGTAATTGATATCGAGGGCGGCGCGCTGATTAACTGATCGCCCTCTCCATTATTCCATCCCACAACTCAGCTTTGTGGGATGTTTCGACCCGTCGCAAATCTTTTTTCAAAGACCCTAACTTTTGTAATTGTACAAAAGTGTTTTAACCCTGCAAAGGCTGTGGCATAAGGGTTGAAGCATATCCGCCTAATCTTTCCCGCTCTCTTGATTAAGTTTCTATATTTACTCAATGTTTTCATTTGTCTGCTGATGATTTTTTAACACTATTGTGGATGTTTTGCCCAAGTATAGCCTGTGCTAAGACTCTTACCACTTGCTATAAGTACATGAAAAATATGGTTTTTTTATTTTCTTTTTTATGGCAGACTAGCCGCCTCTTTAAATTAATAGCCTTTCTTCTCTATTAAAGGCATCACTGGTCTGTTTTATGAACACTTACGCAATCTTGATTTTAGCTTTTGGCATGTCAATGGACGCCTTTGCTGCCGCCATCGGTAAGGGAGCCTCATTGCATCGTCCTCCGTTAAGAGAAGCGCTGCGTACCGGTTTAATTTTCGGTGTTATCGAAGCCATTACGCCGATTATTGGTTGGGGCATCGGCCTCGCCGCCAGTAAGTTCATCATGAGCTGGGACCACTGGGTGGCTTTCATCCTGCTGCTGATTTTAGGCGTGCGCATGATTACCGAAGCTTTTAAGAAAGATAAAGTCGAAGAGGCGGATATTCCGAGCCGACACGGCTTCTGGCTATTAGTGACTACCGCGATCGCCACCAGCCTGGATGCGATGGCCGTGGGCGTAGGTCTGGCCTTCCTGCAGGTCAACATTCTGGTAATGGCGCTAACTATCGGTGCAGCCACCACCATCATGGCGACGGCAGGCATGCTGCTTGGCCGTTTCCTCGGTGGCGCTATCGGTAAATGGGCTGAAGTGCTCGGCGGCCTAGTGCTGATAGGCATCGGCACTTCTATCCTGGTTGAGCATCTTGGTTTGTTGAAGTGATCCAAGAAAAGAATCTGCATAACCGAATCGCCTACAGTTCACGATCCTCGGCAGTGTGAGTCGCCATTACGCTGCCGATAATAAATTCGTTAGCCTTTACCAGTGACTGATAGTCGGGACTAACCTTACCGTACACCCGCATTCCCTCCAGCATCATAAAAATCGTTTCGGCCATGACAGCAGCTTCAATATCGGTTCTGAAAATTTTCATCTGCTGACCCAGTAGTAGGATATTCAGCAGGTTTTCTTTAATCTCATTAAATTTGTTGCGCACTTTCACTTTAACTTCATCATCTCCAGGCAAAAGTTCACTGGCTGCTGCGATAGTAAAACAGCCCCGCTCTCCTTCAGCGCCCGTTGAAAGCAATGCTCCGTACTCAAGGGTTTCCCGCAAAGCAGCCTCGGGTGATTTTTTCTGCGCCCGTGTTCGTAAACGCCCTAAACCTTGCTCCATATATTGCGAAAGTGCAGCAAAAAAAATGCTTCGTTTATCGGGATAAAGCTTGTAAATACTTGCGCTTGCAAGCCCCGACGCTTTCATTAGGTCGCTTATTGAGGTGGTCTGATAGCCCTTCGTCCAGAAGCAGTCTAGTGCGATGTCAAGAAAGTCATTTGGGTCGAACTCTCTAGGTCTACCGAGATTTTTTTTCATAATTGACCTCAATGCCCAGTGTATACAATGTGGAAATCATTGTAGATTAACCACTCCACAAATCAATTATTCTAGGCTATTATCCTTAAATCACGCGGCAAACATGAATAAAGTCATTTAGAAGAGAGCCTATGCATTCTGGTGAAAACCTCAAAATTGATACTTTGTTTCCCACCAAGGTATTTATTAACGCGTTGATTACCGCGCTGGGCTATGTTGTTGTTCAGCTGGATGTGACCATCGTGAATGTTGCGCTCCCCACTTTTTCTCGTGTTTTCGACGCTGATATCTCAATCTTGCAGTGGATACCAGATGCCTATGTAATAGTCTTTGCTGCTTTGCTACTGGCTGCAGGAGGGTTAAGCGACAAATATGGCAGTAAAAATATCAACCTGGCCGGGATAGGTCTTTTTTTGTTGGCCTCTTTGCTATGCGCTTTATCTCCCTCTCTAAATCTCATGATTTTGGGGCGAGTTTTTCAAGGGATTGGCGCGGCACTTATCGTCCCCTCATCTCTATCATTACTGACAGGCGCATGTGGCGATAACTCGTCTTTACGGCGTAAAGCCATTGGTTGGTGGAGCGCTATCGGAGGAGTGATTAGCGCAGCTGGACCATTTTTTGGCGGTCTAATCCTCAAGCATATTTCGTGGCATGCTCTATTTCTGCTAAATATCCCGATTTGTATGGTCGGAATAATTTTAACAATGTTTTATGTTCATGAACCGGCAACGCCACGAATGCGCAATATCGATCACAAAGGCATTCTGCTTTTTGTGATAACCAGTTTTTCGCTGATTTATCTTTTAATTCAGTTTGGAAAAAGTTATGCCTTCACTCAGACATTATTGCTGTGTCTGGGAATATTTGCATTTGCATGCATTATGCTGATTGTACATATCAAAAATAGTGTAAACGCCTTTTTACCCCTTAGCTTATTAAGAAACCGGATTTTCTCTCTCAGCCTTTTATTAGGCGCAATCATGAATTTGGCTTTTTACGGCTCAATCTTCCTGTTGACTGTGTACTTTCAGGTATACCGTGGTTTTTCTCCGCTAATGACCGGCTTGGCCCTGCTGACGTTTGCCGTTATTGCATTAGCCAATACCGCCAGTAGCGCTATCTCTGAACGAATAGGAGTTCGCCTGACTATTGTCATCGGTTTGCTTATCGCGACGATAAACTATTCCAGCCTTGCCTTGCTGACCTATACCGACGCATCTTATAAAACTTTTGTTGGATTCCTGTTTCTAATGACGCTCGGCGGCGGAATTGCGACACCGGCTATCATCGCCTCCTGCCTGTATCAAGCTCCTCCCAATAAAGCGGCTACTGCTTCCGCAGCTATTAATGCAATGCGCCAAACTGGCGCTGCTGTGGGTGTTGCTCTGCTAGGAATACTGGTAACAGGAACTCATTTTTCTATCAATATCGGTGCAAGTGTCGGATTTGCCATTGCTGCCGTGATAATGTTTTGTGC
This sequence comes from Rouxiella sp. WC2420, assembly GCF_041200025.1. Classification (NCBI taxonomy): domain Bacteria; kingdom Pseudomonadati; phylum Pseudomonadota; class Gammaproteobacteria; order Enterobacterales; family Yersiniaceae; genus Rouxiella; species Rouxiella sp. WC2420. Next base: position 1,989,372 of record NZ_CP165628.1, on the reverse strand, counting down.
TGCGCTAGTCGTATTTAAAAGTTTTATCATGCCCACTGCAATTCCAGACGATGCTTGAAGACGGGTCATCCTGAGTATTAATAAAACGCCGCAACGTATTTCACACTCTTTAAATATACCCTTTGCTCAACAGCAGCGATTCCAATGCCGTATTCTCATCGGCAAAGCGCGCGATCAAAAAGTCCAGCAACGCGCGGACCCTTGGGGCCATGTAACGGCTACGCTGATACATGGCGTGAACGGGTAATTCCGGCGTTCGCCACTCGGGCATGACGATACACAGCCTGTCGGCACGTAAATCTTCTTGTATATCCCACAGCGATTTCATCGCAATACCCTTGCCTTCAACTGCCCATTCACGGGCGACGGCACCATCGTTGGTCTCTCTGGCCAGCGCGGAAGGCACCACGTAAGTTTCTGAAAGTTGACCTTGGGTAAAACGCCATTCGTTGGCGATTCCATTGGTTGAACAAAGAACAATACACTGGAATTTGTCCAATTCGCCGGGATTGGCGGGTACGCCATGGGTCGCGATAAAACTCGGCGATGCGCACAAAACCCGGCGATTGGGCGCTAATTTGCGGGCGACCATTGAGCTATCGGGCGGCACGTCAAATCGAATGGCCAAATCAAGATCGTCCTGCAGCAAATTAGACAGCGAATCGGCCAGCACCAAAGCGAACTGGACTTGGGGATAAAGCTCCCCAAACTCATCTAACCATTTTTTCAGCATCCGCCTGCCGAAGTCCGAGGTGGCGGCAATCCTGATTTTCCCCATCACCGCAGTGCGACCGGCCAGCAGCGCGGCGCGAGCATCATCCAGCGCGGCAAGGGCCTGTATGCAATGCGCAAGATACAGGCTCCCTTCTTCCGTCAGGCGCAACTGCCGCGTGGTTCGTTCAAATAGCCGGGTATTAAGCTCTGCCTCAAGCTTGACCAATCGCGCGCTTGCTGCTGCGGGAGATAACCCCAGCCTCCTTCCCGCTGCGGATAAACCGCCCAAATTGGCAGTTTCTACAAATAGCCGAATGTCACCGAGATTGTCCACGATTTTTCCAAATATTTTGATAATCCATCAAATGTTAGCCCAATTATCAAACCCATGCCATTTCGGCACAATGGCCTTACTTTATCGAACCATCAAAACAACATTACTTGAGTACGGAGTCAATCATGTCAACACAGTTCCCTGCTTTCAAAAAAAGCTTCAAAGCGTTAACTAGCGCGATGATTGCTGCGGGCTTTACCACGGCGCTTTTCGCAACATTTCCTGCCGTCGCCATCGGTGCTACAGGGTCAAACCTCAGCGCCCAGGGTCAGGACAATCTTGTTCGCCCCGACACGCTAATCGTTGACTCCGGATTGTCCAAACAACAGGCCCGCGAGCAAATTCTGGCGGCACGTCGCTACGACACATTCTGGACTAACGGCGATGAGGCATTGGCTCGCAGCGCGCTGGCATCTGACTTTATGGACCGGACATTACCCCCTGGACGTCCGCAAGGTGTTGAATGCCCTTTGATCGCATCGAAAGGATTCAGAGCCGCCGTGCCCGATCTTCACTGTGAGGTTGAGCAGATGATGGTAGTAGGTAATCGAGTGGTATCACACCTGCGGTTCAGCGGTCATTTCACCGGTATCTTCAATGGAGTTAAAGGAAAAGGACAATCCGTGAACTTTATAGCTACTGATATCTATCGGATAAATAATGGGAAAATTGTCGAAAACTGGCATTTGGAAGACAACCTGACCTTCCTGCAACAGGTTGGGCTAGTGGCTAAACACTAATGGCGCAGTGCCGACAATATGGGTCTGCAGACAAGAAAGTCTGCGACTCATCAGCCAATCATTAACTGGAGAATTTTCAATTATGCAGAACAGCTCACGCCTTTTTACGCCCACAGTTATCGGCAATAATACCCTGCCGCACCGTATCGTTATGGCTCCCATGACTCGTGCGCGCAGTACGCAGCCGGGAGACGTGCCGAATGAAATGAATGCTCGCTACTATGCCCAACGAGCCTCGGCGGCATTGATAGTCACCGAAGCGACGCAGATATCACCGCAGGGAAAAGGCTATTCCTTTACTCCAGGCATTTACAGTGCCGAACAGGTTGCAGGATGGCGACAGGTAACTGATGCAGTCCATGCAGCCGGTGGGCGGATATTCCTTCAACTTTGGCACGTTGGCCGTATGTCGCACGCTGATTTTCATGATGGCAGGCTTCCTGTTGCGCCCTCTGCCGTTCCATTCGAAGGACAAATCTGGAAGGTTGATCCTGTGACCGGCAAAGGTGCCATGACCGACTGCCCGACCCCGCGAGCTTTGACACGCGAAGAGATCGCTGGCGTTGTCGATGATTTTTGCAACGGCGCACGTAATGCAATCGCCGCCGGATTTGATGGCGTAGAGATTCACGGTGCCAATGGTTATCTGGTTGACCAGTTTTTACGCACCACATCCAATGTGCGCACCGACGAGTACGGCGGTTCTCGTGAAAATCGGCTGCGCTTTTTGAAGAATGTCGTTAATGCCGTTGTCGATGAAGTGGGTGCAGAGCGAACTGCAATCCGTCTTGCGCCGTTTCTCACCGCTCGTGGAATGGATTGCCCGGATATTTTGCCAACAATTCTCGATGCCTCCGCTTTCCTGCAAGAAAAAGGGATTGCCTATATGCACCTTGTCGAAGCAGATTGGGACGACGCGCCTCAGTTTACTGAAACTTTCCGTAAGGATATTCGCGAAAGATTTACGCGCCCTATTATTGTTGCAGGCAAATACGATAAAGACCGCGCAGAATGGGTACTCGAAAATGGCTATGCCGATCTGGTGGCATTTGGTCGCTCTTTTATTGCCAATCCAGATTATCCACATCGTCTGGCGCAAAATCTTCCACTGGCAGATTTCGAAGGCAGTACGCTTTTCGGCGGCACAGAGCATGGCTATACCGATTATCCCGGCAGTCAAAAGTAAATAAGACTATTGGATCACAGATAAAACCTGGCTATAGCTTTTCAGTAAAATATATTCAGTTGGTAGTCTTTTTTAAGTCAGGCTACCAACTGTATTTAACCCCAACCATTGCCTCGGTATTGGTATAACCTTTGTTTCCGATTTGCTGACCGACATTGCCCCAGGCAGTAAGATTTTGAGTAAGTTGCCCCTCAACACCGGTTTTTACCTCGCCAATGTTATTCGCGCCATCCTGGCTAACCCTTGCGCCATTCATTTCAGTGCTGAAGTTACGAGTATTGTGTAGCCAGTTTAGTTCAATGAAGGGTTCAAACTCGCGGCTTTTGCCGTCATCAATTTTACTGTGCCCTTTCAGGAATAGCCGGGTGCCAAGTCGGGTCTGGATATTGCCATTGCCATCGGTGTTGATTAAGGTGCCGTTGCTTTCGGTGTGATTATTTGCTTTAACGTCCATCCATGTTATTTGCGCCTGCGGCTGAATATATACCGTATTCAGGCTCTGCTTGCTGGAGTAAAACTCACCGATTTTCCAGGTATATCCCGTTTCCAGAGAGGCACTAAATCCGTTTGAGTTATATTTCTCTTGCGGCAAATCTTCGCCATTGACCTTATTTTTGAACCAATTGTATTGCAACCAACTATCCAGATATAACCCCGTCTTATTAACATCATTGGCATACCATGTGCCATACACGCCTACGCTGTAACCGCTAACCTGCCCTTTAGAAGTATTACCCGTAACGCCAGAGTGAGTGTTACTTTGGTTATTACCGTACCCTGCCATCAAACCAATATGTCCGCGATCCAGACCATTGTTACTCCATTGGGCTACGTCACCACCTAACATAACGACATACTGATTAGAGGTGGTCTTCAGTGAACCAATATTTGAGCGCCAGCCATTGTGGGTGCCAACTTGACGTAGCCACAGGCTGGTCACCCGTTTCTCCCCCGTCAGGGCATCGGTATATTGAGTTTCTCCCAATCGGTCGTGCAGACGGGTATTAAACATGGTGTTGGCCGCTGCCAGGTTCTCGATATAACTGCCGGCTTCCGGGCGCAGCATGATGTCAGAAGATGGCGCAACAGTGGCCGGATTGTCTGGAACCGTCGGGCTTGTTGGAGTATCTGGATTGGCAGGGTTATCCGGGGTCGTCGGATTTGACGGGCTCGTTGGTGTAGTTGGTGTAGTTGGTGTAGTTGGTGTAGTTGGTGTAGTTGGTGTAGTAGGAATAGTTGGATTTGAAGGATTGGCCGGAGTTGTAGGATCCACCGGAGTGACCGTGCCAACCGGCTCGCTGGCGCTGTTGGTCAGATACCAGTTACTTTGATTATTGAGCGCGCCCCGCGCCAGTCGATAGTCATAAGCACCCGCAACAATACGTCCATCCTGCAAGAAATTACCGTCAGAACTGCCGCCAACGTTAATCAACTCAATCCCGTTTAAGGTTCTTGCGCCACTGCCTCCCGCATTTTCTACGCTCACCAGTGTGGTACCGCTGGTATTACCGCGAATTGACATGTGATCGGTCGCGGAATTATCACCGCCCAATGCAGTATTGAAGGCTATAGTTCCATTATTACCTATGTAATTTCCATTAATCGTTAGCGTGTTTCCGGCCTGAATATTACTGCCTGTTTGCCCAAGCTGAATTATTCCGCCGTTAGTGAGACTACCGCCAATAGTCAGAGAGTCGCTGGTTGCTGACGCGGTCTGAATTTCCGCCAGAGTAGTCATATTCTGCGAGGTAGAATTACTGCCCACCTGCAACACTCCAAGGTTATTTACATCCCCCGCCACCGCACCATTACCCGCCAAAAAACCCTGATTAATATTAATTACAGATGTTGCCAGCGTCAGCGGCTGGTTGCGGCTACCAAAATTAATGCCTCCCTGATTAATATCCGTAATGCCGGTATAAGCACTGCTGGGCGCGGTCAACGTCACGACTCCAACCCCTTCTTTAACCAGATTACCTTCCCCCATAACACTATTATTGAGCGTCCAGTCAGTATCGGTTATCAAGTTTAGCGTGCCGCTATCATTAACCGCCGCGCTGCCAAGATGCTGAGCTTCACTTGCTGTCAGTTGGCTGCTGGGGTCAATATTAAAAATACCGCTGAAGAGAGCATTATCACCCGCCAAAACAATCTGACTGCCATTCAGATTAACAGTACCACTATTGCTTAAACTGTTTTGCAATGAGCCATTGGCGCTAGTCAGAATAAGCTTACCTGCGTTATCAATAGCACCGCTTCCCAGCCCGGCCGCATTATTCAAGCTGATCGTTGCATCATTAAGTATTTGAGTATTAGCGGCCAGAGAAGTGTTTTCGCCATTAATTTCCAGAGTACCGTCATTTAATGTGAGGCTACCATCACCCAGCAAATGCCCATTGATGATTCCTCCCTGATCGATTGTCAGGCTCCCGCCATTTATCGCAATTTGTGAATCTTCTGCAGCATCGACACGCCCTGTAGTCTGGGCATAGCCATTCATATTCAGTGTGGTATCAGCGGCTAATTGCAACAGTGAGGTGTTGCCCAGTACGTGATTGTTATTCATCAATAAGTTGCCACTACGAACCTCAGTGATACCGGTGTAATCATTATCCTGATTGGACAGTGACACGGTGCCATTAGCATTGTTTTCAATAGCCAAATCACCGCTGCCAGTCACTTTCGCGCTCAAGTCGGCGGCATTTCCACTGGCACCGGCACTGTTGAGAAGCAGTGCATTGTCACCATTACCCTGAAGATCAACCTGTTTCAAAGCGTAGCCAATATACAGGCCATCCTGATTTTCCCCGGTTGTTAGACGCCAGTCCCATGTCCCCAGAGCAACAAGTGAACCATTTTGCAGTATTCCGTCAGTCACACTGTCGGTAATCACATTACCGTTTGCGTCGACGAGTGCCAGGCTACCGGCATTGCCTGTTACCGTGCCATCTGAACCAGCCAGTCTGATCGTTGTCGTTTTATCATCTTGTGATAACAATGGAATATTATTATCGGCGGCTGGCGTTTCATTAATCATATTATCAACGCCAACTTTCACCGTACCGCTTGCGGTGAGGTTGAGGTCACGCCCGGTTTGAATAGTGTTTTCAGCCCGTGTATTGCCCGGTGCGACACTGCCAAAATCAACAGTTCCCCCATCAAAGGCCAGGCCACCAATATGTTGCACGCCATTACCCACGGTTGTGATGCTGCCCGCTCCAGCCCTTAGTGTTGCCTGATTCAGTGCCTGAGTATTGAGACCACTAAGAATAAAAGTACTGTTACCCAATACCAGCGTGCCAGCAAAAGAGTCACCGGCATTATTACTGTCAAAGCTAAAAGCGTTACCGCCGGTATTGGTGCTGACTGTCCCGTTGCCGCTCAGATGGCTTTTAAAAGCGGTTGCACCACTATTTTGAATAGCCAGCGTGCTGGTCCCGTCTATGTCATATCCTGTATTAATATTGTCGTCAGCTGCATCGCCCAAGGGTAATGACTTATTATTGAGGGTTAAAGTAGAGTTATTGGTGAGATTAATATGTTCAATACCGCGCAGGATATTGGCATTACTGTAGACGTACTGGCTGTTATTCATGACCAATATATCATTGCCGCTTCCGCCATCAATTAAGGGAGAAGTTGCAGCCGTGGCCGCATCGAGATTAGTGAATTCAATACGGTCGTTATCAGCCTCCATCAGCACATTACCCAAGATGCTGCCATTCTCCCAATGGAAAGTATCATCCCCGGTACTCATCCTGATTTCACCTTTTACAATGCCACCGGTCACGCTAACGCTGTCCGCGCCGCCGCTCACGCTGATATTTCCACCGACCGTGCTATTGCCGCTGATAATAATGGTGTCATTACCAAAGCCAGTAACCAAATTACCTGTAATTTCACCGCCGGACATATCAAATATATTATTATCCAGCTTCATATTAACGCGGCCAATTTTACCTCCGGTCATTTTGGCCACGTCTCCGTCTTCGAAAGCATTGACGATGGTGCCACCGGTCATGGTGAAGGTATCGCGGTTATCACCCTGCTGCAGCGAGCCTAATGTTCCGCCGCTCATAACAAAATCGTCTATTCCGCTGCCCTGAGAAAGCGTATCTGTAATAGTGCCATTACTGATAATCGCTTTATCGGCACCGTTGCCTTGGTCCACGTTGCCAGTAATCGTACCCCCCGTCAGGATCAAGGTGTCATTCCCTGCCCCAAAGGTCACTGCATTACCGCTGGCATTGCCTCTAATCGTTCCGCTGTTGATAAGCTGATTATTACCACTTCCGTTGAACAGCACCCCAGGCCCGGTTGTTCCTATTATTGAGCCACTGTTATTCAATACGCTGCTTCCCTCGCGCAGCAATACGCCGGTGGTTCCTGTTAATTGCCCGGCATTGGTAATTTGACTGCCATTGCCTAATGAAATCGCTGCTGCCCCGCTCACATTTAGCACGCTGCCCGAGGTTATATTGACGCTGACGCCCGTGACACCATTAGCGCTGATCACTGCCGTAGAGCCAGGGTTTGGGCTGCTGGTATCACAGAGTACAGATTGTCCTAAGCCCGGTTGATAATTATTACAGGCGGCAAAGGCCTCGTTACCAGAGGTGAAAGCAAGATAAATACAGGTGGAAATTAAAGAAAATTTGCCGATTAATTTCATGTTAATCCTCGTATTTTTAATACGCAGGCATCGTTTCCCCAAAAGCATGGATCGAAGAATTTTATGAAGGACGCCTTTGCCAGTGTTATAGGTATTTTTTGAGCGTTAACAATGCGTAGACAAGAAATAACGTGAAGTGGTTAAAACAGCTAAATCAAGAAGGAGGTAAGCATTAATATTATTTTAGGTAAAACTTTAGTAAAAAATGTAACAAATAAATCAGATCAAGGCCGCAAATTTGCTTATTGCTTGCCTATTGATGGGGAAAAATTCTGGATCACGCGCCTATTATAGAGCTCTCAACTCATATACCAGCCGCCGTTAACATTAATGGTTTGCCCGGTGATATATCCATTTCTTACTAGTATCATGACAGTATCAACCACTTCTTCAGGCTGTCCAAATCGGCCGACAGGAATAAGATCGGGTTTAGTATTTGGATTATTCAGTATCATATCCGTTTCTATCAGCGCTGGGGCAACAGCATTGACGGTAATACCGGAACCTGCCAGTAAATTGGAATAGCAATGCATTAATCCAATCTGGCCAGCCTTGCTGGCGGCATAATGTGGACCGATTACGCCACCGGTTTGCGCCGGTAACCAGTGCCACTTTCCCTTTAATATCATCCATAGGTCACCTCGAAATTGCATAATTATTATGGCCACTCAAGGTAGCCATATTGTTTACATCAGATTTTAGGATTGCGCTCAACGTAAGTCATCAGCTGATGCCAGTAAGGATAGACTCGGTCCTTGTCACTGACGATATTCAGCCTTTGCATCTGATCTGCACTGAGTTCGAAATCAGAGGATTCAAGGTTTTGTGCCAGCTGTTCACTGTTTCTTGCACCGATAATCACACTTGAAACTGTCGGACGTTGCAGCACCCAGCGAAGTGCAACTTGAGAGACATTTTTACCTGTCTCGGCGGCGACAGTTTCGAGTACGTCAATTACGTCATAAAACTGTGCTTCAGGCAGGCTGTGGCCGTAAGGTTTAAGCGTGGCAGAGCGGCTGCCTTCCGGTGCTGTTTTATTTCGGCTTATTTTACCGCTCAAGCGACCGCCGGCCAATGGGCTCCAGACGATGGTGCCGATGTTTTCTTCCAAAGCCAGGGGCATCAGCTCCCACTCGTACTCTCGGCCAAGCAGAGAATAGTAAGCCTGATGGGCAACGTATTTTGACCAACCGTGACGCTCGGAAATAGATAATGATTTCATTAACTGCCAACCGGAGAAATTCGAGCAGCCTATGTAACGGACCTTGCCCGCGGTAACCAAATCCTCCAGAGCGCGCACAGTTTCCTCAATCGGCGTTTTGGCATCGAAGGAGTGCATCTGCCAGATATCGATATGATCAGTTTTCAAGCGGCGCAGCGAGTCTTCACAGGCTTTAATTAAATGATAGCGTGAAGTGCCTACATCATTAATGCCTTCGCCAGTTCGAAATGCTGCCTTGGTAGAGATCAAGATATTATTACGGTTTCCCTCAATTGCCTCCCCCAGAATCTCTTCCGCTCTGCCACCGGAGTAAGCATCGGAAGAATCAACCAAGTTCACGCCTTTATCGATGCATAGACCCAGCAGCGACTTGGCTTCTTTAACATCAGTGGCGCCCCAGGCTTTAAAAAACTCATTGCCGCCGCCGAAAGTGGCCGTCCCAAAACTTAGCTCAGAAACAAGAAGACCGCTGTTACCCAGTAAATTATATTTCATGCTACCTCCAGATGGTTAAGGTGACTTGCCAGGAACACGATAATGGACTGGACAGTACAGTTCAACTTTTTAATTTTTTACTTAAATTTAAAGCCCCGAGTTGGGGCTTTAAGCTTGAGGGAATCCACCTGAGGCTGGGAGATTCTGTGGTGGCAATCGCCTAAAATCAGTGATGAATCACTGGATCTGCACTTTTTCTTTTCGCCCCTGTTGCAAAAGTCATATCTGGAGTTTGTATGCCGAGGTTATTTTTATGAATTACCCCATCCTTCATGACCAATGCAATATTTTCTGGATGCTGAAGAACTCTTATGTCAGCCACTGGATTACCGGTCACTAAAATAATATCGGCCAGATACCCCTCCTTTATCTGACCCAGCTCATGCCCTTGCATCATCAATTCGCCGCCATAGCGAGTGGCAGCCACAAGAGCCTCGGTGGTTGTCATCCCAAGATAAGTAGTGAAATATTCAAGATCATGCGCATTCGTGCCGTGCGGCATCCAGGCAAAACCGTAATCTCCACCTGGAAGAACACGAATACCCCGTTTGTGCATTTTTTGCAGAGTCTCGACTGCTACTTCCAGCTCTCTTTTATATCCCATCTTCTCGGCAATCTCGGGAGTAATACCATATTCCGATGCGTTGTAAGTGGTACGGATCAGCCATGCAAGGCCTGGTGCAACAAAATGTTTATCCTTGTTGGCTTCAAGCATGTCCAGCGCCTCTTCATCGGCAAAGCTGGCGTGATAAACCATTTCGATACCATAGCGAACACACTGCTTTACTGACTCGCTTGAGCGGGCATGTGCCGCAACCCTTTTGCCAAAGCGCTTGGCCTCCGACACCAACATCGCCACCTCTTCTTCTGAAAACGGCGACATTTCAGCAGGAATACCGGCAATATATTCCCCTGAGAGATTTATTTTCAGATGGTCAACACCGTATTTTACAAACTGGCGCACCGACTTGCGGATTTCTTCAGGACCGCAGCAAATACTGCCAAAGTTAAGCTCGGGAAAAGGCAAGTGCGGCAAGGAGTTATCGCCCAGTGCCCCAATGGTGCTAACCTCCTGACTGCCGGCTAAATATCTGGGCCCCGGAAACTGTCCGGAATTAATGGCGTTGCGTAATACCACATCAAGACGTGGTTTCGCAGCCGCGGCACCAATGCAGGAAGTCCATCCCATATCCAGATAACGCCTGGCGACGCCGACACACCAAAGAATGTGTTCTTCTGGAGGCATCATCTGAATCGCCGCCAAAGAGGGCTGGTCATTCCATGAAAAATGCGTGTGAGCCTCGGTCATCCCCGGCATCAAAAATGCCCCTTTGCCGTCAATGACGACTGCATCGACATCGGCCAGCCTTGCATTACCTTTTATGACTTTTCGGATGCGATTATTTTCGACCAGCACGCCACCTTTGTAAGCTTTATCTCCACTGCCATCGAAAATGGTGACATTGGTGAATACAACTTTGTTGTTATCCATTTGCTTGCTCCAATTTCTTGTAGGGTCAGACCGACATATCACTCATGTCAGTACAGGTTAGATGTTTTTTAGCACACTCTACTTTGGAGGATGCCTTATTGTTTTGGGCTAATTATTATAAAAATTAATGAGTTGAATAAGACATTCGTCCGGCTTTTCAAAAGTGGTCCAGTGCCCGCAGCCCTCTAGAATTTTCACGCTGGGCTTGTCCAGGCGATTCGCCATCGTTTGCACTTGCTCAGGAGACCCAACGCCATCCTCTTGCCCCGTTACCAGCAATACTGGAACCGCGATTTTTTCAATCTGCGCGGGTTGTGCATTAGCCAGTGCCTCACAGCTTTGGGCATAACCTTCCGGCGTTTGACGCATTACGCTTTCACGAATCAAAGCGACGACGGCAGGTTTGGAATCTTTGGTTTCTTCGCTGGTAGCGCCCTTTATTATGGCGTCGGCAATTTCCTGTAGCCCTTTGACTCCCTGTTCACGGCACAATTTCGCTCTGCCATGAATCCCCGGTCGTCCGGCGTCTGGCGGGGCTAGCAGCGGGCCAAACAGCGCTAGCGTTTTCACTCTTGAGGGGTTTTTCACTGCAAAATGCTGAGCAATAATCGTCCCCATGGAGTGAGCTACGATATGCACGCTGTCGATATCCAAGGCATCAAGGACGCGCTCAACGCTAGCGACATAAGATTCAATTGAGAGTAAATCTGCCGGCAAGGCGGAGCGCGCGCTTCCGGGCAGGTCGATGCGTAAAAGATTGAAACTGGCAAAGGCTGGTAATAATGGTGTCCAGATATTAGAGGATCCGCCTAGTCCATGAATACACAGCAGCGCTTCACCTTTGCCTTGGGTTTCAATGACCATTCCGTCGATGATTTGTGTACTCACTCTCCCACCTCGTTCTCTAATGCACCAATGCCCTCGATTTCGATACGCACGACATCCCCAGTCTGTAAAAACTTGGGTGGTGTGAAACCAATGCCTACGCCTGCCGGAGTACCGGTAGCGATGATATCGCCGGGTTTAAGTTCAATACCGGCAGAAAGTGTTTCAATCAGGGTAGGAACATCGAAGACTAAATCACCCAGATTTGAGTTCTGGCGCAGCTCTCCATTCACCCAGCACTGAATTTTTGAGGAAGACAGATCAACCTCGTCAGCTGTCGAGATCCACGGCCCAATTGGACCAAAGCCGTCGAGGGATTTACCGATAAACCACTGCCGATGGTTTTTCTGCAGGTCACGAGCCGTCACGTCGTTGATTACTGTGTATCCCCAAACATGCTTTAACGCCTCTGCCTTAGTAATCCCCTTACCGCCTTTTCCAATAATTACAGCCAGTTCCGCCTCATAGTCCAACTGGCTGGTCACATTGGAATGACGTGGGATCACAGCATGATTTGCGATCAGGGTTTCTGGCGTTTTGCTGAACACCACGGCAAACTCCGGTGCTATTTCCCCCTCTTTGGCGCTGTGATCGAATCCTGACTTACTGAACTCAGCCGCATGCTCGTGGTAGTTCTTGCCAACACAAAAAACGTTACGTTTTGCCTGAAGCGGAACTTCTACAGAAACTTCCTCAAGGGAGTAGCCCTGCGAGGTGGGGTTGATATCATGTTTTACCCTTTCCCAATCTTGTACCAATTGGCTCATGTCACCCATAAAACCAGAGATTATCTCTGCTAGAGGCCAGTAGCGCTCACCGCTATTGTCAATAAGAGCAACAAAACTGGTTTCATTATTGTGCTTTAAGGTAGCAAATTTCATATTATTGGTTCTCCAATGGTACATTTATGGTTCACATTTACATCTAATGTAGCGCAAATTAAGTACCAATCAACCCAATTTTTAAGACTTGTTGAGCTGGCTCATACTTTTTGCGTAGTAGTACCAATTGGTATATATTTATTTTTAACAACTTTTATCAAACAGGATTATCAAAAATAATGAGCAAAATCATGGCTCAAAAATCGGTACGGGCCGACGGTGCGCGCAGGCTTGCAGCCTATTTGGTTGAAGAAATCGAAAGTGGACGTTTGCACGCTGGCCATAAGCTTCCGGCCGAGCGCGAACTATGTGAATCTTTCGAAGCATCGAGAGGCTCCGTGCGACGTGTTTTATCCAACCTCAAAGAAATTGGCCTGATCACCCAAGCGGTGGGCAGCGGTACCTTCGTGGCGGATAACGTAGCCGAATTATTGCCCGCGACAGTTAACAGACTCCCTGAGATCCAGGTGAGTCCAGCAGAGTTGATGGCAGCAAGGTTACTCATCGAGCCACAAATGCCGTCTCTCATTGTTCGTCACGCTACCGCAGCAGATTTTGAACGTATGGATGAATGTCTCACTCAGTCCGAACAGGCCATGACTATCGAAGACTTCGAATATTGGGACGGGGAACTGCACAAGGTTTTCGCTATTGCTACCCATAATAATTTCTTCCTAAAAGTCCTTGAGCTGGCAAATCAGATACGGGATCAGGGGGAATGGGGGCGGTTAAAAAGAAAATCACTGACCCCGGAGCGCAGAAAGAAATACGAGGAACAGCATCGTGCGATGGTTATTGCGCTGAGAGACCGCGACGAGGTTCTTTCCAGACAGCTCGTCACCGAGCATTTAAATCAGGTTCAACTTAACCTTTTTAGCCAGAGTTAATTTCCTGTTACTGCCAGTACTTCACCCTTCCGAGTAAAAAAAACCGCTCGTTAATGATTATCATTGTCATTTAAAAACATAGGATGATAGGATTTACATCTTCGAAATGATGATGCTAACTTCCCTTGTTTGATTTCTGGCTGAGACCAAAATGATATCTAAAAGTATAAAATTCCCCCATCAACCGCTGGCTCTATTGATAGCTTCTGCTTTGGCTTCGTTGTCCTTTTCAGCAACATCAGCAGAAAAATCAGCAAATACTCAGACTGATGACACAATTACCGTGTCGGCAAACGCCCCGCAGGAAAGTGCCTGGGGCCCAGTGGGGTCCTACGTGGCCAAACAGAGTGCTACAGGGACTAAAACCGATACGCCTTTGGTGAAAACACCGCAGTCAATCTCCGTCGTCACTCGCGAACAGATGGATTTGCTGCAACCCGCTTCAGTCAAGGATGCCTTTAGTTATACGCCGGGAGTGATGGTTGATAACCGCGGCTCTTCCAATGCCTATGACTCAGTCAATATTCGAGGTTTTAGCCAGATTGGCACCAATATCTACCTGGATGGACTCACGTTACCGGGCGATAACTATTCAAACTTCCAGATTGATCCTTACCTGCTCGAACGCGCCGAGCTAATGCGCGGGCCGGTATCGGTGCTGTATGGCAAGAGTGATCCGGGTGGCATTATTTCACTGGTCAGCAAGCGCCCGACCACTGAGACGATTCATGAGGTTCAGTTCAAGACTGGAACTGACGGTTTTTATCAGACCGGTTTCGATTTTGGTGGAGATGTTAACAACGACGATAGATACACCTACCGACTCACTGGCGTAGCACGCGATACTAACCAGATGCAAACCGGCGAGTCGTCGAAAAGCTATGCAATAGCTCCGGCTTTTACCTGGCATCCTGATGACAAGACTACTTTTACGTTTTTGAGTGATTTTCAAAATCAGCCGGATACCGGCTACTACGGCTGGTTGCCAGAACAAGGCACAGTGCGAGATGGCGCAGGCGGCAAGCTCTCAAGACATTTTAACGACGGCGAACCCGGATTTAACAAGCTTTCACGTAAGCAAAAACTGGTTGGTTATGCTTTCAGTCACACTTTTGACGATGTCTGGACAGTACGTCAGAACCTGCATTACGGCACGATTGGCACTGATTATCGCAGCATCTATGGCGCAGGAGTGTCGGCAACAGATCCTACCCAGCTAAGCCGTGGAGTAATGAACGACAGAGAACACCTGTCAACTTTCGCCGTCGACACGCAGTTACAGGCGAAATACGACACCGGCACAGTCGCTCACACCACCCTGTTGGGTATCGATTATCAGCATCTGCGCAATGACATTAAGTATCAAAGCGGTAGCGCATCCAATCTAAGTCTGATTAATCCGCAATACGGCAATCAGAATGTGACTTATACAGGCTCTGCAAGCCTGCTCGATCGTCAGGAGCAAACCGGGCTTTATGCTCAGGATCAGGCACAGTGGAATAAATGGATGTTTACACTCGGCGGTCGCTATGACTGGGCCACCACAGAAAGCACCAATCGTCTGAATGATAATTCCGTCTCAAAACAAAAAGATGGCGAGTTTACCTGGCGTGGTGGTGTGAATTATCTGTTCGACAGCGGCTTTGCCCCGTATGCCAGTTATAGCGAATCTTTCGAACCCACCAGTGGTAGTGATTTTAGCGGCAACACTTTTCAGGCATCTCGCGCCAAACAGTATGAAACAGGCATTAAATACGCGCCAAACAATGCCCTTATCAGCGGCAGCATTGCGGTTTATCAGCTGACCAAAGACAAGAACCTGAGCACCGATCCAGACCACACCCTGTTCTCGGTCCAGACTGGCGAAATTCGCTCACGCGGACTTGAGTTTGAGACCAAGGCAGCAGTTAACGAGAATATTAACCTGCTCGCCTCCTTTACCTACACCGATGCCAAATACACCAAGGATGAAAGCTACAAGGGCAACAGGCCGTATGAAATTCCAAAATATATGGCTTCGCTTTGGAGCGATTACACTTTCTATGAAACGGCACTCAGTGGTCTGACCTTAGGCGCCGGGGTACGCTACGTGGGGACTTCTTACGGCGATGACGCCAACACGTTCAAAGTTGACCCTTATACTATTTGGGATGCAGCAATTAAATACGATCTGGGTCGTTTTGGCATGCCGGGTTCCAGTCTGGCGGTTAACGTGAACAACCTGTTCGACAAGAAGTATGTCTCAAGCTGCTATGCAACTTACGCCTGTTACTGGGGCGCAGAACGTCAGGTAACAGCAACGGCAACCTTTAGCTTCTAAACTGGCTGAAGGGCATAAAAAAGCGGTGGCATCCTCAAGGAGCCACCGCTTTTTATTGTCTTAACATTCGTAGTCATTAAATTATCGGGCAATTTTTCTCACGTCGCCTTTCAATATCAGACTAAAAATAAACAGAACTGCCATACAGCACAGATAAAATATGCCCCAACTCACATGGTTAAGCAGAGTTGGCACTGCCATCAGGATCAATGTCACCAATAACCGGCTTCCGCCGCATAGCACCGCATAATCAGTGGCCGATTGATCAGTAGCCGCCCATTTCAGGATCAGCGCATAAATAATCACCGATAAAGCACTGCAAGCCATGCCCTGCACGACAGCCCAAAAGATCACTGAACCCGTCAAATGACGATCGATACTCAATACTGTGCCCAATGCTGCAACAGCCGAGATACCCACCAGGAGAAATAATGTTTTAACCGGTGAAAATCGTGCGAGTAATGGCACAATCGCCACAGCGGCCAAAGTATTAAGAACGGGAGACAGCGTGCCCAAAGTCCAGCCAATGTGCTCGAGAGGAACCCCCATTTTCACCAGAATCGGGCGCTGGAAGTAAAACAGCGCGATAATTGCCGTTGTAGTAACAGACAGCATCCCCAGCTGCTTCAAGGCGCCCGGGCGGCGGAAAGTTGCCACGATACTGGCTCTTTTTGCCGCCGCTGCGCGCGGTTTGTCCGCACGAGTCAGCGTCAGTACCGGCAATATGGTCAATAGTGGCAGTGCTGCCGTGACCAGAAATACCCCTTTCCAACCCAGGCTGCCAAACATTCCCAGCAACACACCGCCGCCGATAAAGCCGCCCAACGCCAGAGCACCGACCTTCAAGGCTGCAGCAATGGCGCGATAACGGCTACCGATAATATCTACGGCCAGAGCGTCCAACGCCAAATCCATGGTGGCTACCGCGAAGCAAATCATCAGGCCCAGTGTGAACAAGCCAGCGGCGGGCAAATTGGAACCAAAAGCGACGACGATCAACAACAGCGAGCTAATAATCTGGCAAAGGGCAATCCAGCCAATGCGATAGCTCAGCCACGGTAAAGGTCGGCTATCAATAATCGGCGCCCACAGGAAGGTCAGACCAAAGGGAATATACAGAGCAATAACCCAACCCATAGATTGCAGGTTAACGCCGCGGGTCATCAGAATTGGCGGCACGCTGTATTCAAGCAGGCCAAAACAAACGCCAAAGGAAATATAGAGCAGACCGACAGAAAACAGGACCCAAAATGAAGAAACTGAAGAAACTGAAGAATTAACAGCGTGGGCTGTGGAATGCACAGAGGTTACGTCGTGTTGTGTACTCATTTTACACCAGACCAAAGAAAACATGGGATCAATCCTATCATCCCATGTTTATTTTGCAATGAGAATAATTGTTGTTCTCAAAGTTACAGGGGGATTACATCAGGCTACCACCGCCGTTGACGTGGATCGTTTCACCCGTCAGATAAGGGTTTTGCAAAGCAAACAGGGTTGCATCGGCCAGATCCGCAGGGGCACCCACCTTACGGGCAGGCAAAGACGTTTCCAGGCTGGCGAAGAAAGCTTTACGGTCTTCTTCTGGCATAAATGCCCAACCTTCGGTGTCCACAACGCCCGGAGAAATGCTGTTAAAGCGAATGGGAGCCAGTTCAACGGCCAGCGCTTTGACCAGACCTTCAACACCCGCATTCAGTGCAGAAACCATCGAAGTGCCAGGAGCAGGACGGTCGGCCGCCAGACCAGAGAACAGCACAACCGAGCCGCCCGGTTTGATATTTTTCAGGCCGTATTTTACCAGGTTGATAGGTCCCCAGAATTTACCCGCCAGCATGCGGTCAATCGCGCCGGTATCCATTTCTGCCAGCGGTGCATAGGTCAGGTCAGCCGCTGTGGAAACGAAATAATCAAATTCGCCTACCTGCTCAAAACCATTTTTAGCAGACTCTGTATCGCCGATATCGCACTGAACATAGGTAGCTGGCGATGACAGACGCTTTTCTGCATTGGCCAGTTTTTCAGCCGAGCGGCCTAACAAAGTCACTTTCGCACCTTTTAGCTGCGCCTGACGCGCAATTTCAAAGCCAATACCTGTGCTACCACCCGCGATAACAATATGCTTATCTTTTAAATCCATGATTTATTCCTCTCTAAGACGATGTGAAAGACTTAACTGCTGTATTGATTGTCCATTTTAACGACCGATGCCTGACGCAGAGCAAAAGCAAGCAGAGCAGCGAGTATCAGCGGTAACAACCCCACGAACATTGGCGCTGATGGCGAATAATGGCTGGCAATCCCGCCAAGAATTGAACCGACGGCGATCCCGACATTGAAAGCAGCAATATTCATCCCCGATGCTACTTCCGGGCTAGCGACAGGATTACCCTGTGCCGTGATAAATACGGTTTTTTGCATGATAGGAACGGCACCAAACGAAGCGATACCCCAGATTGCCATGACTACAGACATCGCCACCGTCGAGGAGGACAACATTGATGCACCAAGCAAGGCCAGGCCAATGCCAATAATCACCGCTATCGCAGCTGTTCGGCTACCCATGGCATCAACGAATCGCCCACCCAGGGCATTGCCGATAGCCGCCGCCACGCCATAAATTGCAAACATGCCGGTGATGCCCGAAGCGCTGAGATGAGTATTATCGGCCAGCAGCACTGAGATATAGGTAAAACCGGTAAACGATCCTGCATAAGTCAGCGCGGTAATAACCACAGGATGCAGGATTTGGCGATCGGTCAGCGTTGACCACACAGATACCGAAGGCTTACTGGAATCGTCTCCCTTAATCGTCACTTTCGGGGTAAAGAACAGAATCGCCATAGCCGCCACGATGCTGATGCCGCCGAGAGTAAAGAAAACATCCTGCCAGGCGAAATGACTGCCCGCCAAAGTCCCCAAAGGCACGCCCAGCATCAGAGCCACGGTAAGACCCGCAAAAACAGTGGCAATTGCCCCGCCGCTTTTTTCCTGGCTCACTGCCGAGGCGGCAGTCGATGATGCCAAGGCAATCACCACACCGTGCATCAGTCCAGCGACAAAGCGGGTAAGCAACAACACAGCAATGCTTGATGTCAACGCGGTACCGATATTGCCTGCGGCAAAGACCAGCATGCAGATAGCGAGAACGGTTTTACGAGGTGATTTAGCTAACAGCGCGCTTAGCGTAGGTGCGCCGATGCTGACCCCGATGGCATAAATCCCGATCATCATGCCAACAGAACTCACGTTTAGATGGGTTCCTGCGGCAATTGCCGGTACCAGGCTGACGGCGACAAACTCAGCCAGACCCAGAGCGAAAGTACATATACTCAATGCAAATAAGGCTAACGACATAACATGCTCCCGTGTTGAGACGTACATCATAAATACTTGTCGAATGAATGATAATTGGGTTAAATGGCAAATCACTTTTGCAATACTGCAATAATAGGGAATGAATGAGCTCACTTAGAGGCATGCTGGAATTTGTCGCGGTAGTGGAATGCGGCACTTTTACTGGGGCTGCAAAACAGCTTGATGTCTCGGTTTCACACATCAGCCGCCAGATTGCCGATTTGGAAAGCCGGCTGACGACTCAGCTGTTCGTGCGCACCACGCGGCAGATGCAGTTGACCGAGTCAGGAAAGCGGTTGTTCGATCACTGTGATCCTTTAATGCAAGAATTAATGCGCGCACAGGAAACGCTATTAGCCGAGCATGATGCGCTGGAAGGTTTACTGAGAGTAAGTCTGGCGGGCAAGTTGGCAGAGGAGCAGCTAATTCCGCTGCTAAGCCGTTTCTGCCATGACAATCCACAGATTCAGCTTGAGGTTGATGTTTCGTCTAGAAATGTTGACCTGATCGCCGAAGGTTACCATCTGGCAATCCGCATGGGGCCGCTTGAGAGCACCAACTCGCTGATATCCAAAAGGCTTATTTCTGTTCCAATGGTCTTGCTTGCCAGTCCGCTATTGCTAACACAGCTTGGCTCACTGCATTCTCCTGCCGATTTGCCCGAGCATCTTTGCCTGCCGCTGGCCCACCAGCCCTGGAACTTTATTCGCGATAAAAAGCAGATTCAGGTGTCGCCACAGGGTCGCTTCAAGACCAACAGCGGCGGCGCGGCGGTGCAGGCCGCCATCGACGGAATTGGAATTATTAATGTGCTGGCCTACTATGCCACCGAGCCGGTCGAGAGCGGTAAGCTGGTTCGCCTGCTGCCAGAATGGCAATCCGCGGAAAAGACGCATTTTTATATTGTCTATCCCGCCGGTCGCCATATGCTGGTCAGAGTCAGGCGACTCATCGACTTTCTACAAAGCAGTGTCGAAAACAGGCTGAGTTTTACGGTCTAATCACCTGCTCTCTTTTTTTCTGCCGGGCTCATTGCCAACAGAATAATCAGCGCAAATGCCAATAGAACACCTGAGAATATGCATACTGCCGTCCAACCATGGTTGGCCCAAATATAAGACCCTATCGCTGCGCCAATAGCGCCCCCGAAAAAGGTAAAGACCATATATACAGTGTTCAGACGGGCACGGTACTCTGCGGGTAATTTAAAAATACGCGCCTGATTCGAAATCTGGCCACTTTGCAAGCCAAAGTCCAATAGATTGACACCGACAACCAACGCTGCAATTACATAGGCATGCGGCAATGCAAACAGCAGGAATGCGGCAAACACCGCAAAGATCGAAATAATGTTAATCTTTTTAACGCCGTAACGATCGCTGAGTTTACCCATTCTCGGCGCGAGCAATGCTCCCGGCGCTCCCCATAGCCCAAACAGGCCGATTGCCGCCAAACCCATATGAAACTTGTCTGAAGATAAATAGTAGGCAAGCGTGGCCCAGAACGCCGAGAAGGCTCCAAATACTAAAAAGCCTAACAAGGCTGATAATACCAGCGCCGGGAATTTGACCAGCATGCCAGGCATGGAGCTAATCAGTCCAACATAGCGTTTCCAGGTCAGGCCCTTATTTTCAACCTCTGGCAGCATACGAGTGAGAATAATCAGCAGCAAAGCATTCAGAATTGCCGCGAAGATATAGGAGGCGCGCCAGGTATGGGCCAAATCGGCCAAAAAACCTGACAGCGTTCTTGAGAGCAAAATCCCCATGATCAAACCGGTTTGCACTGTGCCAATCACAACTCCAGTCTTACCCTCTTGCGCCAAAGAAACGGCGAGCGGGATTAAAACCTGCGGAATTACTGTAAACATGGTCAGCAGCAAACTCGCGGCCACCAGCCACTGTAAAGAAGGCGCCAAGGCACAGGCTATTAAGGCAATGGTGGTACAGATGAGTAAAATAGTGCTGAGCTTGCGGCCTGACAAACTATCGGCACAAGGAACCAGAAACATGATGCCGATGGCATAGCCAACCTGAGCCATGGTGGTCACCAGGCTCGCAGTTTCCGGCGACGCATGAAAACTTTGGGCAATTTCATTAAGTATTGGCTGACTTAAATAAACGTTGGCGACGGTTATCCCGCAGGCGATTGCGATAAGAATTAGCAGGCCTTTGGAAATCCCGGTATGACTTTTTTCTGGTTGTGATGTCATCGGTGATGCCTCTGGTTCAATTAGTGGGCTATACCCAGGGTTGAGAATAGCCTTGGGGTGCCCAATCGTGTTTAAATAGGAAAATGAATTAGCAAGTTGGGCTGTACTGTACAGTCCAAGCGTGGAGTTGTAATCCATTTTTTGCTAACGCAAGACTTAGGCCTTGATTTTAATAGGAATTAACTTAATGGTGACGCCACAATCTTCTCGCACTGAAATCTTGAAAGCTGCGAGAGACGCTTTCCTTGAACATGGCTATCAGGGAACGAGCATGGGCATGGTTGCACAAAAATCCGGACTTGCTCGCAGCACCGTTTATAACCAGTTTGTGAGCAAAGAAGCGTTATTTCAAGCGACTGTAGAATTCGTCTGGATTGACTTTGCTGTGATAAGCATCACACAAGATCCCAAAGCGCTCAATGACGTTGAAATTGGCTTAACCTTGCTTGGCCGTTCAGTGACTGAATTTTGGGCACCTGACACCGCCGTTGCCTTTATGCGCATGGTTATCAGTGAAGGCCCCCGCTTTCCCGGTTTGGCGGCAAGCTTTTTTGAGGCGGGTAAAGCCCCAGCCCTCAACGCCGTTGCACAATATCTGCAAGCCATGTCGGCCAAAGGACTGCGTAAAATCGAAAATCCCCAGCGCGCCGCACGCCAGTTTCTTGGGCTCATCAACGAGCCTCTGCTGTGGGCACGCGTTATCGGCGTCGAAGATGTTCCACCGCAAAAAGAAAGATTCGAGGTCGTTGATGAAGCGGTGCAGTGTTTCCTAAGTCATTATCGGAAAAAATAATCCTTTAATCCAAAAGGTTAAAAGACTCAGATAATAACGACAACTATTCTCATTGCCAATATAAACATGGGATGATAGGATTTATGTAATTCAATACCCTGTACGCCGAGGTCCCAATGGCAACCGCTAGCTACATAAAGCTCGATAAAGGCAAAACAACGTTTAATGAGAGAAAGCTCGTTGAGTTTTTTGAGAAAAATAAAGGCAAACATTACACGGCAAAGGAGCTTTTTCAGGAAATCTCCCAAACTGATCATTCTGTTTCTTCACCTTCGATCTACCGATTGCTCAAAATCCTTGAGAGCAAAAAGAAAATTCAGCGCATGGCCACTCACGATGGTGCCAGTGTCTATGAAATGACGGATGGCAAACAGCACGATCATCTGATTTGCTCACGCTGCTCTAAAACTGTTCCACTTTATGAAAAAAGAATCGATAGTTTTCTGGATAAAATTGCAGAAGAAAATAACACCAAAATCGAAAATAGAAATCTGGTGATCTATGTCAGTTGTCTGGGACAGAATTGCTCTATCGATAAAAATCTCTAAACGATTTATAATAAAGAGCTTATTGATTGCGCCACCTTTCTAAAACAAAGGTGGCTTTTTATTTATACGGCCGGTGGATTACGATCCCAATACGTTCTGTGCTGATGCCAAGTATACGATATCGCATTTAAATCACCTGTATTAACTTGCTTAACTATCTATTTTCTTGAGCTTATTTGATTAAATAACACCGAGAATTTCGATATCTTCCTGCGAGATTGAGAATTCTGTCACGATTAAATTCTCATTTAGGCGGTCAAAGCTGCTGGCCTTGGGAATAACGACGACTCCCTGCTGAATTAACCAGCGCAGCGCTATTTGAGCAGGCGTTTTATTGTATTTATCTGCCATGTCACGGAGGATTTTAATCTCAGAAATACCGCCATTTTTCAATGGTGAATAAGCCGTAATCACCAGATTATGTAGATGTGCATAATTAATAATATCTCTTGGCACACTACCGTAATGGCACCTGACCTGATTACATACAATGCCGCTATCGAGAAAATCCAAGGCATCTTCCATTTGCGAAACAGAGAAGTTACTCACTCCGCCAGCGCGAACTTTGCCGCTGTCAATCAAATTCGCCATCGCGCTTAAGGTTTCCTCAACCGGAATCAGATCATTAGGCCAGTGCAGCAATAACAAATCGACGTAATCGGTGTCCAGCTTACGTAATGATATTTCAAAGGCTTTGATAAAATCTTTAGACTGGAAATTGTGAGGCCAGATTTTGGTGGTAATAAAAAGCTCTCGACGATCGATACCTGCAACCTTTATTGCTTTCCCAATCTCTAACTCATTGCCGTACATTTCTGCAGTATCAATATGGCGATAACCCAGGTCGATAGCAGTGCTAACAGTGCTGATACATTTTCTGCCATTCATCCTCCAGGTACCCAGTCCCAGCGTCGGCATAAAGGCACCTGTTTTAAGTTTTATTCTGGTCATTTTGCCCTCACTTATTTATTGACTTAAACATCTTCTTAGTAATGTAAATCGGACTGAACTGTACAGTCCGATTAGATTGGTATACTGTAATTCCGGTCTCAACCTTTCGCTATGGAGAATGTCAAATGACCAGTAAATTTGAAAATGGCTCAACTCGCCTGCAAGCCGGCGCTAAAAAATTTGAAGAAGTCACTGGGGGATCTGCCGCTGCTTTCGTTGAAAGCTTTAACGATGTTGCCCCGGATTTTGGCCCCTACATTTTAGAGTGGGAATTTGGCGATCTGTACAATCGCCCGGGACTCGACTTACGCACCCGTGAAATCGTTATTATTGCCTCATGCGCTACTCTTGGCAGCGTGGGCTTTGGTGCTTTGAAAATGCACATTGCCTGTGCATTAAAAGCGGGAGTCACTCGTCAGGAAATCGTTGAAATCCTGATGCAACTCTCCTTTAGCGCCGGCCTGCCAACTGCTATTGGCGCTTTGGGCGTTGCTCGCGAAGCTTTCAACGAGATTGACGCAGCATAACCGTTTTACGTATCTATGCCTGAGAATGAACTCAGGCATTTTCCTGACGCTGTCGGTTCTATGCGCTAACTAAAATCTTGCGACTCAAGGTAAAGTCTCACTTGCTCATTGTCAATACAAACATAGGATGATAGGATAAATACTTCTAGATTTTATCTTACCAAGGTCTAAGACCCTGTAAGTCCTTGCTATGTTTGAGGTCTATTATGTTTGAACTACCACAATCCTCTCGTCGATCACCAAGCAGCGAACAATGGGTCCTTGATGTATTCAAAAATCATCCGGGTCAGCATCTTGCAGCCAGTGATATTTATCGACTGCTAAAAAAGCAAAGAAAAATCCTCTCTGAAGCCACTATCTACCGTGCGATCAATAAGCTGGAAATAATGAAATCCATTTATTGCCGCCCATCTACCTCTCGTGAACGCATGTTTGAATACATCAGCCCAGATGCAAAAAATCATGTCTTCTGCATTGGCTGTTCCACTTCATTCCCGCTCGATAGCGACAAGGTTGCACAACTTCTGCCCGTGTTGGTTCCCGATAGCACTGCTCTTGCGTGTGGCCATGAACTTGTCATCTATGTAAATTGTCACGGCGACGACTGTTCGGCAAAAAGAAAGACTCGCAGCTAAGGATTGTTGGTACAATGTTAGGATGATAGGATCAGAGTAAATCCCCTTAAGGAATTCTGACTGTGGCCTCTCCCCTCTCTATTGTTCGCCAGCCCCTGGTTGATATCGTCATTGACAGATTACGCACTCTTATAACTGACAAAACCTGGCCTGTTGGCGAAAAGATCCCCAACGAAGCCGAGCTTTCACAGCTGTTTGACGTAGGCCGCAACACCGTACGTGAGGCCATTCGAGTACTGTCGCATTCAGGTATGCTCGAAGTTCTGCAGGGTGATGGTACTTACGTTCGCAGCGAGATAGACCCCTCAGAGGTCATGCGCCAGATAAGTACGTCAGGATTACGGGAACACTTTGAGCTGCAATTTATGCTCGAATCGCACGCTGCAAGCCATGCCGCGACCCGCAGTACCCCGTCAGACCTTCGCAAGATCCAAAAAGCATTGAAAAACCGTGGCGAAATTAATGATTCCTCGTCAATCGAAGAGTTTATTAGCCGTGATATGCTTTTCCATAATGCCATCATCGAGGCAACGCACAATGAAGCCATGAAGGCGCTTTATCGCTATTTTAGCCTTTCGGTACAGCAGAACCTGCATCATGTGCTGTCATTAAAAGATCTGCCAGAGCCCAATTTAGCTGCCCACCAGAAGCTCTTTGACGCCATTGCAGCAGGTGACGCGGAAGGTGCTCAGAATGCGGTAAAAAGTATGTTGCAGCCAATGATTAACAAGCTTTCTGAGCTTTGATTATTTTTCGATTTGAGGTTTTATGGGAGAGTTGCCAACTTCTCCCTATTTATCGTCAGTAATTCTAGCGGTGCCCACGTTTCTACGGCAACTACTGCTCTCTCCCTAGCCATTTTCCCGCTTGCTGAATCGTCTTTACTCATTCATCAAATGCGTAGTCAGCATTACAATCATGGGTGCCCACATGCGTTTTACTGCATTTTCAGCCGATTCAGGATCATTGGATTCAATGGCAAAAAATACTTCCTGATGCGCATAAAGATCTGGCTCAGGCAAGTCAATAATCGATAGCGCAGTACTCGTATGCTGCCTGACTGAAATACTGAAATAGCGGTATAAAGCATGCATCGCCGTATTGTTTGAGGCCTGAACGATTGCATTGTGTAATACCATGTCTCTATCCAGGAATAAATCCATCGGCATGGAAGGATCATATTCTCCACGCATCAATAAGGCGTCTTTGATACGACGTAAGTCTTCATCGGTTCTTCTGCTGGCGGCATATTTGGCGGCCTCAGATTCGATCATGCAACGAAGTTCAAAATGCTCGCGTAATCCACCCTTATCTATTTCCCGCATCACTTCTGAGGGATCAATAATACTGCGGACATAGGTGCCATCGCCTTGCCTCACTTCCAGCATACCGGAATGCGATAACACGCGAATGGCCTCACGGATAGTATTGCGCCCGACGTTGAAAAGCTCGGTAAGCTCTGCTTCACTCGGTACTTTTTCCCCAATCGGCCACGTCTTGTCCGTTACCAGATGGCGAATTGTTTCTATAACCGTTGTTACCAAGGGCTGACGTGTTACCGCTGTTGATGGTTTACCCATATTGATCTGCCTGCCTGAACTCAAAAAAAAGCCACATCAACCTAAGCTGATGTGGCGAGAAGGATTGGGAGCAGCACCTGACGAACAACCACCCAACTTACCATCTATCTTACGAAATAGACTGCCTAAAAAAACTTACTATTGATGTTAGGATGAAACTTTTGGGGTAGTGTCTGTTAACAACTCCGCCCACAAAATCAATCCTATCATCCTATGTTTAAATGTGCAATAGTCACTTCCCTTCGCTGGCAGATTACGGCCAATGAAGGATATCGTCGTTCTTTCATACGAACCACTCATAGATTGAACAACACTATCTCAAATTCCATTTTTTGCATTTAGCAGATATCGAAATGTCACTTCTATACCTCCGAGCAATTACTTAAGCTCTGCGCCCTTCACAAGTCAGAGTATTTTGAAATGTATCGGTTTATAACTAAAAGTTTACATAAATTTAACGGAATCAAATGGTGAACGTTTTGATTCCCCCTCTTAATACAACAGTGGTAACAGTAACATCGACGACTGCACCCGCACCTGTAGCTCCGGCAACGCCAGCCCCTTTTGGTATCCGGATTGCTACCGGGCTTGTCGGTGTGCTGCTCGCAGTACTGGTTTCAGGATTTAACGAAAATGTGACCAAATTTGCCATGCCGGATATCCGTGGTGCCATGGGATTTAGCTATGACCAGGCTTCATGGTTACTGGCTATCTATTCTGCAACCTCCGTTTCGGCAATGGCCTTTGCTCCATGGTGCGCAGGGACATTTACACTGCGTCGTTTTGCACTTATTGCAATCGGTACTTTCATGGTTTTGGGGATTTTTTGCCCCTTTGCTCCCAACTACACATCAATGGTTATCCTGCGCATTTTTCAGGGTTTTGCCGGTGGCGCGTTGCCTCCACTGTTGATGTCGGTCGCATTACGATTTTTGCCACCGGGAATCAAGCTTTATGGCCTTGGCGGCTATGCACTGACAGCAACTTTTGGCCCTAGTTTTGGCCTGCCGCTGGCGGCATGGAGCGTTGAGTATCTGGGTTGGAAATTTGCATTCTGGCAAATCATCCCATGGTCTCTGGCTGCTATGGCATTTGTTGCCTGGGGCCTGCCTCAAGACCCGATGAAGCTAGAACGCCTCAAGCAATTTAACTGGCGCGGACTGCTGCTGGGTATGCCTGCGTTAATCATGATTGTGCTGGGCCTCGAGCAAGGTCAGCGGCTGAACTGGTTCGACGATCAGCTCATCTGTTTCCTGATCGGTGGAGGGGTATTGCTGTTTGTCCTCTTTATTATCAATGAATGGTTCCAGCCACTGCCGTTCTTCAAGATTCAAATGCTTGAAAGGCGCAACCTGACCTTTGCTCTTATCGTTTTGGGTGGAGTGCTATTTGTTCTGTTGGGTGTGATTATCATTCCGTCAAACTTTCTTTCGGAAGTTCAAGGCTATAGACCGTTACAAACGGCTCCGGTCATGCTCTGGGTCGCAGTGCCGCAGCTGATCGCCTTGCCTCTGGTCGTTGCGTTGATGAATAACCGTTTCGTTGATTGCCGTGTCGTTCTGGGAACCGGGCTAGGCCTGCTGGGAGTAGCCTGCTTTATAGGCTCGCACCTTACTCAAGTCTGGAATCGTGACGACTTCTTTCTGATGCAGATGATCCAGGTTATTGCCCAACCGATGGCGGTCATTCCCCTGCTGATGTTCGCAACTGGCGGTTTGGCACCGACCGATGGCCCGTTTGCATCGTCATGGTTCAATACCGTCAAGGGCTTTGCCGCCGTTGCCGCAGGCAGCTTCCTTGAGACGGTCAACGTACATCGCGAACGTTTTCATTCGAATGTTTTAGTTGATCAGTATGGCAATAACCCAATGGCCAGCAATGGCGTACCTATGGCCGAAATGGCTGAGCGCCTCCATAAGCAAGCCGTCGTACTGACTTCATCTGATCTCTACCTTTATATGGGTGGCGTTGCGTTGCTTATGATCTTGCTTATCCCTGTCATGCCAACCCGCATCTTCCCACCACGTGCCGTATCTTGAATAATTGGAAATTAAAAAATGAGCGAAAAAACGACGATAAAAAAACCTCTCTGGGCTGTTGCGATTGCTGTATTTGCCATCGTCATATTTATCCTCGGGCGTTGGATTTTTGGAACAAACACACTGCAAACGACCAATGATGCCTACATCAACGCCGACTTTACCTTGGTCGCTCCCAAGATCTCAGGATTTGTCGAGCAAATCCTCGTCGAGGATAACCAGCATGTTAAAGCAGGTCAGGTACTGGCACGAATTGATGCAAAAGACTACGAAGCAGACCTTGCGGCCGCTAATGCCGCAGTAGCTATTGCCCACGCCAATGCCGACGACGCAAGTGCTGCACTGGTACGCCAGCAAGCACTGATTGCGCAGGCTAAATCGGTTGTAGACGGCGATGTCTCTCAAGTTGCCTTTTCACGACAGGAGCTGGCTCGTTATCAGAACCTTGCCAAACAGGGCGCTGGCACTTTGCAAAATTATCAGCTGGCGCAAAGCCGCTTACAGACCTCGCTGGCTAAAGAAGCCGAACACCGTGCAGCGATTAAAGCCGTTATCGATCAGCTTAACGTGATCAATGCGAAGCGCGAGGCAGCATTGGCTGAAGTATCACACGCACAGGCGATGCAACAGAGAGCCAATCTGAACCTTTCCTACACCACGTTGATTGCTCCGTTTGACGGTACTGTAGGGCGTCGCAGCGTGCGCGTTGGGGCTTATGTCAAACCTGGCGATCTGCTGATGGCCGTAGTCCCACTGACTCAGTCCTACATCGTTGCCAATTTCCAGGAAAGCCAGCTTACTCATGTACATCCAGGCCAGCCCGCGACCGTTGAAGTGGATACTTTCCCGAACGTGTCTTTCCAGGGCCATGTAGAAAGTATTGCCCCTGCGACCGGCGTTACCTTCTCGGCCATTGCACCTGATAACGCTACCGGCAACTTTACCAAGGTAGTTCAGCGTATTCCGGTAAAAATTATCCTTGATCCTAAACAGCCAATGACCGAGCAGCTGCGTGTTGGTATGTCTGTTGAAGCCAGCATTGATACTGATAGCAAGAATGCCAAGGTGAGCCCGCTATGAAACCGAGTATTATTGCTGTGATAATCAGTGCATCCAGCCTGTCAGGTTTGGCTGGCTGTACCGTTGGGCCGGATTTTCACGCTCCAAAGCCAAATCTGCCCGCGCATTGGAACCAACACGATGCCCCTGAAAACCAGAGCAAAACTGTCAGTAACAATATAGATTCCAAATGGTGGACATCCTTTGGCGATCCGCAACTTTCGGCGCTATTGAAAGATGCTCAAGCCAATAACCTGAGTCTAAAAGAAGCGGCCAATCACGTCGAACAGAGTCTTGCAGTAAGGTCTACCGTTACCGCTGACAGGCTGCCGAGTCTCGGCGCCACTGGCGGCTATAGCTATGCGCGAAATTCTTCACAGGGGCTGACTGACATCTCCGGCCATGACGGTAAAAGCGACTACAGCGTCTGGGACAGCGGCCTTAATGCCAGCTGGGAGCTTGACCTGTGGGGCCGTGTCAGGCGTTCTGTAGAAGTGGCGAATGCCAACGTACAAATTTCGGAAGAAGATCAGCATGCCGCACTGGTTTCTATTTTGTCCGAGACAGCACGCGACTATATCCAGCTGAGAGGAACTCAAAATAGCCTCAAAATTACGCAGCAGAATCTGGATATTGCTCAACACAGCCTGGACTTGACCAAAGCACGGATGAGTCAGGGCGTGGCGACCAATCTGGAGGTTTCACAGGAAGCTGCATTGGTTGAATCTATTGAGGCTCGGATCCCGCCGCTGCAACAGCAGGAAAGTGTGTTGATCAATGCGCTGAGTTTCCTGATTGGCCGAGAACCAGGCGCGCTCAACGCAGAGCTTGGGACTATCAAAGATATCCCGGCCGGACCCGCAAACGTTCCTGTCGGCATTCCAAGCGAGCTGGCTCAGCGACGCCCTGATATTCGCCGTGCCGAGGCCACTCTGCATGCAGCTACAGCAGGTATAGGCATTGCCAAAGCGAACTTCTATCCAGGCATTACGCTTTCGGGTGATGTTGGTTTCCAGTCGATGCAGCTGTCTAATATGGGTGGCTGGGCTTCCCACAGCTTTGCTTTTGGACCAGGTATTAATCTGCCGCTTTTCGAAGGAGGACGACTGACAGGCGCGCTGAAACTTAGCGAAAATCGCCAGAAAGACGCCGCCATTGCCTATCAGCGCACGGTTCTTGCTGCATGGCACGAGGTGGATAACGATCTGAGTGGCTATCAGGCCGAGCAACGCCGCCACCAGAGTCTGGTAAACGCAGTAAAAGATAGCCAAAACGCGTTGGCCAGCGCCGAGGATCAATATAAGCAAGGCTCCGTTGACTTCGTCAACGTGCTAACGGTACAAAACGCATTGCTGGAAAATCAGGCTGCGCTGATCCAAAGCACTGCGGAGGTTTCATTAACGCTGGTCAATCTATATCAAGCATTGGGCGGCGGCTGGGAACAAGGGACAGGGGTAACTGCCCCTCTAACCGCAGCGGCGATTAAAAAATAACAAGACCGGCGCCATGCTGATAGCGGCATGGCGCCAATGGGCGGTCGCTGAATATCATTGCGGCAGTTTAGTTTTGAAAATCAGCTTAATAACCAGATACTTCTGTCATCGTATCTTGAATGGGATATTTATTTATCATGAAAAAAATGGATCTTAATCTGCTGGTTGCACTGCATTTTTTAATTGAAGAATGCTCTGTTGCCGGTGCTGCTCATCGTATGAATATGAGTGCTCCAGCTATGAGTCGAACACTCGCGCGAATACGATTAGTGGTTGAAGATCCCATTTTGGTCCGTACGCAACATAGCATGATCCCAACTCCCAAGGCTTTGCAGATTCAGGAGCAAGTTAGAGGTATCGTCGAACTTAGCCAGGCTTTTTTCGCGCAAATTCGCGGCTTTGACCTGAGTGCGATGAGCAGGACTTTCAGCATCCGCGCCAATGACCTTTTTATCGGTGCCTATGGTGTGAAACTTGTCGAAATACTCAAGCAACACTCACCGAATTCCGTACTAAGATTTGTTCCAGAGAGTGATTTAGATCATGACCCTCTTAATGCGGGCAGTATCGATTTAGTGATCAGCTCTTCTCGAAAATTCGGTGCAGACATTAAAGTACAAAATCTGTTCAGCAGCTCTTTTGTAGGGATAGCCCGTGAAGATCATCCAATTTTTGATGCGGAAATTACCCCCGAACGTTTTGTTACTTATGACCACATCAGCGTTTCACGCCGCGGCCGCTCCGCAGGCCCCATTGATACTGCATTAGCAGAGTTGTCAATCAAGCGACGTGTCACCTATATAACCCCAACGTTTCATACTGCATTGTTTGCTTTGGGAAAATCAGATCTAATCCTTCCTGTTATGCCGACGGCCATGCTGGAAAACATTGAGCAACTCGGCCTAAAACTTAGGCCCTTTACTCTCCCAATTCCGATATCAAACGTGATGATAGTCCAGGCCTGGCACCCGAGACTTGAATATGATGAAGCACATCGCTGGTTACGTCGGATACTAAAAGAACTCACTGCTGACTGAATTCAGGGATCGCTTACAAGCAAACTTGCATTTCTATTCAATTTTTAATACAGCTGATAAAGCGTAGATTGGTTAAAACTATATGCGTCACGATGACTTTTACTACGACTTGTGTTCATGGATTGAAAACAAGCTGGAAGCACCACTGAGTTTACATGAAATAGCCAAGAAAGCGGGCTACAGCAAATGGTATTTACAGCGACAATTTAAATCAAAAATGGGCGTCACTTTAGGTAAATACATTCACAATAGGCGTATTACCCGTGCAGCGCTTGCATTGCGATACAGTAGTTTAAAAATTTCGGAAATTTTCACACTTTCAGGTTTTGATTCTCAACAATCTTTCACTCGTGCTTTTAAAAGACACTTTGGCATTACTCCTGCTGTTTATAGCCATCACGAGTACACTCAATTTAAAGGTTTCCAAAAGTTAATTGTTCATCCCTTTACTTGTAGTCATAATCATTTTTTAACTAAAAGAAAAAGCCCTTTAATCAATGCTACGTTGGCTGTTAGAACAAATATCGAAACGTTGATAAATATTAACCAATCTCTGGAGAATGGTCGCGCCCTGATAACAGAATTCCTCATTAACACTAGCGAACGAAAAAAATTCACCATGATTGCGAATATTGCCCGTGAAGACGTTCGCAGCCACTCAATTTTACAAGAGTTGAGTTTATCGGCATATGACGATCCCAGACTGTTGGAAACCGATGACACAGTAGAATGTTTAACATTCCCTTTCAGTGGCAGTGCTGGTGAATTTTTATTTTTCAGGAGCTATGTTTATTATAATTTGGTGCCTGAGATTGATATATCCATAAAAGGAACTACCGATTTTTTTGAAGGTGAAATATGCAACAGTGGCAATGAAACTTTGATTCAAGGTTGTCTTTATATACCTGTTGGCACATCAGAAAATAGCCTTAATAACTAAAAAAGCCTATCAACAATAGCTTTTATTGACTCTATAAAATATCCCCACACCCAAATAACAGGTTTATGGGCGATCTACTGAGGTATCTATGGTTTTATCTCCATTACAAAAATCTATTATCGATTTTTGCTGCGAAAAATTTAAAAATCGCCATGGCCGAATTTGCTTTATTGATTGGTTTCCAGCCGAGTGGTCTAAAGTTGAAATTAATATCGCCTTAGAGGACATGCGGCATCAGGGTATTATTTACTCAACATCGTATGAAGAGAGCGGATTTGAAGACGGCTTTGTGCTGAATATGCCTTAAATACACATCAAAATTAACCTAAAACTTACAATATCGAACAAACATGGTGCGCTGAAATTCGGCGGCTGAACACATGCATCAGCTCCGGCACAGTCATTTACAACGGTAAAGCGCAGGGATCGACTTTCTAAGCACGGATTTTACTTTCTAAAAAATAAACTCTGTTATTTTAACGGCACTTAACCAGCTTTACCGTTTTGACGCTGTTCGTCCTGCTTCCCAAAGCTCCTAAAGCATGATTATACTGTATGCATAAACAGTATAGCTATGGAGCGCCATTATGAATTTTTCGCGAGCGGCAATTTCACCAGAAGAGCTTAATCTGCCCCTTTATCAAGAGCTGGTGCAGGCCGGTTTTCCCAGCCCGGCGCAGGACTATATCGAGAAGGGTATCGATCTCAATAAGTTATGCGTTAGTCATCCGGCGGCAACCTACTTTGTAACCGCAACAGGCTTGTCGATGGTTGATGCCGGGATCTACGAAGGATCAATGCTGGTGGTAGACAGAAGCCTGACGGCTAAACACGGCGATATTGTCATCGCCTGCGTGGCGGGGGAATATACAGTGAAACGCTTTTGTACCCACCCTTTCATAAAACTCGAACCGATGAATCCCAATTTTCCGACAATTATTCCCCGCGACGGCGGCGATGAACTGGAAATCTTTGGTGTTGTGACCTTTAGCATTAACGGTTTTCAATAATGTTTGCCCTTGCCGACGTTAACTCCTTTTATGCCAGCTGCGAGGCGGCATTTCGCCCTGATCTAAAGGGTCGCCCAATCGTGGTGTTATCCAATAATGATGGCTGTGTGATCGCCAGAAATAAGGAGGCAAAAGTGGCGGGGATAAAAATGGGTGCGCCGTATTTTAAAGTTCGCCGCGAATGCGAACAGCATAACGCCGTGATTTTCAGCAGCAATTACGCGCTATACGCCGATATGTCCTATCGCGTTATGACAGTTCTTGAAGAGATGGCACCCGCCTTTGAGATTTACTCGATCGACGAAGCATTTTTAGACCTCACAGGCGTCAGCCATTGCAAAAACCTTGAAGAATTTGGCAGAGAAATCAGGGAAAAAGTCTACAAATGGACAGGGCTAACCATCGGCGTCGGCATTGGCCCAACCAAGACGCTGGCCAAGCTTGCCAATCACGCGGCTAAAAAATGGACTCTCACGCAGGGCGTGGTCGATATTTCATTGCTGGCACGCCAGCGTAAACTCATGGCGCTGGTTGACGTAAGTGAGGTTTGGGGCGTTGGCCGAAGGATCTCGAAAAGGCTAAATGGAATGGGAATTGAGACCGCGCTGGATCTCGCCGATGCGCCGACCGGACTTATCCGTAAGCATTTTAGCGTAGTGCTGGAAAGAACGGTGCGCGAGCTGCGCGGTGAGCCGTGCCTGGCCATGGAGGAATTTATTCCCACCAAACAGCAAATCATTTGTTCGCGATCGTTTGGTGACCGCGTCTCACAGTATGAATTAATGCGCGAAGCTATTTGCAGTCATGCCAACCGCGCGGCAGAAAAACTCCGCAAGGAGCATCAGTACTGCCGCCATATATCCGCGTTTGTCAAAACCAGCCCCTTCACAGCGGGCGAAATTTACTATGGCAATATGGCTTCCACTCGCGTTGAAACCCCAACGCAAGATACGCGAGATATTATCGCCGCTGCCACAAAATGCCTGGATGCCATTTGGCAGGAAGGTCATCGCTTCCAAAAATGTGGCGTTATGCTGGGGGATTTTTACAGTCAGGGTATCTCCCAACCTGGCCTGTTTGATGAGCATCCACCGCGCGCAAAAAGCGAACAGTTGATGGCAGCATTGGATGATATCCATCACAGAGGCATAGGCCGAGTGTGGTTCGCCGGCCAAGGGATTGCCAAAAGCTGGGAGATGAAGCGGGAGATGCTCTCCCCCGCCTATACCACGCGATTTAGTGATTTGATGCAGGTAAAACTGAAATAAGGCCGTGCGGTCATATAATCGGGACATAGTATTGGCAGTTAATGCCGTGATTCTTGATGCTCGACATCATAGGAGTATAGATTTCGATATCTTCGCCTTTGCGACGAATCAGCTTATTTTTTGATAGATATACCGAGTAAATCTTGTAAAGAAAATCCTGCATTCCATCCATGGCACCATCATACTGAAATTTCACATATTTTCCTTTTTCAATGGTAATCAACTCTCCATTGTCAGCAGGCATATTTGCATCTGATGGAACCGTGGCCATCGTATACTGAAACGCATATTCCCGCTTTGAATTGCTTGCAGATATATAGTCAACCAGGCCGATAAGTGAGGCAGGTTTATCCACCAAATGGGGGAAATGGTCATCCCAACTCTTCATTCTGGAGTTGAAATTGAAGTATTCATTATCCCCTACCTCGCTACGAATCTCTTTCTTCTTGCCCACTAGCTGCATTTTTTCAAGTGTCACAATATTAGCTTCGAGTGAAGGCTCGCTGTTATATTTTATCGGCGCACAAAACTGCCTGGTTTCTAATATTTCAGACTTCCTGAAAGCCCTGGGAGTAACGCCAAACTGGTTTTTAAACGCTCGACAAAAGTGCGGCTGAGAGTCAAATCCGTACTCCAGAGCGATATCATAAATATCCCTTTTGGTGATTTTCAAAATAGTAGCGCACTCGGAAAGCCTGCGCCCTCGGGTGTAATCACCTAGAGTGATGCCGGTATGGTCTTTAAAGATTCGCTGAAGATGCCATTTTGAATATCCCGCTTTGCTGGCGACATAGTCGACGGAAAGCGGAAGGTGTAAGTTCTCTTCAATCCAGTCTAAAAGGCTTTTAATGACACTTTCTTGCATTATACGATTCATCGTTTACTTCCATCATTATAAGATTTATTTTTTTGGCCTGACTTACTTTTTACCAAAGTATTTTTTTATATTAGAAATCAGGCCAAAAATAGTCATTGAATATTTTTCACCTTGGTATTCTTTAATCACAGAAACTGTTCCAAGGTAGGGATTAATTCCTCCCTTTTCTACGTAGGTTGAATTAGCATCATTTTTCAGGATGTTAGGATTATTGATACCTTTGCTTTTATCGATTGCCACTATCTGACTCTTTAGATAAGCATGAATCTCCTTTAAAAGAGCATCATCGAGACCTGCTTCTAAATTAAATGCGAAGGGAACTCGTGGTGAAACTGACAGTACTGGGGTCATTTTCTTTTCGTTTATATTGCAAATTATCAATGAGTTATCCTCATAATAGGGATTTTCCAGATAGCATTTGAACGCAGCCAGTCCTTTGCTGCCATTTTCAGAAAGCAGATTAAGGGTTCTGTTTTTACAGCTCGCCGCCCCTTTCTTCTGTAACGCCAAGCCTAACCCCGGCAATGAGGTCAACACGCCTTCCTCTTTCAAAGCATTGGTTAAACGCTGCACCGTCGAGCGCGGTAGCGAAACCTGTTTGGCAATCTGACCCAGCGTTAACGGGTAAGCCGTTGCCTCCAAAAGGTGGATTATTTGCATGGCACGACTTATTGACTGCACAGACGTCCCTGCACTGTCGTCAGTAAGCGAGCTCTCGTTCATAGGCATAAATTATAACCAACCTCTCTGCTTAATTAGCACTAATTGTGATCTTAAGATTCAAAGTTTGTATCACAATGCGGTTAACATTATCATACTGTGGTTGATTAATTCTTTCACAATTGATGCCAGAATTAACAACATAATGATTTATAAAGATTTATTGGAGGCGGCAGTGCATGAGCTAGTTTTTATGGATCTACTATGGAGCCCGTTTACGCGCATGGTTCTCATCGCCATAGTGGCATCATTAATATTGAACAATGTTATTGCCAGGTTGCTTCCTGCTTTTATGAAAAAGCTTGAACCTCTTGTTGGGCTCAGTGCTTTTATATTGGTTATCCTGATTCAAATGACTACGGTATTCGGTAAATGAAAAAAACAATTAACATTCT
This sequence comes from Rouxiella sp. WC2420, assembly GCF_041200025.1. Lineage (NCBI taxonomy): Bacteria > Pseudomonadati > Pseudomonadota > Gammaproteobacteria > Enterobacterales > Yersiniaceae > Rouxiella > Rouxiella sp. WC2420. The sequence continues at coordinate 1,952,103 of NZ_CP165628.1, read as the reverse complement.
TATAACACTCATCCTGATTGTTTTCATTGTTTGTGCGGCGACATATATATGGAACAAATATATGTATACCCCTTGGACACGTGATGCCAGAGTTCGTGCAGATGTTATTAATATCGCACCGGACGTCTCAGGCTGGCTCACAGAGCTCAATGCACACAACACTTCACAGGTAAGCAAGGGCCAGGTCCTGTTTACCGTTGATAAGGCACGCTATCAGGTGGCCTACGATCAGGCTGTTGCACAGGAAGCTCAGGCAAAAGTTGCCTGGCAACGCGCTCAAAACATTGCCGATCGCCGTGCGCGTTTGCAAACTGCGGTGAGTAAAGAAGACATTGATAACTCTCGTCTGGATGCGGCATCGGCACTGGCCACGTATCAGGAAACCCAGGCTGAAACGCAGTCTGCGCTGATTGACTTGCAACGCACCACTTACCTATCTCCCGATGACGGAAAGATCACTAACCTGGATGTTTCTAAAGGCGATTACGTCAACAAGGGTGTGACCAAACTGGCGTTAACGGTTAAAGGAAGTTACTACCTGACCGGTTATTTCGAAGAAACCAAGCTGCCAGAAATTCATATTGGTGACAGCGTGGATATTTGGATGATGGCGGGTACTCGTCATCTTACCGGACACGTGACTTCAATCGATGCAGGTATTTCCAACACGAATATTACGGCGGGAAATCAAATGCTACCCGATGTCGAGGCAGGCTATAGCTGGATTAGATTAGCGCAACGTATCCCGGTAAATATCAAGATTGATAATATTCCAGCGGATATGAATATCTCATCCGGTATGTCTGCAAGTGTGCGGGTTGTTAATGCGGACGATAAAGCTAGAACTTCCGGGATGCATTCAATTCTGGCTGATATTGGCGCGGTTCTAGATTAAAACAAGTTTTTCCGGAGTATAAAATGGGACCAGCATCGGACTCTTTTCTGTTAACGAACAAATTTGCCGTGCGTACGGGGATAAAGTTAAGTATCTCCGTATGGGGTGGTTTGATTATCGCGCTCTTAATGAATTTTGAGCACCCTGTGTGGGTCACGATCACCGGAATTATTTCATTCTTTGGTCTTGATCACGCACAGGTTTTAAAGAAATGTATGGCTCAATGCGTAGCAACCATCCTTGGGGGGCTGATTGGCCTCATAATGATGTCTTTCACGCTGCAAAGTCCGTTACTGACTGTGATGTGTGTAGCAATACTTGTTTTTATCTTTTCAGGGATCGGTTATAACACGCGTGATATGAATTTGTCGTTCTGCTGCGCCTTCACCTGTGTAACTATTTGTATTATGGTGATGGTCCCGGTAATTTTGGGGCCGACACCTTATACGCTGATGGAGATATTTCTCGACCGTGTGGGGACTATCATTTTCGGTATTTTCTGGGTAGCCTTTGTTAGTATTTGCTTCTGGCCAATGTATTCAGCTGATATGCTGAAAGGAAGTACAAAACAGCTTATTGATCTACTGTCAGAGGAAATTGATCCAGAGAAAGATCATAAACAATCATTACTGAAAATCACCTCTTTGATAGCGCAAATCGACGATACTGCCAAACACAGTACATTTGAGGGCAATACCTCACGGAATGCCGCACGAATTGCGCGAAAAATAAATGAGATGGCGTTTACAGTCTTTGGTGACAGCGTATTTTTGCTGGAAAATAATGATAAGGTCTCGGGTGATCTGAAAGCTTGTTTCCAGGATTTCCTCTCTTTGCTAAAACTCAAGCATCACGCGTTACATGCCATTGACAAAGAGCATAGCGAATTAATGCTAATGGGCAACGTATTGAGAGAAAAAATAGACCATCTCGCAAATGGGTCCCTGACTCCAATAGAGTTTGTTTTTGTCGATAAACTGCATTCTTGTGTCAAAAGTTTTTGTACGATGAAAGAGTTACAAAATAAATTATTCCACGATCGGAAGTTTTATAACTCCACAATAAAGGTTAAAAAGACTTTTGATTTTAATAATTTCTTGCGCAACGGAACACGTACTGCCACATATTTTGTTATCGCCTATTTCATGTGGTACATTACATCATGGACTTATAGCTTTTTAATATGCGTAGTTCCTATCGTGTTTAGTATTATGTTCAGCAGACTGCCTCATGCGGATATTTTAATCGCCAAGGTTGTCAAAGGAATGCTATTGTCCGTTCCTGTAGGTGTAGTGGTTTATATAATTACCGCTCAGATGCCATCAGCCATTGAGCTATATATAATTATTGCTGGCATACCACTATTTTTTGGTTTAATGGGACTTTCAAGCCTATCTTCCTTTGCTGCTTCGGCAGGTTTTAATATTGGATATTTAGTCACAGTTCTGCCAGAAAACAATTTTGATTATACGCTGGATATATCTTTCGCGGTTGTCCGTACATTGGCAATAGCCTTGGGTGTTTTAGTATTGCAGCGTTTGTTTGTATTAATTCCAATAAATACCCTATTTAACTCATTTGGATCGGGTAAAAAATTGTTCAATAGTGAAATGAATGATGCCCTGGAGATTGACAAAGGGGATCGTTTCAAGACCATCGAGAGAATCAATGCCAGAATAATTGATAAGCTGGCAACCTCCTCGATGCAAGAGGTTGATAAAACACGCAAAGAAGTTGTTTTAGAAGGTAACCGAGCTTTAGAAGTTAATAGGACGATTCGCGCCTTAAGTCGACAAGCTGCACTCATGGAGCTTCCGAATTCATTATTTAAGAATATTTCAGAGTGGAAGAAAGATGTTCTTGCTCAAAAAGACTTTAATGCCGAAGACACGACACAGTTGCATGCAATTGTTAAAGAAAACGCCCAGTCTTCAGAATTAACGTTAATGGCTGATAAAATTCTTTTTATTGAAAATGTTATTCCCGAGTACGACCGTATGATCCGACATAGTTTAAAACAATAATATTCACTCTCAATGACTGTTACACTTGGGACGTAATGTTTTACGTCCCTTTTTTTTTAATCTAAAATGCCGTTTTGTAAAACGCATTAAGTGAACATTATGTCTGGTGAAGATCATGTCTGGTGAAAACAGAGAGAGTGGAATTAAGGTCTTGCACAAGGCTGTTGACGTATTACGACAGTTAAGCAATACCCCTTCAGGTATGTCGCTCAGCGAACTGTCGCAAAGTGTCAATTTCCCTCGCTCTACTGTACAACGCATCGTGGCCACGCTCGAGTCTGAGTTACTTGTCGAACAGACGGGTAAAGGCGGTGGCTACCGAATGGGTCCTGGCTTGGGCCTTCTGCTGCAAAATACTCAATCCGATCTTGTTGCCAGCACGCGTCCCTTCTTGCGTAATTTATCCTCCGAAGTCAGGGAGTCCGTTTCGCTGGCCACACTATATGGCGATAAATTGCATGTTGCCGATTGTATTATCTATGAGCGGGATCTGCGAGTTTCATTCCCCGTTGGTCTTGAAGCCCCCTGCTATGCAACAGCGGCTGGGCAAGTACTAATGTCAACACTGCCAGATGAGTTAATCGAGAAATACATACCGGAGAATATAATTGTTGCTCGCGGCTCAAAGGTCACCCGTGATTCTCTTATCCAACAAATAAAAAAAATTAGAGAGACCGGTATTGGCATTGACGAACAAGATCACATTGAAGGAGTGTGTACTTTTTCAGCAGCACTTAAGACTAATTTTGGAAAATTCTCCATTACCATACTCTCACCGGCCATCAGGGCTAAGTATGATCAAGACTTTTACATTGAGAAATTAACCGCCGCCAAAATTGATATTGAAGATCGGCTTAATTTCTTCTCTTAAGATTTTGAGTAATTATTGATAATTCTGTCGGCGTCTACATTAGGCCTCTGCCTGTTGTAGGCTGTCAACGCGGGACAGCATCCATCATTGCAAGACTCAATGCGGTTTAACCGCGATCCTAATGGAATTCCTTGATTGCAAAGGGTTGTAACAGCAATGTCAGGCCAAAAAAAGCCCCGCTCACTTACCGTGGCGGGGCTTTTTAGACAAATTTCTAATCGATGATTAACGATTAATCATCTGGTCACGTTCTGGACCGACAGAAACCATGCTGACGCGAACGCCCATCAGTTCTTCGATACGCTCAACGTAACGCTGTGCGGCAACCGGGAGGCTCTCGAAAGTACGGCAACCGGTGATATCTTCCTGCCACGATTCCATCTTCTCGTAAACCGGTGCCAGAGCAGCAGTCTGAGGCCAGATTGGGTTCTCGGTATGCTCACCGGCGTAGGCGACACAGATTTTCAGGTCAGCCAGGCCAGACAGACAGTCAATTTTAGTCAGGGCGATTTCAGTCGCAGCCTGCAATTCAACGCCGTTGCGAGTTGCAACCGCATCGAAGTACCCCATGTCACGCGGACGACCGGTGGTAGCACCGAACTCGTTGGCGTTTTCACGGAAGTTGTCCTGCTCTTCCATTGCGGTTACCAGCGTGCCGGTACCTACAGAAGAACTAAACGCTTTGGCTACAGCAATGACGCGCTCGGGGCGCAAAGCTGGCAAACCACTGCCGATACCGGCGTAAGCGGCGGTCACGTTGGACGAGGTAGTCCAAGGATATTCACCGTAAACCAGGTCACGACCTGCGCCAAGCTGCGCTTCGAACAGCAGGTTAGCATCTTGTTTCTGCAACGCTTTCAGTGGCTCGGTCACGTTACAGATGAATTCGCGCCAAGGTGCCGTTACGTCCAGCAGCCATGCAGTCATTTCAGCAGCGGTCTGGTTGAAGTCAAAGCTTGGGTAAAGCGCTTTCAGCTGTGGCAGTTTCCAGTCAAGCATGAACTGGATACGTTCCTGCAATACTTCAGGCTGGTTCAACCAACCAATCAGGATGCCTTTTTTCATAACGCGGTCGCCGTAGGCCGGCGCGATGCCTTGACGGGTAGAGCCGTAGGCTGCATCGCCAAGGCGTTGTTCTTCAAGAGTATCTTCCAATGCGTGCAGCGGCAGGCACAGAGTTGCACGGTCAGAGATGCACAGTTTGACATCAACGCCAGCGGCTTTAACTTCTGCGATTTCCTGAGTCAACGCGGCAGGGCTAATAACCATGCCAGGGCCGAGAACGGCTATACAGCCTTTGTTGAAAATGCCGCTCGGCAATTGGTGTAGTTTAAAGGTACCGAAGTCGTTAACAACGGTGTGACCCGCGTTGTTACCGCCCTGAAAACGGACGCTTGCTGCGGCATCTGCTGCCAGTAAATCTACGATGCGGCCTTTGCCTTCATCGCCCCAGTTTGCACCTACAACCACAATCGACGGCATATTCAACTCTCCTCATTGGTTAAGGAGCTATGCTACGGCGGTAGTTTAAATATGAGAAATTAATTATAATTATCATCTCAATAAGGATTCCATATAGATTCGTCATTACGAGTGTTCAATTTCAAACGTTGAAAATGACGAATAAATTCGAGAGAAATTCTAATAGATGCTAGATATCAACTGGTTAAAAACCTTCGTCACGCTGGCAGAGCTGCAACATTTTGGCAAAGCCGCGGCGGCGCTGCACATGACGCAGCCAAACGTTAGCCTGCAGATCAAGCAGCTCGAGCAAACTACGCGAGTAAAACTGATTGAACGTAACCCATTTCGGCTGACACAGGCCGGTTTTCGCCTGCTGGAAACCAGTCAACGCACCTTAATGGAGTTGCAGGTTTGCCAGGCCGATTTAAACGCCATTAATGACCAGAGCCGAGGCACCCTGACTATCGCCGCCAGCGATATTATTTCGCGTCTGCTGCTTATCAAGCCTTTCCAGCTATTTAAGAAAGAGTTTCCCGGCATCGATTTCACCCTGGTTAATACCACTTCATCGCAGGCGTCCGAACTGGTAAAAAATGCCAAGGCCGACCTGGGTTTTGTGATCGAACAAAAGGAGAGCCAACCGCTGTACTTCACAGAGTTACAGCAAATCAAATGGTGTGCACTGGGCAATAATTTACAGGCCTGGCAGCAGCAATCCGAGGAAACTGTCCATGCCGATCAACCCACGCTGATCCTGCTTGGCCACGATACCCGCACCCGTGATTTGCTGGATCAGGCGTTGCCGCTGTTAAATTTACCTCGTTATAGAGTAATGGAAGTCGGCAGCGTGGACGCGCAAATCGACTGGGCGGAGGCCGGTTTTGGCGTCGCCATCGTCCCCGAGTTTTCCCTGCGTACCAAGAAACACCTCACCACCAAGATTACCCCGTTGCCCGAATTCCCCGCCACGCGGCTGGGTTATATCTTGCGTCAGAACCAAATTCTTTCAAAAGCAGTCAAGCAGCTTATGCAATGGGTGAATGAGGAAATCGTCAACTCTCAGCAGTAAGTGACAATGTCACTAAAATGTTGCTTTATTTAGCACAAATTGAACCCTCACAGGCGAAAAACTTACTTGCAAGTAAGTTTACTACTAAGTAAGATTTTCCAAAGAATGAGCGGGCGATCACACTTTTGATCGCAGCTCAATAAACAGCTAATTATTATTTGAGGGTAAAATTATGTCGTCCAAATGGCCACTTCTGGCATTGGCACTGAGTGCATTCGGGATCGGTACCACCGAATTCGCACCAATGGGCCTGTTGCCAACAATTGCACAGGGTGTTGGAGTGTCGATTCCTACCGCTGGGTTGTTAATTAGCGCCTATGCGATCGGCGTGATGGTCGGTGCCCCGCTGATGACGATAGTGCTCGGTCGCTTTCGTCGTAAAACCGGCCTGCTGGTACTGATGGCCATCTTCATTATCGGCAACCTGTTGTCTGCTATCGCCCCTAACTACACCATGCTGCTGCTGTCTCGTCTGGTTACCAGCTTCTCCCACGGGGCGTTCTTCGGATTTGGCGCGCTGGTAGCAATGAGCCTGGTTCCTGCCCACAAGCGCGGCAGTGCTGTTTCACTGGTGTTTATGGGTTTGACCATTGCCAATATCGGCGGCGTCCCTGTGGCGACCTGGATTGGTCAGACTATCGGCTGGCGCACCACTTTTGCCCTCACAGCCGTTTTGGGCGCTCTCGCCCTGATAGCCCTCGCCCTCACGCTGCCCAAGGGTGAAACTGGCAAAATGCCTCAAGTTAAGAAAGAACTCTCAGTGCTAGTGCGCCCGGTGGTTTTACGTTCGATGGCAACCACCGTGCTCGGTGCCGGTGCGATGTTTACGGTCTACACCTACATCTCACCTATTCTCCAGCAGCTGACTCATGCTTCAGGCGATTTTGTTACCCTGATGCTGATGCTGATTGGCGTTGGTTTTACCCTCGGCAATTTGATCAGCGGCAAGCTGGTTGACCGCTCGGTCAATGGCACTTTAATATTGTTTTTCAGCCTGTTGACTGTCTCGATGTTTGCTTTGCCTTTCTCTGCGACAAGTCACATCGGCGCCGCAGTCTCTATGGTACTGTGGGGCATGATGTCATTTGGACTCATTGGACCACTGCAGATGCGCGTCATGGATGCAGCGCACGAAGCTCCCGGTATGGCTTCATCGGTTAACATCGGGGCATTCAACCTCGGTAACGCATTGGGTGCAGCGCTGGGCGGCGGAGTAATAAGCTCTGGCCTGAACTATGCCTGGATCCCTGCTGCAGGGGCCGTACTCGCACTGTTGGGACTGGTTATGGTAGTTGCCAGCCGCAGTGCCAACCGTGAACTTGCCGCTGAAAGCGCCTAGTTCACGAGATAGCCTTTTTTAATAAATAGTCATAAAGGAATTGTGAAAGTCGTTATGCGTAACAAAACGTCTTCCCCTTCTAACACAGCGGTGCCCGAAAACGGCGCCGCGCTTAGCAAAGGTGAACGCACCCACGCCAATCTTCGTCGCCACGCGGCGGCGGAATTTGCCCGTCTGGGTTATCACAACACTAAAGTCAGCGATATCGTCAAGGCGACTGGCGTGTCACAGCCCACCTTTTACTGCTATTTCGAAAGCAAAGAGATGGCTTACGATGATTTGATGATTGAATTTCGCTCGCGTCTCGAAGCGTTAACGCTGACCTTTTTAATTGAAGGTGACGCCCATGCCGAGCAGGTTTTTAACCGCGTTGCGCTGAGTTTCCAGATGCTGCTTGATTTTCTTGCCGAAGATCCTGACCTTACTCAGATTGGCTTCTTCCAGCCGCCGGGCTGCACCGAAACCAAAGCCGGGCTGGCACAGTGGATAAGCCAGAACATCGCCAAAGAACAACGCAACGGACTGTATCGACAGGACATCAGCGCGGTACAGATGGGGCAATGTTTTGTCGGTATGCTGGATCAAATGGCGCGCTTGCCGGGCGATGCGCACACGCGTAAAGAACTCAGTATCGGCTGTGCCAGACTGCTGTGTGAGGACATTCGCACCGGCTGCCAAAAATCCTGATTTTCCCGCCGCTACGGCCGCCAGTCGCTACAGTGAGTGCGGGGAAGTTGTTCGAAGAAATCCGCGTAACTCGCCCCCTGCACTTCGCTCAACACCTCTTCCAGCGCCTCAAGCGGGCGTTCAGACCAGTCAACACGCACATCAATGTCAGCATAGTCTCGGTCATTCCACACTTTGAGTGCCGCAGATCTCAACCCTCGCCGATCCCCGCCCTGCTTCGCCCCGGCCTGCATCGCTGCCAGCATACGTTGGGGAAAAGGCAATGCCTGATGCAGCACAAAGCTCTCTATCAAGCTGTCCAGTGTTTCCGGTCCGCCAAGAAAATTACCAGCCACAGCCAGATTGTCGTGAATGCGGCTGCCGACCCATTCCTGACAGTGAATGCCGTTACAATGGGCTGTATTTCCTGATTTATCCACTATAATCAATTGCCTCCGTTGACGTTCCGGGTCATCGGCCTGCAGTTTGTCAAGCGTTTGCCGAGCATTAAATCCGCGTTTCAGCAGTGCCAACCCCTGAATGCCGTAAAGCGGGTTGGTCATAGCCTGAGTAGCAATGGCCCCGGTGTGGCTGTGACCGTGAATCACCAAGGCCCCAACGGCAGGGCCTGCGGTCGCGGTAATTGCCCCGAACATACCGGTTTTGGGGTCGCGAGCGACGAGTGAAAAAGTCATCATGGCGCTCCTGTTTTCAAAACTGTGATGACAGTGGATTCAAATTGAAAGCTAATTTATACGCATAAATTATTGCAATCAGATCAATTTATACCCATAAATATAAAAGAACAACTTTTGACCACCGCCTATATCATTGGAGAGGTTGATATGAAAACTGCGCTACAAAAAGGATTTTTCCTGCTGTGGATAGGTGCCTGTAGTCTCACGGCGCCGTCCCTGACTTTTGCTGCTTCCCCGGCCAACGTGCTGCTAATTGGACAAGTTGCCGAACCTCAATCGCTGGACCCGCAGGTGGCAACGGCGGCCAATGACTCGCGCATTTTGGTCAATATTTATGACGGGCTGGTGCGCAACGGGCCCGGCAAGCTGGACATTGAGCCTTCACTGGCCGAACGCTGGGAAATCAGTCCAGATGGGCTGACTTATACCTTCCACCTGCGCCCAAACGTTAAATTCCAGGACGGCAGCGCGGTAGATGCCAACGCGGTAAAATTCACCTTTGAGCGCATGCTCGACAAGCAAAATCCTTATTATTCAACCGGTCCCTTTCCGTTGTCGTTCTTCTTTTCTTCTATCGACCATATAACGACACCCGACGCCGCAACAATTGTCTTTAGTCTTAAAGAGCCGTTTGCCCCTTTCCTGTCTAACCTTGCAACGCCAACCGGACTCATCGTTTCTCCCGAGGCGGTCAAGAAATACGGCAAAGATTTTGGCCATCATCCGGTGGGCAGCGGCGCATTCAGCTTTGTTGAATGGCAGTCAAACCAGCGCGTGGTGTTAAACGCCAACGCCCACTACTGGGAAGGCAAGCCCGAGCTGCAAACGCTGGTTTTCCGACCTATCACCGATGGCAATACCCGAGTGGCAGAAATGCTGTCTGGCGGTATTGATACCATGGTCGAAGTTCCGCCAGACAGCGTAAAACTGTTTGCCAATAACCCTAAATTCCAGCTGCATCAGGCCACCGGCCCGCACGTCTGGTACGTGATGCTCAATACTCAGGTTCCCCCATTCAACGACGTGCGCGTTCGTCAGGCGGTGAATTACGCGATTAACAAACAGTCGATGGTCACAAATATCCTGCAAGGCTCGGCGGCGGTGGCGGATGGCCCGATCCCTTCTGCCTTTGGCTGGGCGCATGACGATGCGGTGAAACCTTACCCTTATGACCCGCAAAAGGCGCGGGAATTGCTTAAAGCTGCCGGAGCCGAGGGAGCCAAACTGACGTTTTACGTAACGGAAGGAGGATCCGGCATGCTGGATCCAATCCCGATGGCCACCGCGATTCAGGCAGATCTCAAGGCGGTCGGGCTGAACGTCGCGATTCAGACTTATGAATGGAATACCTATCTGTCAAAAGTGAACGCGGGTCTGAACAAACAGACCAATATGGCGGAAATGGCGTGGATGACCAACGACCCGGATACCCTGCCGTTCCTGACTTTACGAACTCAGGCGTGGCCAGATAAAGGTGGCTTCAACTCAGGTTATTACAGCAATCCCAAAGTTGATGCTCTGCTCGACAAGGCCAGAGAAAGCACCTCGCAGGATGAGCGCGGCAAACTGTACAAACAGGTTCAGGCGCTGGTGCATCAGGATGCGCCGTGGATTTTCGTTGCCAACTGGAAACAGGACGCCGTGACCTCTTCCCGAGTGGAAAACTTCTCGCTACAGCCAAACTTTACCCTGCTGCTTAATCACGTCAGCAAACAGTAAGCGGGCGCGGTATTTGCCGCGCCAATAACGGAGAGACTTTATGTGGAGCTACGTTATCAAACGCCTGTTGGCCACGGTGCCGATATTTATCGGCCTGTCGCTGATTGTGTTTTTCATTATGTCGATGATCCCGGGTGATCCGGCCCAGGCGCTGCTGGGAGCCTGGGCGACGCCAGAAAACGTCGCGCGCATCAATCAGGAATTAGGGCTTGACAAACCGCTGTGGCAGCAATACCTGATTTGGGTCAACAACATGCTGCACGGCGATTTTGGGCGCTCCTACGTGCTGAACCGCCCGGTAATCGATGAAGTGATGCAGCGGTTTTCCGCTACGCTGATCCTCGGCGGCAGCGCGCTGTTGTTAAGCACCGCGCTCGGCATATTGGCCGGCATTTTCTCGGCGGTCAGGCAATTTGGCTGGGGCGATCGATTAATTACCCTGCTGGTACTGGTCGGCATTTCGTTGCCTTCATTCTGGATTGGCCTGTTGATGATCATGCTGTTTGCCGTGCAGCTTCAGTGGTTTCCGGCATCTGGCATGGTTGAAGCCTGGGGTGGAGGCGGTTGGACCGACATCTTGCACCATTTGGTGATGCCCGCGATTACCCTGTCGATTGTTGCCACCGGCGTAATTGCCCGCCTGACCCGCACCGCCATGCTTGAGGTGCTGCGTCAGGACTTTATCCGCACCGCGCGAGCCAAGGGGCTGAGCGAGCGCAAAGTCATTTATCGTCACGCCTTTCGCATGGCGCTGGTGTCGGTTATACCAGTGGTGGGTATTCAGGCCGGTTTCGTGCTCGGCGGCACGGTATATATCGAGACCGTTTTTCAGTGGCCGGGGCTGGGCGCAATGCTGGTCAAAGCGGTTTCGACCCGCGATATTATGCTGGTTCAGGGCGGCGTGCTGGTTGCTGCCGCGGCTTATGTGCTGATCAATCTTTTCACCGACGTCATGCAGGCGTTGCTCGATCCGAGGCTGAAATCATGACCGACACGCGCAATAGTTCCCCCGCTCGCCATCGCCCCTCGACAGTCGCGCTGCTGTTAAACAATCGTCTGGCGGCAGGCGGCCTGCTGGTACTGCTGATGATTATTGTCGCCGCGCTGCTTGCCCCGTGGCTGCCGCTGGCCAATCCGGACGCGACCGATTTGCTGCAACGCCTGCAGCCGCCGCTCACTGCGGGTCACTGGCTCGGCACTGACGCTCTGGGGCGCGATTTGTTATCGCGCCTGCTGTGGGGCACTCGTGTTTCATTGGTGGTCGGTATCAGCGCCACCGTGCTTGCCGCGCTGCTGGGAACGCTGATTGGCTTAATTGCGGGCTATGCGGGCGGCCGCACCGACAGTCTGCTGATGCGCTTTATCGATATGTTGATGGCCTTTCCTTATATTTTGCTGGCGCTGGCGATTGTCGCCGTGCTTGGCCCCGGCCTGCTTAACGCGCTTTACGCCATCGCTATCGTCAATATTCCGTTTTTTGCCCGCAACATTCGTGGATTAACTCTCGGTTTACGCCAGCGTGATTTTATTCAGGCAGCGCGGCTTTCCGGCAAAAATCACTGGCAGGTGCTGTTTACCGAATTACTGCCCAACGTGTTACCGATTATTGTCGTCACCATGTCAACCACCCTCGGCTGGATGATCCTCGAAACCGCGGGTTTATCGTTTTTAGGCCTTGGCACTCAACCGCCGAATGCCGATTTAGGTTCGATGCTGGGTCAGGGCCGCGAGCAGATGTTCAGCGCGCCGCACGTTACGCTGGTGCCGGGGGTGATGATTTTTCTACTGGTGATTAGCGTCAACTTGCTGGGCGATGGCGTGCGGGATCTGCTGGATCCGCGCTTAAAATCGGGCGTTTTGCAGCGTGCGAAAGCCATCACCGAGGTTGAGCGCCCGTCGATCCCCGCACCACGCTTTCCTGAAGCTTTATTGGAAATCGTCGATTTAAAGGTCAATTTTGGTCGTGGCCCTCACGCCTCGGCCGCGGTCAAAGGCATCAGTTTTCAGGTAGCAAAAGGCGAATGTCTTGGATTGATCGGTGAAAGCGGATCGGGCAAAAGTGTGACCGCGCTGTCAATCATGGGGCTGGTCGCCTCGCCGCCCGCAGTGATTGTCGGCGGTGCGGCTTACGTTTGCGGCGAAGAAATGCTGTCTCTGCCATCACAAAAATTGCAACAGCGGCGTGGCGCTCGCGTGGCCTATATTTTTCAAGACCCGCTAACCACGCTGCACCCGCAGTTCAGCATTGGTTATCAGCTCAGCGAAGCCATTATTGCCCATCAACCGCTGAATAAGCAGCAGGCCAAAGTACAGGCGATTGCTCTGCTCGATAGCGTGGGGATTAACGAAGCCGAACAGCGCTATGCGGCTTATCCACATCAGCTTTCGGGGGGACAGCGTCAGCGTGTCGGTATAGCTATGGCGCTGGCCAACGATCCGCAAATTATTATTGCCGATGAACCCACTACCGCGCTGGATGTCACGGTGCAGGCGCGAGTCCTTGAACTGCTACAGCAACTGCGGCGCGAACGCGGACTCACGCTGCTGTTTATTACTCACGATTTTGGCGTAGTCAGCCAGATTTGCGATCGGGTGGCGGTGATGCAGCACGGAGAAATCGTTGAAACCGGCGAAACGAGTCGCGTATTGAACCATCCTCAGCATCCCTACACCCAGCGGCTGATCGCCTGCGTGCCACATTTGGGTCAGGGCCGTGAGTTTCTTGGGCGTGTAAAATCGCTGTATTCTTCCCGGCAGGAGCAAGCATGAATCAGGTAATTGAAACCAGCAATCTGGTTAAAACCTTTGGTCGCGACAAGCGCTGGTTTTCTCGCGCCGAGCATCAGGTTCAGGCGGTGAAAAACGTCTCATTTAGCCTGCAACAGGGTGAAACGCTGGCGATCGTCGGTGAAAGCGGCTCGGGGAAAAGTACGCTGGCGAGGATGCTGGTCGGGCTCGAACATCCCACCTCCGGCTCGCTTAAATTGATGGGTCAGGATGCGGCACAGTGGCGCAAACGAGGGGCCAGAGCCTTTGGCAAAACCATCCAGTATGTGTTTCAGGACCCGGTTGCCTCACTCAATCCGCGCAAGACTATTGCCGAAACGCTGGCGGTGCCATTGGCACAGCTTTGCGGCTATTCCAGCCTCCAGCAGCGCGAGAAAATGCAGCAGTTAATGCAGGCCGTGAACATGCCACAGGATGCACTGGCCTGCTACCCCCACGAGTTTTCGGGAGGACAGGCTCAGAGGCTGGCGATTGCCCGATCGCTGGCTGCCGAAGCGAAAATTCTGGTGCTCGACGAACCAGTCAGCGCGTTAGATGTCTCAGTACAGGCACAAGTTTTATTACTTTTGGATCAACTAAAACAACAATTTGGCCTATCCTACATATTCATTAGTCACGACCTGGCTGTGGTGGAGTCAGTCGCAGACCGCGTGGCCGTGATGTATTTAGGAGAATGGGTCGAGTGTGCAGATAGCCAGACGCTTTTTGCTCAGGCATCCCATCCTTACACTCAAAGCCTGCTGGCCAGTGCGCCAAGACTGGTTGCCGTAACGGAATAATCTTTACCGACAATCCCTTGTTAATGGAAAGGAACCTATGACCAACGAATCAATGTCGAAAGAAAGTGCCTCTGCCGCCGACCCAGCGCGACGAAAGCGCACCGATGAAATTGTCGATGAGATTAAAAAAACCATCATTAACGATAATCTGGTGCCCGGCGACCGACTGCCGCAGGAGAAAGACCTCACCACCCGTTTTGCAGCTGGCAAAGGCACTGTGCGAGAAGCGCTGAAATCCCTGGAGGTCCAAGGCCTCATTCGCACTCGTACCGGACCGGGCGGCGGCGCGTTTATCGAATCGATGAGCGAAACCCGTGCGATGAGCCTGCTATCGAACTATCTGTTTACCCGACAAATTTCCATCAGCGATATCTATGCCCTGCGTAAAGCCCTGGAGCCGGTGGTCGCAGTCAGCGCCATCGAAAACATCGACAAGGCAGGCTTTGACAAATTACACGAGCTGATCGGCATTTATGACCACGAACCGGCAGATGACCAGGAGCGCTGGGACCAGCGTATGGCCGAACTGGATTTTCATGGTGTGGTAGCCAGCTATTCCGATAACGTGCTGTTGGCGTTCATCTGCCATTTCCTGCAACGTCTGCTGAAAGACCTGGCAGTATGCAAAGATATTTACAAACGCCCAGAACCGGTACAACGCAGTGAAGGCATTGAGTTTCAATATCGATTGATTGATGCAATGCGCCGTAAAGATGCGCAGAAGGTCGAGCAGATTATGACAGAACATATGTGCCATGCGGAGAGGGCGATGGTGGCGTTGCAAGCCACCATCGACGATCGTTTTCTGGAAGAGTAACAACTACTTAAATAAATCGTCCAGCCGGTCATCGTCGATGCCGGCAGGTTCGAGGTGTGCGGTGACGTCGGCGGCGGTGAAAAGCTGCATAACAGCGGCCTCGGCTGCGTCGCCGATATCGTGGCCAACGTCTACCGACAGCATGCCATCTACCTCTAAATGAAATTCGACAAACACCCGATCGCCACCGTTGCGGGTGCGAATATCATGCACGCCCTTCACGCCTTCAACGCCCATGACTGCGGCTCTGACCCGTTTGCGGTCTTCAACATCCAACTCACGGTCCAGCAGTTGCTTTAACGCATCCGCCGCCATGCCCTTGGCGTTCCAAATCATGTAGAAAGAGATAAGCAGCGCGCCGGTGGAGTCGGAACGCGTCCAGCCAAAATAGTGTTCAAGCACCAGCGCCAGCAACACTGCAACATTCACCGCCACATCAGTCACGTAATGCGCGCGGTCGGCGGCAATCGCCGTCGAAGCCGTGCGTTTGACCACGTAAGTCTGCATCATCACCAGACCCACGGCGGCCAGTGAACTGCCAATAATCACCCAGATACCCAGCCCCAGCTGTGCCAAAGGCTGCGGATCCAGCAAACGCCCTACCGATTCAATGCCCAGCACCAGGCCCGCAGCTCCCAGCAACAGTGCCTGGACAAAGGCCGCTACCGCTTCTGCCTTGCCGTGCCCGTAGCGATGACCTTTATCAGCAGGACGACCGGCGTAGCGCACGCCTATCAGCGTCACCAGAGAAGCAAGCACGTCGACCAGGCCATCGGCCGCAGAGGTCAGCAATGCAATGGAACCGGTTGCAACCCAAGCCCAGACTTTGACTCCGACCAAAACCAAAGCCACGATCAGTGACACCATCGAAGCAATTCGAGTCAGACCTTTTAAACTTCGGTCATTGCCCGCAGAAGAAGTCTCTAAATTTGTCACACGGCTATCCTAAAAATTGAACAATTTTAAAAAAGAAATGAGTTCGCAATGCTGAAAGGAAGTAGAAATTAAACCCTAATAAAGGTAATTGAATTATGTGAAGGTTTTCGCAGCAGAGGGGGCTAGTTTGCCACTTTTTGCACTTGCCATAAAGATTTTTCCCTTTTCGCCAAAACAATCGATAAGCAATTGGCTAAAAGGTAAACGTACTGACTTAAATTTACTTGCTTTTACATCAAGATCTTCTAGGGTAAAGCGAGCTTCTTTTAAATACTTATCAAGGCATCCTGCGTGCCCACTCTTCGATGAGCAACACAACCAGCGATCATAACAATATGACTGATAACAAAAAAGAAACCACCCAGCACGCCAACGATGCAACGGACAGCAGCAAATCAGCGATTAACTCCTCACAGGTCAAATCTGGCGAAGGCCATAGTAGCCCTGATGAGAGCACTAACAATCAAAAACAGGACGACAACGACAAGGAAGGCCAAAAGGGCAAAGGCCCTGGTAAAAAACCGCTAATCATTTTGGGCATTGTGGTCGTGATAATCGTGATCGCCGCCTTGATTTTCTGGTTCCTGAATCGCAATCTTGAAACCACCGATGACGCCTTTACCGAGGCAAACACCGTGACCGTCGCGCCTAAAATTGCCGGTTATGTGGTTAATCTGGCGGTCAAGGACAACGAATTCGTGAAAAAAGGTCAGCTGGTTGTCCAGATTGACCCACGAGATGCTACCGCCCAGCGCGATCAGGCCACTGCACAGCTTGGTCTGGCCGTGTCACAGCTGCATCAGGCACAGGTTCAATACGATTTGGCCAAAGTGCAATATCCTGCACAGCTGGCTCAGGCTCAGGCGCAGGAAGCTCGTGCCGAAGCCAACCTGTTGAACGCAACTGCCGATTATCGTCGTCAGCACGGCGTTGATCCACGTGCCACCTCGCAACAAAATATCGATACCGCAACCGCACAGATGCGTTCTGCCAATGCCGATTTGGCCAATGCCAAGGCACAGGTTCTGGTTGCGGCGCAGGTACAGTTAAATATCCGCAATGCCGCCGCTAACGTCGAAGCCCGTCAGCAGCAGGTTGAGCAGGCTAAAGCACAGCTGGAAACCGCGAACCTTAACCTTTCCTATGCCGACGTTCGCGCGCCGTTTGACGGATTCGTCACTATGCGTAACGTTCAGCTGGGTACTCTGGTTCAAGCCGGATCTTCGCTGTTCTCGCTGGTTTCGCCGGATATCTGGATCACTGCCAACTTTAAAGAATCGCAGCTGGAACGCATGAATCCGGGCGATAAAGTGGACGTTAAAATCGATGCCTATCCGAATATCGAACTTCACGGCCATGTAGACAGCATCCAGCAAGGTACCGGCTCGCGTTTCTCGGCCTTCCCGGCTGAAAACGCCACGGGTAACTACGTAAAAATCGTTCAGCGCGTACCGGTTAAAATAGTGATCGACAGTGGTCTGGATCCGAAAAAACCCTTGCCGCTGGGCCTGTCTGTTGACCCGACGGTAACTGTTGAATGAGTGACGAACGGAGCAGTTGGGTCCCCAAAAATAATCAGTGGGCGGTGGCCATCGTGGTCACCATCGCGGTATTTATGGAGATCCTCGACACCACCATTGTGAACGTGGCATTGCCGCACATCGCGGGAACGCTGTCTTCAAGCTACGATGAGGCCACCTGGGTACTTACCTCGTACCTGGTCGCCAACGGTATTGTCTTGCCCATCTCGGCGTTCCTCAGCCGAACGTTTGGTCGCAAGAACTATTTCATGATTTGTATTCTGATGTTCACCGTTTGCTCCTTCCTGTGCGGAATTGCCACCGAGCTGTGGCAAATGATCCTGTTCCGTCTATTGCAGGGGTTTTTCGGCGGCGGCCTGCAGCCGGTACAGCAATCGGTACTGCTGGATTACTTCAAGAAAGAAGACCGCGGCAAGGCGTTTGGCCTGTCCTCTATCGCCATTATCGTCGCCCCGATCCTTGGGCCTACGCTGGGCGGTTTCATTACTGACAGCTACACCTGGCGCTGGGTATTCCTGATTAATATTCCCATTGGGATAGTGGCTCTGATTGCGATTTATCACCTGCTGGAAGATCCACCGTGGGAGCAGAAGTCCAAAGATAAATTGAGCATCGACTACATCGGTATCAGCCTGATTGCTTTGGGACTCGGCTGTTTGCAGGTCATGATGGACCGCGGAGAAGATGAAGACTGGTTCCATTCGAACTTTATCATCACCTTTGCCGCATTGGCGCTGGTGGGAATTGTCAGCGCGGTATTTTGGCTGCTTTATGCCAAGAAACCCGTGGTTGACCTACGCTGCCTGAAAGACCGCAACTTCGCAGTATCCAGCGTGTTGATGAGCGGCATGGCGCTGATTCTTTATGCCAGCTCGATACTGATCCCTCAGCTTGCCCAGCAGCAGCTTGGCTATACCGCGACCCTGTCCGGGTTAGTCATGACTCCGGGTGCCGTGGTGGTGGTGTTGAGTATTCCGCTGGTGCTGCTGATGATGCCGAAAATTCAGACTCGTTATCTGATTGCCTTCGGTTTTTCAATCATGGCGGCTTCATTCGTGTACTCAATGACATTGGTGCCGAACATTGATTTTGGCACGCTGGTTATGTATCGCAGCGCACAGTCATTGGGGCTAGGCTTCCTGTTTGTGCCATTGACAACGATAGCATTTATCACGCTGCCGCAGAGTCAGAACGCCGATGGCGCTGCACTATTTACTATGTTCCGTAATGTGTTCGGCTCGATTGGAATCTCGGCGGCGACGGCGAGTATCACCGAGCGAACGCAGGCCAACAGCGCACACATGGTGCATAACATGACGCCGCTGAATGAGCAGTTCAATCTTGCGGTGCAGAAAAGTGCGGTGGCAATACGTGATTTCACCAGCATTGTCGGCGATCCGACGTCGCTGGCGACCAGTCGCATGTATCAGGAGATGGTCTCGCAATCGAAGATCCTCGCCTACATCGACACGTTCAGCTACTGCGTCATGCTTGCCTGTATTTTGATCCCATTTTGTTTTCTGCTTTCGCCAGTCAAGAGCGAAGGCAGTGCCGGAGCCCATTAACTATGTCGGCCTACGTATCACGTTTTACTCTTTCAGTACTGACGCTGGCATTAGCCGGATGCTCGGTCGGACCTGATTATCAGGCCCCGCAGCCTAAAACACCGGCCGCGTTTAATGACATGAACCAACCTAAGAAGAATCCGACTGACTCTGTTGCTCTCGCGTCACAGCCGAATCCTCAATGGTGGAAATCGTTTAACGATCCGCAGCTTGATAGCCTGATTGACCGGGCCATTGCCGGCAATCTCACTCTGCAACAGGCGGTGTTGCGTATTGTTGGCGCGCGCGAACAGGTGACACAGGCGAAAGGTGCCTGGCTACCCAGCGTCAATGGTAGCGTTGGCATGACTCGCCAGCAGTTGGGCGCTAAAGGTGAACTGAAATCCACCGGCTTGCAGGACCAAATTGAAAACATTAGTCCACAAGCGGCCAGTGCGATCGATTCTGCCACCGGGCCGATTAATGTCTATCAGGGCAGTTTCGATGCCAGCTGGGAGCTTGACCTGTTTGGTGGCACTCGTCGTTCGGTAGAAATGGCCAATGCAGAAACCGAGTCTTCGATAGAAAGCCGCAACGATGCGCTGGTATCGCTCGAGGCAGAAGTGGCTCGCACCTATCTGCAACTGCGCGGTGCCCAGGTTATACTGGCGACCATCCAGACTCAGATAGACGTTGCCCAGCAAACGCTGAGTCTGACGCAGAGCCAGGCTCAACACGGACTTGCGCCGCAGACAGATGTCGAGAACTCGCGGGCACAGCTAGGTTCGTTGCGCGCTCAGTTGCCGCAGTATGAGGCACAGCAGCGACAGGCGATGAACGGTTTAGCCGTGTTGCTGGGGCAGATCCCCGGCTCGCTGGATAAAGAGCTGGTGCAGCCTAAACCGCTGCCTACTATTCCAGATGCCGTGGCCGTGGGTATTCCGTCGGAGCTGGCGCGTCGCCGTCCTGACGTGCGCAAGGCGGAGGCAGACCTGCATTCAGCAACCGCCAATATTGGCGTCTCCGTGGCGCAGCTGTTCCCAAGCCTTTCATTGACCGGCCAGTTTGGCATGCGTAACACCGATGCCGGCTATCTGACCAACTGGAGCAGTAATTTCTATTCCTTCGGGCCTACGGTTTCCATTCCCATCTTCCAGGGAGGACGTTTGGTGTCTGGCGTACACGTTTCCCGCGCCCAACAGGCCAATGCCGTGCTGAACTATCGCCAGACGGTACTGACTGCCTTGCAGGACGTAGACAACTCGCTGGTCAACTATCGCACCGATCAGGATCGGGTTAACGGCCTGGAAGATTCGGCCAACGCGCTGCAAAACAGCTTCGAACTGGCGACTGACGGTTACCGCAAAGGACTGACCTCGTTTATCACCGTGCTCGATACCCAGCGCCAGCTGGCACAGGCGCGCCAGCAGAGCGCGGTAGCCAAAGTGCAAACCAGCACCGATCTGGTTTCATTATATAAATCACTGGGCGGCGGTTGGGAGCCTTACCAGAACGTGAAGTTACCGACTTACAGCGTTTTTGGACCGGCTGAAACGGTCAAGAACCAGTAATTGTCAGGCAGGCCGGAGTTAATCTCCGGCCTTTTACTTTCAAACGATCGACTCAAACTCTGGCTATTCTCATGAACGACATGACTGCCCCATCCCAAAAACGCCCAGAATCGGTGATAAGCGCCGTTGCCTATAGTCATGGCAAGGTTTTGCAGCAAGTGACCATCGAAGACATCAGTGAAGTTATCAAAGAACCCGATACTTTTGTCTGGCTGGGACTGGTTCAACCCACCAATGAATATATGCGTGAGATCCAGCAGGAGTTTGGCCTGCACGATCTCGCCATCGAAGACGCGCTGACCGCGCACCAAAGACCTAAAATCGAGCAATACGGCGAATCGTTGTTTATCGTGGCGAAAACCGCGCAGCTGGTCGGTGATGTGATCAAATACGGCGAAACCCACCTGTTTGTCGGTAAAAACTTTTTGGTCACGGTTCGCCACGGGGCGTCTACGAGCTACGCACAGGTGCGCAAACATGCTGAAGAGTGCCCTGACTTGCTGGCGAAAGGTCCCGGCTACGCGCTTTACGCCATTTTGGACATGATTGTCGATAATTATCTGACTATTCTGCATGAGTACACTCAGCAGTTTCAGCAGATTGAACAACGGATGTTTAAATCCGAGTTTGATCAAAATGCCGTCCATGAAGTTTATCGCCTGCGCCGCGAGCTGCTGTCTTTACATAACGCAGCGATGCCGATGGGTGACATCTGCAACCAGCTGATTCAGCATCATGACGGCCTGGTGCCGAAAACGCTGCGTGCCTATTTACGCGACGTGCAGGATCACGCTCATCAGGTAGTCACTACCACTGACGATATGCGCGAGATGCTGGCCAACGCCATGCACGTAAATTTGGCGCTGGTTTCTGTCCATCAAAACGAAGTGGTGCAACGCCTGGCGGGCTGGGGAGCGATTCTGGCGATCCCGACGGTGATTTTCAGCCTCTATGGCATGAACTTTAAAGATATGCCCGAACTGAACGATGTGTGGGGGTATCCGGTAACGCTTGGGATAACTATCGTGGGCTGTGTGGCGTTATACGTGAAATTGAAAAAGTCGGGTTGGCTATAAGTCTTTCCCCGCTGTTAACGCGGGGAAAGTATCAAGTCTGCAGAAAGATTAGCTGTTTGGCTCCTCTTCCTGAGTTGCCGCCACCAGATTTCTATCCTGCTTGGCCAAAATCATAGTCTGAGTACGGCCGAGCGAGACGCCTGCTACGCGCAGCTTTTTAAGGATTTCGTACAGCAAGTCGCTCTTGGTTTTACTGACAACGCGAGGGCTGCTGACGTAACCGGTGACACTCAACACAATGCCGTCCGGCCCTAATTGACTAAACGTTACCGACGGCGGTGGCGAGTCTTGAATCGACTCGTGCGACTGATAAGCTTCAAGCAGAATATTACGCACCGCTTCTGGATCGATATCCAACGGGAAAGTCAGCGCGATAGTTGCCACACCCTGCGCGTTACCCATGGTGGCGTTACGCACGTTTTGCGAAATGAACTGCGAGTTTGGCACGATAACCGTCGAGCGGTCGCCCAGTTGCAGCTCGGTTGCTCTGACGTTGATGCGGCGAATATCCCCTTCTACTCCACCAATACTGACTAAATCGCCCACTTTTACCGGGCGCTCGGTAAGCAGGATCAGCCCCGAGATAAAGTTCTTCACTATCTCCTGCAAACCAAAACCGATACCCACCGACAATGCACTGACAATCCACGCCAGCCGGTTCCATTCAATCCCCAGCACCGAAAGCGTAACCAGGATAACCAACACCAGACCCACGTTGGCAAACAGGGTCACCAGTGAGGCGCGCATGCCGGTATCCATATTGGTTTTCGGCAGGAAATCAACGTCCAGCCAGCGCTTGGCAGAACGCAACACATAGAAACCGACGATCAGGAAGATGAGCGCATTGACCATGTGACCAGGGATAATGTTCAGGTGTTCGAGCCCCTTCCCTCCCCAGACATCGACTAATTTACTGAAAATCTCCAGCGGCGTGGTGGTGCCGAAATTACCGCCCAGCAGCAAGGTGATCGCAATCAGCAGCAGCATGGTTTTAGCCACCGCCGAAACCAGTGTTGCGGCCAGCGAAAGATGACGATCGCTGACGCTCAGTGAATGTTTAAGCAGTTTTCCGGTGGTAGTCGATGGGGAAAACAGACTTTCGCTGAGGTCGATGGCCAGATGCATCAGGATATACAGGCAAGCAATGACCGTACCAATCCACAGCAGTTCATAGGTCAGGAATCGTGCCAGCGGCACATAACCAATCACCAGAGCGATAAATATCGCCAACGCCACCAGGCTAGTCGCCAGATGCAGGAGGCCCGCGAGGGTAGAACGCGCTTCCGGTTGCTCACCTTTTGCCAGCAGCTTGCGACGCAGACGGTTGACGCGCATTGGCGCAAAACCGGCACTGAATGCCACCAGCAAAGCCGAAAGCCCGTTACCAAACAAGGTTACCGCGACGCTGGTACCGACCACACTATTAGTTTGTTCGATAAAGCCAAAAATCAGGATAAAAGCAGACAGCATTTTCGGAAAGCTATCCAGCGTTTTCGCCACCGGATCGGCAATGCCCGGCAAGCGCCAGCTAGGGTGCGCCAGTGATAGCAGCGCACGGCCAAGGCCAACGATCAGCGCGGAGAAAATAGACAGCTTGACGATTAGGTCGCCAGTCTCATGCACCCAGTCGCTGACGTCTGGCATGCGAGTAAAGGCCAGTGAGAAAAGCTTAGCCGCGCCGCCGAGGGCCATAATACTGATCATCGCCGTAGCAAAGGCAAAGAAGCTGCGACGCAGGCGACCAACCGGTAGCCAGCGCGGCGTTAGCCAGGCCAACGGGCCATCAAGCACCCGACCGCCAAACACGCCCAGCAGCAGCGCACTGATCAACAGCAGTCCGGTGCCAATGCGCCATTCAGGCTGCCACGCGAGGTGCCAGGCATCTTTAATCTGCTGCCTGAACTCACCAAAACGCTCTTGATCGTCATCAGACGGAGAGGTTAAAGCAGACCAGAATGTCGGGCCAAAAATACTTCCGGTATTCAGCGCCAGCTGGGTTTTCAGCAGGTCGCGGCGCAACCCGACAATTTGCGCAGACAGGTTGTTGGCGCTGGCTTTAATACTTCCCGCCTGCTGGATCTGGTTATCCAGTGTGGCTTTGTTGGCATTAAAATCTTTTCGCTGCTTAATCACCTGAGGCGTTTCAGGCAATGCTCCCGCAGCAGGCGCAGGGCCTAGTACATCGAGCTTGGCCTGAACCTGCGCACGCAGTGGCTGTAATGCCGTTCCTAATGTGTCGGCATCGGCGGCCAATTTTATTGCATCATCGTTAAGACCATCAAGTAACTTGCTGGTCTTAACGTTAGAGACTTGTTGCTTGATAGTATCGAGCCGCTTTTGTAGCGACGCCAATGCAGCAGGCGCATCGATTGGCTGGCTGTCCGCGGTTGCTTGCTCCTGATCCGGCGAAGAATCAGCAGCGGCGCTCGCCAGCAGTGGGGAAAACATCAACGCCAATAACAGAGCAACGTAGAACGGTGCCCGGAAAATCTTTTGCATAAAGTGGATTACCCAAAGTTTCATGTGTCGAAAATGCGTCTTATTTTTCTGGAAAGAAAGCATGACTAACTAAAGTAAATCTTAAACTGTTACTGGGTGCGATGCTATGTAAGGTAAGTCTTAAAAAACGAAATCACATTAAAAAATAATAACAGGAGGGTTTTCGCTCCCGTTCTCGCTCAATTCACTACGTCGATCAGTTAATGGCTGCCACGGCATCGCGGGAAGCCTGATCTCTGTCTTTACCGGTTAACTCATGCAGGTGTCCATCGCGCATCTCGAGCAGGCGGTCGGCATGCTGAAAATAATGATCGTCATGACTAATAGCCAGTACCGTCTTTCCCAATGCCGAAAGGCGCGGCAACAGATCGCGATAAAATACGCGACGAAACTGCGGATCCTGATCGGCCGCCCATTCATCGAGCAGCAGGAAATCTCGACCTTCGGCAGCCGCCAACAGGAGCGCCACGCGTTTTTGTTGCCCCTGCGAGAGTTGCAAATTGGCAATCCTGTTATTTTCGATTTTAAGCTTTTCAGACATTTTGAGCTGCTGCAGCCATTCATCAACTAACCTGCTATCAGGCGCCTGACCGTCAGGACCGATCATCTGGCCAAACAGGTGGAAATCGGTAAATACCGCTGAAAAGAGTTGGCGATAATTTTCGCGACTGCTGACATCTACAGCTACTCCATCAAGCAGGATTTGCCCTGATTTAGGTGTGAAAAGCCCGGTAAGTAACAGCGCCAGTGTCGATTTACCGCTGCCATTGCCACCAATCAGAAAAATCATTTCACCGCGTTTAATGGTCAAGTTAACTGGCCCAATGCCGAATCCCTGCCCTTCATAGGCAAAACACAGGTCACGAAGTTCAAGCTGCTGCCATTTGCGATTCGGCATCGGGAGAGAAAAATCGGCCTGATATTCAGCCAGGCGCAGCGTTTTCAGCTTTCTGAATGCCACTTGAGCGCTGAGTAAAGTAGGCAGAGCCCCCACGGCCTGTAGCAGCGGCGTGCGAAGAAACAGCAGCGTAAGCGAGAAGGTCGCGGCGACAGCGTTATCTGACCATCCCAGCGAATTTGCCATGTAAAACACCATGCCGATCGCACCGAGCATCATGATATTTGACCAGTTAACCGCACTTAAATGGAAAGTGTCTGCGCCAATGACGTGCTTGCGATATTCCGCTGCATTACGCTGATAGTCATCTTGATAAATTTGCTTCGCGCGCTGACGATTCAGAGCCAGCTCTTTTCGCCCCTGAATCACCGTCTCGTAATCCTTTTGCAGCCGGTCTTCAGCTTCACGAACATGATTAAGGTGATTATAGACGCGCGCCACCAGTTTAAAACTGACAAAGATAGTGATGACTAGCCACACCACAGTCACTGCCAGCATTTTAGGTGCCAGCCAGCCAAGATACGCTGCGCAGCCGAGAGTAAGAATAATACCCTGCAGTAATTCAGGTAGGCGAACAAAGGCTAAAGTAATATTGCGAATATCGCTGCTCAGGCTCGCGAGCAGCTGCGCATTACCAATTTGCTCAATGCGTTCAATATCAGTATCCATAATTCGTTTAATAAACTGCCCGCGCAGTTGATAAACAAAATGGTGACCGAGCGTCGTTAATGCCAACTGAGAACCCAGCGTGACGGCCATTAACAATAATAAGAATCCGAGAAACTGGGGAAGCACCGCCATAGAAGCATGAGAAGTTTCAATCAGCTTGATGTTAATGAAGGCAATCAGGCCAATACCTAGCGCAGCGCTGGCCAGACTTAATACAATTACGCCAATAAACGGCCAGCGATATTGTTTGAAAACGACGCGTAAAAGCTCCATGGGGATTTTCTCGATTTATTTGAACTGGACGCAGTTTAATGGCCGCGATAATGAGATCAAGACTAATTCTCACTTTCATTAAGTGGCTGGCGAGTAAAAAAGCTGACAGAGGTGTGAACATCGTCCTAAACTTCTGTAATGAACAAAGAAAATGAACTCAGAAGAAGTAAACGCAATGCGCTGTTGCTGCTGTTAATTGCCGCAGCACTGTTTGTTGTCACCCTATTCTTGCCGCAAAACCTATGGATCAACGGCGTCAAAGCCATCAGTGAAGCGGCGATGGTTGGGGCACTGGCTGACTGGTTTGCGGTAGTCGCGTTATTTAAGCGTGTACCTATTCCCTTTGTCGCGGCGCATACCGCTATTATCCCAAAAAACAAAAATAAGATTGCCGATAATCTGGCCATCTTCGTGCAGGAAAAGTTTCTCGATCCAGGCTCGCTGGTTCGCCTTATACGCCAGCACGATCCGGCGCAGTTTATTGGTAAATGGCTGACCTCGGAGGATAATACAAAACAGTTCGGCAGTTATCTGCTCAGCTTTATGCGAAACTTTCTGGATATCACTGACGATAAGCGTATTCAGCAATGGGTTAAAGATGCTCTGTATGCCGCAATTGATAAGGTTGACCTGACTAAATCTGTCGCCGCTTTGCTTGAAAGCCTGACCAAAGATGGCCGCCATCAGGCATTACTGGATCAGGCTATGCAAAAGTTGATTGTTTTGCTCGACCAGCCTGCTAGCCGTCAATTTATCGCGACTCAGATTATTCGCTGGGTCAAACGCGAGCATCCAATTAAATCGAAAATGCTGCCGACAGAATGGTTAGGTGAAAACGGTGCGTCGATGGTATCGAATGCAGTTAATTCTTTACTGGACGATATAGGCAGCGATCGCGGTCATGCTTTCCGCCAAAGTTTTGACCGCATACTGGAGAAGTTTATAGCCCGTCTGCAAAATGATCCGCAAATGGCCTTCCGAGCCGAAGAAATTAAAAGCTATCTGAAAAACGATCCCAAACTCAGCCAATATATTGTCGAGCTGTGGAGCGATCTGCGTAACTGGATCAAGCAGGATCTGGATAGTGAAGATTCAAGGCTGCACGCACGCGTTGCCGAGGCGGGATTGTGGCTAGGTAATTCGCTAAGTAAAGATCCGGCGCTGCGCAGTTCGTTGAATCAGCAAATGGAAGTGCTGGCAGAAAAAATGGCCCCCGACTTTGCTCAATTCCTGACTCGCCATATTAGCGATACGGTAAAGAGTTGGGATGAAAAGGACATGTCGCGGCAGATAGAGTTAAATATCGGCAAAGATCTACAGTTTATCCGTATCAACGGTACGCTGGTGGGTGCAGGCATTGGACTGATACTTTATCTGATTTCACAGCTTCCTTTGGCGTTGCCTCTGCTGTGGCAAGCACTGCAAAAATAATGTTCAAGTTGTTCAGATAGTCGCCCGGCAATAGCGGGCGACTTGCGAGTAAAATTACTTCACTGTTTTACTAAACGCATCTACCGCTAAAATCGCGTTAGCCACGTCTTCTGCCGAAAGATTAGGATTCAGGTTCCCTAACGTATCCCCCTCACCGCCCGCCAATGCCCCGACCTTGACCAGATTTTCGTAGCTTTCTTTTTCGAGATGCATTTCTTTCAAGGTAGTCGGCATATTAATCGAGCGATAGAAGCGAACGTATTTGGCAATTTCTTCATCAGGGCGCTGCTCAAGAACCATTTGCGTCAAGGTGCCATAGGCAACTTTTTCCCCGTGGGTGAGATGGTGTACGTCACCTTTTATAGCCGTAAAACCGTTATGGATGGCGTGTGCGCCTGCGAGTCCGGCATTTTCAAAGCCGAGTCCTGAAAGCAGAGTATTCGCCTCGACCACGGCTTCGACCGCTGGCGTTACCAATTTCTGTTCAACGGCAGTATAGGCACTGTAGCCGTAGGTCAGCAGGGTTTTTTCACAGGCTTCAGCAATAGCGATACCCGCAATGGTAGGCGAACCCCCTACCATGGAAGATGAGTGCGAGCGCAGCACGGCCTGAGCTTCAACGAAAGTTGCCAAACCGTCGGCGATCCCGGAAGCAAATAACCTCACAGGAGCCTGGGCGCAGACTTGGGTATCTACCAGCACTAAATCGGGGTTTTTATCGTAGAAGCGGTAAGTGTCAAAAATGCCGTCGTCGGTGTAAATCACTGAAAGTGCGCTGCAAGGAGCATCGGTTGAAGCCGCAGTTGGCACGATAGCAACGTTTTGTTTTAGCTCATCGGCTATCGCCTTGGCGGTATCGAGAGTTTTGCCACCGCCGATCCCGACCACCACTTTGGTACCTTCTTTGCGCGCCAGTTCTATCAATCGATTAATTTCATTGGTTGAGGCTTCGCCTTTGAACTGCTGATAATGAAAATCAACGTTGGCCTTGTCCAGCGAGGCTTTGACACGGCTACCAACAATACTCCAGACCATTTCATCGGCAATCAACAGAGATTTACCGCCTAACGCAGGTAAATAATCGCCAAGATCGTCGAGCACACCACGGCCTTGAACATACTTACGCGGAGACGAGAAGATAAATTTACTCATAATTAACACCTCAGTAGTGGAATTTTTATGATAGGTAAATCGGTCTTGCTAAATATCCTGCCTTTAAGCTTAGTCCCGCATGGTATTAAACTCATTACACTTTTTTAGATATCGCATTTTTAATCAATGCAGTTATTTCATTTGTATCAACAGTTTGTAATAGCAACCTCTCTCAACTAATTAACTTAATACTTGGATCAACATTTCCAGATCAATATTAACAATATATTAACTATCTCCTGGTTTTATTCATTTATTTGCCCACTGATTCCTTACTATTTATTTAAATAGCTAAAGTTTGCTTAATTTCAGCTATCAAATCTATCAATGAAAACGCTTTTACCTTATAAGCATAATCCGTGAAAATAAGCCCATTGACCGCTAGATAGTAAGTTGCATAAGTAAGCACGTTGTAAGCTATCTTTTACTTAGATGATTATTAAGGATTTTTATGTATAACTTTCAACGCTATCACTCCAAAGAACTCGCCTTGGCTTATATGAGCAGCAAAGCACATGATTTCACGCCACAGGAATTCATGGAACAGCTCAAGAAAACCGAGCAGTCTTTTGAGAACTTGCTCAAGCTGGGTCACGATGTAAAAAACGGATTAATGGCAAAAGCTTTTTAATTTATGCAGGGGGAGGTTTTGGCTGGACTGAGCCGAATTCAGTTTTGTGCAGTTCATGCGCTTCGCTTACTGGGCGCTGGCCCAGACCAGCCATGGGTTAGTTTAGATTTGGAATCTAAAGGCAACTTTTAAGGTCTAAATCATTGTGCTGCGCAGGGCTTAAGTTCAACTTCATGCGCTTCGCTTACTGGGCGCTGGCCCAGACCAGCCATGGGTTAGTTTAGATTTGGAATCTAAAGGCAACTTTTAAGGTCTAAATCTTTGTGCTGCGCACGGCTTAAGTTCAACTTCATGCGCTTCGCTTACTGGGCGCTGGCCCAGACCAGCCAGAAGGCGCATAAACGCGCGCCCTCTGGACTCCCGCGTTTTATCCCTCGCGACTAGATTAGTGCAAAAAAAGGAGATCGTTTCAGTGACCCCCACGCGTGGCGTTGGCCACGGCCCTTCGGGCTTCCTTCACTCAGTCGGGAGCCAAAAACGTCTCCCTTCCCCTCGCTCTGCGTAGGCCTGAGGCCGCCAATAGTAGCTAACAAGAAAAACCGGCAACTCCACAGCAGTCAAAAA
Source organism: Rouxiella sp. WC2420 (assembly GCF_041200025.1). NCBI lineage: Bacteria > Pseudomonadati > Pseudomonadota > Gammaproteobacteria > Enterobacterales > Yersiniaceae > Rouxiella > Rouxiella sp. WC2420. Next base: position 1,922,190 of record NZ_CP165628.1, on the reverse strand, counting down.
CCGATCACTCATACAAAATTTTTTTAAGTTTGTTTTGTGATGTTCTCAATTTTTACATGCGTTCTTTAACTTAGATAAATAAGAGTATTGATTACTTAGTGAGGAAAAGTCTTTTGCTTGAAGAGAAATCTTTTGACCTAACTTTAAGTTGCCGGTTTTTATTTAGATGTCGAGATTGGCGGCATCAGGGCGGCGCTGAACGGAGGAGAGAAAGACGTTTTTGGCTTTCGAACGAAGTGAAGGAACCGCGTAGCGGCGTGACCAACGCCATACACGAATGCCATTGAAACAAACTCATCGACTGGTGCCGTACATGTAAACAACACCAAAAGGCACGGGATTCCAAAGGGTATTTGCCTTGGAATACCCTTTGGGCGTGTCTGGGTCGCAACCCAGTAAGCGAAGCGCATGAATTTGAATTTGAATTTGAATTTGAATTTGAATTTGAATTTGAATTTGAATTTGAATTTGAATTCAAGAAGTTAAATTTGAGAATTTGAGAATTTGAGAATTTGAGAATTTGAACTTAAGCCATGCGCAGCATCAAAAGCAAGTTGCCGGTTTTTATTTAGATGCCCAAATTGGCGGCATCAGGGCGGCGCTGAACGGAGGAGAGAAAGACGTTTTGGCTTTCGAACGAAGTGAAGGAACCGCGTAGCGGCGTGACCAACGCCATACACGAATGCCACTGAAACAAACTCATCGACTGGTGCCGTACATGTAAACAACACTAAAAGGCACGGGATTCCAAAGGGTATTTGCCTTGGAATACCCTTTGGGCGTGTCTGGGTCGCAACCCAGTAAGCAAAGCGCATGAATTTGAATTTGAATTTGAATTTGAATTTGAATTTGAATTTGAATTTGAATTCAAGAAGTTAAATTTGAGAATTTGAGAATTTGAGAATTTGAACTTAAGCCATGCGCAGCATCAAAAGCAAGTTGCCGGTTTTTATTAAGATGCCCAAATTGGCGGCATCAGGGCGGCGCTGAACGGAGGAGAGAAAGACGTTTTTGGCTTTCGAACGAAGTGAAGGAACCGCGTAGCGGCGCGACCAACGCCATACACGAATGCCACTGAAACAAACTCATCGACTGGTGCCGTACATGTAAACAACACCAAAAGGCACGGGATTCCAAAGGGTATTTGCCTTGGAATACCCTTTGGGCGTGTCTGGGTCGCAACCCAGTAAGCGAAGCGCATGAATTTGAATTTGAATTTGAATTTGAATTCAAATTTAAGAACTTGAACTTAAAAAAGAAAATTTGAAATTAAAAAATAAAATCGACCATAAGATTTCTCCCATGGCCGATTTTAACGTCTTTAAAGAACCCGAAACTTTCCAGTTTCAAACTCAATTATGACATTTGACGGTCGTCTACGTACTTACGCTTGTCCGGCGCTGGCGGGAAATACTGGTAAAGCCAAGTTTCGCTCAGCGCATGATCGTGCGAACGCAGGAACATACGCAACTCTACCGGCTCAACCGAGTCGCTGGTTGGTGTCCAGTCAAACAAAATACGATAGCCATCAAACGGTTGAACGTAAAGAATTTCGATGCTGCTGACCTTGCCAGAAGACACGTTAATTACCGGCTCGATGCCCTTGTCAGCGTAGGCCTTCAGTTCGCCGCCAACAAAGTCGATAGCAAAGCGGCGCGCCCACACAGTTGGATAATGTTCGCCCGGCGCCCACCCTTCCGGGAAGCCGCCCATACCAGTGCGAGTTGCCAGCACTTTTGCCATTGGGCTGCGGACCGGCGGTTCATTGCTCCAATACAGACGATAGCTAAAGTCTAGTGAATCCCCGGCCTTGATCGGTTTTTCCGGCTGCCAGAAGCAAACAACATTATCCAGTGTTTCCCCGGTCGTCGGGATCTCCATCAGGTTAACCGAACCTTTGCCCCAGTTGCCTTTCGGCTCAACCCACAGGCTCGGACGTTTGTTATACCAACCGATCACATCCTGATAATCATTAAAGTCATGATCCAGCTGTAACAGGCCGAAACCTTTTGGATTTTCATCCGCAAAAGAGTTGAATTGCAGCTTTTGAGGATTGTTTAACGGTCGGCAGATCCATTCACCGTTCCCGCGCCACATCGCCAGACGATCGGAATCGTGAATTTGCGGGTGAATAGTGTCACAGCGGCCGCGCTCGTTGGTGCCACAGCTGAACATGGTGGTCATCGGTGAAATGCCGAGCTGCTTAACGTCCTTGCGGGCATGCAGGTGTTTATCGATTTCCATTACCACGCGAGTCGGCTCGCAATGGATAGTGAATTTATAGGCACCGGTCACGCTTGGGCCATCCAGTAGGGCATAAACCACAAAGGTCGTCGAATCAGCTTTCGGAGTTTCAAACCAGAAGGAAACGAAATCAGGAAACTCTTCAGGTTGGTTGGTGAAGGTATCGACTGCGACGCCACGAGCTGACAAACCGTATTGGTAGGTGTCATCGACAGCGCGGAAATAGCTGGCACCGAGGAAAGAGACCACGTCACGCGAAGTCAGTTCAGGCGCTTTATTGACTTTAAAACCAGCGAAGCCAAGGTTGGATTTACCTTCCAGCTGTTTGGTGTCCACTCCGGCATCGTGATAGTTAAACAATTCAGGGCGGAAATGAATCTCACGCGCCTGGTGTTTATCACCGTCGAGAGCAAACATTTTAACTCGGCGCTTAAAGCCCATCCCAACGTGGAACAGCTCTACGTCAAGCTGGCGGTTAGGAATATCGTGCCATAAAGAATGGGTATGATCGTATTGAATGCTGTTGTAAGCCTGAGGCGTAAGGTTCGCCAAGGTGGCAGGCAAAGGCTCAGGTGCGCCGCCATAAGGCTGTTTCGCCAGTGACGCGGCCATTTTCTGCAAAACGGAGAAGTCGAAGGAGGACGCACCGCCGTCGGCCACACTCCCCTGCGCAGCCTCAGCCGAACCGGTGAACAGTGATGCCATGGCAGGCACACCACAATAGGCGGCAAACGCCATTGAAGCTTTAATAAATGCTCTACGTTCCATGCCGGAAGGGTTTCCTTTGGCTCAGCAAGTGTATGAACCCGACCGCGCCCTGCGATGTGAGAAACTCAAACATTTAAGGAAGCATGCAGTCGGTGTTAAAAATTACGACCACAAGGCTAACTTAAAATTCACATTACGAGTACCACAAATTGAATGCATTCAGCTAAAAAAGTACTTGCAACATCGCCGCGCCCGGGCTTGTCAGAACAAGATTTGGCGGGGGCTGCGGATAAAATCGGCATCTGTCAAAAACCGGTAAACAAGCGGCGAATTAATGGCCGGATTCATTGAATTTTAAGAGCATTCTGCTAATAGCTGCTTTATCTAATTTGATGCTGATCCACGCAATACGGTCGGAATCTGTAAGCTTTTATTGCCTTCCATTTTACAGCCAACATGAAAATAAGTCGTTTTTACTTCCGGCTTAAATCCATTAGCGTAGATTCTAGTCATCCTGACCGCTAATCCTAACTTTATCAGGACGTTATTTATGCATCCCCTATTGCAACATGACTTAGAACATTTACCTGAAATACTTAGACAGGCTTGTGATACTGCATTAACGCATTTGAACGCATTACCGATGCTGCCGGCTTGCGCGCCCTCAGTTTACCAACAGCTCAAAGCCGGTGACGAGATACTGTCAGAGCAAGGCGTCGGCGCACAGCGAGCGGTTGAACAATTTTGGCAAGACTACTCGGCCGGGCTTTCTGCCAGCGCCGGTCCGCGATATTTTGCATTCGTCACAGGTGGGGCTACGCCTGCCGCCCTGGCTGCCGACTGGTTAGTCAGTACTATCGATCAGAATACTCAACTCACCTTTGATTCTGTGTCGTCGGCGATTGAACTGGCGACCATCGGACAACTCAGGCAGTTGCTGGGCTTACCGGATAATCAATGTGGCTCATTCGTCAGTGGCGCGACGATGGCCAACTTTGTGAGCATGGCCATCGCCCGCCAGTGGTTGGGGCAACAGCGTGGCGTAGACGTCGCACAGCAGGGTTTGCATGCTTTGGGGCCAATCAGGGTTATCTCTGCGGCGGCCCACTCCAGCAGCATCAAAGCATTAAGTATGCTGGGTATTGGCCGCGATGCGTTGGTCAGCGTGGCAACTTTACCTGGAAGTGAAGCTATCGACCCCAAAGCGCTCGAGCAGGCTCTGCTGGCTGCTACCGACTTGCCTACGCTGGTACTGGCCAGTGCAGGAACGGTCAATACTGTGGCTTTCGACAACCTGCCCGCTTTACTGGAGTTGCGCGAACGATTTGGCTTCTGGCTACACGTCGATGCGGCCTTTGGCGGTATCGCCGCCGCTTCTCCTCGCTACGCCCCGCTTCTAAATGGCTGGCAGCAGGCTGATTCCATCACCATTGATGCTCATAAATGGCTGAATGTGCCTTATGACAGCGCGGTTCAATTCACCCTTGAAAAACATTTAGCTTTGCAGGTGCAGGTTTTCCAAAATCATTCTGCTTATCTTGAACCTCCCAGTGTCAGGCCAGACAACTACTTGCACTTGACGCCAGAGAACTCCCGGCGCTTTCGCGCGCTGCCGGTGTGGATGGCGCTGAAGGCGTATGGTCGAAGTGGGATCGCAGAAATCGTTGAGCGTAATGTTGAATTGGCTTACAAATTGGCCGATAAACTTGAGCAGGCGGCCGGATTTACCCTGCTTGCGCCGGTATTACTGAACGTGGTGTGTTTTGCTCTCGACAGCGCGGATGATACGCCAAACGAGCGCGCGAAACGGGATCAATTCCTTAAGAAGCTCGATCAGGCTGGCGTTGTTCGCTGTACGGCCACCTCCTTAAATGATAAGCCCGGCATTCGCGCAGCGTTGGTCAACTGGATGACAGAAGAAAAAGACATCGAAAAAGCTTTTGAGTCTATGGCTCACTGCCGCCAAGAGCTCTAAATGCGCGGTTCTCAGCGGTGTTAACTAACATTAACACCGTTGAGAGAGAACAGATGATCTGTGAATAATTTTTATTAACTAAACTAACAGATAGCGCTGTAACTAACTTTTAACAACTATTTTAAGTTTGTTTAATTTTGGTTTAAATTCCTATGTGTATGCAATCGTTAATGTTCAGTAACGATATAGTCCCCCCCGGTATCTTCCCGTCATTTTAAATTCCATAAGCTAAATTTATATGATCTCGGTTAACTGGTTTACTAAAAAAATTCCCTTTGTATTTCGTCCATTTTAAGAGCAAAAAGGATACGCAAGACGGGCTTATATTTACTCGTCTTAAGACATTCATCCCTCTAACCTAAAATCAAATGCAGTACATGGATGTCCATAAGGAACTAAACTATGCAGACAATAATCCTCGATTTATGTCGCTTCACTCGTTTGGGTTTAATTCATTCGCTGGATGTGAACGGCGTCAACACTAGAGATATCAGCTACCCCAACGACCTGGATGAACTTAAAATTAGCTGTGAGCAACTGCAGCCTGGATTTGTTTTTATCAACGAAACCTGTCTCTCACCGCAGTCACAAAATTGCAGTAAAATACGCAGTCTTATCGGCGAACACCCCGAATGTTTGTTTGTTATTTTTATGTCTAGCACCAGGAACCACTTTGAGGAATACGTTTTTGTGCGTAAGAATGTGATTATTACCTCCAAGTCGATCAAAACGACCTCTCTCAACCAGCTGTTAAGCCATCATATTTGCCAACACAATCTGGCAGGTTCTGGAAGCAGTCTGTTTGATGATTCGCCGGTGGTGCTTAGCCGTAGTGAGTCAAACATGCTTAAAATGTGGATGTCAGGGGAAGGCACTATTCAAATCTCTGATAAATTGCGCATTAAGGTTAAAACAGTGTCGTCTTACAAGGGCAGCATCAAAAGAAAAATCAAAACTCAGAACAAACACATTATTTATCATGTTGTACGATTGAGTGATTCATTGACCGAGGGAATATATGTCAGTTGAGTGTTTTTAACGGCTCCCACTGTAGGGATTAATACACCAGTGGGAGCTTTCGCCCGTTAAGCACAAGTTATTGCCGCACTCTTAGAGAGCCTCTCTTGGCTCCACGAAAGTCCCATCCTTACTCTGTGTCTCATTAAAGAACCAGATACCGGCTGGATACTCCTCCAGCGCCACCAGATACATTACCCCTTCATAGAATGCCTCAACGGCCAGAACCTTGCCTTCACGGCGTGGGCCGCCGTCAGTTTTAACTGTAACCAGATCGTCAACCTTCATGTCTTTACATCCTGATGAGCGTTTACAGCGTCTGCTGGGGCTTTATTGTATTTTATTCTAGTACACGAGGGTCAAAAGATGACGAAGAGCAAAAATTGGCGAGGAATAAATTAAAAACGAGAAATTACAGGCAATAAAAAACCCGCCTTAGCGGGTTTTAGTAATCTTCTTTACACGCTGTAAACAGCGAATAAGAGAGATTAGATAGCGGTAACGTTAGCCGCTGACGGACCTTTAGCACCGTTCTCGATAGAGAACTGTACGTTCTGGCCTTCAGCCAGGGTCTTGAAACCTTGATCCTGGATTGCAGAGAAATGTACGAATACATCTTTGCTGCCGTCTGCAGGAGTGATGAAGCCAAAGCCTTTAGACTCGTTGAACCACTTAACTTGACCTTTCATCAAATTTGACATGCGAATTACCTTTTAAATATAAATTTTGCCACCATGGGCATGTTATAGCCGGATTTCAGTCGTTACTTATGGAGGCACTAAGAAGGAAATTCGTCAGATCAGTGTTATCAAGGATAACGCATTAAATTTGAACCACTTTACTCAGGATGTCGTGCATAAATAGGTCTGTACCACAGGCCGAGAGCTATTTACTCATGACTGCTCACTAATAGCAACTCTTTTTGACAGTAACTGGTAGCAATCACCCTAAATCGTCGAACTAACCAGCACTTAGCTTGATAAATCACCAGTTATGTCCCTGTTTTCAAATAAGTTGCTGTAAAAAGTGTTATGAAAAAATGAAATTAAAAAACGCTGAATGCTTTTCTCTGTCTTAAAAAGGTGAGAAAAGCATTCAGCGTCAGGAAGTTGCTACACAAAACCTATTCCATTATCTCCGACACCGCGTGTCGCACATAGGCGGTTATCTGTTCCAGATCTTCAGCCTTTGCGCTGTCGCCACCGATTGAGCGTACCCGATTTTCAAGATGTCCGATGTCCTGCTCGACCTTGTGAGCAATTTGCACTTTTACGATGGTATCAACAGAAGAAATAAACGCCCTCATTACCGCCTTGAGCGCATAGATTTCTGAGAACGAATCATATGCCAGCTTCTCGGCGGGTGGCTTCTGTGGGGTCTGCTGTTCACGCGGTGGCAGGTTTTTCAGACTGTCAACATGTTCAATAATCAGATCGATATCTCTGATTAGTTCATCAAAATTCTTGGCCACTGATTTTCCTTCGCTCGGCGAAAGCAGAAGAATACCACTGAGACAACAAGGCGAGAAGTCGGCAACGCGGGGAAAGCTGAAATTTAACAGCAAAGCGCCTGTCAAATGCGTCAGACAGGCGCTTGAAATCTCAAAAATGTTTAACCTGTTAGGGTTATGCCTTTTTGAGAGACTCCATATCGATAACGAAACGGTACTTAACGTCGCTGTTCAGCATACGAGTGTAGGCTTCGTTGATCTCATCCATCTTGATCATCTCTACGTCACAACCAATGTTGTGCTCGGCACAGAAATCGAGCATTTCCTGAGTCTCAGCAATACCGCCAATCAGTGAACCCACCAGGCTTTTGCGACCCATGATAAGTTTACCGGCATGAACCGCAGGCTCTACTGGCTCAATCAGGCCAACCAGGATGTGCACACCATCACGCTTGAGGGTATCAAGGTATGGGTTCAGGTCGTGCTGATGTGGAACGGTGTCGAGGATAAAGTCAAAGTGGCCTTTTACTTCTGCCATTTGTTTTTCATCAGTGGACAGCACCACGTGGTTAGCTCCCAGGCGACGTGCTTCTTGCTCTTTGCCCGCTGAACGCGTGAAGAGAGTCACGTCTGCGCCCATCGCATGAGCAAATTTCAGGCCCATGTGACCCAAACCACCTAAACCAACGATAGCAACTTTGTGGCCCGCTTTAACGCCCCAATGCTTCAAAGGAGAGTAGGTCGTGATACCCGCACACAGCAGAGGTGCCGCTGCTTTGAAATCCAGAGCTTCTGGTACGCGCAGAACAAAGTTCTCGGATACTACGATCTGCTCGGAATAACCGCCGTAGGTCATCATATGGTCATGACGGTCCGGGGTGTTGTAAGTCATGGTTGCGCCTTCAAGGCAATACTGCTCGAGATCGGCTTCGCAGTTTTCGCAATGCTGACAGGAGTCAACCATACACCCCACACCGACGGAATCGCCGACTTTGAATTGAGTGACTTTAGAGCCTACGTGCGTCACGTGGCCAATAATTTCGTGGCCAGGAACCAGCGGATAAACGCTCTGATGCCATTCGTTACGTGCCTGATGGATGTCTGAGTGACAAACGCCGCAGTATTTAATGTCGATAACAACATCATTATCGCGTGGGTCGCGGCGGACAAAGTTATGGGGTGCCAGCGGAGTCTCTGCGGACTGGGCGGCAAAACCTCGGACGTTAAGAGTCATCTGTTTTTCTCCTGAGGGGTAAACGAAAGTATTACGGGCAGCGCTCACCAGAACGCCACCGAGGTAAAGTATGCAGGGAAATAAAGGAATATCGTTATAACGATCCTCGCGAGTACTTGCCTAAACCTGTTTTTTTCAGGATTTATGGTTAAGTGCTATGCAACGAGCAGACTCGACCATGGCACCAGACATTATAGGCAACGCTCGGCGAGTGGGGATTAAATCAGCCTTGCGGCTTTCAATTCACTTTTCAAATAAGCGTAGTAAATCGGCGCCGCCACTACGCCCGGCAGACCGAAAGCCGATTCGAAAATCAGCATCGCCAGCAATACTTCCCAGGACTTGGCATTGATGCTGGTGCCGACAATTCGCGCGTTAAGAAAATATTCAACTTTGTGAATAATAATCAAGTAAGCCAGTACGATAGCGCCAACCCATAGTGATAATGAAAGCCCCACGATGCAAATCACCGTGTTGGAAATAAGGTTACCCACTACCGGCAGCAGGCCACAGACAAAGGTAAAGACCACCAGCGTTTTTGACAGCGGCAGGTGGATGCCAAACAGCGGCAGCACGCCAAACAGGAACACCGCAGACAGCACAGTATTAATCAGTGATATCTGAAACTGTGCGAACACCACGTTGCGAAATGACTGGCTGAGCAAACGCATGCGCTGTACCAAATCATTTTTCAGCGGCGCGTGTTGATCCTCTCCCCCACTGTGTTGGAGTGAAATAATCGCCCCGAGGATCATCCCCACTAGCATGGTTAAAAATGTGTGAGCCGCATTTTTACCCGCCGTTTGCAGCATAGTCACGTTTTCGCGCATCCATTGAATAAACTCGCGCTGCAGTTCCTCAAGATTGGCTGGCAGATAGTGCAGCATCACCGGTGACAGCCGACTCTGCGCGTCACTTAACAGTTGGCTAACCTTGTTATTAAATACTTCAGGGTTGCGCACATCGTGCAGCAGATAGGTCACAATCCCCATCACTGCCAATATGAGCAGGCTGACCACAATGGTGCTGATAAGCGCCACTACCAACCAGCGGGCACGATCGCCGCGAATAATTTTTTGAAAATAAGGCGTCAGCCCATTAACCAGTTCATAAACGATAAAACCGGAAATAAGACATCCCAAAAGATGGAGCGGCAGAACCAGGATAAGCCCCCCCATAATAATCAACAGGCTCAACCAGCGGATATGATGCGGTCTCATTATTTGCATTGCTGCGTCCTTACTTTGATAAAACGCGGGTTTGTTTCCCGCCCTTAACAACATCATAGCACCGAAGTTTCAATGGCATAGATCCGCTGTTTTTTTGACAAGGAAATTTCATTCCCTATCATTACCCTGGTAACGTGAACCAACAGGCCAACTAATGACCGAACTTATTCGTGAAAAACTTTCGCTTCCTCCCGGCCACAGTAAATTGTTGCTGCATTCCTGCTGCGCGCCCTGTTCTGGAGAGGTCATGGAGGCCATTCAAGCTTCCGGCATCGAATACGCCATTTTTTTCTACAATCCCAATATTCACCCGCAGAAAGAATATCTGCTGCGCAAAGAAGAAAATATTCGCTTTGCCGAACAGCACAATATTCCCTTTATTGATGCAGATTACGACACCGATAATTGGTTCGAACGAGCACGCGGGATGGAAAAAGAGCCAGAGCGCGGTATCCGCTGCACGATGTGCTTTGATATGCGCTTCGAACGCACCGCACTCTATGCCTTTGAGCACGGTTACACCGCTATTTCCAGCTCGCTGGGTATTTCGCGCTGGAAAGACATGAAGCAGATCAATGGTTGCGGAGAGCGCTCTGCTGCGCCTTATCCCGGCATGGTGTATTGGGATTACAACTGGCGGAAAAAAGGCGGTGCGGCGCGCATGGTCGAAATCAGTAAACGTGAGCACTTTTACCAGCAAGAATATTGCGGTTGCGTTTATTCACTGCGTGATACCAACCTGCACCGCAAGGAGCAAGGCCGTCCGCTGATTAAGCTCGGCGTTAAGTATTATGGCGATGAAGACGACGAATAATCGTCAATAATGCCCTACTTTCAACCCGGTTTCTGGCCGGGTTATTCCCCTATCTTATGATCCCCTCCTCAATATCATTAATTCGTATGAGTTTTACTTGGTTGAAACTTGCTTAAGTCGTTGCTGCTTGTTACTTTCCGGACTTACTGTTTTATATGCTTTTTTTATTAAAAAATTTAATAAAAAATATATTCCAATAAATCAAATCGATATGAAATAAAACAGTTCAAACACCTTATTCATTTTGCAATGAACATTCAGAAACAGGGGGATATAAAATGTGGGTTCTTATTGGCATACCAATCGTGGTAATTGGTTTTGCGCTGCGGTTTAATCCGCTATTAGTCGTGACCATCGCCGGGATCTCAACCGGTTTAGCGGGCGGCATGCACACCGTTGAAATCGTCAGCGCCTTTGGTAAAGCTTTTATCGATAACCGTTACATGGGGCTTGTCTGGCTCACATTACCGGTAATCGCCATTCTGGAGCGCAGCGGCCTGCGTGAACAGGCCAAACATCTGATTTCCAAAATCCACGCCGCCACTACAGGTCGCGTGTTGATGATGTATTTCTTTATCCGCCAGATGACCGCCGCACTAGGTCTCACCTCACTTGGTGGTCACGCGCAGATGGTTCGCCCGCTAATTGCCCCAATGGCCGAAGCGGCCGCCGTCACCAAATACGGTGATTTGCCTAACGACGTGCGCCAAAAAATTCGCGCCAATGCTGCGGCGGTAGACAACGTTGCTGTTTTCTTCGGCGAGGATATTTTTATCGCCGTGCAGTCAATTTTGCTGATTAAAGGTTTCCTCGACCAAAATGGCGTGTTTGTCGAACCGCTGCACCTTTCTGTTTGGGCGATCCCCACTGCCATCGCAGCATTGATTATTCACTTTATTCGCCTTTGGTTGCTCGACCGTTCACTCGCCAAACGCTTTGATGCGCAGCAAGGGAGCGTCGGTAAATGATTACTTTAAACACTGTTTACTTTATTGCCGGTTTGCTGTTTGCAGCTTTTGCTATTTTTAATCTGCGCGACAATACCAATCCTAAACGCTACGTGAATGCGCTGTTCTGGGGCGTTTACGCAGTCAGTTTTCTGATAGGCACCGAATTACCGCATTTTGTAACCGGCTGTATGGCGATCCTGCTGGCAGTAATCGCCGGAACAGGCCAGTTGGGCAAAGGGAAGACCGATGCTGACCAACCTGAGGTCGCGGTCAGGCGTGAAGCCAACGCCAAACGTTTCGGCAACAAATTATTTATTCCAGCCCTGCTTATCCCAGTCCTGACGCTCGTTGGCACACTGACGCTGAAGTATACCCCGCTGGTAGAAGCTAAAAATGTCACGCTTATTTCGCTGGTGCTGGCGACTATCGTGGCATTTGTCGTCGCCTTGCTGATGCTGCGTGATTCGCCGTTAAAAGCGATTAAAGCCGGTGGGCAAATCATGGATACCGTCGGTTGGGCGGCTATTCTGCCGCAGATGCTGGCGGCGCTGGGTGGACTGTTTGCGCTGGCGGGCGTTGGCGGTGTCGTCGCCAATCTGGTTAAAGACGTTATCCCGATGGGTTCACCTTTGGCTATTGTGATAGCCTACACCTTTGGTATGGCACTATTTACCATGATTATGGGTAACGGTTTTGCAGCGTTCCCGGTGATGACGGCGGGTATCGGTTTGCCGCTCATCGTGCATCAATTAGGTGGCAATCCGGCGATTATGGGCGCAATCGGCATGCTGTCTGGTTTCTGCGGTACGCTGCTGACGCCGATGGCCGCCAACTTCAATATTGTCCCGGCCGCTCTGCTGGAATTGCAAGACAAACATGGGGTTATCAAGGCTCAGGCACTGACTGGTATTTTGCTGCTGCTGGTCAATACCGCGTTTATGTATTTCTTTGTCTTCCGCTTTTGATAACCGAACATTCATGGGGACTATAATTTGACTGAGCAAACCAACCTGCAACCGACGCCAGAGATGGCGTCGCGTTTTGCCTCATTGGCTTTAAAACATCTCACCCGCGAATATCCCAACAAACTGACTCACGCCATGGCGAGTTCGGCCGATATTCAGGGGCCGCGTGCGCTACATCCGATTTTTTACGGCAGTTACGACTGGCACTCTTGCGTGCACGGCTATTGGCTGCTGCTGCGTTTGCTCGATAGCTATCCCGATCTGCCGGAAGCGAGCAAAATCATTGCCGTCGTTGAAGCACATTTTACTGTGGAAAACGTCGCGGGCGAAATGCACTATTTGCAGCAAAAACAGCACAGCGGTTTCGAACGCCCTTACGGCTGGGCGTGGTTTCTGGCGTTGAGCCAACAGCTGGCAGGTATGTCACTGCCACAGGCTAAAGGCTGGGCAAAAACGCTGGCACCAATGACCGAATTTTTTGTAAAAAGCTTCTGTGAGTTTTTGCCCAAAGCGACTTACCCGTTGCGAGTGGGTAGCCATTTTAACACCGCGTTTGCGCTAACATTGGCACTCGATTATGCCCGCAGCGCCTCGCGAAAAAAGCTGGCTGGAATGATTGAAGAAACGGCTTTGCGCTGGCATCTGGAAGACGTCAACTGTCAGGCGTGGGAGCCCGATGGTGATGAGTTTTTATCGCCATCGTTGATGGAGGCAGAGCTGATGCGGCGGGTGCTGGCCCCGCAGGCTTTTATCACCTGGTTTGGTAGATTTTTACCGCATCTGGCGCAGGGCAAACCCGAGACACTGTTTACTCCGGCCACGGTTACCGACCGCAGCGACGGTAAGATAGGTCATCTGGATGGTTTAAATCTCAGTCGCGCCTGGTGTCAGCGGTCGCTGGCGGCAGCGTTACCGGCAGGTGATCCACGTATTGCTTTGCTCAATGCCTCGGCCAGTCAACATCTTGCCAGCGCGCTGGATCATCTTGATAGTGATTATGCCGGAGAACACTGGCTGGCGACCTTTGCTCTGTTGGCATTAGAAGCGTAAGTTTTGCCTCTCTCTGCGACAGCTTACTTTCGCAGAGAGACTTTCAGGCTAACGTATGACACCACGCTTAGACCGAGCAAAGAAATGTTCAAAGCATTGTAATAAAGGATACTCGCGCTGCAACTCGACGATTTCTTCGCGCACGGTTTCCAGAGCCTCACCACAATAATACATACGATGATAAAGGTTGAGAATAATTTGCCGCAAAGGGGCCTGGTCAACCAGCCGTGCCAGAGCCTGCTCATTAATGCCAATCGGTCGGCAGCGGTTACCTTCTACGCAGAAGAAGGGCGGAATATCCTGTACCACACATGACAGGGCCAAAATCTTCGCAGCAGTGCCGATTATGCAAAACTGATGCACCGCCGCCTGCTGTTCAAGCTGAACGTAATCATCAATTTCTACGTGACCTGCCAGAACGGCTCCCAGGCCAAAATGCGTAAAGTTGCCAACGGCACAGTCGTGGCCGAGGTGAATCTGTTCCATAAAAACGTTGTCGTCACCGATTTTCGTAACACCGGTTCCCTGCACGGTTCCGCGATGAAAAGTCGCATTTCCACCAATACGATTACGATGACCAATCTCAAGACGGGTCGCCTCGCCCGCGTATTTTAAATCCTGATTAATCTCACCGAGTGAGCAATAGCTATCAATGATGTTTTCGCGACCAATGCGGGTATGGCCATTAATCACGGCATGAGAAAGGATAACCGTCCCCTCGCCTATCTCGACATTTGACTGGATATAGCAAAAAGGGCCGACACGAACATTGGCCCCGATGATGGCACCTTTTTCAATAATACTGTTTCTTGCGATAACAGCCGAAGAATGGATCAAGTCACAGAACCTTAGTGAAAAACGGGCATATCAATGCAAGCAGGATAGATAAAAAGGTGTTACAACCCAGCATTATTTAATTTATTTATTTTTTGAACTTTTTGTGCTTTGAGTTTAATAAAACAACCGCCAATGTGACTGTCAGGCTCTCTCTGTTGTTTAACTTCACAATCTTAAAAAAATTTACCTTTGGGAACAAAAACACTGTGTACTCGGCTACCAATACTGATGCTAAAATTAAAAAATTAAGGCTTTCTTCAGATTGAGAGGCCATGATATGTCGCTTTATATTGCCTTGAGGGGTCTGTAAGGGATCTCCATTTGTTTCTTTCTTGTGGCACACGTTGCCAATTCGTGTTTTTTGGAGCCTACATTGCGCAACTTTATCCCTAAAATCAGCTACTTTTGGCTGACATTATTGATTAGTTTGTACTTTACTTTTATCGTTAACTTCCCGGTTCTTCTGCACTTCTACAACATATTACATGCCCTGTCGGCTTATAAAATCGGATTCGCGCTCTCTATTCCCGTCGTTCTTTTTGCTGCGTTGAACTTCGTATTCACGCCATTTACCTTCAAGCCGATTTTCAAAATTTTCTTTATCTTTCTATTGCTTACCAGTGGACTGGCGTCTTATTCAGAATTGACCTTCCACGTGGTGTTTGACCGTGGAATGATTGAAAACATTTTCGAAACTCAGCAAAGCGAAGCGTCCTCATATTTAAACTTTTCGGTGATCTCCTGGTTTGTCATTACCGGTGTATTACCGGCCATATTACTGTTCCTGGTGCCTATCAAATATAACCAGACGATAATAAAACGCCTGGGCGTTCGCATTGCTTCGATGATTGTTTCGTTGGCAATTATTGCCGGTGTCGCGAGCCAGTATTATCAAGATTACGCCTCGGTTGGCCGTAACAATCGGACACTAAACGTCGAAATCCTGCCAACTAACTACCTCTACAGCACCGGGCAATACCTGTATCACAAGTATCTGGTCAAGCCGCTGAAATATGAGAAAGTCGGCACCGACGCCAAACTGGTGCAAAAACCGGGTCAGAAACCGACGCTAATGTTCCTGGTGATAGGTGAAACCGGCCGTGCTCAAAACCAGTCTTATGATGGTTACGATCGCCCAACCAACAGCTTCATGCAGAAAACGCCTGATGTAGTATTCTTTAATCACGTTAGCTCATGTGGCACCGCAACCGCGGTTTCCGTGCCTTGTATGTTCTCGGATATGAAACGTGTCGATTTCGATAATGACCGAGCCCATAGCAGCGACAGTTTCCTGGATATTCTGCAACGTGCTGGCGTGTCGGTTTACTGGAAAGACAACGACGAAGGCTGTAAAGGCGTGTGCGATCGCGTGCCAAATGTCACCATTCCCACCACTAAAGACGGCAAATATTGCGATGGTGAAACCTGCTATGACGCCGCCTTGCTGGAAGGTTTAGACGCTAAAATCATCGATGATGGCAAAAATAAACTCATTGGCCTGCACCTGATTGGCAGTCACGGCCCGGCTTACTACCGCCGTTATCCGGATAATTTCCGTTTCTTCACACCAGACTGTGAGCGCAGCGACATTCAGAACTGTACTCACGAACAGCTGGTTAATACTTACGATAACACTGTGCGTTACACCGATTACGTGCTGACCCAAGTGATTGCCAAGGCCAGGCAGTATCAGGACAAATATAACGTCGCGATGATTTATTTGTCCGATCACGGTGAATCTCTGGGTGAAGACGGCCTGTATCTGCACGGCACGCCGTACCGCGTAGCACCTCCACAGCAAACTCATGTTCCCATGATGTTCTGGCTATCGCCGCAATACACTGCTGCGCAGGGCCTTTCGCTGAGTTGTTTACAAGAGCAGGCCGCGAAAAACGACTACTCACAGGATAATCTGTTCCATACCGTGCTTGACGCAATGGACGTGAAAACTTCGGTGATCGACCCCACGCTTGATATCTTTAAAACCTGTAAAGCGGCGCAATAAAAGGCCCTAATCTTTGCGGCGCTCAAGCTCTGCGACCAGAGCATTGAGCGTCGGATCGTAGCTGTGCTGTTCACTGTTATATGTCAGATAAAGTGCAGTTTTTCTTACTGCACGCTCCCCTAACGGCAGACGCACCAACTCTCCGCTATTAATACGCTGTTGCACCACATGCAACGGAACCCAGCCATACCCCACGCCATGAACAATCGCTTCGATAGCGGTTTCTATAGTGGTAAAACTCCAGTTAACCGTCTGAGAGGCCTTACGTTTTTCATCACGCTGTGAATCGCGATCCACCAGCGTGATCAAAGGGTAATGCGCTAATTCAGTGTGGGTCAGCGTGCCTGGTTTTAACAGCAAAGGATGCTCGCGGGCCGCAACGGGCACAAAATCAACGTCCATCAGCCAGCGGCTGTTAAGCGCATTCTCGGCGGGCTGAGTCGTGATATACAAATCAGCGGCGCGTTCCTGCAATTGCCGGTCGGTTTCATTACGCAAGATTTCAGTGAGCTGAAGCCGAGTATCTGGAAACTGTTGCTGAAAAACCTGAAGTGACAAAAAAAGATTCTCTTTCGGAAACACCGCATCTACAACCAGGCTAATTTGCGTTTTAGCTCCCTGCCGAAGCCCCACGGCTCTCGCCTCGAGCTGGGCAAAAGCAGTAATTAGCGGTTGAGCCTGTGAGAGTAATGCCCGCCCCTGTTCCGTCAGCTCGGCTTTTCGACCAACGATCTGCAATAACGGCAATCCCAGCCGCTGTTGCAAACTGGCGAGGGCATAACTTACCGAAGACTGACTGCGGTAAAGCACGTCTGCAGCCTGAGCATAGCTTCCTTCATTGACGACCGTCTGTAATACGACCCATTGTTCCAGCGTGGTGTAGGGTAATTCCATAATCCAATCCATCTAGTTATTAGATTGTTATTATCATATATCAGCGTTATTCAATCGAATTTGCAAGGAGTAATGTAGGGATATCGCACCCGCTACCGGTTTGTACATCCTCAAGGAGCTAAAGATGAGCAGTTTTGATAAATCAGATTTAAGCGAGTTTATCGGCAAACATGTAGTCTATACCTATGATAACGGCTGGAATTACGAGATATACGTCAAAAATGCCGAGACTATAGACTACCGCATCCACAGCGGCATAGTTGGCAACCGCTGGGTCAAAGGCCAGCAGGCGTATATTGTTCGCGTTGCCCGGCAGGTATTTAAAATTTCATGGACCGAACCGACCGGGACTGATGTCAGCTTGATTGTTAATTTAGGCGATAACGTGTTTCACGGCACAATTTTCTTCCCTCGCTGGGTAATGAATAATCCAGAAAAAACCGTCTGCTTCCAGAATGAACATATTCCGCAGATGAAAGCCTATCGCGATGCCGGACCGGCCTATCCCACTGAGGTGATTGACGAGTTCGCCACCATTACATTCGTGCGCGACTGTGGTGCGAATAATGAAGAGGTGATTAACTGCGCCGCCAGCGAGTTACCGAAAAATTTTCCTGAAAATTTGCGCTAATTTCCTAAACATCGCAATTCCTTCCAATACAAGAATGACCTGACATGATTAATTAGGTGCCTTAATAACCATTGAGGCCCTTTTTTATGCTGCCGTTTTCCAATGGCTTTCTGCTAAGCCTTTCTTTATGTCTTGATATTGGCCTTGCCAACATTGCGATGATCACTCTGGCTATGCAGCGCGGTTATTTACACGGGTTCTGGCTCGGGATCGGCACTTGCGTAGGAGATCTCATCTACGCCCTGCTCGCACTGGCTGGCATGGCGGTGTTATTGCAATTTGCAGCCGTGCGCTGGGTGCTGTGGATTGGCGGCGGGGCCATGCTGGTGTGGTTTGCGGTTAAAATGATTATTGCTGCCGTGCGTCAGGCAATTGAACTCAACGTCAACGAAGCACATCAGCCTCGATCATTGCTGCGCGAGTTTACCCGTGGGCTGCTGCTGGCCATGTCCTCGCCAACGGCAATTTTGTGGTTCGCGACCGTAGGAGGGGCTTTGATTTCTCGCATGGGCCATCAAAACGCCAAGGCATCATCACAGTTTTTGGGTGGGTTTTTTATTGCTGGCGTGTTCTGGACCTGCGTGCTCTGCCTGGTCGGCAGCTTTGGCGGCAAGCTGCTTGGCCACCGCTTGCTTAAGTATTCCTATATCGCTTCGGCAATAATTTTTAGCTACTTTGCCCTCTACGTCATTGTTTCAGGGTATCGAGAATTTATTGCAACCTGATACAGCGACAAAAGAGCCAACCTGAGAAGAGTAATGTTGAGGCGTTGTGCCCATCATTTTCCTGAAAGAGTTAATAAAATGACTTTGATCGTAGAAACCTAATGCGTTGGCCGCATCTATTGGATGGACATTGTTTCTCAAAAGATGTCGCGCACGGAGCAAGCGAAGCTGCATATGATACTGCAGAGGCGGCATGCCCATATATTGCGTGAAACGACGCACAAAGTGATATTTACTCAGCCCGGAAATTCCCGCTAAAACCTCTAACTTAGGTCTTATGTTGAGATGCTCGCGTAAATATTCAACTGCTCTTTTAATAGCTTGCTCCTCGTCACCTTCAGGCATGATTGGCGAATCAATCAGCTCGCCACACAGCCTGATAAGCTCCTGTTCCTGGGCGTCGCTATCGCTATGACGAGCAGAAACCGCATAGCGACCTATCGCATTAAACAGAATCGAGTTATCGAATACGCCTTCATACAGTATCGGCGCGCCATGCTGACTTGACAGATTACCCTCTTCAGCCACGCTTTTAAGCAATGATTGAGAAAGATGCACGCTGATAAATTCAACACTTTCATTTCCAAAACGTGAGGATTGAATTGAACCAGGGTTGTATAAAGTAACCTGCCCCCTTTTCACCGTAGAAACTTTTCCAGAGAGCCAAATCTCTTCGGTACCACTCAGGTTAGCGCTGATGACATATTCATCATGAGTATGTTTCGGGAAACAGGATTGGCTCGCTTTAATACGCGAACATTCAATGCCGTTGCGGCTAAACCATTCTGAGGATTGGAGAGTCACTTTGCTTTCCTCAACTTGAAAGTGTTGCTACAAGGGGATCCCAACTTAGCAGATCCCCTAATGACGTGAATAATTAGCGCAAGACCTTAAACAGCGCCTGATTGAACTTCTCTGGCTCCTCCATTTGCGGAGCATGGCCTAGTCCTTTGAATTCAATCAGTTTAGCGTGCGGGATTAATTTCGCGGCCTGCTTGCCCAGCACATTGTAGTGGCCCAAACGCGCTTTAACCGCCGGAGAGGCGATATCGCTGCCGATTGCCGTCGTGTCTGACGTACCAATCATTAACGTGGTCGGCACGCGCAAGTTTTTCAACTCATAGAACACTGGCTGGGTGAATATCATGTCGTAGATAAGCGCCGAGTTCCAGGCCACCAGCTTGTGTCCTGGACCTTCATTCAGACCTGCCAGCATGTCAACCCAGCGATCGTATTCCGGCTTCCATTTACCCACATAATAAGTTTTCAACTCGTAATCGTGAATACTTTTTGCTGAAAGTTTAAGCTCGCGATCGTACCACTGGTCAACGGTACGGTAAGGCGCGCCTTTGGCTTTCCAGTCTTCCAGACCGATTGGATTAACTAGCACCAGTTTTGAAACCTGTTGTGGAAACATCAGCGCGTAGCGCGTTGCCAGCATTCCACCGGTAGAATGCCCGACAATTACCGCTTTATTAATCTTCAAGCTTTTCAGCAAATCGTTGGTATTAGTGGCCAATTGCTGGAAAGTGTACTGATAATGCTCAGGTTTAGTCGAGGAGCAAAAACCAACCTGGTCTGGAGCCACCACACGATAACCCTGCCCCAGCAGAGCTTTGATGGTGCCACCCCAGGTTGCACCACAGAAGTTTTTACCGTGCATCAACACCACGGTCTGACCGTTTTTCCTCCCCAGCGGCTGAACATCCATATACCCCATTTGCAGCGGAGTACCTTGAGAGTTGAAGGAAAAATGCTGCAACGGGTAAGGATAATCAAAGCCTTGCAACTGCGGACCGTAGCTTGGTGCGTCAGCCGCAACCGCAGCACCAGAAGTCATAGCAACAGCAAGTAGAGAAACGGAGAGTAATTTTTTTACTGAAAAGAGCATCTGATAATCCCTGATAAATTGCCAGGATACGGCATTAAGTGGAAATAATAATGGGTTTGTTTTCAGGATTGAATCAGAAAGAGTGACATATTATATATTCATCAATCCACAGCCTTTTAGATAAAGGAAATTTTTAAAATTCCTCACGACAGCAACATTAACGTGAGCTACGTTTGATAAGATGAACGCTCAAGTGGCATAAGCTGCGGTTGCTGGTACCATTCTTCGGGTTTTGGACATGCGTTAATTATAACCGACTGAATGTTCACACTTTGCGAGCAAAAAGATGATCAAATGGCCATGGAAAAATAACCAACTAAAAATCGATAAAAGCGAGGTCTGGCAACAGGCTCTTGAGATCCCGCTGCTATCGGATTTAAATCACCATGAACAGCAGCGACTTATTCGCGTTGCCGGTCAACTTTTACAGCAAAAAAGACTGCTCCAGCTGCAAGACGTCTCACTTGATGAAATGATGCAAGCCAGGATTGCCCTGCTGTTTGCCTTACCGGTGATGGAGTTGGGCGCGGAATGGCTCGATGGATTTCATGAAATCTTGCTCTACCCGACCCCCTTTATTGTTGTTACTCCATGGCAGGATGAAAACGGCATTGTTCATTCCGGCAGCCAGGTGCAGTCGGGGCAAAGCTGGGATCAGGGGCCGATTGTGCTGAACTGGATTGACGTGCAAGACTCCTTCGATAAGTCCGGCTTCAATCTAATTATCCACGAGGCTGCTCACAAACTTGATATCCGCAATGGCGGTGAGGCAACCGGGATACCGCCAATTCCTCTGCGAGAGGTTGTCTGCTGGGAGCACGACCTGTTTGCAGCAATGGAAAATCTGCAAGACGAAATCGATATGGTGGGCGAAGAGGCCGCCAGCATGGACGCCTATGCCGCCACTGACCCCGCCGAATGCTTTGCCGTGTTATCGGAATATTTTTTTAGCGCACCGGAGCTACTTTCGCAACGCTTCCCACTGGTTTACGGCCATTTCAGCCGATTTTACAAACAGGACCCGCTGATGCGACAAGCTCGCGGCAAGCTTGCTGACTGCTGATTTTTCAGCAGCGAGGGCTGAAAAAGGCGTTATTTCACCAATATCGTTCAGTAGATGAGCAGTCGAACGCCAAGGCGTAATTTCGCGTTGACACGCTATCTCTCTCTGGATATGATGCGCCCCGTTCACACGATTCCTCTGTAGTTCAGTCGGTAGAACGGCGGACTGTTAATCCGTATGTCACTGGTTCGAGTCCAGTCAGAGGAGCCAAATTTAGAGAAGCCCACACAAGGAAACTTGTGTGGGCTTTTTGCTTTTCGAGCTATACCCTTACTGCACGCGCCTTCGTCGGTTATTCACTCTTCTCGGCCTATCCTCAATTATCCCTTTGCATCGGGATAAATTGGTGGTCAGATTTGGGGTCATGTTGGTTCGATGACGGAGTGACCCCCAAATGTCTATTAATGCCACAAAAATCCGCAACTTAAAACCATCTGACAAACCCTTCAAAGTTTACGATTCCCAAGGTCTGTATCTTTTAGTCAATCCAGGCGGTTCACGTCTCTGGTATCTCAAATATCGCATCAATAATAAAGAATCTCGCCTTGGCTTAGGTCCCTATCCACTCATCTCTCTCACTAATGCTCGTCAAAAGCGTAACGACATTCGCAGGCAGTTGGCGCAGAACATTAACCCTCTCCAACAACGTATCGACGAAAAAGCGGTTAGCTATCCGGAAAAGGTCTTTAAGACCGTGGCGCTAAGCTGGCATCACAGTTTGACCGGTCAGGGGCTTAGTCAGGCGCACAGGAAAAGTGACATTGTTGTCACCGAGAGAATAACAAGATTTGGTTTGACCGATTTTTGTGTTAATTGCTTTCTCAAAATCGCCTTTTTCACCACATTCCGCCAGAACCAGAAGCAGTCTGTTTAACCAATTGATAGAATTGAATTATTTTAGCTGTTCGTCATATCGTTTATATCGATCAATAGAAAACATTTAATAGTTTTAATTTATCAAATAACAACAATCGATTGTTATAAGCAATTTAATAACCGATCAATAAATCATTATCAATCGTCATAAACTATCGATGTTAATATATTGATCTTTTAAATCAATTGAATGCCGATGGCAGTGTGCAATGAACCACCACAGTATGTGTGTTTTAGGTAGATGTTTGAGAAGTTCAGAAATGAAGCAACACGCCAGAATAGATGTGCTGCCATGAGGAAAAAACAACAGTTATCTACCCAATTTCTGAGTCAGAAAAGTATTATTCAACTTCTCGTCCTTCTTGATAAGCTTTGCGGGATTCATTTAAACTCATTACATTGGCTCCTCCTGCATAGTTTGGATCTTCTGATTGAATGGGATCATCCTCCCAATTACAAACTGGGCATATTTCATAGCTTCTTTTTCTGAAAACTCATGCTTTTTACAGCAAGGACATAAATTAATAGCGCTAATCATTTTTTTCTCCCAATATTCCATCCTACTTTTAGGTTTAAACATCATTTTCGGAACACCATCTTTTGTTTTCACAGAAAAAGTATTTGTCGAAGGCTTCTTTTAATATCAGGGATACATATCTCTTGAAAAGAGTTATTAAGAAATAGTTTTTACCCAATAGCCTCTCTGATTTTATTTATTAAGTCATTTTTATTCCATCCTGCTTTATTTTGATATTCTGGTGTATCCCAGCACCCATTTGTGATGCGATTGATAACAAAATTACCATCTCTTTCAAATGCTGGATACCAACCAACATCAACAACATACCCTGATGTTAATGAAAGCTGTAATAAATCTTCATCTAAAATCATTATTTGTTCATCTATTCCTCGTGAAAAATCAATAGACGATAACTCATCAAAGATGTTGGAAAGATCAAGCTCAAAATCTGTTCCTAAAATAATATAATTCTTTTTCATTTCAATAGTTTCCTTGCTATGTCAGCATCAATTGGATGAGAGTGTATGGTGCCTTGCGACTCCTTTGTCACAACCCATGTTGTTTCTTTGCCCTTGTAAGCACCCTGAACAATGCCGAACTCTTTCACCTTCCAGTTTTGACCATTCGTAGTAGATGTTCCAGTATCCCACACATCATGATCAATACTTGTGATATCAACACCTTGCTTAAATTTTGCTGGCCCTGTTTTTGTGCTATCAATAATCTCTTTCCATGATTTATTCTTCGGAGGATGGTGCTTGTATCCATGTGCAAACGATGTTTTATTTTCATTCAGATAAATATAAATCGGCGGAATATTTGGCAACGGTAAGATAAGAATATAATCCGCAAAACCTTTCTCTTCCGGTGCCGGAGTGGTTGTAGCCTCAATACTGGTATCTTCCGGCAACGGATCAACAATTATTGGATTCGGTATTCTTACCGGGTTCTGGTTGCCTGTATTTGAAGGAACATTGACACCTGAACTGTCTGGCGTCCAGATGATGGTAATGCGTGGTTGTTCCTCGGTAGTGAAAGTATACGCCTTACGGGCATTATCCCACGCCATTTTGCGCACACGCACCATATCCTTACCCGGTGGTGTATGCCAGCCGTGAGGAATCGGATTACCTTTATCGTCTTGCTCCCACGTATAACGCACACGACTTGGCGCTTCACGCATCTGTTCGAGCCGCATCCGGTCAATAAAATCCTGTTCACCGTCATTCAGCTTACCGGGATACATTCCTACCAATAATGCAGCTAAGGGTGCTCCGGGACCACTGGCAGCAATTTCACCGATCCTTGTAGCCGTGGTTACCGCCCATGTGCCTGATGTAATGGCACTTCCACCCACCAGACCAAGGACACTGGCTCCT
The DNA here is from genome assembly GCF_041200025.1 of Rouxiella sp. WC2420. Taxonomy (NCBI): domain Bacteria; kingdom Pseudomonadati; phylum Pseudomonadota; class Gammaproteobacteria; order Enterobacterales; family Yersiniaceae; genus Rouxiella; species Rouxiella sp. WC2420. The sequence continues at coordinate 1,897,733 of NZ_CP165628.1, read as the reverse complement.
TCTACCGCCACCTGTGCATTGGCTGCACTCGCTGCTGTGGCTGTTGCCCGCTGGTATTTGACTTCCTTATGATTACCAAACCACCATTTGTACAGGGCGCTTCGTTTTTTCGGCTCAGGAATATCTTCTGCAGGTTTCTTTTTCTTGGCGGTCTGAGCGTGTTGGACCACTTCATTATCAGATGCAGGATCGGAAGAAGGGACAGCCTGATAAAATGCCATTGTGGCAAAATTGGTGTGGGGTTCACGTTCTTCCCCTGCATCGTTACAGCCATCACCACGAAGGCAGGATTTGGCAAATACCCGATTGCGGTCACGTTCCTCTGCCAGTTGTTTAGTTTTTTCTTCTTCTGCGGCCTTACGTTCAGCAACCAATTTTGCCAGGGCAGCAATCGAAGGATCTGGACCTCTTCCAACCCATTGCCCTGCAGGCGCAATAACCCGGTTTGATCCAGAGGGGCAATGACAGTGCACGATTGAACCATCTACCGCAGCTATTTTGCCGTCGTTGGTGTCACGAGGTTCACCCGAGACGACAACGCCCACTTTGCCGCATTTGGGACATGGAGTTGTTTTATCCCCAACACGAATAACCCTGCGTCCATGCTCAGTATCATTGGACATTGAGGGGATACATTCTGCACCCGTGGTTGTTTTATCCCCCTCCAGTGCGGTTCCCCGCCCATAACAGTCAGATCGATTTCCCATTACGCCACCTCAGCAGATGACAGGAAATCATCAGGCATTGCCTCTCCTTCACGTCCGACAATCATTGCTCCATTGCAGAGTGTGCAGATAATCTCATCACCGTTATCCAGATGGCTGCCGACGAGTGCTACACTGCGACTGTTGACCTCACTCCTTTTACCCGCATCTGCTACAATTTTCGCCGTTCTGCCATCAGGGTAAACAACTTCATCACCTTCCAGCGCAACATTCACCTTTTTACCATCTGGAAGTTCGATTTCGTTTCCGTTGTATGCTGCACGAACTGTGCCGCCCTTTCTGGTATGGCCACCCTCCACGGCAAAACGATATATGGCATTAACAGGATGCTGGCGGCAATACTCCTGCTGTACAGCGATGAGCGCACGCGCTTCATTATTCATCCCGGCCAGTTGTTCCGCCGTAAACGGGGATTGACCTATTGTTGCCAGCAGTTCCGGGGTCAGTTCATTGGTATATTGACAGTTCATTCCTTTTTCCTTGTCATTTTCATGGTTAAAATATCAGCAATACTAACCGATCCTTAATTTGACTTAAAAGCATTATCTAACATATTGCTAAGACATGGTTTTCGAAGCAATCACAGACGAAATCTGATCACTGCGGATAACTAGAAGACGCGTCTCAAACCTTACAGAGATATTTGGATCCTGTTCAGTAATTGCAACCAGGGTGGCAAGGTTAGGGACAATGCGGAAATAATTAAAAACAGGCTTTGGTCAAAGTAATTTTTCGGCGTGTAATGTACAAGACCTCAATATAATCACGCAATGTTTTTAGCCAAATAATGTGAACTGTTTCAGTCGCGGCTGTATAACTCTACTTAATTGACAGTCAGATTATTAAAACGCAATTATGAGCATGCCGCTTATGCTTGTAATAAATTTTTTAATTTAGCTTAGCTCGTCAAGATTAAATAATTAATAACATGAAGACCAGATGTGAAGATATTTATGGATTTTTTAATTTCATAGATTCAACTGAGGTAGCTTCACCTTGAGGAAACTGGCGAGTATAGTGGTAAATAATAACAAACTCATGGAGAAGAGAAAATGGTCAGGGTGTACATGGATAACCAAGATAAAACATCACAACTCAAGGACTGGACCTTAAGTTACAATAAAAAAGAAGAGTGCATAAAGCTCACCTGCCACTATCTTTCGGGTAAAAGCTATTCCCGTCCATTAGAATATTGCCGCGTTGTACCCACGACTCGCTTAAAGGGTACTTTGCTTGTACAAAAGAACAAGCCAAATATAAAAATTATTGACTACGCTGAAATAATCGGTGAAAAGTATGCCTGCATTTATTATCCGAACACTAAAAAACCTTATCTTATGAAAAAAGATGATGTGCAGGTTTTTCCTTCCACTGCATTGAAAAATGGGATGATTTACCGCTATTTTCGTGAAATTGCCCAACTGCGTACTAAAAGCGCTGAATACGATAAAAAAAATATTGCTGAAAATATAGAACGTCAGCTGGATAAAATCGTTCCGCATCCCGATACGGCATTGGAAGCCTATTGCAACGGCAAAAACATCCCACGCACTGCTCCCAATAATTACATTTACCCTTTCGGTTTGAACGAAAGCCAAATGAAAGCCGTCGAGCAAGCATTTAGCGCCCAAATATCCGTGATCGAAGGGCCGCCAGGAACAGGCAAGACACAGACAATCCTCAATATTATCTCTAACATTCTGATTCAAAATCGTAGCGTTGCTATTGTTTCCAACAACAATACAGCCGTTGATAATGTATACGATAAACTGAAAAAAGAGGAACTGGATTATGTGGTTGCACGATTAGGCAGTAGTTCGAATCGCGGTAATTTTTTTCGCAATCAACCCATGATTCCAGCAGCCCCTTTAGCAAAGGCCCCCGAAATTGATGTCATTGCAAAACAAATATCACGTTTGACAAAACACCTTCTTGCGCAGAATAAAGTTGCTGCTCTTCGTGCTGAGATAGACGAGTTAGTCATTGAAGAAAAATATCTCGACCGATGGCTGGAAAGTGAAGATATTACTCACCTTCCCAACGTTAAACGTTATCGGCTGAATCAACACAAAATCACCGATCTGATGGCCTTGCTGCAATCATTTAAAATAAACCGGCTCAGCCTTCGCAATAGGTTCTCGTTGTTTTTAAAATATACGATTGTTAAAACAACACCATTGAACACATTGGGAAAAAGACAGTCAATATTCTATTCCTTACAGCGTCATTATTATGTAACTCGCATTAAAAAGGCTCGTGAGGCGCTGGCTGATATCGAAAGGATATTTAAAGACAATGATGTCGAGACTTTACAGCAGAACGTTAGGCAAAACTCTATGGCTTATCTTCGAGCCCATCTCAGGCAATCGATTCAATTAAAAATAAAATTTGAAGAAAGTAATTATCAGCATGACTTTGGAAACTTCTTAAAACGTTATCCCGTGATTGGAAGTAGTACGCACTCAATTATTAACAGTTTGGCGCCAGGAACCTTGCTTGATTATGTTATTATTGATGAAGCATCACAACAAGATATTATTCCAGGGATACTTGCTTTGGGGTGCGCCAAAAATATCATAGTGGTTGGAGATCGCAAACAGTTGTCTCACGTCCCCGAAGATAATAACCTTCCCCCTCCAGTCGTGTATTATGACTGTCAAAGCCATAGTTTGCTGGACTCTCTTATTTCCCTATATGATGACACATTGCCGTTAACACTGTTGAAAGAACATTACCGCTGCCACCCCAAAATTATTCAATTCTGTAATTTACAATTTTATAATAATAAACTGATTGCTATGACGCATGATAATGGCGAATCAGCTTTGTCGCTAGTGGTAACGGCTAAAGGTAATCATGCGCGTAATAACAAAAATCTGCGTGAGCTAGAGTCATTAAATACGCTGGAGTGGGAAGAGTCCGGCAGTAGAGTTTTCCTAGCACCTTACAATGCGCAGGTTAATCTCTCCAGTAAAACCCTGCAAAATGAATTTATTAGTTCAACTGTTCATAAATTTCAGGGTAGAGAATGTGAGGGAGTTGTTTTTTCTACAGTACTAGACAAGAAAGCTAAAGATAAGGAAATCTCTTTTGTTGATAGCCCTCAATTAATTAATGTAGCAGTCTCAAGGGCGAAAAGTAATTTTACATTGGTCACTGGGGATAATGTATTTGCCAAAAATAATCAGCATATTGCGGCACTTATCCGCTACATGACTTACTATGCAAATGAAGGCCACCTGCATTACAGCCCAGTGGTCAGCGCATTTGATTTGCTTTATGAGGAGTACGACCGCTCCTTGGAAAAGCTCAAAGCGCGCCTCAATCATAATGATCCCGGGTACCTCTCCGAAAAAATTACCAGGCAATTGATTAATGAATCTCTTAGTTATCCGGCCTATCATTCATTGGTTATGCATGCTCAAGTCCCTCTCAGACAAATCGTAGCTAGCAGCGATAGCCGTTTTACTTCCCGCCAATTAGAATTTATTGCTCAGGGGGCCAGCTGTGATTTTGTTTTATATTACCGCGTTGGAAAACAGCCATTGGCCGTCATTGAGGTAGATGGCGGTTCTCATGAAAGCACTGAGCAACGCGAGCGTGATGCGTTAAAAGATGCGATTCTCAGCGAGTGCCAGATTGGTCTGCTGCGATTAAGAACGATCGATAGTCAAATAGAGGCTAAAATTGAGGCGTTTTTGACTAATATTCTTCAGGAAGAGTTAGTTATTTAGGGCAGCAACCCACTTACAGACAGGAAAAACAATGAAACTTTTTGGCATGCTGGATTCTCCTTACGTTAGGCGCGTGGCTATTTCTCTCGAGCTTTATGGTATCAAGTTTGAACACGTTCCTTTTTCTGTGTTTAGCCATTTCGAGGAGTTCACTAAAGTTAATCCGGTAGTAAAGGCACCTACTCTAACGTTGGACAATGGCCAGCTACTAATGGATTCGACGCTGATTATCGGCTTTTTCGAAACTCTGGCACCCGCCGAACATAAGCTGTTGCCAAAGGAAACCAAGACGTTGGCAGAGGATTTATCAATATTGGGACTGGCACTGGCGGCCAGTGAAAAAGCGGTGCAATTTGTTTATGAACACAAGCTCCGTCCCGATGAAAAGCAGCATCAGCCTTGGGTCGAGCGCGTAACGGGACAATTGCTGGCCGCCTGCGAGGGTTGGAATCTTGCTTTGAAAGAGAGAAACAATTTATCCGGCGCTATTGACCAGGTCAGTATCACCACGGCGGTGGTTTGGAGCTTTATTCAGCATATGATCCCGCAGGTATTAGCAGAACGTCAATTTAGTGCAATCGAACAGGTCACTCAGCGTATGGAGAGCCTGCCTGAGTTTCAGAAATACTCGTGGCGTTAAGTCTAAGTCGCATTAGTTTTAACGACAAACGATTAAATTCAATCTGGTTGCTATAAAAAACGCCGGAGTAATCCCCTTTCAGCATTGAAAATGTCAGAGTTCATAAATGTGAGCAAAGGGGATTAACTAGATCAGGAAGATGTCTTCCAAAATAAAAAAACTTATCTTTTACAATCAATTTACATATGCAGCATTATTAAAACTTGTCGTTAAAATATGATGATATGAGGCAAATTCATCAAGAAAATTGTCGGTTTAAGCCATAAAACGAACGACAAATCACTTACTCAAAGAGTAGAATGCCTTTCTTGTGCGTTAGATCACACTTTATCTGCTACGCTCTTTCTTTAACTTGCTTATCCAGAAACGTAAACGGCTTGATTTTCCATTAAAATTATCGCAGAGCTTAGCCATTTGGCCTGAGTTCAGATTACTGATCACTCATTTTTCCTGGTTTTAATTTATGCAAACTACGATGTCTTCTCGCTCAGAGGGCTGGTTCAGAGTATTGAGTTTGACTCTGGCAGCGTTCATTTTTAATACCACTGAGTTTGTGCCTGTCGGTCTGTTGACGGATATCGGACAAAGCTTTTCAATGACCGCCGCTCAAGTCGGTATCATGCTCACGGTTTATGCGTGGGTGGTCGCCCTGTTCTCACTGCCGCTGATGTTGCTGACCGGCAAGATGGAACGTCGCAAGCTGCTGATTGGCGTCTTCGTGATGTTCATCGCCAGCCATATTCTCTCCGGATTTGCCTGGAACTTTATGGTGCTGATGATTTCTCGAGTCGGTATCGCCCTGTCGCACGCAATTTTCTGGTCGATTACTGCCTCGCTGGCGCTGCGCGTTGCTCCTCCGGGTAAAAAAGCGCAAGCCCTTGGCCTACTCACCACCGGCACGGCATTGGCTATGGTGTTGGGCCTGCCATTAGGCCGGGTTATCGGTCAGCTGCTCGGCTGGCGTGCAACCTTCCTGATTATCGGCGGTGGCGCGTTGATCACCATGATCTTGCTGATTAAGCTGTTGCCTCTGCTACCAAGCAACAACTCAGGCTCTCTGAAAAGTGTGCCGGAACTGTTTAAACGGCCTGCGCTGGTGCTGATTTACTTGGTGACAGTGATTGTTTTTGCTGCACATTATACTGCTTACAGCTACATCGAACCGTTCCTGCAACGCGTCGCCGGTTACAATGAAAACTTCACGACTTTACTGCTGCTACTGTTCGGGCTAGCGGGTATTGTCGGCAGCTATATCTTCACCCGACTGAACCACAGCTTCCCGTCCGGCGTGATGATTACCTGTCTGACGGTGCTGATGCTAAGCATGATGTTGCTGTTGCCGCTGTCACATAACACAACCAGTCTGGTGATATTGTCCCTGTTCTGGGGCATGGCGATGACGATGATCGGCCTGAGTCTGCAAGTCAAAGTGCTGTCGATGGCTCAGGATGCGACTGACGTGGCAATGTCGCTGCTCTCGGGGATTATTAATATCGCGATTGGTGGCGGCGCGCTAATTGGCAGCCAAGTCAGTATTTATCTGAACATGGCGGATGTCGGCTTTGTCGGCGGTGGCTTCGGAGTCATTGCGTTGGGTGTGGCGATTTACACTCTGCGACGTTACGGCAAAAAATTTGCCGAATCTTCAATGACCGAAGGCAGCGTGTTGCACTAAACGCTTCCCGTGTATTTCATCTTAAGCTCTTGATGGTTAGGGCAGAGATACACGGGACTTGCTTGGCAGTTAGCCCAATAATGCCATCGCGCTTAACTCATCCGTGACTAATCCGTTGATCCAACCGCCTTTGAGCGCGGCGCGAATCGCCAAATATTTGTCCTCTCCTCCCGCCATGGCAATCACCGGTCTATCGGGTTGCGGATGCAATCCGACGCTGGTCAGTCGAGGATTCAGTTCGCTGTCAATTCGCTGGCCGTCAGCGCCGATAAAATGCCCGACCATTTCGCCAATCGCCCCCGCAGCGTTAAGTTTTTTGACCTGATCCAACGATATAAATCCGTCCAAATGCAGCGGGCAGTCTGGGCCGATAGTCCCAATGCCGGTAAAGGTGACGTCCGCCTGCCGCGCTTTTTCGCTCACGGTGCGATAAATACGATGATTGCACCAGCCTTCCCTGTCCTGTTCGCTATCGGCAAATAAAGGCGCGGGCAGAATGAAATAACGCCCCTGCGTTTTTTCGGCCATTAGCAGCGGGACATCGTAGCGAGTACAGGAACCGTCAGAAGCAATCGCGCCAATCAGCGATACGCAACTGTGCTGCGGGCGTTCAACGTCGTCGAGCTCGTCAATCGCCGCTTTGAGCGTTCTGCCCGATCCGACGCCTATAATGGTGGCCTGTTCGCGGCGTATAAACTGCGTCATCACCTCGGCCCCCGCTACCGCAATGGCGTGCAACATTGCGGATTGACTCATCCCGTGCGACGGAACCACCTGACAAACACTCAGCCCGTACACTTGCCGCAACTGCGATTCGAGTGCCATACAGTTACCCACCGAATGGGAAATGTGCACCGAGACCAATCCGCTTTCAATAGCGCTAGCCACTAGGCGCTGCGCCACTTGACGTGAAATCCCCAATGCTTCGGCTATCTCATGCTGAGTCTGCCCGGCAACGTAATACATCCACGCAGCCCGTGCGGCCTGATCCATTTTTTTATCATTCTTGTTCATTGCTGGCCTCTGATCATGGCTGTTTATGCTGGGTATTTTATCGATATTCACTGTTTAGCGTGATCGAGTTTAAAAGAAAGATAACAAGAATGTGAGCTAAAGCCCATTTAACGGGCAAAAGTTTAATTAAGCTGTCACCCATCAAAGCAAAAGCCCTTTAATAGAGCTTAAGCCCATTCAGCAGAAAATGTCGGAGCAAATTATGAATAATTCTCAGCAAGCGGTTTGGATGCACATCGGCGCAGGTTCGTTTCATCGAGCCCATCAGGCCGTATATCTTCACCGGCTGATTCAGGCCGGTGACACCCGCTGGTCAATTGCCTTGGGAAATATTCGCGACGACGCCACCCCTTTGCTCAATCATTTAGCCACGCAAAATGGCGAGTATGTTCTGGAAACCGTCACGCCTGCCGGTGAGCGCGCCTATGAAACCATTACCTCGATTAAGAAAATCTTGCCGTGGGATGCCGAGCTGTCGCAACTGATTGCTCAGGGTGAAAAAGCTGAGACCAAAGTAATTTCTTTTACCGTGACCGAGAGCGGATATTACCTCGATCACCAGTTCAATCTGGACCAGAACAATAGTGATATCCGCGCCGATTTGCAGGGTGAATGCCGGACTATTTATGGCGCAATTAGCCATATTTTGCAGCATCGCCAACACAATAAAGGTGGCCCGGTTACCCTACTCAACTGCGATAACTTACGTCACAACGGTGACCGCTTCCATCATGGCCTGACGCAATTTCTCACGCTGCGTAATAAACCCGAGCTATTACAATGGATAGCTAAAAACACCCGCAGCCCGAATACCATGGTCGACCGTATTACTCCACGCCCCTCTTCAGAAGTCGCCGTGCGAGTCAAACAGCAGACTGGAAAAGAGGATCAGGCCGCAGTGATGGCAGAAAGCTTTATTCAATGGGTGATTGAGGACCTTTTCATCGCCGGTCGCCCTGATTTGGAGCAGGTCGAGGTGCAGATGGTGGAGTCAGTGCTGCCGTATGAAGAGGCGAAAATCCGCATTCTCAATGCGAGCCACAGCTGTATTGCCTGGGCCGGAACGTTGATTGGCCAGCAGTACATTCACGAGAGCACGCAGACCGAGGCTATCTGTCAAATGGCTTATCGCTATGTGACTGAAGACGTAATTCCAAGCCTGACACCCAGCCCACTGGATTTAAATGCCTATCGCGATGTCGTGCTTGAACGCTTTGGCAACCCTTACATTCAAGATACCAATCAACGAGTTGCTGCCGATGGATTCTCCAAGATCCCAGGGTTTATCACCCCGACACTGATTGAATGCTATCAGCGTGGCGAAGTACCGAAAGCCACCAGTATGTTACCTGCACTATTCTTCGTGTTTATGCAACGCTGGGTAGCTAATCAGCTGCCCTATACTTATCAAGATGGCATTTTGGATGCTCAGGCAGTACAACAGCTGTTTGCGGCGAAAGACCCTGTCGCCTTGTACGCCCGCGACAGTAAGCTATTTGCCACTCTCGCCGATAAGCCAGAATTTGAAAAATTGCTGCGCCAGTCAATTGATGATGTCAACCAGTGGCTGGCGTCTGTAAAAGTAAGCGAACAGGAGTAACGCATGTATCTAGGACTGGATTTAGGGACCTCAGAGATCAAGGCGCTGGTGCTCAACAAACAGGGCAAAGTGCTGGCCAGCGCGGGAGAATCGCTGGAGGTTCAGCGCCCGCACGCGCACTGGTCAGAGCAAAACCCCGCCGACTGGTGGCAAGCAACACAAAATGTGGTGGCACAGTTGCGCGAAGAATTGCCACAGGATTGGGGGCAGATTCGCGCTATTGGCCTGTCTGGTCAGATGCACGGCGCGGTGTTACTGGGCCATGAAGGCGAGGTGCTGCGTCCGGCGATTTTGTGGAACGACACTCGCAGCGCCAAAGAATGTCAACAGTTGACCGATACCGCTGCGCAGCTGCATCAGATAGCAGGAAACCTTGCCATGCCGGGTTTTACTGCACCAAAACTGCTGTGGGTGGCGCGCCACGAACCTAAAATTTTTAGCGAGATTGCCACAGTACTGCTGCCTAAAGATTATCTGCGCTGGAAAATGAGCGGCGATAAAGTCTCGGATATGTCAGACGCGGCGGGCACGCTATGGCTAGATGTCGCAAAACGCGATTGGTCAGACACGCTGCTTGATGCCTGCGGACTGACGCGAGATCAAATGCCGCGGCTGATTGAAGGCAGCGAATCTTCGGGCTATCTCAACCGCGATATTGCGCGGTCATGGGGATTAAACGATCAGGTGATTATTGCCGGTGGCGGAGGCGATAACGCCGCCAGCGCGGTAGGTATCGGGGCCGTTGAGCCAGGCGATGCGTTTATCTCGCTGGGAACATCCGGCGTGCTGTTCGCGGTTAACGAAAAATTTAGCCCGAACCCAGCATCGGCGCTACACGCTTTCTGCCACGCCCTGCCCGATCGTTGGCACCAGATGAGCGTGATGCTGACCGCCGCCAGCGCCCTGCGTTGGTATTGCCAGTTAGTGGGCAGCAATGAAACTACCTTATTAGCTGAAATTGCTCAACTTTCACAGGCCGACAAACGCCATGCACCGCTGTTTTTACCTTATCTCTCGGGTGAGCGTACGCCACACAATGACCCCGAAGCCGTCGGCGCTTTTCATGGCATGACTCACCGTACTCAGCGCGCCTCGCTCGGCTACGCGGTACTTGAAGGCGTAGCCTTTGGCATGGCTGATGGCCTTACCGTATTGCAACAGTCTGGCACTGTACTTGATAAATGTGCTCTGGTCGGCGGCGGCGCGCGCAGTAATGAATGGGCGCAACTGATGGCCGATGCACTAAATCTGACGATTACAAGCCATCAGGGCGGTGAGGCAGGTGGTGCTTTAGGCGCCGCTCGCCTTGGCTGGCTGGCAGATGGCGGCGACCGTCGTGAGGTCTGCCGCAAGCCGGAAATCAAACAAACCTTTACCCCTGACGCTACCCGCCATCAGATGTTGCAATCACGGCTGGCAACCTGGCGGCGTCTCTATCGGCAACAGGTAGAATTACGAAAATAACCTCATGAAAATATTATAAAAACCTGGGGCTTCCAAACCCCAACCCCAACTTTATCAACCTGCAACTGAGGTAGCCGCGCTCCCTCAGAGGAGCAAGCTATGCAAAAAAAACAGGATCACTGGTTTGGCTTACCGCTTAATCTGCTGTGGGGATACATTGCCATTGCGGTATTTATGAGCGGCGACGGCTTTGAAATGGCTTTTCTGTCTAAACACATCACCGATATGGGCTTCTCCCCTGCCGAATCAGCATTGGTGTTTACCGTTTACGGCCTTGCGGCGGCGGTAGCTGCCTGGAGCTCCGGCGTAGTCGCTGAAATCATCACTCCACAAAAAGCCATGCGCATCGGCTTTATTCTGTGGGTGGTAATGCATACGCTGTTTATGCTGTTTGGATTGGGCATGAGAAATTACCCGCTGATGCTGCTATTTTACGGGATTCGCGGGCTGGCTTATCCGCTGTTTATTTATTCCTTTGTGATGCTGGTGGTGCAAACTGTGCCAAAACAGCAGCTTTCATCGGCAATGGGCTGGTTCTGGGCAATGTATTCGATCGGCATCGGCTGCATCGGCAGCTATTTACCCAGCTTCACGATCCCATTATTCGGTGAGACCGGCACCCTGTGGTTTGCCATCGCCTGGGCGGGAGTGGGTGGTGTGATGGCACTGACTTTGCTCAGAAAAGTCGGCAGCGTCAGCGAAAAAGCCAATCTCTCTACCCGTGAAAAAATGACCGAACTGTCACGAGCCGTCACAATCCTATTTACCAACAAGCACATTTTTATGTCGTGCCTGATCCGCATCATCAACACCATTTCGCTATTCGGCTTTGCGGTGATCATGCCGATACTTTTCGTTGGCCGCCTCGGGTTCAGCATGTCGGAATGGCTACAAATTTGGGCGGTGTTCTTCTTTGTTACCATCTTCACCAATATTATGTGGGGCATTCTTGGCGAAAAGATCGGCTGGCTGCGTCAGGTGCGCTGGTTTGGCTGTATCGGTTGCGCGATTTCCAGCCTGGCGTTCTACTATATTCCGATGCATTACGGCCATAATTTCTGGATGGCGCTGGTGCCAGCCGTCATGCTTGGGATTACCGTAGCCGCGTTTGTGCCGATGACCGCAGTATTTCCGGTGCTGGAGCCAAAACATAAAGGTGCAGCAATCTCGATTTATAATCTCTCTGCTGGTTTAAGCAATTTTGTCGCACCCGCTATTGCCTCAATTGTGCTGCCGTTCTTCGATATTGTTGGCGTGGTCTGGGTTTATACCGCGCTGTATCTGGTGGCTGCCGTGTTAACGCTGTTGGTAAAAGTGGACCAACCGGGGCATGTTAAACTGCCTGAGAGTACTGCGCAGCGGGCCGATCCCCTTCCTCGTTCGTAATACTCAGTTAAGGCCTCCAAGAATGATGAGCGCGTTGCCGAGCGGCATATGTTGATAAAAAATGAAGCGCCGCAGATTGTAAGCTCTCCAGTTTGAGCAGCGTTTTTTCTGTAATATCCTTGATAACTAATGCATTGAGTACTGGAATACCCATCAAATGCGCCTGCCCTAGCGTGCGCATTTCCAGTGAAATATTCTCCCCAGTGTCGTCGCGAGGAATTCTCAATAGCATGGCCTCCATTACCATCTTGTTATATATCGCCCTTCGTTCATGCTCGGGGATATTAAGAAACTCGATAATTTTAGGATGCTCGTTTGGAAAACTTAAAATTTCAATAACGTAAGGGGCAGTCTGCGGTCGCCCTGAACCCGATGTCGAAGGCACTGATTCTGGAACGTTAGAGCATAACGCACTGGCGGTTAATGGTTTAAACGACAGATCCAGCGGCTGATTTTTCTGCTGTATTGGTCTAGGCAAACTCACCATGGCATGGGGACAATGCCGTTTTATTTGCCTTAAGCTGGTAGGTTGTTCAGGAGAATTCTCGGCCCGAGTAATGGTGGTCGTGATAAGGGCCGGTGTGGTTTCCGGCAAACTTTGTAGCTGTGGCGGGTGAGTCGCTGTACTTATCGCGCCAGTTAATCCATTGGGCATGAGCTCGTCCTTATTATTTAATATAATCAGTCACGTACAATAGTCTCATTCACGGCTTTGAAACTATAAAATTTCAATCATTCCTCTTTAGAAAGCCATTATTTGCGGAGTACCTCGTGAAAATTAACATAATCGGCACCAGTGGCAGCGGAAAATCTACTTTTGCACGCCAACTGGCGCAAAAATTGGCAATTCCCTATATCGAAATGGATGCTCTTTTCTGGCAAACCAACTGGCAAGGCAGCACCGATGAACAGCTGTTTGAGAAACTGGAGCAGGCCATTGCCCAGCCCGCGTGGGTACTTGACGGTAACTATCGACGCTCGCAGCCGATCAAATGGCGCGACATCGATCTCATCGTCTGGGTGGATTACAGTTTTGGTCGTACACTTTATCAGGCAGTCAAGCGTGCAATAATGCGCGCTTCCAGCGGGCAGGAACTCTGGGTAGGAACCGGTAATCGTGAAACCTTCCGTCGGAGCTTTTTTAGCCGCGAATCGATCATTCTGTGGACGCTGAAAACTTTCTACAAAAACAGAAAGAATTATCAGCAGCTGATGGCATCACCCACTGGCCAGCGAGTAAAGTTTGTCAGAATTCGCTCACACCAGCAGGCCAGAGAGTTTGTTGCCCAGATTGGTTCTGCAGAATCGGGCATAAAAAAGCCTGACACGAAGTCAGGCTCTTATCAGCAGTAAACGAAAGTTCGATTAATTGTAATCGACGCCATTTTCTGCGATGTCCATCGCGAAGTAAGACAGAATGATATCAGCACCGGCACGTTTAATCGCGCCCAGCGTTTCACGCACGACTCGGTGCTCGTCAATCGCACCGGCCTGCGCGGCAAATTTGATCATCGCGTATTCACCGCTAACCTGATAAGCCGCCAGTGGCAGTGTAGAAGCTGCGCGAATATCGCTGATCACGTCCAGATAAGCACCGGCCGGTTTCACCATCAGCGCATCGGCACCTTCGTGCTCATCCATCAAAGACTCGCGAATCGCTTCACGGCGGTTCATCGGGTTCATTTGATAGTTTTTACGGTTGCCCTGTAATACGCTGCCGCCCGCTTCACGGAATGGTCCGTACAATGAAGAGGCAAATTTGGTCGAGTACGCCATGATTGAGGTATCGATAAAACCGGCTTCGTCGAGCGCGCTGCGAATGGCCTGCACCTGACCATCCATTGCGGCAGAAGGCGCGATGAAATCGGCACCGGCTGCGGCAGCAACGACCGCCTGACGGCCCAGATTTTTCAGAGTCGCGTCATTGTCTACGCCGTGGTCATGCAACACGCCGCAGTGGCCGTGCGAAGTGTATTCGCAGAAACAGGTGTCAGACATCACAATCATTTCCGGCACCGTGTCTTTACAGATTCGCGCCATTCGCGCCACCAGACCATTTTCGTTCCAGGTATCACTTCCGGTGGCATCCATATGATGCGAAATACCGAAAGTCATGACCGAGCGGATACCCGCCTTTGCATAGCGTTCAATTTCATAAGCCAGTTTTGACTCAGGAATACGCAGTACGCCGGGCATGGTTTCGATTACCGCGTATTCGGAAGTCTCTTCTTCTACAAAGATCGGCAATACGAGATCGTTAACACTGAACTCGGTTTCCTGAAACAGAGCGCGCAAAGAATCAGACTGTCTTAGACGACGAGGACGTAAGTTTGGATACTGATTTGACATGACTACTCCAGCAAAAAGCAATATTTAACTGACTGTGATATTACGAGCAACAGTTGTTCTGAAAATCAAAATACATCAATTTATTGGCACTAAAGAACGCGAAACTTAACCTCGCGTCTAGAGAGTCAAATAAGAATTGGCAATATTTTATACCTATCTGGAGTAAAATCTTTATCTTTCCGTAGCAACTTTTTTAGCAATTGGAGTATTAATTAGCTTAATACCCAATGGCCTTCACTTATTTGCCGATAATCACGGATTGGCGGCTGATAACCCAGCGGGCGAACCGGACTTTTTAACTCTTCAACCTGCAGATGCCTTTTGATACCGCGCCTGGCCGGATCGGGCACTGGCACCGAGGCAATAAGTTTACGGGTATACTCGTGGCAGGGATTATCGAAAATCGCCGCGCGCGGGCCAATTTCTACAATTTCGCCTAAATACATTACCGCCACCCGATGGCTCACACGCTCCACAACCGCCATGTCATGAGAGATAAACAGGTATGAAAGATTCATACTTTCCTGTAAATCGAGCAGCAAATTTACCACCTGTGCTTTCACGGAAACATCAAGCGCCGAAACAGATTCGTCGGCTACAATCACTTTCGGATCCAGCGTCAAAGCGCGAGCAATACAAATTCGCTGCCGCTGACCACCGGAAAACTCATGCGGATAACGGCGCATCATATCGGGCGACAGTCCGACCTTATTCATTAATGCCGCCGCTTTTTCCAGCGCATCGGCCTTATTGGCCAGTCGATGCTGCAAGATTGGTTCAATCAAAGCATCGCCAATTTTCATTCGTGGATTCAGGCTGGCAAAGGGATCTTGAAAAATCATCTGGATCCGCTGCCGCATCGTGCGCAGTTGTCCTGAATTCAGATTCATTACGTCAAAACCGTCGAAATCTATCTGCCCTTCGTGCGGCTTCAGCAAACGAGTGACCGCGCGACCGGTGGTTGATTTTCCACAGCCGGACTCCCCCACCAGCGACAGCGTCTCGCCCGCAAACAGATCGAAACTGATATTTTCCACCGCATGCACCGCCCCAACCGGACGCCCAAAGATCCCGCCCAGCACCGGGAAACGCGCCGAGAGATTTTTCACCGACAGCAGCGGCGTTTCATTGCTTCGCACCTTGACCAGACTTTCAAGCGGATCGCTGGCCAGCCCGGTTTGCATATCAATCGCAGGAAAACGCAGCGGATGCGAACGCCCGCGCATCGACCCCAGGCGCGGCACTGCAGCCAGCAGAGCGCGGGTGTAAGGATGCTGCGGACGCAAAAACAGCTCGGCAGTTTCGCCGCTTTCCACCACCTCACCGCGGTACATCACCAGAGTCCGGTCGGCGATTTCCGCTACCACGCCCATGTCGTGGGTGATAAACAGCACCGCCATGCCCTCTTCTTCTTGCAATGTCTTGATTAAATCCAGGATTTGCCCCTGAATAGTGACGTCGAGCGCGGTGGTCGGCTCGTCGGCAATTAACAGTTTGGGTTTCAGCGCCAGCGCCATGGCTATCATCACCCTTTGGCGCATACCGCCAGAAAACTGATGAGGATATTCATCGAATCGCGCACGGGCGTTGGGAATACGCACCTTTTCCAGCAGCCGAATAGTCTCTTCCCGCGCAGCTTTACCGCCCATGCCACGATGAGCCTTCAGCGTTTCGGCGATCTGGCGACCGATAGTAAACGTTGGATTCAGCGACGTCATCGGCTCCTGAAAGATCATCGCTATCTCATTGCCGCGCACTTCGCGCATCTGCTTTTCAGAAAGCCCCAGCAGCGATCGCTGATTTAACGTGACAGCGCCTTCAATTTTGCTGCTGCGCGCTTTCAACAAACGCATTACTGACAGCGAGGTCACGCTTTTGCCCGAACCAGACTCGCCAACGATTGCCAGCGTTTCACCGGCAAACACCTCAAAGTTCAGATTGCGCACCACCGGCAGCCAGTCGTCATCGCCGAGAAACGAGGTGGTCAGATTCTCTACCTTTAAAACCGGCTGAGCAGCGAGCATGATTTGTATCCTTTTCCATTAAGAGGCCGAACGAGCCGAGAGGCGCACCTGTGGTTCAAAATCAAAGTCTTGGTCAAACGGGAAAGTGGCGACCGTCTTTCTCAGGCGCGGCAAACGTTCGACAAACTGATCCACCACGCCGTTGGATAGCGCCATCAGATTCGGACGCGCAATCGGTGCCAGTTCCGGAGACAGATAACCGGATTTCACCACCACGATTTTGGCCTTTAAAGGATCAAGCCCCAACAGCGTAAAATCGGCAATATTGTGGTAAGGCCTGCGACGAGCAGAAACCACCACATCTATACCGTGGTGATGTAATACTGCCTGACGGTCCGCCGCATTTGGCGAATCTAGCAGGCGCAGCACGGTGAATTCAGCAGTAACCTGTGGGCTTGAAGAGTCCAGAGACCCGCCAAGAGTCAGTGTAAGCTGAGTGTTGATGCCAGCCGCAAAGGCAGCTTGCGTAGCAGGTAAATCGGTGATCCCCGCGACGATCACGCCTTTGGCTCCCTGAGTAATAAGTTCGGCCAATAGATCAGCACGATCGCCTACGCCACCGCCCGTTGGATTATCGCCCGAGTCGGCGAGCACCACCGGGTGCGTTTTGCTGGCAATCGCCTCTTGCACACAGGCCTGAGGCGTATCGGTTTTACAGCCAAAAACAAAATCTTCTCGCGCATCCCAATAGGCCTGTGCCAGGTTCAAGGCCTGCTGCTCAAGAATGGCGCGATCGGTACCGGTGAAAATCGCTGCCGCGGTAGCTCGAGGTTCGTCGGCCCAAACGTATCCAACCATCAGCGAGCTGTCCCAAATACCTTTAATTTCATCAATCGCCGGTAATCGCGCGTATAGACTCCTGGCCGGTTCATCCTCAGTACTTGTGCGTTCACCGGGTAAAACGACTGGGATCGGCACCCAAAGCAAGGTCGGTTTTACGCCGGTTTGCAAACTTTTCACCAGCATGGAAACCGAGCGACGCATAGTTTCTTCAACGTCAATATGCGGCGCGGTGCGATAGGTCGAGAACATATCGATGGCATCAATGATTTTTTGCGAAACGTTGCCGTGTAAATCGTAAGAAACGCTGATCGGGCATTCCGGCCCAACGACTTCACGCGCGGCGGCAATCCAGTCCCCCTCGGCATCTTCCATACCTTCGACATACATCGCTCCGTGCATTGCCAGATAAACCCCGTCATAAGGTTTATGCGCTTGCAGTCCGGCAATCATTTCCGCCTTGAATTGATCGTAGGTGGCGCGAGAAACTGGCCCACCGGCAATGGCGCGAGCGTGAACCGTCGGCAAAAACGTTGCCGGATAGTCCTGCAAAAAGGCAAAATACGGCGCGGCCAGCAGTTCGGCATTACGCACGATGCGAAAATCTTTTTCTTCATTAAGAACAGGATTATAAGTACTGCATTCAATATGAATGCCGCTGACTGCGATACGCATTTTTACCTCGCTGATTTTGCACCGTCATTGATTGATTCAGGGCCATCAAGAAAGCGATGGGCGGCAATACTGGCTGCGGCCCGAACCCAGGTGTCCTGATTGATAGCAAAGGTCCTGACCGGCGTAAGTCCGGCAAAACCCGGTAAGACGTTGGTTTCTATGGATTGCTGCACCACGGTGCCTAGCAGTCCGTCGATGGTTTCTTCCTGCCAGGCGATCAAAATCAGGCTCGGATCGATTATCTGGATCAGGTGAGCGATGCCAAGGCCCAGCGCAGAACCCGCGCGATGCAGAATTCGAATTGCCGCCGCCTGTCCGTTGGCCGCCAGTCGTTCCAGCTCTGGCAGGCTAGCGACGGTGAGATTTTCCTCGCGCGCCATTTCCATAATCGCATTAACGGAAGCAATGGTATCGAGGCAGCCGCGTTTGCCGCAGCGGCAAGGCGTCCCGTTCAACTCCATGGTGCAATGGGCAATTTCCCCCGCGCCGCCGTGCAGGCCGCGATGCAGCTTACCGGCAATAAAATGCGCGCTGCCAATGCCTGCACCGTGGCTGACCAGCGTAAAAGTTTCGAGATCCCGCGCCTGTCCAAATCGTTTCTCGCTCACCGCCAAAGCCTTGGCGTCGTTTTCGATGAATACCTCAAGGCCGGTCGCCTGAGTAATCAGTGTTGCCAGCGCCACGTTGCGCCAGCCGAGCAGCGCCGATTGCACACAGATAGACTGAGTTTCATCAATAAACCCCGAAAGAGTGACGCCCATACCCATTAGTCTTTCGGCGGCCTCGGCCTGCCCGTCGAGCAATTCAGGCAGCGCGTGGGCAATATTTTCGGCTAAAAGAGTGGGATCACGATTAAGCGCGAAACAGGCTCGCGCAATTATTTCACCTTTTAAATTAATTAGCGCCATCTGCGCGGGTTCTTGCAATAACGAGACCCCGATAAAATAAGCGCCCTGGGGACGGATCATCAGTTTTACCGACGGCCTTCCCTGTCCCGGCCCATTTATCGAATCTGCTTCAAATAAATAGCCCGCCTCTAGCATTTCTCTTACTGGACTGCTGATAGCGGCCTTGCTCATGCGACAAAACTGCGCCAATTCAGTACGGCTCAGGCCTGCGGCGGAATTTATCGCCCCTAATATTTGCCGTTGTAATGAATTCAACATTCCGTTTCAGCGCTCTCATTTTTGGTTATTCCGCCTTGACATTAAACTTATAAAATGAATATATCAATGCCAATTAGTTCACAAATTTAACTAAATAATCAGATATAAGCATTTCGTATGAAATAATCAGCCGCGAATTGTAGAGAATAAAGGTCGGCTATTTTTGCATTCACCGTTTATTGGCAGAGGAAGATTTATGAAAGGTTTTAGAACTATCGGCTGTCCGGGACGTTTGACTCTTCTCGGCGTCGCAATGCTCGCCGCAATCGCCGCCCCTCTTCATGCCGCGACACTGACGGTAATGCAAAATGAGGCTCCGCGCAGCATGGACCCGGGTAACCAGACCGCGACGTTTACCGCCACGGTATTGGACCCGATGTACGAAGGCCTGCTGAAAATGTCGCCCGAACTCAAGCTTGAACCGGCGCTTGCCACCTCGTGGAGCAGCGACACCAGCGGACTGGTGTGGACCTTCAAACTGCGCAGCGGAGTCAAGTTTCACGACGGCACGCCTTTCAATGCAGACGCCGTAGTCGCCAACTTCGCCCGCCATCTCGATGTGAAACGCGGCCTGGCCGCCAGCGGTCGCCTGCGCACTTTTATCGACAGCGTCAGCAAAGTTGACGACAACACCGTGGTGTTCAAGCTGAAAAAACCCTATCCGGCGTTTCTGAATCTGTTGACCACCGGCGCGTGTTTGATGGTCAGCCCGACGGCGGATAAAGCCGGAACGCTGGACAGCAAAGCTGTCGGAACCGGCCCATACAAAATGGTGCAGTACAAGACCGGCGAATTCGTGTTGGAAGAAAAAAATCCGGGTTACTGGGGCAAGTCAGATGGACCAGAAGATATCAAATGGACCTGGAGTTCCGAGTCATCGGTGATGAACATGGCGCTGCAGGCCGGTGAGGCCGACGTCATCAATCCGGTGCCGCCGCAGTTTGCCCGCGTGCTGAAAAACAATCCTAAATTCCAGCTGCACGAAAGCCCGGGCGCCTCGGTATTTTGGGTTGCTCTGAATACCCAGCTTAAACCGCTGAACGACGTGCGCGTGCGTCAGGCGCTGAACTTTGCCACCGACCGGGATGGTCTGGTGCGGGCAATCATGTCCGGCTTCGCAACGCCGGCAAACTCGCCGCTGGCACCTATCACCCCCGGCTATGACAAAACGTTAAATCCTTACCCGCTGAATATCGAAAAAGCCAAAGCATTGCTGAAAGAAGCCGGTTACGCCAACGGTTTCAATATGTCTATAGCGGTTCAGGGCGCAGATGCGCGTATTGGCCAGGTGCTGCAAAGTATGTGGGCGAAGATCGGCGTCAAACTCGACGTGCGCCAGATGGAAAGCGGCGTATGGACCAAAGCGGCATTTGCCGATGCGGCGGGGAAAAAGGCTGACGGCACCGGCGCAGTACTGGCCTCGTGGTCCTCCGGCGTCAACGGCGCAGACTTGCAGTTAAGGCCGCTGTACTACTCAGGCAGCTTCGCACCGGGTGGCGCTAATCTTGGGTTCTTTAGCGATGCCAGGCTCGACAAACTGCTGGATGACGCCGCCTCGACGCAAGACGTCAACGCCCGCAACCAGCTATACGTTCAAGCACAGCAGGAGATCAACGTTCAGGCCCCGCAGGTGCTGCTCTATTATCAAAATGACTTGTACGCCACCGGATCCAACATCTCCGGCGTGTGGATGATCCCCGGCGGTAACGTGATTGTTAAAGACGCCCACAAAGGGTAGGACGCGGCATGAAAGCCTATTTAGCCAAAAAACTGCTGGCCTTTCCGGTGATCCTGATTGGCGTGTCGATGCTGATTTTCGTGTCGATCCGCGCACTGCCTGGCGATCCGGCGCGCATGATGGCCGGTCCTGAAGCAACGCAGGAAGCGGTGGATCACATGCGAACCCGACTGGGTCTGGACCTGCCCATCGTTACGCAGTATGCACATTTTGCCCGCGATGTGATGCACGGCAATCTCGGGCTTTCGCTTCAGTCACAGCAGCCGGTCACGCAGGAGATTGGCGAACGGCTGCCTTATACGCTGGCGCTGGCGGTGTTTGCCTATTTTCTGGCGATCGCCATTGGCGTGCCTGCAGGCATGCTAGGAGCAATTTACCGAAACCGTTGGCCAGATTACGGCGTGATGCTGTTGGCGATTGCCGGAGCTTCAATCGCCAACTTCTGGCTCGGACTGATGGCGATGAACACTTTTTCAGTCGAGCTAGGCTGGCTGCCGCTGCTCGGCGCGTCGTCGTGGAAAAGTTATATTCTGCCGTCGGTCACCTTAGCCGTTTTACCAATGGCAGTGATGGCCAGAATGACGCGTTCAAGCATGCTGGACGTGCTGTCGGAAGATTATATTCGCACCGCGCGGGCCAAGGGTTTGTCGGCCATGAGCATTTATTGCAGCCACGCGTTTCGCAATGCGCTGATCCCGATTGTGACCATCGTAGCATTGAATTTTGGCAGCCTGGTTGGCGGCGCGGTGGTTACCGAGTCGGTATTTAACTGGCCGGGAATTGGTCGGCTGCTGGTAGATTCAGTGCGCTATCGCGACTATCCGGTGATTCAGGGCGTGGCGCTGGTCGCCGTGTGTGGCGTGGTGGTGATGAACCTGCTGGGCGAACTGCTGATTGCCCTGCTCAATCCGAAAATAAGGTTTGAATGATGAGCATCCTCACCGCTGTTCATGCGGGTAAAAAAAGCCGCACTGCGCTGCTGTTCCGCTGGCTTTGGCGACATCCCGGCATTACTTTTGGCGGGGTGATGATTGCCGCAATAGTTTTACTCGGCCTGTTTGCCCCCTGGGTTTCTGCTCAAGACCCTTATAATCAGGATCTGCTTAACACGTTGCTTCCCCCCTCCGCCGATCATTTCTTTGGCACCGACGACTATGGCCGAGATATTTTCGCGCGAGTGATTTACGGTGCGCGGATATCGATTATCGAGGTGGTGCTCAGTGTCGGTCTCGCAATGCTGGTTGGCATTCCCCTCGGCGTGCTTTCAGGAATGGCTGGCCGTTATATAGATATGGTGATTATGTGGGTGATGGACATGCTGTTCGCCTTCCCCGGTATCGTGCTGGCAATTTTAGTGGTCAGCATACTTGGCGGCGGGCTGGCTAATCTGCTGATTGCCATCTCGCTGTTTGCCATTCCTGTGTATGCGCGCCTCAGCCGTAACCTGACTCTTGGCCTGAAACGCATGGAGTATGTCGAGGCCGCGCAGGCGCTGGGACTCTCGTGGTATCGCATTGTCGTGCATTATATTTTGCGCAATGCCATTGGGCCGATCATCGTGCAATCTACACTGACCGCCGGGACAGTTATCCTCGCGGCGGCAAGCCTGTCATTTCTTGGTCTCGGCGTACAGCCGCCCATGCCCGAATGGGGTACAATGATGAGTGATGGTCGAAACTTTCTCGGCATTAATATCTATCTCTCGCTGTTCCCCGGACTGGCAATTATGCTGACAGTGCTTGGTTTTAACGTACTGGGCGACGGGCTGCGCGACTTACTGGACAAGCGTTCATGATGGTAAATACAGGCACGGTAGTGTTTTGTGCCGATATCGGCGGTTCCTTTATTAAATTTGGCCTCTCGCGGCAGCAGGGTGAAGTCACCGAACTGGCGCGCGTGGCGACTCCGGCCCAGTCCTGGGATGAGTTTGTGCTGGCTTTGCAAGCCTTACTCACCGAGCACGGCGACGGGCATCCGGAGGATACTCCGCTGGCAATTTCGACCGCTGGCCTGGTTTCGCCGCAAAGCGGTGAAGTGATGGCGACTAATATTCCCGGATTTGCCGGACATAATCTGGCTGCCGAGCTTTCGCAGGTTCTCAAACGCCGCGTTAGCGTGGCCAATGACGCCGACTGCTTTGCGCTAGCTGAGGCCCACGTTGGCGAAGGTATGGGTTTGCCCATTGTGGTCGGCGTTATTCTCGGCACCGGAGTGGGCGGCGGCATCGTATTTAACGGTCAGCTGGTGCGCGGTCACGGCGGCGTTGCCGGAGAGTGGGGCCATGGGGCGATTACTCGTACCGAGCTGGTGCTTGATAATAATCTGGTTCGCATCCCGCGCCTGCCGTGCGGCTGCGGCCAGACTGGCTGTCTTGATATGCTCGGCGGCGCGCGCGGGATGGAAAGACTGCATCACGAACTCCACCAGCAAAGCTTGACCAGCCAGCAAATTATCAGCGGCTGGCAGGATGAAGATGCTCAGTCAGTGCTCACTATTGAGGCATGGCTACAGTTGGTCGGTGAGCCTCTGACTTTGTTGGTCAATATCATTGGCGCGACAAAAGTGGTAGTCGGCGGCGGTCTGGCGACCGTACCGCGACTGATTGCTGCCCTCGATGAAAGGGTGAGGCAATCAACGTTGCACTCGTATCCGCAACCGCTGGTTGTTCCGGGTAAATTTGTCAGTCAGGGCGGTTTGGTCGGCGCATCAGTACTGGGCCGCCAGCGCTAGGCGGGTTAGGCGCTCAACAATGGAAATCTGAGTTAACTCCAGGCTGGCAACAAGGATTCATACGCTGTGGGTCAAAAGGCGTCATCGCAAGGTTGCCCAACTTTGTCAAGCGCATTGAGGATACCGGCCCGCAGCGCAATCAGTGCCTGCTCTTTTTCTTCAATTTGTACCAGTTTGCGTCGCAGGCTTGCCGTCTTTTGCTCGACGCTGAACCGATCTTCAATCCAGACTGCCAACACGTCCGAGATTTCGCCAAGGGTAAAACCCAGCATCTTGGCGTGTTTGATCATTTTCAAACGTTGCAAATCTATCGCTGAATAAACTTTATAGTTATTACTGCCATTGGGCTGCGGTATTTTCTCCAGCAGCCCCTGACGCTCGTAGTAACGCACTGTATCTTTTGGTAAACCCGCTTTGGCACACAACTCTCCAATCCGCATTTTATCACCCTTCATTCTGCTTAAAACTTGCTTGACCGTAGACTAGACTCCACGGTTTACCCTGTTTGCAGCATAACCTCAAACAGGAAAATGGGCATGGAATCTTTCAATTATTCAGGAAAAACGGCGCTAATCACCGGGGCATCGTCGGGCATCGGGCAGGTATTTGCTGAAAAGTTAGCCGCAAAAGGCGTGAGTCTGGTGTTGGTCGCGCGCAATCAGAGCAAATTACAGGCGTTAGCGAACAAACTGGCAAAGCAACATGGCATCGCCACTCTGGTGATTACCCAGGACCTCAGTGCCAGCGACGCCACGCCCTCAATTCTGGATCAGCTCAATGAAGCCAAACTTTCACCGGACATTCTCATTAATAACGCCGGTTTTGCCACCTACGGTGTGTTTGATCAGCTGTTGCTGGACCGCCAGCGAGAAGAAATTCAAATTAACTGCCTGTCGCCGGTGGAACTTACGCATGCCCTGCTGCCGGCGATGATAAAGCGCGGCGACGGCGCGGTGATCAACGTAGCCTCTACTGCCGCCATGCAGCCTGACCCTTACATGGCAATTTACGGCGCGACCAAAGCCTTTCTGCTGTCATTCTCCGAGGCGCTTTGGGCCGAAAATCGCCAGCGCGGCGTGCGCGTGCTGGCACTGTGCCCCGGAGCAACCGATACGGCTTTTTTTGACGTAGTCAATGCAGAAGAGGCCTCTGTAGGAAAGAGAATGAAGGCCGATACTGTGGTGAATCTGGCACTTAAGGCGCTCGACGAACAGCGCAACTATCTCATCACCGGCTGCAACAATTGGCTGCTTGGCCAGCTGCAACGATTCGTCACTCGCCGCCGCCTGCTGCTCATTGCCGAAAAAATCCTGCGACCGAAAACCAGTAAAGTTTAAGTCGTTTGTAAGGCTCCCTCACCTGAGGGAGCGACCAAAAAATGACTTCAAGGCCGTTACTTCAAATCGTAAAAACAGTCGGCATCTAGCATTATTTCGGCGATTTTCTGCACGGGACCGCGCATATTGACCATAAAGTCGCCCGAGAAGGAGATAGCCAGTTGGCCGCCAGGCATAGTCACCGTCACGCTGTCGCCAACGAGTCCCAACTTGCGCATTGCACTGGCTGCGGCGCAGCTGCTGCTGCCGGAAGCCAGCGTATAACCCGCCCCGCGCTCCCAAATCCCGATACTGATATTCTCGCGGTCGATGACTTCGACAAACTGCACGTTGGTGCGTTTGGGGAAAATCGCCAGCGTTTCGATCTCAGGGCCCAGCTGATGAACCAGCGGCAGATCCAGTTTTGCTACACGGATGACACAGTGCGGATTGCCCATGGACACCAAAGTCACATCCAGATGGTGCCCACCCACCACTAGCGGTTGGTCGAGCATGTCATCACCTTCAATAGTGGCTGGCAGTGCCGATGGGTTAAATTTCGCCTGCCCCATATCAACAATCACCTGATGCGCGCCCTCGGTCACCTCGCAACTTACCTGCCCACCCAACGTATTAACAAGAAAAGTTTCATGGCCAACCCTTTTAATATCAAACAGATAACGTGCGTAAATGCGTAATCCATTGCCGCTTTTTTCGGCCTCTGAACCATCAGGATTGATGATGCGCACGCGCGGTACTTCTTCGTCATCAATATCAATCAGTAACCCATCAGAACCAATTCCGTAGTTGCGGTCGCAAATGCGGCTGATTTGCTCCAATGAGAATTGCGCTGCCACGCTTTGATGGCAAACAAGATAGTCATTGCCTAAACCATGGTAACGATGAAAAAGAAAGGAATTCATAATCTGCCCTGCCGCTGGTGAGTGTTGTTATTAACTAATGACAGAGAATACACCACCGTTTTTACGAGAGGTAGATCGCGGCACTTTCAACAAATCCTGTCACTTTTAAACCCACAATTTAAGTAACAAAACTGAATGTCATTTCAATATACAAAAAATGGAGGTTATAAATAAAAATCATATCTCCATAACGATTTTATGGCAGACATTCGCCTTTTCAGCCCCTAACGTGGTTGAACGGGAAGCAAACAAATACAACACAACATATTGTTTAATAGATAAAATTATTTTTATACCCCGTCACTCTCTGCATGGATGCATCGATAAAAAAACAATAATTTTTTTAGAAAGTTTTAATCCGATCACACATTAATAAAAAAAATAGAGAGCGCACCCTATGAGTCAGAACGGTATTGTCGATGTAAAAGCCTGGATAGATTCCCGTCCTATTTCGGGCTATCAATGGCTGATTTTATCGCTGTGTTTCATCATCATCATGTTTGACGGTTACGATGCGGCAATTATGGGATTCATTGCCCCGGCTTTAATGGAAGACTGGGGCATGGGACGCGGACAGATGGGCCCGATTTTAGGCGCAGCGATGTTTGGCGTGGCTATTGGCGCATTAGTCGCCGGTCCTTATGCTGACCGTTTTGGTCGTAAACGCGTGCTGCTGATTTCAATCCTGTGCTTTGGTATTTTTAGCCTGCTCAGCACCTTCGCTCACACGCCAATGGAGATGGCGGGCCTGCGTTTTCTGACTGGCCTCGGGCTCGGCGCAGTAATGCCAAATACTGTCACGCTGGTTTCCGAATATATGCCTGAGCGCCGCCGCAGCCTATTGATTACGGTGATGTATAGCGGCTTTAACATTGGCTCCGGCCTGGGTGGTTTTATTGCGGCTGGCCTGCTGCCACATTTTGGCTGGAAGTCTGTGCTGTTTGCAGGCGGTATTGTGCCGTTACTGATGCTGCCTTTGCTGATGTGGGTCCTGCCAGAGTCAGCGATGTACATGGTGGTTCGAAACGTCGCACAAGAGAAAATCGCAAAAGTGCTGCGTCGGGCTGGCGGAGTCTTTGCCAGTGACACTAAATTTGTGCTTAAAGCGCCAGTCATTCAGAAAACCGCTAAAGTATTCCAGCTGTTCACCAAGGGTTATGCAAAAGGCACTCTGGTGCTGTGGCTAACCTATTTTATGGGCCTGTTTGTGATTTATTTGCTCAACGGTTGGCTGCCGACCATTATGCGCAACAGTGGTTTTTCACTGGAGCGAGCGGCGATTGTTGCCGGTTTATTCCAGCTTGGCGGAACCTTCGGCGGCCTGATGGTGGGCGGTCTGATGGATAAATATAAAGCTCGCCGCGTGATTGCCCTGTTCTATCTGGTGGGCATGGGCTGCCTGCTGACGCAGGGCCTCGGCAATTTCGGAGCGACAACACTCGCGGTATTGGTTTTCCTGAGCGGCGTTTGCATTAACGGCGCGCAAACCGGCCTGCAGGCGTTTTCACCGGCCTTTTATCCAACAGAAATGCGCGCAACCGGCGTTTGCTGGATGCACGGGATTGGTCGCACCGGCGCAATCATTAGCTCATCAATGGGCGGGATCTTGCTCGGTCTGTTCAGCGGACAAAACGTTATTTTCCTGGTGCTGGCCATTCCGGCATTGCTGGCTGGCCTGAGTATTTTGCTGCACCGCGCGGCACATCCGGTTGAAATGATCAAAGGTGTCGAACTGAAAGATATCCCGGAGCTGTCACGTACGATGAATGTTCGCTGATGCAAATAATCAGGAAATCAGCACAAATTTATAAGGATTCGCCCCTTGCGATCCTCACTAACTAAGGAATAGAGGTATTTAGGATGGCTAGAATTATCGGCGGATTGGCGGTATCACATACCCCGACAATTGGATTTGCTGTGGACCACAACAAACAAAATGAAAGCGCCTGGTCGCCGATTTTTGAAAGCTTTGCCCCGATGCAAAAGTGGCTGGACGAGAAAAAGCCGGACGTATTGCTCTATGTCTTCAACGATCACGTCACTTCGTTCTTCTTTGATCACTATTCTGCCTTCACGCTAGGCATCGATGATCACTATGAAGTGGCGGATGAGGGCGGCGGTCCGCGTGATATTCCTGCGGTTAAAGGTCACGCAGCACTGTCTCAGCACATCGGAGCCAGTCTGATGGCTGATGAATTCGATATGTCTTTCTTTATGGACAAGCCGCTGGATCACGGTCTGTTTTCCCCGCTTTCGGCCCTGATGCCACATACGGAAAGCGGTTGGCCAACGCAAATTGTTCCGCTACAGATTGGTGTTTTGCAGTTCCCTATTCCGACCGCCCGCCGCTGTTACAGGCTGGGCCAGGCACTGCGCCGTGCGGTGGAGAGTTTCCCGGAAGATCTGAGCGTCGCAATTGTTGCCACCGGTGGGGTTTCGCACCAGGTGCACGGCGAACGCTGCGGATTTAACAATCCAGAATGGGACGAACAGTTTGTCGACATGCTGGTTAACGATCCTGAACGCCTGACTGAGATGACCATCGCCGAATATGCCACTCTTAGCGGCATGGAGGGATCTGAAGAAATCATGTGGCTGGTGATGCGTGGCGCGCTGTCGGCCAATGTCGAGAAACTGCATCATGCCTATTACCTGCCGTCGATGACCGGTATCGCAACTTTAGTGCTTGAGAATAAATCGCGGGAAGCCCCCGTTGATGTTCAGCAGCGCCAGCGCGACAAAATTGCCCAGCAGATGGCCGGAGTCGAAAAGCTTGAGGGAACCTATCCGTTTACTCAGGCGCGCAGTCTCAAGGCTTTGCGCATTAACCGTTTCCTGCATCGGATGATCCAACCTGCATGGCGCGAGCGTTTTCTTGTCGAACCACAGGCGATGTTTGATGAAAACAAACTGACTGCCGATGAACAAACGATGCTGCGCGATCTCGACTGGCGTTCAATGATTCAGTACGGTGTCAGCTTCTTCCTGCTGGAGAAACTGGGTGCCGTAGTCGGCGTTTCCAACCTGCACATCTATTCGGCGATGCGCGGTCAAACGCTGGAAGAGTTCCAGAAAACGCGTAACCAGCAGGTTATTTATTCCGTTGCGGGGAAAGGCAAAGCATGAGCATTTTTGACCAGCCAAAAATAGACACCCATCATCACGTTTTTGATCCGGTTAATTTTCCATATATTGCGGACACCGCCTATCGGCCTGCCGGACATGAAATCGGCACCGTGGAATATTATCAGGCGGTAATGCAGGCGTATAACATTCGCCATTCACTGATTGTCGGCCCAACTTCGGGTTACAACACTGACAGCCGCTGTTTGTTGGACGCGCTTGAAAAAGGCAACGGTCGCTTCAGAGGAATTGCCGTTGTGCCCTTTGATAGCAGCCTCGATCGACTGGCTGAGTTAAAGCAGGCTGGCGTGGTCGGCATTGCCCTTAACGTGGCGATGCTTGGCGTCGAGCCTTTTATCAATTTCGATAACATGATGGGCAAACTGGCCGAGCTTGACCTGTTTGCCGCGATCCAGGTGCAAGACGATCAGCTGCTGGCTTTGATGTCGATGTTGGCGCGCACGAAAACAAAACTGCTGTTTGATCATTCAGGACGACCTGATGTCAGCGCCGGTTTACAACAGCCCGCTTTTCAGGCGCTGCTTTCACTGGCAGCAACGGAAAGATGCTGGGTCAAACTGTCGGGACTGTCTAAATTTAGCCACCAGCCCTTCCCTTATCGTGATGGGCACGATTATCAACTCGCGCTGCTCGAGGCATTTAGTGCCGACCGCTGCATGTGGGGATCTGACTGGCCGTTCCTGCGCGCCGAGCATCGCATGGATCTTGGCACGCTACTGATGCTGTTTAACGATTTATTCCCGGATGAAAATATTCAGAAAAAAATCATGTGGGAAACACCAAAACAACTGTTTGGATTTGAGGATTAAGAAATAATGCAGCGAAAAATCGTGGTACTCAACGGATGTAATCTCAACCTGCTCGGCACCCGCGAGCCAGAAACCTATGGCTATGACACCCTGGCCGATATCGAAGCCCTTTGCGTGCAGACCGGTAAAGAGTGTGAAGTTGAAATTGAGTTCTTCCAGACCAATTATGAAGGCGAGATGATTGAGAAGATTCAATCTTGCCGTGGCAAAGCCAGTGCACTGGTACTGAATGCAGCAGCCTGGACCCACACTTCAGTGGCGATCCGCGATGCCGTCACCGCTATCAGTGTCCCACTGTTTGAAGTACATATTACCAATGTTCACAAACGTGATGCTTTCCGTCATCACTCTTTCCTTTCCGATATTTCGGTAGGCGTGATTTGTGGCTTTGGTATTCAAGGTTACGAATATGCAATTAGAAAGGCAGCAAAACTGGCTTAATGTTGGCCAAGATCAAGGAAAGGTTCATCTTCGTTTACATTAATTGAACATCACTCCTCATTGGCGTAATACTCGTTCAAGCTCACGTAACGGCACAGGGCTCACCAGCCCTTTGTCCTGCGCGCAGCCATCTGGACAAGATACTCAATACATCAATGAGGATAAGCTGTATGTCTAATAATGGAAAAGTGGCTTTAGTAACGGGCGCAGGCCAGGGAATTGGCCGTGCGATTGCTCTTCGTCTGGCCCAAGATGGCTTCGCCGTTGCGGTGGTGGACTTTAATGCCGAAACGGCAAAAAAAGTGGCAGAAGAGATTAACCACGCGGGTGGCCGAGCCATCGCACAGTTTGCCGATGTCTCTGACCGCGAACAGGTTTTTTCTGCGGTTGAAGCCGCCAGGCAACAGCTCGGCGGATTTGATGTCATCGTCAATAATGCTGGCATCGCCCCGACGACACTGATTGAAGACATTACTCCAGAAGTCGTTGATAAAGTTTATAATATTAACGTCAAAGGCGTTATCTGGGGCATTCAGGCTGCAGTTAAGGCTTTTAAATCCTTGGGACACGGCGGGAAAATCATTAACGCCTGCTCTCAGGCCGGTCATGTCGGCAACCCAGAATTAGCCATTTACAGCTCCAGCAAATTTGCAGTTCGTGGGTTAACGCAAACCGCCGCCCGCGATCTCGCGCATTATGGCATTACTGTAAATGCTTACTGCCCAGGAATTGTTAAAACGCCAATGTGGGAAGAAATCGACCGCCAGGTTTCCGCCGCAGCAGGCAAACCAGTGGGTTATGGCACGCAGGAATTCGCCAAAAATATCACGCTTAAACGCCTCTCCGAACCGGAAGATGTCGCTGGTTGTGTGTCTTATCTCGCCGGACCAGATTCTGATTACATGACAGGCCAGTCACTCCTTATCGATGGCGGTATGGTCTTTAACTGATACTCCGAATCTGAATACGAATAAGAAAAGCTGTATGCCTTAACGGGCATACAGCTTTTTTGCTGCCTGCAAATCATGGGCTCGACATCTTCTATGCCAAGCTAAAAATTGAAAAATCAGTAATCGCTAAATAAGCTTTTTTCCTGCTGTCTGATTAAAAGTGTTGAACCTTGAAAAACTAAGCCTAAAGGGGCTACACTGCCAAGGTAAATTTTGTGACGGGGATCGGTTATTACTCGCGACGATGTTAATGAATTGCCATGTCCGGATGAGGTTTTCCGTGATGTTTTCAGTCAATTCTGATTTATTTTGCAGGGCTACCGAGGTTGCCAAGAAAAATTGGCTATAACCCTAACATGACAACATAATTACATTTTATTTTTGGGAGTATCATTTTAGTGAACAAAAACATGGTAAAAAATATATTGTCGCTCTTTATGATACAGGGAGCTGGATATATTTTACCCTTAATCACTCTCCCCTATCTGGTCCGCGTTCTCGGACCGAGTGAATACGGAATACTAGGCTTTTCATTTGCATTTGTTCAATATTTCACACTCATTGTTCAGTATGGGTTTGACCTTTCTGCTACCAACAAAATTGCGATACACAAAGACGATAAGACACTAGTAAGTCAGGTTTTTTGGGGCGTCCTGTTCTGTAAAACTATCCTGGTTATTCTCAGCGCGTTGTTCATGTTTGTCATTGTGGCCTTTATTCCCAGCATTAAAGAATACGCGACGGTTATCATCGTCTCTTATACCTCAGTAATTGGCGCAGCCTTCCTGCCCTCATGGCTATTTCAGGGCAAAGAAAAAATGGGTTGGATGGCAATTTCCAATATTGCTGCAAAAATAATCACCCTGCCATTAATATTCATTTGCGTTAAGTCTCCTGCCGATACCTGGATTGTGGCATTAATTACCGGTGCCGGATTTATCCTCGGTTCATTGTTCAGTTTTTATATGATTTATCGTGAGAAATGGATTGAATGGAGCCTGCCAAGCTATGCACAAATAAAAGAGCAAATCCATGATGGCCGATATATTTTCTTGTCAAATATCGCCGGCAGCGTTTATGTAAACAGTATTCCAGTGTTCCTCGGTTTTGCCGCTGGCCCTGTTACCGTCGGTTTTTACGTTGCTGCCGACAAAATCCGCATGGCAATTCAGGGCTTAATGGGCCCTATTACTCAGGTGTTTTACCCGCGTATTAGCTCACTGATGGCAAATGACAAAGCCAAAGGGTTAAAGATGATCCGCACCTTGTTATACGGGCAAAACGCTATCGTCTTAGTCATTTCTCTGCTGTTGATGGTCTTTGCACACCAGATAATTACCGTATTCTATGGCGATACCTATTTAGCCTCCGTCTCAGTCCTTGTGATTCTTGCTCCTATGGTGTTCTTTATCAGCGTGAGCACTGTATTAGGCGTGCAAGGGATGTTGATCATCGGTATGAAGAAAGAATTTAGTCAGATACTCTGGTTTGGTGCAGTATTAAATACTGTCGCTATCTTCCCTTTGATATGGCTGGCCGGCGCAGATGGTGCTGCACTTTCTGTATTGGTAACCGAAGCCGTTGTCGCCCTTTTGATTGTCTACAAAACCAAATCCATATGGAGACGTGCTTAAATGTCCGATGAACTATATAACGCCAATAGCACACCATTGGCAGGCGTTGTGGTTTGGTTTAATCCTTCAGAAAAAGAAGTCGAAAACATCAAAACCTACCTCGGTTTTTTAAGCCAGCTTTACGTGGTGGATAACTCGGCGGGCGATAATAGAGCCTTGTTAAGCATTATTGGCGAGGGCACTGATAACGTAGAATACATACCAAATCTCGATAACCTGGGCATCGCCACCGCATTAAATAAAGGATGCCGACGCGCGATAGAACAAGGTTATGAGTGGATAGTCACGATGGATCAGGATTCTTGTTTTGATTCTCAGGAGATGACCAAGTTTCTAAACGCCTTTGAGGCCAAGAAACTGGAAGATCCAAGCATTGCCGTCTTCACCCCGATGACTTATCAGGATCAGCCGCAAGGTTATGCTCAGCGAGTAATTACCTCGGGGAATCTTTTAAATCTTGCGGCATACACTTAGATTGGCGGCTTCGATGATACTTTATTCATTGACGAGGTTGACCACGATCTGTGTTACAAGCTGACTCAGAATAACTTTAAAATTTATACCTTTGGCGAAGTACATATGGAGCACAAACTTGGCAACACCAAGCTGCATCCGTACCTGTTCACTCGCCATATGTGGGTTATGCACCATGCTGCAATCCGCAAATACTACATCATCAGAAACCGTCTATTGATTCAGGATCGTTTTCCACAATTTACGGAAGACTATAAGCGTGAAAATATGCGTCTAATATTTGGCGTAATTTTCTTTGAAAAACAAAAGCTATTAAAGTTGCGTTACCTGTTTAAAGGCTATCGCGATTATAAAAAGAACAGATTTGGCAAGATACGCTAGATTATAAAAACAAAATCAAGCCGTTCTTTCTCAAGGTTGGTTACTGTTATTATTCGCCAGTGACCAACCTGCATAATATCAATGCAATAGTCTCCTACACCCTATTCCACCAGCGCCGATGTCATCAGGTTTAGCAAATGCTGCGCGGATTTTCCTTGCGAAGTCCGCCGCCATGCCAGCCCGACCTGTGTCGTAATTCGCTGATTGGCAATCGGTAGACAGCAAACATTGGCGACGTCAATACGTCCTAACGAAGCAGGAACGAGTGCATAGCCAAATCCGGTCGCGACCATGCTCAGCGACGAGGCAATTTGCGGGCACTGCTGCCCCAGGTTTGGTGTAAATCCTGCCTCTTCACAGGCTGCAATGACCTCGTCATAAAGCCCTGGTGACAGTTCGCGGGGAAAAGTAATCAGCGTTTCATTGCGCAATTCAGTTAACGAAACACTCTCTCCCCGGCTTAGCGGATGCCTCTTGGGTAATGCCACCACCATTTCTTCATCATCGATAACGCGCACGTTAAAATCTTTGCTGCGCTCACAGGGCAGTCGAACGAACGCCAAATCAATAACCCCTTCACTCAAGGCAGTCATTAGCCCAGACATGTCCTTTTCCTGTGGCTCCAGCGTGACGCCAGGATATTTGTCCCGATAACGGTGTAACAGGGCAAATACCTGCGGATTGAAAGCCGAGGAGCTGGCAAAACCAATACGTAGAAATCCGTTCATCCCTCTTGCAACACTTCGGGTACGTTCAAGAGCGGCATCAGACAGTTTTAGTATGATCAGCGCATCCTCATACAGCACTTTTCCGGCTTCAGTCAGTTCAACCCCCCTTGTTAATCGCTTGAGCAACGATGTACCAACTTCATGCTCAAGCCGCTGTATCTGTTGACTTAAAGGGGGCTGTGAAATACCCAGCCTTTCGGCAGCACGCGTAAAATTAGCAGTCTCTGCTACAGCGACAAAGTAGCGCAGATGACGGAGTTCCATATTAAAAACGTCTCAAAGTGAACATCTCTTCATATTGGAACTGTAGAAGGAATCGCGTCAACCTTTAGTTAGTCTTATTAATTGATTTTCTGGAGCAGCCAAATGAAAGAGCTTTCCGTTTCCAATGCCAATACGCTTTATCAAACTTCGCTGATGAGCGCCTTGCTCAGCGGGGTATATGAAGGGGAAACCACCATGGCGCAGCTGCGTGAACACGGTGACTTTGGGCTAGGGACTTTCAACAAACTTGATGGCGAGTTGATTGCTTTTGACGGCAATATTTTCCAGTTGCGCGGTGATGGCACAGCTCGTCGAGCAAGCCCAGAGCAGAAAACACCGTTCGCCACCATGACATTCTTTAATCCGACTAATGAATATCACATCGACAGTCCGCATACCCGTGAAGAGATCCATACGCTGATCGACCAGGTCATTAGCCAGAATGCCTTTTGCGCACTGCGAATCAACGGTGAGTTTAGCCGCGTGGATACGCGCACAGTGCCAGAACAGCAGCGCCCTTATAAGCCGATGATGGAAGCAGTAAAACAGCAGCCAACTTTCCATATCAAAAACAGTGTTGGAGTGCTGATAGGCTTTCTTACGCCAGAATATATGCAAGGCATTAATGTTGCCGGTTTCCACGAGCATTTTATCGATCAGGCACGCCATAGTGGCGGACACGTGCTGGATTATCAGGTCGAGCGCGGAACGTTGACCTTTGGCACGGTTGAAAAACTGGCTATTGATTTTCCTCACGACCAAGATTTCCTCAATGCCAATCTGTCTCCCGAGAATTTGCGGGAAGCGATTCGTGCCGTAGAAAGCTAACAGCCGCCGGTTAATGGAGCGATAAAATGCATAATTCAGAAAACAGTAATGATAAAAATGAATGGAAATGTGGTGCGGACCTGGTAGTGGCTCAACTCGAAGCACAGGGCGTTAAACACGTATTCGGCATTCCCGGTGCCAAGATTGACCGTGTTTTCGACTCGCTGGTCGATTCAACCATAGAAACCGTGGTTGTCCGCCACGAAGCCAATGCAGCCTTTATGGCTGGAGCAGTGGGTCGCCTTACCGGAAAAGCCGGCGTCGCGCTGGTAACCTCGGGACCCGGCTGTTCCAACCTGATAACCGGCGTCGCCACCGCCAACTCTGAAGGTGATCCCATGGTGGCACTCGGCGGTGCGGTAAAACGGGCCGATCATTTAAAACAGGTTCACCAGACTATGGACACTGTTGCCATGTTCAGGCCGGTGACCAAGTATTCGGCTGAAGCCATTTCGTCTTCGGCGCTGGCAGAGGTGGTTGCCAATGGCTTTCGTGCCGCCGAATTTGGTCGCCCCGGTGCAGCATTTATCAGCCTGCCAATGGACCTCATCAATAAGCCGACCCGGGGCAAACTGCTAACCTCCTACTCGCCGACACTGGGAAGTGCGCCACAGGGCGCTATTGTGCAAGTCGCCCAGATGCTGCAAAAGGCGAAAAATCCGGTGTTGCTGCTCGGCCTGATGGCCAGTCAACCGCGCAATGCCGAGGCCATTCGCCGACTGCTGAAAAAGAGCAACCTGCCGGTAACCAGCACCTATCAGGCGGCAGGCGTTATCGATCAGGATGCTTTCCACCGCTTCGCCGGTCGCGTTGGTTTATTCAATAATCAGGCCGGAGATCGCCTGCTGCGTAACGCGGATCTCGTCATTACTATCGGCTACAGCCCGGTGGAATACGAACCTGCGCAGTGGAGTAACGGTACTGCCGAACTGGTGCATATTGATGTCACGCCCGCTGAAACCGATAGCGAATACCAGCCAGAGATCGAGCTGGTGGGCGATATTGCCGACACGATTGATTTGCTCGGCGATCGTGTCGCGCAGCAGATTGTGCTCAGCCCGGCAGCGATTGATATTCTCGAAGAACGTCGCCTGCAGCGCCAACTGCTGGACCAAAAGGGCCGCAGCCTGAATCAGTTTGCTATTCATCCCCTGCGTTTGGTTCGCGCGATGCAGGACATTGTTAACAGCGATGTCACCCTGTGCGTGGATATGGGCAGTTTCCATATCTGGATTGCCCGCTATTTGTATAGCTTTCGCGCGCGTCAGGTGCTGATTTCCAACGGCCAGCAGACCATGGGTGTTGCTCTGCCGTGGGCTATCGGCGCGGCGCTGGTCGAGCCGGGTCGGAAAGTGGTTTCTGTCTCGGGTGATGGCGGTTTTATGCAATCAAGCATGGAGCTGGAAACCGCGGTGCGGTTGGGCATTAATATGCTGCATATTATTTGGGTCGACCAGGCTTATAACATGGTGGCGATTCAGGAGGAGAAAAAGTATCGGCGCACATCAGGCATCCAGTTTGGACCGATTGATTTTAAAGCCTACGCTGACGCCTTTGGTGCTAAAGGTTTCGCCGTGACATCTGCTGATACGCTGGAGCAGACCCTGCACGCGGCGATGGACGTTCAGGGACCCGCCGTGGTGGCCATTCCGGTAGATTACAGTGACAACGCGTTGTTGATGAGTCAGCTAAATATGAGCGAAATTTTCTAACTTATTGTTCCTTGAGCTCGTATGGCCTCAATGAGCGCGCTGGCAGCAGGCGACAGCAGACTGCCAGCGCGGAAAGTGATACCAATCGGGCGTTGGGTATCGGCCAAATCTACGTTAAGGCTGACCAACTCGCCGTTGTCCAACTCATGCTGCAACTGTCTGGCGGATACTGCCGCCAGCATGTCGGAGTCCAGTAATAATCCGCGCACAATCGCCAAATCACCGCTTTCGACTACCGGGTCGGGAGGCGGAATATTCACTGATTCAAAGCTGCTTTCCAGCAACTTTCTGGCCGGAGTTTCCGAACGCGGTAACACCCATCGCGCGCTGCGTAAATCTTGCGGAGAAATCACCGTATCGCTCAACGGATGACCGCGACGGGCAACAATTACCATTTTTTCTGTAAACAGAGTCTCACTGACCATATCGGCGGCATAATCACTGGTTCGCAGCGCACCGACGATAAAATCTACCTCCCCGGATCTCAGCTCTGAGGCCAGTGTCACAAATGCGCTCTCGTTGGTAATAATCTTGATGCCAGCGTATTTGGCGGTAACGGCCAAAATCGCCTGCGGTAACAGCTTCGTCCGGCTCAGCGGCAAAGCGCCAATTTGTACCGTCCCCACCAGCACCCCTTGTCTGGCGGCAATGTCCGCCGGAATGTGGCGCAATTCATTAAGCGCGCGGCGGATGTTTGGCACAATTTCCTGACCCGCGAGGCTGGGGATCATTCCCTGCGGCGTGCGCTCGAGCAAAGCGAGATCGGCACCGTTTTCCAGTACTTTGAGAGCGGCAGAAACGGCGGGTTGGCTCAAGCCGAGCAGCGTGGCCACCGTTTGCATATGGCGGGTCTTGCACAAAGCGATAAAAATCTGCAATCGCCGCACGTTAAACAAATAAAGAGGTTCGGTGAGTGCTCGATTGTGCGCGATTTTCCCCTGCAATCGGGCCAGCAGCTCAGCGGTTTCATGCAGGTCGGCAATAGCCCTTCGCGCACGCGGCAGAATGCACTTACCGTAGTCGGTCAACAGCATGCCGTTGGCGTGACGTTCAAACAGCGGCACCGATAAATGTTCTTCGAGATCGCGTATCGAGCGGGTGATGGCCGACTGTGTACGGAATAGCTCATCCGCAGCGCGCGAGACACTTCCCTGATCGACAACCTGACAAAAAGCCCGAATTTGCATCAGGTTACATAACCCCTTCTCGTCGTTCATCCCCTTCTCCCGATTGTGTTTTTTTTGTGACTTTACTCAGCAATATAAATAAAACGCATACCTGCTGCAATCAAATGAATTACCTGTGACCCACGCCGACTGACAGCATAGAAATCAGACCACGCGAAAGCGTCAGGCACTTTCAAATGAAAAATCTATGAGGAATATGCAGATGAGCAATGCCAATAACAATGCAGCAAATCCTGCCAAAACTGCGCTGGTTGTTAGCGCCCACTCGGCCGACTTTGTATGGCGTGCGGGCGGTGCCATCGCGCAGCACACTCAATTAGGCTATAAGGTTCACATTGTTTGCCTGTCATTCGGTGAGCGCGGTGAGTCTGCCAAACTTTGGCGCAAGGGTGAGATGACCGAAGAAAGAGTTAAAGCTTCGCGTCGTGAAGAAGCCATGGCGGCAGCTGAAATCCTTGGCGCCAGCGTTGAGTTCTTTGATATGGGCGATTACCCGCTGCGCGCCACCAAAGACGATCTGTTCCGCCTGGCTGACGTTTATCGCCGCATTCAGCCACACTTCGTGCTGACTCATTCCCTAAAAGATCCTTATAACTACGATCATCCGATGGCGACCAATCTGGCACAGGAGGCACGTATTATTGCTCAGGCCGAGGGCTACAAGCCGGGCGAGCCAATCGTTGCTGCACCGCCGGTTTACTGCTTTGAGCCGCACCAGCCAGAACAATGCGAGTGGAAACCCGACGTGCTGCTGGATATCACCGACGTGTGGGACAAGAAATACGCCGCAATCCAATGTATGGCCGGTCAGGAACACTTGTGGGAATACTACACTCGCGTTGCCCAGCAGCGTGGCGTGCAGGCGAAACGAAACGTGGGTATCACAACCAGCAAAAATATCGTTTACGGCGAAGGTTATCAGAGCATCTTCCCACGGGTGACAGGAGAGCTGGCATGAGCAACTACGAAGGTCTGATCCTCGGCAAAAAAGGCGTGGTGGTGCGTAATATTCCTCGCGCCGAGCAACAACAGGTCGCGGCGTTGGCCGCCTTTGGCGTGGCAACCGTGCATGAAGCTCAGGGTCGTAAAGGGCTGCTTTCGCCGGCCATTCGCCCTATCCAAAAAGATGTGGCGATTTCCGGCAGCGCGGTAACCGTGCTGGTGGCACCGGGCGATAACTGGATGTTCCACGTTGCGGTCGAACAGTGTAAACCGGGCGATATTCTGGTGGTTG
Source organism: Rouxiella sp. WC2420 (assembly GCF_041200025.1). Taxonomy (NCBI): domain Bacteria; kingdom Pseudomonadati; phylum Pseudomonadota; class Gammaproteobacteria; order Enterobacterales; family Yersiniaceae; genus Rouxiella; species Rouxiella sp. WC2420. Next base: position 1,858,008 of record NZ_CP165628.1, on the reverse strand, counting down.
CGCCAACCTCCCCGTGCGGCGACGGTTATTTTGGCGATCTGTTGGCGACATCGTTAAAAGCGCGCGGCGTAATTGGCCTGGTCGCTGACGTTGGCGTCCGTGATACTCGCACTTTACGCGAGATGGGTTTCGCGGTGTGGTCACACGCGGTGTACGCACAGGGCACGGTAAAAGAAACGCTGGGTTCGGTGAATATTCCCGTGCTCTGCGCCGGGCAGATTGTTTATCCGGGCGATGCGATCGTCGCCGATGATGATGGCGTAGTGGTGGTTCGACGTGAAGAAGTGGCGCAAGTTGCCGAAGCCAGCCGTCAACGCGAGGCATTGGAAGAGAGTAAACGCGCACGCATGGCCGACGGCGAATTAGGCCTCGATATCTATAACATGCGTCCAACCCTCGAGAAGAAAGGCCTGACTTATTATACCGACGTCGAAGAACTTGCCGACGCTGTAGGACAGGAAAATTCGCTTAAGCGTTGAGGAGGCTCTATGCTGCAAACCCGAATTCCCTGCGTGCTGATGCGCGGTGGAACCTCAAAGGGCGCGTTCTTTTTAGCCGATGATTTACCTGAAGACAACGAGCTTCGCGATCGTGTGCTGCTGGCGGTAATGGGCTCGCCAGATCCGCGGCAGATAGACGGCGTGGGTGGCGCAGATCCGCTGACCAGCAAAGTCGCGATTATCCGCCCCTCTGCTCGCAATGACGCTGATGTCGATTATCTTTTTGCGCAGGTGAATGTCGATAAAGCCGTGGTGGATTACGGGCAAAACTGCGGCAATATTCTGGCAGCCGTCGGCCCTTTTGCTATCGAGCAAGGTTTGATTAGCGCGGCAGATGGCCTGACTCCGGTACGAATTTTTATGGAAAATACCGGACAGATAGCCATTGCTCACGTGCCGACGCCGCAGGGCCAGGTTGAGTATGAAGGCAGCCTGAAGATAGACGGCGTGCCGGGCAGCGCAAGCGAAATCATGATCGAGTTCGCTGATATTGCCGGATCAAGCTGTGGCTCGCTGCTGCCGACCGGCAAAGTGATCGATACGTTTGACGGCATTGAAGTGACCTGCATTGATAACGGCATGCCGGTGGTGCTGTTACGCGCCGCCGATGTGGGGCGCAGCGGGTATGAAACGCGACAGCAGCTCGACGATGATTCCGAACTCAAGGCCAGACTGGAATCAATACGTTTACAGGCGGGTCCGAAGATGAATCTCGGTGATGTCTCGCAGCGCACAGTGCCAAAAATGACATTGGTTGCGGAAGCTCGTGACGGCGGTTCCATCTCCAGCCGCACCTTTATTCCACACCGCTGCCACGCGTCAATTGGCGTGCTCGGGGCCGTTAGCGTGGCTAGCGCCTGCCTGCTGCCCGGTTCGGTTACTGAAGGATTGGCCAACACACCAGCGGGCGATCGCCCACGTATTAGCGTCGAACATCCAAGCGGTGAATTCAGCGTTGAGTTGCACGTAAATATCGCGGCTAAAGGGGCCGAGAGGCTAGCCGGATGCGGCCTGTTGCGCACTGCGCGGTTGCTGTTTGAAGGCCGCGTAGCCATCCCCGGCAGCCTGTGGCAAGGGAAAGAGCCCACCGAAAATCGTCGATAAACTCTAAAATAAGTCAACCCTCTGGCTCTCTCTGTTATAGGGAGAGCCTCTCTTATGAAGACTTCTCACATAATTTTCACTTCGATGAGTTATCGTTTCAGGTTACCCGATGACACCGAACTGCCAGGCCCGAAAGATTAACGCGTAAATCCTGCGGCATCTGGCATCCATTGCCAGCATAAGGGCAGCGCTCACGGAAATAACAGCCCTGCGGCAAGTTACGATTGCTGGGTAATTCCCCTTTTCTGTCTTCCTGCCCATCATCCAGCGAGCGCCCCGCCTGCGGTACAGAGTCGAGCAGCAGTTTGGTGTACGGATGCTGCGGACGAGTCAGCACTTTTTCCGCTGGTCCCAGCTCGACGATTTGCCCCAGATACATCACCGCCACGCGGTCGCTCATATGGCGCACCACGGAAACATTGTGCGAAATCAGCACAAAAGTGAGATTCCGCTGGCGCTGTAACTCCACCAGAAGGTTAAGAATTTGCGCCTGCACCGAGATATCCAGCGCTGAGGTCGGCTCATCCAGCACAATAATATCCGGCTCGGAAGACAGCGCACGCGCGATAGAAATACGCTGGCGCTGACCACCGGAAAACTCATGCGGCAGACGATCGAGATACTCTTTCCGGATCCCCACCTGCTCCGCCAGTTCCTCAGCCAATTTACGACGTTCGCTGGCTGGATTGTGTTTCTGCACGTACACCGGCTCGGTGATAATGCGCCATACCGGCAAACGCGGATCCAGCGATGACTGCGGATCCTGAAACACCATTTGCATGCCGGAACCAAACCAGGAACCGTCGGAACGAGCGCGCAAGAGCTGCCCGCTGCTGGGTTTTTGCAGCCCCATCAACAGCTGTGCCAACGTGCTTTTGCCGCAGCCCGATTCGCCAACGATGCCCAGCGTTTCGCCACGCATGATATTCAAATCCAACCCGTTCAGCGCATGCACGTAACCCTTCGGCTTACCGAGCCAGTTAAATTTCGCGGCAAAACGAACGCGAATATCCTGTAGTTCAATCAATGCATCTTGATTCATCAGATTGGCTCCTGAAGGGTAATCGATTCTATTGGTTGCGGATGCCAACACGCGACCTGTTGCTGCGAGCGGCCGTCCAGCGCGGCAAGTTTGGGTGACTGTGCGCACTGGTTATCGCCGTGACTACAGCGCCCGCGAAAGGCACAGCCGCCGGGAAGTTTCGCCAGATTCGGCACCGTACCGGGGATAGCCTTCAGCAAGCTGCGAGGCTCGCCGTTTTCGGGCGCAGCCTGTAGTAACCCGATGGAATAAGGATGCGCCGGGCTTTCAATAACCTCCGCCGTATTACCGCTTTCGATAACGTGACCGGCGTACATTACATACACCCGGTCGCAAAGCTGGGAAACCACCGCCATATCGTGAGTAATAAACAGCACTGCCGTGCCGCTAGATTTGGCTTTACGTCGCAACAGCCTTAGAACCTGACGCTGCACCGTGACGTCCAGTGCGGTTGTCGGCTCATCGGCAATGATCAATTCCGGCTCGCAGGAAAATGCCATCGCAATCAACACGCGTTGGCGCATACCGCCGGAAAGCTCAAACGGATAGCGCCCCATGACCTGCTCGGCGTCGCCAATTTGCATCTCCTGCAACAGTCCGATGGCCTTTTTGAAAGCGGCCTGACGACTGATTTTTTGATGCAGACAGATAATCTCGCACATCTGCCTGCCGATTTTTCGCGTCGGATTCAGAGCGTTCATTGGCTCCTGAAAAATCATTGCCACGCGAGCTCCACGCAGTTGGCGCATCTGTTTATCGCTGGCGGTAATCACATCGGTTCCCAGCAGCTTCAGTTCGCCCGATTTAATGCTAAAGCTGTCCTGTGGCAACAGTCGCATCGACATCATTGCAGTCACAGACTTTCCAGAACCGGATTCGCCCACCACGCCAACAATTTCACCAGCATTCACCTTTAAAGAGACATTATTCAGCGCGCTGATTTCTGCTCCGTACACTGGAAAAACCAGTTTCAGACTATTTATCTCCAGCACCGGCTGCTGGGGAGATCCTGCTAAAATTTCTGCCATCATCAGCGCCCTCTGCTTTTCGGATCGAGCAGGTCGCGCAGACCGTCGCCGAACAAGTTAAAACCGGTGGCGGTGATCAAAATCGCCATGCCCGGGAAGGCGGAATACCACCATTGATCGAGAATATAGTTGCGACCGTTGGAGACCATCGCGCCCCACTCCGCGGTCGGCTGCTGCGCGCCAAGACCAATAAATCCCAGAGTCGCAGCCATCAGAATTGACGTGCCGATATCCAGAGAGGCCTGCACCACCAGCGGCGGCAGGACATTACGCAGTACGTGCCAAGTAATCAGATGCCAGCGCGACGCGCCAAAGGTGCGAGTGGCCTGCATATAAGCCTGATGACGCAGCATCAGCGTTTGCCCCCGCGCCAGACGGACATAAAACGGAATGCGCACAATGGCTATCGCCAGCATGGCGTTAAACAGGCTCGGACCCAGCGCGGCGGCCAGCGCCATCGTCAGCACCAGCGAGGGCACAGACAGCATAATGTCCATGCAGCGCATGATAAGCGCATCCACCAGACCGCCCATCACGCCGGAGAAACAGCCAAGCAGCGAGCCAATGCTGCCCGCGAGGATAACCACTGCCAGCCCGGCAGTGACCGACTGCTGACTACCGATTAATACGCGGCTAAACAAATCTCGCCCGACTTCATCGGTGCCAAACCAGTGCGCCGCCGAGGGAGCCTGCAAACGCGCCGTCAGGTCTATCGCGTTGGGGTCGTGCGGCACCAGCCACGGCGAAAAGACCATAAGAAAAACCACAATCAGCATGATCGCCAAACCTAATACCGTCAGCGGACTGCGCCCCAACTGGTGGGCAGTCTTACGCCACGAGGCAAAGCGCGGCTTGACCTCCGGCGGTACAATATCGGCGCGACTGCTGTCGACACCTGGTTCAATCAAAGACATCGTCTACCCCACTCTGCCAATACGCGGGTCAATCCACACGTAAAGTAAATCTACCAACAGGTTCACCAGCACATAGGCAAAAGACACCACCACTGCAAAGCCCATCACCGCAGGGAAATCCAGCGCCTGAATCGAACTGACGACATAAGCGCCCATGCCTGGCCAGGCAAAAACCGTCTCGGTTAATACTGCGCCGTACAACAAATCGCCCATGGCCAGCCCGAGAACGGTCACCGACGGAATTAACGCATTCGGCAACGCATGACAGATAATTACCCGCCAATGCGACAGCCCGTTGGCCCGCGCGGTGCGGATATAGTCTTCGCCCATCTGCTCAAGCATTGCCGAGCGAATCTGTCGCGCTACGATCCCCATATGCACAAAGGCCAGCGTCAGCGCGGGCATCAGCAAATGTTGCAGGCTGTTAAGAAGCGCATCGCGATTGCCCGTCAAGATGGAATCGATGACATAAAAGCCGGTGATGTGGGTCGGCGGGTCCATCCAGTCATCAAGGCGTCCGCCGCCCGGCAGCATATTCAGATGGCCGTAGAACAAAATAATCACCCCCAGGCCAAGCCAAAACGCAGGCGTCGAAATCCCGATTACCGACATCATGCGCACCAGGTGGTCCGGCAGTTTGTTACGATAGACCGCCGAGAGCACGCCGAGTGGAATACCAAGGATAATCGCCAGCACCAGCGCGCTCAGTGCCAGTTCTAACGTCGCGGGGAAAAAGGTCCGCAGGTCTTCCAGCACCGGCCTGCCGGTACGAATCGAGGTGCCAAGATTGCCGTGCAGCAGATCAATTACGTAGCGATAAAACTGTACGTACAGCGGCTGATCCAGCCCCAACTGCTGACGCATGTGCAGCACCATTTCATTACTTGCACGATCGCCGGCCAGCAATCTCGCCGGGTCACCGGGGATCATGTGTGAAATAATAAAAGTAATGACACACACACCGGCCATTACTAAAACCAGCCCCCAGCAGCGCTGGCGAATAATGGTCCAAAAAGTCATAACGTTCCCCTGAACAAAGCACCGGAGCTACTGCCCCGGTGTCATGGCAAATTTCAGCCAGTGTCGGCAATTCATTCAAACTTACTGCTTGCTCATCTGCGCCACGTTGAACACCTGCTCCAGCATCGGATTGAAAACAAAGCCTTTCACGTCTTTGTTCATCGCTACCTGATAGTTTTTCTGGAACAGGTAAACGTAGGCCGCCTGGTCGATAACAATTTTCTGCGCCTGCTGGTAATAATCAGTACGCTGTTTCTGATCGGTGACTGATACTGCTTTCTTCAACAGATCATCAACCTGCGGATTGGAATAGAACGAGCGGTTACCCGGCAGCCCCTTCTTGTCAGACTCGAACCAGTAGTTCATAAACATGTACGGGTCGGCGAAATCCGGGCTCCAGTTACCGATGGATATGTCGTAATCGCCTTGCCCGATGCGGTCACGCATGGTGGCGTTTGCCAGTTTTTCGAGCTTCACTTTCACCCCGGCGGTTGCCAGGCTAGCCTGAACGGAAAGCGCGATCGGCTCCCAGTTCGGATCACTGTCGGAATAGAGAAAATCTAATGTATCCGGCTGCGGTTTCACCTTGGCGAGATCGGCTTTGGCCTTGGTCATATCGTTGCTGTACTGCATGGCTTTCGGATCATAACCCCACATACCATCGGGGATCGGACCGCGCATCTGTTTTGCGTTGCCGCCGAGAATACCCTTCACCATGCCTTGATAATCCACCGCGTAAGACACCGCGCGGCGCAGGTCGACATTGCTCATCGCACCTTTGGCATTGTTGAGATACAGGTAAGTCACGCGCAACGACGGATACTCATTTACCGCGACTTTATTTTCCTGCTTCAGTGCTGCTAGCTGGTCGATAGGCAGCGAATCGGCAATATCCAAATCGCCGCGAGACAGCTGCAAACGACGGCTGGAGCTTTCACCGATAATTTTCACCGTCACACGTTTGAAAGCCGGCTTTGGTCCGTTGTAATAAGGATTCGGCACCAGAACCAACTGCTGACCTTTCTCCCAGCGATCCAGCTTGTAAGGGCCGGAGCCAGCCGTGTGGTTCGACATCCAGGCTTTACCGCCATCGGCTGGATTCCCTCTGGCAATCGCCGGGTTAACAATTCCTGCACCATCGTTAGCCAATGTGTAAAGGAACGGCGCGAATGGAGTTTTCAGGGTAAAACGCACAGTCATCGGGTCAACCACCGAGACCTGCATGTCTTTCGGGAAAGCCTCGGAAGGTCCCTGAGCGATTTTCATCAGACGATCGAACGACCATTTCACCGCATCGGCATTCACCTCGGACCCGTCATCAAATTTAGCGCCCGGTTTGAGTTTGAAGGTCCATACCAGTTGATCCGGCGAAGCAGTCCAGCTAGCGGCAAGATCGCCCTCGACTTGAGTCGATCCTTTACCGCCTTCGGTTTTATACCCCACCAGACGCTGATACGCCGGATAAGTCACCGTCCAGTCATTGTTATCAATGGTTACGGCCGGGTCTAAGGTCTGCGGATCTGCCGCTTTACCAATCACCAGCATATCTTTCGGGACGGCAGCCTGCGCCTGCAAACTCATCCCCGATAGTGCTAGTATCACGGCACCTGCCAGCGTTGTTTTTTTGATTAACGCTTTGTTAAATAATGATTTTGCTGCGGTCTTTGCTGTAATAGTCGACATCTGCAAACTCCTGGTATCTAAGGTAGCAACGATGAAAAATGCCAAGGATCAGGCAAGGTGTTTTGACGGATAGCAGTCAAAAATATCTTCCAAAAGCGGATAGGAAATAGAATCTGGCAGCTCGAAGTGCCACCATTCGGTGGGCATCCCGATAAAGCCACCTGCCGCCATCACTGCGTTAAGTAGCAAACGGTTGCGCTGGATTTCGGCAGGCAGGTGCGGATAAAACGGATGCGATCGCTCGGTCATTTCATCGAAACCCGCGCCCATATCCAGCTCGTGGCCCTGCTCGTCAATTAACGTCAGATCGATGGCAACGCCACGGCTGTGGTGTGAACCAATGCTGATATCGGCCACGTAATCAGGATTTGGCAAGACGGCCCAAAACACCTTTTGCGCCTGTTTCGGTCGATAAGCATCGAAAATTTTGAGATTGAAACCAGCCAATTTTGCAACGTCAAAACAGCGCACTAATGCTTTAGCGGCATCAGGATGCAGCAGGCAGCGGTTTTCACAGTAAACAACGTGGCCGGTAAGGTTATCGTCGGTGGCATACTTCATATCAATAACCGCTTCAGGTAAAAGCGTGACCACATCAACTAGCGTGATATCTTGTTCTTTCATAATGATTTTCTACTGCCCCTGTTGAAAAATAATATTGTTGCCGGGAGGTCTTTACCCTTCAGGACTCAAACTGTCCGAACTCTTTTTGCAGTACCCGATTGGTCGCCAGCCTCTGCTCTACCTCGTCGCCGCGCAGCTCAAGCACTGACGAGCACAGCAGGTTAAACAGGCAACTCAGCGGGGCCATCGAATCCCAGAATTGGCCGGTATCGGTCTTTATTTGCAGCAAATCCACCGGATAATCGTGCGCCCACGGGCAGTAAATATCGGTGATTAACCCCACCCGCAGACCGCGATCGCAAGCGGCCTTGCAGTATTTCTGTGCGATCACCGAATAGGCACGGGTATCGCTGACGATAAGGTACGGTGAGGCGAACTCCGAGTTCAGCGACTCAACGTAGGTGCCCGACTGGCCGTCAGCGAAATAAACCTGGGGCCGCAAATATTCCAGATTGCTGTAAAACGTGTTGGCAATCCCGCGCACCGACTGAATACCAAGGATAAACACCGCATCGGCCTCGGCCAGACCTCGGCTGACATTGGCAAAACTGTCACTTTGCGCCAACTGATATACGTGCTGGATAGCTTCCAGTTCCAGCGTCAGACCTTGCTGGAGCTTTTCCTGCCGCGGCTGTTTACTGCGTTGGCGATAAGCGCCGAGGCGATCGGTCACCACCCACGGCTGATAAAGCGCCCCACTACTTTGCTGGCGCAGGGTTTGCTTGAAGTCATCAAGGTTGCGATAACCCAGACTGCGCAGATAGCGGCCAACGGAAATTCCGCTGGTGGCAGCGCTGCGAGCAATGCTGTCAGCAGTTTCAAAGGGGATCTGCGCGAGATTCGCCAGCAGATAGCCGGCAATTCGTTTACCCGTCGGCGTCTGTCCGGCAAACGAGCCTTGAATTTGTGCGATCACGTCCAGATTATCTGCCATAAGCCCCTGTTGCTTTGTTATCAACTTAACAATTCTTGTTAGTGAGGTAACAAAGCAACAGCTATGCCAATTTTATAGGCACACAAAAAAAAGGGAGAAAATCTGTTTTAAATCAGCAAAAAATCAGGAATTAATCAGTTTAAAGGCGTGGACTTTCAGAAATTTCGAGGATTTGGCGAGTCATAGGGCTAAACGATATGCACGTAAAATAAGCAACCACTCACAAAACAGGTGCAACCCCTCCGGCTCGTTAGCCAGAGGGTTTTTATTAAAGGAGACAATATCAGGCAGGATTTATTTCTAGGGTTTTTTCGTTCAGCAGGGTTAAGGCTTGCTCGGCGAGGCGACTAAAATATTCTGCTGCCGGAGCAAGCAGAGTTTCATCTGGATTAAAACCTTCATGGTGCAAACCAAACTCACTGTCGCTGCCAATGCTGACAAAGGCACCGGGGACATTTTGCAAATAAATGGCAAAATCTTCGCCACCAAGGTGCAAATCTGCGGTGCGAACCTCATATCCCGCGACTTTTGCCACTTCAGATGCCACACGCGCCCAGTTTTTATCATTGATTAACACTGGTGGGCCCGCCGTCCAGCTCACGTCAGCGCTGCCGCCACTGGCCTCGACCAAGCTCTTGACCAGATGATTGACGCGCTGCTGCACTTGCTCACGCACTTTTACATCATGAGTGCGCAAGGTTCCGCCAAACATCACTTTTTCAGGCAATACGTTCCAGGTTTTCCCTGCATCAATACGGGTCACGGACAGCACAAGACTGTCGAGAGTATTAAAGCTGCGGCTGGTGAGGGCCTGCAAAGCCTGAATCACCTGACTGGTCAGTACAATGGTATCGATACCTTGCTCGGGATGCGCCGCATGCGCCCCTTTACCGTGAATATTGATAATAAAACGATCGGCATTGGCATAGAATGCGCCGCCGCGAGTGGCAAAGGTTCCTACAGGCAAACCGGGTTCATTGTGCATACCAAAAATTGCCTGCACGCCTTCCAGCGCCCCGGCTTTAATAAACTGTTTCGCGCCGGTGCAGTTTTCTTCACCCGGCTGAAAGAATAAACGTACTCTGCCCGGCAACCGGTCTTCACGCGCCTTAAGCTGCATTGCCGCACCAAGGATAACCGAGGTGTGAACGTCGTGACCGCAGGCGTGCATGACTCCGGCATGTTGCGAGGCGAAAGGAAGTCGGGTTTGTTCGTGAATAGGCAGCGCATCGATATCAGCGCGCAGGGCAATCAGCGATTCGCCGTGGCCGATTTCGGCAATCACGCCGGTTTGAATAGGGTAATCCAGAATGCGGATCCCGGCATTTTCAAGCCATCCGCGAATACGTGCGGTAGTGGCCTGTTCCTGATTCGACAGCTCAGGCCAGGTGTGCAGAGTTCTGCGCCAATTAATTAGCTGCGCAGAAAAATTGTTGCTCATGCGTTTCCTCCAGAATCTGGCAATAGAACGAAGCAAGGTTCTCCATTTCTTGATTAGCGATATTGAACGGACATTGGGCGGGAGTAAAACAACAATTTTGCGCAAGAGAATGATAAATCTGGCAATAGACATAGCTATTTTATGGCAAAGCTTATCGCAAATCGTTGGTTCACGCGCCATCGACATCTTTGGATGATGCTGTATTTAGCCCTAATAGACGAGGATGTCATGACGGATACATTAATCAACCAGTTGGTGGCCTGGCGACGCGAACTTCATCAGCACCCAGAACTGTCCAATCACGAATTTGCCACTACCGAACGCATCACTGCCTGGTTGAAACAGGCTGATATCCGCATTCTTCCTCTTAGGCTAAAAACCGGTGTAGTGGTCGAACTGGGTCATGGTGAACCTTTAATTGCGCTGCGAGCTGATATTGATGCGCTGCCGATTGAAGAGGCTACCTCCGTGGCGTTTTCATCCAAAAACAGCGGTGTGATGCACGCCTGCGGTCACGACGTTCACACCTCCGTAATGCTCGGCGTAGCTTACCGTTTGAAAGAAATAGAGAAAACGCTCAAAGGTCGGGTGCGCATTCTTTTTCAGCCGGCAGAAGAGACCTTTAACGGCGCTCAGCAGTTGATCGACGCGGGAGCACTGGAAGGAGTTAAGGCTATTTTCGGCATGCATAACGCGCCTAATCTGCCGCTGGGAAAATTGATTACCCGTGGTGGTGCGTTTTATGCCAATGTCGATCGTTTTACTATTAATATCAATGGTAAAGGGGCACATGCTGCACGCCCGCATGAAGGCATTGACTCGGTGGTTATCGGGAGCCAAATCGTCACGACGCTGCAAACGCTGGCGAGCCGGATTTATAGCTCTCAGGAATCGGTAGTTGTCAGCGTGACGCGCTTTACCGCAGGCAATACCTGGAATATTCTTCCGCAAACAGTGGAGCTGGAAGGCACAGTACGCACGCATAACGATCTGATTCGCAAAGAAATCCCTGACCGTATCCGATCGTTGATTAACGGCATTGCCAGCGGTTTTGGTGCAACGGCTACCCTCGACTGGCAGCCGGGGCCACCTGCGTTGATTAATACGCCAGAGTGGGCAGAATTTGCGCTTTTAGTCGCCAAAGAACGTGGCTATGACACTGAAATTGCTACACCACAGATGGGTGGTGAAGACTTTGCTTTCTACCTGCAACACGTTCCCGGCGCGTTTGTCAGCATTGGCAGCGCCAGCAAGTTCGGTTTACATCATCCTTCTTTCGAACCCAATGAAGAGATTATCGAACCTGCGGTGGCCTATTTCACCGAGTTAGCCCAGAGAGCACTGCAAAAAATCTGAAGAGCAGCGGGAGACGGTAATTTTTGTTAACTTAAAACAGCGGGTAATTTGCCCGCCCTGACTGGCCCTATGCTTTGGGTTTTGCCAAGATGTTTTAGTTAATAATTTTAACTGAAGGGAATTGATTATGACTGCCAACACCCCGCTGCACGCCGACCCGCTGGTTTGGGGCCACGGAAAAAACGTCTTCGAAGTCTTTCTCGAGCCTACCTGCCCGTTCTCGGTGCGCGCTTTTAACAAACTTGATGCGCTGTTGGAGGAGGTAGGTGAAGACAACATCACGCTGAAAATTCACCTGCAATCACAGCCGTGGCACATGTATTCCGGCGTGATTGTACGTTATATCCTCGCTGCATCTACTCTGCCTGACGGGAAAAAAGCCGCCAGAGCGGTATTGCAGGCAGTGGCCGATCACCGCGAAGAGTTTGAGTTTAAAGACCATTGCTCCGGGCCCAACATGGACGCGACACCAAACGACATTATTAATCGTCTGGAACAGTACAGCGGCGTTGACGCGCGCGAAGCATTTGCTCGTCCCGACTTGCAAAATGTCATCAAGTGGCACTGCAAATACTCGCGCCAAAATGGCATCCATGTTTCACCGACTTTTATGATTAATGGATTGGTACAGGCTGATATCGGCAGCGGCGATGAAATTTCTTCCTGGGCAAAACGCATTCTGGGATAAGCGCTTACGATAGATTTTGCACAAAATTCCGTTAAAACGGGGGCATTTGCCGATTTCTTCAACACTCAGACAGCTTTATGAAGAAAGGCCTTTGACAAGCCGAGCTACCCCCGTTAGTATTCGCCCCGTTCACACGATTCCTCTGTAGTTCAGTCGGTAGAACGGCGGACTGTTAATCCGTATGTCACTGGTTCGAGTCCAGTCAGAGGAGCCAAATTCTTGTTTTCATGCCTCTTTGCGAATCCTTATGTGATTTAGATTCAATAAGTTAGCGCGAAAAATCTTCCCGATGCATTTTTAGTTTTCCCTCTGCATCGGGAGAATTTGGTGGTCAGATTTGGGGTCATGTTGGTTCGATGACGGAGTGACCCCCAAATGTCTCTTAACGACACAAAAATCCGCAGCTTAAAACCATCCGCTAAACCCTTCAAAATTTCCGATTCCCATGGTCTGTACCTGTTGATCAATCCAGGCGGTTCACGTCTCTGGTATCTCAAATATCGTATCAATAGAAAAGAATCTCGCCTTGGCTTAGGCGCCTACCCTGACGTGTCTTTGGCTGATGCTCGTCAACAGCGTGATGGTATCCGTAAACTCCTCGCGCAAAATATCAATCCAGCACAACAGCGCTCTGCTGAAAGAACCACTTCCACACCAGAAAAAACCTTCAAACATGTGGCACTGGAGTGGCATAACAGCAACCGAACATGGTCTGAGAACCACGCATCCCGCCTGCTTGCCAGCATGAACAATCATATATTCCCTGTGATTGGACACTTGCCGGTAGCTGAACTGAAACCTCGTCACTTTATCGACCTGCTGAAAAGCATTGAGAAAAAAGGTCTGCTGGAAGTCGCAGCACGTACCCGGCAGCATATGTGCAACATAATGCGTCATGCTGTGCATCAGGAGTTGATAGAGCACAATCCCGCGGCAAATCTGGAGGGTATCATCGCCCCGCCAGTTAAACGTCATTACCCCGCCCTTCAGTTGGAGCGACTACCGGAACTGTTGGCTCGCATTGAGGACTACAAGCAAGGACGAGAGTTAACCCGCCTGGCTGTCTCACTCACCCTTCACCTATTCATCCGTTCCAGCGAACTGCGTTTCGCCCGTTGGTTTGAGATCGATTTCAAAAATAGAATCTGGACCATTCCTGCCACTCGCGAGTCCATCCCCGGCGTCCGCTACTCTGGCCGTGGTGCAAAAATGCGTACTCCACATATCGTTCCACTCTCCTGTCAGTCTATTGCTATTCTGAAACAGATACGGGAAATATCCGGGCATCAGGTGTTGGTATTCCCCGGCGATCACAATCCGTATAAACCGATGTGCGAAAACACGGTCAATAAGGCGCTACGCCTGATGGGCTATGACACAAAAGATGAAATCTGCGGCCACGGATTTCGGGCAATGGCATGTAGTGCCCTGATGGAGTCTGGCCTATGGGCGCAGGATGCGGTTGAACGGCAGATGAGTCACCAGGAGCGTAACAGCGTTCGAGCGGCTTACATCCATAAAGCAGAATATCTCGATGCCCGTAAAGCGATGATGCAATGGTGGTCGGATTATCTGGATATGTGCCGGAAAGCGTATGCCCCACCTTATATTTGTGGGAAGGAACTCAGTTGCACAATGGGATAACCTCTCTGACAAAATAAACCACAAAAATAGCCGTATCAGTCTGTACTGGTACGGCATTTTTCTAGTTTCAGTTCGGATAAATTGTTAAGCCGTTTATGAGCATCTTCATGCCGAACTTGAAAGACCCCCTTTTTATTCGCAACATCATTCTATCGCTTAAGATAGGAGAATAGGGAGATTGTTTGCAGGAATATGGGTATGCAAACTTTAGCAAAACCAGCTCATACCTCATCAATATAATGGTGGTATGATGCCGAATGAATCAGAATAATTGTTCTGGAAAAACTCTAAAGCCGTGGCCAGTTTTGCTTGACCACTAAAATCCCTCGGTCCATGTGGACATGACCAATGTCATTGTTTGTTAATGAATGTTCAGCAGAGAAGTAAATGCAAAGCACTTTTTTTGATTAAAAACATTATGGAAGACATACTGGTAACATCTAAACCTAAATCAGAAAAGTAAGGATGAATTATGACTTCACATTACCTTGTTGTTGGTGGTACAGGGATGTCATCAGGAGTGGTTAAGGCATTGATTAAAGATGGAAATATCGTTTCCATTGTATCCCGTGGAGACGAAAAGTTCCGCAAACTGGTTAAGGATTTAGACACAAATAATCTTTATCATCTATCGTGTGATTATCACGACATTGAAAATCTGAAGATTCAATTAAAAAATCATACTGAAAATCTCGGATTTTTTGATGTTTCTATATGCTGGGTGCATGAACCATCAGAAATGAATGTTTGTTCGGCCGCTGTTGAATTCACTAAAAATTCACTTTGGCATATTGTTGGAAGTTCTTTAGCAAATCCATCAAAGCCAGAAGGAATTACTAATAGATTATCTTTTTTCCGTAAAAATCATCCCAACGTTGAATACAGAATAATAATATTAGGCTTTGTTATAGATAATAGATTTAATTTAAATAACTCAAGATGGTTATCCAATTTTGAAATATCGCATGGTATCAGCGTTGCATTAAATAAAGACATAAGGGTTAATATCATAGGTACCACAGTTCCTTGGCCTCTTCGACCTAGTTTTTGACCGGCCCAATTACTTAATTTATCAGAATGTTAATTCCGCTTATGGCTTTGAGTTCAATCGATGGATGCAACACAGTTGCTAAATAGTTCTGCTGGTGACTCATAGCTTAACGTTTTTCTTGGTCTCTCGTTAAGTTGTCTGGCAACACTATTTAATCTTTGCTGGCTGTGAACTGATAAGTCGGGCCTCATACCCAATTCGGAGCTAGCAGTTAGTGAAGCAGAGAATCGTCACCTTAAGCTTAAGCGTTAAGAATTACAGCAGAGGTTAGGTGCCGACGACAGCCATGAGCGGCTCGCATCAATCCTGAATAACATTTCGATGCAGATAACCTCGTGAATATCGGCGTCCACAGCCAGGTACTTTTTCTGCCAGACGCGGTGCGCAACGTGAGGCGAAAGATCCGCTTGAGCATCAGAACGGTCTCAGAACAACGTTGAGAACAACCACACGAAGGCTTTTTTGGACCGTCGTAACAGTCCTAGATGGCCCGCTCATCCAATCAGAATCACTGTTCCCCGATTGACGAAAGCCTTGTTGTAGGCGTTCCAGTTAGTGATTTTGAGGTTTTGTTTTGCCACAAGATACCGCTACAGAGTCACGAATGTGTTGATCTGATCCTGGTTGTAGCTAAAAATTCTATTTACTCAAAAAAGTCTTGTAAAATATATCGCTGAATGTATATGAAAACCGATTAAACCAAGTGCATAAATCTTTGCCCGGTTTTAATTGATCATCACTACCCGTTATTTAATAATACCCATTGGTAAATCCACAATAGATTTTATGCTAAAATCATGTGATACATATCCCAACTAAGACCAGCCGATGTCAAAAAACACTAAAAGCTTCCTAAATCCCATCGAGCATGAATTTACTCTTCGCCATCCAGGCGTGAGATGTTTTAGTATCTCTTATATAAAAGAAAATTATCATGATGACTTATTCATCGAGTATAATATCGACATTCCACAAACACTAAACAACGCAGTGACAAAAAGGCGTGCTGAATTTGTTGCCGGTCGATACTGCGCCAGTAACGTATTAATGCTCTTGGGATGTGAGGAGACCAAGGTTGCTGTCTCTCCTGAGAGGGCACCTGTATGGCCTGCCGGAGTGTTGGGATCTATTTCTCATACTGATAACTTTGCTATCGCGGTGGCTGGTTTTTCGAGTAAATTGACCTATATCGGCATTGATATTGAGATAAGACAGCCAAAGATTTTTGTCGATATGGCTAATGAATTTACTTCAACCGGTGAGCAAGGTTATTTTTCATCATTACCCTTAGATTATGATGTTGCTTTGTTGATCGCGTTTTCGGCGAAAGAGAGTTTATTTAAAGCGTTATGGCCGACGATAAAATATTTTTTCGATTTTTCCTATGCAGAGATAATAGACATAAACGAAAAACTCGGTAAATTCTCTTTACGTCTAACGAAATCCCTCACCAGAAATATTACAGCCGGAACGGTTTTCGACGGCCGCTACTATTATTATCAACAAAGTAATCACAAAAATTCCATCATCACATTTATTGCCAGGTGACCACTTGAACTTTCCTCGTGGGCAGGTGCTATTATTGCTAATTACTTCCTTCAATAAACATCTGGCCTTGCGCTTTATCCAGTAACATCGGCAGTGCCTCTCCCTTCACCCAGGCGGTCAAATCGTTCATCTACCAAGGACCAAGCGGGTTACCAGTTTGCCCGGTGGGTAAGCCTCTAGTTCTTCATCAGGTGAGGTGACAACCCGCTCAGAAGCCGTGAAAATCTGGCGAAGCAGTGAATTTCCCCTTCGGTGTCGTGAGGCACTTGATCATCCTTTGTGTTCTGTGAGTTCAACCGGTCAATGCATCGGCTCCTATATAAACGCAAATGTCAGTTCAATCGCCTATGCGGTGGAAGTTTTTTAAATTATTAATGGACTGCTCAGCTACATCGCTGAATAGTGAAAAATGTCCGCCATCTACCAGTGTAATATTTCTTCCGGCCCCCAGTCGTCGTATGTTTTGTAAAAGTAGGTCTTTACTAAAATATCCACCAACACCGCCCCGCGCGTAAAGTAAATTGATATTACGTGGTACGTCATTTGCAATGATACGGAACTGCTTATGAAGCACCATCGCCTTATCAAGCAGGACATGAAGCGACGCTAATCGGGTATCCCCAGCTCCGGTAAAGTTCTCCCAGCGGTAATTATCTGGCATAAAGTCGAGAAAGCTGTCGATAATGGTGACATAGCAGATTTGAGCTTGCCGCTCAGAGCGCAGAGCTAATTCATATGCGAGGCAGCCGCCAAAGGAATGACCAACCAGATGTATGGTCTCCCCTACTTGACACTCCGCTTTCAAACGCTGCCAAGTTTTATCTGCCAGTGCCTCAAAACTGGTGGCGCTAGGCAAATCATGATTGTAATTTAGTATTTTTACTGCGAAATCAGGCGTCAGCTTCTTAAACCACGATTGATATACCGCCCCTAACGTACCAGCTCCAGGCAAAAAATATAGTGTCTGTCCCCGTTTGACGGGAGGGACTGCATCCTCATTCCTCAGGCGATGAAAGATGCTCAGCGTCAGATCGGCGATCACTGGCGCCGTAAAAATATCTTCGTAATTTAAGCGAAGGGAAAATGTTGACTCAATACGCTCAAGCAGTCGAAGTATGTCTAACGAGTTGGCGCCGGATGCAATAAGATCGCTATCTCTGTGCAGGAAAGGATCGTGTAGCACTGAGCAGCAGATTGCCAGCAACTGCTGTTCCAACTTTACTGGAATAGGGGTTTCCGGCCCGGCAGGCTGGTTATGATGCCTTAATAACGCGTCTAGCCATTGACCTGACTGCTTGGCAAGTACTTTGCGGTCAATTTTGCCATTGTGATTTAAAGGGAAAGCTTCCAGGATATATATCCAGTTGGGAATCATATAGCCGGGCAGAACCTCACGTAACGCCGCTAATACTTGCTGTTTCGTGCTGAACCCTCTTTCAGTAACTATACACAAGATAATCTCTTTATGGCCTGAATGTTCCACAGGGCATGCGACTGCACGACCAATACCCTCCAGGTTTTCCGCCGCCAGTTCAATCTCACTTAGTTCCACCCGGTGGCCACGAATCTTCACTTGGTTGTCTTGCCGCCCGATATAGTGCAATCGACCTGCACCATCAATATAACCACTATCCCCTGTAAGATAAGCAATAGCGTTTAACGCAGTGAGGAAAACAAAACGCTCCGTGGTAAGCTCTGGTGCATGCATATAGCCGCTTGCCAGGTTAACCCCAGCCAACACAATTTGCCCTATTTGCCCTCGCAGCAGCGGCTCCATTGCATCATTGATTACCGCAACCTGATTACCAGCAATCGGTACACCTATTGGTATCGACTCTTCCGGACCGGTAATATGGTATTCCGTAGCATAGGTAGTAAATTCCGTAGGACCATAAAGGTTGTAAAACTCTGGCATCTTTGTCGCGAAAAAGAAGTACTTTTTAACCACGTTTGGTGACAGCGCTTCCCCTGCAACATTAACACGCAGCAGTGCATGTGGTAATGCCCGGTGTTCAAGCAAGTATTCAAGCACCGAGGGAACCGTATTCAACAAGGTATAGTCATCGTGATATTGCAACTGAATAGCATTATCCAGCACCGTTAAACATCCGCCGCTGCAAAGCGTGGCAAATATTTCATAGATACTTAGATCGAATGAAAAAGAAGTGACAAAGGGTACACGGCGGAAGATCTCTTCACCTGCGGTCAGCGACCATGCAATAAAGGCTGTGAGATTACCGTGGCTAAGCATCACCCCCTTAGGTGTCCCTGTTGAACCGGAGGTATAAAGGCAATATGCCAACTGCTGACTGCTGACGGGTTGTTTGCAAGCCAGCTTATAGAGGCTGAGCGGTAAAGGTAATGAAACATTAATCATAACCAGTTTCTGTAATACATCCTCACCCACCCACTCTAAAGTTCTATCCGTCACCAGAAAACGGCAGTGGCTGGCATCGAGAATTTGCTGTTTGCGCGCTGCAGGAAACTTATGATCCATAGGCATAAACGCCATGCCACAACGCAACAGCGCAATCAGCACAGCAATGCTATCGACAGTTCTGGTCAAATCGCATGCGACAATTCGCGCCTCATCGGAGGCAAAAGCGAAATTTTCTAGAAAATATCGTGCAAGTTCTTTACTACGTAGTTCAAGCTGCGCAAAAGTGAGTGAGGTCCCATGCGGGCTGCGCAGGCAAATAACATCTGGCCGCCGTGCGGTTATCTGCTGCAAACAGTTCAGCACTGACTTATTGCCCGTAATTGGCAGATGCGGTTCACTGAGCAGACTGATTCTGGGCTCAGGATCAACTGCTACATCCGATAAAGCCATGTCACCTGCGATCACTCTGAACAAAGTGCTAGATAGAAAGTCAATATCAACATCAGAATAAACTGCGCGATCGAACTCAATCTGCAACGCGAATCGCTGCTCTGTAATCTTTAAAAGATGAAAAGAAAGAGTGAACAATGAAGCGCCATTCGAAATAAATAATCGGGTGATGGTGTTATCTTGAGTTGTGAGATCAACATAGTTAACCAGTATCTGAAACAAGGGATGTGTAGAGGAAGAACTTTTAAGTTCCAGATGTCTGACTATATCGTTCAGCGACACCAACTGATGAAAACTATTGGTCAGCAGTTGTTTTCTGATTAGCTTATCCCCCCCGCTCTCCGCCATAGCTGCTGTCAGCAGCAGAGGTAAAGTATTCTCATACAGCCCGATTTGATGGCGATCGCGCTCATGGCTACGTCCTGCATAAGGAATACCGACCAGCAAATTTTCCTGCTGTGTCGACTGGCGATAATACCGACAGAACGCGGATAGAAAGCGAGATAGAGGATGATTATTTGTCAGCAAGGAGGCACTAAGTGGCTCGCTCATTGGTAGATAGCGATATCCTGTAGTTTTCAGTTTTCTGCTGCTATGTTTTTTATTAAGCGGTAAAAGTGCAACTGTTGGAGTATCACTGACTAGCTTTTGCCAGTAGTTAAGGCTTCGGCGGTAGCCATCAGTGTCCCTGTTACTGGCTAGTTGTTGCACGAACATATTGTAGTCATCATGGTACAGTGATACTTCGCAGCGGGCATGGTAGCAGTCCAGCGTACGTTGAAGGAAAATAGCAACTGAAATGCCATCCCATATAATATGGCTGGATTCAATTATCAGCAGGTTACCTCCAGTTGATAGCTCCAGTAGGGTGAAGCGAATCAACTCTTCGTCCATAACTGCTATCGACCTTCCGATTAACCAACGGGCAATCGCCTGATCTAAATCTTGTTGATCAACGAACAAAGCGCCCTGCTGTAAACAGATGTCACGTGTAGGGTAAAATTTTTCCCCCTCATGGTGGATCTGCATACGCAACTCACGACCATTCTGTCTAATAACAGTATTGATCGCATTTTTCAACCGCATAGGATCGAATGGAATATCTGATGTGATTGCAACAGTCAGTTGGTTGAGTGCAGGGTTCTGGTTAATTCGTTCCGCAGTGATAAAATTTTGTTGCGTTGTGGTTAACTCAAAAAATTTATACATTGATCAACCTCCCTCAATCAGTCGGGTAATATTCTCACCGAAAAATACCTGTAGCGCGGTAGGCGTAATCTGTTGTGTTATCGCGGGGTTGGAGGTGATTCCAGTGACTAGATTTTTAAGGCCGCCGGACATCCTCGTGACGGGCCAGTCTGACCCAAAAATCACTTTGTTTTCAATATCTGCGAGTAAAACAGATAACAGCTGTTTCTGCCATTTACCTGGGAAAATTGCCCCACTTATCCCGCCAGTATCGATGTAAAGATTTGGCCAGTTTCGCGCTAGTTCAACAGCCTCTTCAACATAGGCAACAGCTCCATGCGCCAGAATAAAATTAACACCAGGAAAGTCCCTGGCCGCCGCACAAATTAACGAAGGTGGCATAAGCGTGAGATTGAGAGACTGCACCGTAGGACCGGTATGAAGCAGCACCGGTAAAGATTTTTCCTGACAGAAGTCATAGAACGGATAGAGACATTTATTAGAAGGTGAATAGCCGCATGGAGGATAAAGTTTGAGTCCATGAAAACCAAAATTTTCAATGGATTCGACAAACTCGTCGAGCGCGACTTGCCCCCGCAATGGGTTAACTCCAGGGAAGACATAAAAACGCCCCGGGTATTTTTGTGTGACCTGAAAATGTGCTTCATAGATCTCCCGCTGCGGAAGCGGCATAGCCATGGCCGAGGAGAAATCAGGGATAAGTAGTACCGTGCGACTGATGGATGCAGCATCCATCTCAACAATTAACCTATCACCATAATGATCGTTATGCTGCATCAGTAGCATTTGCAGAATCTTGCTATAAGATACTTTTTCTCCATACGCTATCATTTTACAAGTTATATTGGCTGCAACATCTTCAAAAAATTGCTGCGGAATATAGCGCGTGGAGGCCAAATGACAATGTCCGTCAATTATTTTCATCCTCTACTCCGCTGAAGTAGTTGGTACCAATTCCAGAGAAATCTTTCGGATAGTTGATATTTTATCAATATCAATTTCACTGAGATCGATATTAGTCTGGTAAACATCTTCTAAGTGCGATACTAGCCCAAGTAAACCCATAGAATCCAGAATGCCACTTGCAAAAAGATCGTCATCCAGTCCAACTTCCTCTTTGAGATCATCATCACGCGACATAATATAGCGGTGAATAACCTGCATTGTCTCATCCATTTTGTTCCCCCTTATCACTTACTGATAGAATACGTAATAAGTTCTTACCCATAATCATCCCAACTTCTTTTTCTTTCAACTCAGTTAATGGACCATCCTCAGAAAACATAATATCCATGATTCTTTTATTAGAAAGAGTCATCTTATACGCTGGCCAACTGGTTCCAAAGAGTATTTTATGATTAAATCCACATTTGAATGTGTTCTTCAGGTGTGATATCCACAACGAGTTGCTACCCAGATTAGCAAAGCCGCTACAATCTAGATAAACATTTTCTCGGTAAACTGCCAAATAAGAACTTTCATGGAAATTATAGATTGCACCGTGGCCAAGGATGAAATTGACTCCTCGAAAACGCCGTGCAGCTTCATCAATTAATACCGGGTTACCGAAGCTGTAATTGAGATCTTGCCAACCTGGCCCAGAATGACTAAGAACAGGAAGCCCATAAGCTTCACAGATTTCATAATAGGGAAACAGCCTCTTATCTGATGGAGAAAAACCACAAAGAGGGTAGACTTTCAGGCCATGTACACTTCCTGATTTTACCTTATTATGAAAAAGTGTAATACCATCACTGCCATAACGTGGATCAATTCCAGCAAATACATGGAAGCGCCCGGGATAACGAGCACAAATTTTTTCATGCAGCTCAATTGACTCTTCCGGCGTCAGTACCGAGGGGTAAAGATATGAAAAATCTGGAGCGATTAGTATCCCCTGATGAATACCACTATGACCCATCTCACTGACTAGGTGGTCACCATTATGATCCTGATAATAAGATTTTAGCTTATCTAAGAGTTTGTTAATTTCAATCCTGTCGCCTAGTGCTTGCATTTTATTTTGTAGATTCACTGCTTGATCATAAAGAAATTTTTCAGGTACAAGTTTATCGGAGGCAACATTAATATGCGTATCTATCACCGTATATGGCATAGTGGCATCCTGTATAATGTATAAGGCTGGTGGTTTTATCTGATATTATGTAAAATAAAATCTTCTATTTTTTTTCTACTCATCTTCATATTTGCAGTCATAAAATCCGGATTGCTTTTAATTGGCTCATTACAGTAGTAGATATATTTTACTTTATAATCCTGTGGTAACGAGAGATTCACACCTTCAATCTTTTTCTGGCATTGTAAAAAATCAGACTCGCTCATATTATTACGCGATACCAACATTGCTGGTGCCCGTTTATCCGCATAAAAAAACACAACTAATTCGCAGTCTATTCCATTTATCTCAAAAGTGTCTTCAATTTCGCTTGGGTGAATTTTTTTCCCGTTATCGAGTATAATGACTTCTTTTGTACGTCCGACGATGTAAAAAAAACCGTCTTCATCCTCAGTCACAATATCACCAGTAACAATGTTGCCATTCGCCAGAAAAATTTCAGTGGATTCTCCATCTGGAAGATCGAAATAGCCTTGGGAAAGTGGCCATGGGCGATTTATCGACAATTCACCGTCCGCATTAATTAGTAAATGTGCCCTGTCCAGCGGCTTGCCAGTACTGCCCGGCTTGTAACTATCAAGGGTACTCCAAGTGATCATTCCGGTCTCAGTGGTACCATAAGCTTCTAACAGCCTAACACCGCCTTGCTCATAGTGGTTAACTGTTGCCCTATCGATCGGTGCCATACCGGTAATACAAAACCTGATATTGCCTCCCATCAATGCATTTAGCGTTACGTCTTTATTCTCACGCATCTTAAAGACCTGTACCACTGTACGGTAAAACACTGGTGGAGCAATCAGAAAGGTTGGTCTGAAGGCCTGCATCGCAGGGAAAACACTCTTGTAATCACACAGGCACAGGCTGGCGTTGCTAAGCAGGCAACCATATACTGACAAACGTTGCTGAAAATTGGCCAAAGGCAAAAATATCAGATGACGGTCTCGCTCACTGAGCTGGTAATCCTGAATAAAACGTTTAATGACGAAATCAGCCCCCTTTTTACTTATAATCAGCCCTTTATCATGGCCAGTAGTCCCAGAGGAGTATACCAATGACAGACAGTCCTGATTAAAGAAGGGACACTCTCCACGTTTGATGATTACTTCATCACCAATTTTTACAGGATTTTCTGCCACGGTAATATCCAGTGCACCCGTGGCAATTAGCAATGGATCATTTGCGATCAGTAATGCCAGCGAATGTTCAGTAAGAAAATCCTCTAACATACTGAATTGAGGTTTTTTATTAAATGCTTTCAATCTAAGCCCACAGCGCATCGTGGCCAAATCCCATAAGAGCCAACTGACAGTATTTTCTGAAAATATCCCTATCAGCGTTCCCTCCGCCAACGATAATGAATCCAGCCATGTGGATAAAAGAATGACTTCAGATTGAAAGTCGCTACCGGTACGGGTGATAAGGCGTCCGCCCTCAAAGAAACTAATTTCCCCCTGCCAGGCAATGTCGGGGTCAGACAACGTTTCGTAAAAATGTTTCATTCATCCCTCCTCGCATTAATTCATTTTTTATCCGCTGAAAACCCTGTTCATTCAGATACAGATTAATTTTCACATTGGTAAGCATGTCATAAGGCTGCATAGCGTTATCCCATTCCACTGTGAGAGAAACTTGCGTCATCACTGGCGTCAGTACACTCAGCCTAAGCTGCCTTATGCAGCTTTTCCAGATGAATCCTTCTGCTGCCGTGGAGACAAAACCGTCCTCCAGCAACCCAGTTAGATTTTTCCAGCAGGCACGGTCATCTCCTAAGTTTCCATAAAAGTTTACCCATTGATCGCAAGGGTAGTGTGTCCGCCCATCACTGAATGGGTCAAACAACGCGGGGTAATCCTGTACCTGCTTTAAAACGTTGTTGATAGGTGTAGGTAATATGAGTTCAAAAGAAGCGTGATTAAGGCTCCAAGTCGCAATATCAATATTATTAATCTTGTTCAAAACACCATCGAGAGTATTGCAAGCCTTTATCAGATTGTGCGGCTGGCTATTTAATGGCGGTTGAACCCGTAGGACATTGAGGTTATACAAACAATAGGAAGAGGTGACATCATTCTCGTAAAGTAAACGTAACGCCAAGCCAACCATAAGCGGAGAGGTAAAATGAATACCGAACATCAATCCATCACCGCTGATTTTGCTGATAAGCAACGGATAATTTTTCGCCAAACGCTTCAGTTCCGGCAGTAACATACCTGAGAGCATGTTGATATGGGCGAGAAATGATGGCGTTGAAGCCGTCCTGAGTACCTGACGTGCAAGCTGGCAACTGACAGGATTTCCTCCAAGACTTGAACCAAATGAGGAAGGATGGTCATTCAGAACACCCCACAGTTCACGCCTAGCGAGCACTGCAGAAATCGGCAAGATGCCACCACCAAATGCCTTGCCTATGCACATAATATCCGGAACGACCTGGTATTTTTGAAATGCGAATAGATGACCAAGACGCCCAAACGCCGTCTGCATTTCATCAAAAATCAGACATGTACCCTGCTGGCGACAGCGCTCTGCAATAAACGGTAAATAGCCTGCGAAAGGTGTGTTGACTCCACCCTCGGCCTGAACAGGTTCGATAATTACAGCCGCTATTTCATCTGTTAATGCCGCATCCAATGCTGCTTTATCCCCAAAGGGGACGATGACAAAGGTATCTGTCATCAAACCCGGATAGACTCGATAATGTTCTTCCCTTCCTGCAGCGCTGAGCGTGGCAATAGTTTTACCGTGAAAACAGTTTTCAAAGGCGATGATTTTTTTCCTGCGCGTCACCGCCATCGCTATTTTAAAAGCGTTATCAATAGTTTCTCCGCCACCATTGGCAAAATAGCAACAGTCAAAATTATTGCCAGTCGCCTCAATCAATTCATCTGCCAGCTTGATAGAGGCCTCTTCAAACATTATCTTTGTACTGTTAATGTTCTTACTGGCTATTGCCTGCCTGAGAGCATCGGTGAATTGAGAGTGGTTATAGCCAAATGATTGATTACCATATTGATCAAATAGGGCATAGAATTCACGGCCATTCTCATCCATAACAAATTCGTCCTCGCCGCGCATTTGGATACCGCACCCCATCAGATAAGATAAGCGGGCGTAAGAAGGGTGATTAACTTTTGCCTTTAGCTCTGCTAATAACTGGCGCTGATTTTTTCGCCCTTCAACCTGATGAGTAAAATACAGTTCCGGCTTATCAGTGTCTCGATAAATTGCATAATCATTATAAAAATAATGCAGAAGACGTTTTTGTACACGGCTCCCACGTAGATAAAGACTGTAGGATTGACTAATATCCAGCAATCCAATAATACTGAGAGGTGCTCCAGTAAAACGTGGATCTCTATAGGGATGACAGGCAGCAATGAATCCAAGATTTTTATAGTAATAATGTAAATCTTGCTGGGTGCCATCAGCAAAAAAATCGCCAAGAATATGCGTGGCACCTCTATTAACGGCATAAATAAGCGCAGCACGCATCATCGCAGGTCCGAGTTTATCATTGCGTACCGTAGGCAATGATATAAGATGGCCAAATTCGTACAGATGGTGTTGAGGACGACG
Source organism: Rouxiella sp. WC2420 (assembly GCF_041200025.1). Taxonomy (NCBI): domain Bacteria; kingdom Pseudomonadati; phylum Pseudomonadota; class Gammaproteobacteria; order Enterobacterales; family Yersiniaceae; genus Rouxiella; species Rouxiella sp. WC2420. The sequence continues at coordinate 1,831,676 of NZ_CP165628.1, read as the reverse complement.
ATATTTACTCAGATCTGCAAATTCGTCACAGGGTAAACCTATAGGTGAATCAGTAATTACTTTGACCGTAGCTACTGGTTGATTGTCAATTTTTGCAATGATATAAACACAATAATTATCAAACCTGTCAAATGAGGATAAGGTGTCATCAACATGATTTAGACGAGAGGCTTCTTCAACATAAACTTTATGTCTTATTTTAAGCACCTCAGTGAGGTCGCCAGTAGCCTTAATAACCTGCCATTCTATATTATTCATACCATCATCCTCTTCCTGCCTGAAATCGAGCAGCGAAAATAATGCCACTAATAATCAAAAACACTCCGAGCCATTGTATTGGGCTAAGAAGCTCATGCAGTAAAGGTATTGCCATCATCGCAGTTAGTAAGGGAATAAAAGGTGACAATAATGTTGCATGGTTGGCACCTATTTTTCTTATGCTGTAAGTAAATAGCAGCATAGCAACAATGGAACTCCCAACGCCTTGCAAAAGCCCCTGAATTAATATATCTCGCGTAGGAATAGCCGCCAGTTTGCTGAACCCTTGCAGGGAAAGATAAATTGGCACGTATAGTAGTGAAATGACCGATATTGTGGAGGTCAGTTCATAGGAGTCAGCCTGCCACTTCTTTGACAATAAAGTAAAAATTGCCCAAGAAACTCCCGATAAGAAAAACAGAATATCGCCGATAATGACTTGGTGATTCATTTGTAGAACGGAAACACCGGTAAAAATGAACAATCCAACAATGACAGCAGCATAGCTGCCAAGTTTAAAGAGTTTATCCCGCAGGCTTGATTCTTTCGCCAACGTCATTAATGCAACTACACACGGTACCGTACCCGTGTTAATGGCCGCAGCATGAGCTGCAGGAGCGTATTTCAGACCAAAATAGATCAACAACATGTAGGGAATACCTGCCACAATGGCAAGCAGTCCACCCTGCGGTAAAGTCAGTACACTGCGCCCTGACGTTTTCCTTAGGAAAAAGAGTGGAAGTAAGAGCATACCGGCAATGCTGTAGCGAATAAATGCAAGTTCATAAATACCAATATTATTTTTAACGCCATATCTAGAGACAAGAAACATTGATGCATAAATTATCACAGCAACGATACCGGCAGAGACCCCCTTAATCCTGTTTTGCAACTTTAGCGATAACTTTGTCTTCAGCACTTTTTTCGTTTCGGATTCCAGATATGACATTTTTCATTGCCTCAATGTACGAATTTTCAGTATAATATTCACCACTTTTTTTCTCATTTACAATTTTTAAATTATGGGCGCAAACATTAGGGTATGAATGATGTTCAATATGATAGTTATTGTGATTGCTAATATATGACCAAATCAGATTTGTTTTGTAACTTCTCGTATTTTCTGAAATCACCCTGTTGGATTTATCTTTACCAATGTGCTCGGTAATTTCAATAAAAAAATGCAGCGGCTCGCTTATAAAAAACCAAGCGAAAAACCAAGTAAATAAAATATTAACACCCCAAACCTGATATAAAAATATTAATATTAATATAAACAAGAAAATAAAATAATACTCATGTCTAAACTTTCTTTGCTGTCGCTTACTTTTTATAACCTCTGGGTATACTCCCTGAGTAGTATTTATCATTGTCACCATAAATTGAAAAAAACGATTGGCATTAGTAATACGAGTAAATAACCCACTAATAGTCTTAAGTTGCTCAGATTTATAATCAATTATTTCCTCGTCTTTATCGGTTCCGAGGAAAGTATGATGATGGAGGTGCTGGGCTTGATAGTGTGTATAACTGACTAGCATTGGCAGACCGTAAATGATGCCAAAAAATCGATTAGCTTTTATTGACCGATACAAATTATGATGGAGGCACTCATGCTGTAATTCGACTCCATGCGCGATGACGATTCCCAAAATGACTACTGATAGAAAATATACAAAATCATTGGTTGTAATCACACTAAAAGTAATCGCTGAGCATAATAACATAAGATAAAGTATTGTCTTGAAAGCACTTCTTCTTGCGTTTTTTTTACTTAGAGTCCTGATTTCCTGCTCGGTTATCATCATGAACCTCTGTATTATTTACTGAAGCGAATGATTTTATTGATATTTTAAGTAGGTCACCCAAACGGTATGACAATAAAACATTAAACCATAACAAAATATTAGATCACTTAATGATTAGCTTCATAATCATTATTAACACTATGGTTTCATTTCAACAAATAGCTTTTTCTTATGGTTGACTTTTAACTCAATCAAGCTTTAGCAATTAAGGTTATCTTATTGAATCACATCAATTAAATTAAAATTTCATGAGGGTTTTAATAACCATTAAGAGCCAAAATACAGGTAAATCCCCGAACTCTGCATTAAGAGTAACTACGGCTTTGTTGAATAAATAGAACTTCTGGCTGCAATCAGGATCAGCTCATCACATTCTTGATCCCGTAGCGGTATCCCTTGGCAAAACAAAAATTTAATATCAAAAACTGGGCGGCCTATAACAAGGTTCTCATCAATCGCGGTTCGCTGGTATTCGGCTTGATGACTCGACCATCCAGGCTTGGTACGACGAACCAAAAACCTCTTCGCGTGGTCGTCCGCAATGTTATTCTGAACTGGCTATTTCCACCGCTCTGATGCTCGAACGCATCTTTCGCCTCACGCTGCGCGCCACCCAGGGATTTATTGACTCCATCTTTACGCTAATGAATATCCCGCTCCGCTGCCCGGGTTATTCCTGCGTCAGCAGACGGGCAAAATCCGTCAATATCCCGTTTAAAAACCCTACGAGAGGCGAGATTGCCCGTCTGGTTATCGACTCCGCCGGCTTTAAAGTCTTCGGTGAGGACGAGTGGAAGGTGAAAAAGCACGGGCAGGAAAAGCGCCGCGTCTGGTGAAAATTGCACCTGGCTGTGGACCCCGATACTCACGAGGTTATCTGCGCTGAGCTATCCCTGAACAACGTGACCGACGCGGAGGTATTCCCGGCGCTGATCCAATCGTGAACCCGCGCAGGTTACTGGCCAGTGGAGTATGTTGAGCGAAATCAGGCAGTCGCGAGGCAACGACTCACGGGGAACAGCGCCTACTGGAAATGGAACACGGCTTACAACCGGCGCTCGGTAGCGGAAACGGCGATGCATCGTGTAAAACAACTATTTGCTGGTCATCTGACCCTACGGGATTACGATGCCTAAGTCGGAGAAGCGATGGCCATGATCCGTGCTTTAAACAAAATGACGCGTGGAGGTATGCCCGAAAGTGTGCGGATTATCTGAGAAAATGACTGACAGGTGACCTGTTATCTAAATCCGATTTATTCAACAAAGCCGTTATCTGCCTGTTGAATTTGATGATACAGGGGAGCGATTCAATCCGCACAGCCAGGCCGCTAGCACGGCTTCTTTCTTAATTTTCCCTCCAGCTATACACTTTGGTTATTCTTTCCAGCGCCAACCTTCCGGCAGTGGCAAAGCCAAACTGGTGGCAGCAATCTAGTGTTGAGCAGTCGCAAAATTGCAAAGCCTGCTATGTTGAATATTCTAGTGGCAAGCCGAGCTTCAAGGAGTTTATATAAGCAAGTCGCTTGACGCAGTCCTTTCGGTACGCCGCGCGAAAGAAGATGAAGCAGAATTAGTACGTGAGATAGTGTGCGCTGCCTATTCCAAATGGATTTCGGTTATTGGTCGCGAACCGACGCCCATGACGGCCGATTTTAACAAGTCCGTCCGTAAGCATGATGTTAACCTCGCTATTGTCGCAGGGGAAGTTGTCGGCCTGATCGAAGTATGGCCAGGCACCGATCATTTTTGGATAGAAAATATAGCAGTCCACCCTCACCGGCAGGGAATGGGGATCGGGCGTACATTACTGACGCATGTTGAAAGTAAGGCAGCTCAATCGAAGCTTGGGGAAATCTGCTTGCAGACGAACGAGGCGTTCGAAGCGAACATCGCACTGTATACAGTACTCGGATATAAAATCGATAAACGTGAACCGTTCAAAGGTGGGACGACCGTTTTTATGAGCAAAAAACTGTAATGGTTACTAAAACTGACCACGGTACAAAGTTTTCTGAGATAATTTTAATGTTGGCTTCTGCCCCTGATCTGCCCGTTGAAGGATCAGGGGCAGTTATCAGCGAAAAGCCGAATTATTAGTCCAAGTTGTAAAGTGGTATCAGGCAGCAAAAAGACATCGAATCAAAGTGTTAATAAAGAAAACTCCGCTGTAGGAATTAATTATATTGGGAAATCTTCTTACTACGGAGTTTTGCCAAATGGCCGGAGCGAAGCAGAGCAGAACACCCCACCACGGTTGATCGGAGCCTGCCCCGCCCGGCACAGCATACAGTATGGTGAACATGTGCAACCGATACAATATGTAGCGTTTTCCACAGAAACGGGGCCGATAAGTAAGGGGCGAAAGAATTGGCGTTTTACCGAACTTTTATTAAGCGCGCAGAGTTGAGTACTGAATCATCGATTTCGTAAAGCTTTCGTTCTGCGCGGGTTGGGAAAGGATTCTCAATTTTCTTGATAGTTTTTATCTCCCAAGCTAACCAACCTGATTCATAATAAGATGCGGACGCTTCAAGGATATCCTCTTGTCTAAACTCTCTGATGTCTCCCAAGGTAATGATAGCTACAGCTGTTCCGATCTCCCCTTGGTCATCGGTCGTTAGGAAGTGTTCATTTTCAACCAGTAATATCTCTTCCCCTGTTCGAACCTCAGGCTGCCATCGCCTTATTTCTAGCGTTTTCAGACCATTTGCGATTCGAGTTCCGGCAGGCCGAACAATTGAAAGTGCTTTCATTGGAATCTCATCAATATTTATTAACATATCATGGTGTCATAAGGTTCGCCTTTGGCACAGAGCTACCGAAGCAACACGAAGGGACTGCTATGAGTGAAGCAGAATTTCGCAGCTCCAACAACTACATGACAACTTACGTTCCAGATTATCGTTGACACTCAAGTCTGCCAGAATAATATCAATAAATACTTCATCGCCCGTTGAATATCCTGTTGCCGAGATGACCTGCTCCCCATTGGCTAAGACAAACCGCAGTAACAACTCCCGTTTTTGGCACGGAGAAGACAGTCAAACCTCTATGGACACAGTTCCTCTTAGCACAGACTCTTCAATGTTCGCTCTAGGTACGCATCCTTTTCAGGGAACACGATAGATACGTTCAACACATGCCGGGAATCGCTCAACCCAGATTTATGTTACCTGCAACTATTGATGGTCTTAACAGAAAGGAAACTTAATTTTAGGATATTTGTTAGCCAGTTACTGACAAAGACGATCCCAATCAGTGAGGCCAAATTTCAGAAGCGCGTCTAGTCAACGGGCTTCTTGCTTTTCATGCTCCGGTGCCTTAAGCGCTTATTCCTATGTTTCTCTGGCTGACATCCGGCAGCAACGTGATGGCATACTTAAGCTATTGGCCAGAACATACTACCCACTCCCCCAGGAAAATCCTTTAAGAACGTTATATTAAGCTTACATAAAAGGCGCGTCAGGGTTTCCTGATTCGCTATGGTATCTTCATTATTCAAAGCAACTTATCCGCCATTCCGTTTTCTCGATCTAATGAGCGACTCTGGCGACATCTTCAGCTTTTGCGCGAAGGGCGATCACCACTCCGCTGGCATCGGCCACCACAACATCTCCGGATCAGGCACACATGCTACCGATGGAGACATTGAACTGGCCTGCAACCTGTTCTTACCGGTTCACATAAAGCGGCCTCTGGTAAACATCAGGTACATATGTCATGGGCTGTATCGTGCTGACGTCCGAGTTCGGCATCTTGCTAAGCATCTTAATCGCTTGTGAGCTATGACCTCCTGACGGCATAGAATCTAGCATCTTCAACAGTACCCAAGTATAGAAGCATAGTTTTCATTAATTATTGAGCAAAAAGGACTGATCAAAAGAAACAATATAGGTAATCATCATAAAAGTTATTTCTCTCGCACTAAATAATCGATATAGACTGAAATCACAGAACGATTGAGCGAAGTGAAATCAACATTCAGCAATTCGATTAGCGGGGGAGCGACCATATGGAAATCCACAACCGGACTCCAAATGTATATGACTTGCTTGAAATAAACAAAATCCTACTTTCAACTTCAAATAATGGTGAGTCATTTGAGAAAGACTTACATCTCAATGGATTCATAGAAAAACCATGGGGATATGAGTATAGAGTTTATTGTGATTCTATTTTTGACGTATGGCGCCTTCATATATCAAAGAATCAATCCACTTCAATGCATTGTCATATACTGAAAGACACCGTCCTTATATGCCTTCATGGTGATGGCGAGACCAGATTTCTTGATGGTACACATCAGGCATTAAAATCTGGCGACAGTATATATATTGCAAAAGGTGTATTCCATCAGACTATTTCGGGAAAATCAGGCATCGAATTAATTGAAGTTGAAAATCCAAGAAATAAATTCGACTTACTCAGACTTAAAGATAATTATGGCCGGCAAAATATGGCATATGAAAAAAAATCACAGGAACATGATCTTTTACCTCCTTTGCAACAGATAGCTGCTGGCACATTGATCAGAGAACATGATCTACACAAATTAGCATACTTTTCCGTAAAAAATCTTGATAGAAACATGTTGAATGACGAGGATGATTTTATTTTTATTTCATTAGATGTAAAGAGCCATCTAATGGGCAAGATTCATATCCTACGAGCTAAAGATGCCATCTCAGAAATGTATTGTGGTCAGAATGTATTTTTAATTAACGTCCCGTAACACAATAAGAAGGAAAATAACATGTCTAATCCGACACGAGTAGTGATAATCACTGGTCCGGGTTTTCAGGATCACGATGTAGTTTATACTTACTATCGTTCTAAAGAGGAAGGATACGATATATCTATTGCAACAAAGGATGGAAGTGCAGTGACAGGGAAATATGGCATCACTGTTCCTATGGATAAAAGATCCAAAGACAATATTAATTTCGATCAACTCAACGCCACTGATTTTGATGCTGTTATTCTCACTGGCGGTCATGAAGCGCCTGATAGAGTTCGCCAAGATCAAAGAGTTAAAGATTTTCTAAAGCAGATGGTAATACAGGGGAAAGTTGTGGCTGGGCTGTGCCATGGTCCCTGGATTATGATTTCTGCCGGTATTCTAAGAGACAAACTCGCCTGCGCTTATGTTGGTCTGAAAGACGATATGGTTAATTCCGGCGCCAATGTAATTGAAGCAGATGTAGTTGTCGACGGGAATATCATAACTTGCTCCTATTATGCCGAATGTGGAAAATTTATGCGTCAGACATTCGATGCAATAGATAGATGGAAGCGCGGCGAAACTCTTAAAGAACCGGTGGTGGTATAATTCGATGTTAATAGCAATGGATTTCGACGGGGTCGTGGTTGATGGAGTAGACGAATGCATGCTAATTACATGGAATGTATTACATGACAGACCTCTCAGTGATTTTAACCAAGATGTACTTCAAAACATCCCACGCCTGATGGCTAAACGATTCAGGAAATTAAGGAATTTTGTACGCCATGACGGTCACTTTATTGCCTCATTCACTGAATTTGGTAATGAAGCTATAGATAATGACAGATTCACTGCTATATATGAATCAATTCCAACTGAAGATAAGAAAATATTCAGGGATAAGTTTATCCAGTATAGAAAGCTGGCAAGAAGTATCTACCCTGGTTTTTGGGCTGAACTACACCGTCCGCTATTAGATGTTCCAAATTTATTTGAAACATCTAATGATGTCTATATTGTATCAGGAAAGGATGAAGAGTCTATATCATTCATTCTAAGTAAATATGGTTTAAACATACCCGCGAATAAAATATATGGGAGGATGACCGACAAAAATAAGACTCTTACTTTGCTAAAATCAATAGCCTTCGATAAAAACGAGGATATTCTATTTATTGATGACAATATCCAAAATGTTATTGATGCATTAGATCATGGCATTCAATCATTTTGGGCTAATTGGGGATATAACATACCTGAGCATAAATTAATGGCCATTCAAAAAGGAATTAATGAATTAGATACCGAGGCTCTCTTGAAATTAGTCAAGAAACCCTCTTAACTTAATATTATTTCAATTTTTTCTGTATGAGGAGTAATAACTCATGGCGAAAGAAATACTATGTGGTTTTGGAGTGGGTGTAGATGCCGTTGCAGGCTGGCTATCTTCTTATGGGGGAGAAGATTCTCCAAGCGATATATCTCGCGGTATGTTCGCTGGCGAAGTAGGAACTCCACGTCTTCTGAATCTATTTGACCAGTTTAATATCCCCACCACCTGGTTTATGCCTGGTCATTCCATTGAAACCTTTCCTCGGCAAATGGAAGCAGTTGTCAATGCTGGACATGAGGTAGGGGTTCATAATTACAGTCATGAAAACCCAATATCTATGTCACCTGACCAAGAAAGAGAAGTCCTTCTAAAAGGCATTGACATGGTCACAAAATTAACAGGGAAGAGACCTACTGGGTATGTCGCTCCATGGTGGGAATTTTCTCCTGTAACCACAGATCTTCTATTAGAAAATGGCATCAAATATGACCATTCACTAATGCATCATGATCATCAGCCTTATTATGTCAGGAAAGGTGATTCCTGGACCAAGATAGATTATTCCAAGACACCGACCGAATGGATGAAACCGCTGGTACGCGGAGAAGAGACGGACCTTATTGAATTACCCGCCAGTTGGACAATCGACGATATTCCTCCTTTCATGTTCATGAAAACAAAACCCAACAGCCAAGGTTTCATGAATCCCAGGGACATCGAACAGTTGTGGAGGGATCAATTCGATTGGGTCTACCGTGAGCATGAATATGCGATCTTTACTTTCACGATTCACCCGGACGTATCTGGACGCCCGCACGTATTAATGATGCTCGAACGCCTCTTAACTCATATGCTTGGTCATCCAGGGGTGAAATTCCTAAAATTGAATGACATTGCAGATGACTTTGCCAAGCGATCGCCACGGATAAAATAATGACACGGCAGCCGATAAGGCTGCCTGTTTTATGTATCTCATACCATAAATCCGCTATTTTTTGATAGTTCGAGAATTCTGTCTCTGATTCCTGAAACGAGTGGGTTACGTAATGAGCTATCAATCCATACCAAATAGATTGAATTTATGGGGAGTCTCTCATGGACATTGACTTCAACGATCTGACCTCCTGCTATGCTTTGGGCGCATAAATACTCAGGCATCACAGTCCAACCAATATTTTCTCGGATCATTCTTTCTAAAATCCGCAAATCCGGTACAGTAATAGACGGACGAAGCAGTGCAAAAAATCGCGAAGAATCCTGGAAAACCTCCCTTATCAAGGGTAACTGTTCATCGTAAGCTATTAGAGGAAGCTTCGACAGCGTATCAATTACGTCCTCGTTTTCTTTGAAGTTGTCTGCTATGAGTGACGCTACCACAACTATTAACTTTTCCATTCCAATTTCAGCATATCCAAATTTTTGTTTATCCGGCATAGAAGTTGTGAAACCTAGTTGACAACTTCCGTCCAGAAGACAGCTGTATATGCGCTTCCTATTTCCTGTCAAAACTTTAAATTTAATACCTTCATTGAATAATATTTTCACCAAGTACGGTAATTTTGACCACATTAATTCTGCTGGCCCGATGAAAGATACTGTCCCCGAGGATTTTCTTGTACGTGATCTAAGCATCGACAACTTCAGTTCAATCGTTTCTAAATCTGAAGCCACCAATCTCGCCAATTCCTCCCCATCCACTGTAGCCACCACACCATGTGAACGACGAGTAAAGAGAACGCACCCGGTAAAAGCCTCAAGTGAATGAATGTGGGCAGACATTGCAGGCTGGCTTATGCCCAACCGCATTGCCGCTTTTGAAATCGAACCAGCTTTGTATACTTCAACAAAACTTCGTAACTGAACCAGATAGCTCATACTGCGCACCCTTAAGAGCTTGAAGCTCTCCGATTACGACATAAAATCGAAAGCCTGCACAGTATTATGTTATAAACATGTTTCGTTAATGCTTCTACACATATTAACTTATTTTAACAATTAAAGGATCTTATAGGGTAAGGATAGCGTATAGCAATATAACACATTGATATTATTATATTTTATGTGTGTTATATCTGATTAGCATTAAGGTTTCACGCATGCCATAAGGTTCGGATTGGCGTGTTATTTTCTATAATATACTCTGGGGATTGATAGTCGCTAAATCTTTAAATTGGCTAAACAATCATTGTATTTTTATCTATTAACGTTGACAAACTCAACTCAAATAGAGTTATCACAAATTCCGTTGGTCAGCGAAGCGGTTAGCTTCTGTTAGACCGGTTCGGACTACCTTTCGGAACATTAATCATCATCCCATGGTGCCCGTTTCCATTTTTCAGTCATGAAATCGATAAATACACTTAGCCTACGGGGTATAGGTTCTCGCCGCGCCCGGACAACACTGATCTGAGATGTGTTTGCTTCCCAATCAGGCAGAACTCGGCAAAGTTTCCCAGCCCTCAATTCATCATGAATATCCCAAGTTTCGCGAAGAGATATGCCAAGCCCCGCCAAACTCCAGGCATGCAATACATCTCCGTTGTCACTGATAAGGTTGCCAGTAACGCTGATGCTTCTTTCATGACCGGCTTTACGTAACGTCCATGAATTGTGTAAAAAACCCGGGTAAGCGAATACTAAGCAGTTGTGATTTAAAAGATCTTCTGGTCGCTCAATGGGTGGATGATTCTTCAGATATTCGGACGATGCGATGAGAATACGTCTATTATTTGCTATTTTTCTGGCCAGAAGTCGAGAATCAGCCAGATCCCCCATACGAATAGCCAGATCGAAATCACCACTGTAAAGATCCTGGATTTGGTCAGATAACCTTAAATCAAAGCCCACCCTCGGATGTACTTGGCAGAATGCAGCGATCGCAGGAGCAACATATTTTCGGCCAAACGGTGCGGGTGCAGTCAAACGAATATTTCCGCTTAACTCCTTACTATCCCCTCGGGAAAGTTCCTTCATCTCATCCAGAACGGCCAACGCTACGCGAGCCCTCTCAGCTATAGCTCTGCCCTCGTCTGTAATACGTAGATTACGGGTGTTTCTTTCAAAAAGTGTAGTGCCAAGTGCAGTTTCCAGCCTGGCTATCTGCTTGCTCACCATCTTGGGGAGTATCTGTAGGTCTCGTGCTGCGGCAGAGAAATTGTTTCTGTCGACGACGTGTAAAAACACTTCAAGGTCGTCATTTCTCAAGTTTATTTTGTTCATTTTGGGGTAAGTGTTTGTCCGTTTAGGTCTATTTAAAGGATAAATAGATTGTTCCACAATAAGACTCAATATGACAAGTCTGTTATGTAGCATGCAGTCAGAAGAATTTTGCTTTAAGTCCCCCAATATAGAGGAAGTTAAAATGCCTAAACGTATTCTGTTTGTATTGACCAGCCATGACCGTAAAGGTCAAGCCGAGAGTAAAGATGCCACACCCAGTGGTTTCTATCTTTCCGAGGTGTCTCATCCCTACGATGTACTCACAAAAGAAGGATATGAAATTGATTTCGTGAGTCCCAAGGGGGGCAAGACACATGTTGACGGTTTAGACCTCAGCGATCCGGTTAACGCCTCCTTTTGGAATAATGATTCCTTACGCGAGGCAACTAAAACCACATTAAAACCCTCGCAGATTGATCCTGACGTCTATGACGCCGTCTTCTATGCAGGAGGGCATGCGACGATGTGGGATCTCCCTGACAATATAGAGTTGGCGGGTGTTTCATCACGAATTTATGAAAAGGGTGGCGTTGTCGCTGCGGTTTGTCATGGCCCCGCCGGATTGGTGAATATTCGGCTTTCCGATAATGAATATCTGGTTGCGGGCAAAAAGGTGTCAGCTTTTACCAACGATGAAGAACGTGCTGTAGGGTTGTACGACATTGTTCCATTCTTACTTGAAGACACGCTGAAGCAAAGAGGTGCTGAGCATCTTGCAGCCGCAAATTTTCAGCCACAGGTGATTGTCAGCGAGAGATTAGTGACCGGACAGAATCCCGCTTCCGCAAAAGGAGTCGCTGAGGCAATGCTGCCTTTGTTGGCTTCTATTGAAAATAGAAGAGCCTGAGTTATGAAAGAACGCATGCCTTTTGTTATATATGTCTTTGCACTCTGCGCTTTTGCTTTGGGATTCACTGAATTTGTCACGATCGGCTTAGTTTCCAGGATATCAGTTGATCTCAACGTCAGTGTCAGTCATGTAGGTACAGCGGTGACAGCCTACGCCCTCGGTGCCGTAATTGGTGCTCCGGGATTAACTGCGTTGGCAACACGATGGCCTCGTAAAAGATTATTACTTGTTGCTATGGGCCTGTTCACAGTTGGCAATGGTATCGTCAGTGCGTCTGAGTCCCTAACGCCTATGTTGATTGCACGATTTGCTTCCGGTTTAGGGCACGGAGTGTTTCTTGCTGTTGCTTCAAGTGTGGCAACCCAACTGGCTGGGCGACATCGTGCTGGCGCCGCTGTTTCGGTCGTTTTTGGCGGTCTTACAATTGCGTTGGCATTAGGCGTACCACTTGGTACCTACATCGGTAGTCTGTTGAGTTGGCAGTCTATATTCATGGCAGTAACGGCAAGTGGAGCGATCGGTTTCATTGGATTGGCAATGCTGATGCCCACGGATCAAAATGATCCCTCCTTGCAAGCAAATGCCATGGACGGTTTAAAAGCCATGTTCAACCCACTACTGCTTGCGGGAGCAGGAATTACAGTTTTGGCCTATGCAGGATCTTTTGCCCTGTATACGTATATTTCCCCGATTCTACTTCAGGTAACGCATGTAGACGAGCGTACGAGTAGTTTGCTTATGTTGGTCTACGGCGTGATGGCCGCTATCGGGAATGTCTGGGGTGGTCGCCTGACTGACAAGCAAGGTGCAGACCGTGCCGTGATGACAATTCTTATTGGTCTGGCAATCGTCCTCTTTGCTATGTGGTTCTCTGTCTCATCCTTAATGTTAATGGCACTGTTTATTGGGTTGCTTGGAGCATTGACATACGCAGCGGTCCCCTCAATGCAAGCAAGAGTGATAGGGCTATCTCACATACATGCACCTGAAGCTCCAGCTGTGGCAGCAGGACTGAATATTGCCGGTTTTAACGGAGGAATTGCATTAGGGTCGCTATTGGGGGGTGTAGCACTGGATGTTACTGGTCTTACAAGCCCTACTTGGGTTGGAGGCGGAGTGGTAATCGTTGGTATTTTGTGGATGTTATTACAAATAAATTCGAATAAAAGACGCACCACCTCCGATTACTCATGATAGTACACATAGCATTTAAAATGGCTCAGTGAACACCAAATCACTGAGCCATTTTATTTTACCTCTTTGAAAAATGTCACAACCAAAAACAGGTTATTTTTTATTTTATAAAATCAGCCTATATCATTCTAATCTATTTCATATCAATCAGAATTTTAAACATCTTTCAAAAACACAGCGAAATTCATCAGCAACATCATTGTGTGAAAGGAGATGTATTATGTCAGACAATCCAACTTACCTAAACATTAGAGATGGAATTCCAGACTGGATAACTATCAGGGAGGCGGTAAGACTTCTCAATGGATTGAATGGGTGTAAAATAAGAAAAAGTGATTTTTATCGATTTGCTCTGCAAGGGAAAATTCGGTTTTCAATATATTTTCAATCCCCAATAACATTGAGGAAAATTAAATCACGAAATCATAAATTAAAGCTAAGACCAATAAAAAGTTCGTCAACGATGAAATCATTCATGCTTGCCGAAAGTTCCTTTGTCAGCGAAAACAATTTAACTTTCAGTACTGAAGGAAGATATATCTACCCTGTACAAAGAGTCATTGACACAACATTGCTCGGCTATGAATATGTCCTTATACAGCGTTTACTTGCACATTCATTAAAGATACCATCACCTGTAACAGGAGCAAAGTCATATAATTATGGCATTACCGTTTGTTTATTGGGGGAAACGTTTCAACTTTTCGAAAAGATGACGTGGCATGAAAGAATCGAACGACACGTAAAAAGGCCACCTAAAGATATTTCATCAGATGATTACGAAGATATAATACTAAACGCTACAAAGAAAGATTCGCATAAACATTATTTTCCTATGCATGAATTACCGAGCGATGCATGCTTTGTCCTCAGAAAAAGTGAACTTGATAAGTTGATCAACAAACCGATCGAAAAAGAAATACTTCAACCGTCTCCAACTCGGATATCCACCCCTCTATCACGCCTCTTCTGGCTTGCCTGCAAAAATAATGAAACTATCAGTCCGTTAATCATGCAACCGTATAAACTATTGTCCATTTTTGAACAATGGGCATCTGAGGAAGGCATTACCGATCGATTCAGTGGCGACACACTGAAGACTGCGCTTGAGCGCGGCTCGCCCCCTTCCCTACCAACACAAAAGTAAGATGATGCCCTTCTCTATGAAAACCCGTATTAAGGATTGTATTTTCCGTAATACGGGCTCATCAGCTTTCTCCACACCACTATTTTGTGTTGTCGTGTGTTCTCCCGGCTAGCGCTATATCTGCCACAGGAGAATACCGTGACATCTCATCAGTTATTACGTCTGAAACAGGTTGAAGAAAAAACTGGCCTGAAGCGCTCTCAAATCTATCTGTATATGAAAGACGGCACCTTCCCCCGCTCAATCAAGATTGGTCCGGCCAGTGTCGCCTGGCTCGAATCGGAAATTGACGAATGGATCAATATCAAATTAGTCCGCCGCTCAATAGGCTGAAGGGAGAAAACACCATGATTATCCCATCACTGAATTACGCCGTATTAACCGATGCCCTGCATGCATTAAAGGATGGCAACATTCGTTACTGTGAATCGCTAGGATTCACTTTCGACGAAATGAATGCCCTCAACCAGTTGTCGCTAGACGAGCTGTTTATCATCAGTCGTGAGTCTGCGCAGTTTTTGGCTGTGACGGTTCATCATGACGCGTTACGCCTCCTTCTGGCAAAATCCCATGAGGAGGTTCTGCAGCAACAGCGTATCAACGACGCCATCCGGCTGGGTGGTTCAATTGCACTTCTCAACAAGTATTTTGGCCTCACCTCCAACGAAGTTTGCCTTCGCCGCCGGTTACTGGGCGTCCGTGTGCCTTATGGCCGGACGCCAGAGCCGGACGAAGATACGGATGTGGCCATCTGGCTGCAATGGCAACAATGCCGGGTGGCCAGTCTGGAATCAACCGATGCGCTGGACGCCATGATGCAGGTAACGCAAACCCTGCTGGCGAAAGTCGAAGGATTGTCACTGACCATCGTCTGGAAGCGTATCGCACTTTGCGAGCGGGAGGCGTCAGACCGGAGGGCCGCACATGCCGGATGAGATCGACCGCGATCAGGAATTTAATGAGCAACGACTGGAGGAGATGATTGAACAGAGTCGTTTTAAGTCAGGGTCTATGCCATCATTATTCCATTGTCGTGTATGCGGTAAGCCCATTCCTGAAAAGCGACGGCTGGCACTGCCGGGCATAACCACCTGCACGGAATGTCAGGAAAAACTTGAACGCCGAAGACGTTAATAATGGTCACAGAGACATGCACGAATATTTTCCCTGCATGTCTCTATCATTAACTATAAATCCACAGTCGTCTTTATTAGATATTTCACTTCCTTTTATTTACCCCAAAGCTTATCCCCCTCCACCGCTAATTTATCTCTCTCATTTTAACTTTGAATTTATCGTTCATATACCGCCCCGGATATCTGATCCTGAAAACCTCATTACATAATATTTACCCGTATTGACGTTAATTCGCCTGGTTCGGGTGCTGCTCTTTAAAAATAAGGTTCGGGCTGTCACATAACCACAATTCAGGGTGCCGCTGAATGTTCTCGCTGACCCGTTAAAACCGGAATGCAGAATTGGGATGTGACATTCATTTAACTTATTGTTGTTTTTAGTAGAGGAGGCCTCATGCGAAAACCCATTTATCACGTATTTGTCACCCAAGAAAGTCAACCCGATGCACAGGGCGAAATAAACACGTATTGGACTAGGGTTGGCGTGGCGTTTGCTCATAACGGTAAGTCTGGCCTGAATATCATGCTGACACCCGGTATTGCTGTCTCCGGCAAGCTGGTGCTGCTTGAACCCAGAGAAGATAGCGGCATTTCGCAGGATACCGCCTCTGCTTAATCCGCTTTTGACCTTCCTCCGGCAGGGGCTTGGTATACACCCGCCGGGCTGACTGTTAAGAGGCCACCATGCTATCCACCACAGCCTTTCTTACGCTGTCGATGCAGTGCGCCGCCAGCGTTCACCCGTCCACGGCGCTTGATGTGGCGCGGGTCGAATCCGGTTTGAATCCGTATGCCATCGCTGAAATCCTGCCCGATGGCAAAGGCGTGACTTCACATTTCCCCGCCACTAAGGATGAGGCCGTCAGCATCACTAGACAGCTGGCGGCACAGGACCGACGCTATTCGGTCGGGCTGATGCAAATCACCAGCACCAATTTCCGCCACTATGGCGTGACCGCCCGCGACCTTCTTGACCCCTGTACCAACCTGTCCGTGTTTGAGCGCATCCTCACCGACTGCTACCGCCGCGGCGGTTCCCTCAAGCGTGCGCTCAGTTGCTACTACTCGGGAAATTTCACGACCGGCCAACAGCCGGAATCCGCGTTTAACCACACCAGCTACATCCAGCGCATCGGATACGCCGTGCCGTCAACGCGGGAAGACCGGCAGCGACCTCCCACCGAAAAGCTCGTGCCTGAAATCCATTACCCTACCGCCGTCATGCGTGGCGAGCTTACCGATAACGCCACGCCAGTTCTGACATCCCTGCGCTACCCCAACGCCGTGATACGCGGCGCGTTACCCATCCCCGGCCCCCAGGAGGAACAATGATGAAACGAAAACAGACTGACTGGCCCGTCCTCACTTGCCTGTTAATGGCAAGCCCGGTGCTGGCAGCAGACAGCGGGTTTAATAAAGCCAATGAGACGCTGAGCAACACCTCTACCGGCCTGCTCGGACTGGCCGCCGTCACCATCACGCTGGCCACCATGTGGGTGGGATACAAAGTCTTATTTGACGGCAAGAGCCTGCATGACATGCGCAACGTCATCATTGGCGCCATCCTTATCGTCGGTGCGTCAGGTTTCGGTGCCTACTGGGCGTCATAAGGGAGGCAACGATGGCTACGCTGAACAAAGCGCTGACGCGACCTGCCGCCATAGCCGGCATTCCCCTCGTGCCGTTCGTGATGGTCAGCGGGGCCATCGTCCTGCTGGCGGTCTATGTCAGCTATTACCTGATATTACTGCTTATTCCCGCCTGGCTGGAGATGAAGACAAAGGCCAGAACCGATATTCACTATTTCGGGCTGCTCTGGCTGGCCTTTAAAACCCGTGGCCGGTTTGGCACCAATAAACATTTTGGTGCCAATGCCCTGCTGGCAAACCGCTATGACGCTGTCGACGTTTCGGAGTTTATTGAAAAGATGAAGTTAAACGAGCGCGTTACGCTGGATAAGCATATTCCCTACTCCTCCCATATCCATCCCCAGGTAATAAGAAACCGCCAGGGTGATTTAGTTGCCAGCTGGGAGCTGGAGGGCACCGTTTTTGAATGCGAGGACGAACATCACCTGACGTTAATGGCGACGCATCTAAATAACGTGATTCGTGCATATGAAGGCCTGCCAGTCACTTTCTATCTTCACCGTATACGGGAAAAATACCACGATGCCTTCGAGGCAAATTCAGGTATTCCCTTTTCTGATGAAGTGACCCGGCTGTATTACCAGCCGATCAACGAAAAGCCGTTCTGGCGGCACCGGCTGTTTTTCACCGTCTGCTATGCGCCCTTCTCTCCGCTGGAGAAAAAGGCCATGAAGGCACAGCCATCAGGTAAACGCAAAGCGGTGCTGGATGATGCCCTGAAAGTAATGCTGGAACACCGGGATGCGCTGGCTTCGGCGCTGTCCCGCTATACGGCGACGCCGCTGGGGATGTATGAAGGCAACGGGCGGGTGTATTCCACCCAGCTGTCCTTTTATCACCGCCTGCTCACCGGCAAGTGGCAAAAGGTGGCGGTCACGCGTGCGCCGTTTTATGAAACATTAAGCACGCCGGATGTCTTTTTTACCACTGACACCGCCGAG
Source organism: Rouxiella sp. WC2420 (assembly GCF_041200025.1). Lineage (NCBI taxonomy): Bacteria > Pseudomonadati > Pseudomonadota > Gammaproteobacteria > Enterobacterales > Yersiniaceae > Rouxiella > Rouxiella sp. WC2420. The sequence goes on along the minus strand of NZ_CP165628.1, from coordinate 1,813,416 downwards.
TGCCAGACGGTCAGCGGCTCCCGCTTTTTCCGCAGTCTGGAAATCAAAGATTACTCGCCGGAGACCGCGACCGGCCTGCTGGACGCGCTGCTGTATGCCGAAAGCGAGTATGTGCTGACGCAGTCCTTCACCTGCATGGCCCGCGATGAGGCGCAGAAGCATATTCGTCTTGCGGAAAAGCGCCTGAATTCGGCGGATGACGACGCCATTTCGCAGCACGAAGAGCTGATTGTGTTGCGTGACCTGCTCCAGTCCGGGCATGTCTCCTGCGGAAAATACCACTTTTCCCTGCTCGTATCCTCAGACAGCGCCGACCAGGTGGTGAAGGATGCCAACGCGCTGGCGCAGCCCTTCGCCGACCTCGGCATCATGACGACGCTGTCCACATTGTCGCTGCCCGCCGCGTACCTGGCGCAACTGCCGGGTGTCTATACGCTGCGCCCCCGTCTGGTGGCCGTCAGCAGCCAGAACTTTGCCGACCTGGCGAGCCTGCATAACTTTCATCCCCACAAGCGGAGCGGTAATCCCTGGGGAGACGCCATCGCCATCCTGACATCGCCCGGCGGCAGCGGGTATTACCTGAACCTGCACGACAGCCAGAGCGGGCGGGATGAATTCAACGAAAAAACGCCGGGTAACACGGCGATTATCGGGAAAACCGGCTCCGGGAAAACGATGCTGATGACCATGATGCAGCAACTGATGCAGAAGTACCGCAATCCTGCGACTTTCAGCGCCTCAGCCACAATCCAGCGGTTCACCACGGTCTATTTTGATAAGGATCGGGCGGCGGAGATAGCGATACGTCAGATGGGCGGGCGTTATTTCCGTATTCGTGCCGGTGTGCCTACCGGGTTCAACCCTTTTGCGCTGGCCCCGACACGCCGGAATATCAGCTTTATCAAACGACTGGTGCGCATGCTGTGCGGCCGCAACGACAAACCGCTCGATCCGCGCGATGAGGAGCGGATCAGCGCCGCCGTAGATACCATTATGCTCGATTACCCCCCGGAATACCGCAAGTTCGGTATCACCCGGCTGCTGGAAGTCCTGCCGGAGCCGCCAACCCCCGACGCCCGCATCAACGGGCTACGTATTCGCCTTAAACAGTGGGCTCAGGGCGGCGAGTTCGGCTGGGTATTCGACAATGAGGAGGACACCTTCAACATCAGCGACGTCGAAAATTTTGGTATCGACGGTACGGAATTTCTCGATGATGACGATGTTCGCGGCCCCATCACGTTTTATCTGCTGTACCGCGTCACCAGCCTGCTGGATGGTCGCCGGCTGGTGATGTTTATGGACGAGTTCTGGAAATGGCTGGCCGATGTCGAATTCTCCCGCTTCTCACTCAATATGCTGAAAGTGATCCGCAAGCTGAACGGCATCTTCGTCCCCGCCACCCAGTCGCCTGACGAAATCGTCAAGCACCCGATTGCCCCGGCGATTATCGAACAGTGCAGCACGCAGATTTTTCTCGCCAACCCGAAGGCCAGCCGGGCGGATTACGTGGAAAAGATGAAAGTGCCGGAAAGCGTGTACGACATCGTCAGAAACCTCGATCCGGGGGAGCGCTACATGGTGGTTCTGAAAACGCCGTTACGCGCAGGTGAAACCCGGCCTTTTGTGGCGATGGCGAAAATGGATTTAGCGGGTCTCGGGAAACTTACCAAAATGCTGAGCGGGAGCGAAGACAACCTGAAGCTGTTCGACACCCTGTATCAGGAGGATATGCATCCTGATGACTGGAAAGCCACCTTCCTTGAACAAGCCCTGTAATATTCATGACGGAGGTTATGAAAATGCGGTTCAGAGATATCATACTGGCATTATCGTTGTTTATTTCCACCCAGGCGCTAAGCGCCGGAATACCGGTATTTGACGCCGTACAGAATACCGAATCCATGAATCAGTGGATCCAGAAGCTCCAGCAGTGGCAGGAAACCGTCACCCATTACAGAAGTGAACTTGATGCCTACAAGCAGCAATTAGCCACGGCAACGGGCGTGCGTGACGTTCAGGCATTTCTCCGCGAGGCCAAAAGTCTGAAAACCGATATTGATAATCTTCGTCAAAACGGTATTTCACTGGATGACCTGCTGAGCAACCAAAGCGGGTCATATTCGTCTGAACTTAATAGCTTGTATAACAAATATAAAACGTTCGATACCTGTAACCCGTCCAGCTCTTCACAACGCTATCTGGACAGCTGCAAACAGATGATCCTGAATCAGGCTGTAGCAATAGAAAATACGTCCGAGGTTGAAAACAAGATCACGGGCACACTCGACGATATATCAGATTTATCAGACCGTATTGCTAATGCGCAGGATTCGAAAGAGTCACAGGACCTGGCTAACGCCATCGCGGCCAAAAGCGTACAATTAAATGCGCTGACCAGCCAGTGGGAAATGTCAGTCAAACAGACTGAACAGCGAGCAACGCTGCTGGAACAGCAAAAACAGAAAGCTTTTGAGCAACAGCAATTAACTGCGCCCGTTGCCGATCTGAACTCTCTATAGGGAGGTTAACATGTTAAAACCCGTATTAACCTTATGCGTCATGTCAGGCATTCTCGTCTTATCCGGTTGTAAAGAGACGAAATCAGAAGCCTGGTATAAACAACATCCCGATGAAACCTATAAGGTCTATACGCAATGCCTCAGGGATGGCGAGGCAAGCGACAACTGCGAGTTTGCACACCGGGCAGCACTCATGTTTGCCCAGACAGGCAACCCCGGCATCAGGGAAAAATTCGAGACGTTGTTTCAGCAGGAAGCCCAAAAAAGAAAATCCGTCACTCAGTAAGATCCCCAACAACAAAAACAGGGGTCCTTCCCTGTTTTTATCCCCTGTCTGTTCCTGACTAATGAGAGGCACCATGTCCGGTGGTATTTTTGTTGGTATGGACAAAAACATCATGGATGGACTCAATGCCGTGTTAGAAGGTCAGTCTTCTACCTACGGCACCCTAATCAGTGTGATTATCGTCAGTTCCTTCACCCTATTTATTACGTATCGCGGGTATCAGACGCTTGGCGGCAAACTCCAGACACCTGTTGAAGATGTTGTCTGGGATGTGGGCCGCATGTTGCTGATCACCACCTTTGTTTTAAACCGCGATGGCTGGCTGGATGCCATCATTGCGGCCATTGAAGGGCTTAAGGACGGCATCAGTGGCGATGATAATGTCTGGGCGCTGCTCGACACGGTGTGGGAAAAGGCACAAGCGCTGGGGCAAACGCTGTTCAATTTGGACACTTCTACCTACGTTAAAATGAATGGCGGCTTTGCCGAGGTGCTGGTCTGGGGCGGTGCAATCGTTCTGTTACTGGCTGCAACCTTTGTCAACCTGCTCGCCGAAATCACCATTCTGTTAATGACCACCACCGCCCCACTCTTTATTTTCTGCCTGCTGTACGGTTTTCTTAAACCCATGTTTGATAACTGGCTGAAAACAATATTTACCGCAATCTTAACGATCATGTTCTCTGCCCTGTCTGTCCGGATCGCCATCAACTACCTGAATAAAATACTGGATGCCGCCACAGCAACGTCTGCTGAAAGCAATATGGTGACCCTGGCGGCGCAATGTTTGCTGGCCGGGATTGCCGCAGGCGTCGTGGTGTATTTTTCAGCGAAAATAGCCACTGCGCTGAGCGGTGCCGCCGTACAGGCCGTGTTACAGGGTGCAGCCATGAAAGGACTGAGCGGGCTGGTGAGCAAATCTGCCGACGTCGCCAGACCCGGCATAAAGGCCGGGGGCCGACTGACCGCCAAAGGTGGCATGGCAGCAGCCACGACAACCGGCAGGTTCATTGCCGCAGGTGCGGGCAAAGCCGTGAACGCCTGGCAGAAACGTGCCACCGCCATCGAAAGCATGAAACGCCAGAATCAGCAGCGTCACCGTTAATCCTCCCGACCGCTAATCTCATCCCCCCGTCACGCCGTGGCCTCAGCCAGCGGTGCGGCCTTCCTGCATTTATCCGATAAGAGGCTTCCATGAAATTCAGCATCTTGCTTCTGGTGCTGTGCGCGCTTACGGGCTGCGCGCAGCATCAGGGCGACCTCCCGCCGGTGTCCGGCGATTCCCAGCCGGTTAATTCCTCCGCCATCATTCAGGAGCTGACTCACCATGTCTGATATTCAGCGCATCATCAATGTCTCGCGCTCTTTTGAATCCATCCTGCTGGAAAAGGAAGAGCGTTCCCGCAAAACTGCCTGGCGGGTGGCCGCTGCCGGGCTGATTCTGGCTGCACTGTCAATTACGGCCATGATTATTCTGCTGCCGCTGAAAACCACTGACATTGAATTGTGGTCGGTGGATAAACAAAGCGGTCGTTATGAGTATATGACCCGCATTAAAGAGCGGGATATTGCGTCTGAAAAAGCGCTGGCCCATTCACTGGCAGCACACTATGTCCGACTCCGCGAAGGGTATAATTATTTCTCCCTCCAGCGTGATTACGACGACGTACAGTTATTTAACAGCGACAGCGTGAACCGTGATTATCTGGACGGGTTTAACGGCAACCAGGCTCCGGACGTTGTTTTTAATAAAGCCGAATATGTCGTCTATATCGACATTATTTCTAATGTGCATGCGCCTGCCACCGGGCCGGATAACTTGGCAACCCTGCGTATTAAGCGCACCCTCCGCCGTATTTCTGATAATTCAGTGAAAACGGATTTCTGGAATGTCCGCCTCACTTACCGTTATGTCCCGCATCAGCAACTGACGGACAGCCAGCGCGAAGTGAACCCGCTGGGCTTTATTGTCACCAGCTACCAGCGCGATAAAGAACTGAGGAGCGAATGATGCTGAAAAACATCCTGCTCCTGACAGGCTTACTGGCGTCATGCGCGGCATGGAGCGCCGCCATCCCGCGTGGCAGCGGCTATGACAGCCGGATGCAGAACGTATCGTATAACAGCCAGAACGCCACGGTCGTCAATACCCGCCCTGGCTACGTCACCACACTGCTGTTTGACGACGATGAAGCTGTGATTGATGCGCAAGCGGGTTTTCCAAAAGGCTGGACGGTGACGAAAAGTGATAACCGGGTAGGCGTCAGCCCGAACCCCATCACCCAGCCGGTGACGGACGCCAGCGGCAACAATGTCAGCCAGGTGTTCCTGCCCACGGCAAAGGACTGGAAGACCAACCTCTTCGTGGTGACCTCAAAGCGTGATTACAGCCTGGAGCTAAACGTGCTGGACCACGATTCCCCCGCACAGGCGTACGTTATCCGTTACCACTATCCGGCCGAGGTTCGCCAGCAATCCGCCGCCGCCAGCGCCGCGCGTCAGACGCTGCAGCGTGAAAGACAGGAGAAGCAGCAGATAGCAGCGGCATTCGGACAGGCCAGCATGCCACGCAACTGGCGCTACACCAAACGGGTAGCAGCCGGTTCGGCCTCCATCGCACCGGATTTTGCCTGGGACGATGGTCGTTTTGCATATATCGGTTTTTCCCCCACCAGAACCCTGCCTTCCGTTTTCCGTGTGGTTAACGGACGGGAGCAGGCGCTCACGCCCCGGACGGTTAAACAGGGTAACTACATCGTAATGGTGGTGCCGGCATCACCACAACTGGTGCTGCGTTACGGCACCTCGGTCGTGGGGATCGAAAACGACGGATTCGGGCGCATCCCGATAACCCGCAGCGACACTGTTTCACCGTCCGTTACGCTGGAGGCGAAATGACCGATAAACCTGTCCCGGATGAACTGGAAAAAACCACCGCAGAGCGGGAAGCGGAAGCCCGCGAACGCGCCCGTGCGGCAATGGCGTATCAGGAGCCGGAGCAAAGAACACGCCCCGGCCAGCCGGAAGTGACCCGTTTTCGTAAGGTATCCGGTCGCCGCACGCTGATCGTCAGCCTGCTAAGTCTGACTCTGGTGATCGCCCTGGCATCCGGCGGCGATCGTCTTTTCAGGGCATTGAAAGGGGGTAATGAGAAAGAAGCCGACACCGCGCCGCCGACCTCCTCCGGGAAGACGCTGCATGAGCGTCAAAATCTGGGCATGGACAGTAATCCGTTTGGCCTGTTCGGGCCACACACACAGGACGGAACAGACCCTGCCAGCCAGGCCGTCACTCCCGCACCCACCCAGCCACCGGCCCCACCCGCCCTGAACAAGGCAGCCGCGCTGGCTGACGGGCTGAACAACGCCCGAACAATGCCGGGCGATAATACACGCACGTCCCCGGGCCAACTTCGCAGCAACGCAGATACGTCCGACAGTCCGTCATCATCCGCGACGTACACATCCTGTTCATCAGTCCTGAGCAGGGGGAAGGATGGCGGCCTGCGCTGCCCGGATACTGGCGCGCCAGAAACGGGTAACAACGACAATCCGGGCGTCGCCCGTGTCACCGGCGTCAGGCGACTGGGTCTCGATCCTGATCTCTATATCCCGGTGGACCGCTATATCCCATGTTCGATGATGTGGCGCTTCGTGTCCGATGTCGGGGGGCATATTTCCTGCCTGATCAGTGAAGATGTTTACAGCGCCAGCAACCATGTGACGCTGATCCCGGCGGGAACGGTCGCCCGTGGCATCTACCGCACCGGGGCACTGCAACACGGACGCAGCCGGATGTTTGTGCTGTGGACGGAGCTACGCACGCCTGAGCCCGGCAGCCTGCAAATCCCGCTCAGCAACACGCAGGCCAGCGGCCCGCTCGGCGAGGCGGGGATTGCGGGCTGGATCGACAATCACTTCTGGGAGCGCTTCGGCAATGCCCTGATGCTCAGTACGGTGCAGGACGTGGCAGCGGCGGCGTCGGATGCTGCCCCGGGGAAAGACCGCAATACCGACTACACCGAAAACACCCGCGCCGCCACGGCGGAAATGGCGAAAACGACGCTGGACAACAGCATCAATATCCCGCCCACCCTGTACCTGAATCAGGGTGATGTCATCGGCATCATGACCGGCACTGATATTGATTTCTCATCCGTCTGGCAGTTGCGACTGAAAAAGAGGTGGTATGAACGCTGAAAACCTGTCGCTGGACTTTATGAAAAACCAGCTGTTTGGTGAGTTTATTGCGCAGGACGGCCTGACGGAAATTGCCGTTAACCGGCCAGGTGAACTGCATACCAAAATCCGGGGGAAATGGCGAAGACATGATTCCCCGATTACGCTGCGTCAGTGTTACGCCTTTGCCAGAGCACTGGCGTCGTGGCAGGACGATAATATTGACGACACCTCGCCGATCCTTTCCGCCACGCTTGAATCAGGCGAGCGTATTCAGGCCATTATTCCCCCGGCCTGTGAGCGCAATACCGTATCAATTACGCTGCGCAAGCCCTCATTCGGGCAAAAAACACATCAGTCGTGGATTGATGCGGGATTTTATAACCGGGTAAGCGGTCAGGAGCGAACGGAAGGCAAAGATGTTGAACTGACCCGCTATTATCAAGGTGGGGATATTTCCCGCTTTATGGAAAAAGCGGTGGAATACGGCAAGACAATTTTTATCGTCGGTGAAACCGGATCCGGTAAAACCACCTATATGAAAACGCTGTTGCACTCTATTCCCCGGCATCTCAGGCTGACCACCATCGAGGATAATCCCGAAATCCGGTTCTATCACCACACCAATTATGTCCATCTCTTTTATCCGGCGGATGCCGGGGATAATGCCATTGTCACGCCCGGCAGACTGATACGCGCCAATTATCGTATGAACCCTGACCGGATATTACTGGCTGAAATTCGCGGTCGGGAAGCCTGGGATGCACTGAAAATCGTCGGTTCCGGACATGAGGGATTAATGACCTCCCTGCATGCGAGCAGCCCAGAAGAATGTATTGAAGGGTTAATTGACCGCTGCTATGAAAACCCTGACTGCCGGAACATCCCTTTCGACGTGCTGTTACGCAAGGTGCTTAAGAGCATTGATGTGATCGTCAGCATTGATATTCACGGTGACATACGCCGGATGAGTGATGTTTATTTTAAACCCCTTCATCTTAATGGCATGAGAACTGTATTCAGTAAAGAACTTCAATAAATAACTTATCGAATTACGCAACCCTCGTTTGAATATGAAGGTAACCAAAATGAAAAAAGTTATACCCTCAGCATTATTACTCTGCTTTATGGCGTCATATTCAACTTCCGTCATGGCCGCTGACGCCTGTGAAGTGGTGTTATGCATGTACGGTAAAGCCACCGGGAACGGCGGCGGCAATGAATGCCATTCTGCTGAACGTGCATTCTTTAATATCATCAAAAAGAACAGGCACGGTTTTCTGCCGGACCATACTGCCGATGCCAGAAAATCATTTTTACTTGAGTGTGACTCGGCAGACCCGGAAATTATCAGCCAGATAATCAGTAAATTTGGCCGCGTGTGTAGTTAATTAGCGGAGGTTATCTATATGACCAAACCGGGTTTTATTCAGCATCCCTGGACACATCAGCGTGGGGATTCCATGCGCGCAGCCTGTGTTATTGAGCACATTGAAAATGAGGCGGTGCACGGATGCGGCCTTTATTATGAAATTTATCACTACCGGGTTATCTGCCGGTTATTGCAATTACTGCAAACGCTGAACGCCACTGACAGAATAACGCTGACAGAGGAAGCTAACCGGCATGGGTTTACTCTCGATGAAACCAGCATTAAAGAAAGTCGTCAGTGTTATTCAGACGTCATCAGGGAAATCCACGAGAGCCAATATTAACCCCTGATATTATTTTATTCGCAGGTCCCCTATCGCGCCAAAATATTTCAGCCGAGTCCGGCTTAAAGCATGGTGGTTTTCAGGTTTTTACGGCCCGGCACATTTTTCGCGGATTAGGGAGCGAAAAAATGCAGGCCGTAAAAATGAGGCAGCGGACAGAATTATTTTCGCGGGTTAAGGAGCGAAAATAGTTCAGGCACCGCGCCTCACCGGCAAACAGCCGCGCCCACGCGGATTTTGCCGGCCGGGGGGAGCCGAATAAATTTCGCCGCCCCAGCGAGCGAAAAGCTGTCGCCCACGACAGCGCTTTATTTGGGGGGCACAGCCCCGCACACCGTCGCGGCTAAGTCTCCGGCCAAAAGCCGGTAGCGTGGCGCGACCACCCTCTTTAAAGGTCAGCTTCCCTTTTATTCCCGCTGCGAGGAACGAGCAAAGGGAAGAAAAAGGCGAAAGCGACCGTCTTAAAGGGGGTGGTCGCGCGTAGCGGGCGACGGTGTGCCGCCTTTGATGTTGGGGGTTTTGATGCAGCGTTCAGCGGCATCATTACCCCCATGCGACAGGCAATAAGGGCGTCCAGCCCGCATGTACTGGCGCACGCTGTTCGGGCAGGGAAGCATGCTTTCCTGCACATGGTCGCACAGCGGCCACCTTCTTCGTCCCTGATGGTCGCCCCGCCTTTTCGCCCGACACCGTGGGGCGAAAAGGCGGGGCGATGTCATGGGGCGAACTGCTGACGAAGGAGGCATCGTGATTTTGAATAAGCTGGCCGTTTCACTGTCGCCGATAGTGAATGGCGCGCTGAGCTTCATTGCTTTTATACAACAGCATCAGCTGATGCTGGCGCTGTTATCGGGGCTGACGATGCCGTTTTTCGCGTCGATGAGAAGCGATGAACGGCAAAAAGCCCCGTTGTGGCAAAAGCTGATTATCGCTTTTTCCCTGATGTGTTTTCTTTCCGGTACCATGGCCCCGGTTGTTATCTGGATTTTCCAGTGGCTTTATCAAGGCTGGGTAGTCGCCAGCATTCCCGTTCTGGCATGGCCGGTGCTGATTACTTTTACCGTAACGGGTTTTATTTTGCATATTCTGCTGCGCAGAGTATTAACTCCTGAATTAGACAAAATAAAGAAGCGCCTCGTCAGAAAGACAACGCTTGAACGGGAATTGCGCACCGATGTCCGCACGGTGAAATCCTTGCTGCCGGAAACACTGCATTATGACCCGCTGGATTTTATCGACCTGAACAAAGGGTTATTTATCGGCATGGACCGCGATATTCACCCAATGTATTTGCCGTTAAAGGACTGGCAAAAACAACACGCGGATATTATCGGCACCACCGGCGCCGGTAAAGGCGTTGCCACCGGCATATTACTTTATCAAAGTATTCTGGCCGGTGAAGGCGTATTTGTTATGGACCCCAAAGATGATGAATGGGCACCCCACCTTTACCGCAAGGCCTGTGAGGATGCAGGCAAACCTTTTGCCCTGATTGACCTGAGGAAACAGGCATACCAGTTAAATCTGATTGAAGAGATCACCGCCGATGAACTGGAAGAGCTTTTTGTTGCCGGGTTCAGCCTGGCAGAGAAAGGTCAGGAGTCAGACTTTTATCGCATTGACGACCGGAAAGCGGCCCGGCTAGCCGCACAATTTGTCACCCGTAATACTGCCTCTACCATTCGGGATGTGTATAACGGCGACTACGTTCAGGGTATTGCCGATAAGATAAAAGCCTTTTTCGGGAAAATTGAAGAGCTGGCCTTACTCAATGCCATCAATGCCCCCAACGGATTTTCGCTTAATAAAATATTTGAAGAAGGCGGTTGCTGTTATGTGATTGGTTCAATGCGCAACAGCAAAATCATTACCACTCAGCGCATGCTGCTGGTTCGCCTGTACCAACTGGCAGAAAGGCGCGAGCGAGTGAAAAACGTGCCCCGCCCCATTGCTATTTATCTTTCCGAACTGAAATACCATTTATCCAGACCCGCGCTGGAAGGCTTAGGCGCGGCACGCGATAAAGGCGTGCATATTATTATGGACCATCAGTCTATTGCCGATTTAAAAGACTGCCCGGCCGATTTGAAAGGTGACGCCGTTGTCGGCGCTGTCGTTGAGAACGCCAAATTCAAACTGGTTTATCGTGTCATGGACCCGGATACCGCTGAATGGGTGGCAAGGATGTCCGGCACTATATTAGTCGACGATGAGGTCCGCAAAGCCAAAACCGATGCCGTGCTGACAGAGACTATCGACAATGAACGCACCATCAGACAGGCCGAGCGTTTCTTTACCGACAGCAATATGATCCTGAACCTACCCGATTTTGTCAGCTTCATCTTCACGACAAACACTCTCCCCTCTGCTTCGCTGATTTCGCCCATCAGGGTGAAAAAACGCGAACTGGAGATCTGTGCCGTGTCGCCCGCGATTGCCGCCAACGCCGCAACGGTAAATATCACCTTGGATTTTAACGAGGAGGAAACTTCCCCCGGACCCGCATCAACGCCGGATATCACCACAACGCGACCCGATCTTTTTTTTGATAATACGAACGAAGAAGACACAACAACACCGAGCGCCGATAAAGAGGAAAACCCATCATTGCTGGATTTTTAAAGGGGGAATGATGCTGATAACCGCATATAGCGAACGCCAGACGCGACACCGCGAAAAAATACAACGACTGCTGAATTTCCTGAAAGAAGAAACGTACAGTGATTTTAAAACGCTGATGCTGCTGTTTGGCTTCAGGGATCACAAATCGCTGTATTCCCTTCTTTCAAAAGTCGAGGGAATGGGCTTAATACATAAGCACGTCTTGGTATCACGTACGATGAAAATTTCATTGTGGGGCATAACCAGTGACGGACTGGCCGTTGTGTTAACCCCCGACGATGTGCTTTTTCCGGCGCGGTTTGAGCCTTCAAAAATCACCGGCTGGACGCTGGAGCATCACCTTGATAATCAGGCGGCCCGGATTATCCTTGAGCAAAAAGGCGCATCCGGATGGATAAACGGCGATCGCACAACCTTCCTCAGCCGTTATCAGGCCAGTCACCGCCCGGACGGGTTGATCACCCTGCCCAGCGGCACCGTGATCGCCATTGAGACCGAGCGCCGTCTGAAAACCAAAGCCCGTTATCAGTCGATCATCGCCAGTCATTTGCTTGCCCGAACCCGTAAAGACTGGATTTACGTTTTTTATATCGTGCCGGACCCGCAGAAAAAGCGCGGTCTTGAACGGCTGTTTGACAGCATCCGGCACGTCATCGTTAACCATCAGCACATCCCGCTGGAAACCCGCCACCGGAATGTCTTCCGCATATATACGCTCGACGAGCTGCAACGGCTCGATTTGGATAACAATATATAGCTACGGTCTCACCGATTACGCCAGGTGCATACACCAATCACAAGTCGCCCGAACCAGAAATCAGGTAGAAATAAAGTCGTCTGGTCCTAAATAGTCGAACATGGCACGATCATTATTATCATCCACCTCAACTCTAAGAAGACCTCTTCTGTTTGTGTTAATTCTGCCATTTATACTTCCCAGAGGAGTGCCATCATCAGCCAGTACGTGATGAATACCATCAACAGTGTAAAGCTGCAATGGTGTGCCAATCACTGCCGGAGTAGCTCTCCAGTCCACCATTCCGGTATAACGATGACGACTCCAAACCTGGCTGCCTTTGGGGCTGAGACTGTCCAGGAATTCCAGCCACATCACTCTGGTTTCAGGTGTAGGCCAGTCATGATTATCCGTGTGGCTTATCACTTCTTCAGAGTTCAGCCACCTTCTAAGCTCCTGGCCGGATTGAAAATCTGCAGTCGTGTCTGTAACCACTTTTATGGCTGCAAGCCTGGAGCTAAAACCCGCCTGAATAAGCAGTGAAGACGAGCGGCTCAAGGTACCTGTTTCAACGGCAGCAACCGCAAAACCTAACTCATAATCGGCTAGCGTGGTATCTGTATCACCTATGAGGTCTCCATTTGCTGTTGCACGTACCCTAATAGCCTCCATTGCCCACGGAAGTCGATACACCAGCCCATTCTCGACGAATTGAAGCGTTTCAGACGCCTGCGTATTCGCGACATTAGTCATGGGTTCACCCAGGAGCCAGGAACGTAAAATACCTCTCCAGTCGCCAGGCAATGGATCGGGCATAAAGGGATAGAAGGTAAATACCTCTTCAGCGAGCGCAGTGATAGCGACAATTGCCTCTTCGGCATCATCGCCCATTATAGCCGCATTCGCATCAATCAATAGTTGGTTGGCCTTAGCGGCAATAGCATCAAGTCGTAGCCCGGTTGTAAGTCCTACACCCGACAGGAAATACCCCCGGCGCCCTGCTGCCGTTGAGCGCTGCCAGATATAGCGGCTGCGGGACAGGAGCCCCGATTTCAGCAAAATCCGTTCATTCTCATCCCCATAACGCTGCAAACTGCGTTGCCAAAGTGAAGACTGAAGAATGTCATCAAGAGCAGTTTCAATCTGGTCATCCGGGATATCATTCTCACCCAGAAGGCTCAGAATAGCAGTATCAAGCGTTGAAAGTTGTTTTTCCCAGATGACCTGCGCAATATCTCTTTCTTGCGGAGATTCGGTCATAATTTCTGGAAATTCCCACGCTACGGCGTTGTTGGTCACATATTCAGTGAGTGCCTTTAAATCCCCACCAAGCCGTGTATGCATGCGAATCAATAACACACAGACAAGCTGTATTAGTCCGCTCTCCATCTCACGGGCCCCCGTGTCAGATGTGAGGGTACGCCAGTTAGTCTGGCGTTTATTTACGTTATCGAATATTGGATAAATCACCAGCCCTTCAACATCTACATATGCGCGCCCTGCTCTGCCTATGACGTTTCTGAACTCGGACACTTTGATAAGCTCGCGATTCCGATGAAGAGAATGCATGACGATAGCCGTTGCCGAAAGATTAAGACCTTGTGCTAGCGTCGGCGACGAGATCGTCACTTTAAGGACCCCATCTCGCAACAAACGTTCGATTTCTTTGCGGTAAGCCGTAGGCAATGCGCCATGATGAAGAGCCACGCCCAACCGTAGGCAGGCAAGTATCGGACTGTGTGTCCCCAACCATTCTTCTCCCAGCGAGATAGCCGTATCCAGAATGTCCGGGGCAGCATCAAATAAAGATGGCAGTAGTCCGCGCTGATGCAAATCGACAATAGTCTCGGCAAACGGTTCGACGCTCCGTCGAAGTGGGCAGTATATAAGTACGGTCTGTCCATCTTCAATTAGACGCCAGGCTGTCGCTAAGCAGAGCTCCTTGTTATCAGAGGGAAACATTTTTGTTCGCTGCTTTTTATTAGGTAATTTAACCTTTGGCGGTTGTCTGCTGACGATAAAACGCGATACCCAAGCCGCCTCATAACCGACACTGAGATTTAGCCGACCTGCTGGAGCGGACCATATGATCTCGCCAAACTGCAAGCGGGTCGGTCGCCAATTATTTTTGATGGGTCCTCCGGGCTTGTCACGACGGAGCCAACCAGCAAAATCATCGAGCTGCTCGCCATCAGGTAGAATTGCCGAGAGGCAGACAATTCTGCGCGTATCGGCATCCTGTCTGCGCAATAGCCGTTGAATTTGAACTTCATAGCGAACCTCTCGTTCATCGGCCCCTATCATGTGCCCCTCATCAAAAATAAAAAGTCCTACATCATTAATAATTGACGGGTCATTCCGGAGAGCAAAGTCAAGTTTTTCAGGCGTGGCGACGACGATGTCACGCTGGCGAATTGCATCCTCATCCATACCACTTACGCCAATGCTGCCATACAGCATTGATATTGTTTTCCCAAGCGGCCCAAATGTTCTGGAGAGAGTGGCTTCTGTTTGTGCAGAAAGCGCACGAAGCGGGGTGATGAAAACAACACGCTTGCCACCCGCCAGACAGCGAAGAATACACAATTCAGCAATACGAGTTTTTCCAGCGCTGGTTGGCAACGAAACAACCAAATCGTCATTGTCATTAACAGAGCGTCCGGCGGCCTCTCTCTGCGATGGCCAGAGATCAATTTCGGCTCGGGGTCGTCTTTGAAGCAGCGCAATAAACAGTTCCCGAAGCGTGGGCCATTCAGCAGCGTCACCACCAACTGGAAACAGTGGCAATCTTTCATGGAATGTATCTGACCAAAGGTCAGATAACAGATGAATGGTAATAAAGTTTAGCCACCACTGGGGTAACATATTAAACTGAGCACATATACTTAGACTAATTCTTAATTTTTCAATAGCCTTGGATAGCAAACGTGATTCTCCCCTTTCTACGGCGAGAAGGTAGAGAGAAATGGCCGACATATAGGCGTCAGTCAGTGCCAAATCAAGCCCATCAAAAAGGATGTCCTCCTCTGACTCACTAGCACCGTTCTCGTCTTGCTGCGAGTTTAGGCGAGCCTGGAGGATTTCAGTAATTTTCGCATCACTGCCATCACCTCTGAGCCGAAAGCCCAACGCATTATCGCGCAGAGTATGAAAATCACGCCGGATCAGTTGTGTAAGAGCCCTCTCTATTGGTGAAAAATTATCATCCTGACCAACCATTGCGAGTAAGGAATAGGCTCGTGCTGAAAGATGCGCAAGGTGATAGCTTGCAGCAGCCATTACGAAGTGAAAATCCGTATCCCGGCTATCGCGTTTTCCTTTGGCAATAGCCGATTCAAGGGCGGTTCCAGCCTGTTCAAAGGCAATTCGTACATAGGCGTCGTCTCCATTAAGTTCTCGAAGACGAAGACCGAGATCGATTAGGGCATAGGCATAGCCTTGAAGGTCCTGACTGAGCAGCGCGCTAAACTCAGGCGCATCCGGTGGCAAGTCACCGTCCCGCCAGATCACCGACCGGGCTTGTCCGCGTGCAATCAGGCGCCCGCGAAAACCTACAGCTGAAGCCTCCTTAATAGCCTCAATAATTTCATCAGCTGTTGCTGGCATCACTAATTACCTTTTCGAAAGTTGCAGCAATAAACTCACCATGGCGGGCAATTCTTAGACAAACACCCCACTGATTGTTCTGATCTGTATACTTTTCAATTGAAGTGGTCAGCATAGCTTCTGAAGAATTGCCGGATAAGAGGAAAATAAGATGCCGGACGCATCCAGGAACAATTCCTTGCCGAAGAGTTGCATTTAAGATCGCTTTAGCCAAAAGCTCCTCACCCTGTTCATTCAGGCGATCTGCTATGAACATTAAGGCATGTGAAGATGGCAGCCCTTGTTCTTTATTCAAGTTATTGCGGGCTTCAGAAACCACTTCTCCTGTCATTTTGGCGCGACTTTTCGCTTCGGTTTTAAGGAAAAAAAGTTGTTGAGAAGACGGATCTATGTAAACACCAATGACGTCTTCACCACGCATCGACATATTGCGATGATCTTTCCAGCGCAATCTTTTTATAGGCGTTGTATAGCCGTTGCTACGTGCATTTATCCATTCAGTTGCAAATATCTCACCCAAATCACCGGAACGAATCTGTTTCGTTTCAGGCAATTTTCCAGCAATGTATGCCGCTAGCCCTGGCTTACCTAGAGCTTCAAATGCGTTAGCGATATTTCGTGGCGATGCATAGTGTTCAGGTATTATCGCGGCCATAGCCTGAACGCCGAACATAAGCTCGGCATCCCTGGCCGTAATTGACTGCAAATAATGACCGCTGATATTACGTTCTGTCGAATCACACCAGTCCTCGAAATTTGCCATACTAATTCCTCTATATGGTCTTCTTTTGGAAGTGCGGAGCCAAGGGGGGAAGAAACACCAGAATATCTTATTGTCAAACGTCCGATCAACATAACTTAAGAGCTTCAACTCTCAGATTTTTAAAGAAGTTCTAATGCCAGACACCATAACCAAAGCATAGAATTCTCTATTCCGCTGTAGAACTATGACTGTTCAGTGCTCGTTCCGACTCCGCTCCGCCTCACTCATACCTCTACAGCGTTACCGGTTGAGCCTATCCCAGCACGCAAAGCCACACTCCTTTGCGGTCTTGAGACCTTGCGGCTCAAATTTTATCCATCAAATAACGATGTGCTTTCGATGCCGCGCTTGCGGCCTTGAAAATATAGCGTTTGTCGTTCTTCAGTGCTTTCAGCCAGGAAGAGATATAGCTTTCATGCTGCACCTCTCCAACGATCCCCAGATCCGACCTCAGGAACGCGCTTCCCAGCTCGGCGATCAACTCTTCAAACGCATACCCCTCACTGCCAAACTTACCTTTCATTTCATGATTTAGGCGACTTTTTCCCCCGCTCCAGTGAATCAGCTCATGCAGGCCCGTAGCGTAGAAATTGGCGGCATCGCTAAAAAGACGACGGTCCGGTAAATGGATTTCGTCGGTTGATGGTGCGAAAAAGGCATTCTGTCCCTTCTCAATGATGGTTGCACCACTGTTACGGAAAAGCGCTTCCGCATGCGGTATCGGCTCAAAGGTCTCTGCCGGGAAAACTGCTTCGTCACTCACAGGCAACCCATCAATTTGCTCAACATTAAACACGGTGAACGTCTTCAGTATCGGGATATAGTCAGTTTCTCCGTCGTCATTTTCCTTTTCCAGGGTGGTATAGAAAATGGCGGTAGTCCCGTGTTCTCCCTTACGTACCTGACCGCCTTCCTCTTTTGCCTGTTTGTAGGTCATCCACCGCGAATCATTGAATCCCTGTTCTGACGCAATGATCCACAACAACATGATATTCATCCCACTGTATGCCATGCCAGTTGCGTAATTGGACGGTAAACCAGGCATACCGGGGGTAGGCTGCAACGGACACGCCCAGGGTTTAACACCAGTTTCCAGTGCCGCAATGATGCTGTCAGTGACGGTCTGATAAATATCAGTTTTAGTTTTGGAAAATTTCGTTTTTGAGAAGCCTGACGGGTCCAGCGGGGATACGCTGGTCGCCGCTGCGGTGTTAGGGGCGCTAGCCTGGGTATGCAGGGAAATAGTCATGATTTTTTCTCCGTCAGTGGTGTGATTTTCGTTTTCGTATCGCCTGACGGTTCGCTTTCCCGACATCGTTCCGGCCCGCAAGGGCGCAGAATGCGTGCTATTTACCCTTGCGGGACGGGTTGTGTAGGGAAACGATTAGCCGGAAGCAGATACGGGAACGAAAAGCACACGGAAGGAAAAGATATGACCTACATAGCCGGGCGTAGCGCCCCTTGGTTCGCAGCGGTGAAAGGGGTTTGGGGTTTGGGGTTTGGGGTTTGGGGTTTGGGGTTTGGGGTTTGGGGTTTGGGGTTTGGGGTTTGGGGTTTGGGGTACAGCTAGCAACATAAGCAAGGTCATTAAATTATGACTATTTTTAAATCTTGTGTATAAAATACAATCAAAAAAGATGGACGATACTGAGGGACTCATGCGTATTCAGCAGGTTCAAATCAAGAATTTTCGCCTTTTAGCAGATGTAGAGCTAATGCTGGAAGAACAGACAACTGTTATCGTTGGACGAAATAATAGTGGAAAAACATCTCTGTCGGAGATAATCCGCAGGTTTTTGGCTGATGGGAGCGCAACCTTTCAGCTCGAAGACTTTTCAAGTGCCTGTTATGACTGCTTCTGTGAGGCGCTGCATGCACTGAACCAAGGGGCTGAAGAAAATATTATTCGTGAGCTTATCCCAGCCATTGAGCTTCGATTGAAATTCCAGTATGACCCTGCTCAACCTCAGTTAGGTCCCTTGAGTCCTTTCGTGATTGATTTGGATCCCGGATGCAATGAGGCACTAGCTGTAATTCGTTATGAGTTGAAACATGGTCAACTTGCACAGTTTCTAGAAAATCAGCCTAACCAGCCGCTAACGTATGAGACCCGTATATTATTCCTTCGTACACTACGGGAACGAATACCCAATAATTTCAGCACAAAAATATGGGCCGAAGACCCAAACGATCCAGATAATCGCCGTGAGTTGCAACCCAGTGCATTACGAGGCTTAGTCAAAACCGGATTTATCAACGCTCAACGAGGACTTGATGATGTAACATCTCGAGAGTCCGACGTGTTGGCAAAAACTGTAGAAGGACTTTTCGCAACAGCCTCTTCTGCATCAGCTGATACAGCAGATCAGCAAATTGCCGAGGCTTTGAAAGGCGCAGTTCAAGACATTCAAGCTCAGATTGATACGAACTTTGGTGGTCAGCTCAAAAGCTTGATCCCTGCGCTAAAAACATTTGGATACCCCGGTCTGGGAGGGCAAGAGCTACATACAGAAACCCTGCTGGATGTTGGAAAATTACTTTCTAACTTTACCAAAGTTCGTTACGCGGGTTATGGCGGCGTAGCATTACCTGAATCATATAACGGCTTGGGTGCGCG
The DNA here is from genome assembly GCF_041200025.1 of Rouxiella sp. WC2420. Classification (NCBI taxonomy): domain Bacteria; kingdom Pseudomonadati; phylum Pseudomonadota; class Gammaproteobacteria; order Enterobacterales; family Yersiniaceae; genus Rouxiella; species Rouxiella sp. WC2420. Next base: position 1,794,371 of record NZ_CP165628.1, on the reverse strand, counting down.
AAATCTGATATTTATCCTTTTGCAATTAGCAGGCTTTTATAAGGCATTTCGTGCAGAAGCCAAAGAGCCAGGCGTGCACTTGATCTTCATTGAGGAACCGGAAGCGCATCTGCATCCCCAAATGCAGGAAGTTTTTATTCGTCAGCTAGCTAAAATAGCACAGCAGTTGGTTGATGGCACTGAGGATAAGAAGCCCTGGCCTGTTCAATTCGTCGTTTCTACTCACTCATCGCATATTGCCAATGCAGCTGGCTTCGAGAATATTCGCTACTTTCTCGGGGCTCCTGTTACAGGTGCACAAGAAGGTATACGTGAAACCAAAATAAAAGATCTGCGCAAAGGGCTGAAGCACATTTCACCCGAAGATAAGAAGTTCCTTCATCAATACATGACGTTGACACGTAGTGACTTGTTTTTCGCAGATAAAGCAGTTCTCGTCGAAGGACTGAGCGAGCGTTTGCTGCTTCCAGTCATCATTGCAAAATTAGAAGCCGATGAACCGGAATGTCCTAAGTTGTCCAGCCAATATACCACCGTGCTGGAAATAGGAGGTGCTTATGCACACCTGTTCTTCGACTTATTGCAGTTCCTCGAACTTCGCAGCTTAATCATCACAGATCTAGATGCCGTCGAGAAACCTGGAGGAAAAGCTTGCGCAGTACACCTCGGAATATCTTCCAGTAACGCCTGTTTGAAGGCATGGTTCTCCGAGGACGCTTCTTTCACTTTAGCTGGACTACTTGCCAAGAAAGACTCGGACAAAGTACTCAAAGGAAATCGTATTGCTTATCAATGTGTAGAGAAAGAAGATGGTCCCTGCGGACGGACATTTGAAGATGCATTCATTCTTGCCAATCCAAATTTGTTTGGCTTGACCAAAGAGGATTCCCAGGAGCTAGAAATCGAAGCCCGTTGCAAGGCGGATGAGTGGAAAAAGTCTGAATTCGCATTGAAGTATGCAATTACTGAAATGGAATGGGTGGCGCCGAAATACATTATGGACGGCGTTCGCTGGCTGGCTCGTGAGAAAGTGGCAGTACCAGATCCAGAATTGGCATCGGCTGTAAAAACGATAGCCGACGCGTTGGATGGAGGTGAGGCTCATGTCTGAGACCCATTCACCTGCCGAGGTTGCAAGCCAGCGTGCTCTTGAGGCCATGTACACCTGTCTTGCTGAGGGACAAAGCTTTCGTTTAGAAGCCGGTGCTGGTGCTGGCAAAACATATTCGCTGATAAAAGCACTCAAGTTCCTGATTGAACATAATAAATCTAATTTTTTGAAACATAGCCAGCAAATTGCATGTATCACCTTTACAAACGTTGCAAAGGACGAAATTGCATCGCGTACAGATCGGAGTCCGTTAGTTTTCTGCGAAACCAATCACGCATTCTGTTGGTCGCTCATCTGTGGCTTCCAGAAGTCGCTCCGAACACTGATCGAAACGCTGCCAGTTTGGAAAGAAAAGATTAAGGAGGCTGGAGGAACTATAGGTAATCGTGTTATCGAATACAGCCTCGGACATCGGTCAATACGCGATCATAGCGTATCCATTCACCATGACGACGTACTGCCTCTAACAATATCACTCATGACCCATGAAAAATTTCGTCGCATGATCGCGGATAGATTTCCGATCATTTTGGTTGATGAATACCAGGACACGAACTACGAGTGGGTTGAAGCGCTCAAGGAACATTTCCTAGGACAACCAAGTGCACCCTTGTTTGGCTTCTTCGGGGATCATTGGCAGAAAATTTATGGTGGAGGATGTGGGAAACTAGAGCATCCAAGCGTGATAGAGATCGGCAAAGAAGCTAACTTCCGGTCTGTTAAAAAAATAGTTGATGCACTCAATCGCATGAGGCCAGAGCTGAAGCAATTCGTTCAAGATCCTGAGTCTAAAGGTGAAATATGCGTTTTTCATACTAATAATTGGCAAGGAGTACGTCAAAAAGGACCTCACTGGGGAGGTGATCTACCTTTGACTGATGGACATGCCACTCTGGTACGTGTTGAGACCGCACTAGAACTTGATGGATGGGACTTATCACCCAGTCACACGAAGATCCTCATGTTGACGCACAAACTTTTGGCTAACCAACAAGGCTATTCTAATTTGGCGGCAGCTTTTCGATACAACGAATCATTCACAAAGAAGGAGCAGGAACACATTGCTTTCTTTATTGATAAATTGGAACCAGCCTGTGATGCTTTCTCTACTCGTAAGTATGGAATGATGTTTGAATCCTTGGGAGGTACTACACCTCACTTACGGAGTCATTCCGACAAAGCCAGTTGGCACGATGCAATGTCACAGTTGCTTGCTATCCAGAGTACAGGAAGTGTTGGTGAGGTGATCGATCACTTACATAAAGTGCGAAAACCAAGACTTCCTGATGTCATCGAAAAGAGCGAACGAGAGCTCCGTGAGTTCAACGAGGCAGATGGCGTTGAGTTGCCACGGAGGCTGGGAGAATTAAAAAAATTCCGAAATATTGCATATTCTGAAGTGAAGGCGCTTCGCAATTATCTTGTAGGTTACTCGCCTTTTGAAACGCAACATGGCGTCAAAGGCGCTGAATTTGAGAATGTTTTGATCGTAGTTGGACGTGGCTGGAATCAGTATAACTTCGGTGAAATGCTGGAACTTGCCAGCGCTAAAGTAGTTCCCCCTGCAAAAGAAGAAGCATTTGAACGTAACCGCAATTTGTTCTATGTCGCCTGCTCAAGACCACAAAAGAGGCTTTCCATCTTGTTCACACAGTTCTTGTCACCAGAAGCACTTAATACTCTTGAAAATTGGTTCGGAATCGATACGATTAAACCAGCACCATAATCGTTCTGACAGGAATAATCTATCTTGAACTTGAAGTAATTTTATTTATCAGTAGTGATTTATTAAATATAAAAATAATAAAATTTTTATTAGACTGTGAAAAAAGTTATCCGGATTATTTTGATTAGTATAAAACCTTAAAAAGGACGCTAACATTGGGGAAAAATATCGTTATTTGTTGTGATGGCACCGGTAATGAAGTGAATGCAGAACTGTCAAATGTTCTTAAACTTTACCGTGTTATGAGTATAAATAATGCTCAAGTTGTTTACTACAACCCAGGCATTGGTACTATTGGGTTACATAATTCCTGGCAGCGATTCAGACAGAAAGTTCGTGGTTTGTTTGAGTTAGCCACAGGTTTTGGCCTGGATAATGACATTCTTAATGCTTATCGTTATCTTTGTGAGAACCATATTAAAGGGGATAAAATATGGCTATTTGGTTTTAGCAGAGGAGCTTATACAGTACGTGTTCTGGCGGCATTTGTGAATATAATAGGGCTTCTTAGCAAGGACCAGTTAAATCTTGCTGAATATGCCTTAGCTGCATATAAACGGGCAAGCTCATATGTCGTTACAGAAGCACAATATGCTGAAAATTCAAGTGAACCAAAACAATCTTCCTCTGCATTGGCTGATGCCTGGCATCTGGCCCGCGTCACTAGAACCCGTAAAGTCCAGATCGAATTCATTGGAGTCTGGGATACAGTATCCTCTGTATTTGCACCTAAAAAATACGGCTTAATTCCTAGTATTGAGAGCCTACTTTACACCCAGAAAAATCCTATAGTTAAGTGTTTTCGCCAAGCGATCGCTATTGATGAACGTCGCAGGATGTTCCGTTTACATCATTGGAATGATCCACAACCCTTTAGAGAGAAATCTTTTAATAGTGAGAGTGACGTAGCACAGAATATCAAACAAGTCTGGTTTGCTGGTGTACATGCAGATATTGGAGGAGGATATCCAGAAGCAGAAAGTGGCCTGTCAAAATTTCCTCTCGCCTGGATGATACAAGAAGCGCGTGATTGTGGCTTACTTGTTCATCAAGCAAATATAAATCGACTTGTATTTGGTAAGCCCCGGAAAGGTAGTAAATACTTCTATGTCGAGCCTAATGCAACCGCAAAAATGCATGATTCATTAACTTCATTCTGGAAACCATTGGAATGGATACCTAAGAAACTGACAGCGAAGGAGTGGGAAAATCGCAGGTCATGGTTAGGATTTTATTTACCTAGAGGTGAGCCTCGATTAATTCCAGAGGGTGCCTTGATACATAGTTCAGTTCGCTTACGAATGGGACAGTCTGGCTACAAACCTATGAACCTCCCCCAGAAGTATGAGTATATTGATGATTAACTCCTATTATTAATTTTGGAACAGTCAGCAAAAACAGGGTTTAGACTTACTATATTACCCTCTCAGGACGAGTATAACTACGCTCTCTTATACAGGACTCCTGTAAAGTTATTATTAAATAAATACATTGTATATAGTATCAAAGTTTATACTTCAGTTGACATTTAAACATCCTGACTTATACTCGAAATTTTCATAAGAGCCTGTATTGTTCTGAGGTGAGCATACCACCTCTGTTAAGCTGACCAAATTCAATATTCTGCTTCAGTCTTCAGTCTTCAGTCTTCAGTCTTCAGTCTTCAGTCTTCAGTCTTCAGTCTTCAGTCTTCAGTCTTCAGTCTTTACTCAGTATCTAGGTATTGGCATAGGATTACAAAAAATTAATTAGATTATAAGCATAGGGACATCACCTTATTAAACCTTCACTATAACATTCATTTTTATAGGCCCATGCCTTTATCCCATCTTGGCATAATGAAGTTCCAACTATAATAAAAATTGGAGACCTTATAACCTCCTTATTCATAACATAGAAGCGCTCGATACTAATTTTATCTTGATGTGACAGCATAGGGATTTCTTGAGGGTGAGTATGCCAATAACCTGCAAAAACCAAACCATTTTTCCTCGCTAGATTCTGCTCTAATTCACATCTATCAGAGTTTAACTCAACCCAATGTTTTGAGGATTTATCAGATGGATGCGGTAACGTTGCGGAAGATAGCCATAATCCGTTGTTGAATGAAATATCTATAAATAGCTGCCCCCCACATTCATTTTTATTATTGTATTGCCTATGCGCATTAAACACATCGTAAGCGTTTTTACTGACATGTAATTCGAAATCATACTCATTCCAATACCAGCTCCATGCAAGCATGGGGATATTATTTGTCACACCATTCATTTCTAATCACCATGCTTTCAATGTTTTCATCTATCTCAGGACCTATATACTGACCGCCAGCCATAGTAACTTTTCTGCTATCGGTCACAAAGGAGTTCCATGTATTACAGCCCAAACCTTCATTTTTATCCAAAACAGCTATCACGGATTTTGATACCATGCCTGCAATCTGTTGAATGCTCAATGAACTTCCTGGAATGAAACCTACCCCACAAGCAGGTAATTTGTGATATCCATTATTCTCCCAATGAGTAAATTTCCTTCTGAAATTTCCGCTTCGATCAAATAGATGTCTCGCATCGGCAGTTTTCGTTTTACCACTACATAAAACATGGCCAACGAAAGCGAAGGGTTCAACCCAAGCTTGCACAAACGCTATATCTTTAATCTTTGATTTCATTTCCCAAATGAAATATTCAGTTGGCCAGTCAGCAGAAGTTGAAACAATACAATCATATGAACTAATATTGATGTCTTTATAAAAAAGTGCTTGATAAAAAGTTTGAGGAATTGCTGTTATTAGAGCAGTTGGTATGCAAGACTTAAGATATTTTTTAAGTGCTATAGATTTATTTTCCCCTAAGTCGTCAATTGTTAATATATGTCTACCTAAGTTTGAATCATCTAGTGAATCAGGGTCAACAATTGTCAAATCTTTTATGCCTGAGTGTATTAGTTGTGATGCAACATGGCTTCCAAGTGAACCTGCACCTATCAGGAGAACTTTGTTTTTGGTATTGTCTTCAACTTTAAGATCTTTGGAACGTGAAAAAATAACTTCATTATCAAGAATAAACGCATCAGTTATTAGTAACTTATCCCTTACATCAATAAGGTTTACCCGAGGATTTTTTTTCGCTTTTCTCAATCCAAAGTTAAATTTCTGATTATCTCTAACCCCTTTCCTTTTAATTAATAATGAAATTATGCTAACAGGCTCTGAATTAAAAATTTCAAGTATCACCCACCTTAATGGATAATTAGAATCATTTTTCAACCAATCTTTAAGAGCTTTAATATCGTTACCATCAGCATGACTTGAGAGCCAATCAACTAAACCAAAGGCAGTTGGTAACTTTACATTTGGTGTAGATGTAAGTTTCAAATAAAAAGCCCCCTTACCAGCATCAATTTTCTTTTTGGATGGAGAAACCTGCCATTGATAATGTTCTAAAACTTTCTTTTCATTGTCTGAAATCCAAATTTCTTCCCTACCTAATGTACCAACCTTAGATAAAGTATATAATGGCGCTGAGACTTTAGGCTTATTAAGCAGTATTAACTTTTGCTGGCTTAATGCAGTTTGCATAGCCCAATAGCTAATTACTTCACTATCAAACTCATTTTTAATTTGACTGAAGTTTTTACTTTCGCACACTAGTGAGATGAGTTTACCCAGTCTATAGAATGTGTTATCTATAACCTCAATAGGATCACCATATACAGCCTTATCTCCGCCTCCAAATAAACAAACGAAATCATCTAAGATATGAGGCCATTCTAACCATGGACTTGGTATGATTGATAATGCTAATGCTACACTGGGGAAGTTTTCACTGAAACCTATTTGCAACTTCCTTTTTATCCCTAAATAATCAACTGGTAGGCTTAACTCAAATCGCATTACTTCCTTATTATTTATTGTATTAACTTCAATTAGATAGCAGTCACTAAATATTTCATTAAGCCTTTCTACACCTGCCTGAATGGCAGGTGTAATATTATTAGTCTTATCCAAGGCGTTCTACCGTCCCTGCATTAGCTTGACCAGAGCCTGATAACATACCGAAAGCACTCAGTACCGTTTTATTCAATGTTTCGCCAGTCCTCCTCCCCGGTAGTGTCCAAGACCTGCCAAATTCTTTTGATATCTCATTTACCATAGATTGTGGAACACCAAATTTATCACTAACTTCCTGTTCAAATCTATGCTGAGTTCCCCAATCGCTCAAACCCAGTGCTATATCAGTGATTGCATCAGCATGCCATTCATAAAAAGCCGACCTATACATATCACCCTCACCATTATTTCTATTCCATTTTTCAGCAAAGTTTTCACCTTTATCACATGGATTTAATACTTGGTGCTCATCATTGGCATAATTAACATATTGAGTCATATCCGATACTATTGAGAACATCACATCGATCGGTCTCATTGGTTTGGAAGTAGATCGTAACGCAATATTATAATAAGCTTGGGTTGCTAGTGTTGTAATAACCGCAGAAATTGGCCTATAAAGCTCAGATGAAGAGCGAATAGCCCAGCGATCACGATGTCTTTTCAATAGTTTAATCGTTGCGCCAAGAGGGTGAGAATCTGAATATTCTTGATATTGCGGAATAGGGTCCATTGTGGATTTAGCAAATTCTTCATTGCTAACAATACTATCCATAGTCCTTATTGATTCAGAGATCATTACAATTTTTTCAGTGCTAACACTCTCAAGCCATTTGGAATAAGAACGCGGCGAACTTGCTTTCCAACCATCTTGCCTATCTGGAACAAGTAGTTTCCCATATCCGTCATCTTCATTATTGCCATAGGCTTTAATGGCAGGTGTTATATCGATATGGAAACCGGGGTTTTCATCAGAATAAACGATTCGGATACCTCGTCTCAGTTGCTCTGGATCAGCCTTAACAGTTGATTCGGCTTTAAATAAAGCCTCAATTGCAAGCAACACATCCTCCGAGCTTGTGTTCGAGGCATTAGGTAATAATATGATGGCATCTGCATCTATAGTTGCCATATCACCCTTTGCTTCAGGGGCAGGTTTAACAGTAGTCTTAAGCCCAATTGATCCTTGGATAAATATATGAGCACCGGACAAACAAAACTCTTGTGCTTTATCTAAAACTTTTTGTAATTGGGAGTATCGACTTTCAATTAAATCATATTGTGATTGACTTAAAGATATTTTTTTAGAAGCTTCGAGAAGCATCTGCTCCCAACTATATACTTGTGAAGAATCTTGTGCTGTAAATTCTAATACTTGAGAGCTCATATTAATCTCCTAATGAAAAATGATATTATTTTTTTGAAATTATACTAAATATTTCTGATTGATATATTGCATCCTGAAGAGCATCATGGGTTTTCATATTTTTGGTTTTTAGTTTAACATCTATTCTACTAGATTTTGTTTCATGCCAAAGTGTTCTGAACCTTCCCATGTAATATGACTTAATATCTAAAGCTGTAAAACCAAATGGGTTTCTACCAATGTATTTTATGAATGCATAATTAATAAATGACCAATCAAAAGCAGCATTAAACCCAACGAAAACTAAGTTTTTTTGTTTGAACTCATTTCTTTCAAGCCAATTACTAAAGAGCTCCATTGCGAGAATTATATTTCTCCCATTTTCATTCAAATAGTCAATATTTAACCCAGTTACGGCAAGAGCCTCATCCTCAACCAAGCCTCCCTGTGGTTTAACTAAACAACTGAAATTATCTTCAGGTTTCCCAACTACACAGGCACCGATACTAATGAGATCATATACTCCTGGGATGGGCCCAGTAGTCTCGATATCAACAGATATATATATTTCTGGCGAAGGTATCAACATCATGGACTCATTTTATATAATTGAGAACAACTAATTAAGAAAAATAACAAAACAACAAAAAAAGTCAATTAATCAATCGGTCACCCAATCAATAATCATCCCTAACATGTTGTTTTTAATGTTTTTTAAATGCCATATCAGCTTTTTTGAATAAATCGAACTTTTTCTCAATGGCAGAAGCAGATCACGCATCATCCTCTAAACACCGGCAATCCTATGGTATGCAGAAGTTCAGAATCACCATCTGAAGCACTTACAACAAGACCCTTACCATCTGCCAAGTTTTGTCTGGACGATGAAGCTATTCAGGCATGGTATGAGTCAGCAATGCCTTCTTCATGTGGAAAACCCCAGCGCTATTCTGACCTAACCACCACAACTGTCTTAGTGATTAAACGCGTATTCCGGCTGAATCTACGAGCTGTCCAAGGTTTCAATGATTCCATTGATGGATGTTCCACTACTGAATCCAGATTACAGTAGTGATAGTTAGTACGCAATGTCGGATAACGCCAGTTTTCAAACGCCCATTCGAGGTAAATTCGCCCATCTGGTTATTGATTCAACAGGGCTGAAAGTCTTTGGTGAAGATTAGTGGAAAATCAAAAACACGGGAAAGAACGCCATAACATATGACGAAAGCTGCATCTTGGTGTGGATACAAAAACGCATGAAGTTATGTCGCTGAACAATGTGACGGACTCAAAAGCCTCCCCGACGCTCATATGGCATACTCACCGTAAGCTCAGCTGCAGCTGATGGCGCTTACGATACGCAGTTATGTCACAATTAACTTCGGCGTAAGAGCATCAGGGCACTGATACCACCGCCCAGCGGCGGGTACAATAAGCGGCGGGTACAATATAAGACCGCATCCTGTTGTTGCGAATCAGCGTTTGAGCGGGAGCGATACGCGGTGGTAATGGAAAACTGAGTACTCCCTTCGTTCGACAGCCGAAACGGGGAAGTACAGAGTGAAGCCGTTGTTCGGTGGTTCATTGGCGCTGCGTGACTTCGTTGACAAGTTGCACAGGCCTAGACATGGTCCATGGGTTGAATAAAATTACGAAGGCAGATATGTCGGAAAGCGCGAGTATTTCCTGATAGCAATAACCTGTTACTGAGATGCTTATCCAAAATCTGATTTACTCAACAAAGCGTAGCAAAACATGAAATCGTTGAGATTTTATAAGGTATGACATGATATTTTACAAGATTGATTATATTTTAGAAGTGCGCCAAAAGTAAAGTGCATTGATTTTAGTCAAGTCAAACTTTCTCGGGAGTCTCAAAATGAATAAAAATGAGTTGCTTAATCAGACTAACTACCCTCCTCTTGAAGATGAATCATCAATTACAGATTTCTCGTCGTTTATAGAAACTGAAATAAAATGGGATTGTGTTGATGTAATGAGTGATGAAGGATGTTCAAATATTATTATTACTTTAAGTGACAAGGAAGTTGTAAAATCTTGTTTTAGATTAAATCTACCAGCCGTCGAATTTATAGAAGTTATAAGAAAATTTGCTTACGACAAAAAATTAACACTTTCATATCTTCAAGGTAATAGTTTATTATCTCAAGATCTCCTAACTCTCGAATCTATACATGCTATATACCTGCGTACTAGAGGGCAGTCATCTGAAGTAAATTTCATAGAGTTAAAAGAGTTCCTTGTAGCCGCAGAAAAAGGGAGTCGGGAAAAAGGTAGAGGAAAAGATTTCACAGTTGAAACTAGACGAGCTGTGAATATGGCTAGTCATAGCCGCTGCATGTTTATTGGATGTGGCGAGCATTTGAATATAGATGAGTTGACAGGACAGGAAGGAAATTACTCTTACCTAGCTCATAATGTTGCTTCTTCTGAGAATGGTGAACGTGGCATTCCTGTTTTATCAAACTTGCTTTCAAATGAACCGAGTAATATACTTTTGTTGTGTGATAAACACCACCGATTAATAGATCGTGTTGCTACCTGTGATTACACTGCCGAAATATTATCGAATATGAGAAGTAGGTTTATTAGCGATGCTGATGAACTTCTTAACGGCCTTAAGTATCAACCAATACCGGTTTACTCGATTTTATGGCCCATAAACACGAATGTTGCATCGCCACCGAACAAAAAAGAAATTTCAGCATGCCTCTCTACACTTAATCTGAAAATGAGTGGTGTAGTCAATAGCATTTACGATAGTAATGATTCTACTCGGGAAGCCCCAGAATCTCATAAATATATTATGCCCCTTAGCATAAAAATGGCTGCAGATAAAATCATTCAGCAGACAAGAGATTCTGGACACCGAGCAGCATTGTTTGCTTTTGGTCCAACACCTGCATTAGTCGCACTGGGAGCATTTCTTGGAAACAAAAGTCAATATACTCCTATGCTGAGATACCGAGACGGAGCCTGCTGGAAGTGGCCTTCTGCCACTGCATCTGGAGTATTTTATAATAGAGAAGGATTTGAAACGCTGGAAATAAATGAAGAAGTTATAATATGTATAGCTTTTACTGCATTTCCTGATGCTATGCTGATGACAGCAAAAAGTTTGAGCGAAAAGCTTGGTGCAAAAATAATTACGTATAAACCAAAAAATGATTCATTCGATAACGGCGCAATACCACACCCTACTGATGGTGTACTTTTCTCTTCAAAGCTTAATTACGACTTCCATACATTAAAATCAAACTTTGGTGTAAAAAAAATGCATGTTTTAATTTGTGCATCTAATGCTGCATCTGTATTTATAGGTCAAGCATTCGATTTGCACCACCCAGAAATGATAGTTTACGATTTTAAAGACGGGAGTATGCACCCAATCTTATCATTGATAAATGACTCATCTCGCACGACTATAAATTACCACTAAAAATTAAGAAAATACCCTTATTAAAGGCATTTATTATAAAGTTAATTATTTGCGTAATTTCGTTTTTCTGTTCTTTTTGGCGGTTATGGGGGGCTGATTTTAAGGTTTATGTACCCTATCACTATTGTGGTCATTCTGGTGGTTTGGACAGCATAGTGATTCAGGTTTAACTTACGTATTATCCAGTTAATGGCAAAGGCGATCCCAGTCTGGAGCCAAATTTAAGGAAACCGCTCAGGAAAACCTGAGCGGTTTTTTTTGTACTTATTACAACAAGGACTGATAGTTTGTTTATACGAATTTGTTAAAAGCATATGGTATAAAACTGTTTGCGGATCGAATGGTTATTGTGAAACAGATAAACAAAATATGGTGCTGCATCCCTATTCAGGCTGAGCCAGACTAATATCGCGTTAGTGCTCCGCCATAGCCGCTTTAAACCCGATCACCCAAGCTGTTGCCATTGCCGAATAGGGTTGATCCACTGAGGTCATCTGCTTCAACTCTTCCCCGGTCCACTTCATTAGCAATTCCAGCTTGCGATTAATGCTCACCTTAATCTCATCAGATATCGGCGTAGCCTCAATCTCCTCGACAAGTTCACCGAGAGAAATCAGCATTTCACCTAAAAACACCAGCCGACGCAGATGGCGCGTCCGCTCCTGCACGAGACCTAGTCGGTTAAGACCGTAGATATGAATTGAGGTGACTCCGCGCTCGCTTGGCCCTTCGCCAATCGGGATCGCCAGACTCACCGGCGGGTTGCCAATGCTGACAAACTGTATATGCTCGTCGGGATTGTCATAGTAAGGGTTGAGCAGCAGTGGCGACTCGGCCACATAGTTTTTATCTTCCGGCATAAGCCTCTGCCCACCGCGCGCGACAGGAAAGCTGTCCTGCTTACCTGACGAATTACGTGATTGCGTCTGGCGAGCCAGCAGTACACTAAGTTCGGTTGCCCCATCAACCAGCCGCTGTTTGCGCTTGCGGTTACAGTCAATGCAACTTGGCAGGAGATTATCCCAGTCCATCGCCAGCCACCAGTAACCCGGATGTGCTGCGTCCTCGCTAACAGCGCCTTTGGGGCGATAATGTTCTATGTCCACCGGTGCGGAGGCCGAGAAGAAGCTCTCACAATAGGCGCATTTATAATGAAACAGCGCGTTAAGCCGCCATTTCACCTCATCGGCTTTATATGCGACAAAATCGTAACTCTCTTTTTTCTCCCGCTCTACGGCATAATGTGCCCTGGAGCGTTCCAGTTCTGTTGTCCCATCTCTTTTCTTCGCGTTCAGAGCTGAGGGGGGTAACGTCTGCTCCTGTGTGCGGATGACCTTTCTCATTGCAGTACCTGCTTCAGAATATCAACAATTTTATCCTTTGTGCTTTCCCGCAATGCCGCACGTAAGTTCGGCGTTTCCCGATGCCGTTCCTGCAAATAATTCGCGACAGCTTCCTGCACCAGACGATGCGCTTCCGACGTCCCGACGGGCATTGCTGAGGCGATATCTTTCTCAAACGAGTCAAGGACTCGCTTTTCCACGTCATTTAACGGGATCGCTTGCTGCTTCTTTGCCAGCAGATCAGCCACGTGGGCCATCTGCTGGTTTATTTTCGGCTCAACAGTGGAATAGAGCTGGAAGAAGTCGGCAGTCAGAAGCTGATCGACGCGCAGGGTATCGATACTCGGCAAAGCGGTCAATATCTGAACTACTGTGGGTAATTCATCGCGCCATACCAAATTCTCATTCACCGTTTTTTGCAGTACGACCACTTCGCCATCGCACATCCCCCGCAGGCAAAGCGGATCGTGGGTAGTGACAATAAAGGTCATATTAGGCAGCGCCCGACGCAATCCCTTCATTATCTGCATTTTCCAGCGGGGATGAAGGTGCGCTTCAACCTCGTCAATCAACACCACGCCCAGAGCGCTATCTAACGTCTCAAAGGTAGGGTTAAATTGCGGATTCATCAGCCCTGCCATGATGTCGCATACCATCGCAAGCACGGAACGAAATCCCGATGAGACAATGTTAAGCGGAGTGCGAATACGAACAGACTCACCGTTTTGTTGAAGCATCGGCGTGACGATATAGCACACCCCCAGCGCTTCATCACGCTCAACAACGTCAAACTCCCCTTCTATCGCCAGTACATCACGTAACGCCCGGATCACCATATTGAAGTGATATTTTTCAAGTCCCAACAGCCAAGCCTGTGGGTTGCCGAGCAGGTTGCCCTCAAAAAGATTTCGCACTGGGTAATCAGCGACATACCGATGCTGCTTATGCTGGTAATGACGAAAGGCACCATACGCGAAGACCGGCCCAACGTTAAAGTCTTGTTCCCGATTGATCCGATAACCTCCCTTTTTGAACGTCATTTTGAGGTGTTGCTGTCCTGAGCTGAGAATATTGACATAGGCGGTATCAGAGCCGTGCCCCGGTTCCCCCCCCATGAACTGCGGATCCAGCACATAGCTACGCCAGTTAAGTGTGAGTTTTTTTCTTGCTGCCTCGGTGGTCAACGCCAGTGCAATACCCTCAAGGATTGAACTCTTTCCGGTGGCATTTTCTCCAAGGATAAGCACCGCTGGTGCTATCGGTGAACCATCATCATCTACCGTCGCAGAGGTGATCTTCAGCTCTATCTTTTGCAGCGATTTGAAATTTTCAAAATCAACCCCGCTTATTCGGGCTGGTTTTGCGCCAGTAACCTCTTCGTCGCTGAATTCGCCGTTTAGAAGCGGTTCTTCACGCTGGTTCTCCCTTATTGCGTCAGTAAACCATTCCATCCCGTGTGGCTCTTTAAGCAACGGTAAAAACAGGCGGTTAATCCTTGCCGGAGAGAGATTTGGTTTTGGCCCTTTGTACGTGCCGATTTTTTCCGCCAGACGCCGTAATAGCAGATACCAGCTCCCCCCAAATTCAAGTTCTGAAAAACAGAACAGCGTTTTGAGTTCGCCGGAGGAAGAGTGCTTAATGGCACTGGTAAAACCTTCAAGGTACTGACTAAAACGAATCGACCGCTGTGTGACCAGTTCATTGCGATTGAGGCCAAAGGTATTGATGGTTTCATTTCCCGCTTCAGATCGCGCGACAAATCGACCTTCAACTTCCACCGAAAAATGGGTGTAAAAGTTCTGAAGTTTGCATGGATCTAACAACAGAGCTCTCTCTTTAGGCGGCCACTCTGGCCACAGCCCTGTACCGCTTTCCAGATACTGCATATACATCTGTTGCGTGGGGATAGGCGCTCGGGCCCCTTTCACCGGAAAATAGTTACGGCTACGCACGTTACACTCTTCACAGGCTAGGTAGAAGTTCTGCCAAGCATTTGCCAGCCAGGCATAGTAAATATGGCTATCCGCCAGCCCGTAATGTGGCTCTGCGCCGTTCACGGGGCGAAAATAATTTATGTTCAGTGCTAACGTTTGCGATTCGCAAAACGCACAGCGGCCACGAAAAAGCGAGTGAAGCGCGGGCAGTACGCGGGAATAGCTATCAGACTGAATACTGCTTTGCGGGACGCGGGTTTGCGCACGCTTACTGGGATCCAGTTGCAAAAATTGCCCCATCCGCTCCCCGTTGCTAAAAAGCTTATTACCCCGTAATTCCTCCGGCGGCGGAACACGCCGTCTGTCAATGTACTGCATCGGTACTCTCCTCAAGTTGCGGATCTGAGCCAGCGTCATCGGTAAACTGTTAAGAATCCTTTAGGTTTACGGGCAGCACATTCAAGAGCCCAGTGAGCAACTGCTCGAATGCAAAACCATGTCGCCGCTTTGCGGTCGCGTCAGAATCAAGCGGCAGTTTTGTCAGCTCTTCGTATTCTCATTTGATTTGATCGGGACTGTTCATTAACACCGTCATTTTCGTAAGAAGGTGTATGCAAATTCTCTTAACCTGGAATTTCCTGTTAGCCGGGTTAGAAGGTGTTCATATTTTTCTGTCAACCAGCCACACCTCACGGAAAAGCGCGTATTCCACAACTTTTACGCCCTTTTAGATGCATTCTTTGCATACCAAAAGCGAGGGGGATCACCACTCCGCTTCAAGACTACATACCGCTCGCGAATTCCAGATAAGCCGCTTGATTTTTATTTAGAGAAATCGAGCGTGAAGATGAGGCTTCGTTTTCAGGATTTGAGTACTTCGTCGAGCCAGCCACGCTCTGCCCACAGGATAGTGCCCTCATCCTGATATCTACCCCTACGAGCATCTGGATCTGATCGCCACTCACCCCGAACGTCGCTTTTCAATGCGAGTCTATTTGTGCGGTCATATTACTGCCGCTCACCATTGTCGGGGGGGCAGTCCAAGCAACTTGTTTATAGCCAGTCTACGCAAAATCTGAAACTGCTCAACTGGTTAGTTAGGGGCGAATTTTACACACGAGCGCGGTTTTCAGTTCTGTTTTTGGCAGTCTCTCTTTGACCAAAAACCTCTTCACACAACCTATGCACAGAACAGGCCCCCAGGTATTTGCTCGGGTACAATTCCACGATGGAGACAGAAAAAACACTACTATCGTAGATATAACCATGATAACCATTACCAAATGAACGTAGACCGCTCAAATCGATTTATGTAACCAGTAACTATTGGTGGTCATTCTGGGGGTCTTGACAGAAAGGGAATTCAAGTTTAGCTTGCTTATTAGCCAGTTACTGGCGAAGGCGATCCCAGTCAGAGGAGCCAAATTTAGAAAAGCCCGCACAAGGAAACTTGCGCGGGCTTTTTGCTTTTCGAGCTTTACCCTTGCTGCACGCGCCTTCGTCGGTTATTCACTCTTCTCGGCCTATCTTCAATTACCCCTCTGCATCGGGATAAATTGGTGGTCAGATTTGTGGTCATGTTGGTTCGATGACGGAGTGACCCCCAAATGGGGGGAAATCGTTATGCCACTTACTGATACTTAAGTAAAAAACGCAAAGCCCTTTGTTAAGAAATATAAACTTATTGAAGGCTTCGGTAAGTTCCTCCGTGCTCATCCCAACGGTGATAAATACTGGCAGAAGCTCGAGAGTTGAATGCAAAACTCGACAACACTTGTTCTTTCAGAGTAGTTGCCACGAGGTGATTTACTACCAAAAAGAAATGGTATGAAGATTATTGCAATACGGTCTTGACTCGACTTGAAACCAACATACTCCCCGATTTTAGTAACAAAGACGTCACTGAGATTTATAGAATTTAATTATTTTAGGTGTTCGTCATATCGTTTAAATCGATCGATCAAATCAATTTAAAAACAGATCAATAATAATTTAATCGTTAAAATCTATCAGTATTAATTTATCGATCTTTTGTACCAATTTATTGGTGATAAAAGAGGGCTACGGATCGCCACAGTTGGCATGCTTTGGCAAGATATTAAAGGTGTTCAGTGAGGTTAAGAAATGCAGCAGCACAAGAAACAGTGTGCTGCTACTTAACAATTACCGATTGCTAAAACTTAGTTTGGAAACCGTAGATATGTTATTCACTTCGCTTAAATACTAACTGATAGTCATATTTATCAAAATCAATATGATGGGAAAATAGTGGTTGTAAATCATCCTTCCACAAAATTAACACATCAAATCCACCATCATATATTCTGCCATCAAGAGGTAAGTTGAATTTTTTAATTAGGCTACCATCTTGACCCAGGTCTATAGAAGTCTCCTTGTTGATCAATATTTCATCTATTTTATCAAACCATTCTAATGTTAATTTCAGTCCCATCTCTCACCTCACAGATACCTTTTAATATTTCGACCCTTGACCGCAGGTTTTAACTGCTCACCTGTTTTATAATCTACAAATTCTAAATGCTCACCATCGCTGGCCCTGTATTCTTCAAGTTCACCGTGCTGCGAATCCCATTCGTAAATCCGCCTACCTTTAGCATCAACCCAGCGCTCTCTAAGTCCGCCACCACCTTGTTTAGGTGTTTTTTTCTTAGCTTGCCTAAGACCTGAAATACCAATTTCATTTGTTTCCGGTGCTGGATGATAATCATGATCTTTATCAGGGATACCTGAACGTCCCTGACTAATGTAAATATAAATCGGCGGAATATTCGATATCGGTAAGATAAGAATATAATCCGCAAAGCCTTTATCTTTCGGGGCCGGACTGGTTGTCGCCTCAATGTTGGTCTTGTATGGTAAAGGATCAACAATCACAGGATTAGGTATCTTTATCGGGTTCTGATTGCCTGTATTCGAGTGAACACTCACTCCTGAATTATCCGCCGTCCAGAAAATGGTGATATGTGGATCTTCATCTATAGCGAAAGTATACGCCTCAAGGCTGTTATCCCACCCCATTTTTCGCACCCGTACCATATCCTTACCCGGCGGCGTATGCCAGCCACGAGGAAACAGATTGCCTGTGCCGTCTTGCTCCCACGTATACCGCACACGACTTGGGGCTTCATTCATTTGTTCAAGTCGCATCCGATCAATGAAATCCTGTTCACCATCATTCAGCCTGCCGGGCATCATTCCTACCACTACAACTGCTATTGGTGCTCCGGGGCCGCTGGCTGCGATCCTTCCGAGTCCGTTTGCCATCTCCCCAAGTTTTACCGCCCAAGTTCCAGATGTAATGGCATTTCCCCCCACCAAACCAAGAACGCTAGCACCTTCAATCGACATCGGAGCATTGTTAGCATTTGCTGCAGCGGATGTTGCCCTCCGATATTCTATTTCCTGATGATTACCATTCCACCATTTATATAAGGCACTTCGCTTTTTGGGCTGAGCAATATCTTCTGCGGGTTTCTTTTTCTTGGCAGTCTGGGCGTGTTGTGGAACGTCAGTCTCTGATACAGGCTTTTGGGTAATAGCTGCCTGATAAAATGACATCTCAGCAAAATTGCTGTGCGGCTCCGGCTCTTTCCCTGAATCGTTACAACCCTCCCCCCGCAGGAAGGACTTGGCAAATACACGATTAAGATCACGTTCTTCTGCCAGTTTTATTTTTTCGGCTTCTACGATTGCCTTACATTCAGCTGCTAATTTTTCACATGCTGCAATGGAAGGATCGGGGCCTCTTCCAATCCATTGCCCTGCAGGAGCAATAATTCGGTTAGATCCACATAGGCAACCACACCGCACGATAGAACCATCTACAGCTGCAATTTTACCCATATTAGAATCGCGTGGCTCACCCGATATTATCTCTCCAACCTCACTACATTTAGGGCATGGAGTAGTTTTATCACCAACGCGAACAACCCTTCGCCCATGCTCGATATCATTGGAGATTGAGGCGATGCATTCTGCACCCGTGGTTGTTTTGTCCCCCTCCAGTGCCGTACCTCGTCCATAACAATTAGAACGATTTCCCATTACAACACTACTCTTACTTCATTACCTGGGTGCTGGCAGCAATATTCCTGTTGTCCAGCGATGAGCTCACGCGCGTCATCATTAAACTCAGCAATCTCAGCCAGTTGTTCAAGAACAAGCGGAGACTTGCCCATCTTGGCTAAAACTTCAGGAGTCAGTTCGTTGTTATATTGAATATCCATTATTTTTATTTTCCATTACTGTGGTTTAACTGCTGCGAGAATAATTGACTTCCAATTTAACTTTATGATACTTCTAACAGCAAATCATGATGGCAATACAAATAACTCAACTTTATTACTGCTGGTAAAATGTTATTTATTCTTACACTCTCTTATTTTAATCAATAAAAATTAGAAGTTAAAAATACAACTCTTACCCTCCATGCGTAGAAATCATTCGAACACCTGAGGCATCTAACATTAAAACAATCACTCGCATCACATACTAAATATTTAAACTTAAGATTCCGATCTTAATTCTAGGCACCCCGTAGAACGGCGTATTTATTCTAGTAACCTCGCCTTTCATCAATATTATTATTTAACCCATCAAATTGGCTCACATCATTTAATATTGAAGTAAAGATCTATTCCCCATTATGTTTTAAATTGCCGGGTTACCAAACACATTAAACAAACAAGATATTTGATGTTGGGTATTTAGCCACAACGTCATCAGCAAAGCACTGGTTTGAGGTTAACAGTGGTGCGACTGAACGCCTTGGCAAATCAGCGTGTCAGACTCCTGCATCCTCATACGTCCATGAGTCCCCTTGTCGTTGTTTTCTTAAATTTATGTTTCCTCTCACCTGTTGTCGGGGTAGTCTCATGTGCCGCTAAAAAATGTCGGCCGTAATGTGAGTAAACCTCGACCAATCGTAGTCATAAAAAACGGTGTAAACAGGACAAGTATGGACTCCACCCTCATTTCGACTTCCCCCGGCAAGGAGACGTTTTCACTTAATCGTGCCCGTCGCGCTGCATGGGGTAGCTTCGCTGGCGCAGTAGTAGACTGGTATGACTTTCTACTTTATGGCATCACCGCGGCCCTGGTGTTTAACCGCGAATTTTTCCCGCAGATAAGTCCGGCCATGGGGACCATTGCTGCTTTGGCGACCTTTGGCGTCGGCTTTCTGTTCCGGCCATTAGGCGGGGTAATCTTCGGCCATTTTGGCGATCGTCTTGGCCGTAAACGCATGCTGATGATGACCGTCTGGATAATGGGTTTGGCAACCGCGCTAATCGGCCTATTGCCAAGCTTTAGCATGATTGGCTGGTGGGCTCCGGTGCTGCTGGTGTCACTGCGAGCAATACAAGGTTTCGCGGTTGGCGGTGAATGGGGAGGCGCGGCGGTGCTTTCAGTGGAGAGCGCTCCTGAGAAGAAAAAAGCGTTCTACAGCAGTGGCGTGCAAATAGGCTACGGTGTCGGGCTGCTGCTGTCGACCGGCCTGGTCTCGCTCATCAGCCATTTCACCACCGATGAACAGTTCCTGAGCTGGGGCTGGCGTATTCCATTCCTGTTCAGCACCCTATTGGTACTGGCGGCGCTTTGGGTCCGCAATGGCATAGTCGAGTCTGCCGAATTTGAGCAGCAGAGTCAGCATGAACCTGAAGTACAGGCTAAACGACGCCTGCCGGTTATGGAAGCGTTGATACGCCATCCCAGCGCGTTTCTAAAAATTATTGCCCTGCGACTGTGCGAGCTGCTGACAATGTATATTGTCACCACTTTTGCCCTCAGCTATTCCACCCAAAACCTTGGTTTACCACGCGAACTGTTTCTTAATATCGGTTTGTTGGTTGGCGGCCTAAGTTGCCTGACCATTCCCAGCTTTGCCTGGCTGGCCGACCGCTTTGGACGGCGGCGCATTTACATTACCGGTGCGTTGGTCGGCACACTCAGCGCCTTTCCGTTCTTTATGGCGCTGGAAGCTCACTCTGTATTCTGGATCATATTCTTCGCCATTATGCTGGCGAATGTGGCTCATGACATGGTGGTCTGCGTGCAGCAACCGATGTTTACAGAGATGTTTGGTGCGAGTTATCGCTACAGTGGCGCGGGTGTAGGTTATCAAGTGGCTAGCGTGGTTGGCGGTGGATTTACGCCATTGATTGCTGCCTCGCTGGTCACGTTTTCTGGCGGCGACTGGCGTAGCGTAGCTGTCTATCTGCTGGCTGGTTGCCTGCTTTCTAGCGCCACTGCCATGATGATGAAAAAAGCACATTAATTTATAGAAAAGCCCGTTTAAATTAACTTAAACGGGCCTTGTATCAACAAGCATGAATTCGCATATAAATTCGACTCGCCAGCCGCCGCTTCATGAGACAAATAGCCAGACTCGCCAGTCGCCTTGAAATTCGTTATCATCCGCCCCCACTCTTTATCCCGGTAGCCTGATGTCCAAGATAATCGATACTTTTATTGCCCCGCCGTGCCATGGCAACGTAGAGATTCTTTATCAGGATGAGCACCTGGTACTTATTAATAAACCCACAGGTTTGCTCAGCCTTTCAGGGAAAAATCCACAAAATATTGATTCGGTGCATCATCGGCTGGTGCAGATCTTTCCCGGCTGCACACTGGTCCACCGACTCGATTTTGGCACCTCCGGGCTGATGGTGATTGCGCGTAATAAGGCTATTAATGCCGCCCTCTGCAAACAGTTCAGCCAGCGCACGGTAACCAAGGTTTACAGCGCCCTGCTATGCGGGCATTTGCACGACAATGAGGGAGTGATAGACGCGGCGATTGCCAAAGACCCGGCGCTGTTCCCGCTGATGTCGATTTGTGAAACCCACGGCAAGCCTGCCCGCTCGGACTATCGGGTCGTTGAGCGCTTTTATCACGAATTAGAAAACGGGTCGTTACTGCCATTAACGCGAGTACTCTTGACCCCGCAAACCGGTCGCACTCATCAACTTCGCATTCACTGCCAGCTGTTGGGCCACCCTATTCTGGGCTGTGACCTGTACGGCGGCCTGATATCACCAGGCACTGAACGCACTCCGCGACTCATGCTCCATGCCAGCGAATTGCATTTCGCCCATCCAGTCAGCGGAGAATCGATCAAAGCCAGCAATGTCAGCCCGTTTTGAACCTGACAGTATTGATAGGGCGCACAGATTTTGAGCACAAATTGCGGTGCCAGCCCAACTTGGCGACTCCCCCGGGGTTTTCATCAGGACTCGCTGGCCATTAAATCTTAATAAAAAGCCTGGGAGTACTTTTTATATACAGGCATCTGCAAAGATTAATTACCACATCAAATCATCGGGCACTTTAAAATCAGCATACGGATCTTCTTCATCCTGTTCTTCCTGACTAAGCACACTATTTAATACAATGCTGCTGGCATCTCGTTGCGTAATTTTATCGGCGACGCTGGCGGGAATAATAGCGTATTGACTCTCGCCATTACTATTAACAACTAAACGAGCGATGGCGAGACGGCCATTAATCAGCTGTGCTTGAGTCGTTTTATCGACAACAATTTTTTTAATTAAATTATTATCTGTAAAGTTAAAATTAATATCCCCTTTTGAAATATCAATTCTATTCATTTCTATAAGCTGTTTCACCTGAGCTTTATATTCTTTTGCCAGTGCAGCCTGTTTTTGTTGTTCGCTTAGCTGTTTATCACGCTCAAGCTGTGCCTTTTTACTCTCTTCAACAGCCTCTCTGGCCTCACGAACCTGAGCTCGTGACTTTTTAGCCGTTCTCTGGACCTTGGCCATTTTCGTGCTGGTCACTAAACCAGCTTTTAGCATCTGTTCTTGTAAGGTAAGTTTGGTCATTTTCGTTTCTAAAGTCGTGGAATCATAGGAGAGATTATACCCGTAATTTTTTAGGCTGTACCTAGTTGCCGCAGATGAACATTTTATAGTTTGGGATTGATAAGTTTCAGCAAAGGCTAACGCGCCTAGCACTTTAACCTAAAATAAACACTATGTTCACAAAGATCACCATTTAGCATTAGATGTGCTTTATCTTTATCAAAAAATCGATTCAACTAATTGAGTTGAATGACCATTTTTGGCAAAGCCATCCAGGCTCAGCCTAAAAGTTTGGTCATAGCATACCTGCTCACATGTTTCAGAATTGACAGTCTGCTAGTTGAGCAGATTAATGATATTTAAGTGAACGCCCTGAATCTCTTCAAAGTGATTCACAATTTTCTGGTTTAAAGAAGGTACTATGATTTTAAAAGCGCATGGCCTTAAGCGGAAAGTATTATGCACTGCACTTCTCATGGCATTATCCACAGGAGTAGCATGGTCGGCAGACCTTATTGTTTCAGCCAATGATGGCAAATATCAACGCGTAAACGGGCATGATACCTTTCCAGTCCCCGCTTCACCGGATACATTGACCGTTTTTGATGCCAGCAAATTTCCGATGAAATTATTGCACACCGTGCCGGTAAGTTTTGGTATCCAGGGGCCGCCTCAGGCTGTCGCGATTACTCCTGATGGCAAAACCGCATTTGTAAGTGCTCCAACGCGATATGATTATCAAAGCCATACGTTAATTGCCGAGAAATATCTGCAGGTTATTGCGCTTGATGGTACCAAACCGGAAATTGAAAAACTGGCCTTACCTACCAGCCCACAGGGCATTGCCGTAAATCCTGAAGGCACTCTGGCTCTGGCGGCTGGCGTTGACGGTAAGCTTTACGTTTTAAACATCGCAGGCAACGCAGTCACATTATCCAATTCGATACAGCTCAGTAATGGACGATTAGCCGGTATCAGTTTCACCCACGATGGCAAACACGCCCTGGTCGCAATGCGTGATCAACAGGGCATTGCCGTGGTGAATATTGACGGTGGAAAAGTGTCTGATAGCCGAGTGCGCCTCAGCAGCGGTGTGGCTCCCTATACCATTGATATCTCAAGTGATGGCCATTGGGCTGTTGTAAGCAATGTTGGACTCGCAGGCCTGGCGGACGATCACACGCAAAAAATCGCCGACAGCGACAGCGTGAGTTTGATTGACACCTCTGTGTACCCGTTTAAAACTGTACAATACCTTACCGTCCCTTCCACACCTGAGGGCGTCGCTATTTCGCCAGATGGAAAATGGATAGCCGTTTTGTCAATGGATGGTTCAAACCTGCCCAAGGGGAGTACGGGTCAGCACTTGCAGGGAAAATTAACTCTGTTTGCCATTGATAAGGGTAAAGCCCGACAAGTCAATGAAGTGCCGGCAGCAACGGCTGGCCAAGGCGTAATATTTACCAAAGACAGTCAGCATATCATTGCCCAGTTCAACGTTGAAAAACAGCTGGTCGTTTATCAAATTAAAGATAAGAAGCTTATCAAATTACCGGATACCGTTGAATTAACCGCCGGGCCTGCTTCTATTCGCAGCACGCCGCGTTAGACATCAAATATAGCGATTTAACCGCGGTTGAGTGGTAAGAGTATTCTGCCCGAATCGCTGATAGGTTAAATCGTATTTTTATTGTCCGCTTCCAGCACTTAGTGTCTTCAGGAATAACGCTGAACGGCCATAATGGTAAGCGGACCTAATACAAATTCCAACAGTCGTAACTCGAAAATGTTCGAGAATAAAGGAACCCTAAACATGGCGGCCAGTTATAAAACTTTCGTTGAGATTCCTTCTATTACTGACTATCTGCATCTTCGTAAAGCAGCAGGCCTGACTCCTCGTTCCCACGAGGCGGCCAAACGAGGATTACCGAACACGGTGGTATCCGCGTTAATAAGAAATGGGGAAAATGTCGTCGCCATGGGAAGAGTGATAGGTGACGGTCTCTGCTACCAGATAGTTGATATTGCTGTATTACCCGAACATCAAGGGCGAGGTTTGGGTAAAGAAATCATGTCAACGCTAATGGATAAATTAAAGGAAATTGCCACCACTGAGGTTTATATTAGCCTTATCGCCGATGGCGATGCATCTTTCCTTTATAAAAAATATGGGTTTAAAGAAACCGCACCCGTATCTATTGGCATGGCAATGTGGATAGGTCAATGAGCTGTAATATCACTATCCGCCGCGCCGAAGAAAACGAAGCAGAATCAGTGCGGGAGATTGTGCGCGCAGCCTATTGCAAATGGATTTCGGTGATTGGTCGAGAACCCACGCCCATGACGGCTGATTTTAACAAATCTGTCCGTGATCATGACATTGATCTCGCGATTCATGGGTCGGAGATTGTTGGCCTAATTGAAACATGGCCGCATGCTGATTATCTTTGGATTGAAAAGCACTCGGATACAAAATCGACAGTCGTGAACCGTTCAAAGGTGGAACAACCGTCTTTATGAGCAAAAAACCTTAATCAAATCGCCATTCCCGCTGAGGAACTCGCCGAAATGACCGTTTTTGACGTACAGCCTGCCATGAATTTCTTTCTCTTGAAAACCATAACCCAATGAATTTATTGTAGAATACTAGCAAAAAACCACCTTCGCAGTATCGCCGAATCCAATCCCGCTGCAGATCATGAAGATGACTCATGCTTCAATGAAATTAAATCACTTTTACTCAATCAGTGAGTCTGGCATAAAATACACATTATTATTAGCTATATACATTACGATGAATACTGGGTAACAAAACCAGAAAATAAATTTAAAAACTCTGAAAAAGCAAGAAATAAATTCAGGTTTTATATAATAATTAGGATACCAGCTTGCAATGAATAAAGAATGTACATTTGCTATTAAGAGCATTCGTTTCGACGAAAATTATAACCCCTCGGAAAGTACGCGTATTACGACCAACTTTGCGAACTTGGCTCGCGGTGAGAAACGCCAAGATAACTTGCGCAACGCCTTGGTAATGATTGACAATCGTTTCAATTCCTTGGCGCATTGGGATAATCCCAAGGGCGATCGCTATTCTGTTGAACTTGAAATCATTTCTGTTGAGTTGAATATTGGAATTGAGGGCAAGGGTGATACCTTCCCAGTGATTGAAATATTGAAAACAAATATTATTGATAAAACAACCGACTCACGTATTGAAGGGATTTTAGGGAATAACTTTTCTTCATACGTGCGAGATTATGATTTTAGTATATTGCTGTCAGAACATAATAAAAACAAAACTGAATTTAGCCTTCCAGATAATTTTGGCAGTTTACATGGGAATATATTTAAACGTTTTATCAATTCTGATACCTACAAAGATAATTTCAATAAAACGCCTGTGATTTGCCTGAGTGTTTCAAGTAAAAACACTTATTATCGGACGGGCAATGAGCATCCTGTATTAGGCATTGAATATCAGCAAGACGAGTTTTCCTTGACTGATGAATATTTTGCAAAAATGGGATTGCGTGCGCGCTACTTCATGCCTGCAAATAGCGTTGCGCCTTTGGCATTTTATTTTGTTGGCGATTTGCTCAGCGATTACACTAATCTTGAACTGATTAGCACCATCAGTACGATGGAGACATTCCAACGAATTTACCGACCTGAAATTTACAATGCTAATTCTGCAGCAGCAAAATGCTACCAACCAAGCTTGAATCACCAGGATTATTCGTTAACTCTGATTGTTTATGATCGAGAAGAACGTAGCCAACTGGCCGTTGAGCAAGGGAAGTTTACTGAGGAGCACTTCATTAAGCCCTACCAAACTATTCTTGAGCAATGGTCTGCTGATTCCGTTCTTTGATTAACCAAAAATACAAGGTCATCTATTATGAAAATTTTATTACCCACTTCGACTGCGGGCAGTTTGCCTAAACCTTCCTGGCTTGCACAACCCGAGACACTTTGGTCACCTTGGAAATTGCAGGATCAAGAATTAATTGACGGCAAACAAGATGCGCTGCGTCTGTGCCTGCAAGATCAATTACAGGCAGGAATTGATATTGTCAGCGACGGCGAGCAAACGCGCCAACATTTTGTCACCACGTTTATTGAGCACCTCAGCGGTGTTGATTTCGAGAAACGTGAGACGGTAAGAATTCGCAATCGCTATGATGCAAGTGTGCCGACAGTTGTGGGTGCAGTGAGCCGTCAAAAGTCCGTTTTTGTTGAAGATGCCAAGTTTTTACGTCAGCAAACCAAGCAGCCTATTAAATGGGCTCTGCCAGGTCCAATGACTATGATTGATACGCTTTATGATAATCACTACAAAAGTCGCGAAAAACTCGCTTGGGAATTCGCTAAAATCCTCAATGAAGAAGCCAGGGAATTAGAGGCTGCGGGTGTCGATATTATCCAATTTGATGAGCCTGCATTTAATGTGTTCTTTGATGAGGTAAATGATTGGGGCATTGCCGCTTTAGAAAGAGCCGTTGAAGGACTTAAATGCGAAACTGCTGTGCATATTTGCTATGGCTACGGCATTAAAGCCAATACGGATTGGAAAAAGACTCTGGGCACAGAGTGGCGACAATATGAAGAAATTTTCCCTAAGCTGCAAAAATCCAGCATTGATATAATCTCGCTGGAGTGTCAAAACTCTCATGTTCCAATGGATCTTATTGAACTGATCCGTGGGAAAAAAGTCATGGTTGGTGCCATTGATGTGGCAACCAATAACATTGAGACACCAGAGGAAGTCGCCGAAACGCTGCGAAAAGCACTTCAGTTTGTAGATGCAGACAAACTTTACCCAAGCACCAACTGTGGCATGATCCCTTTACCTCGCCGAGTAGCAAGAGGCAAGCTAAATGCTTTAAGTTTAGGCGCACACATTGTTAGAAAGGAACTTTCGGCTAAATAATTTTCGGTTCAGTACTATTTGGCTAATAACTTTTGGCTAATAACTTTTAGCCAATAACTCTTAGCTAAAAACAAGTTTACCAAATATTAGCTCACTTGAAGGAAACTCAGTCCGGTTTAGCGATTTTGCCAATCGCTGTTTCTTAAACCACAACCGGACTGAGCAATAACTTTCACCGCACGATATTCATTAACAAATTTTAGACTGCAGGCCTTGACGGCAATGCGAGGCGCAGTATCAGAACGCCGGCCAGCGCGGCAATAATTGAGCCTGCCAGCACCCCGACCTTAACCTCATCGACCAGAAGAGGTGATTGGGCAAACGCCAGATTGCCGATAAACAGGCTCATGGTAAAACCGATACCACAGAGCACCGATACGCCGTATAACTGCATCCACGAGCTGTTATAGGGTCTTCTTGCCAACCCGAGTTTAATGGCCAAAAGTGACAGGCTGAAAACACCAACCTGCTTGCCAAGAAATAGGCCCAGCGCCACGCCGATGGGAACCGGGGACGTCAAATTACCCAAACTCATGCCCGACAGCGACACGCCAGCGTTGGCAAATCCAAATATCGGCAATACCAGAAAAGTCACCCAGGAACCTAGCGCGTGCTCCAGACGTTCAAGCGGAGCTATTTCATCCACCGTTTTTCCACGTATTGGAATGAAAAATGCCAAAACGATCCCGGCAATAGTTGCGTGCACGCCCGACTGCAGCATGCAAAACCACAGCACGCCGCCCGCCAATAAATAAGGCAGAAGGCGCGTTACGCCAGCGCGATTCATAATAAACAGCAACACCACCACGCCTGCGGCAGCCATGAGCATGGTCATGGAGATGCTGCTGGTATAGAAAAGAGCAATAATGATCACCGCACCCATGTCATCGAGAATTGCCAACGCCGACAGAAATATTTTCAGCGAAGCGGGTACGCGGCTGCCAATCAGGGCGAGTACGCCAAGTGCAAAAGCAATATCGGTAGCGGCCGGGATGGCCCATCCTGCCAGGGTTTTGCTGTCCCCTACGTTGAATCCAGTATAAATAAGCGCAGGAACAGCCATTCCTCCCAATGCTGCAAAACCTGGTAACGCACGCTGGCTCCACGTTGAAAGTTCACCAACGAGCAGTTCGCGTTTGATCTCAAGACCAACCAGCAAAAAGAAAATCGCCATTAGGCCATCATTGACCCAGTGTTCAGTGGACAATCCGGCAGCCGTGTAGTGAAGCAGTAATTCATAACTTTCGCTAAGCGGAGAGTTGGCAACAATGATTGCCGCAATAGACGCGATAATAAGAACGATACCGCCTGAAATGGGGGAATTAAAGAACCCTGATAAAGCTGCAGCCACGATTTTTGGTCTGCGAAAAGTGTTTTCCGACACGTTACCTCTCTGTAATTTACACCGTGCTTATCTGAACAAGACAAAACAATTATGAGAAAATTTATCAATATAAAAGAATATCTGGCGGAGCAAGGTCTCCAGCCTGATCTGGGCTTTAACGCCCTGATGAAGGTTTTTATTTTAACAGAAACGGTTACCGTCGACGTAAGGCAAAGTAAAGCCTGAACAAAAATCAGTTTGGCAACCCGCCTCTTTAACCTGCTACCGAGTAAAACGTTATGCTCCTCGGTAACAGTGTTTTTTACCGGCGTACCCTTCTTATAGGGAAATGTACGGCGCTATAGATTCACTCTCGGACTGAAACGCGGCATGCGCCCGTATTTAACTGCTTTTCAACATACTTGATGACAATTACGCCCAATTAATATTGAAAATGATAATCAGTTTTATTTTCATATCAAGAATATTTCGCTCAAAAAACCGGTCAGGCCGTGTTTACATGAACGTTCTCAAAAAGACTTGCGGGAAACGATGTCTGTTGAAATAGAAGGTTTTAATTATTAAGCATCAAGTTAAGACCCCTGCCCTGATGAATTGAGCAGAGGTCGCTACCTTAGACTTTCATTTAGCCATTAACGCACTTTTAAACCATGCCTAGTTTCTGCATGACCTTTTCGATATCAGCACGCAATTGCTGTTGCACCAGCGGTTTTTGATGGCGAACCTTGCGCACAAGCTCTTCCTCAAGCCTCTGTTCTAGTTGACAAAGCTGCTCCAGCAGGCTGTCTTCATCCGTTAGATTCTCGAGCGTTACTGGCAACGCAGAGGGCAGATCACTAGCAGAAGTCGCGCTTACTCTACCGCCTAAACGCTCATAAACCGTTTCAAGCTGATGCCATTCTTCCAGTCGGTTGTCGTTTACCAGCCAGAAACGGTTACAGCTGTTTTCGATTAGCGCCCGATCGTGACTAACCAGCAGCACCGCGCCGGGAAAAGTGCGCAGCGTCTCAGCCAGCTCTTCTTTGCCTTCCATATCGAGATGGTTGGTTGGCTCATCAAGCAGTAGCAGTGAATAGCGTGCCAAGGATAATCCCACAAACAATAAACGCGATCGTTCACCACCGCTTAACGATGCAACCTTTTGCTGATGGCGAAGATAGGGAAAACCCGCGCCAATCAATGCCATCTTGCACTGCTCTTCAGTTAAAGCGACAAAATGACCTAGCGCATCACCCAAACTGTCGCAGTCATTCAGCTGTTGCAGGCTCTGGTCGTAGTAACCGACTGCAACTCGCGGATGCCAAACGATACCCGCTGAACTTTGCCCGATAGAACGCCAAAGCAGGCGCAACAGCGACGATTTCCCGCAGCCGTTGCGGCCCATCAACGCCACTCGGTCGCCGCTTTTTAGCTGAAGATTTTCAAGTGAAAACAGAGTCTCAGCACCCGCCGCCGGACTGACATCCACGGATGAAAATGCCAACACTCGATCGGCGTCCAACCTTTCGCCCTGTAAATTTAAACGCCAGACATTGGCGGCGGCCAGCTGAGTTTGCTCATCTTTAAGACGATCGATGTGCTTTTCCATCTGTTTCGCTTTACGGGCCAAACCTTCGTTATCGTAAACCTTGCCCCACAGCGCCAGACGAGTCGCGCTCTTTTCAACCCGCTCAATTTCACGCTGCTCGGCATGGCGGCGTTCGGCATCGGTTTTATCCCGATGCGCTAAAGCTACTCGAGCCTCGCTACAGCGTAAGCCGAAATAGTGCAGCGTTTTATCACGTAGTATCCAGGTGCTGTTGGTAACACTGTCAAGCAGCACTTCGTCGTGAGATACCAGAATAAAGCTGCTATTCCAATGCTTTAGAAACTCATCGAGCCATAGCAAAGTGGGCAGATCCAAATGGTTGCCAGGCTCATCGAGCAGCAACAAATTGGGTTCCAGTATCAGCGCTCGCGCCAGCATCAAACGCGTGTGCTGACCACCGCTCAGCGTAGCAACAGTCTGTGACCCGCTAGCTGAGTCAAAACCCAGGATTGCCAATAGCCGCTCGGCGCGCCAACTCTCTGAAATGCGTTGATTTTCAGGTAGCTTTTCCAGAATCACATCCAATAGTGAGCCAGAACTCAATGCCTCAGGCAGATGCTGTTCTATGGTCGCCATCAGGCATTGTCCGGCACGAATCACGCTGCCAGAAGTCGGGGCAAGGTTACCATTGAGAATATTTAGAAAAGTACTTTTTCCACTGCCGTTGTGGCCGATCAGACCCATGCGATCGCCTTTTTTAAGGTTGAATGAAACCTCAGACAGCAAGGGACCGTTAGGCGTCTCATAAGAGACAGATTGTGCAGAAAGTAATGTGCTCATTGCTTATTCCAGAATTGCAGGCATTGGCATGCCCGTCGTCAATAAAAGCTGACGACAACCCGGAAAGCTGAAGTGAAGTGCGGGGTTAACTCTTCATTAACGCTTTAATTGTCTTCGCTCAAGCAGGGGTTATCGCAGCACGAGGCCGGAAACGCTTGAGCAAGGGTGATTACCAAAGAAATGTGAGTAATCAATCAAATCACATAACAGCATGGGGGTTCCTCCTTATTAGTCTCTGATTGATGGGTGATTTCAGTGTATCTTTGAATCAGGCACAGTCAATACCGAGCAATAGATAAGGTGACAGAGATGGATAAACAAACTATTTCGCAGGACATAATCCGTGACCGTTTTTCTAAAGCCATGTCACAAATGTATCAGCAAGAGGTGCCGCAATACGGCACGCTGCTGCAAATCGTTAAAGAAACTAATACAGATTATCTGAGCAAGCATCCTGATACTTTTGCTGAACACCAGCAGGGCTCAGAATTAAATCGGCTCGACGTTGAACGCCATGGTGCGATCCGTCTTGGCACCGCCAGTGAGCTCGCTACCATGAAAGACCTGTTTGCAGTCATGGGTATGTCGCCGGTAGGTTATTACGATTTATCTGCCGCAGGTGTTCCGGTCCATTCCACTGCCTTTCGTCCAATAACTGAACAAGCCTTGCTCATTAATCCCTTCCGAGTATTTACCTCGCTGTTGCGGCTTGAATTGATTGATAACTCAGACCTGAGAGAAAAGGCACGCAAAATACTTGAGGCGCGGGATATTTTTTCTCCTCGCGTTCGCGAACTGATTGCATTGAGCGAGCAGCAAAACGGGCTTAGTGACGGGCAAGCCGACGAATTTGTCAGTGAGGCTCTGAAAACTTTCCGCTGGCACAGTGATGCACTGGTCAGCCTCGATAGTTACAATGCGCTGCTGGAACATCACCGTCTGATAGCCGATGTTGTGAGTTTTAAAGGTCCGCATATCAATCACCTGACGCCGAGAACGCTGGATATTGATCAGGTACAAAGGATCATGCCGCAGTTTGGCATCACCCCGAAAGAGGTGATTGAAGGGCCGCCGTTGCGCCACGTACCGATTCTGTTACGTCAAACCAGCTTCAAAGCGCTGAGTGAGCGTATTACCTTTACAGACTCTGAAGAAGGTAAACACACCGCGCGCTTTGGCGAAATCGAACAGCGCGGGCTAGCACTAACGCCCGAAGGGCGCGCGCTTTACGATCAGCTGTTGTTGAGAGCCTCGGCCTCGGATACCTCAAACAATAACGACCAGCATCAGCAGCATTTCGCCCACGCCTTTGCCGCGTTTCCTGATGATATCGAGTCTCTAAGGCAGCAAAAACTTGGCTATTTCCGCTATACGTTAAAAAACGGCGCTAAGCTGCCAGCCGATCAAAACATCCCCGCACATCTCGACTCACTGATTAAACAGGGGTTAGTGCTGGTGACGCCCATCATCTATGAAGACTTTTTACCGGTCAGTGCGGCGGGCATCTTCCAGTCAAATCTTGGCAGCGAAAAAAACCATGTCAGCAGCGGCAATCCCAATCGGTCGGCGTTTGAAACCGCTCTTGGTCGCGAGGTGATTGACGAATTTTCTCTCTATGCCGAAATAGAGGCGACTTCGCTGAACCAGCTGTTCGCAGAAAGCGCACAAAGCTAAATTGTATTTAACCTTTAAAAGCGGAATAATGTAGCGCGATTAAAAAAATCATACATTACTTATCAATTAGTTAGAATCATAAGGCCTTACGTGACTCAACAAGTAGCGCTGATTACCGGGGCCAGCCGGGGCATTGGGCGACAGGTCGCCCAATATTTTGCCGAACAGGGCTACAGCCTGATCCTTCTGGCTCGCGACGAAAATCTGCTCAATGCCGTCGCCGCTTCGCTGCCGGTCAAGGCCGGACAGCAAGTGCAAATTATTGCCACCGACCTTTGCGCCGCGAACGAGGTTGAGCGAAAGGTCAATACCGCGCTGGCCGCCTTCCCGCAGCTCAACGTGCTGGTCAATGCCGCCGGTATTTTTCGACCGGGCTCCAGTCAGGCCACGTTAGGCGATTTTAGCGCCATGCTGGACACCAACGTCGCGGCTGTCCACCATCTTTGCCAGCTGTGCATTCCCGCACTGGCCCGCTCAAAACAGGGGCGAATTTTCAATCTCTCCTCGGTAAGCGGCGTTCAGGCCTTTGGCGGTATCGCAGGTTATGCCGCCAGCAAGCACGCATTAGTGGGCTACAGCCTATCATTGGGCCGTGAACTGGCATCCCAAGGGATAAAAGTCACGGTATTGTGCCCAGACGTGGTCGATACCGAAATGGCGCAGGGATCCGGTCTGGCGGCGCATGAAATGCTTGAAACTGCCGATATTTGCCGGGCTATAGACTTTATTATGTCGTTATCACCCGCAGCAATGGTTGAACAACTGACTATTGGTCGGATGAGAAAATAATGGAAATTACCTTTTATAAAGAGATCGACAGCACTAACAGCGAGGCAAAACGTCTGGTCGATGCTGGCAAAGCACCGGGTTTTGCCATTGCTGCCGAGCGGCAAACTGCCGGTCGTGGGCGATTTGACCGCGTTTGGCAGACCCCCGCAGGCAATCTGGCGCTGACTTTTGCCATCCCTGCCCCGCTTTCTCGTGCTGATTTACCGACGTTAGCACTGATGACCGGCCTGGCGTTGCACGATATCCTGCAGCCACTTATGCAAGACAGTGCCAAAGTGCAAATCAAGTGGCCTAACGATATGCTGGTTAATGGGCATAAAGTCTCGGGCACGCTGATTGAACTGGTGGGTAAGGTTCTTTACATTGGCATTGGTGTTAATCTGGTAAGTCGCCCAGAGAATGTTCCCTATGAGACTTTTTCACTGGCCGATAAGGTTAAAATTAGTCTCGAAGAGCTGGCGCAGGCGCTGACTCAATGCTGGAATATGCACCTGAATCAATGGCTTGAATTCGGTTTCACTCCGATTTGTGAGCAATATAACGCTCATTTATACGGTCGCAATGCGCCATTACGAATTTCCCTCGACCGCGACCGCACTGAATGGGCGTCAGGAATTTGTACCGGTGTAACTCGCGAAGGCCATATTTGCCTAAGAGATCAAAACGGCAAAATCACAAGCTATAACGCCGGTGATATCGATATAATTCGCAGGCTTTAAACGCCCTCACGCCCGTGGGAACTGAATTCAGGCGGTAATTAAGAATGAGTAATCAGTAAATGCTGGAATTAAAACAGGTTTCGCACGCTTTTGGCGATCTTCAGGTGCTGAATAATATCAACCTGCAACTCGATGAAAAACGTGTTGGCGTGGTAGGCAGCAACGGCTGCGGAAAAAGTACTTTTGCCCGATTGCTCAATGGCTTGCTTATCCCGCAACAGGGTGATGTCATTGTTGATGGCCTTAATACTCGCAATGAGGGCAAAGCGGTACGTCGCAAAGTCGGTTTTGTATTTCAAAATCCTGACAACCAGATTGTCTTTCCTATTGTGGAAGAGGATTTGGCCTTTGGCATGAAAAATCTACGCCTGCCTAAAGAAGTCATTCGCGAGCGAATTGACGCCACCCTCGCCCGTTATGATATGGAATCGTTCCGCCAGCATCCTTCGCATTTATTGAGCGGCGGTCAAAAACAGCTGATGGCTATTTCCGGCGTGCTGGTGATGCAGCCTGATTATATTGTTTTCGACGAACCTACTACCTTGTTAGACCTGCGCAATAAGAAACGTATTGCTCAGGCAATTGACGAGATGGAGCAGAAGACGATCGTGGTTTCTCATGATCTGGAGTTCCTGCAAGAATTTGACCGCGTTCTAGTATTTGATCAAGGGAAAATCGTCGTGGATGATATTCCCTCCGTGGCGCTCCCTGCTTATATCAGGATGATGTCATGACCATCAGTGAGTATATGCCCGGCAATTCTTTTATTCATCGCACTCCGCCGGGTCTAAAAATCTTAATGCTAGCCGTGTTGGGAACGCTGCTGTTCGTATATCCCAATATGATTTTTGCCGCTACAGCTCTTGCCTTAGTGGGGGTGTTTTACCCGCTGGCAGGTATTAAGCCTAAAGTTATGCTGGCGCAGATAAAACCTATTTTCGCCATTCTGATACTGCTGTTTATCGTGCAACTGGTGATGGTTAACTGGCAGTCGGGTCTAATAGTAGTGTTGCGTTTAAGTGCCCTGATGCTGACCGCTTCCCTGGTAACCCTGACCACCCGCAGCTCGGACATGATCGATGCTTTGGAAAAAAGGCTGACTTGGTTATATTTCGTCGGCATTAATCCGGCAAAAATTAGCCTTGCGCTCTCACTGGCGTTGCGATTTATTCCAGTGCTGGCGTCGATAACCCAAGAAGTCCGCGAGGCGCAGAAAGCCCGAGGTTTAAATAACAGCGTGATCGCCGTCGCTATTCCAGTTATTGTTCGTACCCTAAAAATGGCGGATAACATCGCAGCAGCCTTGGAGGCGCGAGCTTATGATCCGCAATCGCCTTATCGGAAAAATAAAGCAGCTAAAAAAGAGACCTCGGATGTCGACTAAAGATATTGTTTATATTGCCCTGTTTGCCGCAATTACTGCCGCCATGGGATTATTTCCGGCTTTCACCCTACCGATTATTGCCGTGCCAATCACCGCGCAATCTATGGGGCCAATGCTGGCAGGTGCGATTGCCGGAGCCAAACGCGGCGCGTTGGCAATGGTATTATTCGACTTATTAGTGATAGTCGGATTACCGCTATTAGCCGGTGGACGTGGCGGTCTGGGAATATTTATGGGGCCAAGCGGAGGTTTTATTCTAGCGTGGCCAATTGCCGCGTTGGTTATTGGTTATCTGTATGAGAAAAATAGCCGCTCGCTGTCAGTGCTGAAGGAAGCTATCTTTATCACGTTGGGTGGAATTGTCATTATTTATTCTTCTGGCATTCCATGGATTTCAGCCTTTGCCAAAATAAGCCTGGGCCAGGCATTTATCGGCGCCATGGGATTTATTCCCGGCGATATTATTAAGGTTATTTTAACAGTACTGATCGTCAGGCCAGTGCGAAAAGCTTATCCCACGTTGGAAAGTCGTTAATATTTTTCGATGTAAAAAAGCTGCGTAATAATTTTCGCAGCTTTTTATTTTTAAAGAACAAAAATGATATTAATTATATCTCGATCAGGATCTTGCCTTTTAATTCACCGAAAACGGCTGCCTCAATGGCGTCAGAAATATTATTCAGACTAAAGGCCGTGGCTATTTCAGTATGCACCACGCCATCGCGTATTAATTCCATTACCTGATCAATACGCTTTTGCACCACTGGCTTTTCCTGGCTGTGGATCCACTGACGTAGATGGAAATTCATAAAGCGAATATCCGGGCGTGAGCGCCAAAACTGCGGCGGTACGGGCTTGCCGGAAAGCAAACCATAGTGAATAAACTGGCCGCCGGGGATCAAAATTTCGGCGAAGGTCAACGATTCGTCACCACCAATACAGTCGAAAATCGCATGCACTCCGCCACTACGTCTAATTCTTTGCAATTCTTGCAGGTAAGCAGCGTCGCTGGAATTCAATACGGTTTCAAGCTGGTAGCCCTCAAAAATATCGATGTTTTCACGCTTGCGCACCACGGCTATTGGCGTCATACCCAACTGATTCGCTATGCGGATCAGCATCTTGCCAATCGCAGAATTGGCCGCATTGACCAAGATCCGTTGACCTGGTTTAGCATCCAGCGCCTCGGTAAGCATCAGCAGCGCAGTCATCGGGTTCACATAGCTGTTCACCGCCTGCCGATCGCTGACGAAATCAGGCAAGGTGAAACACCATTCAGGCTTGGTATCCTTAAAAGTCTGCCAGTTACCCATGCTGCCAATCGGCAAAACGCGCTGGCCTACGGGCAGATGGCTGTCCGCCGGAGCCTGTTCAATCACGCCAACCCCTTCGAAACCAGGCACAAAAGGCACCGAGATGCGTGAACGATAAGCCCCTGAAATGGTGATGATATCGGAAGGATTAATAGTGGCATACACCATTTTGACGCGTGCATCACCTTCTGCCAGCTCAGGCAAGGGCATATTTTCGAGCTGCACCACGTCTTGAATCAGGCCGAACTCTCTGACTATTGCTCTGGTGAGCGCTTTATCTTTCATGTAAAATTTTCTTCAGAGAAAAACGTATAATGGATGAATATAGCAATGGGTCGTATAAATGAATAGTCATAATGAGATCGACTCGTTTCGAGTGTCAATGCGCGATATAGACCTTAACGGCCACGTGCATAATTCAGTATATTTAGATTACTTCGAAGATGCCGTGGTTAACCAATTACGCGCCAATGAGATGATACAATATTTCCGCCCCGCTACATCGGGCGTATCCTATCATGTGAAAAAATGCGAGGCAATATTCCTCTATCCCCTATCCGTAGACGACATCGTCACTCCTGCGGTTTATATTGAAAAGCTGGGAAATAGCAGTTTAATCTTTAACATCAAACTTGAAATTAAAGATAAAGCGGTTATTTGTGCCGAGGGAAAATTAGTGTGGGTTTGTGTAAATATTGAAGACAATAAACCTCGTCCTATTACACAAGAAACGCGCGATCTGCTCATCAGTCATTTTTCGTTTATTGAAACTACTATTGCGCAAGGTAATCATTAGTTATGCCGGTTCACGATAAAGTCTGCGCCCATGCCGCCGCTAAAGGTGAAGAAACGGCAATTAATATTGCCGGTAAATCCCTGAGCTGGCGGCAACTTTGGCAACGGACATTGTCGCTATTTAGCGTGATAGCCGAAAAAGTGGGTAATCAACGCCACAATTCGTCAATCGCCTCAGGGCCGGTTATTGCGGTAGCTCTGGGCAATGATTTACAGTTTCCTCCTGCCTGGCTTGCTGCTACTGCAAATCAGAATATTTGTGCGGTAATCGACCCCATGTTGCCGCTGGAGCAGTTGCGCGACGTTTTGACGCGTTTGCAGCCTGATTTACTGTTGCTTAAACAGTCGCAGAACCAGTTGCAGGATTTGGCACACGAGCTAAAACTCAGCACTCTTTTGGTTGAAGACACTTGCAGCAAAATAGCCAATCATGATGTTCAAGCCGTGAAGCGAGACGTCGATGCGCCAACGCCGTTTCTGATCAACTTCACCTCGGGTACCACCAGTACGCCAAAAGCTTTTATGCGCTCGCGTCATTCATGGCGAGTTAGTTTTAAAAACGGCTACCAGATTTTCGATTTGGCCCATGCTAATTCGACCCTGTTCCCCGGAGCGTTATTTCACGGTATCGGCCTATACTGTTTAAATGAAGCACTTGACGCCGGAACTCCTTTTTTCTGTATGGAAAAATGGGATGCCGCCGAGGCTTTGACTATTCTGGCGCAGCATCAAGTCCAGCGGCTGGTATTAGTCCCGACCATGCTGACTGCTTTCTGGCGGCTGCAATCTGCAGACCTTGCACCTTTAAATCAGCTGACTCATTTGCTTTCAGCGGGTGCCAAGCTGGAGATGAATCATTACCGCCATGCACGGTCAATTTTCCCTAATGCTCGGGTGCAGGAATATTATGGCGCTTCTGAGTTGGGCTTTATTGCCGTCTCGACGCTGGACGATGAAAACGTTGACGACCAATTAGCCACCGTAGGGCTGCCTTTTCCCGAGGTCAGCTGGTCAATTCGTGATGAGCAGGGCCAGGCGCTACCGCCAAACACTCCAGGTACTATTTATCTCAACAGCGAACAAATATGTTCCGGCTATCTGTGGGGCGACGATGGTAAAGCCTTTACTAGCCAATTGTTTGGATCAAGCGTAAGAGATATTGGATATATTAATGAGCTAGGGTGTCTGGTGGTCATTGGGCGCAGTGGCGATATGATCGTGAGCGGCGGCAATAATATTTATCTGTCAGAAATTGAATCCGCACTGAAGTCTCTGCCGGGCATGATTGAAGCCGTAGTTATTGCGCTGGAGGATGACTATCGCGGCAAAAAGCTTATCGCCTTTTTCGAAAGCGAAACCCTTGATGTCGGCCAACTGCCCGAGCTTTGCCTCTTACATCTGGCAAAATACAAAGTCCCCGCAGAGTTTTATAAAATGAAAGTCTGGCCGCTGACCCCAAGCGGAAAAATCAAACGCAGCGTTCTTGAGAAGAAGTTTATCAATCATGAAATCTAACGACTTATCTCTCAATTTTCAGCCTGCTGAAAGTAACCAGCCGGTGATTGTCGAAGCCTGCCGCACGCCCATCGGCAGAGCCTACGGCATATTTGCCACCATCAGCATGGAAGCCCTGCTCGCGCCGCTGTTCGACAAAATTCTCGGCAGTTACCGGGGAGATCCCTGCCAAATTGATGAAGTTATCATCGGCAATGCCACTGGCGGCGGCGGCAACATTGCACGCCTCGCCGCGCTGTCTGCTGGATTACCCGACTCAGTTCCCGCCGTCACACTTGACCGCCAATGCGGCTCGGGGCTAGAGGCAGTAATCCACGCCTGTCGCCTGGTGCAGGCCGGTGCCGGAGAATGCTACCTGGCTGGCGGCGTCGAGAGCGTTAGCACCGCCCCGTGGCGCGTCGAAAAACCGCAAAGTCTGAAACAGATGCCGCGTTTCTTTGGCCGCGCAAGGTTCTCTCCAGAGGAGATTGGTGATCCTGAAATGGGTGTCGCGGCGGAAAATGTTGCACAAAAATGCGCTATCAGCCGTGAGCGTCAAGACCGCTTTGCCCTGCGCAGTCATCAGCGTGCGGTAGCGGCAATGGAAAACGGCCAGTTTAATGAAGAGATTGTGCCTGTTGAGGTGGCGGGAAAAACGCTGCTGCATGATGAATGCCCACGGGCCAATGCCTCTCTGGCGGCCCTGGAAAAGCTGGCTCCGGTTTTCGTTGCTGAGGGTAGCGTAACGGCGGGAAATTGCTGCCCGCTTAACGACGGTGCTTCACTGCTGCTGGTAATGAGCCGCAGAAAGGCAGTAGAAATGGGCTTTACCCACGGGCTGATGTTTGTCGATGCCTGTAGCGCCGGGGTCGATCCCAACTATTTAGGGCTTGGCCCGGTTCCCTCCACGCAAAAACTGCTGACTCGTCAGCCTGCTGTAAAGCTTGAGAATATCGATATTATCGAATTCAACGAAGCGTTTGCTGCGCAAGTTTTAGGATCGTTGGATCAGCTAGAAATCGACGAACATCGTGTAAATTTACAAGGTGGCGCGATTGCTCTGGGCCACCCCTACGGTGCTTCCGGCTGCATTATGGTGACGAGAATATTTAGCCAGTTGCTACGCCAACCCGCGCCGCAACAGTTTGCTGACACCAAATTTGCCATGGCGATGCTGGGCATAGCGGGCGGTCTGGGATTAACCGCGCTGTTTAAAACGACGGTATTGTAAACCACAGGGTTGTAAAAGATAGCGCTGGCCACTTTCAGCGCCATTTTTCTATTTCCCTTTCCACAGCGGTTCTCGTTTTTCTTTAAACGCCTGACTGCTTTCAGTAAAGTCTTCGCTTTGTTGTAACTGTTCAAGCTCTTGCTGCATGCGGATTGCCAATGTCGCAGGGTCACCGTGAAGACAGTGCTCGAGTAGAGTATTGGCAGCCTGCACCGCCAACGGGGCATTGCGAGTCACTTGCTCGGCCAATTCGCAGGCAGCGGACAACAGATTTTGGCTGTCGGTCACGCGATTAATCAACCCCAGACTGTATGCGCGATTTGCCTCCAATACGCCACCGGCCAGGATCATTTCTTTCACTATCGGCGCGGGAAGCAATGCCGCAAGCTGGGTAATTCCACCGCCAAGCGGCAGCAGACTATGGCGGGTTTCAGGTAACGCCAGCTGTACCTTTTCTTCTGCCACCAGCAGGTCGCAGTGCAGAGCCAGCTCGAGACCGCCACCGAAAGCATGGCCATTGAGTGCGGCAATCCACACCTTGCGGCGCGGCATATACTGCAACGGATTATAGCCACCGTGCGCGTTGAGCAACCCTTTACCACTGTCGATAAACGCTTCTTTAAGGTCTGCCCCGGCACAGAAAACTTTCTCCCCCGCGCCGGTCAGGATCACCACTTTAATTGCCACCGTCGCCTCGGTAAAAGCCACAATCTGTCCAAGCTCGCTGACCATGTTTGCATTATAAGCATTGTGCGCCTGTGTCCGATTTAACGTCACCAACATCACCTGCTCACTGAGCGGTTGGACAATCAAAGCTTGAAATTTTTGGTAGTCAAAAGAGACGTTGGCAAAGCTCATAAAGTTCCTGAATAACTTTTGGGTCGATAGGATGAATATTACCGTTCTCTTTCGCCTCAAGACAGGCAAAAATTCAACGCCAACAGAATGACCGCCACCCATGCCCAGATGGAATACAAAATATTAGCCCACTCTGCCGCCAGTTCTCGGGTCTGTAAACGCAGCCGGAGATTAATCAGCGGCTGCGG
This sequence comes from Rouxiella sp. WC2420, assembly GCF_041200025.1. Taxonomy (NCBI): domain Bacteria; kingdom Pseudomonadati; phylum Pseudomonadota; class Gammaproteobacteria; order Enterobacterales; family Yersiniaceae; genus Rouxiella; species Rouxiella sp. WC2420. The sequence goes on along the minus strand of NZ_CP165628.1, from coordinate 1,752,601 downwards.
GCTGTATTTCTCATTCATCCACACTAGCAGCAATAATACCGTTGTAGACCCGTTGGCCAGATGAGTAAAAACCGCATTTAGGCCATTTATCACCCAGCTGAATCCGGCAAGCAGCAGACTGACGGTCGCCAAAATCATTAAAAATGAGGATAGCAACGACCAATACTGCCGCCTTATGTCTGAATGAAGCGATTCTACAATATGCTGTTGGCGATGTTTATGGAGAGGCATTGTCATAAAGATATTCTCAGGTGGCTCGCTAGCAATGGATAAGCATTACTCATCCATCTCATCTTGTAATACCAGAATACATCGCTTAATTTAGGGCAATCAAAGTCATAGATTTCAGCCATGGATGAAAATATCTCATCATGAAACATAAACGCCTGCCGCCTTTGGGTTCCCTAGAAGCTTTCGATGCCGTGGCGAAATTTAAAAGTTTTAAACGCGCCGCTGAGGATATTGGCGTGACACCCACCGCCATTAGCCATCAAATCCGGATTCTTGAAGAGTCGCTGGGGACAGCAGTTTTTGTACGCAGCGCACGGGAAGTTACGCTGACCACCGCAGGCCAACGTTTGCAGCAATCAACCCAGCGCGCTTTTGCCGATCTGCAAGACGCGGTGGATGATATTTATCACGCTCAGCTGCCGCCAGCCCTGACATTAACCACCACCTCAAATTTCCTGACTCATTGGTTGGTACCGCGCCTTGCTGCAATGAAAGCCAGCATACCCGAGCTGGATTTGCGGCTGCATACCAGCGTCGAGCTGGTGGATTTAGAGCAAGGATCCGTGGACGTCGCGATTCGCTACAGCATGTCGGCAGACTGCAGGCTGCAATCAACCTTGCTGTATGAGGACGCTTTTATACTGGTCGCCAGCCCGGCACTCGGCTTAAAACGGCTCGAACAACTTTCGGCAATCACCCTGTTTCATGTCGAAAATCGCCACATCCCCCAACCTTCTCCGGACTGGGCGCACTGGCGCAAACTTTATGGGCCGCTGTCACTGAATATCGACGCAGGGCTGCGTTTTAGCGATGAAACTCACGCAATTCAGGCGGCAATTGCCGGGCAAGGCGTTGCTATCGTCAGCAGTTTATTAGCCAGAGATTTTATTCATAAAGGTATTCTTGCCGTTCCGTTCAAACACGCGCTTCCCGGCGGAAAATATTACCTTGTGACCAGCAAAGACAAAGCTCAGCGACCCGATGTGCAGGCATTTAAGGCCTGGATTATAGAAAATCTTAAGTGATAAACCGAGGATAGCTTCGAGCCGTGAATACTGTACGGTTAAAAAAATTCCAATCTGTGTCTTATTTAAATTCTCCTGGCTAATTAATATGAATTAAAACTTATAACAGCACAGGGATAGCTATGATTAGTTTTTCAACCTTTCTTACCGGCATCATCATTTACATCGTCGGCACGGCAACACCAGGCCCCGCAAACCTCTCTATCGCCAATGCGGCAATGAACTATGGCAGGAAAGCCGGCTTAATGCTGGCATCGGGGGTTATCTGCGGGTCGATTTGCTGGGGAGTATTAACAGGGATCGGCGTTTCGGCTTTATTGGCCTCGTCGCTCTATTTTATTATCGCGCTTAAACTGGTGGGTGCCTGTTATCTATTCTGGCTAGGTTATAAAGCAATCAAGAAAGCAATAGATAATAAACCGCTGTTAGCTCGAAAATTTTCTAAGCAGCCAGGCAGCGCGTTGGAGTTTTATTTGCAAGGTCTCAGTATTCACCTGACTAACCCCAAAGCTGTACTCAGCTGGTTTGCCGTCACTAGCATCAGCCTTGGGGCAACCGCCCCCAAAAGCAGCATTTTTGTGCTGATAGGCAGCTGCGCAATATTAGGTATGATGATATTTAGCCTTTATGCCATAGTATTTTCCGCACGCTCGGCAGAAGCATTTTTGGGCCGTAACAGACGCGTATTTGATATTATCTGTGGCTGTTTCTATACCTTGTTCGCACTCGGTTTTCTTATTTCTCTGCGCCAGACTCACGGGATTTAATCAGTAAAAAAAATCCGGTCAGAATTTGCCAGAAGGTGATCGGATATACCGAAGCGCGTTCGATGATGCCAATCGGATATTTACCGGAGGTAATAGAAAACATGCACACTAACCCGACACCACCCAGGAACAGGGTTAACCAGGCATAGCGGCCAAACCCGGCCTTGGTATGCATTAACCATGCAGCGGCGATCAAGCACAAATTACCGCCGCCGATAGCCATCACTGCGCCTACCTGATGCAAGGTTATTCCGCTGCTGGCCGTGCCGCTGTGAAAACAGGCAATCAATACCCCGCCAATCCCATGCAGCAAACCTGCCAAAATAAACAGACTGCGGGTGCGCCCGTTAAATACCCCACCCAGCAACCAACAGGCAAGTGCAAATAAAATCCCTTCAATAGCAAAACCGCTATTCATCACTGCGTGCAGCGGCGAACAAATATCACGGCCATCTGCCGTCTGGCCACACAGAGGAATACCCAAGTCGCTGATATAATTTTTGCTGTAGAAATAGGCAGGGTTACTCCAGCCTAGCGCTGTTATTTTTTCTGCCAGCAGATACTGTATTCCGCCCAGGCTAAAACACCACGCGCCTGTTTGTTGCCAACCGTTGAGTCTCGGCATAGATTCCTATTAAGCGACTATTTCAGTGTTTGGTGGATCATTTTCCAATCTTTGGCGTCGACGCAGGCCGGGGAACATTTTCATCCACAGAGCTACGACCACCAGTGTACCTATACCACCGACTGCCGCTGCAGGAACTGCGCCTAGCCATGCTGCCAACATCCCTGATTCAAATTCTCCGAGCTGATTGGAAGTATTGATAAATATTGAATTTACCGCGCTTACGCGACCGCGCATGTCGTCAGGGGTATCAAGTTGAACCAGTGACCCACGGATAACCATACTGATCATATCGAATCCGCCCAGCGCAAACAGCGCCAGAATCGACAGCCACAGCATATTCGACAACGCGAAAATTATCGTCGCCACACCAAATCCGGCCACGGCGGCAAACATGATCATGCCAACGTTGCGCGATAATGCGCGTCGGCTCAACCAAAAACCGACCAGCAGTGCGCCAACAGCAGGAGCTCCGCGCAGAATGCCTAATCCCCAAGGGCCGGTATGCAGAATATCGTGGGCAAAAATCGGCAACAGTGCCGTTGCCCCCCCCAGTAGTACCGCGAACAAGTCCAGCGAGATAACCCCAAGCACGTCTGGGCGATTGCGTATAAAACTGATCCCGGCGAATAAAGTTTTGAAGGTCGCAGGAACGCGGCGCGGCGGTGCTTGCTCGTAGCGCAGGCGGCTGACCATCAGCACCGAGATAAAATAAAGCAGCCCACAAATGGCGTAAACCACCTGCGCGCCGGCAATATAAAGCAGGCCGCCGATAGCCGGACCCACCATACCCGCGGCCTGCCCGGCAACGCTGTTGGCCGCCATCGCGCGCGGCAAAATTTTTGGTGGCACTAGCGCAGGCAGCATCGAAAGCAGCGATGGTCCTTCCATTGCCTTGGCAACGGATATCACAAACAATAATCCGAGCACCACGATTTCATTGACGTGCTGAGTTAGCGTGAGCGCAGCAAGCGCGAAAATCGCCAACCCTTCGATAAACTGAGCCAAAACAACCACTCGGCGGCGATCGAACTGATCCGCAACGTGTCCGGCAACCAACGCGAGAGCAACGGAAGGGAAAAATTGCACCAGTCCGATCAGTCCGAGGTCAAATGCGCGTCCGGTCAGAGAATAAATCTGCCAGCTCACCGCAATGGTCAGCATTTGGAATCCAAAGCTTGAAGAGGCACGAGCAATCCAGAACGCGACGAAAGAGCGGTGTTGCAGCAGCGAGTCCGAGTTAACGGAAGGAGGAGGCATGGCAAATCCCTGAAAAATAGTTATGCAGTTAATAGTTATTACGCTATTCAAGACATCACTTTTACCATAAATAAATCACAAGTTTAAAACTTAATCAGTTTACCAAAGTAAAAATAGCACTGAAGATCTTTGCCCCCTAAAAAGGTAGGGAAATTGCGGAGTTAGCAAGCAACATCATGCCGGTAGAAGGTTTCGATTTTATCCGTTAACTGAACTTGCTTGCGCGTCAGTGAAACATAAGAAAAACTACTATTTAGATGATTTGTCGTACTTTATTTTTAAATACCAAGCCGATAATAAATATTAAAACGAGTGCGAATCCGGTTATTACCATATCACGAGTTAAATTTGACCACGGCATGTTTACTGCTGAAAAAAACCATAGAATCAGGCCAAGGAATAATATGTGCGAGTAATATATAAAAGTGGACAGCAACCGCTCCATGCCGTTCAGAATCCTCAGACCCGGTTTTTTCATACAACCGATGAAAACGAATGAAGATAGCAGTGGCGTGGTCATCATCATATCCATCGAATTAGCGAGTGCTCCTTCTAAGCTATTGATCACCGAAGTGGTAATCAACGACTCGGCAATAATAAGCAACGCTGAAAATGTAATCCATTTTTTAAAATCAACAACTCTGGAAAGTATTGTTGTCTCGTGTCGAGAAAATATAAAACCCAGAAAAAACATTGGAGCACCATAAAAAAAACCATTTTTATACCAAAAACAATTCAGGCTGTGTATCAGCAAAAGTCGCCAGTTTAACGCAACCCCTAAAAGCCAAATTAAGGCAATAATGACTATCACGACTTTAGTTTTTTGTTCAATAACTCCTCTGAGCAAATAACAAAGTAATGATGCCGTAATCAGCGAAGGAATGAACCAGAGATGCACTACACCAGTCAGCTCGGCTCTGAGAATGAGATAAAACTTGCGGGAAGGACTGGCGTCGGTTAGCTGAATGATGTTTAGCAGGGTATAAGCATAAACAGTTGACCAGATCAGATAAGTTCTGATGATGTGAACATACCATTTTTTGACATGGCATTTTATAATGGTTTTATAAAAAAGATAACCGCTGACAATAAAATAAAACGGCACTGCGGTTATAAAAAAACCATTGGTCAATAATCCGGTTAGATAACTTGGGTGGCGAACATCCAAAAGAAAACCGTGCATAATAACCACGGTAATAGAGAACAGTAGCTTAACGCTATCTATACTGTTATTTTTCACTATTTTATAATCCGCCAGGTTATTGATAAATAATAAATAGGCATAACTCTCAACAGAGTTGAAAGTGCAATTCCCTTGGCTTATGGTGTTCTCAAAAAATACAGCGCAAATTTTCTCAAAAAATTGAGCCGCAAATAACATCAACAAAAAATACCCCTTATCATTTTGGTAAGGGCTAAACTAACTTTTATAATTGTCATGGAAAACGGTTAATAGCTTAAGAATATAAAATGCTTTTAAACTACTTGCTGTGTGTAGAGGGTTACTATCATTCTTAACAAAAAAAATAGCAAATATTATTAATGTTTACTGAGTAAATAGTTTGAACAGGGGTTAAAACCAATCTGTAGGTAGCTAACTTCTATATAAAAGTAAAGAGAGGGGACGGGTAGTGTTTATTGGAATTATGATCTGACTCACAAATAAAAAAGTCAGATCATGCAGCCCAATCTCATTGCCGACTGTGTGGAGGGGAAATATTTAACCCGCAGCACTTAACGCCGCCGTTGTTTGACTTCTGCCAGGAATATGACTCAAAAGTTGGCGGGTGTAGTCGGTTTGGGGATGGTCAAAAATTTGCTGTACCGCTGCTTGCTCGACGACTTTCCCCTGTTGCATAACCACCACATAGTCTGAGATCTGTTTAACAACCGCCAGATCATGAGAGATAAACAGGTAACTCAAGCCTAACTCGCGCTGCAGACGGTCCAATAAAGTTAATATTTGCGACTGAACTGCGGCATCAAGCGCCGAGACAGGTTCGTCAAGCACCACCAGCTCGGGGGAAATGGCCAACGCTCGTGCAATCGCGACCCGCTGTCGCTGGCCGCCGGATAATGTCGTAGGGCGTACATCCAGCAATCGCCGCGGCAGCTCGACACTGTCCATCAGCCACTCGGCTCTTTCGCGCTGACTGTGCCGACAGCCGATACGAAAAGCCATCAGCGGTTCAGTAATAATCTCAAGCAATGTCATTTTCGGATTCAGCGACGCATAGGGATTTTGATACACCACTTGCACTCGACGACGAAATGCCAGTCGTTTGGCGCGGCTGGGGGCGCTGAAATCCTCACCGTCGAACTCGATATTGCCGCTGTCTTGAGTTTCCAGCCCTAACAACATACGCACGGTGGTCGATTTACCAGAGCCAGACTCCCCCACCAAGCTAGTGGTTCCGCCACGGATGACCGGAAAAGAAACCTTGTCCACGGCAATAAAATGGCTTTGGCCACCGCTGGAAACAAAACGCTTGCTCAGCTGGTTGGCGCGCAGTAAGGGTAGATTATTTTTTAACAACGGGCGGCGCGGCACCTCAAAAAAAGCGGGTGAAGACTGCAACAGCTGGCGGGTGTAAGCATGGCGCGGCTGGTTAAACAGCGCAGCGGCGGGGCCGGTTTCTACAACGTTTCCGTGCTGCATCACCATTACGCGATCGGCACGCTCCAGCGCCACCTGTAAGTCATGGGTTATCAACAGCAGCGCAATTCCCTTGCTGCGCACGATGGATTCAAGCGCGTCAAGCACCTGTTTTTGCACGGTCACATCAAGAGCGCTGGTCGGTTCATCGGCAATAATGAGTTTTGGATGATGGCTCATCGCCATCGCCAGGAGTACGCGTTGGCGCATTCCGCCGGAAAGTTGGTGTGGGTAGCTGTGCAACACACGATGAGCATCGTGCAGCCCCACTTCATTCAACAGAGTTTCCACCCGCGCCACGGCCCGCTTTTTGCTGACACCGTGCAAAGTCAGTGCTTCGAGCATTTGCTTGCCGATAGACTGAATAGGGTTAAGCGACTGGCCCGGATCTTGAGGGACAAAACCAATTTCCAGCCCGCGTAATTGTTGCCAACGCCGTTGGCTAATATTCTCAAGCGCTTCGCCATCCAGCCGAATCGTACCCTCTGTGCGCCGTGCCTGCTTGCCCAGCAGTCCGACCAATGCCGAGGCAGTCGTGGACTTGCCCGAGCCGGAGCCGCCAACAATCGCCAACACTTCTCCCGCAGCCAGCTGTAGATCGAGTTTTTCCACCGCCCGCAGCATTTCTCCGCTCTTGAGGGCATAGTCAATACTGAGCTGTTCCACTGACAGCAGTACCGGTTTTGTTGTCTGGCTCATTGTTCCTCCGCTCGGTCTTGAATAAATCCAGCGACCCGGTTAGTTGCCAGCACGGCAAACACGATAATCAAACCCGGTAACGTGGTGTACCACCAGGCAGCCGCAATGTAGTTACGGCCTTCGGAAATAAGCAACCCCCATTCCGGCTGCGGAGGTGGCGCACCGAAGCCAAGAAAACTCAGCGCCGACACTGACAGCAGCGCAAAACCCAGCTCCAGCGCAGCCAGTGACAGCACCGGTGCCAGCGCATGAGGAATGATGTGACGGCGTACAATAGTCAGATGACTGACACCTCCGGCGCGCGCGGCTTCCACAAACAAATTGACCTTGCTGCGTAACACCTCTCCTCGCGACAGGCGGGCAAAAGTGGCTACCGATGACAGTCCTACTGCGACAGCAATGTGCAGTGTCCCAAAACCTAAAACGGTGACAATCGCCATTGCCAGCAACAGATTAGGTATCGCCATCAGCACCTCAATAATGCGCATAAACAGCTGGTCGGTTCGCCCCCCCACGTAGCCGGAAATGACGCCGATTGACGCGCCAACCACTAACGCTATCGCCACTGAAAACAGTGTGGCTTTCAAGGTCAGTGCGGTTCCGTAAACCGTGCGGCTGTAGATATCGCGCCCCAGATGATCGGTTCCAAACCAGTGTGAAACCGAAGGTGCCTGCAATGCGCCAAGCGGATCGCCAACCAGTGGGTCCTGATGACTAAACACACTGGGAACCATAGCCCACAGCGCCACCACCAGTAATACCGCCAGACTCAACCACAGCGTAAAGGCTAAACGCCGACGCGAGGTAAGCGCCCGTTCACCAGGCAGAATAAGACTCATTTGCCACCTCCTGCCGAGAGGCTGCCTAAACGCGGGTCGAGCAGCGGATAAAGGAGATCGACCACAAAGTTCACCAGCACAAAGACTATCGCAGCGGTCAGAACCACGCCCTGCACTACCGGAATATCCTGAGTCGAGACCGCGCCCTGCGCCAGTCGGCCCAGTCCTTCGCGCGAAAAAATGGTTTCCGTGACCACCGCGCCAGCCAGTAGATGGCCGAAAATCATGCCGGTCAACGTCAGCAGCGGGATCGCCGCGTTGGGCAAGACATGTCGCCATAATAAATGCGCGGTGCTGGCACCTTTTAAACGCAGCGCGTCAATAAACGGCCGCCGCCACACTTCGGCCAGCGAGCGGTTCATTACCTGTGCCAGCATGGCCGCCGTTGGAACGGCTAACGTTAACGTCGGCAGCACCAGAGATTGCCATCCCTGATTGCCCATCGCCGGGAACCAGGCATGACTGAAAGAGAAGGCCTGCAACAGCAGCAAACCGAGCCAGAAAGTCGGCAGCGCCGCCCCCAGAGAGGGCAATGCCAAAAATGCCGATTTAAGTCGGCCAGCGGGCAATACACTGACCCCGGCGGCTAATCCCCCGCCGACAATAATTGCTACGGTAAGGGCGCACAATGCCAGCAACAGGGTCGGCGGTAATGCCTGTAACACTAAACGCGTCACCGGATCACCACTGACAATCGAGCGCCCCAAATCAAAGTGCAGCAGGTCCCAAATTGACCACGCGTACTGTATATAGAAAGGCTCATCGAGGTGATACAGCGCCTTGAGCGCGTTAACCTGCGCGATATCCACCGTGCTCTGTTCTCCCTGATTGAGCATGATGGTCACGGGGTCTGACGGCAAAATGTAGAGGATCAGAAACGTCAGCGTATAGGCCGCCCACAGCACGGCAAGACTCGTCAACACCCGCTTGACAAGCCAGTGGACGCGCGGCCCGCTGGCGTTGATTTTGTCGATTGGATTATCGGAAATCCAGGTTTTGTCAGTCATGTGCGCCCTATCCTTTTACGATTTCGGTGAAAGCCAGGTGTCATACAGCTGGAAACGCGATGAAGCGTCGTAACGGAAGCCGTGAACGTTATTGCCAGTGGCAATCACCGTCGCCAGCTCCACCAGCGGAATGGCATCACCGTCGGCAATCAGTCCTTTGGCCGCGTCGCTGACCAGTCGCTGCCGCTTGTCATTGTCCAACGTCTGACTTGACTGCTGTAGCGCGCTATCAATCTGATTCGCTGCCCGTTTGTTGACATTACGCCCGCCAGGACCCGCATCGAAGACCGTGCGCAGTACATCCGGGTCGGAACGGGTCAGATTATAGAACTCCACCTCCTGCGAACCGCTGGACTGCCGGGCGATCACTTGCCCAATCGGTGCTTTATCCAACTGAATATCAATGCCGACTTTCCTCAGTTGCTGCTGTACCAACTCGATAAACGGTGCGGATTGCCAGTAAGTCAGGGTAAATCTCAAACGCTGGCCACCTTTGACGCGCACCCCGTCCGCGCCTTTCACCCAGCCATCTTTATTCAACAAGTTTTCAGCAGCCTGTGGGTCATATTTCAACTGGCTGCCGAGGTCTTGATACAGCGGCGTAGTTTTCGCCAGTACCGAGCTGGCCGGTGCCTGATAGCGCGACAAAATTGGCTGCAAGGCGGCGCGGTCGATGGCCAGATTCAGCGCCTTTCGCACGCTCTCATCGGCCATTAGCGGCATCGACTGATTCGGAAACAGGCTGTAAACCAGTCCCGGATTGGTTCGCGCGATGATCGGCAATTTTTTTGCCAAAATTAGCGGCTCATCCTGAGGCGTAACACCGGCATTGAGGTCTAACTGTCCCGAGACAAGACTGCCGAAACGCACTCCAGACTCTGGCACCACGCGATACTCAATGCCGTCGAGATAGCTGTCGCCCCGATGCTGCGCCAGCGACGACGGCCACTGGTAGCCCTGACGCCGGGTAATATCGACTTTCTGATTATGCACAAAAGTCTTGAGCACAAACGGACCGGTACCCACCAGATTACCCTGACAGCGCGCATCCACCGTCGCCTTCACGGTAGAGTTAGCGAAGAAACCGAGGCTCATGGTCGAGGTTGCCTGCAGAAACTGCGCATTTGGCTGCACAAATTTGATCACCACATGTTTTGCATCCGGCGTTTCAATACTGCTCAGGCCCTTGAGATAGGTCGAGGCCAGCGAAGAACGCGCGCCCATCGCGACGATGGCTTCTAGATTGTCCTTCACCGACTGCGAGTTAAACGGCGTGCCGTCGCTGAAAGTTACGCCATCGCGTAGCGTAAAGCTGAAACTGCGGTTGTCATCGCTGACCTGCCACTGGGTCGCCAGCCATGGCACGATTTTGCCGGTTTGCGGGTCCTGATCGGTGAGGGAATCGGTTAACTGACGCCCGATATTGAGCGAGTTATTGTTGCCGACTTGCTGCGGATCCAGGCAGTTAGGATCGGTATCGATAGCCACCAACAGAGTCCCGCCAGAATGCGGCGTATCGGCAGCAGGTTTATTGCTGGCCGAGGCTGCTTCCGGTTTATCACAGGCGGTGAGCGCAGAAGCCATCAGCAATGGAAAAACCAGCCGCCGCAGTCGCGATCCCGTCCGCAGAGAGGTATTTGAAAACTCTTGCACGTCCCTATCCTTATTATTCAATTACTTGGCCACAATGCTCGTGGACTCGCGAATTTTGTTTTTCTGCGAATAGCGATTGGATTTGAACGGAATATCCAGACGCTCACGCAGCGTTTTGGCCTCCGTAGAAGGGTGCCAATAGCCGCGATCGGCCAGAATAGGCAGCACTAAACGGGTGATATCATCAAGCGCTTCGTTCAATACCGGCCCGCTGATGATAAAGCCGGTTGCCGCCCCCTCCTCGACCCAGCGAATAAAGGTCTCCGCCACCTGCTCAGGTGTGCCGAAGAACTCGCCTCTCGGTAATGTGGTCTGAAAAGCAATCTCACGTAAGGTCAGATTCTCTTCTTTGGCGCGACGTTTAATTTGATCGGTGGTAGAGCGGAAGGTGTTTTGCCCCAGATTGCCGACGTCAGGGAACGGACCGTCCAGCGGATACTGCGAGAAGTCGTGGTGATCGAAGAAGCGCCCTAAATAGGCCAGGGCATCTTCAACCGACAATAATGAAAGCAGATATTGGTATTTCTCTTCGGCCTCTTCGGCCGTTGTTCCCACAATCGGGCTAATACCCGGGAAAATGCCCACCGGATGGCGATTGTTTTTCGCCACTTCACTCTGCAATTTGGCGGCGTAAGCTTGCGCTTCTTCCAGGGTACGGGCATTGGTGAACACCGCGTCGGCAGATTTACCCGCCAGTCCAATCCCGGTATCCGAGGCCCCCGCCTGGAAGATAACCGGCTGTCCCTGCGGGGAACGCTGAATGTTCAGTGGCCCTTCAACCGAGAAGAAACGCCCTTCGTGATTCAACTTATGCAGCTTGGAGGCGTCGAAAAACACCCCGCTTTCGCGGTCGCGGGTGAAGGCGTCGTCTTCCCATGAATCCCATAGACCTTGCACCACGCTGATATATTCTTCAGCAATCTGATAACGCAGGGAATGTTCTGGGTGATCCTTGCCAAAATTCCTGGCCGAGCCCGCAAGCGGCGAAGTCACCACGTTCCAGCCTGCACGCCCCTGACTGATGTTATCAACCGTCGCCAACTGACGAGCCACGGTAAAAGGATCGCTATAGGAGGTGGAAATTGTCCCTGCCAGACCAATGCGCTGGGTAGCAGAGGCCAGTGCGGACAGCAGCGCAATCGGTTCAAAGCGGTTCAGGAAATGTGGCAATGATTTTTCATTAATATGCAGACCATCGGCAACAAACAGGAAATCGAAGTTTGCCGCTTCGGCGCGCAGGGCCAGTTCACGAAAATAAGGGAAATTGACACTGGCATCCGCTGGCGCTTTATGATGACGCCATGAATTCATATGACCGCCTGCTCCGTGCAGCATCAGGCCCAGCTTAATACTTTTCTTCGATTGGCTCATGGTAAGCATCCTTATTACAGAGAGATTTATTTGATATTTCCATAAAACCCCGAGCACACTAAATACTTAAACGTCACAACCAATGCAGCTAATTAGCTAAAGCATTTCCAGATTATTTCCTTTAATTCGCGCCCATTTTCATTTTCTCAATTTGGATAGTTAATTTTGTTGTTTTACTTCGGGTTAAGCCTCGGGAATAGTGAAATCAACAGCTCAATGAGTTAATTAACTGGACAAATAATAACAATGACGCATCACAAAAAATTAACCGCCATCGCCGTGCTAATGACTATTTCTTCGCTGGCAAATGCAGCGAATACCGGTATTGATCTGATTGCCAATGAAAAGCCCATTGATACGCCTAAAAATGCTCAAGCCGCGGCAAAAATTCCGACTAACTTTAAATTCGTCAATCCCGGATATTTAACCGTTGCGGTTGCAGTTCTGGGCAGCGCACCGCCTTTTGGCCTTTTCGCTCGTGATAATAAAACGGTGATTGGCAGCGAGGCAGATATCGCTCGCCTGGTCGCCGACGGGCTAGGCCTCAAGGTCAAACTGGTTCCGGCCTCGTGGGAAGACTGGCCGCTGGGCGTGACCTCAGGCAAGTATGACGCCGCGGCCTACAACATTACCGTCACCAGGGATCGTAAAACCAAATTCGATTTCGCGACCTATCGCCAAGACACGCTGGGCTTTTACGTGAAATCCACCAGTAAAATTACGTCGATCAAGTCTGCGCCGGATATTGCCGGAAAACGCATTATTGTCGGCTCCGGCACAAATCAGGAGTCTGTGCTGCTGGCCTGGGATAAAGAAAATCAGGCCAAGGGCCTCAAGCCGTTCACGCCGATATACGTGACCGACGATGCAGCCGCAACGCTGGCTCTTCAGTCCGGGCGCGCCGATGCTCAGTTTGGTCCTAACGTAGCTTACGCCTATCGCGCCAAACTCACTGGCAACACCAAACTGGTCGGTATCGTACCGGGCGGCTGGCCGAAAACCGCCAACATCGCTTTCACAATTAAAAAAGGCAATGGGCTGGTTGATGCAGTTCAGGCCTCAATCAACAGCGCAATTGCCAACGGCAGCTATCTGCAAGTGCTGGATCGCTGGGGTGAGAGCGTCGAGAAGATTGATCATTCTGAGATTAACCCGCCGGGACTCGGCGACTGATTGCAGGAAAAACCTATGAGCCAAGATAAATTTATTCACACTACGCCTGATGACCCATTGATAGTGCCGATTATTCAGGGTCTGTTTGGTGAATACAAAGCGCGGTACGCTGACTTTTTCAGCAATAATCAAGAGGTTGATCCGGCCAGCCTTTATGCTGCGCCTGACGGGGTATTCATTGTGCTGCTGCGCGATGGACAACCTATCGCCATGGGTGCGTATAAACGTTATGACGAAAATACCGCCGAGCTGAAACGCATTTGGACCGACGCCACGCTGCGCCAACAGGGTCTGGCGAAAAAAGTGGTACAGGAACTGGAACGACTGGCGTTTGAGCAAGGCTATAACCGTGTATTTCTGACTACCGGTTTCCGCCAGCCGGAAGCAGTGAAACTTTATCTTTCACAAGGTTATGAGCCACAGTTCGATATCACCCTTGACCGTGAAATATTTTCTAAACCGCCTTACGATGGTCGCCTGCGCTTTCTGAAACCGCTGAGTGCGATTGCCGCCTCAATCGAGCAGGCAGTCGAAGAAAACGCGGTGGTTAATGCGTTGAAGGAAAAGGCCTATGACTGATGTCAATCCGCGCTCTGCTCCTTTGGTTCCGCTTAAGGTCGTTGCGGCCCGTTATCCACTGCGAATGCTGGGCGCCGTTTTCGCCATTTTTATTCTGTTGGCGATTGCGCAGTCAATTGCGACAAATCCTCGTTGGGACTGGGGCGTTTTCAGGCAGTATTTCTTTGAGCCGGTGATATTATCCGGCCTGGCAAGAACGCTGCTACTCACCCTGCTCGGCACGGTGTTTGGCATTATTTTTGGCACCTTGCTGGCGCTGGCTCGTTTATCAAAATCTTATTTACTGAATTCGCTGGCATGGGGATACATCTGGCTATTTCGTTCGCTGCCGCTGTTACTGGTGCTCATTGTTCTCTATAACTTCTCGTATTTGTACGACAACCTGTCGCTGGGCATCCCATTCACCAATATTGAATTCTTCAAACATCCTACAGTCGATCTTTTGGACCAGTTTACCGTTGCCGTGCTTGGCTTGTCGCTGGTGCAGTCAGCCTATACGGCCGAGATTATTCGCGGCGGTATTATTGGTGTTGAACAGGGGCAGCACGAAGCCGCCGCCGCGCTGGGTTTACCGTCTTATCGCCGCACTTTCCGCATCATTCTGCCACAGGCGCTGCGGGCGATTATCCCAACCGGGTTTAACGAAGTAATCGGTCTAGCCAAAGGCACGGCTATCGTTTACGTCATCTCCATGCCGGAACTTTTTTACACCGTGCAGATACTTTACAACCGCACGCAGCAGGTCATTCCGTTGCTGATGGTGGCAACCGTTTGGTATCTGGTGATAACGACTGTGCTTTCGGTATTGCAATATTACGTTGAGCGGTATTTTGCTCGCGGCACTATGCGTCAGGTAGCCCTGACTCCTCTGCAACGCCTGCTGCAATGGCGCGCAACCCGACCTTAAACAGGAGCGAAAATATGTCTGAAGCTTTTGATCTCTTTGTTAATCGCCCTGCGCCAGACGCGCCCCGGCCCATTAAACGCGTAACCCGTCATGCGCAGAATGTCGGACGAATTGAAATTAATAATCTCAGTAAATCCTATGGTGCTTTCAAGGCGTTGAATAACGTTAGCCTGTCCATTGAGCCAGGCACGGTAACAGTAATATTAGGGCCTTCGGGTTCAGGAAAATCTACTCTGCTGCGCACTATTAATCATCTGGAAAGAGTGGATGAGGGTTTTATTCAAATCGATGGCGACTATGTCGGTTATCGTCGTAAAGGTGACAAACTTTACGAGCTTAAAGAAAAAGCCATTCTCAAACAGCGAATCCATTGTGGTTACGTTTTCCAGAACTTTAACCTGTTTCCGCATATGACCGTGTTGGACAATCTTATTGAAGCGCCGATCGTTCACGGTTTATTTAAACGCAAACAGGCGATTGAGCGCGCGTATGAGTTGCTCGATACTGTAGGACTGCGCGACAAGGCACACGCCTGGCCACGGCATCTTTCTGGCGGACAGCAGCAACGTATTGCTATCGCCCGCGCATTGGCGTTGAACCCTAAAGTCATGCTGTTCGACGAGCCCACCTCGGCGCTGGACCCAGAGCTGGTCGGCGAAGTGCTCGACGTTATCAAAAAGCTGGCAGATTCTGGCGTCACGCTGGTGGTGGTGACCCATGAAATCGGCTTTGCTCGCCAGGTGGCGGATCGCGTGGTGTTTATGGTTGATGGTTCAGTGGTAGAGACCGGCAGCGCCTCGCAAGTACTGGATAACCCACGCCATCAGCGTACCCGTCGTTTTCTGGAAAAAGTGTTGTAACCGTTTCTAAATCCCCCCCCTATTTTTTGCCTAAAAGATGATTGAGCAATACATTTTTTAATATTGCTCAATCATGTGGTTATCACTATCCTCCCTTTTGACCTCATTTTTTCGCTCATCATTAAAGGCCACCTTGCATGCCTCTGCTTTTTCCGATGTTTATCAGAACACAACTTTTATGACTGGTGCTGTAGAAGGTTCGCGTGCCGCAAAAGGCATATTCCGTTCCCTGCGTATCTTCAACTATCGGGTGTGGGCGGCCGGCTCGCTGGTTTCCAACATTGGCACCTGGATGCAGCGGACGGCACAAGACTGGTTGGTACTGACTCAGCTAACCCACCACAATGCCTCGGCCGTGGGAACGGTCATGGCACTTCAGTTTGGCCCGCAAATTCTGTTGCTGCCGTGGACCGGTTTTGCTGCCGACCATTTCAATCAGCGCAAGATGCTGATGCTGACTCAGGCAACCATGGGCGTGCTGGCAATATTGCTGGGCTTACTTACCGTCTGCGGCGTGGTGCAACTGTGGCAAGTTTATATCTTTGCCTTTGTCTTCGGCTGCGCTTCAGCCTTTGATGCGCCGGTACGGCAGACTTTCGTTGCAGAACTTGTTGGCGATGCCGATTTATCGAACGCGGTAGCGCTGAACTCAACTTCGTTTAATGCCGCACGAATGGTCGGCCCGGCTATCGCTGGCCTAACCATCGCCTCTGTAGGTACCGGTTGGGCTTTTTTGATTAACGGTATCAGCTTCGTCGCCGTGCTTGTGTCATTGTCACTATTTCGCGTCAAAGATTTACATACCCGTGCCAGGGCGTTGCGCACGCGGGGCAGTTTTAGCGAAGGATTTCGCTACGTATGGGCTCGTGATGACCTCAAAGCCTCATTGATAATGCTATTTCTGATCGGCACCTTCGGGCTGAATTTCCCAATATTCCTGTCGACCATGGCAGTCGGCGTTTTTCATGCCGATGCGCGTGGCTACGGCCTTCTCTCATCATTTATGGCGATAGGAACTATTACCGGCGCACTATTGGCAGCGGGTCGAGAAAGCCCCAAATTTAGCTCGCTGCTGGTGGGTTCGACGGTTTTTGGCATCGGCTGTCTGCTGGCGGCAATCGCACCGGATTACTGGCTGTTTGCCGCCGCGCTGGTGGTAATTGGCATCGCCGCTCTGACCTTTATGAATACCAGCAGCAGCCTGATGCAGCTCTCGACTGAACCGGCGATGCGCGGCAGAGTTATGGCGCTGCGGGTAGGCGTCGCGTTGGGTGGAACGCCGATTGGTGCCCCAATTGTTGGCTGGGTAGCAGATAATTGTGGGCCTCGTTGGTCATTGGGCGTGGGTGCAGCCTCAGGTTTTCTGGCAGCGCTGGTCGGAATCTATGCCATCATGCAGCAGAAGAAAAACCCACGACAGATTTAAAATCCGTTGCAGATTTCAAAGCCGTTCGCAAATTCAAAGAACCCTGCCAAATGAAAATTAGTCTAAAGGGTCTGACCCGCGCGACAAAATAACTTTATCAAATGCCTCAGTCCCGAGGCCATTTTTAGGGCTGCTCCAACTTGTCTCTAACGACCAATACATCAAACATTTGATCGCCGCCTAAATTTTTAGTTTGGCAGCATACAGTGCTTTTCATTGTGATGACTATTTTCCAATAACAATCTAATTACTGGCATCAATTTAATTAACATTTAACATCAGGTCGTAAATTTTTATTTGATTTTTTAAAACCATGAAATTTCTTGTTCTTTCGCACCTGGAAATAGATTATAGTTTCAATATATTTATTCAATAGGCTTTCATAATGAGACATTCTAGCTTTAAGAACTTGGCCATTAATGAAGAAATTAAAAAAACGCTGAATGAACAATTAAGCATTTATCAAGGAATTCACTATGCCTATGGAATAATGAATAAAAAAAACCCCATAGATCTCACAATCATTACTAATAAAGATGCCTGGTTCGAGCTCTATGCCAAAAATAAATATCAGCTTACTGACCCCGTACTAATTACAGCATTAAATCACGTCCTGCCTTTCTCATGGGATGAGAATATCATGATAAATTACAGTATGAAACTGCCAAAAGTTTTTAATATAGCTAAAAATTACAATATTATCAGCGGCTACACTTTTATGGTTCACGACCCCAGCAATAATCTTTCCATACTTTCATTAATGACCAACGCACAAGATAAAAGCCATTCGGATTTTATCTTTGACGCACACAAAGAGCATCTGCAAATGTTGTTGCTGAAAGTCCACGACAAACTGATCTCACTTTATAATGACACGCCGGTGGTTGCCGATAAGGACGACATCTCTCAAGTGTTTTCAAAACGTGAAAATGAAGTCCTTTATTATGCCAGTCTGGGCAAAACTTATAATGAGATAGCAACAATACTTGATATAAAACTACCTACAGTGAAATTTCATACCGGCAATGCGCTTAAAAAAATGGGAGTCAATAACATTCGACAAGGTATCAAGATAGCGAATGAGCTACATCTTATTACTCCACTGCTCTTTGGGATGGAATGATAAAGGCCAGGAGTCTAAGGTATCGCTACGTAACCAGCTTTGCTGCTGTATATTATTAATCAAAATCTGTTGATTCAGTTTGTCCGTCGGCATAAATATCAAATAAACAGCGGCTGTTTTCTCAGAAATGCCTCGCTCAACCACATCTATTTTCCAACCCGACATCTTAACTATTTTCAACATAGAGTGGCTTACAATGGCGTAAATTCCCTCATAGCCGCGTGACTGGGCATAGTTTATTTTAGCCAAAAAAAGCATTAAGCAAACTGGCTCATTACAAACTGTCGATTGTTTTAGCCTATCTTTATCAATAAAAAACCGACTCGATTCTAAAAAATTACCGTCAGGGATATGAATATTTTTAAAATAAGGAAGGAAAGTGTTCATAATCATCGTGGGGTGCCGGGTTTCTATAAACCTTAGGCTACAAATGAGAGATTGATTTTGCCGGCCAAAAATGTAAGTTGTTTTACTATTGTCGTACTGATCAAACTCCTTTCCCTCACTACAGTTTACTTTCCAGTCAAGCCTGTCTTTAAATACAGCTTTTCTTACGGTGTAAATTTCATTAGATTGCTCACTGGATAAATCTTCATATTTTACATCGGTAAATTCTAACATTTTTGCGTCTTCCATTACGTAGTGATATTACTTGTATACGCAAAAACAATATCTGAGTATTATATTAACAGCCAGAAAAAAAACCTTAATATATTAACTAAAATTAGAAAAGACACTTAACATTCACAACATGAATATATTTATTAGTTATGTAATTAACAATAAAAACGCCGATCCTTCAGCAGTAGAAGATCAGCGTGTTATAGCAGTTAATTATATTACTTTAAACCCATACAAAGATCGGCATACAGCCGCTTTCTTGCCACTCTATTCAGGATAGACCCCCTTAAAGCTGGTTTTCTTGCGTGGCTCAGTCATCAACGATTCAAGCGCATCGACACAGGCAAGATAGTGAGGCGTTTTCTTGTGTAAGTTGACCGCTGCGATATCGCGATAGGCCTCATAGATGTAAAAGCGGGTCGCAATATTTTCATCTTGTAAAACGTCGAAGCGTAAATTACCTGGTTCCTGCAAAGCACCAAGATGGTTGAGTTTGAACACGCTTAAAAACTCGTCAATTTTATCGGCTTTTACGTTGATTTCGACCATCGTTACTTCCATCTCTCTCTCCTTATCGTTTCAGTCACATGACAATCACAGTGATTAATACACAAAGTCTAGTTGCGTAATAATTTGTGCTTTGCCATCGATGATGGAAATGCCAGCTACATCACAATTAACAAACTTTCCGCGCAAATAATTGTTATGCCAGCGGATCTGCGCCCAGTATTAATTAAGGGCAAGCTGCGCTCAGTCTAAAGAGAAAATATAATGAGCTTATTAAGAAACACGTCTAACCATGCCTCATATCTTATGGCGCTCGATGCCGGCACTGGCAGTATTCGTGCGGTGATTTTTTCTCTTGAAGGACAGCAGATTGCCGTTGGTCAGACTGAATGGCAGCACAATCCGCTGTCTGACGTCCCGGGATCCATGGAGTTTGATCTGCAAAAAAACTGGCAGCTTACCTGTCGCTGTATTCGTCAGGCATTGGCCGCCGCTCAGCTTCCCGCATCCGCTATTGCCTCGGTAGCGGCCTCTTCAATGCGCGAAGGGATTGTTCTTTATAACAAATCGGGCGAGCCGATTTGGGCCTGTGCCAATGTGGATTCTCGCGCCAGTCGCGAGGTCATTGAACTCAAAGAAATCCACGACGGCGAGTTCGAACGGGAAGCCTATCATCATTCGGGACAAACGCTGGCGCTGGGCGCCATGCCTCGCCTGCTGTGGCTGGCCCATCATCGGCCCGATATTTATCGCGAGGCGGCAACCCTGACCATGATCAGCGACTGGCTCGCCTATATGTTGACCGGCGAGCTCGCGGTAGATCCTTCCAACGCCGGAACTACCGGCATGCTCAGCCTCGAGACCCGGCAGTGGCATCCGCAATTGCTTGAATTGGCGGGTTTACGCGCCGATATCCTGTCGCCGGTGCTGGAAACCGGCAGCCGATTAGGAAGGATTACTGCACAAAGTGCCGAACAATGTGGACTGCTGGCCGGCACGCCAGTGGGTGTCGGCGGTGGCGATGTCCAGCTCGGCTCGCTAGGATTAGGTTTGGTTCATCCTGGACAAACGGCGGTGCTAGGCGGCACATTCTGGCAACAGGTGGTCAATCTTCCTCGCCCGATTACCGATCCGGAAATGAATATTCGCATTAATCCGCACGTAATCCCCGGAATGGCACAGGCGGAATGCATCAGTTTCTTCACCGGACTCACCATGCGCTGGTTCCGCGATGCCTTTTGTTCAGAGGAAAAAGGGCTTGCCGAACGCCTTGGCGTCGATACCTATAGCCTACTCGAGGATATGGCTGCGCGAGTACCGGTGGGATCGTGGGGCGTAACGCCAATTTTCTCCGATGCCATGCACTTTAAGAGCTGGTATCACGCCGCGCCATCATTTATTAATTTGTCGATTGATCCACAACGGTGCAATCGACAGACCTTATTTCGCGCTTTAGAGGAGAATGCAGCGATCGTTTCAGCCTGTAATTTAGAGCTGATTGCCGGATTTTCCGGCGTCAAAGCGTCATCTCTGGTGTTTGCCGGAGGCGGTTCCAAAGGCAAGTTATGGAGCCAGATCCTCAGCGATGTGACCGGCAAACCGGTAAAAGTTCCACAAGTCAAAGAGGCTACGGCGCTGGGCTGTGCGATTGCCGCAGGCGTGGCGGCTGGCCTTTACACATCTTTGGCGGAAACGGGCGAGGCGTTGGTGAGCTGGGAGCGGGAATATCAGCCAGATGAACAGAATCATCAAGCTTATATAAAACAAAAAGCCAACTGGCAGGCGGTTTATGCCGATCAGTTGACTCTGGTAGACAGCGGCCTGACGACCTCGATGTGGAAGGCGCCAGGGCTATAAGAATTAAGTATTAACCAACCGCCAACAGCGGCCTGGCTTCTTCACGCTCACGGCCTTCCGCCACCAGCGCCAGCAGTATTTTTTGGACTGCCTGTGCCGGTTGCGATAGCGGCAAATGATCGGAAACGCACAACGAGAGCGGAGCCTGAATTGATGGGCTGTTAATGCAAGACATCCAGGCGTTGGCTGGTCCAACAATCGCGCGAGCCGCCGATTCTGGCAAAATCGTCGCGCCAAGACCGCTGGCAATCGCCTGAGTCAGCGTGCTGGCGGACTCGATTTCGCCAATCACTTTCGCCGACAGTCTTCTTAATGCCATCGCGTCATCCACCAGCTTGCGCAAAACGTCATGAGTGCGTGGCAAAAACAGATTCAGTTTAGCGACGTCGTTAAGTTCAATATATTTGCCCGGATTAGGCACGGTATTGGTCGCAACCAGATAAAGGTCTTCTTTAATCAGCGGCACAAATGACAGCCCCGGAATGGCTTTATTACCGTATAACACCGCCATATCCATACGACCATTGACTGTTTGCTCGGTCAGTTCGCTGCCAAAATTTTCATTCAAATACAATAAGATGCCCGGATGCTGTTGGCGGACAGCCTGTAACAATGGCAGTGCCAGCAGCGATGCCGCCGTGCCCGGTGCCATGCCAACCGAAACTTGTCCGTTCAAGGCCAGACCGGCACAGTTTACCGCGCTATGGGCCTGTTCACACTGGCGCAAGATTGTCTGAGCGTGGGCATAAAGAATATTACCGGCTTCTGTAGGTGTCACGCCGCGCTTGGTGCGAACCAGCAGTTGCTGTTTCAGCTCCCCTTCTAGCGTCGCCAATTGCTGGCTCAGGGCCGGTTGAGCGATATGCAACACATCTGCGGCCTGCGTGAGACTGCCGATATCGACGATTTTCACGAAGTACTTTAAGCGTCTGAGATTCATGTCTGTCTCCATCGATCCTGGTAGATATAGAAACTGGAAAAGGGCTGCCCCTGACTGAAGCAAAATGTCTTTATCATAATTTCCGCGAATACTTTGTTCGTCGGAACATGTTAATTAACAAAGCAAGATCAAGGCCAATCAGGCATTTAACTCAGTAATTTTCATGAAAAAATCATCTAATCATCTATAAAATAAGAAAAAACCGGCAGGCTGATAGTATCTAACTCAAGAATAACAAATAATTTGTCTAATAATTAAACAGGCGTTGTGCACCAACATAATGCAAACTTATGGGTCTTAGGCAAAAGCTGCCGGATGTACTGAATCCGGCAGTGATAAAGCGGGGAGTATTTAGATTGAAGGGATCATGCCGCCATCAACGCGGATAACCGAGCCGGTCATGTATGACGCCTGACGGCTGGCTAGAAATGCCGCTACCGCACCGTATTCTTCTGGCTCACCATATCGCCCGACAGGGATAGTCGCAGCACTCTTGCGCGCCACGTCTGCAACCGAAATGCCTTCGCGCCCTGCCCGAGCTTCATCGAGCTGGCCCAGACGTTTGGTGGAAATCCTGCCCGGCAGAATAACGTTGACGGTAATGCCTTCGCTTGCGACTTCACTGGCCAGCGTTTTTGACCAACCCACCAGCGCCATGCGCAGAGTGTTCGACATTCCGAGATTCGGGATTGGAGTGACCACGCCAGAGGAAGTGCTGGTGATGATGCGGCCCCAGCCCAGACTGCGCATATCCGGCAGGACTTTGTCAGTCAATTCAATCAGTGAAGTTACCATTGTTGAAAACTGTTTAGCCCAGGTCTCAGGCGCTACGCCGCTGGCTTTTGACGGCGGCGGCCCACCGGAGTTATTGACCAGAATGCCAATCGGCCCCAGATACTGGTGAATACCGGCCAGCACTTCATCAAATTTTTCAGGCTGGGTAAGGTCCATCACAAAAGCCTTGGCCTTGCCACCCTGCGCCTTGATCATATCGGCAGTTTCAATCAATGCCGCCTCGGTGCGGCCACAAACGGCAATCACTGCGCCCTCGGCTGCCAGCGACAGCGCCATTGCGCGCCCTAATCCACCGCCCGCGCCACTTACCAGCGCCACGCGTCCTGTAATTCCAAAATCCATCACATACCTCTGTCGTTTGATTTGCTGACTTTATTCAACACCATTTGATAAGCGGACTGCAGGTGACTGCGCATCATTTCGGCAGCCTCCGCCATGCGTTCTTCAAGCACCGCATCAATAATGGCAACGTGTTCCTGACACCATTCCCGCACCCGCTGCTTGTTGGTATAAGAGCCAAATTCCAGCAGGCGACGCAGCCGGTTTTGCTGCTGTATCGCCTGAAGTACAAAGATATTGCCGCTGAACTCGGCGAGCATTTCGTGGAACGTGGCATCGGTTTCGAAAATCTGTCGACCATCAACGCCGAGAATATCCGGGTGATTAATCAGGTAGATATGCTGTAAACGCAGTCTCTTGAGCGCACTTTTATCGGCACGGAAACTGGGAGATACCAACCCGCCCGGCTCGATCATCAGGCGAAACCCGTAACCATTGCTCAGCGCGACCTCACTGTTCAGAGTCGGCAGGAACGACCAGCCGTGCCCTTTGTTACGGGCGATCAGGCCGTCTTCCGAAAGCCGCAACAGTGTGCGAGACATCACCCCGCGATCGGCGTCATAGCGTTGGGCAATTTCAATCTGAGTTAAAGAATCAGGCAGTTTGCCGGCAATGCGGTCTTTCACCAGTTGCTCGTAAAGCTCCTGGTCGCTGCTGGTTGGCACATCAATGCTGATCCGCTGTAACTCGTCATACGCTTTGAGCAGGAAAAAGCCCTGATTACGGCGGGCTTCGATAATGCCCAGCTCACTGAGTAACTTGAGTGCTCCACGCACCGGCGTGCGGGATACCCCAGCCAAATCAGCCAGCTGTTGCTCACGCAAATGGTGTCCTGGCTCAAATTTTGCTTCACGAATAAGGTCAAGGATCTGGTTGGCCAAACGCCTTCCACTGGCGGTCGCTGTTTGTGTCATAAAAGCAGGCACCTAAAGTATTTAATGCGATTAATATACAATATCACAGTGTTCATAAATGGTGAAGCCTGAACAATAAGCCCCTAAATCGTGCATTAATGCACCATAAAAGAGCCTTGACTCACGATTTTAATTGTATTTAATGATACACAAAGAGCAATCCTGCTCGTGAGAAAATGGAGCCTGTCATGCTGAAAAGATCTTTTTTGCGTCGATATACCGCCCTATCTCTGGCCGCGATGTGCCTGAGTTTCCCACTTCTGAGTCAGGCGGCAGCCCCGGCAATGGTGAGTAAAGGTGAACTTACCTACGGCACGGCAGCTACGTTTATGCCTTTCGAATTTACCAAAGATGGCAATCTCACCGGCTTTGATATCGATTTGATCACCGCATTGTCGAAAAAGCTGTCTCTTAAACCGACCCCAATGTCGATGGAGTTTAAAGGGCTGATCCCGGCCTTGCAGGGCAAACGTCTGGATGTCATCAACTCCGCGATGTACATCAACCCTACTCGCGCCCAACAGGTAGATTTCGTGCCTTATCTGAAAATTGGCAGCCGAGTGATCGTCGCCAAGGGCAACCCTGAGAAAATCACCGGTCGCGACCTGTCGCTTTGCGGCAAGACTATCGCGGTGACCCTTGGCGGAATCGAGGAAAGCCAGGCCCGCGCCGATAACCAAAAATGCGTAGACGCCAAAAAATCCAGCCTCAACGTGCTGACCTTCCCGG
This sequence comes from Rouxiella sp. WC2420, assembly GCF_041200025.1. Taxonomy (NCBI): domain Bacteria; kingdom Pseudomonadati; phylum Pseudomonadota; class Gammaproteobacteria; order Enterobacterales; family Yersiniaceae; genus Rouxiella; species Rouxiella sp. WC2420. Next base: position 1,727,698 of record NZ_CP165628.1, on the reverse strand, counting down.
CTGCGACCGATTCAGCAGTGGCCGTCGCGCAAAAACGTGCCGATGCCGAATATCTGTCCACTCCCGGCGCCGTGGCGCTGTTGAGCGAAAAAGGCGATACCTTTGAAACCACGGGTCCAGAGTTTGAGGCTGACACTCATATCGGCTTCGCCGTGCGCAAGGGCGACAGTGAAATGAAAGCGCTGCTGGAAGCCGGCCTGAAAGACATGGTTGCAGACGGCAGCTATCAAAAGTTAATCAAAAAATGGCAGTTCCCGGCCTCGGTTTCGATTTTCTAAAACGTCGTTCGCTTTGGATTTTGTATTTATTGCAGCAACGCAAAACCTGCCAAACGTTTTGCAGGTTTTGCTCCCTGACATCGAGGAAAAATCATGTCGCTTGATCTGGTCTGGCAGTACCTATTGTCACCGGCGTTCTTTCAGGGCGCAGTAATGACTCTGCTGATCACAGTATGCTCACTGTTTTTCGGCATTATCATGGGTTTAGTACTGGCTCTGTTGCAGGAATCCCGCTTTCGAGCAGGCCCTATTTTGGCTTTCTTCTATTTATGGCTGTTTCGCGGCACACCGGTGCTGTTTCAAATCATCTTTGTCTACAACGTTTTGCCTAGCTTCGGACTGCGATTTTCTGCCTTTACCTGTGCAGTGATGGCGCTGTCGTTAAATGAAGGGGCATATATGGCCGAGATCCTGCGCTCAGGCTTACAGGCAGTGAGAAGCGGGCAACGCACCGCCGGCATGGCGCTGGGTATGACCCAGGGTCAGATTATGCGCAAGATTGTTCTGCCTCAGGCGGCGCGCATCGTTTTACCGCCAATGGGTAATCAGATGATAAGCATGCTGAAATCCAGCGCACTGGTATCAGTGATTGCGGTTCAGGAACTTTTACTGATAGCCAACCAGACCGCCAGCGCCAGTTTCCGCTACTTTGAGGCCCTGTGCGCCGCGGGAATTTACTATCTGGCACTCACCACCGTTTTCATGATTGGTCAAGCCTGGCTGGAACGCGCGCTGGACCCGAAAAAGCGCAAAAAACCGGCGCTGTCATTAACCGAACGCCTGCTGCGCAGCAGCTCATCCAACTAAGGGTAATTCGATGAAAAATGAAAAACCTCTGCTGGAGATCATCGGTGTCGATAAGCATTTCGGCAATCAGCACGTATTAAAAAACTGTTCCCTCAGCGTAAAACAGGGTGAGACCGTGGTGCTTATCGGGCCTTCAGGCTCGGGCAAATCTACCCTGCTACGCTGCGTAAACCTGCTTGAGTCTATAGAAGGCGGCAGCATTTTTTTCCGCGAGGCCGAGATTACCAAATCAAACGTCGAGCCTCATCGCCTGCGCCAGGAAATCGGCATGGTGTTTCAGAACTATGAGCTATTTTCGCATCTGACCGCTGCCCAAAACATCATGCTAGCGCCGATGACCGTGCTCGGCGTAAGTCGTGCCGAAGCTGAAGCGCAGGCGCTCGAACTGTTGGGAAAAGTGCGTATTCCCGACAAGGCCGACAGTTTTCCCGATGAACTTTCCGGCGGCCAACAGCAGCGCGTCGCCATTGCACGCGCATTGGCAATGAAACCCAAGCTAATGCTGTTTGATGAGCCGACCTCGGCGCTGGACCCGGAAATGATCCGCGAAGTTATTGATGTCATGGCTGATCTTAGTGCAGAAGGCATGACCAGTATTGTGGTAACTCACGAGATGGGCTTTGCCCGCCGCGCCGCCAATCACATTGTATTTATGGAAAACGGCGAAATTATCGAGCACGCCACTGGCGAAAAATTCTTCGGGGGAGAAGTCAGCCAAAGAGCCCAACGCTTCCTCGATCAGATTTTACACTGAGTTAATTTTACTGTGCCTCACCAGGGCCACCTTAGGAGACGTCGATGACCACATCATCGCCAGATATCAGCAGAATGAAACGTGACCTCGCCGCACTGGTGGCGATTAACACTGAAAACCCGCCGGGCCGCGAACGCGAGGCCGCTGAGCTCATCAGCGTCTGGCTGCAACAGGCAGGCTTTGACCTGACCCTCAGTGAATATGAACCCGGCCGCACCAATGTGATTGCGCGACTAGAAAACGGTGCAGGCCCTTGTTTTGCCTTCAATACGCATATTGATGTCGTACCTGCGGGCAGTGGCTGGAGTCAAGATCCTTTCACTCTCACCGAACGCGACGGCAAGCTGTTTGGCCGCGGTTCCTGTGATGCCAAAGGCCCGCTGGTTGCCATGATTGAAGCCATGCGCATGCTGGCCAGCAACCCACAAAGCTGGTCGGGTACGCTAATGGGCATCTTTGTTGCCGATGAAGAAGTGGCCAGCGAAGGGGCTAAATTTTACGTGCGCGAGGCTCCGGCAAAAATCGACTTTGCGGTAATTGGCGAACCCACTTCCAACACCACTTATTCAGCACATAAAGGCAGCCTCCGACCGCTGGTGCGCGTCCACGGCGTAACAGCCCACTCGGGAACACCTGAATTGGGGGAAAACGCGATCTTCCGCGCCGCTCAGCTACTGGGATTAGTTGAACAACAGCATGAACAGAGTGTGCGCTGCCGCTGCCATCCGCTAGTCGGTTCGGCCAGTCTGACGGTGACCCGTATTTCAGGCGGGCACGCGGATAACGTGCTGCCAGACAGCTGCGAACTGCTGCTTGACCGCCGCATGGTGCCGGGAGAAGACGAAGAACAAGTCAAACAGGAACTACGCGATTTACTGGCCCTCGCCCATGAAAAATTTGGCGTGCGCAGTGAAATTATCACCTTCAAACCCACCACCGGTGGAGCCACCGAGACCGCTGTCGATGAGGCTATTGTGCAGGCAGGACTTGATGCCTGCCGCGCACAGGGGCTCGAAGAACCCGGCCCGTTTGGCTTCCAGGGCGGCTGTGATCTCGTTCATTTCCGTAGCCTCGGCACCAAAGGCATTGTTATCGGCCCCGGGTCACTGTCGGTCGCCCACAAGCCCGATGAATTTGTGCCGCTCGATGAGTTTATTGCCGCCGGTGAGATCTATCGTGATGTCGCCCTGAAAATGCTCACGCGAGGATAGGCCAGTGAAAGCCACGCTGTATCGCGCCGAGCTGCGCTATCCCCATCTGCAACTTTATACCGCGTCATCGGGCAGCATCGCCATGCTCGAAGAACTGTATTTATTGCTGGAAGATAAAGCCGTTTCCGGTCTCGGAGAGGTGCGCATCAACATTGCCTATCTCAACGGTTACAGCGCTGAACGGGTACTCGGCGATGTGATAAGAACCCTGCGCGCAGTGGACTGGCAACAGTCACCCGGTGATTTGCTGTTATCGCTGGAAAACCTGCTGGCCAGCAGCCTGGCCCCGACCCGCATGTTGCTGGACATGGCATTGCACGACTTGATTGCTCGTCAAAACGGTATCAGCGTCGCCCGGCTGATTGGTTCTGATTTCCCGCAGCCGATTTGCTATGCCACCAATCAGACACTGTTTTGGTCTTCTCAAGAGCAAATGTTGGGTCAGGCCACGGCATATATGGAGCGCGGCTTTAATCATCTCAAACTGCGCGTCGGTATTGGTTCAATTGACGATGATATTGATCGCCTGACCGCCCTGCGGCGGCGTTTTGGCAGTGAAGTTGATCTTTCTGCCGATGCCAACGGCCAATGGCAACCGGAGCAGGCGCGCAGCAATTTGCTGGCGTTACAGAAATTTGAGTTGAGCTACATCGAACAGCCTGTTTCTGACGCCAACGCGCACTTTTATCCCACGCTGGCCGCTAACAGCCCTATTCCGTTAATGCTCGACGAGAGCATGAGTTCAGAGGCCGATCTGCAACGCATTCTGGCAATGCAGGGCAAAGTCTGGGCGCATATAAAGCTGGTGAAAATGGGCGGGATTGCTCCGGCCATCCGCGCAGCGCAGCGACTCAACGCGGCGGGGGTTCCCTTTATGATTGGCCAGATGAACGAAGGCGCGGCGGCCACCGCAGCAGCATTGCACGTGGCCCATGCCTGCCAACCGGCCCACGCCGAACTGTATGGCGCAGACGGCCTTGGCAATGACCCGGTGACGGGGCTGACTTATTGCCAGGGTTTAGTCAGCAGCAGCGAATTACCGGGCCTGGGTATCGAATTCGATCCAGCTCAGGCCGAGCTTATCCAAACTTTTTCTTCTTAAAAACCTGATTTTATTCTGAGAGTGAGGCGTAATTATGCAAAAACCAGCATTGCCCGATCTAGGCCGGGTTGTCCCAGGGGCTGAATCCGCCTTTGCAGAGACTGAATACAAGCTGCGTATCGAGCGCGCACGGCAGCTGTTGACCCAGGCTGGGCTGGATCTGATGGTGATCACCAGCCCGGAAAACATTTTCTATCTAACTGGCCAGCAAACTCCCGGTTATTACACCTTCCAGACTTTGGTCCTGCCGGTTGAAGGCGATCCCGTCTTTGTAATCCGTCAGTTGGAGTATTTCAACTTTATCTCTAACACCTTTATTCGCGACGCCGCGATTTATACCGATGGCGATAATCCGGTTAACTTCTTGCTCGACGTGCTGAAAAACCGCGGCTGGACCCAAAAACGCATCGGCATCGACAAACGCGGTTGGTTCTTGCCGATTGCCGTTTATGAAGCGCTACAGGCCGAGCTGGGAACTATTCACGATGCAGCGGGAGTGATTGAACAGCTCCGCGCAGTAAAATCTGCCGCCGAGCTGGAAAAGATGGCTCATGCCGCACGCTATGTCGATGCAGGCATGCTGGCCGGCCGCAACGCCATTGCCGCCGGAGCGACAGAAAACGATCTGGTTGCCGCAATGATGGGCGCCGCGATTGCCGCGGGTTCAGAATATATGGGCATGGAACCGCTGGTTTCTTCCGGCCCGCGTACCGGTGTACCGCACGGTACCTGGCGTCGTCGCAAAATTCTCGACGGTGACCCGATTTTCCTGGAAATGGCTGCCACTCACGACCGTTATCACGCCGCGCTGATGCGTTCTGCCTGGTTGGGTAAACCTCCTGCTGTCGCGCTGGAAATGGAAAAAACCTGTCAGGAAGCCTTGCAGGCAGCGCTTGACGCAATTCGCCCGGGCGCGACCTGCGAAGCCCCGCACATCGCCTGCCAGAAAGTCATCGACCGCGCGGGTTATACCGATAACTTCAAGAAACGCACCGGATATTCCATTGGTGTTTCATTCGCACCGGACTGGGGCGAAGGCGCGATCCTCAGCCTGTACAGCGGCATTACTACAGAATTACAGCCGGGCATGACTTTCCACATTCCGCCAGCCCTGCGCATTTACGGCGAATTCACCGTTGGTGTCAGTGAAACCATCGTGGTTACCGAGACCGGCTATCGGGTTTTAGGCTCCGTGGAACGCCCACTGGTTTTACTTTAATTACGTTCAGATTCAGCAAGGAAAAGATCGATGAAAGATATCTATGAAAGTCAGGCGCGCTTACGCGGTATTTTCAATATTACCGTGACTCCCTTCACTGCCAATGGCGAATTCGATTTTGCCGGACTGGCGCGCAATATCGAGCGCGTCATTGAGCTGGGCTACGACGGCATCCTGATCGGCGGCACCTACGGTGAATTCCCGACCATGACCACCGAAGAACGCGCCACGATGTTCCGCAAAGTCATGGATGTGGTTGGCGATCGTGTACCGGTAATGCTGTGCAGCGCCGGTTCCGATGCTCGCGTCGTCAGTGAACTGACTCAGTTGGCTGGCGATCTCGGCGGTCTGCCAATGGTCACCCCGCCGTTTGTTTCCGAAGTCACCAACGCACAAATCGTCAGTTTTTTCAAAAAGATGGCCCCACTGTCACGCACCGGCATTCTGGTTTACAACGCGCCGGGCATCGGCATTACCCTTCCCCCGACGGTTCTTGAAGAATTGGCTGATATTGAAGGCGTGGTCGGCATTAAACAGGGCGACCTGAACCCGACGGCTATCGATCAGATTGCCAATCGGCTTGGCGGTCGCCTGCGTCTGTTCTGTGCCTCGGACTTGGCTTTCCTTGGCCCGATGATGTGTGGCTTTGACGGTATCAGCACCACCAATAGCGGCGCGCTGCCAGAGATTATTCTCGCGACCTATCGTGCTTTGGAAAAAGGTGATGCCAACACGGCTCGTGAACTCCATCAGCTTTGGTATCCGTATCGCGCGCTGGCACGCCGTCTTGGACAACCTCAAGTCGTCAAGGCAGCGATGAACCTGCGCGGATTTGATGGCCATCACGTGCGCTCACCGTTAATCGATCTTGTTGGTCCAGAGATTGAAGAAGTGAAAGCTGAGTTGCTGCGCCTGGCCGCAGATAGCAGAACGGGTGTGACGCTCAAGTAATCAAAGCTAAGGCCCCGGTTAATTAAGGGGGCCTTTTTCAGCTTTAGCCAGCGGCCTGCAAGAAAGCAGCTATCAGCGGATGCGGTTGTTGCGCCGTTGAAGTCAGCTCAGGATGGCCCTGCACGCCGAGGTAAAACGGGTGCGCCGCGTATTCGATGGCGTCGGCAATTGAACCGCTTGGGTCTGTCCCCGAGACGGCCAGGCCGTAAGCTTCCAGATCGTCAATAAACAGTGGATTGAGCTGAAAACGGTGGTTGTAGCGCAAGGTAGTTTTGTCGCCCAACACCGCGGCCATCCTTGAGCCGTTGCGCAATGTCATCACGTCATCGCCCAGTCGATGTTGCGGATGCCCTGGCGTTTCAGCCAGCAGCACAAAGGTTTTTATCGCCGCATGAGGATCGGCTTCGGCAAGATTGGCAAACAGGCTGCCGGTCATCTGCTGAATAACCGCAGTGGCCATGGTTTGCATGCCCAAACACAGGCCCAGAGTCGGAATTTGCTGACGAAGACAATAATGGGCAACGCGAATTTGTCCGGCAACGTTTTGCATATCTGAACCGCCGGGCAAAATCACGCCGTCAATGTCCGGCATCAGATTATGCAGAAGAATTTCAGAAGATCGAGGGGGAATAAAGACTGTTTCAACGCTCAATCCCAGAGCTTCGGCAGCATCGCCAATCGCGGCTAACGTGGCCGGATAACTTTGCAGCTGGTCCTGATAAGTGCCAATCAGGGCAATTTTGAGTCGACGGGAAGTGAATGGAATCGAAAGATTGGCAGCGGAAGTCAGTCGGCCATAACTATCGCGCCGCCATGCAGTTTGTGTCGTATCGAGACTGCCATTATGGCTGAACTGGAATCCCTTTTGGTTGCCAACAACCTCAAGAAGCCGGTGTTCTATCGAGTGATAACGAGCCTCGGCCACTAATTGAGCAAAGTTTGCCAATCCTGAGGGGCCTAGCGGAATGACCCAGTCTCGATTGCCGTGCGCGCTGAGTAATTCAGCGAGATTCCAGGCTTTTCCTGGGGATTTTTGATTGAGGCGCTCATGCCATAGCAGTCCGCTGGAAACTAGATTTCCTTCTGCGGTGACATGCTGGCAGGCATCAGCGTAGCGAGACGTATCCCAACTCTGGGACAGATGGGCTAATTCTGTCCCGTATTGTGCAGAGATTACCGAGGCCATTGCGCCGTAAAGTGCTGGCTCAGGGGTGTTGTGGGCAACAAAAGTCAAAGCCATATATTTATTTAACCTGATGGTAACTTATTAATTTAACAGCGGTTTTCTATGAAACCTCTGCCGCAACTCTGAGAAAAACCTCAGCAAGTTCTGAAGAAACTATGAGCAATACGGTATAAGCCATGATAATTTAAATTGGTTTATTTGATACAGATAATACAATTTTTGATTAAATATTATAAAAGGGTAAAAGATGTCAGCTGAACTTACTGCGCCAAGATTGCGACGTGTACGTCCTTCACCAACGGCGGTTATTTCCGATCGAGTCCGTGCACTATCTGATGCAGGGGTTGATGTCATTAATCTCGGCGAAGGAGAGTTAGACTTTGACACCCCTGACCATATTAAGCAGGCAGGTATCGACGCCATTGTACAAGGAGACACAAAATACACGGCGGTCTCGGGTACTAGTACGTTAAAGAACGCCATTATCAATAAATTTTCGAAAGAAAACCACCTTTGTTATAAAGTAACAGAAATTATTGCCGGAAGCGGAGCTAAGCAACTTATTTTCAATGCTTTTTTAGCGACGGTTTCGAGTGGAAATGAAGTAATTATTCCCGCGCCTTATTGGGTTTCATATCCGGATATGGTTTCACTGGCGGACGGCGAATCGCGCATTGTTGCCTGCGTGGAAGAACACGGCTGGAAATTGCAGCCTGCCGACCTTGCCGCAGCCATCACTCCACAAACTCGCTGGCTAATCCTTAACTCGCCTAACAACCCTACCGGTGCCGTTTACAGTGCCGATGAGTTGCGCGCTCTGGCTGACGTCCTGCTCGAAGCACCGCACGTACTGATTATGGCTGACGATATTTACGAGCACATTTGCCACGCTCCGGCAAAGTTCGTTACTTTGGCACAAATTGAACCCAGGCTGTTTGACCGAATTTTGACAGTCAACGGGGTATCTAAAGGTTATTCGATGACCGGCTGGCGTATTGGTTATGCCGGAGGCCCCGAGTGGCTGATTTCTGCCATGCAGATCCTGCAATCGCAAAGCACCTCGAATCCTAGCTCAATCTCGCAGGCCGCTACGGTTGCTGCACTGGAGCAGGACAACGGGTTTCTTGCCGAGTGGCGTGAAATTCTCGATACGCGTCGCCAGAAAATCATGGCCTGTATCAACAGCATCGACGGACTCAGTGCCGACCTTCCCCCTGGCGCGTTTTATGTCTTTGCCAACTGTTCCGGGATGTTGGGAAAGACCACGCCAGCTGGCTCAGTCATTGAAAACGACGTCGACTTTGTTGAATACCTGCTTGATGCCGCCCACGTTGCAACCCTGCAAGGCTCAGCCTTTGGCGCATCGTCGTACCTGCGCATTGCCTACGCAATTGACGACAACCGACTGAACGAAGCCTGTGAAAGAATGATTAAGGCCTGTTCGGCATTGAAATAAAAAATCTAGTGGCGAGTTTAATTGGCAAACATAGGCATGATTAGCTTAAAAAGGTGAAAGAGGGGTGGTTTTGGCTCAATTCTCAACAACTTGAGCAAACTAGCAGCAGTCGCGCACAATTTTGCAGTTGCCCTTTGACATGCACAGCGGCAGTCGCTATTATTCGCCCCGTTCACACGATTCCTCTGTAGTTCAGTCGGTAGAACGGCGGACTGTTAATCCGTATGTCACTGGTTCAAGTCCAGTCAGGGGAGCCAAATTTAGAGAAGCCCGCACAAGGAAACTTGCGCGGGCTTTTTGCTTTCCGAGCTTTGCCCTTGCTGCACCCGCCTTCGTCGGTTACTCACTCTTTCGGCCTATCTTCAATCATTCCACCGAGTCGGGATAAATGGGGGTAAATTGAGGTCAAATTGGTTTGATAATACAATGACCTACTGGAACGTAATAATAATTCTCATCTAAAAGCAGACTGCAATGTCAGGGATTCTAAAGACACTGATATTCCGATCGGTTATAATAATGGCAGTAAAATATTAAAAGTAATTTATAATTAGGTTTATATATTTATTAATATTTAAATCACATTAAAAACTTTATTCGAGAAAGCCTATCTATGCTGAAAATACTCGCTCATCAAAATAAACTTTATGAAATTCGTAAAGCAAGTCAACATAATAAACGCTTTCCAACTATTGATAAGATCTCTATGAGCTCGAAAACTCCGACTTCTGTTGTTCAGAAAGAGGATAATTTTCCCGCCCCCTCCCTTGCAGGACGGCCAATGAGTGCGCTGCAATGCATTCCACCAACAAGTCCGGAAACAAGCAAAACTATCCCCCAGCTCGCACACTTTCATCTGTATTTATCACCGACGGTCACAACACCAACAGATCTTGCTTGGAATATTCATACGCGAAATAATAGAGGTGATAAATTTTTATTCGACAGCACTCCATCAGAGCGAAAATACTCAATAGACATCCAAGGCGCGCTATCAAATATCATAGATTTTGTCGAAAAGAACCCAGGTCACAAGGTCTACCTTTGGACAAACAAGGAGTCGGAAAAAATTATAAGAAAAACTTTATTAGATAATGAACTCAGTCCTGCATTATTCAAAAAAATTACGTTTAGCAATATAGATGGATTTTTCGAAAAATGGGATTTTGATCCCAATGAAAAGAAGCTTTTATATAAATTTTTCAGACAAGAAATGGCCGGTGCCGGGAAAAACCTGGCTGCTGCAAAAGACATCGCGCAATATGCCGTATTGGAAGCGTATGGTGGATTAGGCATAGATTGTGATGTTGCTACAAAGAGATCCATCGGCCAGCTTAAAAGCCCAAGTGGAATACTTATTAATCTAGAAGAAAAACCCGACTATACTCCAACAATAAATAATAATGTTCTTGCAGCAACACCTCACCATAAAACATTCCAAAAAATCTTTGAACATATTAACTCAACCTACCAGGGGAATTGGCATCCTCTTCCAGAAATAATATATAGCGCTTTCCAAAGCTGCGCTACTTATTTTGATTACTTGCCTGAGCTTATGGAAATAACACAGGAAGAATCATTTGAGTTACTGACAAAAGCTATTAATAATGAAAAGCGTTTTAATTACTCTCAAAAGCGGGTTGGGGGGACATTGTTTAACTATGCAAGAGTCGGGATTACTGTAGCAGCAACAGGCCCTGGAGCTCTTCGTTGTGGCATGGATCGTACTGTGACTCTAACACATCAGCCAAAAGAATATAGTTTCGAAAATAATGCTGAAATTTTTGGCCATCTGAGCAAGAGTGATAAGTTAAAACAAAGATTTAATGATTCAAGAGGAAATAAAATAAACGAAGAGCTACTGAGTGATGGTAAGAGCTGGAGCGCTTTTGGCAGCGTAAAACGCAGAGATTCTTTTTAAATAATAAAGCCTCGTTATAAAGTTAGATGGTGTTAGTGAAAAAACTATGGCCGGAGCTTTCCAGCAAGGGTTATAACCACTCTTGGGAAATACACCGCAACTGTGCTAGACAATAATATTAGAATTCAGGAAAAAACTCTGAATTCTAACAAGCATTATAATAATTGGGATGGTTATAATTTTTCCGCTGCACGAGGGGGTTATATCGCTGCTTAAACAAATAAAGGGCTTCTCGCACAACGGGTTTTAGAAAACCACGGTGATAAAAATGGCATTACGATGAAAGACATAATCATTGTCTTTAGCCTAAAACCGCCCTCGCCCCCTGAGCCGCCTCTTTTGCTAACATTGGGACATCAATATCCTGCAGTTTGCCGCCTTTTTTAATGATCCGCCCATCGGCGATTACCGTATCAATATCAGCAGGCGTTACGGACTGAACTACAGCTGCCACTGGATCAATCATCGGCAGCAGGCCAAGTCGGCGGGCATCGATCAGCACTACATCGGCTCGTTTGCCAACAGTAATCGAACCGATTTGCTCGCCTAATCCCATCGCATTCGCCCCGCCCTGCGTTGCCCAATACAATACATCCCGAGCGGTTAATGCCAGTTCATTGCCGCTGCTTCCGGTCGCCAGATTCAACGCTGTTTGCATTACCATAAACGGATTGGCGTTGCCGCTTAGCACCAGAGTGTCGATACCCAAACTTAACGGTATTTTAGCCTGATGCATTGCCGCAACCGGCGCGAGGCCATAACCGACACGCATCTCACTCAATGGCGTAAAACATACTGAAGCACCGCTTTTTTTAATGGACAAAATATCTTTTTCGTCGGCATGAGTGGCGTGAACCAATTGCACCGAGGGGTTAAGCAGATCTTTATCTACTAGCTGCTGAATGGCTTTTTTCTTTTGCATCTCCTGAGTCACAGCGATGTGCGTTGATATCGGCAAATTATGCTGTTTTACAAATGCAAATTCCTGCTGCCAGATTTTAGGTCCAGTACGTTCAGGACCTCGAATCGCCAATCCAAGGCTAACGCGACGGGGACCTGCAGCCATCAGTTGCTGCTGCACGCGTTCGATATCTTTAAAATCCATCGGCGCAGTAGCCGCGAGCTCTTGCGGATAGCCATACCAAAAACGGGCCCGCAATCCGCTAGATTGCAGCGCCTGAAGTTCTGCATCTGCAAACGCCGGATTGCGAATATTGTGCGCCCAGTTATTGACCGTAGTGATACCCGCGTCTGCAGCTTCTGCCAATCCTAACCGCACACCTAACGCGGAGAGTGCGGGAGTAAAATGCGCACTGGTTTTTAGTTGTGACTTAAAGAAAGTGTCCCCCTGCGGGGATGGCGAGCTGTTTCGCAAAAAGCTGTTCCACATATGCCAGTGGGCATCGACCAAACCAGGGATCAGGATCATTCCTGCGCCATCGAGCACTGTTGCGCCTTCAGCGGCAATATTTTTACCGATGGAAACGATCGTCCCATCGCGTAGCAAAACATCGCCGTCAGAAATATTCCCTAGCTTAGGGTCCATGGTGATCACGTTGGCATGACGAATCAACAGCGCTGTAGAGGTCTTGCCCGGTAATAAATCAGAACTATTGCCCGCCCTGGCATTCATCGCTATGCCTGCGCCCAAAGCAGCACCAAGTTTGAGTAACGTTCGCCGATCGAGGCCGGAGCAATAAGACATGACCCTCTCCTTAATCCGTGGGATTCGTTAAACCAGTTGATAACTATGGTAGTGTTTGCGGGATCAGGCAAATCAATGCGGGTAGCGTCTGATAGCAGAATGAAAGACTCTGGGATAGAGATCATCATCAATTTAGAAACTTGATCATTTGATAGATGGCGATTTTGCAAACACATTTGGTCTAAATATCAATGATTTGACTATTTTACCAGCAAATAAAACTTAATTTGGTATAACTCTTTGACATGCAAAGCGACTGCTATTAATATTCGCCCCGTTCAAACGATTCCTCTGTAGTTCAGTCGGTAGAACGGCGGACTGTTAATCCGTATGTCACTGGTTCAAGTCCAGTCAGGGGAGCCACATTTAGAGAAGCCCACACAAGGAAACTTGCGTGGGCTTTTTGCTTTCCGAGCTTTACCCTTGCTGCACGCGCCTTCGTCGGTTATTCACTCTTCTCGGCCTATCTTCAATTATCCCTCTGCATCGGGATAAATTGGTGGTCTGATGTGGGGTCATTTCGGTTCGATTATGGAGTGACCACCAAATGTCTCTGAACGATACTAAAATCCGCAGTCTCAAGCCTTCTGACAAACCCTTCAAAGTTTCCGATCCCCTCGGTCTATACCTTTTAATCAATCCAGGCGGTTCCTGACTTTGGTATCTCAAATATCGCATCAATAATAAAGAATCTCGCCTTGGCTTAGGTGCCTACCCTCTCATCTCTCTCGCTAATGCTCGTCAACAGCGTGATGATATTCGACGATTGCTTACGCAAAATATCAATCCGGCCCAACAACGACTCGTAGAAAAAAACATTCACTGTCCTAAAAAAACTTTTAAATTCGTTGCCATTAACTGGCATGCAAATAACAAAAAATGGTCACAAAATACTGCCGACCGTCTACTTGCCAGCTTGAACAATCATATTTTTCCAATCATTGGCAATCTGCCGGTAACAGAACTCAAGTCCCGTCATTTCATAGAATTACTTAAAGGAATTGAGAAGAAAGGCCTGCTAGAAGTCGCGTCCCGAACTCGGCAGCACCTTTGTAGCATCATGTGTGATGCCGTACATCAGGAGCTGATTGAAAATAATCCCGCTAACAATCTCGACGGTGTAACCGCCCCTCCCCTAAAACGCCATTACCCTGCTCTGCCACTCGAACGATTGCCTGAACTTTTGACTCGCATTAACGATTATCAGCAGGGACGGGAAAGGCGCTACGTTTAATGGGATATAACACCAAGAGTGAAATCTGTGGACATGGCCAAAAGGTGAACTTCTTATTGCAGAAGCAATAGGAGTGCAGGCCTGTGAAATATGGCCGAATAGGTATTTTGATATGCAAGGTAAATTAATAAAGCGAAGAATACGTCTTAAAAACAAGTAGATATTAAATTTTCATCTATTAACAGCCCGTCTTCAGAAAAATAGACACCAAACTTAATATAATCTTTTTTGGTGTTCATCAATAAAAAATCGATTAAGAAAAATCCCTATCTCAAACTATTGGGCTGACCTACAAGTTATAAGGGGCTAAGATACCTTGCACATTTCCTTTCCTGCTAAACTAATGTTTTTGTTATTTTAGGATGATTTGTTAGAGATATCTCATGGCGATAACATGTACCTTCAGCCTAAATAGTCAACCGGAGTCATTGTTGCAGTGTTATGGCATAGGCAGCTTTCCGGCTTTCTCTGGCCAAAAACAGGGACGTGATAATCCCAATCTTACCTCTGTCGTAAATATCGGCCCAATTCCCAAGGGGAAATATTTTATCGTTGGTCGCCAATCTGGAGGCCAGTTGGCTGCCATACGACAATTTTTTCTTAAGCATGTTTATGGCACGGACCGCTCAGAATGGTTTGCATTGTATCGTGCAGATGAAACAATTGATGATTGGACTTTTATTGATGGAGTCAAACGCGGCAATTTTCGTCTGCACCCTATAGGGCCAATGAAGTTAAGCGAAGGATGTATCACTCTCAAACGCAGTTCTGACTTTGAAAACTTACATAACCAGCTGCTACGGACAAGCATGATTAGCATTCCTGGTTCAACCCTCAAAGCATACGGAACCGTAGAGGTAAAATGATGAAAAAATGGAGCAAACGCTTAATTGGATTTTTGGTGCTGTTAGTTTTGATGAACCTTGCGATTGGCTGGTTTATAAGACTTTTCGTACCTAATTTCGCCTCAACACTTGGCAATTGGTTCAACAGCTCAGGTATAGAAGACTCATTAGACTTGTTAGTCGATTTCACGTTTCTGGCGGCGTTGGTTATTAGTCTTGTGATTTCTATATTGATCGTGCGATTTAAGAGACATAGAGTGTAATACTGAAATTGAAGGTTTTAGTGGCATGGAGGCCAGTAATGGAAAAAAGTAAGACCCTAGCAGTTATGGCAGTATTACCAGATTGTAGTGCTTGCCGTGGCAGCCAAAACTGCTGATATTTATATCACTGTACGTGGATTACAAAGTCGGCTGGCGATTGCACAAAAACAAGTCACAACACAGCAGGCGCTGCTGGAAAAAGTGCAGCTACTCCAAAGCAAAGGGCTGGCTCCCGAGTATCTAGTCCGTCAGAGCGAAGGGGAATTGTCACAGTTTCAGGCAACCGTGCCGATTATCAAGACAGGACTTGATACCGCGATGAATGCCTTGGACGTTATGCTTGGCACTCCTCCTGGTACCCATCGTGCTCAGTTGGCTTTGCCGGCCAGCATCCCTCAAGTACCGCAGATGACCTCAAAGGGAACGCCTGCCGATCTGCTCCGGCGTAGACCCGATATTATTGTCGCCGAGCGCCGTCTCGCAGCCTCAAATGCACGCATCGGTGTGGCCATCAGTGAGTATTATCCGAAGTTTTCACTCAGTGCATTGCTTGGCAGCGCTACGGCTGTTTCGAGCGGCAATCTCTTCTCCAGTGGTGCCAACCAGTCGGCTGGCGTTCTGGGACTACGCTGGCGGCTCTTCGACTTTGGCCGTATCAATGCCCAAATTGATCAGGCAAAAGGTCAGCAAGCAGAGGCGCTTGCCGTTTATCGCCTGTCAGTATTACAAGCCACTGAAGATGTTGAAAACGCGTTTTCTGCCCTTTTCAATCGCGAAATACAGACGGCAACGCTTACCGTAGGTGAAACTGCTTTGGCTAGCGCCCGCCAATCTACTTTTATTGCCTATCAGCAAGGAACAGCCAACCTGATTGATGTCCTGCATAACGACGAAACCTTGTTGCAGGTTTCTGATGCAAGGGCGCAAGCACAGACAGAATCGGCGCGCGCAGCTGTTGCCAAATTTAAGGCGCTTGGAGGTGGCTGGCAGCCGTCAGGAACTTTACCAAACACGCCATAAAAGTGATGCCCGTACTGAGAGATCACAAAAAAGAGGCTACTTCCTGCTCACGCTGGTCATAGGTCAGTCGCTATCCTGTTAGTCAAAAGCTTGGCATCTTTCAATCCTCATAGAAGTTGCCGGTTTGGCATCAGCGCATGTCTCCACTCAGCCGCGAGTGGCCAAAGTGCTGCCTGTCACGCGCTGACAATGACCTCAATCAGATTCGGCATGCCGCTGGCAATCGCCGCCTCGATGGCCGGTGCAATATCCTGAGCACGACGAATCTGTTGCCCCGGCAACCCCATCGACTGCGCCAGCGCCAAATAGTCAACTTTGGGATTAACAATGTCCATGGCGATAAACGTGCTGGTTTGTGCAGAGGAATAATGCGCCTGGCCGCGCATAAAGTTCTTCAGGATGTTGTATTCCTGATTGTTCATGACTACGTAGGTAATGGGCAGATTCTCATGGGCAGCGGTCCACATCGCCTGCGGCGAGTACATTGCCGCGCCGTCGCCGACCAGACATACCACTGGCTGTTTGCCTAACCCGAGCGAATAACCAATTGCCGCTGGCATCCCCCAGCCCAATGCACCGCCACGCATAAAAGCGTAATGCCCGGAATTATGACTGGTAAGGAATTTGCGCATCAGCGGCGACACGCAAAGTGCTTCATCGACGATAGTCACGTCGGGGCCAATCGCCCTTACCACCTCGTGGGCAGCAACAATCGGCGCTATCACCGGCAGGCTGAATTTTTCGGCGACGATTTTCTCCAACTGCTCGCGGGCAAATTTCCGCTGGTCACTCGCCTGAGCCAGCAACGCTTGATATCTTTCACGCTTCGCCGCCGTTGCCTGCTCCAGCAGCGGCAAAAAGGCATTAAGTGAGGCCTTGATATCCCCGACGATGGATAGCTTGGTCGCATAAGAACGGCCCAGGTCATTGACATCCGCCGAGAGCTGGTAAACCGCGCAAGTATCGGGTACCGCCGGTCCTTCACTGTACAGAATGGTGATTAGCGATTTGCCGCCGAGGGCAAAAATCGCCTCGTAGTTATCGAGAATTTCGGCGATGCCGGTCGCCGTTGTCGGCATATTGCCGCGCCACAGAGCGTGTGAGGTCGGATATGGGATCCGTGATGGCCAGGAAGAGCCATAAACGTGCGCGCTCAACAGTTCTGCCACCTTGATGGTTTGCTCTGTCGCACGGCTGGTATGAATTTCATCACCGGCAATAATCGCTAATTTGCCCGGCGTGCACTGCGCCAGAACCTCGGCCAATCGCGGCAAGGAGCCTCCAACTGCCCGGCGATCAATCTCTGAACGCTCGCCAATGCTGACGTCACTCAGCTGATCCATGATGTCCATCGGCAAGGAGAGAAATACCGGCCCGCTTGGTGCAGCATTACAATCATGAAAGGCGCGGCGCAGCAAAACCGGCAACTGGGAAGCGTTAGAGATATCCTGAGCCCATTTCACCGCCGGTGACGCAATGCTGACCAAGTCGTCATATAAAAGCGGATCGCTTATTGAGTGGCGGGTATCTTGCTGACCCGCCGTCACTATCAATGGCGTCTGTGAAACTTTGGCATTGAGCAGGTTGCCCATGCCGTGTCCCAGCCCACCGGCAGTGTGTAAATTCAGAAATCCCGGCTTGCCGGAGGCCTGGGCATAACCGTCAGCCATCGCCACTGCGCTGGCTTCCTGCAAGGCGAGGATGTATTTCAACGTCGGATGGCGTAACAAAGCATCCATCAGTGGAAGTTCTGTGGTACCGGGGTTGCCGAAGATATATTCGACACCTTCACTGTGCAGAGTTTCCAACAGAACATCTGCCCCACGGCGATTATTTAATGCTGAAGATTTAATGACAGTCACGGTATTGAACTCCAATGATTAATTAAGCCAGTCCAGGTTAATAAAGAGGCAATTAAAATGTAGCCGGAAAAATAGGATTATTAGCCATTGATTATTTATTTAATTATGTAATTTTATTTTAGATGATGATTTTTCTTCACG
Organism: Rouxiella sp. WC2420; assembly: GCF_041200025.1. NCBI lineage: Bacteria > Pseudomonadati > Pseudomonadota > Gammaproteobacteria > Enterobacterales > Yersiniaceae > Rouxiella > Rouxiella sp. WC2420. Next base: position 1,709,743 of record NZ_CP165628.1, on the reverse strand, counting down.
AAGGGAAAATAAGGTCAAAAATACTATTATTCTGTATCTGCCTGGGTGGCAGCATTCGTGAGCGCACAGCAACCCTCTCAGGTACTGGAAAGCCTGGTTTCTTGGAAAAAATGGCGACCAGCGACTACACTCAAGGGTAGAGCCCTATAAACTAATAGTCGCTATTAAGATTTATCATGTTCTTGTTCATTGATTTCAAGTCATAAATCTTACCGTCGTGGCATTAATAACTTTCGATGCAGTTAGAAGTTTATGTTGTTAAAAGTTTATGTTGCTAAAATTTTATGTCGTTAAAAATTTATGTTGTTAAAAGTTCAGAGTAAAGCGCACCTTTTACGAGTTAAGTGAAATTAATTCGTTAGATCCTGCCTTAACGCCACATGCCTATTCATTTCGAACTGTGCATGTTTTCCCTATCAAAGGCAGAAGCAGACAGGAGAATTATTTTGAGTACCGTAGTGACAGAGAATTCAACAGATTTACCGCCTCCTTCTTTTCAGGCCAGCCATCAGTACGCCTTCTTTTTCGACGTTGACGGCACCTTGGCCGAAATACAGCAAAATCCGGACGCCGTGACCATCCCCGAAACAGTACGCGCCAACTTGCAGTCGCTTTCAGCCATCTGTGGCGGAGCGGTGGCGTTAGTATCTGGCCGCCCTATTACTCAGCTCGACCAGCTCGCGGCCCCACTCACTTTACCGATGGCCGGCGTCCACGGCGCTGAACTTCGTGATGCCGGTGGCAATGTTCATCGGGTCCAGCTGCCTGAAGATGTGGCGCAGCCGTTGCAAAAAATGCTTGAAGAAAAAATGTCTACCCTGCCCGGCACCCTGCTCGAAGCCAAAGGTATGGCCTTTGCCCTCCACTATCGTCAGGCCATGGAGTATCAGCAGCAGGTGCTGGAACTTGCCGAAACGGCGGTGGCTCGTTTCCCTGAACTGGCGCTACAGCCTGGCAAATGTGTGGTAGAAATTAAACCGCAAGGCATCGATAAAGGCGCAGCTATCGAGACCTTTATGCAGCACGCCCCGTTCGCGGGAAGAATACCGGTTTTTGTCGGCGATGACCTGACAGACGAGAAAGGATTTCTCGCGGTAAATGCCGTGCAGGGAATTTCAGTCAAGGTCGGTGATGGCGCAGGCCATGCCCGATATCACCTAAGTCAGGTTACGGACGTTTACGACTGGCTGGAAAAAACACTATTACAATTAAAACAAGATAATGCAGGTAAGGGGTCAAGGTTATGAGTCGTTTAGTGGTAGTTTCTAACCGAATAGCAATTCCTGATAATTCAAAAGCCAGCGCGGGCGGATTGGCCGTCGGCGTTCTGGATGCGTTGAAAACCACCGGTGGACTATGGTTTGGCTGGAACGGAGAGATAAGCGAAATATCTGGCGAAGAAGACGATGAATTAAGCGTAGTCGAGCACGATGGGATCACTTACGCCTCGATGCCGTTGAATCAAAACGATTACGACCTTTATTACTGTCAGTTTTCCAATGCCGTTCTGTGGCCGGCTTTCCACTATCGAATCGACCTGGTGGATTTCCAGCGTGAAGCCTGGGAAGTTTACTGTCAGGTGAACGACTTGCTGGCCAAGCGCTTAAAACCGCTGATCAAAGAAGATGACGTATTGTGGATCCACGATTACCACTTGCTGCCATTTGCCGCCGCGTTACGAAAAATTGGCGTTAATAATCGCATCGGTTTCTTCCTGCACATTCCTTTCCCAACGCCTGAAATATTCAATTCGTTGCCGACGCATCAGGAACTGCTGAAAATGATGTGCGAATACGACCTGCTGGGATTCCAGACCGAGGCCGATCGCATGGCTTTCGTTGATAATCTCAAGCAACAAGATCTGTTGGAGGAAATCGACGAGAAAACGCATCGCGCCTACGGCAATACCTTTAAAACCGAGGTCTACCCGATTGGTATTTCACCGGACAGCATAAAAGAGATGGCCGAAGGCCCGTTGCCGCCGAAAATGGCCGCAATGAAAAAAGATCTCGGCGACGTGCAAAATATTATTTCATGCGAGCGTCTGGATTATACCAAGGGCCTGCCGGAACGTTTCCTGGCTTTTGAGGCTTTATTGGAAAACTTTCCGCAGCATCGAGGCAACGTGCGTTATTCGCAGATTGCGCCCACCTCGCGCGGCGATGTTCTTGCTTATCAGGACCTTCGTCATCAGTTGGAGATGGAGGTTGGCCGCATTAACGGAAAATACGGTTCATTGCACAGCACGCCTCTGTTCTATCTTAACCAGCATTTTGATCGCCGCCTGTTGATGAAATTGTTCAGACTTACTGATGTCGGCCTGGTGACGCCCCTGCGCGACGGTATGAACCTGGTTGCCAAAGAGTACGTTGCGGCGCAGAATCCTGAAGATCCCGGCGTGCTGGTGCTCTCACGCTTCGCCGGTGCCGCTAACGAGATGACCGCCGCGCTTATCGTCAATCCTTACGACCGTGACGAAGTGGCCGCAGCGTTGCATCAGGCATTGAATATGCCGTTGGAAGAACGTATTTCGCGCTACAACGAGATGATGGAGCTACTGCGCAAGAATGATATCGCGCAGTGGAGTAAAAGATATGTCGAAGATTTACAGGCCATCCCGGTTCGTAACAGCGGCCATGGCGCGGTAGCGGAGCACGCCGCTTCCTGACCTGATGACCGTTTTCTTACCTAATCAGCCCCAGATCGGGGCTGTTCATAAATAGTTTCAAACAAATCACCTCAAATTTAGGTGTTTGCCCCAACCGTTAGTGTCTTTTTTTAGCAGCGTAATGAATATGTTATGGATTTCTGGACCATTCGTGCTCCATGGAAATGTGATGAAGCGCACGCTTTTACGGTTGATAAGCAGGCGAATGTCTACACTTATTAAAGATAAGCACGGGATGCATCCCGTAAATTTGGACGCAATGAAGAGGTTTGTAGCGTATGCACAACTCTAAATTACAGACAGTTGAAGAAATAGATTTCGAGCTCGACCAGAACAAAGAATTTCAGCTTGAGCCACTCGAGCTGATCTTAGAAAAAATGATGGATGCCGAGCCAGAGCCGGAAATGATCGAAGGGTTGCCGCAGTCGGATGCCCTGACCCCGGCCGACCGTTATTTAGAACTTTTTGAGAACGTGCAGACAGCGCGAATTTTTGCCGACAGCAAAACTTTCCCCGATTGTCCGCCTAAAATGGACCCGCTGGACATTTTGATCCGTTATCGGAAAATTAATAAGCACCCACAGTTCGACTTAAAGAAGTTTGTCGAAAAGCACTTTTGGATGCCCAAGGATTATGGCAGCGATTACGTTTCCAACCCCGGCGATACCCTCAAGGAGCACATCGACAACCTCTGGCCAGTGCTGACACGCGAGCCTGAACACCATATTCCGTGGTCATCGCTGCTGACCCTGCCGCAGGCCTATATCGTGCCCGGTGGTCGTTTTAGCGAAACCTATTATTGGGACTCATACTTTTCGATGCTCGGTTTGGCCGAAAGTGGTCGCCACGATTTGCTGCGTACCATGGCGGACAACTTTGCCTGGCTAACAGAAATTTATGGCCACATTCCCAACGGCAACCGGACCTATTATTTAAGCCGTTCCCAGCCGCCGGTGTTTGCGCTGATGGTGGAACTGTTTGAAGAAGACGGAGTTCGCGGAGCACGGCGTTATCTCGACCATCTCAAGAAAGAATACGAATTCTGGATGGACGGTTCTGAATCGCTGGCGCCAAATCAGGCCTATCGACACGCGGTTAGAATGCCCGACGGCACTCTGCTTAATCGTTACTGGGATGACAGGGACACGCCGCGCGATGAGTCATGGCGCGAGGATGTCGAGACGGCGAAGCACTCGAGCCGTCCGGCTAACGAGGTGTATCGCGATCTGCGTGCCGGGGCCGAATCAGGCTGGGACTATTCGTCACGCTGGCTGCGCGATCCGGATCGCCTGGCGAGTATTCGTACCACAAAATATATTCCGGTCGATCTCAATGCCTTCTTGTTTAAACTGGAAAGCGTCATTGCCAATATTTCAGTACTCAAGGGCGAGAAAGATACCCAGGCGCTGTTCCGCCAGAAAGCGGAAGATCGCCGCAAGGCGATGAATAACTATTTGTGGGACGAAGATGAAGGCTGTTTCCGCGACTACGATTGGCATCGCCAGCAGTTTGGGCTGTTCTCGGCCGCCAGCGTTGTCCCGCTCTATGTCGGCCTGGCCACGCATAATCAGGCTGACAAACTGGCAGAAGCGGTGCGTAAGCGTTTATTGACTTCGGGCGGCATTATGGCGACCGAGTATGATACCGGCGAGCAGTGGGACAAACCCAACGGTTGGGCGCCGCTTCAATGGATGGCGATTCAGGGCTTCAAACAGTACGGCAATGACGCCTTGGGTGACGAAATTGCTCGTAGCTGGCTGAGAACGGTGAATACTTTTTATAAGCAACACCATAAACTGATCGAAAAATACCATATCTTCGGTGACACCGCTCAGGGAGGCGGCGGTGGTGAGTATCCATTACAGGACGGCTTCGGCTGGACCAACGGCGTTGTACGCCGACTTATCGGATTGTACGGCGAGAATTTTGATTAAATCAATCTAGACGCCTCTCAAATGATAAAAAGCCACTTTAAGAGGTGGCTTTTCCATTTCTATCGCTCCCCTCCCCCAAGATTCTTGCTTCAAACTCCCTGCAAATTAACTTTTAGTGCTTCAAACATAAACGAGAAGATAACTAAGCATTTTCGGACGTTGATAGATAAAAAAGTCATTACTAAAATGGATTGAGTATTCACTGTCTGAATGAAATAGGGTCATTCCTAGAGTGAAAGTTTATTAGAAACAGCGCTATCTGCTTTCCCCTAAGTTGTTGCAGGCTCGGAGCGCAAAGTGACGTTATCAGACAGGGAGTTAATCTCACTATGCAAGATATTCAAGAAAACAAACCCAAATCGCGTCCTCTCTGGCGTCGGTTGCCTAAAAAAATCGCTAAACATTTTTTACGCTGGAACGGACGTTTTCAGGCGCGCCATTCTCTGATCTCTACGACCCCAAAAATCAATAATGATGAATTTGACTGGGTAGAGCGTCTGGAAAGTGCATGGCCTGAAATACGCGCGGAGCTCGATCACTTGCTTGAGCACCCGGAGGATATTCCAGCCTTCCACCAAATCTCCCCGGATCAAAAGAAAATTTCCAAGGGAGACAACTGGAAAACCTTTGGCATGTATGTGTACGGCCAGAAAATTGAGCAAAACTGCGAGATCTGCCCTCGCACCGCTGAAGCCATCAGCTCCATCCCGGGGATGTATACCGCGATGTTCTCGATTCTCAAGCCGCATTACCACATCGTTCCCCACAAAGGCCCGACTCGTGCCGTAGTCCGTGCTCATTTGGGTCTTCAGGTGCCAAAAGAACGCGAAAAGGTCTGGATTCGCGTTGATGATCAAATCCTGCATTGGGAAGAAGGTAAAGTTCTGCTGTTTGATGACTCCTACGAGCATGAAGTGCTGAATGATACCGACGAGATGCGTGCCGTGCTGTTCCTGGACGTAGTTCGCCCGATGGATAAAGTGGGCACCTTCTTCAACAACATTCTGTTTGCCTTGATCAAGGCAAGCCCGTATGTCAGAAAACCAATCAAGAACCTTTCGAACTGGAAAAAAAGTACCCACTAAGATTTGGAGCTCCCAAGGATCGGCAGGCTGCCTATTGCTGCTGAATCTCAGGCTCTAAAATTTTTGCCTATCCAGCGCCTTGTTTTGATATACAACAAAATGAGGCGGCTGGAAGGCAGTATCCTGACACAATATCTCGCCCCTGACTCCCCTGTTAACCCGCGACTCTGCGCGCTATATCCCTGCGCAGCTTAAACCTGCCCATGAAATTAATGATAATGCTTTTCATTTGCGGTGGTTAATGATAATTATTACCGCGAAAAAATTCAGCCTTCCTTTCGCCTGACGTCTGTTGAGAACAGGACTGGTTTTACAGCCTGAAAACGCGAGGCAGGAAGGGAATAATCAGTAATTTAGGGAGAAAATAATGTCATCTCGTTTTACACCTGCCAAAAAGGGAATTACCTCGGCATTGCTGCTGACTTCGGTTCTTTTTTCAACCTCGCTGTTCGCTGAAATTCACGTCTCAATGGAAAGAAAAGCGGTCGACAAAGGGGTTTATGAATTAGCCTATAGTGCTGATCAGAAAGCGCTATTTGTCGCGTCCTCTCAGGGTCGCCAGGATAAAAGTGGTGCGTTATACCGTTTGGACCCGAGCAGCCTTGCCGTGAGCCAATCCATAAAAACCAACCTCAAACCTTTTGGCGTGGCGCTGAACAGCAAAACGGATACTGTTTTTCTGGGCAATACCACCAGCAGCGCAGTGACTTCGGTTGATGCCAAAACCAATAAAGTGCTGCAAGAACTGGTATTGGATAACCGCCCGCGCACTGAAAAGGAACGCCCGCTGGCACCGCGTGAACTGGTTGTAGACGAGGCGACCAACACGCTTTACGTCGGCGGTTTGGGTAAAGAGAGCGTGATTTGGGTAGTCGATGGTGCAAACCTGACGCTTCGTCACACGATTGAAGGTGTTGGGAAAATGGCAACCGGCCTGGCCATTGATGCCAAAGCTTCTCGCCTGTACATCACCAACGCTGATGGCGAGTTCCTGACAGTAGACACCAAAACCGACAAGATTCTGTCTCGGGTGAAAATTGATAACCCCGGTGAACACTTTTACCTGAATATCAGCCTGGATACCGCGAAGCACCGTGCCTTCATGACCGATTCGAAAGAACCAAGCCTGCTGGTTTTAGACACCGAAAACGGGAAAATAATCCACAAGATAGCGATTCCAGCGTCTCTGGCGGTACTATTCAACCCGGCACGTAACGAAGTCTATGTGACTCACCGTGATGCGGGCAAAGTTAGCGTTATAGATGCGACTAACTATAAAGTACTGGAAACGCTGGATATCCCGACGCATCCACAGAGCCTGGCCATTTCCGACGACGGGCAAACCCTGTATGTCAGCGTGAAGCAAGAATCAAGCCGACAGAAAGAGGCCACCGCGCCTGATGAAGTCGTTCGCGTAACTTTTAAATAACTTTTGATCCTCAACCCCTCGACCGGTGTCAGTTATAGCCCTGGTCGAGGGCATTAATGAGGCGAAACTGATGACAACGGCTATATTTTAGCTGTTACCTTTCTGTTCAAATCTTGAAATCACTTTCCTGAAGTTCTCATTCCAACATCAGATTCATCACATCGGGAGTTGCCATGACACGCCTGACAGCCAAAGATTTTCCCCCTGAATTGCTTGAACTTTATGACTATTACGCTCACGGAAAAATCACCAAGCGCGAGTTTCTTTCAATGGCGGCGAAATACACTGTCGGTGGCATGGCGGGCATGACACTGCTGAGCTACATGAGCCCAAACTATGCGCTGGCCCAGCAGGTCGAGTTCACCGATCCGGCAATCGTACCTGAATATATTCATTATCAATCCCCTGAAGGCAACGGCGATGTCAGGGCCTATATGGTCAAACCGGCTGGAGCGACGGGCAAAACGCCGGCGGTTGTGGTGGTGCATGAAAATCGTGGTTTAAATCCATATATCGAAGACGTCGCCCGCCGTGTCGCCAAGGCCGGATTTATCGCGCTGGCCCCCGACGGTTTAACCTCGGTTGGCGGCTATCCGGGCAATGATGACAAAGGTAAGGAGCTGCAGCAGAAGGTGGATCCGACCAAGTTGATGAATGACTTTTTTGCCGCTGTTGATTTTATGATGCATCACCAGCAAACCAACGGAAAAGTCGGGATTACCGGTTTTTGCTATGGCGGCGGCGTCGCCAATGCCGCTGCGGTGGCGTTTCCCGAGTTGGCAGCTGCCGTGCCTTTTTACGGCAGGCAGCCAAAGGCCGAGGACGTTCCGCGTATCAATGCCCCATTGCTGTTGCACTATGCAGAATTGGATAAAGGCATCACCGATGGCTGGCCGCCCTACGAGGCTGCGCTAAAAGCCTCTGGAAAAACCTATGAAGGTTACATTTATAAAGGGGCCAATCACGGCTTCCACAATGACTCTACACCGCGCTATGACAAAACTGCGGCAGATCTTGCCTGGAGTCGCACCATAAAATGGTTTAACAAATATCTGGTGTAACCCCTTGTTGTATAACATGGCAAATTGTATAACATGGCAAATTGTATAACATGGCAAATTGTACAAAAATTGCAAACCTGAATGCGCCAGCCTTATCTCTGGCTCGCGCGTTTAGGCTCGGCATGCAAAGTGAAATGCTGCCTCAAACCCAGAGGGCGTGAAACCCCACGAGGATCGCTGAGCAAAGGCAAGCGTAATGCAGGATACGCAAGCGGTCGAAGCCGCCAGACAGTATCGCCGATAAACCTGAAATGAACTTCGTCACCGTGCAACTGCACATCGCGTAAATCCCCGGTAGACATCGCCGACCCAATGAGCGCCTTGTCGAGTAACTCAAATTTTTTGTTGCACAACAATACCGTGAGAAACTCTTCCTCAGGAATATCATCGGTAATGAACAGCAGGTAGCCGTTTTCCAACGCCACGGCTTTTTCGAGTATTTTTCCCTCGATAAAGGTGCCAGTGGGCGTCGCCTCAAACAGGATTTCACTCTTGGCCGGGGTAAACTCGGTATCTTCGTGAATAATATGTAGCGTAATCGAATCAGTAAAATTCATCATTACTCCTTGTTTTACCAGGCGAGGCTCATCCCCATCGACGCCAGCGCGCCGCCCACAAATGCACCGATCGTGACACAAACCGGGGCGCCGGGGCCACACATCAGTCCTGCAACAGCACCGCCCGCCATGCCGCCTAAAATGCCGCTCCCTGTGACAACAGCCTCCTGCTTGACGGCGGCGACTTTGTCGTCCGAAGTCGCAATCACATAAACCGACACCGCCAATGACAAGACTAATAGCCCCTTGCCCGCTCGCGAATAGGTCAGCATTTTGGCATTGACGCGGGGATTGGATTTACCTGCTGACTTTACAATATCAGCATAGATTTTATTTTTCTGTAGTTCGCTCAAATTATTAAAAATCGCCGATTCGCCGAAATTCTGCCGAGTTTTGTAAGCTATCAAAGCATTTAGGGTTTTACCCTCCCTTTTTAGCTGCTGGGCCATGGCACGCCCAAGGGGTGTGCTTCTGCCTCGGATCATTTCCATGATGCTATTGCGCATATCCTGTGCTTCGCTGGCGGCCTGCTCCCAGCTTATTACACCACTTGCGGCTCTGCTGGTAAGGTCATTGGACGTCGCTTTTATCAGTTTAGAATATTCAAGCCTAAGCCTGGGATCGATAGTGAGATAGGTGCCACCGTTCGCTAATTCGCCCTGTAAGCCATCAAGAGTAGCCTGGCATATTTTTTTATAATCTTCTTCTGTTGTATCCATAATCGCCCCCCACGAAAACTAGCTCATGATTTCATTGTAAGTGCTAATAGAGAAAAAATAAGATTTTTATTACCTTGCTCTGCCGATGAATTTCCCTCAAGATCTCATTGAATATTTATCACTTAAAATTCACTTAAGATTAAATTTAATTTATACCCATAAATACTCTCTTGATAACTGCAAGATAAATAACTAACAATTAAAATAAAATAATTTATGCGTACAAATAGGACATTATTCCTAATAACCATGACATTCATTCCTCTCAGGCATAATAAAATGAAATGATGCCACCATTTAATAACCCTATAAAACTACTTATTGGATAAACTTACTTAAGTTTCGCCATCTTCAAAATTCAATTAAAAAGCTCAAAAAAAGATCGATACGCATCACATAGCTAAAATATGACTATAAAATCGTTTCAGTCATTAATTACATGATTTAAATAAAAATTTAATATTAAATTATGATTTAAAATCAACAGGTTAAATAATGCTAGCAATTATAAAAACACTTAATGAATCATTATAATTTCTGTAATAAAAATGGAGCCAAGTCATAAATATTGGCTTTAGGAGTAATCCTATCTTGATCAATTTATGCGGATCGATTATTTGTAAAGGTATTGTCAAGATTTGGTAATTAATAAGTTCACGTTATTTTCTTCTCGCTATGGACAATTTATTTGGCCGTAGTCGTGCGGTAGCTATGCCTCAAGGGTGCTTTTTTATATGGATCGCGTCGTCATTGCACATACCTCTCTCGGCAGTGGATTGTTATTTAAATCCATGACCGGCAGCGAAATATTATCCGGTTGTTATGAGTTCAATGTTGAATTACTCAGCACTGATAATTCAGTGGATATCAAGAGCCTGTTAGGCCAGCCGCTGACGTTGGAGTTACGACCGAATCCCTTCACCGTCCGCTATCTGAGCGGCATTATCATCCGCACGGAGTTTATTGGTCACGAGGCACATAACGAGCAATATTTTGTTTACCGGGCCACGATCCGCCCTAATCTTTGGTACCTCACCCAGAATTACGGCTTTCGAATCTGGGAAAATAAATCCGCCAGGGAAATTATTACTGCGGTGCTGGGTGAATATAATATCACCTGCGAAGACAAGCTCACCGGTACCTACCGCGTGTGGGAATACTGCGTCCAGTACCAGGAATCGATGTTTGCTTTCATCAGCAGGCTGATGGAGCACGAAGGGATCTATTTCTATTTCAAACACGAAATGGACAACCAGACCTTGGTACTCGCCGACTCTCCCTCGGCACATGAACCGTTCCCGGGATATTCGACGATTGAATATCATCAGGCAAGCAGCGGGCTGTATGTCAACGAGGAGAGTATCGATACCTGGCACGTCACAGAATCCATCAGTCCCAGCATGTATCGACACGATGATTATAACTATCTGAAATCAGACGCCGATCTCTCCTCGACAGCTCAAGTCAGTGACTCGAAGGCTGGCAATACCGCCACGCGCATCGAGTGGCCGGGGCAATATAGCGAACCGGCTGACGGAACTCAGTACACTCAAATCAGACAGCAGGAATATATCGCCCAGCAGGCTAAAACCCACGGCGAGGGCGACGCATTTGGTCTCGCGCCCGGTTATACATTTTCTTTGGCCAAAGCGCCTCGCAGCAGCGATGAAGGCCAGCAATACATGATTACCCAGGTGGCTTACACCCTGACGGAAAACAGTTACACCACCAATGACGAGGATATCAATGAACATCGTTTTGTGTTCTCCGTCATTCCCGCAACCGTTAATTATCGACCACAGCGATCTTCACCCTGGCCACGCACCAGCGGACCTCAAACGGCCATGGTGGTGAAAGATCCCGGCACGGGGGATGAAACCATTTCCACTGATGAGTATGGCCGGGTGAAAGTGAAGTTCCTGTGGTACAAGCCTGCAAACGAACAAGAGCTTTATTCGTGCTGGCTGCGCGTCTCCAGCGCCTGGGCCGGAAATCAGTACGGAAACTATCAGGTTCCGCGGGTTGGCGAGGAAGTGATTGTCGATTTTATCAATGGCGATCCGCATTCGCCGATCATCACCGGTCGGGTTTATAACAACCTGCGAACCCTGCCTATCGCTGTCACCTCGAGCGATGGAACCGAGGCGGTTGCGGGAGAGTGGTCAGAAACTAAATCAGGTATCTGGTCTCGGACCAAGGGCAGCACTGAAGTCACCAACGGCAGCTTTTTGTATTTTGATGATGCCGAGGGTGAAGAGACCATGGATATTCACTCGCAAAAAACGCTGAATATCTCCGCCAACGACGACATCAAGCTGTACTCGGCGTCCACCAGCGACGAAGCGATAAAAATCTGGTCACCGGGAAAAATCGATATCACCAGTGATGATACGGTGTCAGTTACTGCTCCCACCACCAACCATACTTCACGCGGATCTTACTGGATTGTTACCGGAGCCAGCTTCGCGACCACCGGAATTGGCCTGTCGATCAACGGCCTTAACGGCACGATTAACGCCATTTCATCAGTGACCGCAACCACCAGCGACTTTGGGGTCAAAGGCGTGGCGATGGCCTATACCTACCTTTCGCGAACTAAAACGACCGTAGACTATAAAACTGACCTCAAGCGTTTCACCAACGTGCCGTTTTATCAGATTCAAACCACTCTGATGTCAATAAGATCAGGGGTCAGTGTGGGCGGCACTGAAGACAGCGAAGCCCAGAAGAAAATTAATAAACTCAAAGAAATCATGGAGTACCGTAAGGATAAAACCAAGGTCGACAAGAAAGAAGCCCGCAAGAAAGACGCTGATGCCTATGAGAAATTCCAGAAAGAAGGGCCGCAAAAAGACATCGAACTTAAAGAAACGCCGAAACCTAAAGACGGTAAAGATGGTACTGACGGCAAAGACGGTAAAGACGGCACCAATGGCAAGGACGGCACCAACGGCAAAGACGGAGCCAATGGCAAAGACGGAGCCAATGGCAAAGACGGCACCAACGGCAAAGACGGAGCCAATGGCAAAGACGGCACTAACGGCAAAGATGGCACCAACGGCAAAGACGGCACCGATGGCAAAGACGGCGCTCAGGGCCAGAAAGGTGACAAAGGTGACACAGGTCAAGACGGTTGGGACGGATTCGATGGTTTTGACGGCAAGGATGCTTAAGCCCTATTCAACTCTCTTGAAAATCAACCAAGCCATATTTCTCACGCATTTTCCTGGCAAGTCTAGAAATCATTGCGGCTCAGAGCACCCCGCAGGCTGAGGTCAACTAGTCGAAAGTCCCTTATGAAAATTATAAAACCATTGCGTCTGGGATTGATTCAACGTCCTTACCGCTGGCAGCGCCAGCACCACTTGGGGGTTTCAGTGCTGGCTTTGGCCGATATGAGCGCTAACCCTCAGCTGCGTCCCGATCAGGAATTATGGCAACTTGCGGCAGAAGAATTGCAATTTAGCGGCGGTGTTTTAGATTTCGGCTTACCCAAAACTCACGCTGAATTTCTGGCTACCGGCTTTGCGTGGCCCGATCCCCAGCAGCGAGACAGCCATCAGTGTGTCGCCCGCATTCAAGTGGGGGAGCTCGGCAAAGCGCTGAAAGTCAGCGGCGATCGTCTCTGGCAAGAGGGTCGCCCGAGCAAACCCCAGCCGTTTGAAAGTATTCCTTTGGACTGGGCGCACGCTTTTGGTGGCCCGGCATACGCAGAAAACCCACAGGGAATGGGATTTACAGCTGAGGGAGAAGCGAGTGAAGAATTACCTCCTCTGCCCAACGTGGAAAGACTTTCGCAGCCCATCACCGCGCCGCATGATACCCCTGTTCCTGCAACTTTTGATGCGCTGGCGCTAACGCTGCCCCGGCGTACACAGCTGATGGGCCAACAGTATGACGACGAATGGCAGCAGCATGAATATCCCGGTTTTGCCCGCGATACTGACTGGCGAGCATTCAATAATGCCGACAGCGATCAGTGGTTTGAACAGCCGGAACTGCCAGTCGGGGCGCCGTGGCGAATAGAAAATATGCACCCGCAGTTTCCCGTTCTTGAAGGCAATTTGCCGCTGTGGCAGGCGCGCTGCTTTATGCAGCGCCAACGCCATGACGGGGTATTGTTTGAAGAAATTACTCTGCGCGGCACCACGGTTCATTTCTTTCCACATCGCCAGCAGATGGTGCTGATTTGGCACGGCAGCGCGCGCATCAGCGAGGATGACGCCGCCGATGTTTTAACTCTGATGCCTGCTTTGGAGCAGCGAGGAAAGTCCCGTTCTCCCAATCATTATCGCAAAGTTTTACAGCAGCGTACCGAGTCTGAACATGCCATTCTGCTGAGTTATCGCGAAAAAGATTTATTGCCTGAAAACGCCATTGGGGCCTGGGGCGACATGGAATTACCGCTGCAACACAGCCCGATGCAAAACAATATTCTTAACCGTGAAAATGCAGTACGCGAGCAGCAGCGCCAACGTCTCGCCCGACAAGGCATCGATATCGACGAGCTAATACCCGTATCGCAAAAACCGGGCCCCAAGCCTGATGAAGACTTGTATGACTACATTCTGCGCCAGGAGCTTGAGGCTGAAGCCAGCCATGAAAGGCTGGCGTCGCAGTATGATCAGGCGCTGGAGCGCGGTGAAGGTGTGGTACCGGAAAACAAAGACTTGCCGGGGGGGGCCGAAAACTATCGTCGACAGCAACAGATGCTGCACAACAATCGTCAACAGCTCGGCGTCAGTGATAAAAAATTCTCGCAGAGCGAGCAGGCGATTTACCAGACCTATCTGATGTCGGCGCAGCACCAAAACGCGCCACCTCGGCCACAGGAAGCGGAGTCACTGCTGCAACGCCAGCGTGCGCAGGCGATTATGGATGATGACCGCGATTTTAGCGGCCTCGATTTCACCGCCGCTGATTTGTCGGGTATGGACTTGCGCGGTGCCGATTTTTCAACGGCACTGCTGGAAAATGTCGATTTTAGCCACAGCCAGCTTGATGAATGTGATTTCCGCAATGCGGTGCTGGTTCGTGCCGAATTGCACCACACGTCGGCAAAAGCGTCGCTATTCGATGGGGCAAATTTCTCGTTGGCGCAGTGTTATCACAGTGATTTCTCGGGTTCGAGCCTCAAGGACATTCAGCTCGAAGATGCTCAACTCGAGCACTGTATTTTCGACAACGCGATAATTAGCGAGCTGATCATCAACAAAGCGACGCTGGCGAACTGTCGTTTTCATCAAGCAGAGATCGATCAGTGCCTACTGATGCAGCTTAAGCTCGAAGGTATGGACTTTAGCCGCGCCACGATTAAACAAACGTCTTTTGTGGAATGCCATTTCGATAGGTTAAACCTGCAAAAAACCACCTTACTCGGCGTCACGTTAGTGACTTGTGTAGCGCCTCAGGCCAACTTTTTCGCCGCCAGGCTGACTCACTGCGCCGTCGTTTCCGATAGCCAACTGTTGGCCGCCAATTTTAGCCATACGCAGTTGGTTGAGTGTAATTTTCGTCAACAGATGCTGCATCAGGCTGATTTCTCCCGGGCAATACTGAACAACTGTGATTTTAGCGAAGCCTCGCTGCAGCAGGCAAAAATGCTGGAGATCAAGGCAGCAGACTGCCTGTTTATCCGCACCGATTTTCAGGGCGCGGCACTCACCGGCAGCTCGCTGATTGGCGCAATCATGCAGAAAAGCAATCTCACCGGCTGCGATCTGCGCGGCTGCAATCTGTTTCGCGCCGACCTGTCGCAGTCGCTCACCGAGGGCGGCACATTGTTTGACGATGCCTATACCGAAGGGATCAAAACCCTACCGCGCCGCGACAAGGAGCAGATATGAGTGACTACACCGCCGAGACTCTGGTGCAGGCTATCAAGCGCGGCGAAATCATTGAAAATGCCCAGTTGGACGCGGTAACACTCTGCGGGCTGGACTTGTCAGGTGGCTGTTTTATCGAAGTTAATTTTACTGCCGCCAATTTCAGCGGCAGTAACCTGCATGACACTCAATTTAATGAATGCTCGCTGAACGGCGCGATTTTTACCCAGGCGAATCTGATAGAAACGCTTTTTAACCAGTGCAGCATGACTGGCGCGATGTTCGCTGACTGCGTTTTTCGAGATTGCCTGTTTAACCAGTGCCGGCTTGAAGAAAGCGATTTTGATTCGACCATTCATTTAAATACCCAGTTTAACGAGGGGTCGCTGGAAGAAAGCCGCTTTACCTTCGCCAGTCTGGAAAAAAGCGGTTTTATAGACACTTCGCTGCTGGGGGCTGATTTTAGCGATGTCGACTGCCAGCAAGGCACGTTTATGAATCTCGACCTGCGAAAAACCACGATGCGCGACAGCCAATTTGTACGCGGGGTATTTTTTCGCTGCGACCATCGTGAAAACCGCTATCACGGGCAGGATTTTACCGGCAGCCAGTTCACCGAGAACCAGCTGGATCGCGTGGATTTCAGTAACGCCAGACTGGTGCAATGTAATTTCAGTCAGGCCTCGTTGCAACATGCCAATCTTAGCGGCGTCAATGCGGCACAAACGCTGTTTCCCAATGCCAATCTGCAACATGCGATTTGTACGGGTGGATTTTTTGATCGCGCCATTTTCTCGGCCGCAAATGTGCAGCACTGTGATTTCAGCCACAGCCACCTTTTTCAGGCAGTGATGCAAAACTGTCAGGCCAGCGGTGCCCGTTTCAATCAATGCGACTTAGGCAACAGCGATTTTTCCAATGCTGACGTCAGCCACGCTGATTTTCGCGATGCGCGTTTCAACCGCAGCCGTTTTCATCGTGCCGAACAGGAAAAAACACAATTCTCATCACGCAGCGGCATTATCGAAAAAGATGCAGCGCTGTTTGCCGCCGAAGAGTGGCGCAGCAGTGTCGGCCCTGCTTCCGCAAATCACAAACTTTAGAAAGCCCCACAAGGTAATCACTATGAGTGTTGCTGTGAAAAAACCTACGGTTGCCCATGCCCTGCCCGCGCAAACCTCGGGCCAGGTGGTGGAAATAAAGATCGATGGAAAACTGCTGGTACACAGTGAAGGCCGCGGCTGGATTTGCCAGCGTGCCGCGAGCTGTTTACTGGAACCGCAGATTGATGACCGCGTGCTGCTGGCCAACTGCGGGGAGAAAATTTGGTTGCTGGCAGTGCTGGAGCGCGCCGATACGCAGCAGCCGTCGAAGCTCAGCATTGAAGGCGCACTGCACATCACCGCCAGCGAATCCCTGTCGTTTAACAGTCCGCAATTTAACGTAGAGGCACAACAGGGCGACTGCCGGGTCAAGGTCATGAACTATCGCGGCGAATCACTATCTGCCTGGGTCAATCTGAGCCGAGTGATGGGCAAATGCTACGAAAGCGTTTGGCAGAGCGTGACGCAAATCAGCCATCGCCTGCTGCGCAAAACCACTCAGCTGGAACAAGTTCGTGCCGGCCAGCTCGACGTTAAAGTCGAAGAGTTTTCCCGTATGCATGCCCACACCACGATTATCAGCAGTAAAACGCTGACCAAAGTCGACGCCAAACAGATCCACATGGGTTAAGAGTTTTTTAATCGTTAGCAAGGAGTTGCCATGTTTGCCAACTGCCAGTGTGGTGGTACCGATCAGGCACTGCCGGATGTCTGTAAAACCCCGGTCCCCGTGACTTATACCAATATTGCCCTGGGCAACACCGCTATTCCGCGCGCCAACAATATTCTGATTGAAAATATGCCCGCGCATAATCTGATGACCATCACCCCGATAACCAACGGTGACGAAGCCGGAGTCGACGGCGGCGTGGTGTCGAGCACCTTTATGGGGCCGTCGCGCCACACTACTGGTTCAGTCACCGTGCTGATGCAAGGCTCACCCGCTACGCGCATGACCAGTACCACGATGCAAAACTCCACCAACGCCGTCGGCGCCCGCATTACCCCCAGCCAGCATATTTTAATGATTCTGGCGACTTAAGAATTTTTGAAGCAGTAACACAGCAAACGTCGATGTCCGATGAGCTTAATTGATTAGGTCATTCGGTAAAGAAGAGCAGCAATTATCGCTGCGAGATTAAGCAAGAAGGCTATTTCGTGAAAAAAATCATAACTTTGGCATGTCTATTTGCTCTGGCCGGTTGCCAGGCACCCAAGCCGTCGGCAGCTACCGACGACACCCTTGTCAGCAGCACAGTCGACGGCGTGAGCCTGACCTATCGCCACGTCGTGCAACCGCCAAAAAACTTCACTCCGTTAAATCTGAATTATCGTGCGCTGTACACCGCCTCAGTGATGAGCAACGCGAGCTACGGCGGCAAGCTAATCAAATACGTTAAAAACGGCGAGCAATTCGAAGTGTTGGGTATTGCCGAAAGCAATTGGCTGGCTATTTCGGATCGCCCCGATCATCAGCTGATTGGTTATATGCCACTGCAAGCCGCGGTGAAAAGCGATCTTTATGAAGGGGTGATTGCTCAGCCTCGTCGGCGTTCGGGCGCAACACAGTGTGTCAAAGTTGACGGCGGCACGCAGGCCTGCCGTCAGGGCAGTTCAGCCACCTGGGTCATTAAATAAATTTCGGGGCGGTAATGATGATCAAACACAATTTTGCCGCCGGGCTGGGCGGTTTGCTGTTGTCAACGCTGCTGCTAACAGGCTGTATGTCCTCGTCGCATCAGGTGCCCGCCAACTATCGGTTACAGGTTGATAATACGCCAGCCACCAACGGCGGCGCGCCACTGAAGGTCCGCGTACTGCTGCTGAAATCCGATGCCGATTTTATGTCTGCCGATTTTTACTCGCTGCAAACCCAGGCCAATACGCTGCTCGGTGCCAATCTGCTCGACACCAATCAGTTCTTCCTGACTCAGGGAGAACCAAAACACAGCCTGACCGGACAACCGCCGCTTGATGCCCACTACCTCGGCATCATCGCGGAATATCAAAATATCAACGGTAAAAAATGGCGCATCTCAGTGCCGCTTCCCGAACCGAAGAGCACCAATTTCTACAAGTTCTGGCAAATCTCGGCCGATGAAATGAAAGCGCACATTATTGCCACCAGCAATGGCTTAAGCATCCAGCAAGACAAAAATTAAACTGATTGATGGAAGGTCGAATGAATACAGCAGATAAGGTGATATGGACCGAGGGGATGTTTTTACGCCCTCACCATTTTCAGCAATCAGAACGTTGGCTTGAAGCCTACAGCCGCAGCTGGGGAAAAATTCAGACGCCCTACTATTGGGGATTTATGTCACTCGAGCTTGACGCCTCACTGCTGCGTCAGGGAAAACTGGCCATCGCCTCGGCCAGCGGAATTATGCCCGACGGCACGCCGTTCAATATTACCGGAGCCGATAACGCCCCCGCCCCGCTGGCACTGCCGGAAAACCAGAGCGACGTCAAAGTAGTGCTCGCACTGCCGGAATGCCGCAGCGGGCGCAATGAAGTGATCTTCTCCGAATCCAGCGATTCACTGGCACGGCTGGTGACTTTTGAAAATGAGGTCGATGACCTCAACGCTTCTGCCGTCGGCACTGCCGCCATGCAGTTCGGCAAGCTGCGTTTCAGCCTGATGCTGGAAAGCAGTCTTAATGCTGAATGGACGGCTATTGGCGTGGCGCGTATCACTGGACGCAGCACCGATCGCAGCCTCAAGCTCGACCCGCAGTTTATTCCGCCGGTGCTTAACGCGCAGACCGATGCGCAGATAACTTCATTCATCAACGATATGCACGGCGTACTCAATCAGCGCAGTGAACAAATGAGTCAACGGTTGCAGCAGGCAGGTCGTGGCGGCAACTCAGAGATGATCGACTTTATGCTGCTGGCGCTGATTAATCGCCACATCGGGCAGATTTCCCACAGCCGTCAGTTACCACAGCTGCATCCTGAGCGGCTGTTCAGTGAATGGTTGCAGTTTGCTACCGAGCTTTCAACCTGGTCAGCGACGCGCACGCCGGGCGCTACTTTGCCTGTTTATGACCATGACAATCTGGCATGGACTTTCGGCAAGCTGATGCTGCATCTGCGTCAGGGACTGTCGCTGGTAATGGAGGAAAACGCGCTACAGCTGACCTTGACCGAACGTTCGCACGGGCTGTTCGTCGCCACTGTTTCCGACGTCAAAATGATCCGCGAACTGGGCTTTGTGCTGGCGGTGAAAGCCGATGTGCCGAGCGAGATGCTGATGACCCACTTTGCCGCGCAAATGAAAATTGCGCCGGTAACCCGCATCCGCGATCTGGTGCAGCTGCAATTGCCGGGTATTGGCCTGCGCGCCATGCCTGCCGCACCGCGTCAGATACCCTGGCATGCTGGCTATGTCTATTTTGAACTGGAAAAGAGTGGTGATCTGTGGCGTCAGATGGAGAAGTCTGAAGCCTTTGCCCTGCATTTGGCGGGGGAGTTTCCCGGACTGGACATGCAGCTTTGGGCTTTGCGCAATCTGCGCGACTGATCAATAGGACCTCTATACCTTTATGACTCAGCCACTTTCTATGCAACCACTTTCCATGCAACCCAATAGCGCTTCATCGGCCACGGAAAGTGCGACGCCAAACAGCGGAATCAACCCGTTGGTGACCGTTGCCAACCCCTTGCTCAACGCCATTCCCCACATCCGTCATTCGGCCACTCACGATAATCCCGATGGCCTGCGCGCGCAGTTGATTGACGAAGTCCGCCGTTTTGAGGTCCGCTGCCAGCAGGCGCGACTGCCGTATGAGGTGATCATCGGCGCGCGCTATTGCCTGTGCACCGCGCTGGATGAAGCCGCCTCACTGACGCCGTGGGGTAGCCGCAATGTCTGGCCGCGCAGCGGTTTGCTGGTGACTTTTCACAATGAAACCTGGGGCGGCGAGAAGTTTTTCCAACTCCTGGCCAAGCTGTCGCAAAATCCGCAAGAGCATATTTTTCTGCTCGAACTGATTAATGTCTGTCTGCTGCTGGGCTTCGAAGGTCGTTATCGCATTCTGGAAAATGGTCGCTCACAGCTCGAAACCATGAAGCAGCGTTTATTACAGGTGATCCGCACTGTGCGCGGCGGTTATGCGCCACCGCTTTCGCCGCAGCCCATCGACGAGCCTGTCCAGCAAAAACTCTGGCGACCGCTGATTCCCGTGTGGGCGTGGGCGGCGCTGATGGCGCTGATTGGCTGTCTGTTTTATATCGGACTTAACTTCCGCCTAGGGCAATTTACCAGCCCGGTGCTGTCGGCGATTTATCAAACCAATCTGCCGCAGATTGATATTCCGCATCCGGCCAAACCGCTGGAGCCGCCGCTGGATCTGCGCCGTTTCCTCAGCCACGAGATAGCACAGGGGCTGGTGACGGTGCGTGATGAATCTGATCGAAGCGTGGTCGTGCTGCGCGGCGACGGGCTTTTTGATAGCGCCTCAACCAACGCCCGCGAGCGCTACCTACCGGTAATCAGCCGCATCGCTCAGGCCATGGATAATGTCAGCGGCCAGATTCTTATCACCGGTTATACCGACAACGTGCCTATTCGCAGCGCGCATTTCAGCTCCAACTACGAGCTGTCACTGGCCCGCGCCAAGTCTGTGCAGGAACTGCTCGCCGAGCATCTCAAGCAGCCGGAACGTATTCGCGCCGAGGGGCGTGGTGAAAACGATCCGCTGGCTCCCAACACTACGGCTGACAATCGTGCCCGCAACCGTCGGGTAGAAATCACGCTGATGGTGGCGCCAAAACAGACTCAGACCGAACTGAATAGTTTGCGATAAGGAAATAATCAGCAATGTTAAGAACATTATTGGCCATGATCACCAGCAGACTATTGTGGGGCTTCGTCGGCATTACTGCGATTTGCGTCATGGTCTGGACCATCGGTCCGCTGGTGTCGATTGGCGACTATCGCCCCCTTGAGTCCGAGTTCAACCGCTTTGCCACCGTGCTGGTGCTTTACCTGCTTTGGCTGTGCTTCCGACTGGTACCTCGCGTCTGGCGCTCATGGCAAAACCGTCGTCTGGTCAGAAAACTGGAAGCCGATAATCGCCCGCAGGAAGAAGCTGCGCCGGTAGAAGATAACCCTGAGCAGCGCCTGCTGACCGAGCGTTTTAACGAAGCGACTCAACTGTTGAAAAAAGCGCGTTTCGTGAATCCTAAATCGCGTAAATGGCCCGCCTGGATGCAGTATTTCAGCCGTCAGTATCTGTATCAACTGCCGTGGTACATCATTATTGGCGCGCCCGGAGCCGGGAAAACTACCGCGCTGGTCAACTCCGGCCTGCATTTCCCGCTGGCAGAAAAGTTTGGCAAGGCAGCGCTGCGAGGCGTTGGCGGCACGCGCAACTGTGACTGGTGGTTTACCGACGAGGCGATCCTGATTGACACCGCCGGGCGCTATACCACGCAGGAAAGTCAGCACGAGCAGGATGCCGGCGAATGGCGCAGCTTTATGTCGCTGCTGAAAAAGTATCGCGCTCGCCAGCCGATTAACGGCGTGATGGTGACTATCAGCGTTGCCGACCTGCTCAGTGAATCCGAGCAGGTGCTGCATGCGCAGGCCACTGCGCTGCGCCAGCGTTTGATGGAGCTGCACGATCGCCTGGGGATTCAGTTTCCGGTCTACGTGATGGTCACCAAAAGTGACCTGATGAAAGGTTTTACCGCCTACTTCTCCGAGTTCAACAAACAGCAGCGTGATCAGATCTGGGGCTTTACCTGGCCGTGGCGTGAAAGTGAATTAAACCTGCCGCAGGAGTTCGACTATCAGTTTTCTCGCCTCCATCAGCGCCTGAACGACGGCCTGCCAGACATCATGATCGTTGAGCACGACAGCCAGAAGCGCGCAGAAAGTTATCTGTTCCCGCAGGAATTCCTGTCGCTGCAACCGGTGCTGAAACAGTATCTCGGCGTGCTGTTTGCCGCCTCTGGTTTTGAGCGCCCTTTGCGACCGCGCGGCGTGTATTTCACCAGCGGGACACAGGAAGGTCTGCCGTTTGACCGGGTCATGGGTCAGCTTAATCGCGCACTGAACTTGCCGCCGCTGGCCAGCGATACCCGAGGCAATGACTGGCAAAGTCTGGATGCTGCCAATCCTATTCCGGCGGCGCGCGGGCAGAGTTTCTTCCTGCAGGGCCTGCTGCAAAAAGTAATTTTTCAGGAATCGGGTCTGGCGGGCAGTAATCCCTGGTGGGAAGTCCGCAACCGGCTGTTTAACTGGATTGGTTATGGGGTAATGACATTTCTGCTGCTGATCGGCATGGCCTGGTGGCTGATCAGTTATTCACATAACAAACAGTATCTGGCCGATGTGCAAGCCAAGGTGCCAACGCTCGAGAAACAAAGCGCGGCGCTGCCGCCGCTGAGTCAGAGCGATATTTATACCTTGCAGCCGCTGCTTGGCAATCTTGAACAACTGCCACAAACGCCAAAAATTGATGTTAATTCACCGCCGTTCTCCTGGCAGGCGGGGCTGTATCGCGGCGATCAGGTGATTGACGCCTCGCAGTCGCTGTATGAAAAAGCCTTGAAACAGCTATTACTGCCGATTGTTGCCCAGCAGGTAACCAGCTGGTTGCGCAGTGATGACGGCAGTGACGTCGATTACAGCTATGAGGCACTCAAGGCCTATCAGATGTTGTATATGCCAAAGCAGTACGACGGCAAGCTGCTCAGAACCTGGATCATGCTCAACCTGCAGCGCCAACTGCCCGCAGGCGTGACTCAAAGTCAGTTAAAGCAGATTGATGATCATCTCGGCAATCTGCTGGATGACCAGATCAACACCTCGCCCTACGAACGTGACGACGCGCTGATCGCCCGCGAACAGGCCGTAATTAACCGCGCGCCGGTAGCACAGCGGGTTTATGGTCGACTGAAACGCCTGTTGGTCGCCACGGTGCCCGGCACGGTAACGCTGGTCGATCTCGGCGGCCCGCAGACGGAGCTCGCCTTTTCACGCAAGAGCGGTCAGCCGATCACCAACGGCATTCCGGGCCTGTTTACTCCGAAAGGCTATTGGGATTTTTTCAACAAGAATATCGACAGCGTGACCGCCAGCATTCGCACCGACGATGTCTGGGTGCTTAATCGTCAGGGTGATTCTGTCCCGCAAAAAGATATGGAAAACACCGTGCGGCAGATGTACATGGAAGATTTTATCGCCCATTGGGACGCCCTGCTCAACGACGTGCAGCTTAATCATATTGGCGATCTTGGTCAGCGCATCAATACCGCGCGCATGTTATCGGGCCGAACTTCACCAATGCGTAATCTGATGATTAATGTCAGCCGTTACGTCACGCTGGAGCGGGCCGAGAAGAAAAGTACTCAGGGGATGATAGAGAAAGGCAGCGCCATGTTTACCAACACGGCGACCCAGACTTTACAAGCCCTGTTTCGCGCCCGCAAAGCGGCACAGGACGGCAACCTTGAAGATCCTGAACAGCAAGTGATGGCACATTTTGCACCGATTATCGAGCAGGCGCAGTTTACCGATGCCAAGAACAAAACGATTCCGTTTGATGAACAGCTGAAAGATATCGATGACCTCTACAGCTATCTGACGGCGGTACAGGACGCCTCCAACACCGGCATTCAGGCCCCTTCAGGCGATGTCATTTCGCGGATGCAGGCCGATGCCGGTCGCGAGCCGGAGCCGTTCCGCTCGATGTTGCTGTCATTGGCCGTGGGTGCCAGCAGTGACACGCAGCGCCGTGATATGGCCAATGTGCAAAAGCGCAGCAGCGTTGAGGTTGGCAGTTTCTGTCGCCAGGCGATTGCCGGTCGTTATCCGCTGGTTCACAGCTCCTCGGTGGATATCACCCCGGACGATCTGGCGCGCATGTTTGCGCCGGGAACTGGCCTGATGGACACCTTCTTCCGTGAGAATCTGGCGAACAAGGTCGACACCACGCGAGCCAACTGGCGCTTTGCACCGGGCGTCGACGGTAAAAGCCTGCCGGGCAGCGAATCAATGCTGCGGCCTTTTCAGCAGGCGCAGACTATTCGCGATGCTTTTTTTGCTGCCGGTTCAACCACCCCGTCTTACCGCATCACCATTACGCCGGTCAGCATGGACAACAACATTCTCAACCTGACCCTCGACGTTGACGGGCAATTGCTGCGTTACAGCCACGGGCCGCAAACGCCGCAGGTTGTGAGCTGGCCGGGACCGGGGCAAACCGGGCAAGTGAGGATGCAGCTGGGATTAACCGACGGCACCACCGATACGCTGTCCACCTCGGGGCCGTGGGCGCTGAATCGCCTGTTCGACAAGGCCAGACTGTCCCCCGGAAGCACCAGTCTCAGCCATATCGCCCGCTTCAGCATCAGTGGCCATCAGGTGGAATTGCAATATACCGCCAACAGCATTCGTAATCCCCTCCAGCTGCCGGGTTTTAGCTGCCCATAAGCCGTGAAAGGAAAAACAAGATGACGCAACCTTCTACGCCCGACAGACCTGCGCCCGGCTGGTACGGAAAACTTCCCGGCAATGGCGATTTTTTGCGTCGTCGCTTGCCGGACGGGCTGATTAACAGTTGGTCTCACTGGTTTCAGTCGGGGATTGCCTGGCAAAAGCAGCAGCCCGCAACCGGCGTACCGGTGACGCAGTTCGCCATGGCGCCGGTATGGAATTTTATTATCCCCGCCGCGCTGAGCGGTCAACACATTCAGATGGGATGCATGTTACCGGCACAGGACCGCGTCGGGCGTCAGTATCCCATCTGCGCGATGAGCCTGCTGACTCTCGAAGAATGGCATCCGCTACAGTTGCGCATTGCCGGTCCGTGGTATCGCCAACTGGGCATGACACTTAACGAGGCGGTGAATCAGCGCTGCACCGCCGACCAGCTCGATCAGTCTCTGCTAACCATGCCCGCGCTGCCGAAACCGGATACCGGTGGGCTTTCGGACATTTTCGACGTTATTGGCTATCGCGACATTCCCGGCACGCTGAACTGGCCGCAGGTCGAGGAGTATTTTAACCCGTCGCAGTACACCAGCTTCTGGTGGACCAACCAGAGCGACGGCAGCCCGCTGTTTACACACGTCCACAGCGGAAACTTTACTACACGTCTGTTCTCACTGCTGTTTCAGTCGGCCAATGCCCGACACACCGGGCGCAATGGTCTCTATCCGCCGATGTTTGAATGAGGCGCTTAATTTATTGCAAGACAGGAACGTGGATGAATATCGAACCGCTGCTGGCACCCATCAGTGCCGAACATCCCTGCGGGGAAAATCTCGAATATGACGCCGAGTTTATGAGTTTCGAACGCGCCTGCGAGGGCAAAGCCGAACAACAGTTTGGCAAAACCATTATCCCCGCCGAAGCCCCGGACTGGCGTCAGGTTGAAAAACAGGGCCAGGCGCTGATGACTCGCTCTAAAGATTTACGGGTCATTTTACCGCTCACCGAAGCCTGGACTCATCTCAACGGGCTGGAAGGTTTTGAAGCTGGGCTAAGTTTATTAACCGCGATCACCGAGAAATACTGGGAGCAGCTTTATCCCGAACTTAATTTCGACGGCGAGCCGGACCCGCTGCTGCGCATTAATACCCTGGCCAGTCTAGGCGAGCAGTCTTCATTAATGGCGGCGCTGCGACAGGCCAAATTGCTGAAAAGCCCGAGCGGTGAAATCTCTTTTCGAGATGCCGCTGCATTAATAGACGGCAGTAAAAATGATTGTGCGGGTTATCCCGGCGGCCTGTCGCGCCTGCAACAGGAGTTGGCCGACGGCGAAAACCCATCCGTGCAGACACTGGTCAGTATCGACGCCAGCCTGCGCCAGCTGCACCAGTGGGTGACCGGTCATCTGGGCGAAAGCGGAATGCCGGATCTCAGTGGCCTGTTTCGTACTTTCTCTGCGCTGTTGCAGGGTTATCACCAGCAGCAACAGGCACGGCTGCAGGCACAAGACGAGCAACTTGCCGCCGCCGAAGCGATAGCAGGAGAAAATACCGTGCCCACAGCGACCACAACCGCCGCACCGCCGGTGACCGATTGGCGGCAGGCACAGCTCACCTCTAAAGAAGACGCCCAGCTGATGCTGGAAAAAGTGAAGCAATATTTTCGTCAATACGAACCCAGCCATCCGGCACCGATGATGCTGGAGCGCGTCGAGCGGCTGATTCAGCTCGATTTTCTGGAGATTATCCGCGAACTGGCACCCGATGCTGTCAATCAGCTGAAAGGCGTGTTGGGACGTAACGACAGCTAGGCCTTCGCGCCGACTCTTATTTAACCGCAGTGCATTTACTTGATGGAGAAACCAGATGGCAAACTTCCCAGGCATAAAAAAAGCCCGCAGCGGGCAGAAATTCATTGCCCGTAATCGTGCACCGCGCGTGCAGATCGAATATGACGTCGAAATTTATGGCTCCGAGAAAAAAATCCAGATCCCCTTTGTCATGGGCGTAATGGCAGATTTGGTGGGCCAGTCGCAGCAGGACCAAATGCCTATCGACGAGCGCAAGTTCCTCGAAATTGACATCGATAACTTTGACGAGCGCATGAAGGCCTTACAGCCGCACATTGCCTATCACGTCGATAACACATTGACCGGTAAGGGCATGCTGGGCGTAGACCTGACGTTCAACAGCATGGACGATTTTTCACCTGACGCTATCGTCCGTCGCGTCGAGCCGCTGGACAAACTGCTCGACGCCCGCACCCAGCTTTCCAACCTGCTTTCCTATATGGATGGCAAAAACGGCGCTGAAGAGCTGATCTCTGAAATCCTTAAAAACCCTACCCTGCTCAAATCGCTGACTAACGCCGCGAAACCGGCCGACAAAGTGGCAGAAGACAGCAGCACGGAGACTAATCATGAGTAATTCCTCAACGACTCCTCTTGAACAGGCTTCACAGCAAAGCTTTACCCAGGATGAATTCTCGGCGCTGCTCAATAAAGAATTCAAGCCAAAAACCGATTCTGCCCGCGATGCAATTGAAAGCGCGGTGAAAACCCTGGCCGAGCAGGCGCTGGAAAATACCGTGCCGCTGTCGACCGACGCCTACCGCACCATTCAGGCGCTGATCGCAGAAATGGACCAGAAGCTGTCGCAGCAGGTTAACCAGATCATGCATCACGAATCTTTCCAGAAGCTGGAAGGCGCGTGGCGCGGTCTGCATTATCTGGTCAACAACACTGAAACCGACGAAATGCTGAAAATCCGCGTGATGAATATCAGCAAGAAAGAGCTGGCGCGCAATCTGAAACGCCATAAAGGTATCGGCTGGGATCAGGGTCCGCTGTTTAAAAAAATCTATGAAGAAGAGTACGGACAGTTTGGTGGCGAACCGTTTGGCTGCCTGATTGGCGACTACTATTTCGACCACAGCCCGCAGGATGTCGAAACGCTGGGCGAGATTGCCAAGATAAGCGCCGCCGCGCACTGCCCGTTCATCTCGGGTGCCTCGCCGAGCGCGCTGCAAATGGAAAGCTGGCAAGAGCTGGCTAACCCGCGTGACCTGACCAAGATCTTCCAGAACACTGAGTACGCTGCCTGGCGCACGCTGCGCGAAAGTGAAGATACCCGTTATCTGGGACTCGTGATGCCGCGCTTCCTGTCACGTTTGCCCTACGGTATTCGCACCAATCCAGTAGACAGCTTTGATTTTGAAGAAGATACCGAAGGCGCAACCCACAAGAACTACACCTGGGCCAACGCCGCCTACGCCATGGGCGCAAACATCAACCGTTCATTTAAAGAGTTCGGCTGGTGTACGTCGATTCGCGGTGTCGAGTCCGGCGGTTCGGTTGAAAACCTGCCGTGCCATGTGTTCCCGAGCGACGACGGCGGCGTGGATATGAAATGTCCGACGGAAATTGCCATCAGCGACCGTCGAGAAGCCGAGCTGGCGAAAAACGGCTTTATCCCTCTGATTCACCGTAAAAACTCTGACTTTGCCGCGTTTATCGGTGCGCAGTCGCTGCAAAAACCGGAAGAGTATTACGACGCCGACGCCAGCGCCAACGCTCAACTGGCAGCGCGCCTGCCGTACCTGTTTGCCTGCTGCCGCTTTGCCCATTATCTGAAATGCATTGTGCGCGACAAGATTGGTTCGTTCCGCGAGCGGCAGGACATGGAACGCTGGCTGAACGAGTGGATCGTTCACTATGTGGATGGCGACCCGGCCAACTCTTCCCAACAAACCAAATCGCGTAAGCCACTGGCTGACGCACAAATCCAGGTCGAAGAAATTGAGGACAATCCCGGTTATTACTCGGCCAAGTTCTTCCTGCGCCCGCACTACCAGCTGGAAGGGTTAACGGTGTCTCTGCGCCTGGTATCCAAACTGCCTTCGCTTAAACAAAAGCAGGCTTAGCGGTCACTCGCTTTTATCTCTTGTCGGTTTTCACTACCCCTTCGTTTACACAATGACTAATGGAGTTTTTCAACTATGGCTATTTCAATGTTCCTGCAGGTTAGCGGTATCACTGGCGAATCAAAAGATTCCAACCACACCGGATGGTCGGACATTTTATCTTTCTCCTGGGGCGCCAATCAGCCAAACAACATGAACGTCGGTGGCGGTGGCGGTGCCGGTAAAGTGTATTTTAACGATCTGCACGTGAATGCACTGATCGACAAAGCGACGCCGAGCCTGATGAAATACTGTGCCAACGGTGAGCACATCCCAACCATTACATTGTCTGTTTGCAAGGCCGGTGGGACTCAGGTTGAGTACACCCAAATCGTTCTGACTCAGGTTTTAGTGACCGCAGTGCAATATATCGGTGCCCACACTGATGACACCGTCGGCATCAACTATTCATTCCAGGCCGCGTCGGTCAAGAGCGAATACTGGGTGCAGCTGGATACCGGTGGTCAGGGTGCTTCTACCGAATTCACTTGGGATATCAAACAGAACACCGGTTCTTAATCGCCTATCTTTTGGTAAAAACTTAACAAATCCCCTCTTTTTTGGAGGGGATAGTTCCGCCTCAGGTGAACTCATTCAGGTTGCGACTATGCGATTTACCCTCGTAAAAAGTAAAAATGGCGTTCAGCCCCCCCAGACCAGCTGCGACTTCGCCCCGCCGGGTGGCACTATTGGCCGCAGTGAGGATAATAATTTCACCTTGCCAGATGAAAACCGCGCAATTTCACGGTTGCAGGCGCTGGTCCATATTTCTGCCGAGGGCGAATGCCGCCTGACCAATCGCGGCAATGTGATCAACGTTGAGTTCAATGGCATTCCACTGGAGCGCGGTCGTCAGGTTGAATTGCAGGATGGCGATCGGCTGGGTATCGGTGACTATCTGATTGAGGTGTCATCCCTGGCTCAAAGCGCACCAAAAACGGACGCGACGCTGATGTCAAAATCGTTGAAAGCCGTGCCAGCCAGCTCTCAGCTCAGCCCGGCAGCCGCGATTCCCGGTGAAATATGGGACAGCCTTGCCGATGAATTTTCCACTGATAACCGTGCGCAAACCCAGGCTCAGGCCGCTGCCGATGTGCAAAAAGCTAAAAATAATCCGCTGACCGAGTTGCAGACCCAGGAATTGAATCCTGTTGATCCTATCCTGCAAATCGAAAACCCTGCCGAGCTGCGCCAGCTCAATAAACGCGAAACCGACCCGACGCGCCTATTCACAGCCGACAGCCCGTTTGAGCAGGAACACATTCTTAAGAATCCGACGCCGAGCGCGCTTTTGGCACAGGAATCATCGTTAAAAAGGCCCGACTCGGCGCAGCAGGAACTGGATCCGCTGGCACTGTTTGGCGGCGCAGCAACCTCGTCCGATGGCAATGACCTGTTCGGCCTGATGGTCGATAGCGGCCAGCCTCTAACGCCGCCGGAGCATTTTCAGAGTATTGAGCCGCAGGCCGAACCGCCCAAACAGCCCTCTGTTCAGCACTCACAGCCGCTGCCGACAGAAGCTTTGACACGCCCCGATCCTCAGCCGCCATTGCCATCAGAGATGCGCCCTGAAATTCAGGCTCATCTTGCGCGACAGGCAGAGCAGGCAAGTCGTCAACTCTCTCCTGAGCCACAGCAGGCCTACGAGCCTCATTCAGCTCCTTTTACTGCCGAACAACCCTCGTCAGAAGCTCCCGTTAACCCAACGTTTGAGCCGGAAGAAAAACTTGCTCCGCAACCTTCGCTTTCAGCGGGCCGCATGGGTATCGATCCGGTTTCCTACCAGCGCCAACCGGCGCGGCAAAGTGATAACAGCCCGCACCTTGACGGCAACCTGTTGCAAGGCCTGCTGGAAGGCATCGGCCTGAGCGATATGCAAAATCAGCCGGATTTCGACGCAGAGAAGATGCGCCTGCTGGGCCAGGTTGTCAGCCTGTTTTCGCAAGGCACCGTCGCGCTGCTGTCTTCGCGCTCAATGCTGAAACGCGGGGTCAAAGCGGAGATGACGATGATCCTCGATGAAGCCAACAACCCGTTCAAACTGCTGCCTTCCGGGAAAACGGTACTGATGCAGATGTTTGGTACTCAGATGCCGGGTTTTATGCAGCCAGAACAGGCGGTGCGTGACGCGTTAATCGATTTGCAGGCCCACCAGCTCGGGATGATCGCCGGCATTCGCGCCATCATCGCTGCCATGTTGCAATCTTTTAATCCAGAACTGCTGGAAACTCAGGCGCGGGAGGCCGGACAGCTGCCGCGAATGGCGCTCTCCACCAAGCGCAAGGCTGCACTCTGGGACTATTTCATCAAGAACTATCAAAAGACGTCGGGAGAAATTGAGGATGATTTCCATACCCTGTTTGGCGAGGCTTTTCTGCATGCCTATGACGTTGAAGTTGAACAATACAAAGACCTGCAAACCAAACAGGGAAAATAATGAATATTACTTTTGCAACGACGTCTAATCAGGGAATTCGCGCCAGCAATCAGGACAGCATCGGGCAGATAGTGGGCAATCGCTCAGCCTGTTTTGTGGTGTGTGACGGCATTGCTGGCATTCCGGGCGGAGAAGTCGCCGCGCAAATCGCCAGCAACACTCTGCTCGAGAATTTCAACGGCGAAAACCATCTCGATGCCCAGCACATTGCGCAGCATATCAATCGTGCCAATCAGGCAATCCTGACCGGGCAGAAACAAAGTAGCGAACTGAAAAATATGGGCACTACCCTGGTCAGCCTGTTTGTCGATCGTGATTACAAACTGGCCTACTGGGCGCACGCCGGGGACAGCCGACTCTACGCTTTTCGCCGCGGCTATTTGATGCAGACCACTCGCGATCACAGCCTGGTACAGCAGATGAAAGATGCGGGTTATCAGACCCAGGGCGTTAACAGTAACCTGCTCTACTTCGCATTGGGGATGCACGAACAGCGCGAAGCCAGCTACAGCGACGTATTGCCACTGGAAGACGGTGACGTGTTTTTACTCTGTACCGACGGCTTTTGGCACGAGTTAAGCACAGACGATATGGAACAAACGTTGCGCATGGTCAATTCCCCCAATGAATGGCTGGTGCTGATGCTGGAAATACTCAAACGCTCGGAGAAAAAAGATAACTTTTCTGCCATCGCGATTTGGGTCGGTAATCCGCAGGACACCACCCTGCTGCATTCGCTCGGCGACGCGCAAAGAATTTTGCTGGCTCCCAACAAGTAGCCGATTAACAGGTGAGAGACCTTATGAAAGCATGGATTTGGCCTTTGTGCCTGCTCACTCTGCCGGCACTGGCTCAGGCACAAGATTACCGTATTGCCTGGTCACCTGGCAGCAAACAGGCGGCGTATCTCGATGACGTAAAAAGTGCTCGTGCCAGCAGCTGGTGTGCGCCGACCTTGCCTTTGCGTATCGTCGCACAAAAGAAATTCAATGCCGATTCACTGGCAGAATTCCTTCCCGCCGTGGGTGCGTTAATGCATAAAGAGTGTAGCCAGTTGACCACTCTTAACTGGCAGGCGCTAGACAGCAAAGGGCAGCTACAGCAAAAAGGCACGGCAGTAAACAAAAACGGCTGGAAAGTCACCGCCGAACAAAGCGAGAGCGCGCAGCAGACCGCCACCGCAACAACGCCGTCACCCGCAACGTCTCTGCCCTCGCCCGAGGCGGCCGACACCGCACAGATCAGTAAATTCGAAACGCCCGACGCCTGCCATTTCAGAACCTTTTGGGGCCCTCAGTCGAGCGCGTTGTTCTTTCCCAGCGGGCAAAGCGGTCTGCATTGCGACCCGCAGGGATGGTTGAACGGTAGCGCCGAGAACCAGCCAGGCAGCGGCGAAGCGCTAAATTATCTTAGCGGCTATCCGCTGCTGGGCCTGCCAGAAAATGCAGAAAAAACCGCACTCAGCGTGCTCAGCGCCAACAACCAGCGACTGATTCTGGCTAACGTCGCAGTGAAAGACAGCTGGCTAATCTTGCCCTATGACAGCAATGCACGCGCCTGGCGTTTTAAAGGAAAAATGGCGATTGAGGGCCAGCCGGGCAGTAAACAGCCCGCGCAGTTAAAAAATCTTAGCCAACAGTGGGGCCTGAACGGCAGCAACATCCCGCTAAATGCGGTTTTCATCGAGAAACTGCATCCTGAATGGCGCAATCCTGCCGCCGATACGCTGGCCAAAACCGACAACAAATAGCCAACCACACAGTGAGGCTCTGTATGACACTCCTTTCCGACATGCTGCGCAACGGCACACTGGCGCAGGCTATCGAAGCGCTACGCAGTGACATTGGCGTTCGTCCGGCAGATGCTGATCTGCGGGCATCGCTGGTGCAATTATTGTGTTTACGCGGTGACTGGCGCGGCGCACTGGCACAGCTCAAAGCCTGGCAAGTGCTGGCACCCTTGGCGCTGCCGACGGTGACATTATTGAGTCAGGCGGTTGAAGGCGAACTGCAGCGTCAGCAGGTATTTAACCGCGAGGCGTCGCCAAGACTATTAAGTGATGACGCACCCTGGCTAAAGCTGATGGTGGAAGCCCTGCTCAACAACAATCTGGACGCCGATGAGAGTCGTTACCAGGCATTAGAGGCCGCGCCGCTAAATCCCGGCCAGCTGCGTCGCCAGCCGCGACCCGGAGAAAATGAAGCCGCTACGCTGGATTTTGCCTGGCTGGCCGACGGGGACGATCGCCTCGGTCCGGTATGCGAAACGATTGTAAACGGTGTTTATCACTGGATTTCATTTAGCGCTATTGAACGAATTCAGTTTCAGCCGCCGGCCAGCGTCACTGATTTAGTATGGCGGCACTGTCTGGTCCAACTGCGTAACGGCAATGAACAGGTGTGCCAGTTGCCGGTCCGCTATCCGTTCGCCTTTTATGATGCCCTGAACACTCAAAGCGAAGAAGCACTGATGCTGGCACAAAAAACCGAATGGTCACAGCCTGACGCCGCCCAGGACCTGTTTATCGGCCACGGTCAGCGCGTTTGGCTAGACGACGATCGGGAATTTTCGCTACTGGAAATCGACTTATTGCAATTCAGCGAACCTGAATAATTCCTGATTTTACCTTAATCAGCCCTTCCCCTTCAGCCGGAGCCCACTTATGAAGCCCACTTCTTTGATGCCGGAAGGTGAAGACCTTTTCCGCACGGGCTATCAGGCGCGTGAAAATAATCCGCGCATGACCAGCCGTGACAAAGTGCAGCCCGGCCTGCTTGACCGATTGACCGACGACGAGCCGGAAAAGCGTGAGTTCAACCCGGCAAAAAACGTTATTACCCACAGCGAGCTGCGCCGACAGGTGTTGCGCGACTTACAGTGGCTGTTCAACTGTGTGAATAACGAAGAGCAACACGATCTCACCGCCTTTGCCGAGGTTCGTTCATCGGTGCTCAACTTTGGCGTATCTCCGCTGGCCGGTAAAAGGATGTCGGATATCGAATGGAATGATGTGCAGCGCCGTTTGACGCAGGCAATTATCAATTTTGAGCCAAGAATTATCGCCCGCGACTTGCAGGTGAAATGTATTACCGACCCAAAATCGCTGGATACACACAATATTCTCTCGATCGAAATCAAGGGCAATCTGTGGTGCGTTCCCTGGCCGCTGGAATTCCTGTTTCGCACCGACATTGATTTAGAAATCGGGCACTTTGAACTTAAGGATCTCGGCTAATCATGAATCGCAAACTGCTTGAGTATTACAATCGCGAGCTTTCCTATCTGCGCGAAATGGGTGCCGAGTTTGCCGAACGCAATCCTAAAGTGGCTGGCAGGCTGGGCATGCACGGTATTGAAGTCGCCGACCCGTATGTAGAAAGATTAATGGAGGGATTTGCCTTCCTGACCTCGCGCGTACAGCTGAAAATGGACGCCGAGTTTCCACGCTTTTCCCAGCGCCTGCTGGAAATGATTTATCCCAATTATCTGGCCCCCACTCCTTCGATGGCGATCATTGAACTTCAGCCAGATAAAACCAAAGGCAA
Source organism: Rouxiella sp. WC2420 (assembly GCF_041200025.1). NCBI lineage: Bacteria > Pseudomonadati > Pseudomonadota > Gammaproteobacteria > Enterobacterales > Yersiniaceae > Rouxiella > Rouxiella sp. WC2420. The sequence continues at coordinate 1,674,974 of NZ_CP165628.1, read as the reverse complement.
CATTAACAGCGGTTTTCTCATTCCTCGTGGCACGATGATTGAAAACCAGAGCATGAAACGCCGCGGCATTACCTGTAAATATCAGACGGCGCACGATGTCACGCTGCTGCCGCTGAAAATCAGCCAGGTGGAGCTGGGCGGTATTCCGGCCGATATTCCGCTGCCCTCCTCAGAGTTACAGAGTCGCGGCGCGGTGAGTGCCTTGCGTATCCGCGTCGAAAGCGAGGGCGACGTGCCGTTGAATCGCATGGCCTTCGACAAGCTGACCTTTCATCTCAGCGCGGCGGATGGTCCGGCGTTAGGTCTGCTGGAATTACTGATGCAGCACAGTGTCGGCGTGGTTTGCCAGACTTCGTCTCCCGACGGCAGCTATCGTTTATTGCCCGATAACGCGCTGCGTCAGGAAGGGTTTGACGCCGAGCAGGCGCTGTTGCCGGAAGATTTACGCAATTTCAGCGGGTATCGCCTGTTGCAGGAATATTTCGCCTTCCCGACTCGTTTTATGTTTTTCAGCATCGAAGGGATGAAACCGCTGATCGTAGAAAGTCGCGATAAACGCCAGTTCGATATTCTCATCCTGCTCGACAAGACACACAGCGAGCTGGAGCGTGTGGTTGATAACACACATTTATCAATGTTTTGCACTCCGGCGATTAACCTTTTCCCTCGCGTTGCCGAGCGCATCAACCTCAGCGAAATGACCAACGAATATCATCTGGTTGTCGACAACGCCAGCCCGTTGGACTACGAGGTTTACTCGGTACAAAAGCTTTACGGCAGCGGTAAAGGGATGGAAAAAGAGCAGATCTTCCGCCCGTTCTGGAACACTTTCAGTGAGGATGAGCAAAACTACGGTGCCTATTTTTCCACCCGCCGCGAACAGCGCACGCTGTCGGAAAATGCCCGCAACTACGGCACGCGTACCGGTTATATCGGCTCAGAAGTGTTTATCTCGTTAATTGATGAACAGCAGTCACCGTGGTCGCCGGAACTGAAATATCTTCAGGCCGACGTGCTGTGTACCAACCGTGACCTGCCGCTGATTTTGATGCAGCAGGGGCAGGATGATTTTACCCTGCCGACCTCGGCACCCGTGCGCAAAGTCGTGATGCGTAAAGGCCCGACCGCGCCGCGCCCGGCATTGGCCGAAGGTGCTATCTCCTGGAAACTGATAAGCCAACTCCAGCTGGATTATCTCAGTCTGATGGATGTCGATGCAGCACAGGGCGCTGCGGCGCTGCGTCAACAGCTCGGCCTGTATGCCAATCTGGCCGAACCGGCTGTCGGCAAGCAGATTGAAGGTATTCGTCACTGTCGGCTGGAGTCGGTGTATCGCCGAGTACCGGAGCCGGGACCCATCGTGTTTGCTCGCGGGATTGCGATTAATCTCGAAGTCGACGAGCAGTCATTTTCCGGAATGAGCCCGTGGCTGCTCGGCAGTGTGCTGGAAAAGCTGTTCTCGCGCATGGTGTCAATCAACTCGTTTACCGAAATGACGCTGACCAGCCTGCAAAACGGTGAGATAGGCTATTGGCCGCCGCGCATGGGCCTGAGGACGCTGATATGAGTGAGACTCTCGCCGCGCCCGCACAATGGCGCGTGCTGGGCCGTTTGTCGGAGGATTTCTGGCAAAAACTGATGGCTTCACCTTATCACTACGATCTGTTTCAACTGCTGCGACGGCTCGATGCTCAGGGCGGCCAGCGCTATCTACTGGGGCAGGCCCCTCATCCACACCATGAGCCGGTGCGCATCGGGCAACTGCCGTCGCTGGCCTTTGCGCCGTCAACCGTTGCCAGCGTCAAAATGCGTGCAGACTCATCGCTGCACGATATTTCGATTTACAGCTTTGGTCTGTTCGGCCCTAACGGCCCGCTGCCGCTACACATGACCGAATACGCGCAGCAACGGGTCAGTCACTACGCCGACAGCAGCATGACGCAGTTTCTGGATATTTTTCATCACCGCCTGACGCTGCTGTTTTATCGCGCCTGGGCCGATGCGCAACCTACAGTTTCTCTGGATCGCGAAGACAACCGCCGCTTCAATCATTATCTGGCCAGCCTGACCGGTCGCGGTTTACCCGCTCAGCAGAACCGCGACAGCATCAGTGAACATGCACCCTTTGCGCTGGCCGGGCACTTAACCCGCCAGCGTCGCACGCCGGAAGGTCTGGAAAAGGTGCTGGCTTTTTACTTCAACATCAAGGTCAAGGTGGTGCCCAACGTGCCGCAGTGGATGCACGTCGGCAGCAAAGAACAGGCCCGGCTGCGTGCCGGTCGCTCCATGCCGCGCCTGGGCCAGAGTATGTTTTTAGGCGTCGCGGTGCGCGATATTCAGCACAAGTTTCGCATCGAGCTCGGCCCGCTCCGTCTTGAAGAGTATCAGCGTTTTCTTCCCGATCAGCCGTTTGCAACCCAGCTTCGCGATTGGGTGCGTCAGTATCTGGGCATCGAATTTGCCTGGGAGTTGAAGCTGGTATTGCGCAAGGAAGATGTGTCGGGCGTCTGTATTGGTGGCCAGCAGCGGTTGGGTTACAGCAGCTGGTTGGGGCAACAGCCCGCCCCTGCAGATCGCGGCGAGTTGGTGTTTAGTCTGGATTTATAGCGCTTCTCCGGTGACAGGGAAGAAATGGAGTTGTTAATTTTTCGAGGAAAATCATGTCAGAAATCAGTCGTTCCGTCCTGTTTAACAAACTGAATGCGCCCCTGTTCTCCTCGCTCGAGAATGCCGCCGCCTTTTGCAAGCTGCGCGGTAATCCTTACGTTGAGCTGGCGCACTGGCTGCACCAGCTGATGCAGCTGCCGAACGGTGATTTACAGGCCATTATTCGCCACTTTTCGCTGGATGAAGCCGCGCTGGCGCGTGATATTACCGCCGCGCTTGACCGCCTGCCGCGCGGCGCGAGCGCCATCTCCGATATCTCGGAACATATCGACAGTGCGGTAGAGCGCGCCTGGGTTTATAGCTCGTTAAAATTCGCAGCCGACAAGATCCGCAGCGGCGTCTTGCTGTTGGGAATTGTCAAAACCTTTAATTTACGCAGCGTTCTGACCTCCATTTCACCGCAGTTTGAGCGACTTGGCGGCGATGAGCTGCTCAGCCAGTTCGAACTGATTTTCTCTGCCAGCGACGAGTCGAAACTGGCTCCGGCCACTCACCCTGTGGAAAACAGTTCCCCGGCGCTGGGCGCGGAAAAAACGCTGGAGAAGTACGGTCAGGATCTGACTCGCCAGGCGCGCGAGGGCAAAATCGATCCGGTCGCCGGTCGTGATGAAGAGATCCGCCAGATTGTCGATATTCTGATGCGTCGCCGTCAAAATAATCCGTTGTTAACCGGTGAGGCTGGAGTAGGTAAAACTGCCGTAGTCGAAGGATTGGCATTGCGTATCGCGGCCGGTGACGTGCCCCCGGCCCTTCGCGATGTGCAGCTCTGGTTGCTGGATATCGGCATGTTGCAAGCCGGTGCAGGAATGAAAGGTGAGTTTGAAGCACGATTGCAGGCGGTGATCAATGAGGTGCAGTCCAGCCCTACGCCTGTGGTGCTGTTTATCGACGAGATCCATCAGCTTATTGGTGCAGGCGGGCAACAGGGAACCGGTGATGCCGCCAATCTGCTCAAACCGGCACTGGCTCGTGGCCAACTGCGCACGGTTGGCGCGACCACCTGGGCAGAGTACAAGAAATATATCGAGAAAGATCCGGCGTTAACGCGCCGTTTTCAAGTGATTCAGGTGGCGGAGCCGGGTGAGGAAAAAGCGCGACTGATGCTGCGTAATATCGCGGCCTCTCTCGAGGCACATCATCAGGTTTTGCTGTTGGATGAGGCAGTAGAAGCCGCCGTTCGGCTGTCGCACCGCTATATTCCCGCGCGCCAACTGCCGGACAAAGCCGTGGCGCTGCTCGATACCGCCTGCGCGCGCGTTGCGGTGAGTCAGCATAATCCGCCGCCACAGCTTGAAGACTGCCGCCACCGTATCGAGGCGCTGAAAATCGAGCAAGGCATAGTCGAGCGTGAAATCCGACTCGGTTTAGCTTCGCCGCAGCGGGCCGAAGCGCTGCAACAACAATTGATTGAACAGCAACAGCAGCAAGAACTGCTGGAAGCACGCTGGCAGAATGAATTGAAATTAACCCGGCTGATTGGCGAAAAACGTAAACTATTGGGTGATGCCGAAACCATAAACGCTGATAGTCTGCGCGAAACGTTGCAGAGTCTTCAGCATCAGCTTCAGGTATTGCAAGGAGAGTCGCCGCTGATATATCCGGCGGTCGATGCCAACGTAGTCGCCGCCGTGGTGGCCGATTGGACCGGCATTCCACTGGGCAGAATGATCAAAGATGAAATCAACGCAGTATTGCAGCTCGCCGACACTCTTAACCAGCGCGTGGTAGGCCAGCAGCACGCCCTCGACGCCATCGCCCGCCGTATTCGCACTTCACGGGCGCAGTTGGACGACCCCAATAAGCCGGTCGGCGTGTTTCTACTCTGCGGCCCTTCCGGTGTGGGTAAAACCGAGAGCGCGCTGGCACTGGCGGAAAGCCTGTACGGCGGCGAGCAAAACGTCATCACCATTAATATGAGCGAATTTCAGGAAGCGCACACCGTTTCGACTCTCAAGGGTGCGCCTCCGGGTTATATCGGCTATGGCGAAGGCGGCGTATTGACTGAAGCCGTGCGGCGTCGCCCTTACAGCGTGGTACTGCTTGACGAGATCGAGAAGGCCCACCCGGACGTGCACGAAATCTTTTTCCAGGTGTTTGATAAAGGCTGGATGGAGGACGGCGAAGGTCGGCACATTGATTTTCGCAATACGGTGATCATCCTGACCTCTAACGTCGGCACCGAGCTGATTGAAGGCATGTGTGCCGACCCTTCCCTGCTGCCACAGCCCGAAGCGCTGGTCGGCATGCTGCGCCAACCGCTGTTGCAGATTTTCCCGGCGGCGCTGCTGGGTCGCCTGATGGTAGTGCCATACTATCCGTTGAGCGACGACATGCTGATCCGCATTGTTAATCTGCAACTTGCACGCGTGCAACGACGGCTGCTCGATAATCACGGCATCACTGCGCATTTCGCCGCAAGCGTTGCCGAACAGGTGGTACGCCGCTGTACCGAAACCGAGTCGGGAGGCAGAATGGTCGATGCGATTCTGACCCAAACCCTGCTTCCGCAAATCAGTCAGCTTTTGCTTTCTGCCAGCAGTGAGAACCAACGCTATCTGCAGCTAGAAGTGAGTTACCAGCAAAATGAATTTCAATATCAGTTCACAGCATAATCTCAGCATCGCGGAGTGGAATCATGTCGGGATCTAATAATAATAAAATTACGCTTGCAGCATTGCCCGTCGGATACCAATTTAACGAGTTTGAAATCAAAGAGGTGATTGGCGGCGGTGGCTTTGGCATCGTCTATCAGGTTTGGGATCATCAGTTGGAAAGGATGATTGCAATCAAAGAGTATATGCCGGGGTCAATGGCTGTGCGCAATGAGGACATGACCCTCGGCCTGCGCAGCGAGCGATTCAGTAAAATTTTCCATGCCGGTTTGAACAGTTTTATTCAGGAAGCGCGGCTGCTGGCGAACTTTAATCACCCCTGCCTGCTGCACGTACTGCGATTCTGGCAGAACAACGGCACGGCTTATATGGCGACACTGTTGTATAGCGGCCAGACGCTGAAGGAATTGCAGCAAAAAACGCCGGAAATCATCGATGAGCAGTTTATTCGTCAACTGCTGCCGCCGCTGTTTAGCGCTTTGAAAACGCTGCACAATGCTGGTTACCTGCATCGCGATATCTCATTGGATAATATCCAGATTCAGGATAATGAGCTGCCAGTGTTGCTGGATTTTGGCTCGGCGCGCAAAGAGATCGGCAACCTGTCAGATGAAACAGAAATTATGCTCAAACCGGGCTATGCGCCAATTGAACAATACACTGACGATGGTGATGGCGATCAGGGTCCCTGGACTGATATCTACGCGCTGGGAGCGGTGCTTTACACTCTGATTGTTGGGGAAGCGCCGCCAGTGAGCGTGGTGCGCAGTATTGAAGACACGCTGCAACCACTGGCCCAGCGACAGTTGGAAGGTTATTCACTCAGCCTGTTATCGGCGATTGATCGCGCGTTGGCGTTGGCGCCCGCCGACCGACCGCAAACTGTCGATGAGCTCGCCACTTTGATGACACTGCCGATTGCCACTACCCGTGACGTGTTGGATACCCTGCATCCGCAATCGTTGGCAACCACTGACAGCAAAGAACGGGAGAGAATTGACAGGCCCGGCGTGGCACCCGTCGAGACTACGGGCGCAGCGAACATAACGCCTGTTCCGCGCAGTTTGAACAAGAGACTTGTCCTGCCGCTGGGCGCGCTGGCAATCGTGCTGATAGTCGCGTTGTTGATTCATCATCATTCTGCCGCCGACCCGCAGGTAAAAAATGCAGCAGTAAATGAACAGCTCGCTACCAATAAACCGTTGGAGCCTGCGACTCAGCCACCCGTGAGCCCCGCACCACAGGCAGCGGTAACGGCCCCGGCTACGGTAGCGTCTTCCGAGACTGCGGCCCCGGCTGTCGATGCCCAGGCCAGGCAGGCATCAGCAACCGCTGCCAAGACTACAGACCCAACGCCGACGCCAGTTGATCACTCTCGGCAAAAAGCCTCGACTCCGGCGGCAGCGGTCGCCAACGTGTATCTGCAACTCACCGCTGGCGATGGACTAACGCTTGACGGCATCAGGCAGCAGGTGACACCCGATGCTCAGGGGCAGGTGAAGCTACCGCTTGCGGCTGGCGAACACCATCTGGTTGTTGAGCGTCAGGGCAAGCAGTATCCTCAGTCTCTGACTATCGACAAGCCCGGAGTCTGGTTTATTGCTGCGGTTCCCGCGACGTCGTAAAACCGCTATCGATTAACAACTAACAAAAAGCCGAGTGCATTGATTTGCGCTCGGCTTTTTTATTTTAATTTCTGTAATAACGGATCAGGCTATGAGATTACAGAGTGCCGGTCAGATATTGGGCTTCGCCGAAGCCAAAACTCCAGTCGCCTTTGCTGTTGGTAATAAAACTTATAAACAAATCCTCGCCGCCGATACCACAATGTTTCTGGAATTCTTCAGCCAGAATCTTCATAAAATAGGTCTTTTGCTCTTCACTGCGCGGGCTGGTAAATACCCGCACTACCACCAGCTTATCGGAGCGTGCAAAACCTAAACCGGTATCCTGGAATACCATATAGTGACTCTGATTTTCGTGAACAATCTGGTAGCGATCCCGCTCTGGGACTTCGAAAGCAGTCAATACGGCCTGGTGGGCGACATCCAAAAGTGTTTTAACCTCAGAAGCCGTGCGGCCCTTGATGATGTCAAATTGAAGTAATGGCATAAATTCCCCTGATTATTATTTGATAACAGCTCACAGGGTTACTCTGACATTTTATTGCCGGTTGAAAAAGCGCTATAGTTGAATTCATTATTCGCTATAGTGAACAATCAGCATGGCTAATCTTAAATCCGATGCTCTTTGGCATCATCTTTACTGGTTAACGGTGTTGGCCGAGCAAAAAAGTTTTACCCGTGCCGCAGAACGGCTTGAAGTAAGCAAGGCCGCATTTAGTCAAAAGATTAAAGAGCTTGAAACCGAGGTTGGGATTGCACTGGTATCGCGAACAACGCGTAGTGTCCGCCTGACCTCTGCGGGGGAAAAACTTGTGGCAGAATTACAACAGCCATTCGCCGATATCCAGAAAAGCTTTTTTGCCATCCGAGATATGAAGGAATCGGTGCAGGGGTTAATTCGTATTACCGCGCCTGTCGCCTTCGCCAGACAGCAATTATTGCCCTGCCTTAATGAGTTCCTTAAAAGCTACCCCCTGGTACGCATTCAGCTTGAGGTCGAGGACAGAATTGTGCCGATGGTAAACGAAGGATTTGATATTGCCATTCGCCATACTAATAATCTGCCTGAAACCAGTATTGCCCTGCCGCTATGCAGCACCAGAACTTTACTGGTCGCCTCCAAAGCCTATTTAGCCGCCCATGGCGTGCCCCGCCACCCTAACGACTTATCTACGCACGACTGTCTTTATTATCCACGAGGTACTGAACTTCCACGCTGGATATTCGAGGAAATAGCCAACCCGATGAATCAGCTTAAGGTCAATGTTAAAGGCCCTTTGGCAACCAATAATAGTGAGTCAATCCGTGATGCCGCTTTATCAGGAATGGGGATTGCTATGCTGCCGGACTTTAGCGCCAGAGTGGCTATTGAGGAAGGTCAATTAGAAGAGGTGCTGATGGACTGGAGAATAATAGAAGCGTTTGCCGATAAAATATGGATTTTGCGGCCTTATACTATTCATCCGCCACGCGCGGTGCTGGTATTTAGTCGGTGGCTACAGGGGCGTTTTGGCATTGCAGAATAAAGGCCGCCTCTTGAGGCTCAGAGGCGGCTTGGTCACTTTTATATAAGCGCTTAAGGCAAGAATTTAATATCGGTTGGCGTGCCAATCTGCAACGTTACACCGGTCGGTGTCAAAGCCCCACTATTGGCATCGCGATGCAACTCGACAATGTTATTGGAGAAAACGTTAGCGACAAAAAGATACTGCCCGGTTTTGTCGAAAGCAAAGGCGCGCGGTTCAATACCACCGGCAGAAAAGCGATTGCTCACCGTTAATTTCCCGGTGCTGGCATCGGCTTTATATACCACGATTTCATTGGTCCTGCGGCGGTTGCCGACATAAAGGAATTTACCGTCCGGGCTAAACATAATACCCGCACCGCCTTTGTCATTTGGATCGGTGCTTTCAGTCAGGTTAGTCACCTGAATTTCAGTGAGCTTGTCGTTTTGAACCGCATAGACGTGCACCTGAGCTGACATCTCAGTGCTGGCATAGGCAAACTTGCCGTCGGCAGAGAAGGTCATGTGGCGTGGACCCTCACCCGGTTTGAAATGCAGGTCATGCGAAGGCTCGGCGGTAAACGGTTCTTTTTTGTCGGCGTGATAGCTAAAGGCGTGAATGGTGTCTGCGCCCAAATCTGCCACAAACAGCATCTTACCGTCAGGAGTGATATTCACCGAGTGCGCATGGCCGCTGTCTTGCCTGTCGGCGACAACATGGGAGCCAGTATTGAATGGAACGTGCTGAATAGCTTTACCCAGCGAACCATCGCTATTAATAGGGAAAACACTAAATCCGGCATGATTCGGTGCTACAGAATAATTGGCGGCGAGCAGATATTTACCGTCATGGGTAATCGTCGCGTGGGTAGGCTGCTGGCCGAGGCTCTCGACCTGATTGATAATATGCAGCTTGCCATCTTTATCAACTTTCAACGCAGTAACAGAACCTGCATCATCTTCATTGGTGGTGTAAGCGAATTTGTAATCGTGGCTGTAAACAATCCATGATGGGTTGGAAATTTTAAGCACATCCAAAGGCAGCAGTGTGCCGTCTTTGTTTAAACGTACACTATAAATGCCCTGACTAGGGTAAATCGGTTTCTGCACCCCTTCGCCCTTGGTTTCACCCGTCCAACTCCCTATCAGCAGCGTTTGCTCGGGAAGATTCTTCGCTAGCGGAGCCATTGGAACACTTTCTGTGGCATAAGACATATTTGCACCTAGAAATAATGAGAATGTAGCAATTTTTAACGCCTGAACCAGTAAGGTACGTTTAAATTTTCTTTTTATCATAAAAACCTCAATAAATTGGCTGGTACAACTGCTGCTCTGACAACCCTTTCATTGACAGCAGTGCGATCTTTTCTGCCTAGAGTGGCACTGACAAAAATCCAGTCTAAAACAGAGCTAACTCCTTCGTTACTCTGTATAAGCCGTTAACAAAAATTTTACAAGCAAACAACCTGATACGTTAAAGGACTGGCTTACAATTGGCCAAAATCTGCTTAAAAAATGTAAAAGTTGTTCAATGACGCAAAACCCTCAAAAGTTTCTCATAATGTGTAAGTGTGAGTTTGCATAATTCAATTTGTTATATTACGTTTAACGATGTAAAAACGGTGCAATTTCAGCCGTCGATAAACTCACCACTATTAGCGCTCAAAAAACAGGGGTTTTTATGAAAAAGTTGTTATTAACCGCAGTGTTACTGGCTACCTCTTATTCCGCATTTTCGGCTGATATGATTTCTGCTCAAGAAGCCAAACATTTCAAGCTGGTATCAGCTGGAAACATTTCGGTAAGCAGCTCAGGCGGCCAGATTAGTTCTCCAAGTGATTTACATGCTGCGCTGTCCAAGCTGGCTGATGAGAAAGGCGCTAAGTATTACACGATCATTTCGGCAAGAGAGCATGGCAACAATTTCGAAGCTGTGGCTAAAACCTATAAATAATGCCAAGTCATTACTGAGCTTTCGCGCTCTGTAACACCGTCATTAGAAACCTATTCAGCCCGTGCGTTTTCTAACGCGCGGGCTTTTTATTCATTGAAAAGTATTAACGCCACAATATGTTAATACTCGTTAACATATCCCCTCTACAATCCTTGCTGTTGATCATCAAAACGTAACAAACAGAACTTTGCCTTGTTCGCCGTACTGATAATCAGACGATATTTTGCAATGTATTCAGGGGTAGTGATGAAAGAAGTACAGAGCTTAAGAGAAAATGTTGTTAATGAGCTGGTGCATTGGATAGAGGACAATCTTGAAGGCGATTTGAGTCTGGACAATATTTCAAAGCGCGTCGGTTATTCAAAATGGCATTTGCAAAGAGTATTCAAAAAATCAACCGGGACTGCTTTGGGAGAATATTGCCGTCGCCGCCGCTTGTCTAAAACGGCATTACTATTGCGCCTGACTAAAAAAGATATCTATGAAATTGCAATGCAATACGGTTTTGACTCTCAGCAAACTTTCACTCGCGCTTTTCGGCAAAATTTTAAACTGACACCCCACGCCTATAGAAGGGCGGAATATTTTGATATGTACGGCCTGTTACCGCCCTATTATTATACTGAACAAGAAAGTAGCGACTTAAGCATCATCAATCTTGAACCTTTGGCATTGACCGGTCATCCACATTTAACCCAATGCTCTGTCGAGAATGGGGAATGTTTTTCTCACGAGTTTCGCACAAAAACAATTACCAGCAGGCTGTCATCACTGGCAGTGGCACCCTCAAGATTCTATGGCCTGGTCGATTATACGCGCTTTAACGAGGTAGATTCTCATTACAAAGTGAGCTACACGGTGGCACTTGAGCGCGACATGAACCGCTCATTTGCTCTGGAGAGTGAAAAAATCAACATTGAGGCTGGTCGCTATGCTCGTTTTACTTTCAATGGCGATGTAAGTGGGTTCAGGGACTTCGTCTCTAAAATTTATCTCAAGGATTTGCCCGAGAAAAATTTATTGCGACGTAAGGGTTTTGATATCGAAATCCATACTCCTATCTTCGATAAAATCGATGTCGAGTATTTTAGCTGTCAATATTTAGTACCCATCGAATAAACCTTAAGCAATTTAAGATCCGCACTTCATAATTAAAACTTATATTATATAGCCCCATCATATATTTGGGGCATACTTCTCACTTCAAAATCAAACCTCTTGTAATCTATAGGAATTTATTAGCCTATTTATTAAACGCTGATTAAAAGACGGTCTATAATTAATTATTCGCATAATAATAGTGAACAGTGTGGATTATTTGATTTACGTTCATTAGCAGATTAAGATTGTAATTAAATATTTCTAAAGTGAACTTATTCGAATGACCGACTCGGTTAATAAATAATCACTTTTATCTAAAAATGCCTCAATTGAATTCAAAAGTTTCCTCATCTTACATTTAAAAACATTTAAAGGCGAAAAACCTGCACGCATTTTCATTCCGCTCATAACCTTCTTCACACTTAATGCTTTCCCCCCAAACTTTGTCATGTTAAATATTTATCCGCGGTGCTACTGAATATTTCAAAAAAATAAAAACATTATGATTGGAGACAGGGAAAAATGCGTAATTTGAAGCGGCCAGTAATCTTGGGCGGAGTAATATTATCGGTGATTTCGGCGAGCGCTCATGCTGAAATAACCGTTTTGGATAAAAACACTACAAGTAACTCGCTGTTGGCTCCTCTTTCTATTCAAATTGGCGGTAGTATTCGTCCAGAATTTGAGTGGGAAAATACCGAGAACAAAACTCACGGCGCATCTAGCGGCCATGACGGCGGTACTCGTTTCCGCTTCAGCGGTGACTACGCGTTAGACAGCCATACATCCATTATTGGTATGTATGAACTGGGCGTGAACATGTATCACGTACTGGGTATTGACTCTGGTTATACCAAAGGCACTGACGAGCTGAAAAAACGTAAGTTATATTACGGTTTCAAAGACGATCGCTACGGTACTTTCACCTTCGGTAAACAGTATGGCGTTTATTACGATATCGTCGGTTCAAAAAGTGACGTGTGGGACAACGATGGTCAGGCAGCCGGCGAAGGCGTAGGTCTTGCTGGTGACTTTGACGGCGGTAACCGCCCTTACAACACCTTTAAATACAAAAATACCTGGGGCAAGTTCACGGTTGAAGCGCATTACATGCTGCCGTATACCCAGACTGCTGCAACCAGCGACCTCGACTATCGTCGCCGCGGCGGACAAGGTATCGGTGTTGATTATGCAATAACTCCGACCCTGACCTGGAGTGGCGTCTACACCAATACTCAAGCCACCGTCAAGCAAAGCCAGAATGCCAGTGAAAGCAAGTTGTATCATCAGCAAACTACCGCGACCGCTTTAACCTGGCAGCCAGGCAGCTGGTATTTGGTAGGTACAGCCAACTACTATGCCAACTATATTCCTAGCCACAAAGATAACGTGAACCAGAGTGATTTCTTCGCAGGCAGCGGCTATGGCCTGGAAGCGTTTGCGGGTTACACATTTACCTTCAACAAGCCTTGGTTCAAGTCAATCCAGCCTTACGTTGCGGCGGATACGCTTAAGCTGAAAGGCGGCGAAGACTATGAGTCCAACCACATCTACCTGGGTACCGCGTTTGACTTCAATCATCGCATTTCCCTGTATGTTGAGCGCACTATTGCGACCTCACCAGGCGAAGATGACAAGACTTACGCTTCGTTCTACTACAACTTCTAATACCTTCCTCAGTATTTAAAGTCGTTAAGAATTTTAAAAACCGGTTCAGTGATGAGCCGGTTTTTTTATTATTGAATAAATATCGCCCAGCCTCACAAAACGAGAAGATAAGCCGGCTACATGATTGCGCCTGAGTGCATATCCACTATAAGTTACATTTTATAACGATATGTTACTAAGGATTAATAATAATGTTAAATAAATTCAAGCTATCTGTCATTGCGATAACCGCCGTTTTTTCCACTCCTGTTCTGGCCGATTTCCCGCAAGGCTATCCCGCTGATTATCAAAAAATAGTGGACGGGGCAAAAAAAGAAGGCAAGGTCGTGGTGTATTCCACCACTGATACCAAAGCGGCAGGCCCGCTGATTCAAGGCTTTGAGGCGACATACCCCGGCGTCAAAGTTGAATATAACGATATGAACAGCACCGAATTGTATAACCGCTATATCAGCGAACAGGCAGCCGGAGGCACCAGTGGTGACGTAGTGTGGAGTTCATCGATGGACACAGCTTTGAAGCTGGCTACCGATTACGCCGCGGAGTATGCCTCCCCCGAGCAAGGCCAATTGCCGAAATGGGCAGTATGGAAAAATAAAGCCTACGGCACCACCTATGAGCCGGTGGTATTTATCTATAACAAACGTCTTATCCCTGCCGCAGATGTCCCTGACTCGCATGAAGCACTGGCAAAACTCATTGCCAGCCAAACCGATAAATTCAAAAAGAAAGTCACTACCTACGATATCGAGAAATCCGGTCTTGGCTTTATGCTTTCAGTACAAGACTTCAAGGCCGATCCTGATTACTTCAAACGCCTGACTGATATCGCCAAAGGTGGCCTGACGGTGCAATCCTCCACCGGCACAATGATGGAAAGGGTCTCGTCGGGTGAAAACCTGATCGGTTTTAATATCCTTGGCTCCTACGCCGAAGCACGCGCCAAAACCGATCCGACACTGGGCATTTCGTATCCGAAAGATTATACGCTGGTGCTGTCACGGGTGAGTTTTATCACCAAAGACACCGCTAACAGCAACGCCGCCAAGCTGTGGCTCGACTATGTGCTGTCTGAAAAGGGCCAAAGCATTCTGGCAAATCAGGCCGATATTCCCTCTATCCGCAATGATATTGAAGGCAAAAATGATATTGACGGCATGACTAAAATGCTCGGCAACGCCCTGAAGCCGATTCCGGTAGACGAAACGCTGCTGGAATATCTGCAGCAGAAAAAGCGTCTGGACTATATCAAACAGTGGCGCGCCGCTGCGGCCAAATAGCCGTCGTTTAACTTCAATGCAATTCAGGGGATCCCGATGATCTGACTCTGGTCATTGATTCGGGTTAGTAAGAGTAGGCAAAGATGCTGCGGCGTCAAGAGCGAAGGGTTGAGTATGACTCGTTTTTCCCGGAAGTGGCAAAGCCTGCCGCGCGGCCTGGTGGTGGTGATCACAGCGCTGGCAATCTATGTACCGCTGGCGTTTATCGTGGTACAGAGTTTCCTTTCTGCGCCTTTTTTCTCACCTTCGAAAGAGTTTAGCCTGGAGTCGTTCGGCTTTATCTTTACCGATCCAGATTTCTATAAGGCATTAAAAAGCGGATTTATTCTGGCCTTTGGATTGGTGGTTATTGCCATCCCACTGGGCGGGATCCTGGCCTTTTTAATGGTCAGAACCGACCTTCCGGGACGTCGTTTTATTGAACCGCTCATTCTGGTCCCGATTTTCGTCTCGCCGATGGTATTAGGATTCGGTTACGTGGTGGCTGCCGGACCCGTCGGCTTTTTCTCGCTGTGGGCCGAGTCGTTGTTCGGGTTTGTGCCGTGGAATATCTACTCCATGTCGAGCATCGTGGTGATCGCCGGTTTGACTCACGTGCCGCACGCTTATCTTTATATTTCCTCAGCCTTGCGCAGCGTGGGTTCTGACGTTGAAGAAGCAGCAAGGATCGCGGGCGCTTCCCCACTTCAGGTAATGACGGCAGTCAGCCTGCCAATGGTGCGCCCGTCGATACTCTACGCCTGTGTACTGCTGTTCTTTCTTGGGCTAGAGGTGTTCGGGCTGATGCTGGTATTGGGCGATCCCGAAGGCAACCTGGTGCTTGCGACCTACCTTTATCAGCTGACCAACAAACTCGGCACCCCTTCGTATCACCTGATGGCCGCAGTAGCGGTGGTGCTTATCTGTATCACTATCCCACTGGTGATGCTGCAACGCCGCCTGATGCGCACCGCCAATCGTTTCGTAACCATGAAAGGTAAAGCCTCTCAGGCCCGTGCTTTACCGTTGGGCAAGTGGCGCTGGGTGGCTGGCGCGGTGGTGGTTCTGTGGCTAACCGTGACTATTGGTGTGCCTTTAGTCGGCGTAGTGCTGCGGGCGTTTATCTCCAACTGGGGCGTAGGCGTCTCGATTTGGGACGAAATGTCGCTCAACACTTTCCGCACAATCTGGCAGCAACCGAATCTGCTCAGAGCGATTGTCAACTCGATGGCGATAGGGGTGATCGGCGGCGCGCTGGCGGTGGTGTGCTATCTGTTCATCGGCATCGCGATGCACCGCAAACCCGACAGCGCAACGCGTTTCCTTGACTATAGCGTGCTGGTTCCTCGTGCCGTGCCGGGCTTATTGGCCGGTCTGGCCTTTTTATGGGTATTTCTGTTTCTGCCAATGTGGCTCGATCGTTCGCTCAAGGATGGACTGCTTTCTGCACTGCCGATGGCCGACTGGCTGCGTGAGCACTTCATCGTTTGGCTAAGGTCACTACGCAGCACTATTTTTAGCGTTTGGCTGGCCTATACCGTGGTATGGATGGCCTACGGCCTGCGACTTATCTCTTCAACCCTGCTGCAAGTCGCTCCTGAGCTGGAAGAGGCGGCACGCAGCACCGGTGCGTCTCGCGGCCAGATTACCCGCCATGTGACTATTCCCCTCTCCCGCTACGGCCTGATCGGCTCATGGCTGTTGATGTTCCTGATTTTCGAAAGAGAATATTCCACCGGGGTATATCTGCTGTCGCCGGGAACAGAAACCATCGGCTCGATGCTGGTTTCGCTGTGGGCGGCGGGCGCGATAGATATCGTCGCTGCGCTGTCGTTTATCAACATTCTTCTGGTGGTGGTCGGTCTGGGGATTGCCCTGCGCTTTGGAGTCAAATTACATGATTGAACTAACGGTAGATAACTTGCACTTAACCTATGGCGACAACCCGGTGCTAAAAGGGGTGTCGATGAATCTCAGGCGCGGCGAGGTCGTTTCCCTGCTGGGGCCTTCCGGCAGCGGAAAAACCACCCTGCTACGAGCGGTCGCCGGGTTGGAAAAGCCCACGCAGGGTAAAATAGTGATCGGCAAGAATACCGTTTATGACGGCACCTCGCGTTCGGAAATTCCTGCCGAGGAGCGCAATCTCGGTCTGGTGTTTCAATCCTATGCTTTATGGCCGCATAAAACGGTGTTCGAAAATGTCGCCTATCCGCTTAAATTGCGTAAAACCTCTTCCTCAGAAACAAAGCAGCGAGTGCAAGACGTGCTCGACCAACTGGGGCTGGGGCATCTGGGTAATCGCCATCCGCATCAGCTTTCTGGTGGCCAGCAACAGCGCGTGGCAATTGGTCGTGCGCTGGTTTATAACCCGCCAGTTATCCTGTTGGACGAACCGTTATCCAACCTCGATGCCAAGCTTCGTGAAGAGGCGCGTGTTTTTCTGCGCGAACTGATTATCAAGCTGGGTCTGTCGGCGCTGATGGTAACTCACGATCAAAACGAGGCAATGGCCATTTCCGACCGCATCCTGCTGCTTAATAACGGAAAAATTGAGCAACAAGGCACGCCGCAGGAAATGTATGGCTCCCCTGCCACACTATTTACCGCCGAGTTTATGGGCAGCAACAATCGGCTGCATGGCAAGGTGACCGAAGTCAGAGACGGTCGGGCGCGAATTGAAGGCAAAGACTGGGTACTTTGGGGGCAGGCAGGCCAAGGTGTACAGGCCGGATCAGAAGGCACGGCGGTGATCCGCGTCGAACGCGTGAAAATAGCTGACGAACCAGAAGAAAATCAGCTCGAGCTAGCCTTGCTTACCAGCATGTATCTCGGCGATCGCTGGGAGTATCTGTTCCGCACTCAGGCTGATGATTTTGTGATCCGCGCCTATGGAAACGATGTCAGAAATGCCGCGCTTTGCCGCCTGTCGTTTCCCGCCAAGGACGTGTGGGTGTTCCCGAAAGCTTAAAAAACAAAGGCATAATAAGCATTTTGCTAGCTTAATATGCCTTAACATGTCTGTTCAGCCCTTCATCACGATAAGATAACGTTAAAGCACTTCAAGAACATTTAGGCTTAAACCCAGCGCCAGATCACATTGTCATACAATGTGACAACTTGTTGAGCTGTGTCTTCTTTCTTCTATTTCAAAGCACTGCTATAACTTTCAATAGAATTTACTCCATCCCACCTTCGTCTCAAATTCAGGGAAATGGTTATGACTTTGCGCTGCATTATTCTCGATGATTATCAAAATGTCGCCCTGACCCAGGCCGGCTGGTCGATTCTAAAGCCAGCAGTGGAAATCACCGCGCTTCATAATCCAATTTTGCAGCAAGATCGCCTGGTCGAGTTGCTGGTCGACGCAGATATTTTAGTGATTATGCGCGAACGCACGCCAATCACCGCAGCATTGCTGAGCCGCCTGCCAAAGCTAAAATTGCTGGTGACTTCGGGAATGCGTAATGCTGCGGTGGATTTGCCAGCGGCGAAGGCGCAAGGCGTGACGGTGTGCGGCACCGGCAGCGGTTCAGATGCGCCAGTTGAGCTGACTTGGGCGCTGATTCTTGGTCTGGCGCGGCATCTTACTGTCGAAAATCGCTCAATTCGCAACAGTGGCCCGTGGCAGAGCACGCTGGGAATTGGGCTAAAGGGAAAAACACTCGGTCTGATCGGGCTGGGGAAAATTGGTCAGCGCATGGCGTTGATTGCTCAGGCTTTTGGGATGAAGGTTACCGCGTGGAGCCAGAATCTCACCGCCGAGCGCGCGGCAGAATTTAACGTCGAGTTGGCTGAGTCAAAACAGGCACTTTTGAACAACAGTGATTTTGTATCGCTGCATCTGGTGCTCAGCGATCGCAGTCGCGGCATTATCTCCGCACAGGATCTGGCGGCGATGAAATCCACAGCTTTCTTGATCAATACTTCACGTTCGGGGCTGGTGGATCAGGCCGCGTTAGTCGAGGCGCTAAACCATCGGCAGATTGCGGGGGCTGGTCTGGACGTGTTTGATCACGAGCCGCTGCCGGATAATCATCCTTATCGCCATCTGCCCAACGTATTGGCGACACCGCATTTGGGCTATGTAACCGACGACAATTACGGTATTTACTTTAATGAAGCGATTGAAGATATTCAGGCGTTTATCGCCGGCCAGCCGGTGCGGGAGCTTTAATTTATTTGCAGACGCCGGTTGCCCGTAACCCATTCAGTAAATCGAGTGCGCGCGCGGGCCGGGCAGAAAAACAGAATGTTTAGGGCGGAGATAACAGTTACTCGTTCCCTCTCCCCATTCATCAAAATTTTTTGAGCTCGATACAAATTTTATTCGCTTTTCATCACACTTTTTGTGGGTAAAAATTACTGTACAAGCAGTTAATCGCTAACCCATGAGACTCTGATGAATTCTGCGCATCCTGAACGAAAACTGGCTTCCCGACTGGCCTCGGTTACCCCTTCTGTGACACTGGTTATTTCCCAGCTGGCGCGCCGTCTGGCCGCAGAAGGTCGCGATATCATCAACATGAGCTCCGGTGAGCTGGATTTTGATACCCCACAACATATTCAGGACGGCGCCGTTGTTGCAATGCAGGCCGGTCAGACCCGTTATACCGATGTCGGTGGCACCGCAGAGCTTAAAGCTGCAATTATCAAAAAGTTTAAACGTGATAATCAGCTCGACTATTCTGCCAAACAAATTATTGCCAGCACCGGTGCGAAACAGATCATCTTCAACGCCTTTTTAGCGACGTTGGACGCAGGTGATGAGGTTATCCTCAACGCGCCTTATTGGGTGTCTTATCCAGATATGATTCGCCTGACCGGTGCAGAACCCGTTGCGGTAGTTCCAGCCGCCGACGAAGGCTTTAAACTCACCCCAGCCAGTCTTGCGGCAGCGTTGACCCCAAATACTCGTTGGCTATTGCTTAACTCGCCGGGCAATCCCAGCGGCGCGCTGTATTCGGCTGAAGAATTACAGGCGTTGGCCGCCGTACTGGCAGATTTCCCGCGCGTGCTGGTGATGTCCGATGACATTTACGAACACATTGTTTATGAAGGCCAGTTTGTTTCCTTCGGGACCGCGGTTCCAGCCATGGCTGACCGCACACTGACCATCAACGGCGTGTCCAAAACCTATGCCATGACCGGCTGGCGTCTTGGCTTTGCCGGTGGCCCCGAGTGGTTAATCAGCGCACTCGCAATGCTGCAATCTCAAAGCACCTCTTGCCCGAACGCCATCGCTCAAGCGGCAGCGATTGCTGCTTTGGAAGGCCCACAGAATTTACTGGCCGAATGGTGCGATCGTCTGCGCACTCGTCGCGACAGCGCTCTGGCTATCCTCCGCGAGTCGCCGGATCTTTGGGTCGAAACCCCGCCTTCGGCCTTCTACCTGTTTGTCGGCTGTGAAAAGCTGCTCGGGAAAACCACGCCCGCAGGCAAAACGCTGGGCAGTGACCTCGACGTCGCAGAATATTTCCTTGAACAAGCCGGCGTAGCCGTAGTTCCCGGCACCGCTTTTGGCATGGCGCCGTATTTTCGCCTGGCTTACAGCATTGCTGATGAAGACGTGGATCGCGCCTGTGAATTAATGGTTAAAGCCTGTGGGGAGCTGGTTTGATCCTCGAACTTGTCGAACCCGATCTGCAACTGGCCGCTGATTTATTCGACCAATTACAGAAGATGAGCTTTGATGGCGTCGGCATAACTCGCGACACCTACGGCGCAGGCGAGCAGCGGGCGCACGATCTGCTGACGCAGACCGCCGAAGCTCTAGGATTGCAAGTCAGCCGCGATGCTGCCCTTAACCTTTATATGACCCTGCCGGGCCGTAATACTTTTGCCCCGCAGGTGATCACCGGTTCGCACCTCGATTCAGTGCCGCGCGGCGGCAACTATGACGGCGCTGCGGGTGTATTGGCGGGCATTGCGGTTTTGGCAGGATGGGTCAAGGCGGGCTATCAACCAGAAATCAGTGTCACAGTCATGGCCGTTCGCGCCGAAGAAAGTGCCTGGTTTCCGCTTTCGTATTTAGGCAGTAAAGCAGCCTTTGGCCTGTTGAATGACGATTCGCTTGAGGTAAGGCGTTTCGATAACCAGCAAACGCTGAAACAACATCTCGCCGCATTGGGCGGTGACTGCAAAGGTTTGATTTCAGGCGCGCCGCATCTCTCGGCCGCAAATGTAAACTGTTTTATCGAATTGCACATTGAACAAGGCCCGATCCTTGAAAATGCAGGACAACCGTTAGGAATCGTCAGCGGTATTTGCGGTAGCCTGCGCTATCGTCAGGCCAGCGTCAGCGGGCATTATGCTCATTCGGGCGCTACGCCGCGCCTGCATCGGCAAGACGCCGTGCTGGCGGCTGCAGAATTGGTCACCGGGCTTTATCAGGACTGGATTGAATTAGAAGCACAAGGCCACCAGCTCACCGTCACTAACGGACAGCTGGCAACCGATGCATTACAGGCTGACTTTAGCAAAGTCAGCGGTGAAGTGAAATTCTGTGTCGATTTCCGTTCGCGCAGCCTGGAAACGCTGGAACTGATCGACCAACGTCTTTCACACCGCATAACCACCATTGCCGCCTGTCACGGCGTGACTTTTACTCTCGGCGCACAAACGCGCAGCGCGCCGGGCGTGATGGATGAAGCATTGCTCTCCCTGCTGCAAAGCGCAGCCGACGAGCAAAATATTCCAGCCATGTCGCTGCAAAGCGGCGCTGGACATGATGCCGCGCTGTTCGCTGCACAGGGCGTGCCGAGCGCGATGCTGTTTGTCCGTAACGCCAACGGCAGTCACAATCCGCACGAAAGCATGGATCTAGACGATTTTGCCGCCGCCACGCGCGTACTTGGCGAAGCGCTAAAAATTCGCAGCGCCGGTGGCGGGCAATGAATGCCGGATCACTTGCCGCCGTTCTTCAAAACAACCGATTACAGCTGACTCAATCGACGAACGATACTTTCACGCACGTTGTCGATATGTTTTGCCGCTGCGGCGCGGGCTGCTTCTCCATCACCGCTGCGCAAGGCGGCGATAATTTCCAGATGCTCATGATGACCGCTAACAAAACGCTCAGGCACCTGACGAAGGTTAAACATCCGCGTTTTAAGGCGCAGACTTTCAATATATTGCATGAGCAACAGATTACCGCTGTACTGTGCCACGGCGGTATGCAGGCGGCTATCGACCTCCCAATCCTCTTGCGGACTCGGCGTTTCGTCGGCCAGCAGTTTGCGAATTCCTGCCTCGACAGCATCTAGCTCAGCCAGCGGAACACGACCGGCTGCCAGACTGGCGGCTTCCGACTCCAGCGTGCGCCGAACGTGTAACGTTTCTACCAGCTCGCGAATTGAAAACTCTTTAACCACTGGCGTACGGCCGCCGGTGCGAATAATAAACCCTTCATTTTCTAATCGGTTAAGAGCATCGCGTACCGGCGTACGTGAAATATTCAGCAGCTCGGCCAGCCGTCTTTCCTGCAGCACAGTGTTGACCGGCAGTTCCCGGTTAATCAGCATATTCAGCAGCACTTCATAGGCTTTACTGCTGAGATTCTGCTCGCGCTCACCAATCAAATCAGACGTACTTTTGATGGAGTCCATGGTGTTATTTCACATTAACAAGACTGATAAAAAAGGCAGACACGGGTGCCTGCCCTACGTTAATTCACGCCCGTTTGCGCCCTGTCACCAGAGCGCTGAACCAGACTGTGTCACGCCATGGGTGATGACACAGTTTACTGAGGTAACGTGCGTACCGGATCTTTCGGTGCCGGATCGAAGCCCACGATTGGGGTCACGAGTTTAGCATAAGTGCCATCGGCCTTCATATCCGCCAGCGCCTTGTTCACTGCCGCCACCAGATTTGGTTTTCCTTTTTTGAAGGCGAAACCTTTCTGAATAACGCTAACGTAGTCAGGTGTTTGCGTCAGTGGCAGGTGCATGTCTTTAATCAGATAGGCGTTACCAATCGAGTCATTGATGACCCCATCGATGTTACCGTTCGCCAGGTCCTGAACCGCCGCAGTCACGTCGATATAATTTTTCAACGTTGCGCCGTGATCCACCGCCAACTGGGCATAGGTTGAAGAAACTTGTGCACCAATGCGTTTACCTTTCAGATCTTTAGCCGATTTGATGTCAGATTTCAGAGGAATAATGATACGACCGCCCGATTCAATCCAACCATCCGAAAACACGATTGCTTTCTGACGCGCGGGGGTGATATCCATCGCGGCGCTGCTCATATCAAACTGATTGGCCTGCAAACCGACCAGAATCGAGTCCCACTTGGTGATAACCGGGGTGTATTCAAGATGCAGACGGCGCGCCACTTCTTTCATTACGCGGATCTCAAGGCCATCGAGCTGACCATTGGCGCTGCGCATGCTGAACGGGGGATCGGTACCTTCAGTGGCTACAGAAAGTTTGCCCGGAGTTAATAGCTCGAGCTGACCCGCGGTATCAGCTGCAGAAGCGAAGAAAGGCGTGGTCATCGCAGCGAGAACGGTGGCAATGCTTAGAAAATGCTTAATTTTCATGATGTCACTCTCAAGTAAGTTGGAGAAAATAAACCCTGTGTGTCGATAAAGCGTCTTCAAAACTCACGTTAAAAACCGCGCTTATGCCGCGCGTTCACTGGCCAGTAACGCCAACAGCTCGGCCATTACCGTCGCACCGAGCAAAGAGGTAATTTGCCCTGGTCCGTCGTACATCGGGCTGATTTCAGTTACGTCACAGCCCACCATGTTGATGCCCTTCAATGCGCGCAGCAGCTGCAAGGCTTCGCGCGAACTTGGCCCACCCGCCTCGGGAGTTTGCACACCCGGCGCGAATGCAGGATCGACGAAATCCATATCGAAGGTAATAAATGTTGGGCGACCGGCAGTGCGTTCGGCGATGCGCTGCGCCATCTCTTTTATACCCAAGTCAAACATCTGATCGGTGGTAAACACTTCGTAACCCAGGTCTATCGACTGAGTGATATCTGAGGTACGGAACAACGAGCCGCGCAGCCCGACCTGAATAGAATGCGAAGGGTCGACAATGTTTTCCTCAACCGCACGACGGAAAGGCGTGCCTGCGCTGTAACGTTTATCGGCAAAGTATTTGTCCCAGGTATCGCTGTGCGAATCGAATTGCACCAGGGCAACGGGTCCGTGAACTTTGGCCACCGCGCGCAGCTCGGCCAGAGTAATCGAGTGATCACCGCCAATACCGCACGGCACGACGCCAGCGCTTGAAAGGGCATAAACCGCCTGCTCGATACGTTCCAGACACTCTTCTTCATAGCCCGGAACGACCGCCGCATCACCGGCATCGGCACAGCGCAAAGTGTCGAATACGTTGATATCATTACGGTATGGGTTGATTGGGCGCAGCATAATCGACATCGCCCTGACCGCATTTGGCCCAAAGCGTGCGCCGGTACGAAACGGCGCACCCGAATCGGATGGCAGACCAATAATCGCCGCATCGAGCTGGCTGAGATCGGTGGCCATCGGCAGGCGCATAAAGGTTGGCACGCCGCAAAAACGTGGAGTTTCCAGTGAATCAGTGGGTAAAACGCTCATTTAAAACCTCGTAATAATCAGCTAAAGCGGGCCTGACGACGTTCGAGCCAGTCAGAAAGCTCGGTCAACAGCGTGGTCAGCACCAGATAAATCAGCGCCGCGGCGATGTAGAACTGGAACGGGCGGAACGTCGCGGAAATAATGGTCTGGGCATACAGCGTGATATCAACCACGGTGATGGTTGACAGCAGCGAAGTGTTTTTCAGCGTCGAAATCGCCTCGTTGGTCAGCGGAGGCAGCACGATACGAAACACCTGCGGCAGCACGATACGGCGCATGATCTCGCCCTTGCTCATGCCTAGCGCCGAGGCTGATTCCACCTGGCTGCGCGGAATAGCTTTCAGGCCGGAGCGGATAATTTCGGCCACATAGGCCCCGCTGTTCATGGCCAGCGCCAGCACGCCCGCCACAAACGGCGACAGGTGAATGCCAATTTGCGGGAAACCGAAATACACCACGAACACCTGAATCAGCGCCGGCGTACCGCGAATAAACCAGATGTAAAAACGGCCCATGCCGCGAAACAGTTTGACCTTCGAGGTCTTGGCGCTTACCGCCATAAAGCCGAATACCCAGCTCAGTACGATGGTGCAAATGGTGATGAGCAAAACGGTCCACGAAGCCTCGAGGAATCCCATGCCATAGGTGTTGATGTCGTCCCAAAGTTGGTTCATGGCTGGATCCCCTGCTTACCTTTATTAGTAATATGTGAAACATCTTCATGCAAAATACGGCTTAAGAACTGACGTAAACGCGGGCTTTCCGGATTGTGTAGCACCTGATTGGGCGGACCGTCTTCGGCCATCACACCCTGATCGAAAAACACCACGCGAGAAGAAACATCGCGGGCGAAAGCAATCTCATGAGTCACCAGCAGCATGGTCATGCCATCATCGGCCAGCGAAGCCATTAGCGACAGCACTTCCCCTACCAGTTCCGGGTCCAGCGCCGAAGTCACTTCATCAAACAACATCAGCTGTGGCTGCATTGCCAACGCGCGGGCAATCGCCACGCGCTGCTGCTGTCCGCCGGAAAGTTTCGCCGGATACTGAAAACGTTTTTCGTACAGCCCAACGCGGCTAAGCAGGCTTTCGGCCAGTTCAATCGCCTGTTTGCGCGGCATTTTTTTTACCCGCAGAGGTGCTTCGATAACGTTTTCCAGCACCGTCATGTGCGGCCACAGGTTATAGCTTTGGAACACCATGCCGATGCGGGCGCGCAGCAGTCGCAGCTGATCGTCCGTTGGCTGGGCGCGCGCGCCGTCGCGAAAATCAAACGCGAACTCGTCGAAATTCATAAAACCGCTTTGCGGCATTTCCATCACGTTAAGGCAGCGCAGGAAGGTACTTTTACCAGAACCACTGGCGCCGATAATCGACACCACTTCGCCTTTATGCACGTCGAGCGCAACATTTTTCAGCACGTGTAGATCGCCGTAGCTCTTGTTCAGCTCTTTAACCGTTAATAAAGGGGTAGATACTTCGCTCATTTGGCCTCCTCCGGCACGCTTTTCGCATTGTCGTATGAGACGCTCAAACCAATATCTGCCGGCTGACGAGATGCGCCATTAATCGGGGTGATGTCCTGCGGGCAGGCTGACAGCACGACATAGATATCCGCTTCGGCGCGCAGTTGTAATACGTCGCCCGCAACAGAACGCGGGGGTACGCGGTCTAGTTCACCGGCTTCGGTAATCGGCACATTCATAAAAAGATTCAACGAGGCGGGGGTAAACGGCAGTTTGATTGCCTTTTCTGCCAGCGCTTCATGGAAGTTATCGGTACAGCTGCGGTGATACTCACTACAGCCCAGCTCGCGATAAATGGCTGCATTGCACGGGCACAGCAAAGTATCGTGACGGCCGGGGGTGGTATCGCCGACCAGAGTAAACATCGCGCGGCGGTAAATACTCACTACCGGCATGCCCAACTGATAAAAAAGATTGCTGTTAATTGAACGAGTGTGCTCCATGGAGGAGTACTCAAAAGGGTCAGACTGCATCACAGCCCAAGCGTCAACAACTTGATTTCCCTGGAGATTGGTAATACTCAGCACCTGACCTTTCTGTAATGCTACAGCGGTCCCGCGCGTTGCATCCAATACAAAGTCAGACAGAGATGAGTCGTTTTTGGCGGTCATACAATTCCTCTCGCTATACAAAAAAACTGCTGCTATTTTCTTGGCATTCCTAATTGGAATTCCTTTGGTATACACAAGAAATGCAATTAAAATGCCAAGCGCACTTTATCCACTAAAAAAAGAGTGAAAAAATGAACAAATTTTGTCTGATCCCGCAGCCAATCCACCAAAGCGGCTTACAACAACTCAGGGATAACGGCATTGAGCCGCTGGTTGGCGAAGAAGCTTGTGCCAATGCGCCAGTGGATCAGGTCGTCGCGGCTATCTATCGCAGTGGTCAATTTCCGCGCACCAGAATGGTGCAGTTGCCTGCTTTGCGCGCAATCGCCGTACACGGTGTCGGCATCGACGGTATCGATTTGGAAGGTGCCAATGAATTAGGTGTTGCGGTATTTAACACGCCGGGAGCCAATAACCGGTCGGTAGCAGAGCACGCGCTGGGACTGATGTTTGCTTTAACCAAACGCCTTCCCGAATCGGATCAGGCTGTGCGTCGGGGTGAGTTTTCATTCCGTTTCAAGGGGGGGTTACGTGAACTGTCTGGCGCCACGCTCGGCATAGTCGGCTATGGCGCTATCGGCCAAATGACCGCGCAAATGACCCAGGCGATGGGCATGCGCGTGCAGGTGTTAACCCGCCGCAGCGCCGAAGAACTCGCTGATTTGGGGCTTGAAAAAGCGTCAAGTCTGGAGAGTCTGCTGACCAGCAGTGACATCGTTTCTTTACATGCGCCTTCGCTGCCTGAGACACAGCATCTGATTGGCGCAGAGCAGCTGAAAATAATGAAACCATCGGCGTACCTGATTAACACCAGCCGAGGTGCGCTGGTGGATGAAGTCGCGCTGATTGCCGCATTGCAGCAGGGGGAAATCGCCGGAGCTGGACTCGACGTATTTGCCGTTGAACCTTTGCCCGCCTCCAGCCCGCTGACCCAACTGCCAAACGTGGTGCTGACCCCGCACGCCGCCGCCTCGGCCGAGCAGGCGTTGATACGCATGGCGAGCGCGGCGGTAACCGGCGTGCTTGAGGTTTTAAACGACCGCTGCCCGCCTTCGATGATTAACCCACAAATTTGGGAGCTGCGCCGTCGTTGAGCCTACTGTCAGCCAATGACTTGCGCCATCGGTGCCAGGGTCAGGCCATTGCTTTCCAGCAGCGAGCGCAGCTGGCGCGCCATTGCAACGGCTCCCGGAGTATCACCGTGCACACAAATACTGTCGATGCGGGTCGGCAGTTTTTTACCGTCCAGAGTGAGGATCGCCCCACTCTCCAGCATCTGCATGACCCGCGTGGCGGCCTGCTGCGCGTCGTGGATCACTGCGCCCGGCAGCTTGCGTGATACCAGCGTGCCAGTTTCCGTATAGGCGCGATCGGCATAAATCTCGCGTACCATTCTTAGCCCCAGTTTTTCGGCGGCTTTTTCTGTCTCCATGCCAGGCATCACGACCATAATCAAATCTGCATCAACCAGTTGGATAGCTCGCGCCACCGCCATCGCCAGCTCAGGATCTTCCGCCGCCATATTGCCCATCGCGCCGTGAGTTTTTACATGCTGTAGCGGGAAGCCCATGCTTTCAGCCAACGCCTTTAATGCACCAATTTGATAAATAATCTGTCGTTGAATTTGTGCGGGCGTTTCCCCAAGGATCTGACGACGGCCAAACCCTTGAATATCGAGAAAACTTGGATGCGCCCCCGCCCCGACACCGTTGGCTTTGGCGGCAGTCAGCGTATTGAACATCACATCCGGATCGCCGGCGTGAAAGCCGCAGGCAATATTTGCCGAGGTCACAATGCTGAGCATCTCCTCGTCTTCGCCCATTTTCCAGTCTCCAAAACTCTCGCCCATGTCGCTGTTCAGATCGATCAACATCTTCTTTCTCCCGATGAGTAAATGATTGGCACTGTTTTTGCGTGCTGTTGTAGGTCATTGGAATAAGCACGCGCTTGCATTGGTTAATGCAAAACCACTGCCAGATGTTCACGGCGTATTGACAGCACACCAGTGGTATGCCAAAAGTATTCCGATATTTGTTTAAGTTAAAAGCATCTTTAAATTAAAAGCAATGAACTGTTTTTTTATCGTCGTTCTTCACGTTGAACTCCCTGCGCGGGAATGCGATTTTTTTTCCAGAGGAAATATCAGTGACTGAAAATTCTGCCCCGTGGCGGATCCTGCCGATTGCCGATCAGGCAGTTTACGTCGATTTCGGTGAAGTAATTGATGAAGCGATCAACAGTCGAGTGACCGCCCTGGCCGCACGCGTGCGCAAGGCAGCAGTGCCCGGCGTAACCTCGTTGGTGCCAACCTATCGCGCGCTGACCGTGGGCTATGACTCGACTCAAACCCGACAGGCTAAACTGGTTGAAACCTTGACCGAGCTGCTTTCACAGCCAGATGCCGGTGCTGAACGAGTGAAAATCTGGACCATTCCCGTCAATTATGGCGGTGATCAGGGGGTTGATCTGGCATGGTTGGCGCAGAGCCATGGATTACGCGAGCAAGAAGTGATAGATCGCCACATCGCGGCCTCGTATCGTGTTTATATGATTGGGTTTATGCCGGGTTTTGCCTACCTCGGCGGCCTCGACCCACAGCTGCATACCTCGCGCCGTGAGTCTCCCCGACTGAAAGTTCCGGCAGGCAGCATCAGCATTGGCGGTATGCAAACTGCCGTCGGATCGGTGGAAGCTCCCAGCGGCTGGCATCTGATAGGCCGCACACCGGTGCGCAGCTTTGCGCCCGAACGCGGCCAGCCTTTTTTGTTCAGCGCTGGGGATCGAGTAAAATTCACCCCGATTGGCGAAGCGGAATATCACGATTTAGCGGCCAAGGCCGACTTTTTACCCGAGTGGAGTTGGCAATGATCGACGGTTTTGAAGTGTTATCTCCCGGCCTGTTCACCACCCTGCAAGATGCCGGAAGATTTGGTTTTGAAGACTACGGAGTGCCGCCGTCGGGCGCGATGGATGAAATGAGTTTTGCCATTGCCAACGCGCTGGTGGGTAATCAGGCTGATACCGGTGCGCTGGAATTTACCCTGACGGGCGCCACATTACGCCTGACCGGCAGCGAACCTTGCATTTTTGCAGTCACCGGCGATATGGCGCTGACCATCGACGGCGTCGAGGCCGAGCCTTACCATCGGCTAACGTTATTGCCGGGCCACACTTTACGCATTGCCCGCACGCTCAGCGGCGCGCGAGGTTATCTGGCGGTCGCCGGAGGCTTCAAAGTCAAGCCAGTAATGGGCAGTGTTTCTACGCTGATGCGCGCGGGTTTGGGCGGATTTAGCGGCAGGCAGCTGCAAAAAGGCGACTGGTTGCCGCTTAATCCTTCACTGCATCGAGTGAAAAAAAGTCATTGGATGCCCACTCCACACGGCGCTCATTTTACGAACAAAGCACGCGGCGTTCCCGAGCAACGGCTGATGCCACAGCGCGAACGACGCCCGATCCGAGTGATCCTGGGACCACAGGACGATCACTTTGATCAGACCGCGATAAGCCAGTTTTTGAGTACCGCTTATCGAGTCAGCGAACAAAGCGACCGCATGGGTTACCGGTTGAATGGTAATCCAATCTCCCACACCAAGGGTTTCAACATTGTTTCCGACGGTATTTCACGCGGCAGTATTCAGATTCCTGGCAGCGGCGAGCCGATTATTGCCATGAACGATCGGCAAACTACCGGGGGCTATCCCAAAATCGCCACCGTGATCCGCGCCGATCTGGCTCGTCTCGGTCAGGCCAAACCCGGCGATATGATCCGTTTCGAGACTGTCAGCGTCGAGAAAGCGGAATCGTTATGGGCTGGCCGACAGACGCAGCTTGATAACTGGCTCAACAAAGTGCGACGAAACGCTCAGCCGGCTTAAAAGAATGGGATAAAGGTAGGCATTAATCTCTCCCCTGCCTGAGGGGAGAGCTTGGGCGGCAAAACGTGGGATTATTTAATTTCGCTGGCTTTGGTCTCGTTAGCTTTGATTTCGCCCATCGCTTTCAGCGTTTTCGACATCTCACGACGCTCTTTGGACAGGTCAGCGTTTTTGATGATGTAGTCATCGACGCGATCTTCGTAGTCGCCACGCATGTTGGCAATAATACCCTGTACGTCATCAATGCTCATTCCCTGCTTGATATAATCGCTCAGGTTATCGAGCAGTAATACACGTTTCTGGTTATCGCGGATTTTTTTTTCGTTATCGACTATTTCACGCTGAAGTTTGTTTTTACGACGGAAAATTCGTACAAACTCCAGAACATCCTGGAAACTTGGCTTAATAGTATTATCCATTTTTACACCTTCGATTAAGTTACACAGATTCATTTACTCGCTGCCCGCAATAGCGAACAGACTATCAGGATTCGGAGTGCGCGACCATAACCGGCTCTTGCTTATCCATCGCTAGCGTGATCAGATCACCTAAAGATTTAAGCTGATCGGTAACTTGCATGCTGAGCCAAACATAACCATAAATTTGCGCTTCATTGTTCTTGCCACGATTCATGGACTGCATCAACTCCTGCAACTCTTGGGCAGATTCCGCCAATTGATTGCTGATTTTCAGCTCGTCGCCAATAGAACCATTGCGCATTAAAAGGCTGAGTTTTTCCAGGCAATCCAGAATCGATCGCTGAGTATGGCGCAGTGTGCGGGCATTGAGCATGATGAAATGGCTTTCTCGCGAACTCCAGTAGGCATCGGCCAACAGTTCGAGAGTACAAAGCAGATTGCGGCACAGCGTTTGGGTCGCGTCGAAAACTTCACGCGGAATATGTGACTCTTTACTGGAAGCCGCGTGCAGTGCGCGCATTTTTATCATCTGCGACATTGCCAGTTTAAGCTTATTCTGCAATCTCGGTCGCTCGAGCATATTTGGCGACAGCCAGGCACTGTGCAGCTTGTTCAGCGACATCAGGTAATCCGACATCTGCATGCGCCAGTGAATAAATGCCCGCTGCGGGTAAATACTGGAAAACAGCAGTGCCAGTAATGAACCAATCAACACGTCGCCACTTCGCCATAGCGCAGTTTCCATATCACCCGGACCGGCACCAATGATTACCGCCAGCGTAACGCCGAGCAACAGTCCGGCGTAGGCGCGTCGACCCAAGGCCAGATAACCGCTGGCAAACACCGTTAACCCACACCAGGCCAGCATGACAGGCAAGGAATAAAGCTCAAGCCATAGCGCGATCATTCCGGCGATAGACCCGCCAATGGTGCCAATAATCCTTTCGGAAACGCGTTGCACAACGTTTCCCCAAAAAGAAATCGGCCCCATCACCACCACCAACGTGATCAACGGCCAAGTTGCCTCGGGAAGATGAGTCAAACGAACAAACATAAAGGTGAGAACAAACGCCAGCCCCATTCGCAGCCCGTGCGTAACGCGATAGTTGCTGTAAATGAGATTATCTAGCGAAGATATTTTCTTGTCTAAACGCACAACCGGTACCGCCTGATTCAACCCGGATAATAGTATTCTTATATGTTATCCGACTTACCACAGCCGATCACCTCGCTTTTATCAAATAAACCAAAGCTTTTTAGACATAAAAAATATAAAAAATCTGATTAATCAAAAGATTGTCATTGCAATGATCGATAAGTTACCATTTTGAATAAGATGCTAATAATACAAGTACAGAATGTGAAAATATTGAGAAGGCGTTCATATACCCGCTATCGCGGGTTTATGATTTTGGCCGAGTTGAATCAACTCTTAATTTGATGGTTTGCAGTCTGAATAGACATACCCTTCTTTGGCATTTCTGATGACATAACTACCGTCAATTTTTGCAAACATCATTCCATCAAGTGTCTTGGCCGTAAAAATCTGCCCACCATCTGGCGTTGTCGAGGTTTTGAGTGTCGGACTGATCTTTTGACCTTTGTCTTCTGGAGAAGCACTAAAGGTGTTGCCGTTATCGACTAAAACTGCATTTTTACTGACCTGCTCTGAATGAACATTGCCGTTACTGTCTTCAGTACTATGAGTAACAACGCAGGTGAAGGTTTGTGTCGCAGAGGCGACTACTGGCAAGGAAAGCAGCAAAATTAGCGATAGTAATGGCTTAATTGGCATAATGCCCCCGATAAAAGTGATATATCAAAGGATAACATTCGCCGAGTGTCGCGGAAAAGCCCCCTGCAACCTTTTAAAACAGTCATCTTCTAATTTAATTCATCATGGCATTTTCTATGATTCAAATAATGGTTCCCTTTCATTAGGTGACTCAATAACATAGAAAATAGCGGGGTGACAAACGCAACGTACGAGCTGTCGATCCCGTAGGGGTTACCCAGCAGGTACCAACTAATAGTCAATATCACCGACAGGATAATGCCGTAAAACGCACCTTTATGAGTTCCAAACTTGGGAGCGTAAAAAGCCAATAATATAAATATCGCCAGCGATGCGCGCAGAGATTTTCCTAAAAAAGCAATTTTAAGAATCTTATCAGCGTGAAGGGCCAGTATTAGAGGAAGCAAACCAAAAAATGCCGTTGCCAGTCGCACGCAGATTAAAGATTTTTTCTCATCATTCTCCTTATTGAAAAAGGGAATATAAAAGTCATTCAATAATAAGGTAGCGTTCGACATAATCGCAGCGGATATTCCACCAAACAGTGCACCTGCCAAGCCGATAAACACAATACTGGTCGCAAATGCTGGCATATTGGCAATTATGCTCGGGAATGCATCGATTGATTTTCCGGCTGGATAAAGAACGGCGCTGCACATCCCAATTAACGCCACCATTAATCCAAAAGGCACCATGAGAATAAATGTGTAGCTACAGGATTTTCTGGCGTCTTTATCCGATTTGGTAATTGCTATGCCTTGAATAACATACTGAGTGGCAAATATAGACCCGATACCACTAAACATCCATGCCCCGATCTGGCCCCATCCGACAGCGGTAAAATCGAACATGCCTGGAGCTAATGATTTTTTGAGCCCCTCAATCCCACCTACAAATTTTAAAGCAAACCAGAGTGTTACCATTACACCTATAAATTTTATAATCACATTAAGCGTATTTGAATAGACCACGGACCTCATTCCACCGATGATCACAAAAAAGATTGCCACCGCGCCGCAGGCTAAGATTGCCTGCCATTTTTCGATTCCCACGACTTTTGACAGGACGGCTCCACCGCTGGCATAAAGAGCGATCGCCACAATACTCAACGATATCATGGTAAGAATTGATGAGGCATAACGCATATTTCGGCCATAGTAGCCGTCAAGGACGCCTGAGATAGTTAAGTTTTTTGTTGCTCTAAATTTCTTGACTAAAAAAACACCGAGCAATAAAAATCCGAACCCCAACGCTATAAGATTCCACGCCGCTGATATTCCTATTTCAAATCCTGTTTGAGCAGTCCCTATACTCACTGAGGTCCCGATATATTCTGAGACTATCAGGGCCGCGATTAAAATCGAAGGAAATGGCTTACCACCACTGGTAAAGCTTGAACCACCAGAAGCAGATTTTTTGTTTAAATATCCAATCCCTATTACAGCTGTGAAGTAAATAGCGGTAATGAGCAGTATAACGACGGTCCTGTTATTCATTATCGAATCCTTAGTAATAACATTAAAATTTCAAGTCGTCGAATAGGTGCCACTGAATCAAAATATTTATCACCGTACTCAAAATACATAGCCAGAGCGGAGATATTCTCATTGAGGCTGTAATTAATATCTTAGCCTTATAGCGAGGATACGCATTGTGCATTTGCCTTGTTCTTAAAGTAGTTCTGAGGAAAAATCTTGTGAGGATGCCTTAAGCATTGCTATTTAATTCACAAAAAAACAACAAAACATCATTGGAAAGAAATAATGATTTTTTATGTGACTCAGTTAATGTTTTTTTTCAATCATCTGTGAGCACGTGAATTTTTTGGATTTTCATGCATACTCATTAATGAACTAAAAATAGCGTGGATTTGTTAAATCACTAAATTTTATATAGAAGGTTAAAAATAATGCTACACATCAATTCATTGTTGTCTACGCCACACGGTCTTTTTCGAAACCGCAATAGTAGCGTTTCCCTGACCTCAGGCTTGCTAATGCTCGCTTTATCTTTGTTGACTTGCAGCACTTCTCAGGCAGCGGATAACCCTATATTTCGCTCTTTGACGCCTGAGACCGCCAACCTGGATCGGTATCAATGGCATTACCGCCCGGTATTAATCTTTGCGCCTTCAAAGACAGATGCTAATTATGTTCAACAGATGGCGATATTGGAAAAGTCAAAAGTCGAGTTAGTTGAACGCGATATTATTGTACTGAGTGATACCTCTCCGGCTTCAAAGGGATATCTTCGCTCTCAACTTAATCCTGACGGATTTGTAGTTATGCTAGTAGGTAAAGATGGAGGGATTAAATTACGGCAACAAAAACCATTAAGCTCAGAGATATTGCTCTCCACCATCGACAAAATGCCAATGCGTAAAGCTAATCTGTGATACAGAAACGGTAAAATTCCGCTTCTGTATCACGTGAATATCGTAAAAGTATTAGAAGGT
This sequence comes from Rouxiella sp. WC2420, assembly GCF_041200025.1. NCBI lineage: Bacteria > Pseudomonadati > Pseudomonadota > Gammaproteobacteria > Enterobacterales > Yersiniaceae > Rouxiella > Rouxiella sp. WC2420. The sequence goes on along the minus strand of NZ_CP165628.1, from coordinate 1,640,324 downwards.
AAAGTTTAACTGAGCCACTGCACCTAAAGTCCGATCATTGCCTTTCATGGCAGCAAGATCCAGATGCACTCTATCAAACGGTGAAATGCCTAAACCAGCGGTGTATACATTGGTGTCGTTCGACTTCATATCGGCTCGATAACCGGCCCGCAACTGCAGCCAACTTAGCAAGGAATACTCGACACCTACCCCAGCGTACTGACTTTCATCCTCAGTTTTGAAGCGTTTGGTTGGAGTAACGTCAACATCCAGCGCAGCCGTCAGCCGTTCAGTATGAAAAGATATACCGGGCGTCACGACAGGGCTTATCTGATAAACGTCTTTGACACCGTTGACCTCTTTAGTATTAATATTACGCGATATAAGGTTCTGCGCGCTAACACCCAGCGTCCAATTGTCGCCAATATCAGTTGCCGCACCGGCATCAATGTTGAAGCCAGTGTCAGTGCTTCGATCATGATGGCTAAGGACGTCAGACTTGTTGAAGCTATAAATTGAGGAGTTGTAGTTGTATAGATAGGTTTCTTGCAGCTTAGGGGTGATACCGAAAGATACTGCGTGTCCGGCAATGCTAAACTCATGCGCAACGGCAACACCGTAATCATAAACGATCGCCGCGCGTGCCAAGGCAGTGGAGGTCAATTTATTTTGATCTCCGGGCAGAGGGATCACCGTACCGTCAGCAATGCCTTGAAGGTAATCAATATCGCTCTGAGTGATATCGGCAGTACCGTACCCCGTACCATAAGCCTTCGCCACAAATGCAAACGGCAGTGTTTCATTGGGTATGGTAACTGCAAAAGCAGCACCTGCGGTGCCAGATGCCTGATTGCCCTTAATATCACGTAATTGACCGGCTACATCACCGGCCGCCGCCTGTATTTTTGGATATTCTGCAAAACTGGTAATATTGCTGACCATCTCCTTATAGCTATCGACACTGTCGCCCAAGTCATCAACCTTATTTACCAACTTATTTTTGTCGGTCACTTGTAAACCGGCTGCTGGAAAAATAATGCTGGCCGTATCATCGGGTTTAGCTTTAGTCATTAATGCCGGGTTGGCCAATACTGCCGTACCATAAGTCGAAGATGCAACTCCGGTCCCCCCCATCGCATCATTACGCGCATCGTAATAATTACCCGCAGCCAGTGCACTAATTGGAGAAAGAAGTATGATAGGGAATACTACAGGACGGGAAAATCTCTTCATATTACTGGTTAATTTTGCCATTTTGCCTTAGACCTGTCGAAAAAGAGAGAGAAAGCTCCGGTAAGAGCGATAAGTTTTAGCCGCCGGAAAAATTGATTCAAAGGCAACAATTTATTGCTGTGAAATGAATAATATTGATTGGTCTTTTCAGGCCCGCACCGATTTGAACTCTGATAAAACTCTTTAATGACTTATTTAATTATTTCAAATAAAAGAAAATTTTTACTCCACTTTAAAAATACTAGTAAAATTTCAGTGCTGCAAATCTCATTTTTGATATTTTAGGAAATCTAATGAAATCTTTGCTGTATATCACTTTTTGCAAGCATATATTCTTGTTTGTATGAATTTATTAATAGATAACACTGCATTTCCAGTATAAAAATGTGGCGTATTGCTTGACCTACTCACTCCCCCTCTTTTTTCATGGATGTACAAGACTCAACGTCTAGACATTAATTTGTTAAGTTATTTTTATTGAACGTGCCGGCAATACGGCATGTGACAGGTCTGAGGCTGTATTCAACTCTGGGTTACCACAGGATATTTTGGTAATTCTACTAATGTGACATTAATAAATTGAAAATTTTAAATTAACATCAAACTTTTTTAACATTTTTTATACGTTCAGGAATTAAAACTATGCCCTCAAGCATAATTGCAGAAAGAGTTTAGCTAAACAGCAGAAGCTTCCTACTCATACCGGCAGATCGATAGTTTCTGTCCAGATTGAGTTGATGCTTGATTTTATGCTTCGTGGGGAAGTTAAAGGAGAGCCTAACTGACATAGCATCGATTACCCGTAAAAGGGAATCAGTGCTATGTCATAAAAGTGAAAAACTGGCAGTTCCTACAATCTGTTGTGATCAGAGTATGTTCACGGAGATCCGTTATCCATGTTGAAGCAACCCAGTAATATCCTCTTTAATCAAAGCCAGCTTTATGGATTTTAGAAACCTATGAATTTGATGCCTGAAAATTACGGCTGAAAAAGTCTATAAATGCCCTCAGTTTCGGCTGTATTGATTTATTATAGGGCCAGACCACGTTTACATCACGTGCATTTATTCTGTCAGAATATAACGATACAACCTCACCTTTTGCCAGTAAATCTCGGGTAATAAGATTAGGGAGGCAAGCCAGGCCATCGCCATTAACGCAAAGATTTTTCACTAACTCAATGGCATTAACAACCAGAGATTTATCCGGGTTATTGTCTACCAGCTTGGCATGATAGGGTTCTGGCCAACGTTCTATTTTACCTGATGATGGATATTTATATAATAAGACCATGTTATTGTTTCTTTCATCCTCGCCGACTTTATAGGCGGGTGAGTGAACAATATCCATGTAAGTGACCCCAATTTTCTTGGCAACTAATCTTGAGTCGGATACTTTGCCAAAGCGGATGACAGCATCAAAACCATCATTTATCAGGTCGATATGTTCATCGGAAAGCATCACCTCAAGGTTTATTTTTGGATATTCTTTATTAAAGTCTGAGATTATTTTGTAAAAAGCCAAACCTACATTAGGAAAACTCAATTTTAAAGTCCCGGATATATCCTTATTTCTTTTTTGATAGACTTCTTTAAGGCTTTCCATTTCGCAAAGAATATTTACACTATGTTTAAGAAATATTTCTCCTTCTTCAGTAAGAGACATACTTCTTGTATTTCTATTAAAAAGTTTAACACCATAGTGCTCTTCAAGACGAGTGATGACCTTGCCCACAGCTGAAGCAGTAAGCCCCAACGATGTAGCAGCATCGATAAAACTCATTTTTTGCGCGCATCGAGTGAAAATCATAAATTCTTGGTTAAGTCTCACAGTGGTGCCCCAAAACGAATTGCGGAATTTTTTTCCATTTAGTAAATACTAATCAAAACTACCTGCTTTGTCATCTGATATGCAAATATTGCCTTCCAAATAGAAGAGGGGTAACTCATGAAGAGTTTATTAATTGCAGCGCTTTTTTTTGCTCCATTTATAGCATCTGCCAGTCAGGTTTCGGGCAGCCAAATTAAATACTGGAGCCTATGGACCGATGCACAAGGTGTTTCACATCAATCTCAGTGTAAACTTGACAGCTTAGCTCTTCAAGAATTTAGTGTTAAAGGAAATCCTGAATGGGTTTCTACTGATGATATGAAAACAATCCGATACGTGCTTAATATTATGCCCACTCATTGGTCAGGCACATGGCATAAAAGTCCTAAGCCGCAATGGGTTATTCCTTTGACTGGCAAATGGTATATAGAGTCAATGGATAAAAATAAAGTTGTATATGGTCCGGGTGAAATATCTTTTGGCTATGACATCAAAGCGGTCGAAAAAGAAGGCAAGATAGGACACTTATCAGGGTCTGTAGGTAACGCACCTGCAAGAGTCATGGTTATTCAGGTTGATTCATTACCGAAAAATATCACTGATACTCGCTGCATGGCTGGCGGAGAATTTTTAAAATAACACAGGCATTGAATATGTATAAGGTAATCCACGATAGCTTTAACAATATTATATTCTCAGAAGCTAAAGTAGAAACACTATGGACTGGCGGCCGTTGGCTTGAAGGCCCTGTGTATATTCCATCATCGAAAATATTATTATGGTCTGATATTCCAAATAACAGAATTTTAACCTTCTCGGAAGTTGATGGTCATACCTGTGTATTTGAGAATAATATCGGTCATCAGAATGGTCACTGCCTTGATTTGTCGGGCCGAGTAATAGCCTGTGAACACAGTGGCCGCCGAATCAGCCGTTTAGGTCATGATGGCCATTGGGAATTATTGACCGACAGTTATCAGGGTAAAAGACTTAACTCACCTAATGATGTCATTGTCAAAAGTGACGGTTCAGTTTGGTTCTCTGATCCAACATATGGCATTGATACTGATTATCTGGGGAAAAGGCAAAATGCTGAACTCAACATGCATGGCGTTTATCGCTATGACCCAGAAACTCAAAGTACAGAGTTGGTTATTAAAAGTCTGTTGCAACCTAACGGCCTAGCCTTTTCGCCGGATGAAAAAACCTTGTATGTCTCTGACAGTGGCGTAACTCATGCCAAGGATCACCCGGCAACAATCACAGCATATAATGTGTCAAACAGCGGCACATCTTTAGATGATGCCCGTTTGTTTGCAACTTGTGATAACGGAGTATTTGACGGATTCAGAGTCGATAAACAAGGCAATATTTTTACATCTTGTGCTGATGGCGTAGCAGTCTATAACGTTAATGGTATTCTTATGGGAAAAATTATTATCCCAGAATGCGTATCTAACTTATGTTTTGGAGGACCTCAGCGCAACAGACTTTATATTACAGGCGCAACATCCCTTTACGCAGTTTATGTAAACACATCCCACCAATAACAATTAAGGCAATATCATGACAACCACGTTCCCATATGCTGGAAAAAGCTTTACTTTAAACCTTGCAGAATCTCTGCAGGTTATCAACTCATACTCAGAAGATGGCAAGACTGTATATATAGAATTTTTGAATGGTGATCTCAAAGGAACAAAAATGGATGTTCCTTTTAAATGGAAATCCCTCTCAGATGGAAACTTCCTAATATCTTGGCAGGAAGCAGATAAATCAACTGTAGTTCATTGCGATAATTTTGAACACAAGAATTCACATGCTTTTTATACTATGATGGATGGAAGTTTCTTTGTAATGGAAGGAAGCATTGAACCCACCAAAGATTTTTAAAACTCAATTATAGTACGGATAAATTTTCTGGTTATGAATATTGAATTTATAACCAGATTTTTTATTAATTATTCTTTTGAGTTGAAAGCACTAATATTTTTAAAATGGGTGTCTCACGCCCAGAGAATCCAACAGGCAATCCCTTTATAAGAGTCATTCAACGGAAATCTGCGTGATAAGTGACTATAAATTTACTGCTCCTGTTCCTATTCCTGGAAGATGCAAAGAATAAACTCAATGACGGGCGCAGGGAATATAATCATAAAAGATAAAATTACTTATATGGACTCTATGAGAAATCAATAATCCTCCACATATTGTGCCGACAGCGCCACCTAAATAATTACTTGAACTATTCAATGCGACAACTACAGCACCATGCTCCGGCTGCATTTTTAAAAGAAAATGTTGCCGAGGGGCTTAAGTTTGCCAATATTTAATTAGTTGGGTCTGGCAGGTTTTTTCCAGTATTATTTACCCCGCCAAGCGAGTACCTGCCAAAAGAATATAATAACTCGGTTCAAGCGTTTGTCATTTATTCTCTGTAGACTTACCAAGAGCTATTCAGCACTCCTTACCCTCCTTGTAAAAACAAAATTGGAAGGTCGTCATGCTCAAAAGTGATATCCTTATCACCTTAGCCATTGCGGTCTGAAATGTTGTACTCGCGTTAATTTTGATTATGTAGTCAAGTACCCTCAGACCGGCATGGTTTCTCTCGTTATTTATCAGACTTGCTGATGCATGCCCCAACAAGTTAAGATTTTAAAGACCTGTTTTACAAGACAATTTAAATCAGATTAAGGCCCTAACCCGCAATGCAAGACAAAAGCGTTCAGCCAACATTTTATTTTCACGATTACGAGACTTTCGGCACTCATCCGGCGCTGGACCGTCCTGCGCAGTTTGCTGGCGTGCGCACTGACGCTGATTTCAACATTATTGAAGAGCCTCTGGTCATTTACTGCCGCCCTTGCGATGACTATCTGCCTCAGCCCGAAGCCGTGATGATTACCGGCATTACCCCACAGCTCGCACTGTCCAGAGGGTTGAGCGAGGCAGAATTCGCAGCCCAAATCCACGAGGCATTCAGCGTACCGGGCACCTGCATCGTGGGTTATAACAATATTCGTTTTGATGACGAAGTCAGCCGCAATATTTTCTATCGAAACTTCTACGATCCTTATGCCTACAGCTGGCAAAACGGCAACTCTCGCTGGGATTTGCTGGACGTGATGCGCGCCTGTTACGCCCTGCGCCCGGACGGTATTAACTGGCCGGAAAATGACGAGGGTTTCCCTAGTTTCCGCCTGGAACATTTAACCAAGGCCAACGGCGTAGAGCATGAAAATGCCCACGACGCGATGTCAGACGTTTACGCCACCATTGCCATGGCCAAATTGGTGAAACAAGCCCAGCCGCGCTTGTTCGATTATCTGCTTGAACATCGTAGCAAGCATAAAATCAATGCCCTAATCGACATCCCGACCATGGCGCCCCTGGTCCACGTTTCTGGCATGTTTGGTGCCGCTCGCGGCAATACCAGCTGGGTTGCACCCATGGCCTGGCATCCTGAGAACAAGAATGCGGTTATCGTCTGTGATTTAGCCGGTGACCTGGCTCCGCTGCTGGAACTGGATTCCGATCAGATGCGCGAAAGACTTTACAGCCGCCGTGAAGATCTTCTGCCTGGCCAGTCTCCTCTGCCCATCAAGCTTTTGCACATCAACAAGTGTCCAGTTTTAGCACCAGCCAAGACATTGCTGCCTGAAAATGCGCTGCGTCTGGATATTGATCGCGAACGCTGTCTGCAAAACTTACAATTGCTACGTCAGAATTCTCAGGTGCGCGAAAAAGTGGTGGCGCTGTTTGCCGAGGCAGAGCCTTATACGCCGTCTGAAGACGTCGATGCCCAGCTTTATAACGGTTTCTTTGGCGATGCGGATCGAGCAACAATGAGAATCATCCAGCAAACCGCTCCTGAAAACCTGCCTGCTCTGGACCTGAAATTCCAGGATTCACGCCTTGAGGAGCTGCTATTTCGCTTCCGCGCCCGCAACTATCCGCTCACGCTGACTGATGCCGAGCAGCGCCGTTGGCTAACACATCGTCAGGAAGCGTTAAGTCCGGAGAAAGTTCAGGATTATGTCTTGCAGCTGGAAGCACTTTATAATTTGCATGAAGAAGATGCCGAGAAAACCGCCCTGCTGAAAGCGCTGTTCGACTATGGCAAGAAACTGGTCGGCTAAATAATTCACCCTGAATTTTGAGCATAAAAAAGGACCTTTTCAGGTCCTTTTTAGTCTTTGCATTAACTGACTGTGGATTAGATGATTTCTTCGCTCATCTGCGGCGGCGGTTGGCGGAAACGACGAGTGATAAAGGCCAGGTAAGACAGGCCGATGGCCGCCCACACCAGACCCAGCGTCATCGAGCTGGCTTCGAGGTTCAACCAAAGCGCACCCACGGTCAACGCGCCAATCACTGGCAGGATCAGATAATGAATGTGATCGCTGATAGTGCGGTTACGTTTTTCACGAATATAAAACTGTGAAATCACCGAAAGGTTAACGAAGGTAAACGCCACCAGCGCACCAAAGTTAATCAGCGCGGTGGCGGTAACCAGGTCAAAGCTGATGGCTGAAAGCGCAACCACGCCGACCAGAATCACGTTAAATGCCGGAGTACGCCATTGCGGGTGAACGAATCCAAAGATTTTTTCCGGGAATACGCCATCGCGCCCCATCACGTAAAGCAGGCGTGAAACACCCGCATGTGCCGCCATGCCTGAGGCCAAAACGGTCACACAGGAGAAGCACAGGATAACGAACTGGAACGCTTTGCCGCCCACAAACAACATGATTTCAGGCTGCGAAGCGTCCGGATCGTGGAAGCGCGAAATGTCCGGGAAATACAGCTGCAGGAAGTAAGACACCACCACGAAGATGACGCCGCCAATGAGTGCAGTCAGGAAAATAGCGCGCGGAATGACTTTATCCGCATTCGGCGTTTCTTCAGACATCGAGCTGATACCGTCAAAACCAAGGAATGAGAAGCACAGGATAGTTGCACCAGTAATCATTGGCACAGTATGGGCATTTTCAGACCAGAACGGTTTAGAGCTGACCAGAGCAGCAGTGCCCTGGGCGTGATAGACGCCGTAAATCAGCAACGCCACGATAAGCGCCATGATAGCAACCTGAATCACTACAACAAAGCTGTTGATATTGGCAACCAGCTTGATGCCACGCAGGTTAAATGCCGTCATCAGCCCCACCAGCGCAACCACCCAGATCCATGAAGGGAAGCCGGGGAAAATAGCTTCAAGATAGATTTTTGCCAGCAGGATGTTAATCATCGGCATGAACAGGTAGTCCAGCAACGATGACCAACCCACCATAAAGCCGACGTGCGGGCTAATAGCCTTTTGCGCGTAAGTATAGGCCGATCCCGCTGACGGGAAACGTTTGACCAGCTTGCCGTAGCTCACCGCAGTGAACAGGACCGCAATCAAGGCAAAAAGATACGCCGTAGCCACATGACCGTCAGTCATGCTGGTCACGATGCCAAAGGTATCGAAGATAGTCATGGGCTGCAGATAGGCGAGACCCATCATCACCACCTGAACCAAAGTCAGGGTCCGACGAAGCTTGACGCGCGGTGCAGCGGCTATTGTAGCGGTATCATTAAGCGACATGGGCGAGCCTCCCCTGACCTGCAAAGTTCTGGCGTGCTAAGGCCGAATTCAGCAAGGTACTGGGAAAACTTCGTTCGAGACGACTCATTGAGTAAAATGGGGGATTAATCTTCACGTCGAAGAAAACAGACGCAAAGGCGGCCGGCTGTGGCACGCGGCAGGAAGCAACACCGGAAGGTATTGGTACAGGTTTGAAAAATTGCCCCATCTTACTATTCCTCATAGTGGCGATCGTTATTTATTTGGGATCGCACACGAAATCTGGTTATCTATCCGGATCTGGGTCCGGCCTCTGTTGAATTAGTTTGAAAAACCATGCAAAAAAAATAACCGGCGCGTTTAGGCGTCGGTTATTTTGCATGAGCGCTATTTTGCACTAATTTAGCGCCCGATGACAAGATTTCGCGGGCTAAAGTTACAAATTTCTTTTAGTAAAACATCTCGTGACTCACTCAATGCCACTCCCGACGCCGCGTTAAGCCCTTTATCAGACTTTACTCAGGTTTACTCGGATCTTATTCAGGTCTCCCAGTGACCGTTTAAGAAATTCCTCAGGAAAAAATCAGGCATTTCTCAGCATCCAGTCGATCTCGGTTTCAGTCACTCGGCGCTCGAACTGTAATAGTTCGTCAGATTTACAGCTGTGGTAGACGTGGCTAAAACGTTCACCGAGATATTTTTTCAACTCGGTTTGTTGCTCAAACTCATAAAGCGCATCACTTTGGCGAATGGGTAACGGGATCCCTTCCTGCTCCAGACCATTACCGGTGACCGGCTCAGGCAGCGGCAGAATGTTATCAAGGCCAAACAATACCCCGGCCAACACGGTAGCGACCACCAGATAAGGGTTGGCATCAGCGCCTGCAACGCGGTATTCCACGCGATGATTCTTCGCATCGCTGCACGGAACGCGCAGCGCAACGGTACGGTTGTTGTGGCCCCATGACGCCTGAGTCGGAACATACATTCCCGGCTGGAAGCGACGGTAAGCGTTGATGTTCGGTGCCAGTATCGCCATTGATGCCGGCATCATGGCAATCATTCCCGCCAGCGCTCTTTTCATCAATGCGGAATCTTCACCCTGCTCATTGGAAAACAGATTTTTGCCGTTGTCATCAAGCATGCTGACGTGAATGTGCATGCCGCTACCGGCATAATCGTCATAAGGCTTGGCCATAAATGTGGCGTCCATCTGGTGATTTTCAGCCACCAGGCGAACCAGTCTTTTCAGCGTCAGCGCATGATCGCAGGCGCCAAGAATATTTTCTGTGTGATGCAAATTGATCTCGAATTGACCTGGCGAGGATTCCGCCACTGCGCCATCAGCCGGTAAACCCTGCAGATGAGCCAGTCGGTCAATGTCGCTGAGTACGTCAGAGAAATGGTCGAGATTGTCGAGAGAATAAACCTGATTCTGTACATTTCGCTCTTGCGTACCTGGTGTACAAGGCGGCTGAAGCGCGCCATCGGCATCACGCTGCCTATCGAGCAGATAAAACTCCAACTCTACCGCTATCACCGGGAACAGGCCCCGCTGGCGCAATGTCTGCCAGATATGGTTCAGCACATTGCGAGGTTCAACGTCAAAGGGAGTGCCATCTTCGTCAAGCATGGTCAGCAACAGTTGACCGATATTTTCAGGATCGTTGGCTGAAGGGGTCAGCGTGCCGGGAACGGGGAGGCAAATTCTGTCTGGCTCGCCTAATTCCTGCCCAAGTCCGGCCTCTTCAACCACGTTGCCTAAAATATCCATGGCGAAGACGGAGGCGGGGAAATAGCAGCCTTTTTCAATTTTACGCAGGGCTGAAAGTGGGATGCGTTTACCGCGAAAACTGCCGTTTAAATCTGTAAGAAGGACATCAACATGCTGGGTCAGTGGGTGACGTTCCAGGTAATGAGTAATTTCATCCTGGAACGCGCTACTTCGCTCTTCTTCGCCCGGGATAGCGAAGCTGTCAACTTCGATGTTATTAGTTATCAGATCAATTGCTTGCATAAAATTTCCGCCGTTATCCTTTGGATGACGTCTACCGCATTACCCTCATGGTAAGGCGCGCCAACGTTAATTTGCTCTGTTCAATTGCGTTATTCCCGTAAATTAAAGTGCCAGATAGTTGATAAAAATAAGGTGAAATCTGCTGATATAAGTGTAAATACTCTATAAATATAGACTATGCAGAAGTTTCCGAAACATTGGTTTTAAAAAACCTTCGCGCGAAATATTGGCATTGGCGCTTAAACTCACGATTAGCGCCGCAGTTTGAAAAAGCATCAACAGGCTGTTAGATTGGTAGATCTGCTTAATTAAAAAACTTTGAACATTGGCACGCGAAGTCACTTTTGTTGGACGTACGCAGAACAATGGGAGGGCTGTCATCATTTTAATCACTCAACGAGGCGGTAAAATGGACAATAAATCTTCCACTTTAGAACTTATTCAATCCCAGGATCACGAGCCTTCCGACTATCGCCCGGTCATCGGCGTAGTGATGTGCGAAAACATTATCGATGAAAATCCTGCGTTAACTGTGCACGAAAAGTATCTCGAAGCCATTTTTCACGCCAATGGCCTGCCCATTGCCCTGCCTCATGAACTGGCTTCCCGCGAAGGCGCTATCGACAGTATCCTCGCTCGCCTCGATGGCATCTTTCTCACTGGCAGCCCGAGCAATGTCGAGCCACAACAGTATGGCGAAGAAGGCGTTGAGGAACTGGCCGATCCGGGGCGGGACAAGCTCAGCATCGCGCTGATTAAAGCGACGCTTGAAAAAGGCATCCCGCTGTTTGCCGCCTGTCGGGGTATGCAGGAACTGGTTGTCGCTACGGGCGGCACGCTTTATCGCAAGGTCCACGAGCAGCCAGGTTATATGGATCACCGCGAAGATACTGCCCTGCCGCATGACAATCAGTATGATTTAGTGCATCCGGTCGAGATCCAGCCGGGTGGCCTTTTAGCGGAGTTACTGCCAGAATATCAACGCTTTGAGGTGAATTCCTTGCATGGTCAGGGGGCAAGGCGCTTAAGCTCGGTGCTGACAGTTGAAGCGGTCGCGCCGGATAATCTGGTCGAGGCGGTAAGCGTGCGCAATCACCCTTTTGCGCTCGGCGTACAGTGGCACCCAGAGTGGCACAGCCTGACGGATCCTGTCTCAAAGCAGCTGTTCGATGCGTTTATCAGCGCTTGTCGAATCCGCCATGATTTATTGCAGGAATAACGTGCTGCCTTGCGATTTTGCAGGGCAGAAAATAGAAAAAGCCGTCTGCGATTTTATCGGGACGGCTTTTTACATTACGTTTTCCGTTAGATAGTTGGCGTATTAACCAGACCATCGATCAGAATCTGCGGAGTTCCCTGCGAACAGCGCTCGATACGCCCTTTTACGCCGTAAACCCTGGCCAGGCTTTCTGCTGTAATTACCTCTTCCGGTTTACCGTCGGCAATTAGCTGACCGTCTTTCAGCATCAATACGTTATCGCCGTGACGCAGCGCGATATTGATATCATGCACCACCACAACGGTAATGATATTTCGCTTACGAGTTTCGCGGCGCACCAGGTCCATAACGTGAAACTGATAGTTAAGATCCAGCGCGCTTAAGGGTTCGTCGAGCAACAGGAGTGAAGGTTGGCGGATCAGTGACTGTGCCAATCCCACCAGCTGTTTTTGGCCACCGGAGAGTTGATCTAGATAGCGCAACGCCAAATGCTCAATTCCCAGCAGCCGCAGCAGTTCCATCACCTTGTCGGTAGTTTGTGCCTGATGGGCCTGCCCACCAGACGCGCGCTGGGCGACGATAATCGACTCCAACACGTGTAGATGCACGCCCGCAGGCAGCGACTGTGGCAAATAAACTACCTGCTCGGCACGTTTGGCGAAGGGCATTTTCATCAGGTCGTGACCGTCGAGAATAATCTCGCCCTGCGCCTTGTTCAAACCCGCCAGCGCGCGTAGCAAAGTAGATTTACCGCTGCCGTTGGGTCCAAGCAGTACGGTTATCTCTCCACGCGGCAGTTTAGGCACCTGCAAGTCGCGGATCACCGCCCGCTTGGGATATCCGGCGGTAAAATCACGAATTTGTAATCCCTGCGTGCCGCTGAGCACGTTAACCGCCTGTTTTGCCAGCGTTAGGCTCATACTGTTCCCCTATGGCGCAAAATAATGCTCAGGAAAAACGGCACGCCTACCAGAGAAGTCACGATGCCGACTGGAATTATCACGCCGGGCACCAGATTTTTAGAGGCGACCGAAGCCAAAGACAGCACCAGAGCGCCAATCAACGCGCTGGCAGGCAAATAGAAACGGTGATCTTCGCCAAACATCATGCGTGCAATGTGCGGTGCAACCAATCCGATAAAGCCGATAGGCCCGACAAACGCCACCGCCAGTGCAGACAAAATGCTAATGCGCAGCAGTGTGCCAAGACGCAGGCGACGCACGTCAATACCAAAACTTACTGCACGATCCTCACCCAAACGTAGCGCGGTGAGTTTCCAGGAACTTTTCATCGACAGTGGCAGCAGGATAACAAAAGCCGCGGCCATCACCGCGAGTTTAACCCAGCTCGCACGCGCCAGGCTGCCCATGGTCCAGAAAACCAGCCCCTGCAATGTGTCTTCGGAGGCAATAAACTGCATCAGCGAGACCAGCGCATTGAAGGTAAACACCAGTGCGATACCAAACAGCACCACGCCGGAACTGGCAACCTGCGTCCAGCGGGTGATGCCGTCCAGCATCAGCGCCGCGAGTAGCGCAAAGATAAAGGCGTTCGCCGAGATAAACCACTGATCGGGAATTCCCGGAATACCAATATTCAGCACGATAGCCAGCGCGGCACCAAACGCGGCGGCAGAAGACACGCCAAGGGTAAATGGGCTAGCCAACGGGTTATTGAGGATTGTCTGCATTTCGGCACCGGCAAGTCCCAGCGACATTCCCACTACCACCGCCATCAATGCATACGGCATGCGGATATCCCAGACGATGACGCGGGTTCCGGCATCGGCAGCCTGAGCATGGAAAATCGTTTGCCACAGTGTATCCAGCGATAAACCGGCAGGACCCATGACGAAATCAAGCACCAGAGAAGCAAAAATCGCGATGACCAGCACCAGCATCATTGAAAGGCGACGGCGCAGGATGGATTTATAACGGCCCATCACGCTGCCATCGGCACCGGCTTCACTCGGCTGACTGGCTGAATTGAAAAGGGGATCGGTTGTAGCACTCATGATTACACTTATTTCTCGCTTGGCACGGCGTGGCTAAAAAAGGCAAAGTAAGGTCTGTAACAGTAATATAAACGATAACTATTATCAATCCAGCATAACCTGAGCCGCCTCGTTTGGATTAACCAAAAAAGGTAAAAGTGACAATCAAGGAGTAACAAAGCGTGTTGTAAGAGGAAATTCTTTCCCCGCACAGTCGCGGGGAAAGCGTTAAGCACAGATTATTTCTTTTCTACTTCAGGAAATTCCATTTCTTGATACTTGATGAACTTGGTGCCTTGGGTCAGTTTGTAACCAAACCAGATAATCAGGAACAGTGGAATACCGATGTAGGTTGCCGCCACGCCGTACCAGTCGATTTTATCAGCCAGGAATGCCTGATAGTTCTGACCCAACGTGATGATCATACACAGTATGAAGGCAAAGATTGGCCCCAGCGGGAACAGGCTCGATTTATAGGGCAGCACGTCGAGGTCACGCCCTTGCGCCACATAGCCACGACGGAATCGGTAGTGGCTAATCGCAATACCCAGCCAGGCAATAAATCCGGTCATACCCGAAGTATTCAACAACCACATATATACGGACTGGTTGCCGTACATCGAACTGAAGAAGCACAGCGCCGCAATTACCGTGGTGGCATACAGCGCATTACGCGGCACACCGCCTTTCGACAGTTTGGCGAACATGCGCGGTGCTTTGCCTTCGGTAGCAAGGTTGTATAGCATGCGGGTTGAGGCATACATCCCGGAGTTACCGGCTGACAGCACCGCAGTGAGAATCACCGCATTCATTACCGCCGCCGCCGACAGCAGGCCAGCATTGCGGAATACCAGCGTAAACGGACTTACGCCGATATCTTTGACGTCGTTACGCAGCAGGCTTGGATCGGTATAAGGAATGATCAGGCTGATGACCAGAATTGCCAGCACATAGAACAGCAGAATACGCCAAAACACCTGACGCACCGCGCGTGGAATATTCTTGCCCGGATCTTCTGATTCGCCCGCCGCAACGCCGATAAGCTCGGTTCCCTGGAATGAGAATCCGGCTATCATCGCCACGCCAATCATCGAGGCAAATCCTCCGGCAAACGGCGCATCGCCGATGGTCCAGTTTTGCCAACCAGCGTGTTCGCCACCCTTCATGATGCCGAAAATCATCAATACGCCAACGACGATAAAGACAATAACGGTCAACACTTTAATCAGCGAGAACCAGTATTCTGCTTCGCCAAAACCGCGAACAGAAATGTAATTCAGCAGGAAGATAATCCCCAAGAACAGCGCGCTCCAGATCCAGCCGGGAGTGTGCGGGAACCAGTAATTCATCACCAGCTGCGAGGCAACCAGCTCAACGGCA
This sequence comes from Rouxiella sp. WC2420, assembly GCF_041200025.1. Lineage (NCBI taxonomy): Bacteria > Pseudomonadati > Pseudomonadota > Gammaproteobacteria > Enterobacterales > Yersiniaceae > Rouxiella > Rouxiella sp. WC2420. Next base: position 1,625,104 of record NZ_CP165628.1, on the reverse strand, counting down.
ATGGTCACCGCCCAGTTGTACCAATAGTTCCAACCCAGCGCGAAGCCAAAGCCCTCTTCAACATATTTCGCACCGTAAGTGGAGAAAGAACCGGCAACCGGCATGTAAGCGGCCAATTCGCCGAGGCTGGTCATCAGGAAGTAAACCATCAAACCAATTATTGCGTAGGAAAGCAGTGCCCCACCCGGGCCTGCCTGAGAAACGGTTGCACCAGAAGCCACAAACAGGCCGGTTCCGATAGAGCCACCAATGGCAATCATGGTTAAGTGACGCGCTTTCAGCTCTCGTCGCAGTGTAGGCGTCGCAGCCACCTGCTGATTTTTTGTATGCTTTTGAGCCATCTTTGCCCTATTTCTGCTCGTCGTGAGTAATTTTAGCCGCGGATTGTAACAAAAACCGCCGTGCTGAGTAGCAGGAACACGAGGACATAAGAATGCTTCATAATCGACTGTGGATTATTAGGAGACCCAATACCTTTCACGATGCAGCGGCGCGCAAAGACGCTTCTGCATAATGAAAAATAATGAATTTACCATCAGGAAAGTTCTTTGCAGTAGGTCAGAAAACGCGATAGCGCGTTAGAGATATGTTTTTGGCGATGGTGAATCAGGTAAAGCTTGCGCACCAGTGGCGGCAATGGAAGCCTGATTTCCACCAGCGAACCACTAAGCAGCTGCTCGGCAATCACCCGCCGTGAAAGACAGCTGATGCCAATACCGTGGCGTACCGCGTGTTTAATCGCTTCGGAATTACCCAGCTCCATGACCAGATTAAAATCGCCAAGCTGGGATAACAGCTGGTGATCAAGCACCTCGCGCGTGCCTGAGCCACGCTCGCGCAGGATCCACGGTGCTTCGGTGAGCATTGCCAAAGTAACCTGCCTGCCGACCAGGGGATTATCCGGCGCGGCAAACACGACCAGCTCGTCGTCAAGCCAAGCCTGGGTGATGAGCTCCGGCATACGACACGGACCTTCAATCAGCCCAAGATCAACGCGAAAATCGGCCACGGCATTAATCACATCGTCGGTATTACCCACATTGAGTTCGAGGGGGGTATCGGGGAAATCCAGCCGGTAACCGGCTATCATCGCGGGCAACATATAGTTACCGATGGTACTGCTGGCACCAATTTTCAGCGAGCCGCTGTCATGGCTGAACAAGCGTTCTATTTCGCTGGCCTGCTCAAGCAGAGCCAAGGCCTTAGGGTATAACAGACGTCCGTGCTCGTTAATCACCAAACGTTTACCCACGCGGTCAAACAGTTTTACTCCCAGCTGCCCTTCTATATCCGCCAAGGCTGCACTGACCGCCGATTGCGATAGAGACAAAACAACAGAGGCCTGAGTGGTTGACCCACTTTTGAGCACCTCGGAGAAAACTTCCAGTTGACGCAGTGTAATATGCATAGAGTCTCGATATCGGTTACCTGCCCTGAATGCTGGCCTATAACTTGTTGATTCATTATTAAAAAGTGCTCAGCGTCTTATCTGCGCCCCTTGGCCGAATCCGCTCCTCCCGCTTTTTGTCTCACTATTGAGTATAGCTCCATCCGCATTAGCCATCTGCGCCGGGTTATGCTTATTCTATACCAGTTTTTTCGATTGGTTATAGGATTACAATCAATTTCACATTTATAACCCTGCTGGATATGCTTATTCCCAGGCAATCTAAGCAGGATTACATCATGAGCCACGTCCTTTCAGAGCAACATCGAGCACCAAAATTACGTAACCTGAATAAACCGATCTATTCATTTGGACGTCTTTTACCGGGTTTAGTTCTCACCGGGTCAATAACTAGCCTGGTTTTGTGGTTAAGCCACTTCGAATTCCTGATTTCGCTGGGGATGAGCGCGCTAACGCTGGCGATCGTTGTCGGTATGATTATCGGCAATACTGTTTACCCGCTAGCCCGCCCGCAGTGCGCCGAGGGGGTTAATCTGGCAAAGCAGAAACTGCTGCGCCTGGGTATTGTTCTCTATGGTTTCAAGCTGACTTTCACTCAAATTGCCGACGTTGGCGCATCCGGCATCGTCATCGATTTATTGACCCTTGGCAGCACCTTTTTTCTGGCCTGCTGGCTTGGCAAACGCGTGTTTGGTCTCGACAGCGAAACCAGCATGCTGATAGGCGCGGGCAGCAGCATTTGCGGTGCCGCCGCTGTGATGGCGACTGAGCCGGTATTGAAAGCCGATGCCGAGAAAGTCACGGTTGCGGTGGCGACGGTAGTGATTTTTGGCACCATTGCCATCTTCTTTTATCCGTGGTTATGGCAGTTAAATCAGCACTATCATCTGCTGGAGATCACTGCCACGCGCTTTGGTATTTATACCGGTTCAACCTTGCATGAGGTCGCACAGGTGGTCGCCGCCGGGCATGGTGTTTCGCCCGATGCTGAGAATGCGGCGGTGATCGCCAAGATGATCCGCGTGATGATGCTGGCACCGTTTCTACTCATGCTAAGTTTTTGGAAAAGTCGGGGTCAGGCGCACGCTGGTGGCAGCGCTCAAAGCAAAAGCCTGTGGTCGAGCATCACCATTCCGTGGTTTGCGCTGTGGTTTATCGGCGTGGCGGCGTTCAACAGCTTTGGCTTATTGCCGGCAAGTTGGGTGCATAGTCTGTTAACGCTGGATACTATCCTGCTGGCAATGGCGATGGCCGCGCTGGGATTAACCACGCATTTCAGTGCGTTGCGCCTCGCTGGCATGAAACCACTGCTGCTGGCCGGGCTGCTGTTTGCCTGGCTGATTGTCGGCGGTGCAGGCATCAACCTGCTGGTACAACATCTACTGTAAGTCACTTCATCTGTCAGGTTTACGTGAACTTTTAACATTTATTGCCTGCCCACCTGCCGATAAAGAAGCTATCATTCGGAAAAACAGAATGTAATCAGCAGGGGTTAATATGAAATTTGTAGGGGCACACGTTAGTGCAGCAGGCGGGGTCGATCAGGCAGTCTTGCGCGCACATGAACTGGAAGCGACTGCATTTGCGCTATTCACCAAGAACCAACGGCAATGGCGCGCAGCTCCTCTGGCAGAAGATGTTATTGAACGCTTTAAAACGGCATGTGAAAAATACGGTTACCGCAGTAATCAAATCCTGCCCCACGACAGCTATCTGATTAACCTCGGTCACCCGGTCGAAGAGGCGCTGGAGAAATCCCGCGAGGCGTTTATCGACGAACTTCAGCGTTGTGAACAGCTTGGACTATCGCTGCTGAATTTCCATCCTGGCAGCCACCTGATGCAAATCGATGAAGATAAATGTCTGGCGAAGATTGCCGAGTCAATCAATATTGCTTTGGATAAAACCAAGGGCGTAACTGCCGTGATTGAAAATACTGCGGGTCAGGGCAGCAATCTGGGCTTTCGTTTCGAACATTTGGCGGCAATTATTGACGGCGTAGAAGATAAAAGCCGCGTCGGTGTCTGCATTGATACCTGTCACGCTTTCGCAGCAGGTTATGATTTGCGCACCGAAGCCGCCTGTGAAGAGACTTTTAAACACCTGTCTGACGTAGTGGGGTTCCAGTACCTGCGCGGCATGCATCTCAATGATGCGAAAAGTGAATTCAACAGCCGCGTTGACCGCCACAACAGCCTGGGTGAAGGTAACATCGGTAAAGCTGCATTCAGCTATATTATGCGCGACCCACGTTTCGACAACATCCCGATGATCCTTGAAACCACTAATCCAGATATCTGGATCGATGAGATCGCCTGGCTGAAATCCCAACAAAAAGCCGATCAGGATGAAGCCGCAGCCTGATAAGTTCTCGCTGTAGCAAATGAAGTAAAAAAACGAATGAAGTAAAAACGAATGAAGTAAAAAACGTCTGATGCTTCGGCTCAGACGTTTTTTTAAATTCAAAAATTTAGCTGGCAGGCAGCGGCATAATAAAACGTTTCTCCGCCTACCCCGCAAATCTTGCTTTTCCCTTTTGCCTCTATTATATCAAACCAGGTCTCAGCCCCCTTCTTTTAGCCCGCCAAATAGTCGTAGTGATCGAGCCAAGGGCAACTGCTGCAATGAAAATCCCCACCGCGGTCATCGAGTTCAAACCAAATTGCTTATAGAGCAGAAGCCCTGTAATCCCGCCGATTAAGAAGGACATGATTGTCACTGAGTGAGTAATAAACTGGCTGCGTTGCGCTTTGATCTGTTTCGATGGATCGCGTCTCATCAGTGTTGCCATCACCGAACCTAAAGATATTCCGGCATCGGTCAACGTGCCCGTAATGTGGGTCGAGCGAACTCGCCCGTTGGAAAGCTGGGTCGAGGTCGAGTTATGTATCCCCATCAGGAAGCTTAGAAACACGATGATTTCATGATTATTTTTCAATGAGAAGAATAATATTTCGAACAGCGAAGTGAGAATTAACAGTATTCCTTCCATCAGTAAAATCAGACTAAATATGGTGCGAATATTATTTTTAATTCCACTAATGGCTATCAGCCGCGAAGTGGTTGATCCAATAACAAATGCGCCAATTATTGCCGACAGTAATAAAACGTCACTTAAGTCAGTATTAGTCATTTCTGAGGATAATTGTGAGGTATTTCCTGACATGTGCGAGGGAAAGAAGCCAAAAGCTCCAAGCGCCATAGCATTAAGGATGCCTGCGCTGGTAGCCAGCACTAATGCAAGGTGGCGGTCTTCGGTGTGCGTTCTACGCCCCTTTCTTTTTATCAACATTTTCAACATGATCGCCCCTCATTTAACATCTGTTTAATAAGTATATATGACTAAACATAACAATTAGCTTATTTACTTAAAGTATTGTAAATGTTTGGGCATTTATTAAAGGTATTTAGCATGAGTAATTAAGAGGCGGTAAATTAATTAGAGTCCAATTAATTTAGTTTAGTAATTAAAAATAAAGTCCCAATGGCTATTTATAATAATAAATTCATGTCTCAGAGGCAGACTGTTTGATTCATTGAATAAAAAAAGCGCTGCGATCAGGCAGCGCTTTATATTTGCAAAAACTTCAAATTAATTAGCTGTTAGCTACCACTTTGGCGGCAACGGCTGCGTCAGAACGTTTCAGAATCGCGTAAGACACGCCAGTCAGAACCGTACCCGCAATAATCGCTACCAGATATAGCAGCACCGGAGTAATAGCGCCTGGGATAAGCAATACAAACAGACCACCGTGTGGTGCCATCAATTTTGCGCCAAAAGCCATGGAAAGTGCGCCGGTCAAGGCTCCGCCTGCGATACAGCAAGGGATCACACGCATTGGATCACGCGCCGCGAAAGGTATTGCTCCCTCGGAGATAAAGCACAGGCCCAGCACCAGCGCCGCTTTTCCACCTTCTCGTTCACCTTGTTCAAACTTGTGACGCGCCAGCAGCGTAGCGAGACCCATTGCCAGCGGAGGAACCATTCCCGCCGCCATGATTGCCGCCATTGGGGCATACACGGAAGAGCTCAGTAATGCGACACCAAACGCGTAGGCCGCCTTGTTAACCGGGCCACCCATATCAGTACACATCATCGCGCCGACGATTGCGCCCAGCAGCACCGCGTTGGCTGTACCCAGTGACTGCAACCAGGCAGTCAGGCCCAGCATGATTTTAGCGACCGGCGTACCGACCACATAAATCATCACCAAGCCGGTTATCAGACTGGCAATCAGCGGAATAATCAGTATCGGCTTAAGAGCTTCCATACTCTGCGGCAGGCGCAGCTTGTTGCTGATAAATTTCGCCACATAACCAGCCAGGAAACCGGCAATAATACCGCCGATGAAACCGGCACCGGTACTGACAGCCAGCATACCGCCGATCAAACCTGGGGTCAGACCCGGACGGTCGGCAATTGAGAAGGCGATAAAACCTGCCAACACCGGAACCATCAAAGCAAAGGCTGAAGCCCCGCCAATCTGCATCAATGCCGCTGCCAGCGTGCCTTTCACTTCAAAGGCTTTTATACCGAAGATAAACGACAGCGCGATACACAAACCGCCGGCGACAACCATTGGCAGCATGTATGACACGCCAGTCAGCAGGTGACGATAAGGACCGCTGCCGGTCTCTTTTTTCTTGCCAGAAGACGCCTGCCCCTGCTTTTTAGGCTCGAACAGTTCGGCTTCAACCAGCGCTTTATCCAACTCTTGTTTAGTCTTTTTCAGTGCCAGACCGGTGGAAGTGCGATACATCTGCTTGCCCGCAAACTTCTCGAGATCCACCTCGATGTCGGCGGCCACGATGACTAAATCGGCAGCAGCGACTTCTTCAGCAGTGATGGCGTTACCGGCACCCACTGAGCCACGGGTTTCAACCTTGACCCACCAGCCACGCTTTTTGGCTTCGGTTTCAATGGCTTCGGCCGCCATAAAGGTATGGGCCACGCCGGTTGGGCAGGCGGTGATTGCTACGATGCGTTTCGGGCCTGCGGCTACGGGGGCGGCAGCCGAGGCGGTAGTTTTCACAGTCTGCGCCCTTGCCTGATAAGGCTTGGCGTCGATTGCCGCCTGCTGCACAAAGGCGTCCGGCGCACGAACTGCGTCAGCCAGAGACCCTAAATAAACGTTTTTGCCGTTCAGCTCGGCGTCAGCTGGCACTGTATCGCCAACGGCCAACACAATTTCAGCCTCGGCAGCGCGGGTCACGACCTGATGCCCTGCTTTTACCGCGGCAGCCGCAAGCATATCTCTTGCAATCTGCGCGCTCGCCTGTCCAATCGATTTATCTACTATCAGCAGCGTCTTCATACTTGCTCTCCTGCTGTCAATTAAAGGGTTTCAGATCAACACGTGCCATCATCGCCGCCAACTGCGGGCGATCTTTGACACCAACATTGCTTTGGCTCACGGCAAGCGCGGCGACGGCAGTAGCCAGACGCAGCGTGTGCTCGCTTGATTCACGCATCAGCAAACCGTAAATCAGCCCGCCGACCATCGAGTCACCGGCGCCTACGGTACTGACCACTTCACAGGCCGGTGGCTTGGCAATCCACGCGCCAGAAGCGTTTACCCACAGCGCGCCTTCAGCGCCAAGAGAAATCACAACGTGTGCAATGCCCTGATCGCGTAAAGCGTGGGCGGCCTCGACGACGTCGCTTAAATCGTTAAACTTACGTCCAGCCCAGATTTCCAGCTCACGGCGATTAGGCTTAACCAGCCAAGGTGCAGCTTTCAGTCCTGCTACCAGCGCTTCGCGGCTGCTGTCGAAAATAATGCACGGACACTGACTGCGCAGGCGGGTCATCCAGTCGGTAAATGCCTGAGGATCAACCCCCGCCGGCAAGCTACCGCAAACTGCAACCATGTCGAACTGCCCAAGCCAGCTCAGGGAATCATTAACAAAACGTTCCCAGTCCTGCGGGGTCACTTCGAAGCCGGAGAAGTTAAAATCACTGACCTCACCGTCTTTTTCAGTCAGCTTAACGTTGATACGGGTACGGCCTTCGACCACCTGAAAACGGTTGGCGATGCCCAGACTGCTGAACAGGTGCTGAAAGCCATCCTGATTCTCTTTACCCAGAAATCCGCCCACGGTGACATCTATACCCAGGTCTTTAAGCACCTTGGCAACGTTAATGCCTTTACCGGCGGCGTGCAGACCGGCTGTCTGAACCAGATTGACTTCACCGCGTTCAATTTCAGGGCAATATCCCACTAAATCGTAAGCAGGATTTAAAGTAATAGTGGCTACTCGACGACTCATGCGCCCTCTCCCAGACCTTCGGCAATGGCTTCACCGATAGATTTCAGTGCGACTTCGGCATCTTCACCGCTGGCAGTGAAGCGCAGGTGATGACCTTTTTTCACACCCAGTGCCACGACTTTCATCAGGCTGCGACCGTTGGCAGGTTTACCGCTGCCGTCCAGATTGGTCACTGTAATTTCGCTGTTGAATTTCTTGATGCAGTTAACCAGCGCGGTGCCCGGTCGAGCGTGCAGACCGTGCTCATTGCGGATCACATATTCGGCGGTCAGCACTTCGCTTTGCTCTTCGACTTCGCTGGTCAGCAGCGCCAGCACACCTACCGCATCGGCCGTCTGCAAACGTTCAGCCTTGCCCGCTCTCAGTAGGGAGCCAAGGTAACCCAACAGCTCGACAGGTTTGTCATCGGCGACAGCAATAGTAAGCAACAACGCGACTTTCTCACCCTCATGTTCGAAAGCAGTCTGAGGACGGCTAACAGTTGCAGCACTGCTCAGGTTGCCGTTAACCGCATCGCTCAGCCACACTCCCTGACCCAGACTTAGCGGTTTACTGCTGATGACTTCGCTGACGAACGCAGTATCAACCGCGCCAATCTGCTGTAAACGCCCGGCGTTCAGGGCTTGCAGAGTGATCAGAGTATCGGCGGCAACGTCGACGGAAATCAGCTGAGTGTCGAAACGAAATTCAGCGGCGGTTTTTTCGCCCATCAACAGGCTGCGCAACTCTTCAGTTGAATCCGTTTTAGCCAGCTGTTCCGCCACGCTGTCATCGCTGAGAACGTGGGTAAGTTGGCGAAGCAAGGTAAGGTGTTCATCGGAGCGGGCGGCGATACCAATCACCACGAAGGCTTTTTGCCCTTCACCCCATTCGATCCCCTGTGGAAACTGGAACACCTGAACACCGGTATTCAGCACCAGATCACGCGTGTCGGTTGTGCCGTGCGGGATGGCAATGCCATTACCCAAATAGGTTGAGGTTTGCAGCTCTCGGGCCAGCATTCCTTCTACATAACCTTCGCTGACGCGACCCGCTGCGGTCAACGCGGCGGCGACTTGACGGATTGCGTCCTGCTTATCGCCTGCGGCTGCGCCCAGGTGGATGTCTTGCTGTGACAACTCGAACATAGTTCTCCTCTCCTGCCGAACTTGAATCGTTTCAGCTTTACTGAGAAAAAAGGAGCGCCGCAGGATTATTAAGAATAATCGAACAACGCTGAAACGTTTCACTGAGTCTCATTCTGCGCCGCTTATTTTGCAAGCGTTGCGTGTTTTGGCGTTGCATTTTTATGATGCTACGCACATTTTTCCTTTTTTAGTTTCGAGACTTTCAACCAAGCCGAAAAAAGCTGAAGTATAGCTGACAGTGTTTGTTACCGTGGCTGAAGTTGGCTGGCGTAAATTTCGCCATATCGCGTTTTGAACATCTCGTGCTGAAAGTGAAAAACGCCCTGCTTAATTACGATCAAAACCCGTGTTTGTTATTTAAAACAAGCGTATTATTCGCGCGAATTTCCTCTCCGCTACAATATTATTCGGGTATACACCTAAAAAATGACCGTTTTTACCACCACAGCGCGCCGCCTGCGTTTGCCTGACATGACGTCAAGCGCGTTCCTGATCATTGCTTTTTTGACCGGTATCGCCGGTGCGCTGCAGACCCCGACGCTGAGCCTTTTTTTGACTTCCGAAGTCAAAGTCTCGCCCTTTATGGTCGGACTCTTTTTTACCGGCAGCGCGGTGATGGGGATTCTGGTCAGCCAGTTTTTGGGGAGTTGGTCAGATAAAAAAGGCGACCGCAAAACGCTGATTCTTTTTTGCTGCATTCTTGGAGCGCTGGCGTGTGTGCTTTTCGCCTTTAACCGCAGCTATTTCATCCTGCTGTTGGTCGGCGTGCTGCTTTCCAGCTTCGGCTCGACCGCTAACCCGCAAATGTTTGCTCTGGCGCGTGAACATGCCGACAAAACCGGCCGCGAGGCGGTGATGTTCAGCTCAATTTTGCGAGCGCAGGTGTCACTGGCATGGGTCGTCGGCCCGCCGCTGGCTTTCGCGCTGGCGCTGGGCTTTGGTTTCACCTTTATGTATTGCGCGGCGGCAGCGGCCTTTTTGTTGTGCGGACTAATGGTGCGCGGCTTCCTGCCTTCAATGCCTAAAGCGGTGTTGACGGGCACCGTTCCTCTGCAAGCACCGCGCGTTAATCGTCGCGACACGTTAATGCTCTTTATCGCCTGCTCGCTGATGTGGGCGGCAAACAGTATCTATCTGATTAACATGCCGCTTTATGTCGTTAAAGAGCTGCATTTACCGTCGAAGCTGGCCGGAATGCTAATGGGCAGCGCCGCATGCCTGGAAATCCCGACGATGCTGATTGCCGGATATCTTGCCAAACAGCTGGGCAAGCGTTTTCTGATGCGTTTTGCGGTCATTAGCGGCGTGTTTTTCTATTCAAGTCTACTGTTCTTCACTGGCACCGCAGAGCTCATTGCCATTCAGGTGCTGAATGCATTGTTTATTGGCATTCTCGCCGGGATTGGCATGCTGTATTTTCAGGACTTGATGCCGGGTCAGGCCGGTGCGGCGACTACGTTGTTTACCAATTCAACGCGAGCGGGCTGGATTCTGGCGGGTTCAATAGCGGGATTAGTGGCGCAGTTCGCCAGCTATTACGCGGTATTTTACGCGGCGCTGGCGATGGTGGTGATTTCGGTAGGCTGTATCTGGCGGATAAAAGAAGCTTAAAACTGAGCTTATGGCGCCGCGCGGAAAATCAGGGCGCGGTATCGGCTTCAAGGGTAATTAAATAGGTCAATGCCTGATCGCGATGGGTAAAACACATCTCGCGGCTGGCCTGCAGGCTGGCACAGACTTTTGGCCGCAGCGGCGAGGTAAAAATCTTGCACATAAAGTTGTCTGCCAGTTGAACGCAGCGGGTATTGGCAGGTTTACCGTTAGGCATACCCGGGATCGGGCTGGAAATCGAAGGCGCGATACAGCAAGCACCACAGTCTGTACGACAGTCCATCGGTAGCTCTCCTCTGGGCTGCGATTGAAGGGCGGATGGGAACCAGACCCATTAGCCGCAGACAATAGCAGCACGGTGAAAATCTCACCAGACAAATCGCCAAAATCCCGCTACAACGGCCATTTCGTCACTCTTTTTGAGCTAGCTACTTGCCTGAAATCACGCGCGCGAGTAACGTGTCGCCCATTATCCAAACTTTTTGCAAACAGGTTATTTTTATGGCACGTGCTAATGAAATTAAACGCGGCTTCGTTGTAAATTACGACGGTAAATTGCTGCTGGTTAAAGATATCGACGTCCAGAGTCCTAGCGCGCGTGGCGCAAGTACGCTGTACAAAATGCGGTTCTCCGACGTGCGTACCGGCATGAAAGTTGAAGAGCGTTTCAAGGGTGACGACATCATTGATACCGTGACTTTGACCCGCCGTAAAGTGAACTTCTCCTACGTTGACGGCGACGAGTACATCTTTATGGATGACGAAGACTTCACGCCTTATACCTTCAATAAATCGCAGATCGAAGAAGAGCTGCTGTTTATCCCTGAAGGCGGTCTGGCCGGGATGCAGGTTCTGTTGCTGGAGACTCAGTTGCTGGCGCTGGAAATGCCACAAACTGTTGATCTGGAAATCATCGAAACCGCGCCTGGCATCAAAGGCGCGTCTGCCAGCGCTCGTAACAAGCCTGCAACGTTGAGCACTGGCCTGGTGATTCAGGTTCCAGAATACTTGAGCAGCGGCGACAAAATTCAGATTCATATCGCGGAACATCGCTATATGGGCCGCGCATAAGCGTTTAACCCTTATGTTTTTCAGAGCGCTGCGGCGCTCTTTTTTTTGCCTGCAATTAATCAGTCAGCTTGTTTGCAGCATAGTTATGATCTGTCTCACAAATGCGCCTTAATATTTGGACTTACCAATTCTCATTGCTGTTATATCACTTTACACTGAATGCTTGATTAAACGGCTGATTAAGACGAAAAATCGACCTTAATCCTTTGCCTTGGCTATTTTGGCCTGACCAATTTAACCTAAGCCCGAATGTGACGGAGTCAAAATGAACAAGATTTCCACTAGCCCGCTGCCCGCGAATGTCCAACATCCTAAATACGACCGTAAAGCGCTGAAAACCCGCATCGTGCATATCGGTTTTGGAGCCTTCCATCGTGCCCATCAGGCGCTAATGACCGACAGAGTGTTGAATCAACAGGGCGGCGACTGGGGAATCTGCGAGATTTCACTGTTTGGTAGAGATAATTTAATTAAAGCGCTGCGTGAGCAGGATCATTTGTTCTCGGTACTTGAGAAAGGCGCGGAGGGAAATCAGCCGATTATTATCGGTGCTGTGAATGAGTCTATGCATGGGCGCATTGAAGGAATCGGGGCTATTGTAGAAAAGCTGGCCGAGCCGCAGGTTGCGATTGTCTCTCTGACCATCACTGAAAAAGGCTACTGCATTGAGCCGGTTAGCGGAAAACTTGATGTTAATCATCCAGATATCATCAAAGATCTGCTCGGTGGACAGCTCCCTGCGACTGCGCCGGGTCTGCTGGTCGAAGCACTGCGCCTGCGTCACCAGCGCGGTCTGCCGGGTTTTAGCATCCTTTCCTGTGACAATATTCCTGAAAACGGTCATGTAGTAAAAAACGCCATTCTCGGGCTGGCGCAGGCAAAAGATCCGGCGTTAGCCAGCTGGATCCATGAAGCGGTGACCTTCCCCAGCACCATGGTTGATCGCATTGTCCCTGCCTTGACGGAAGAGTTTGAAGCCGAAATTACCGAGTCGCTGGGCGGCATTAGCGATCCCTGCGGGATTGCCGCCGAGCCGTTTATTCAATGGGTGATCGAAGATAATTTTGTGGCAGGTCGCCCGGCCTGGGAAATTGCAGGCGCGCAGCTGGTCGATGACGTTCTGCCGTTTGAGCAAATGAAACTGCGCATGCTCAACGGCAGTCACTCCTTCCTGGCCTATCTCGGCTATCTGGCGGGTTATCAATACATTAACAGCTGTATGGAGGATGAAAATTATCGCCGTGCGGCACGACAATTAATGTTGAATGAACAGGCTCCAACCTTAAACGTCAAGGCTATTAATCTGACTACTTACGCTGACAGCCTGATCGAGCGTTACAGTAATCCTGCGCTGAAACACCGTACCTGGCAGATAGCGATGGACGGCACGCAAAAGTTACCGCAGCGCATGCTCGATTCGTTGCGCTGGAATCTAGCCAACGGCGGCGAGTATACCTGTCTGGCTCTGGGTGTCGCGGGCTGGATGCGTTATGTCGGCGGCGTAGACGATGCAGGTCAAGCGATTGAAATCAAAGACCCAATGGCGGCAAAACTGAGTGAAATCGTAGCATCCAGCGAGGACGGCGAGGCCCGAGTTCATGCGCTGCTGGGACTCACTTCGGTGTTTGGCGAACAATTACCCAATAATAAAGACGCCGTAGCGGCGATTGTCAGCGCCTACATCAATCTGCAACAGCATGGCGCGAAGGCTACCGTAGCTAAGCTGTTGAGATAAAACACTTACCGCCCCGCTAGTCATTTAGGCTGGCGGGTATTGATCTAAACAAATAACCATCGAACGCGGGGTCTTCGGCATCTGATATTTCCAGCAGTTTGCTTTTTACATTTTCGAGATGTTGCCACATGGCCTGCTTGGCGGCCTTCGGCTCGCGGCGCAGCACTGCCTGCAAGATTTGCTGATGATCATTAAGCCACAGCTGGCTGTAATTCTCACCGCCAATGTGCTGATGCAAACCCTGCCACATCCGGCTATTTTTTCGTACCTGCCAAAGTTCATAAACCATATTCGCCAGTACACTATTTTGCGACGCCTGCGCCAATAAAGTGTGGAACAGCTCATCGGCACTTTCATCGATAATACCCTGCGCGACAAAACTCTTTTCCAGCTCGATAGCATCGCGCATCTTCAGGATATCGGCTTTAGTGGCCTGGACGGCGGCAAAGGCGGCAACCTCACTTTCTAGCAACTGTCGTGCCTGAAGCAGCTCAAAGGGGCCGTAACCACTGTCGCCATAGGGGGCCAAGATGGCACTATTTTGTTCCAAAACATAAACACCAGAACCTTTACGCACCTCTACCACTTTCTCCAGCTCTAGCATGATCAGTGCTTCTCGCACTACGCTGCGGCTAACAGAAAAACGTTCTGCGATATCACGTTCTGGAGGCAGGCGATCGCCGGGTTGATGCTGGCCGGAAACAATCGCCTGGCGCAATTGATTGCCGATTTCCTGATAAAGCCGCATGTTTAGCCTCCTTCGCCTGCAAATAATGAAAACAGTATACCATGCAGCCAGTTAGCGTTGCAGAGAGGTTAAATGTCGACCGCTGCACATTTTGAACATTGATTCGTCGGCATAAAAGAGCTTTCCTGAGGCGCAAAAGTCTCAATGGGCTAGATTTTCTGTTCATAGAGGGGCATCTTATTGCGGATATTTTGATTAACAACTTTGCTGTTTGCCTGGCATCAGGCCGAGAGTGAAGGGTCACAAGGACAATGACATGACGCAAACCAACCTTATCACCGGATTCCTTGGCAGTGGCAAAACTACCACTATCCGCCACCTGCTGGCCCAAAAGCCGGAAAACGAAAAATGGGCGGTGCTGGTCAACGAATTTGGCGAAATCGGCATTGATGGCGCTCTGCTGGCAGACAGCGGCGCGGTGCTAAAAGAGATCCCCGGTGGCTGCATGTGCTGTGTCAACGGACTGCCGATGCAGGTTGGCCTGAATATGTTGCTACAAAAAGCCAAACCGGATCGCCTACTGATCGAACCCACTGGTCTGGGCCATCCTAAACAGATCCTGTCGCTGCTGACCTCCGAGGTTTACCACTCCTGGCTGACATTGAATGCCAGTCTCTGCCTGCTGGATGCCCGCCTGCTCAGTGATGAGCGCACCTTCAATAATGAAAATTTTCGCGATCAGCTCGCCGCGGCGGATATTGTTATCGCCAACAAAGTCGATACCTACACTGAAAATGATAACCAGAAGCTGGCCGAGTGGACAGCCACTCAAAACCCGGCCTTGCGGATTGAACGGGTATCGCAGGGGCAAATTGATGCCAGCCTGCTCGATGAACTGCGTTTAAACCAGCGCGAATTACCAGACGGCAAACATCACCACGCCCACGCCTCGAAACAAGGTTTGGCCGCATTGAGCCTGCAGGGCCAGCAGCGCTGGCGACGGGCGCTTAACGAAGCCGGTGAATATTCAAGCTGTGGCTGGATTTTCGATACCGAGACAGTCTTCGACACTGCGGGAATTCTTGATTGGGCCAGACAAGCACCGGTAGATCGCGTGAAAGCCGTGGTACGTATTAAGGAAGGCACGCTGCGGGTCAATCGTCAGGGAAATGATCTGCACATTGAGACGTTAGGAGCCGCGCCTTTAGATAGCAGAATCGAGCTAATATCACGCAACAAGTGCGACTGGAATACTCTACAGTCCCTTTTGTTGAAGATCCGTTTAAGTTAGCAGGCTTACCGTATTTGGCAGTAAAAAAAACTGCACTCCAATAAATACGGGTTTAAATCTATGTTTCGCCGCAATCTTCCTGCGATCCTTGTGCTTAATGTGCTGGGGATCGCCCTTTTCCTATCTTACTACTTGCCTGCCAACCACGGATTTTGGTCGCCTATCGACAAGTCGGTATTCTTCTTCTTTAATACGCGTCTAGCGACCAATGAAACCTTCCTGCATCTGGTCGCCGTCACTAACAACCGCGCCTTTGACGTATGCTCACTCTTGGCAATGGGCCTGCTTTATCTTTCCTATTATGTGAAAAGAGACAGTGCTGGCCGCCGCAAGATGATTATTGTCGGCATTGTGATGCTGCTGACCGCCGTGGTGTTGAATCAGCTTGGCCACCAGCTACCCGTGGTGCATAAAAGCCCTTCTTTGAGTTTCCCCCACGTTAACCGCGTGAGTGAACTGACCGGCATTCCGACTAAAGATTCTTCCGGCGACAGTTTCCCGGGCGATCACGGCATGATGCTGATGGTATTCACCGTATTTATGCTTCGCTATCTGGGCGCTCGCGCCTTCGCCATTGCCCTGCTGATAACGGTGGTATTTTCAATGCCGCGTTTGATGATCGGTGCGCACTGGTTTACCGATATTATGGTCGGTTCGCTGTCGGTGGTATTAGTCGGTGGAAGCTGGTGGTTAATGACCCCGGCCAGCGATTTATTAGTGAATTGGTTAGATAAAAAATTGCCAAAGAAAAAGGCAAATTAATTCCTTTTTAGGAAAAACCTTATTTTCTTAAACATAGTTTTTAATTATGGCTCGAGACAAATTGTCATGTTTTCGGGCCATTTTATTTGTTGCCAATGTAAATAGGCGAAAACAGAAAATTGCTCGCAGACCGCACTCTGCTGCGCTTTTAAGCCAAACCAGCGCAAATCTCAATCAGCTGATTTTACATTAATAGTTACATTGCCTTACATCAGTATTTCTTATTAAAAAAGCGTTAAAACATCTCGCTTTCCCTAAATCATTACGGTAATCTCGACCTCGTTGCACAGAAATGTGGCATTACTGGCTTGATTCCAATTAAAAGTGTGTTGTACCACACAATTTCCTGGCTAAGCCTTTGCCCCAGCTGATCGCGACAGGTAATCTCGCTTGGTTTTTGGCAATTTGATAACGAACTTTCGGCTTCGTTAAGGACAGCAAGGGAAAACAACATACATGGTCAAGTCTCAACCGTTTCTGAGATATGTGCTGCGGTTAATCCCCGCAATTGGCGCGGCAATTCTTCTCTCCGCGTGTAGTACTACTCATTCTTCGAACACAGAAAGCGCACAAACTGAGATGCATGCAGTTAAAGACAAAGATGGTCTTTTACTTCAATCCTCTCAGGATGAATTCGAAGCAATGGTTCGTAACGTCGATATTAAATCCAAAATCATGGATCAATATGCAGACTGGAAAGGCGTTCGTTATCGGTTAGGCGGCGACAGCAAGCGTGGTATTGATTGCTCAGCCTTCGTACAGACAACATTCCGCGAACAATTCGGCATGGACCTACCGCGTTCTACCTATGAACAGGAAGATATCGGTAAAAAAATTCAGCGTAACAAGCTGCGTCCTGGCGACTTAGTGTTATTCGGTGCAGGCTCTACGGGCCGTCACGTAGGTATTTATCTCGGCAACGATCAGTTCGTTCATGCTTCAACAAGCAATGGCGTAATGATTTCAAGCCTGAGTGAAGCTTACTGGACCAAACGTTATCGCGAAGCAAGACGTGTATTGCCAGGTGCAACGCAGAATGCGGGTAACGGGAACTTGACGACTGCCATGCTGCAATAGCGGCTAATACAGAAGTCCCTCTTGTTGTCCAGGCCAAGCGAATAAAAAAAGACTCTTTTCGAAGGGTCTTTTTTTATTGATCTTTCCCCTCTGTAAATCAAGCCTCTCCCCTCTGTTTTGCTATAGACTCATTCAGCCACTGTGCTAGAACTGCCAAAATGGTTATTTAAACATTTTCAATCTATTATTGACTCATTACCCATCAGCGACGCCCAGACAGGAGTTAACTTTCAGGATGTTTCCTCGCGCACTCACAGCTCTGTTATTGTCGCTTATTGGATTTTTCGCCCATGCCGACACGATAGAAGACGGCTATGCCTTCGCGATTCTTGGCGATCCCAAATACATTTATAATTTTACCAATTTTGACTACGTGAACCCCGCCGCGCCCAAAGGCGGCAGCATCACTTTTTCAGCCCTTGGCACCTTCGATAACTTCAACCGTTTCGCCTCGCGCGGTAATGCCGCTATCCGCAGCGATACCTTGTACGACAGCCTGTTCACCCCTTCCGCCGACGAGATAGGCAGTTATTATCCGCTGATTGCCGATTCGGCGCGCTATGACAGCGATTTCAAATGGGTTGAAGTGGAGATTAATCCCCACGCCGTTTTCCAGGATGGTAGCCCGATTACCGCCAATGACGTGGCCTTTACCTTCAAAAAGTTTATGACCGAGGGCGTGCCGCAGTTTCGCGTGGTTTACAAAGGCGTGGTAGTGAAAGCCATCTCGCGACTCACGGCACGTTTTGAATTCCCTTCGCCCAACAAAGAGCAGATGCTGGGACTTCTCGGCCTGCCGGTTTTGCCGGAAAAGTTTTGGCAGCATCGCAAACTTAACGAGCCGCTTTCGACACCGCCGCTCGGCAGCGGGCCTTATCGCATCAGCGACTATAAGCTGGGTCAATATGTGACCTACTCCCGCGTTGGCAACTATTGGGCCGCCAATCTGCCAGTGAACCGTGGACGCTATAATTTCGATACTATCCGCTATGACTATTATCTTGATGATAATGTTGCCCTCGAGGCGTTTAAATCTGGCGCGTTCGATTTCCGCAGCGAGGCTTCACCAAAAAATTGGGCCACCCAGTATCAGGGCAGCAACTTTAGTCGTGGGCTGATAATCAAGCAGGACGATGAAAACAAGGCTGCGCAGGATGCTCGCTGGCTGGCGTTTAATATTCAACGGCCAATGTTTGCCGATCGCAAAGTACGTGAAGCCCTGACGCTGGCATTTGATTTCGACTGGATGAACAAAGCACTGTATTACGGCGCTTATCAACGCACGAATAGCTATTTCCAGAATACCGAATATGCCGCCGGCAATTATCCCGACGCCGCAGAGCTGGCCTGGCTAGCACCGCTTAAAGGTAAAATCCCTGACGAAGTTTTCAGTCAGCTTTACCAGCCACCGCATTCGGACGGCAGCGGTAACGATCGCGCAAACCTGTTAAAAGCTACCGCGCTGCTGAAAGAGGCCGGTTGGACGGTGAAAAATCAGCAGCTGGTGAATGATAAAACCGGCAAGCCGTTTAACTTTGAGCTGCTATTGCCCAGCAGCAGCAACTCGCAGTACGTGCTGCCGTTCCAGCATAACTTGCAGCGTTTAGGCATCACCATGAGCATTCGTCAGGTTGATAACTCTCAGTTTGTCAGCCGCCTGCGCTCGCGCGACTATGACATGATCCCGACGCTGTACCGCGCCATGCCCTACCCCGGCACCGATTTGCAAATCATGTGGAATTCCAAATACATCAACTCGACCTACAACGCGCCAGGTGTTTCCGACCCGGCTATTGATACCCTGACCAACGAGATCGTTGCCCATCAGGGCCAGCCGGATGCACTGCTGTCTTTGGGACATGCCATCGACCGCGTATTAACATGGCACATGTATATGATCCCGATGTGGTATTCCAATCGCGACCGCTACGCCTACTGGGATAAATTCTCGATGCCGGCGATTCGCCCACCTTATTCATTGGACCTCGATACCTGGTGGTTCGATATGAATAAAGCCGCGCGGCTGTCCGCCGCCAGAAAATAAGGAGACGACATTGACCGCCTATCTGCTTCGTCGACTTCTGCTGGTGATCCCCACGCTGCTGGCAATCATTACTATCAACTTCTTTATTGTGCAGATTGCTCCGGGCGGCCCGGTAGACCAGGCGATTGCGGCGATTGAGATGGGCCAGGGCAATGGTTTACCAGGCGGCAATGCGGGCAGCGGAAATGGCCATGCGGTTGCCGGTGTCGGCCAGGTTGGTGACAGCAACTATCGTGGTTCGCGCGGGCTTGACCCAGAGGTTATCGCCGAAATCACTAAACGCTTTGGTTTTGATAAACCGCTGCATCAGCGCTATTTCGACATGCTGTGGCAGTATGCGCGTTTTGATTTCGGCGACAGCCTGTTTCAGGGCGCAACAGTGATGCAGCTGGTGAAGTCCAGCCTGCCGGTCTCTATTAGTCTGGGATTGTGGAGTACGCTGATTATTTATCTGGTGTCGATTCCGCTGGGCATCCGCAAGGCGGTAAAAAACGGCAGCGCGTTCGATACCTGGAGCAGCTCGGTGATCATCATCGGTTATGCCGTACCGTCGTTTTTATTCGCCATTTTGCTGATTGTGTTCTTTACCGGCGGCAACTATCTCGACTGGTTCCCGCTGCGCGGCCTGACCTCGGCTAATTTCGACTCGCTACCGTGGTACGGTAAAATTACCGATTATCTATGGCACATCACGCTGCCGGTGCTTGCGACGGTGATCGGCGGTTTTGCTACCCTGACCATGCTGACCAAAAACTCGTTTCTTGACGAAGTGCAGAAGCAGTACGTGGTTACCGCCCGCGCCAAAGGGCTCGACGAGAAGAAAATCCTTTATCGCCACGTTTTCAGGAACGCCATGCTGCTGGTGATCGCCGGTTTTCCGGCTACTTTTATCAGCATGTTTTTTACCGGTTCGCTGCTGATAGAGGTCATGTTCTCGCTACACGGACTCGGGCTGCTGGGTTACAACGCCACGCTACAGCGCGATTTCCCGGTGATGTTTGGCACGCTGTATATTTTCACCCTGATTGGCCTGCTACTGAATATCATCAGCGATATAACTTACACGCTGGTTGACCCGCGTATTGATTTCGAGGGCCGCGAACAGTGAAGCTCAATACTGCCAACCGTGCCCGCTGGATGCGTTTTCGACAAAATCGACGTGGATTCTGGTCGCTGTGGATCTTCGCCGTTGTTATGGTGCTGGCGCTGTTATCCAACGTGATAGCCAATGAAAAGCCGCTGCTGGTGCGCTATCAGGGCCATCTCTATCTGCCATTTATGTTTAACTATACCGAGTCGACCTTTGGCGGCGAGCTGCAAACCGCGGCTGACTATCAAGACCCGTTTGTCGTTAAACAGCTTGAAAGCCACGGCTGGGTGATTTGGGCACCTCTGCGGCAAAGCTTTAACTCAATCAATTTTTCAACTCAGCAACCTTTTCCCTCACCGCCGTCGCGACAAAATCTGTTAGGTACCGACAGCAACGGGCATGACGTATTGGCCGAAATTCTCTATGGAATGCGCATCTCGCTGTTTTTTGGGGTGTTGCTAACCCTGCTTTCGTCGCTGATTGGCATGGTCGCAGGTGCGATTCAGGGCTATTACGGCGGCCGGATTGATCTCTGGGGGCAGCGATTTATTGAAGTCTGGGCCGGCATGCCAACGCTTTTCCTGATTATTCTGTTGTCGAGCGTGGTGCAGCCGAATTTCTGGTGGCTGCTGCTGATTACCGTACTTTCGGGCTGGATGATACTGGTTGGAGTGGTACGCGCCGAATTTCTGCGTACTCGCAATTTCGATTACATCCGCGCAGCGCAGGCCATGGGCGTCGCCGACAGCACTATCATGCTGCGTCACATGCTGCCAAACGCGACGGTCGCGACCCTGACCTTTATGCCTTTCATTCTTTGTGGCTCTATCACTACGCTGGCATCGCTGGATTTTCTCGGCTTTGGTTTACCGATTGGTTCGCCTTCGCTCGGCGCGCTGCTGCTGGAGGGCAAAAATAATCTGCAAGCACCGTGGCTGGGGATCAGCGCCTTTATGGTTCTGGCTATCCTCCTGTCGCTGCTAATCTTTATCGGTGAAGCGGTGCGCGACGCTTTTGATCCCAGTCAGTCACGTTAGGATTGCCATAACATGTCTCATACGCCCCTGCTCAGCATAGAAAATCTCGATATTGCCTTTCGTCACGAGGGGCAGCTTTCGACCGTGGTCAATGACCTGTCGCTGACCCTCTCGGCCGGGGAAACGCTGGCGCTGGTTGGCGAGTCCGGTTCGGGCAAAAGCGTGACCGCGCTGTCGATTCTGCGATTGCTGCGATCGCAGTCAGTGGTTTATCCTCAGGGCGATATTCTTTATCAGGGACAAAGCCTGCTCCACGCCAGCGAACCGGCGCTGCGCAAGATCCGCGGTGACCGGATCGCGATGATTTTTCAGGAGCCGATGGTTTCGCTTAATCCGCTGCACACCATTGAGAAACAGCTGGCAGAGGTTTTGTCGCTGCACCGAGGGATGCGACGTGATGCCGCGCGTAAAGAGATTATTCAATGCCTGGACCGCGTTGGTATCGCTCAGGCAGCCTCCAGACTGAGCGACTTCCCGCACCAACTTTCCGGCGGCGAACGCCAGAGAGTGATGATTGCCATGGCTATTCTCACCCAGCCTAACCTGCTGATTGCCGATGAACCCACAACCGCGCTGGACGTGTCAGTGCAGGCGCAGATCCTCTCCCTGCTGCAAGAGCTTAAACAAGAGCTGGGGATGGCGATGCTGTTTATTACTCATAATCTGCGCATTGTCCGTTCTATTGCCGATAACGTGGCGGTGATGAGAGAGGGGCGCTGCGTGGAGTATAACGCGCGCGAGGCGCTGTTTACCGCGCCTCGACATGCTTACACACAACAGCTTTTGCAGGCCGAACCTAAAGGTAGCCCGCGTCCAGTGCCGCCAGAAAGCCCGGTTCTTCTAAAGGTTGAAAATCTCGGCGTTGGCTTCCCGGTCCGCCGTGGTCTGCTGCGCCGCACTGTGAGCACCAAGATGGCACTGCAAGGCCTTAGCTTTACTCTGCGTCGCGGTGAAAGTCTTGGCTTGGTGGGCGAGTCTGGATCGGGCAAAAGCACCACGGGCCTGGCGCTGCTGCGGTTGCTGCGCTCACAGGGCGGGATCGAATTCGACGGCCAGCCGCTGCAATCGTTAAATCGCAAAGCAATGCTGCCATTTCGCAGCCGCATTCAGGTAGTGTTTCAGGACCCGTATTCGGCGCTAAATCCGCGTCTCAACGTGATGCAGATTATCGCCGAGGGCTTACAGGTGCATAAACGGCTAAGCGAGCAGGAGCGCGAACAGCAGGTGATTGCCGCCATGCAGGAGGTAGGGCTTGATCCGCAAACGCGTCATCGTTATCCCACCGAGTTCTCAGGGGGGCAACGTCAACGTATAGCCATCGCCAGAGCGCTGATTTTGCAGCCGGAGCTGGTGATCCTCGACGAGCCAACCTCTTCGCTGGATAAGTCCGTACAGGCGCAGATTTTGCAGCTATTACATAATTTGCAGCAGCGCTACGGCCTGTCATATCTGTTTATCAGCCATGACTTACAGGTGGTGAGAAGCTTGTGCCATCAGGTGATTGTGTTACAGAGCGGGAAGGTCATTGAGCAGGGGGAGTGCGAAAAACTGTTTACTCGGCCTGAGCAGCCGTACACGCAGCAGCTGTTGGCGCTGGCGGAGGCGAATGACGGCCAGCAGCATTAGCTGATAGTCGTCAGAAAGGATAGATTGCAGACACAGAAACGGATTCGGCAATGGCTGTACCGATATTTTTCAAACGACACATCGTGGCGCTTTCATCGTCGCGCTTAACAAATAGGCAAAGCTCGCCTTCACATTCTACGATATTGCTTTCAACCTGAATTTCACGCAGGGAAAGATTTAGCCCCTGTAACACCTGACGCGCGCTATCCCCTTCAGGGCTTAACAATTTTAGGCCGATCAGATTGCTGTCTTCTTCATCGGCAGGCAGTGGGATAACTTCCACTTTAATGCCCGCAAAGCCTGACAGCCAGCGATAGCTTTGTGGTAATCGATGTACCACCGAAAAGTGATTATTGTTCACGGTGCTCCCCAAAAGCATTTATTAAAATTGTATTTCCAACGAAAGACTCATCTTTAAACAATAAATTTACAAATACGCAACGCATGAACCAAGTTATAACGCAGACCAAGCCTCTACGCTTGTAAAATAGTTAAATTTAAACCTATTTTTCACATATCATTAACTATTTAAGTACAGAAATGGCCCGTTGTGACGTTTTTTTGAACACTCTCCGTTTAAAATGGGATCCGGCTCTCACTTCGCCTCATTTGTAACCTGTTCAGAATCATTTCTCAACCAATTTCATTCATCACCGTTACTTTTTTGACGCTAAAATATCACAAATAATAAACAAAACTCAGCGACCATGATGGATTTTATTCATTAAATCAATTAATTAATAATGAAACATTTAGTTAATAAATAATGAACCATTGGGTTCGTAACGACTTGGACATTTCGGATTTTTTCGACTAGCGCCTGTTGCAATTTTGTTAAGTCAATTTCAAATGAAAACGGAATGTTATTTTTTTAGCACGATTTGTTAGCGCTTTTTTGCATTACTGGCATTATCATCCACACCGTTTTTACTGGATTACCCTATCCAAGAGGCGCCGAACCTCCGTAAAGAGGCCTCAGCTTCTGCATAAACAAAAAAATAATAATAATTCTAAGCCGACTAATGGCTCACTCACCCGATCTAAAGAGAATTGAGATGGACAAAAATCGTTCACTTTTTGACGCAGGCACTCAGGAAAATGGTACCGGTTTCAGTCGCCGCGATATGTTAAAAGGCGTTGGTTCAGCCATGGTAGCCGCTACCTTACTGGGCTTCCCCTTCCTGACTCAGGCAGAAACAGCTACCGCAACTAACTCCCCGGTCATTTTTACCCAGTTTTTTATTGTTTCTCAGGCCATTACCGAGCATCAAGATTTGAGCCCCGGAATGTCGGCACAGATTTTCAACGCCTTTTACCACGGTAACCCACAGTTTTCTGTTCAGGTTGCGAAACTGTACGCCCTGCTCCAGCCTAATATGCGT
This sequence comes from Rouxiella sp. WC2420, assembly GCF_041200025.1. Taxonomy (NCBI): domain Bacteria; kingdom Pseudomonadati; phylum Pseudomonadota; class Gammaproteobacteria; order Enterobacterales; family Yersiniaceae; genus Rouxiella; species Rouxiella sp. WC2420. Next base: position 1,600,885 of record NZ_CP165628.1, on the reverse strand, counting down.
GCCAAACAGTTTCAGGATTTGGCTAAACAAAACGGTTTGGGTGACCTGCTGACCAGCATCATCACGGGCTGGTATACCGGTACAGTGAAAAATGGTACCGATACCATGCTGATCGCATATAAAGATGCGCTGATGTATCGACCGGTTAGTGATGGCCTGATCGTTCCGACTTACTGCGGCAACGGCCCGCTGTGGTTCACCGCCGCACCTCCCGCTGCACCAATGCCGGAATATATGAAAGAAGAGCGCCTTAAGGCGACGCCAGATTCAGTTAACGCGAGTAAAGCATGATGAATAAACCTACTTTTACCGCAGACGGCGATGCGTCTGCGGATGTGATCATTGTCGGATCAGGGATTGTTGGCGGTATGATTGCCGACCAAATGGTCAGTCTGGGACATTCCGTATTGGTGCTTGAAGCCGGTTTGCGTATTGAACGCGCACAGGCGGTTGAAAACTGGCGCAATATGCCGTTTGCAAACCGCGCGGGTTCTGACTTCCAGGGCCTTTATCCGCAGTCTGAACTGGCTCCTGCGCCGCTATATTTCCCAAAAAACAACTACGTGAACCTGACTGGACCTAGCGCCAGCAGCTTTCAGCAGGGTTATCTGCGTACCGTAGGCGGGACAACCTGGCACTGGGCCGCTTCATGCTGGCGTCACCTGCCAAACGATTTCAAAATGAAAACGCTGTACGGCATTGGTCGCGACTGGCCGATTTCCTATGAAGAGCTGGAACCTTACTATTGCCGTGCCGAGGAAGAAATTGGCGTGGCCGGTCCAAGCGATCCAGAGCTGCAATCCCCCTCCGAGCGCAGCAAGCCATATCCAATGGAACAAGTGCCTTACGCCTACGGCGATACCCGTTTCGCCGAAGTGGTAAATCCGCACGGTTTCAAATCAGTACCTATCCCGCAGGGCCGCAGTACCCGCCCGTGGAATGGTCGTCCAACCTGCTGCGGCAACAACAACTGCCAGCCTATTTGCCCAATCGGCGCGATGTACAACGGCATCAGTCATGTTGAACGCGCTGAGAACAAAGGTGCAGTAGTTCTCGCTGAATCAGTGGTTTATAAGATTGATACTGACGAAAACAACAACGTGACCGCTGTGCATTGGCTGGACAATAAAAAACAGTCGCACAAAGCTACCGGTAAAATCTTTGCTCTGGCCTGTAATGGCATCGAGACACCGCGCCTGCTGCTGATTGCTGCCAACGAAAAAAATCCGAACGGAATCGCCAACTCTTCAGACCACGTTGGCCGCAACATGATGGATCACTCCGGTTTCCACTGTACTTTCATCGCCTCTGAACCACTGTGGATTGGCCGCGGCCCTGCACAAAGCAGCTGTCTGGTTGGCCCTCGTGACGGCGAATTCCGTAGCAAATATTCAGCCAACAAGATGATCGTCAACAATATTAGCCAGGTCATTCCAGCCACTAACAAGGCGCTGCAAATGGGACTGGTTGGCGAAGAGCTGGATGCGGAAATCCGTCGTCGTTCAATTTACGGCGTGGACTTGTCAATCAGTCTTGAGCCGCTGCCAGATCCCAATAACCGCCTGACGTTAAGCACCACCCGTAAAGATCCGCACGGCCTGCCTTGCCCGGATATTCACTATGACGTAGGTGATTACGTGCGCAATGGTGCCGTTGCTGCGCACAAACAGTTGGAGGAAATCGGCAAACTGTTTATGGCTGAAGATTTCAACATCACTACCAGCCTGAACGCCAATAACCATATTATGGGCGGCACTATCATGGGCAACGATCCGAAAGACTCGGTGGTTAACGGCAATTGCCGTACCCATGATCATGCCAATCTGTGGTTGCCGGGCGGCGGTGCAATCCCGTCTTCCAGCGTGGTAAACAGTACATTGACCATGGCTGCACTGGCGTTGAAAGCGGCTGATGATATGGCTAAATCTCTGGCAGGTCAGGCATGAAAAAACTTCTGAGTTTAGGATTACTCGGCGCGGCGCTGACTGGTTTCGCAGCCATGGCGTCGGCACAGGACAGCCAGCTGGACCTGATTGCCAAAGGTAAACTGGTCGCCACCGCGGCTGACTGTCAGGCGTGTCATACCAATCCTGAAGGCGGTAAGCCTTTTGCTGGTGACTACGCAATTCATTCCCCGATGGGCACCATTTACACCACCAACATCACCCCGTCCAAACAGTTTGGTATCGGCAATTACACTTTGCAGCAGTTCAGCAAAGCGGTGCGTGAAGGGGTTCGCCCCGACGGTGAAAACCTTTATCCGGCAATGCCTTACACCTCTTACAGCCATATGAGCGACGAAGATATTCAGGCGATGTATGCCTACTTCCAGCTCGGCGTGAAACCGGTAGAACAGCCAACCAAACCGACCGCGCTGCCGTTCCCGTTCAATATGCGTATCGCAATGGCTGGCTGGAACATGATGTATCTGGACAGCTCCGCCTTTAAACCGGACGCCAGTAAAAGCGCAGAATGGAATCGTGGGGCTTATCTGGTTAACGGCGCGGGCCACTGCGATACCTGCCACACGCCGCGTAACCTGATGATGGGCGAAGTCACCGATAAACCGTTGGGCGGTGGCATGGTTGGCCCATGGTATGCGCCAAACATCAGCTCTGATCCGGTTAGCGGCATTGGCAATTGGACCCAGGCACAGCTGGTCGAGTACATGAAAACTGGCCGTACCGTAGGCAAAAACCAGGCCGCTGGCCCGATGGCTGAAGCCGTGCAGAACAGTTTGCAGTACCTGCCTGACTCCGACCTGAATGCCATCGCGGTTTACCTGAAAACCAGTACTCCGGTGCGTAATCCGGGCGACAAACAGGCGGCGGACAGCTTTGGCCCGAAAGGCGTTAACGTCGAAGATGGCCTGCGCGGTATGCATCCTTCCAACTCCAACCACACCATTATTGGTGGCGCGGCGTTGTTCAGCGGCTACTGTGCAAGCTGTCATCAGCCAGACGGCGGCGGCAGCAAAAATCAGGCATACCCGTCACTGTATAACAACACCGCGACCGGTATGACCAACGCGTCAAACCTGATTTCAGCTATTCTGTACGGTGTCGATCGTCAGGTCGGTGACCAGCATGTGCTGATGCCGAAATTTGGTGAAGGTTCGTATGTCGGCCAGTTGACCGACGCACAGATTGCTGACATCTCCAACTACGTGCTGACCAACTATGGTAACCCGGCGATTCAGGTTACCCCGCAAGATGTGGCGGTGCTGCGCGGCGGTGGCCCTGTGACCCTGCTCGCGAAGCTTCAGCCATATATGGCTCCGGCAATGATTGTAGGCGTGATTATTGTGCTGGCGCTGATCTTCTGGTTATTTAGAAGACGCAAAACTCGCTCACGTTAATAATGTATTAACAGTTTTTGGCGAGCAAAGTAAAAGGAGAGTGCCGGGGGGCGCTCTCCTTTTTTTATTTGCCTTTGCCAAATGAAACGTTATCCGCGGCCCACGAACGGCATCGCGGTAGCCATTACCGTCAAAGTCAGAATATTGGTACCATCTGGCTGATTAGCCATAAACGCCACGGCTTCTCCGACTTTGTCTGCCGGCATTACCGGCTCGGGTTCCAGCTCGAAATTAGCCTGTAATCTGCCGCCCAATGCCTTGTTGCCCATATCGGTGGCAGCATTTCCCACATCAATTTGCCCACAGGCAATGTTGTATTGTCGACCGTCCAGCGAGGTGCTTTTAGTCAGGCCGGTAATAGCGTGTTTGCTGGCCGTATAAGCCGCTGAATACGGGCGTGGAGTATGGGCTGAAATTGACCCGTTGTTGATGATTCTTCCGCCGATTGGCGTTTGCTGTTTCATCAATTTTACTGCCGCCTGAGTACACAAATAGGCACCGTTAAGGTTGGTATTAATCACCGCCAGCCAGTCTTCATAAGGCTGGTCTTCAATCGGCTGTTCCTTGACGTTGGTTCCGGCATTGTTAAACAACACATCTAAACGACCAAAAGTCTCCTGCACCGTTGAAAACAGCGTCGCGACCGACTTGGGATCGGTGACGTCTACCGTCAGAGCATGAACTTGCCCCGGCTCAAACAGCGCGGCAGCCTTTTGCAGTTTATCCTGATTGCGCCCAGTCAAAATAACCATAAACCCGCTGGCCACCAATGCTTTGGCAGCACTCAACCCGATGCCACTGCCGGCACCGGTAATCAACGCAATTTTCTTATCAGTTGTGATCATAAGGTATCCAAAATCTATTCAGCTTGATTGCAAAAATCAGCGATCAGACCGCCGCCATCATGCCGCCGTCGATAAACAGCAGCTGGCCGTTTACGAAATCTGACGCGCGAGAAGAAAGGTAAACCGCACCGCCGATTAGCTCCTCGGGATTACCCCAACGGGCGGCTGGCGTTCTTTTGCACAGCCAGTCGGAGAACTCTTTGTTATCCACCAGCGCCTGAGTCATATCAGTTTTGAAATAGCCGGGAGCAATACCGTTCACCTGAATATTATAGCGGGCCAGCTCGACGCACATGCCGCGGGTCAACATTTTCACCGCGCCTTTTGAAGCAGCGTAAGGGGTGATGGTGTCGCGACCCAGCTCACTTTGAATCGAGCCGATATTAATGATTTTGCCGCGCTCTCGCTTGACCATGTAACGAGCAACCGCCTGTGAAACCAGGAACACCGATTTCTGGTTTACCGCTACGATGTCGTCCCAGTCTTTTTCCGGGAATTCGGTAAACTTGTGGCGACGCTGAATCCCGGCATTGTTGACCAGCACGTCGATAGGCCCGATTTCCTTTTCGATTTTATCGATCGCCTGATTCACTGCAACACTTTGAGTAACGTCAAAAGCGACCGCATGAGCAATAAAACCTTCGGCACGCAAAGCTTCGGCAGCTTTAGCCGCTGATTCCTGCGTGGTGCTGTTGATGATGACTTCGGCACCATTTTCAGCCAGACCTTTTGCCAACAGGAAACCCAGTCCGCGCGAAGAACCGGTAACCAGAATTTTTTTGTTATCCAGGGAGAATAGATTTGTCATTGTGATTTTCCTGACGTTACAAACGAATAGAGTTCGTGAGACCCACGATCAAATGAATAAAGTGATGTTCATCAATAAAAGCGGTTTATCGGCCCACAAACTGTGATACAGATCACTTTATTGGGTGTTAAGAAACTCTGTTACCGCAAGCGTGATCGGGGTCATTCGATAAATTTCTCCTAACGCAAATTTTGCCAGTCAGAGAGAGGCGTTAAGGGCAACAAAATGTGTCATCGTCATGAAAGTAAAAGTTTTTTATGCCCTTCTATTGCGTTGTTAAGAGATAAGCTATTTGGTAACATAAACCGTATCATTTTCCCGCCACTTGATGTTACCCACAGCGGCACCAGCAGGACTTCTGGATGAGAAATCAGCGCGTCACACTGCAAGATATCGCGTTACTCGCCGACGTCACTAAAATGACCGTCAGCCGGTTTCTCCGCACGCCTGAAAAAGTCTCTCCAGAAACGCGGGAACGCATTACCAAGGTGATGCAAGAAGTTGGATTTCCGCTGGAAGAAACAGAAAAAAAGAATAAAAGCAGGAAGATAGGCATTCTTGTTCCCTCTTTTAATAATCAGATTTTCTCCGAACTGCTGGCAGGGATCGAATCGGTAACCTCAGAACAGGGTTATCAAACGCTGGTGGTGAATTACGATTACAGCAAAGAACGTGAAGAAGAACATATTATCAATTTGCTGACCTACCGCCTTGCCGGTCTAATCCTGACTGATTCAGTACACACGCTAAAAGCCGATAAATATCTCAATGCCGCTGATATTCCTATTGCTCAGGTAATGGATCTCGATGATTCCCATGGCCGTATCGCCGTCGGCTTTGATAATTTTCAGGCCGGGTTTGATATGGCGACGGCGTTAATTGCCAGCGGCAAAAAACACGTCGTTTATTTCGGTTCGATGTCCGACCCCCGTGATATGAAACGTTATGAGGGATACCGAAAAGCCATGGAAAATAACGGACTTACTCCGCAGCATATTACGCCAAATAAAGTTTCTTCGGTGTCTATCGGCGCAGGAATGCTGACCATGGCACGCCAGTTAGATCCGCTGGTTGATGCGGTTCTTTGCACCAATGATGATATTGCCGTCGGCGTGTTGCAGGAATGTCTTCGCTTAGGCATTCGAGTACCGCAGGAGATGGCGATCTCAGGCTTTCACGGCCTGGATATTGGCCTGGCGACTACGCCACTGCTGGCCAGCGTGATCACCCCGCGCTTCGAAATCGGCAAAGTCGCAGCTGAAATCATGCTGAAAAAGATTAATAAAATTCCGACAATTGAAAGAGTTGACCTGCATTATCGTATTTCCCTCGGCGGTACAATTTAACCTTCCATCTCAAAATTACACTATTCACTTCCTGGGGTAACGATCACGTTACCAGTAACATCCTTTTTTAACATGATCTAACGTGACTTGAGTCACATATTATATTGACAGAAATGCTTTTATTAAGGCATCGACGGATCAGGTTAATAAGAACATTATTCCAATGCCTTATTTCATGTACCAACCGAATTCGCGTATTAATTCATTCCCTATAGTTGGAATGCTTCTGTGAATAAACGAGGTGTACCCATGGATAAAAAAATACCCAAGGCCCGCTGGCTTCGCGTTATAACGCCAATACTCATCGCCTGCATTATTTCATTCATGGACCGAGTCAATATCAGCTTTGCAATGCCAGGCGGGATGGATAGCGCATTGGGCATCACGTCATCAATGGCCGGTCTTGCCGCGGGTATTTTCTTTATCGGTTACCTTTTTTTACAGGTTCCCGGTGGCAGCATTGCGGTCCACGGCAGCGGCAGAAAATTTATTGCCTGCTCACTGGTCGCCTGGGCAATCATCTCCGTATTGACCGGGATGGTGACTAACCAATATCAACTGCTATTCCTGCGCTTTGCGTTGGGTGTGGCCGAGGGTGGGATGCTGCCGGTGGTGCTAACCATGGTCAGCAACTGGTTCCCGGACGCTGAACGCGGCCGTGCCAATGCCTATGTACTGATGTTTGCGCCAATTGGCGGGATGATCACCGCGCCGCTGTCTGGCTATATTTTACAGGCACTCGACTGGCGCTGGCTGTTCATCATAGAGGGTATGCTTTCCGTCGTCGTAATGGTGTTCTGGTGGTTTACCATCAGTGACCGCCCTGAAGAAGCCAAATGGCTGTCCGAGCGCGAACGTAATTATCTGGTAACCGAGCTGACACGCGAACGTGACGCGCTGAAAGAGCTGGCTCCCGTTGAGAATGCCCCGTTGAAAGAGGTATTCCGCAATGCTTCAATCATTAAATTAGTGGTGATTAACTTCTTCTATCAGACCGGGATTTACGGCTATACCCTGTGGTTGCCAACAATCCTCAAGGGTTTGACCGGCGGAGACATGAGCAAAGTAGGTCTGCTGGCAATAATCCCTTATATCGGGACCATGCTGGGTATTTTGGCCTTCTCTGTGCTGTCGGATAAAACGGGCAAACGCAGACTGTATATCATCCTGCCATTGTTAGGATTTGCCGGCAGTCTGGCATTATCAGTCACTTTTAAAACCAATATTGTCGCCTCTTACTGCTTCCTGGTCTGTGCCGGATTCTTCCTGCAGGCCGCAACCAGTGGTTTCTGGACTATACCGGGCAAGGTTACCACTCCTGAGGTGGCCGGTAGCGCACGAGGTGTTATTAACGGTTTAGGTAATTTGGGTGGCTTCTGCGGCCCGTACCTGGTGGGTGTTTTGGTGAGCCTGTATGGCCAAAGCACGGCGATTTATGCTCTGGGCGGCTCATTGCTGATTGCTGCTATGGTCACTGCGCTGTTGCCGAAAGAGTGTGATATCGCGCTGGTCCCTGGTGCCAAAGCCATAGCGTTGGCGGAGCATTACGCCGTAATGCGTGCAAAATACAAACCTCAACGTATAACGGCATAACCGCCGACTTAGGGTCACGCCAATGAAAAGGCCAGTGTTAATCACTGGCCTTTTCGTATCTTGAGAACGACAGCTTGCGGCGTTATTCAGCCGCAGCGGAACTCGCCTCGGTGGCAGCAACCCTGGACGGCCTGCTGGCATACAAATACAGCGCGACGGAAGCAATGATACAGAACGCCATCGAACCGACCATCGGCCATGCGCTGTGTGCCGGGAACATCGACAAAAGCGAGCCTACCAACGCACCGGTACCAAAGCGGATCGTTCCTGCCAAAGATGCCGCCGTGCCAGCCATATGCGGGAAGTCATCCATAATCACCGCCATCGCATTGGACGTTACCATCGCGATACAGCCCACATAACCCGCTACACCCAGCACCAACGCCCAGAATCCAAGGCCGAAGGCGAGCACCACCAGCAGCCATAGCCCCATCGCCAGCTGAATCATCAGTCCAAGACGGAACATTTTTACCGCCCCCATCCGACGCACATTACGGCTGTTGATAAAGGTCAGTACTACCAGGAACACCACATTCAGTGCGAAATAGAAGCCAAAGTTCTGCGGCGACACGCCGTTAAGCTGGATATAAACAAAAGGCCCGGCGCTCAGAAACGAGAACATACCGGCAAAAGAAAAGCCGCTGGCCAGCATGTAGCTCAGCACGCGTTTATGTCGAAACAGCGAAGCAAAGTTGCCCAGACTGGTGCGCATGTGAAAACGCTGCCTGCGCTCTTTGGGCAGCGTTTCTTTTATGAATACCGCCACCAGCACCGCAGCAATCAGGGCCGCAATCGCCATCGCCCAGAAAATGGCGTGCCAGCTGAACCACAGCATCAGCGCACCGCCGAGCATAGGGGCCAGCAAAGGCGCCACGGTCATTACCAGCACCACAAAAGACATCATTCGCGAGAATTCGTCTTTGGTGAACATATCGCGCATCAGGGCGTTGATCACCACGCTGCCCGCTGCTGCTGCAAGGCCATGCAGAAAGCGCATATTGACCAACTGCTCAACGGAGTTGGACAGCGCACAGGCCGCCGCCGCGATGGCAAACACCAGCACGCCCCAGAAAATCACCGGTTTACGTCCCAGACTGTCGGCCATCGGACCATAAAAAAGCTGGCCAATAGCAAAACCCAGCACATAAGCACTTAGCGTCATTTGTACCTTGCCAGCCGGAACACCAAACTCTTGGGCAATCATCGGCATACTCGGCAGATACATGTCGATCGCCAGCGGCATCAACATCGACAACAGTCCCAATATCAGGATCAGACCTAAGTGGGATGTCCGGGGTTCTTGCACTTTTTACAGCTCCTGTTAGCTAGAAAAACCTGTGATTAAAAACTAGCGCGGTACAACTACGCTGGCGATTTCTTCTTCAGTTAATTGACGATATTCACCTGGCTCCAGGTCTTCATCCATCACTATCTCGCCAATGCGTTCGCGATGCAGCTCGACAACGCGGTTACCCACGGCGGCAAACATGCGCTTAACCTGATGATAGCGGCCTTCACTGATAGTCAAACGCACAACGTGTTCGCTCAACTGCTCAAGAACGGCAGGCTTGGTCAGTGAATCTTCATTATGCAGTTGAACGCCAGCGGTAAACTGGGCGGCGGTATCTTCAGCCAGCGGCAGCTCCAGCGTCACCAGATAGGTTTTTTCGCAATGATGCTTTGGCGAGGTGATGCGGTGTGACCACTGACCGTCGTCGGTCATAAGAACCAGTCCGGTGGTGTCGATATCCAGACGGCCCGCGGCATGGAGCTTGTAAGCAACCGGTTCTTCGAGGAAATACAGTACGGTAGGATGATCCGGGTCATCGGTTGAGCAAACGTAGCCCTGCGGTTTGTTCAACATGAAATAACGAAAACCGGTGATCTGCTCCAGCACGTTGCCGTCAAACTCAACGGACATTTCCGGGGTCAGTTTTAACGAACCACTCTTGACCACTTCGCCGTCTACGGTAACGCGCTTTGCACGCAGTTCGCGCGCCACTAGCGCACGGCTTACGCCTAACTGTTGAGATAAAAACTTGTCCAATCGCATTGAATCTACTTAGCCTTTGCTGGCGAGCGGAAGTTGCCCGCGCTTTAATAAAATACAACACCCCGCCGCTGCATAACGCTGCAACCGCAGGGTGTAAGGTATTGTTTAATGAATTCAGAGTTAGTGAATTTAGAGCGGCAGTCGGCCCGCCGTTTAGAGCCGTCATTATAGCGGGCCTTGGCAGGCATTGTCGCGTCTATCTGTAAAAGTTAGCAGACTAAATTTTCACGTTGAGTGACATCGCCCAGGTTCGCGTTAGGCGATAAATGTTGGCATACTGATAACCTGTAATTATCAACAGGTAAGTTTCGGGTTCTTCATGCAAGCACTCCCCTTTACTCTTCGCCCCTATCAGCAAGAAGCCGTCGACGCCACGTTGCGCCATTTTCGCAAATATGACGAGCCAGCGGTGATCGTACTGCCTACCGGTGCGGGGAAAAGTCTGGTTATTGCCGAGCTGGCAAGAGTGGCTCGCGGGCGCGTATTGGTGCTTGCTCACGTTAAGGAGCTGGTGGCGCAGAATCATTCAAAATATCTGTCATACGGTTTGCAGGCCGATATTTTCGCCGCCGGGCTGAACATCAAGCAAAGTGAAGGCAAGGTAGTCTTCGGCAGCGTGCAGTCGGTGGCGCCTAATCTCGACAAGTTCGATAGCGCCTTCTCGCTGCTAATCATTGATGAATGTCACCGCATCAGCGACGACGACAAAAGCCAATATCAGCAGATTATCGCCCATCTTCGCACCCAGAATCCGCGCTTACGCCTGTTGGGACTGACCGCGACGCCCTATCGTCTCGGCAAAGGCTGGATTTATCAGTACCACTATCAGGGCATGGTGCGCGGCGATGAAAAAAGCCTGTTCCGCGACTGCATCTACGAGCTGCCGCTGCGCTACATGATTAAGCATAAGTTTCTGGTGCCGCCAGAACGGCTGGATATGCCCGTGGTGCAATACGATTTCAGCCGCCTGCAACCCAATGGCAGCGGGCTGTTCGCCGAGGCGGATCTTAACGATGAGCTGCGTCGGCAGGCGCGCATTACGCCGCACATTGTTAATCAAATCATCGATTTTGCCAACGACCGCAAAGGAGTGATGATTTTCTGCTCGACGGTAGAACATGCCGGGGAAGTGTTCAAACTGCTTCCCGCTGGCGAGACGGCGCTGGTCAGTGCCCAGACTTCGGCGCAGGATCGAGATCGGCTGATAAACGCGTTTAAACAACAGCAGCTGCGCTATCTGGTTAACGTTTCGGTGCTGACCACCGGCTTCGACGCGCCACACGTTGATTTGATTGCTATTTTACGCCCTACCGAATCGGTTAGCCTGTATCAGCAGATTGTCGGGCGTGGCCTGCGACTGGCAGCAGATAAAACTGACTGCCTAATTCTCGACTACGCTGGCAACCCGCACGACCTGTTCACCCCCGAAGTGGGCAGTCACAAGCCGAATAGCGATAATAAACCGGTGCAAGTGTTTTGCCCCGCCTGCGGCTTTGCCAATATTTTCTGGGGCAAAACTACTGAAGATGGCACGGTTATTGAACATTTTGGCCGCCGCTGTCAGGGCGTTCTTGAAGACGATGATGACAATCGCGAGCAGTGTGATTTCAGATTCCGCTTCAAAAGCTGTCCGCACTGCGGTGCAGAAAACGATATCGCAGCCAGGCGCTGTCATCAGTGTCAGGAAGTTCTGGTCGATCCCGACGACATGCTCAAGGCTGCGCAAAAGTTGAAAGATGCGCTAGTGCTGCGCTGCGGTGGAATGAATCTGGAAACCGGTCAGGATGATAAAGGCGAATGGCTGAAAATCACCTATTACGATGAGGACGGAGCCAGTGCCAGCGAAAGATATCGTTTGCAAACTCCGGCCCAGCGCACTGCCTTTTTACATAGCTTCATGCGCCCGCACCAGCGTGCGCCGGGTATTGAGCTGGTGTGGAAAACTGCCGCCGATATCATCGCGCAGCAGGCCCTGCTTCGGCATCCTGATTTTGTGGTCGCTCGCATGAAGGGCCGCTTCTGGCAGATCCGCGAGAAGATCTTTGACTATCAGGGGCGTTTTCGCCGCGCTTACGAGCTACGCGGCTAACGATTTAAGGCATTCTCAGGGATTAATCATTTGCCGTACAGGCGATACTTCGGTAACATACCGCCCGCTTTCGCCATGTGCGGAGCGAAGATCTATCACCTGTTGCTGGGTCGCCTGTAACAGTAATTTTCTTTTTAAGAGAAAAATCATGACTACTATTAATGCACAAGTACGTACTGCGCAGGGTAAGGGTGCGAGCCGCCGCCTGCGCGCAGCAAACAAATTCCCAGCTATCGTTTACGGTGGCTCTGCTGAACCTGTTTCTATCGAGTTGGACCATGACTCTGTAAAGAACCAGGAACTGAAAGCGGAATTTTACAGCGATGTAATTACTCTGGTTATCGACGGTAAAGAAACCAAAGTTAAAGTTCAATCTGTACAGCGTCACCCGTTCAAGCCAAAACTGGCTCACATCGACTTCGTTCGCGTTTAATCGCAAACTGAGCAGATGCGCCTAGGGACGCCTAAGCGAGAACAATAAAAAACGCCGCATAATGCGGCGTTTTTTATTGGCTAGCGTTCAGTAAAATTCAGCTGTTGCCACTGCCTGAACGGCGCTGTAACTGATCGCGCAGGTTTGGCGGCGTACCTTTGATAGTCAATGTATCGGTAGCGGGATCCCAGAAAATTCTTTCCCCCATCAGCAGCGCGTCGAAATTAATGCTCAAGCCGCCACCGCTGCCAGCAAACTTGGTTAATTGACGCAGCGTGCTGCGATCGGCCGGGAAACTCTCTTCAAGCTCATAGCCCTGATCGGTTGAAAACTGTTTAAAGTCTTTATCGCCCAGCGGTGGAAGCTCCTGCGCTAACTCTTGCAGTTCAATCTCTTCACCCGCCTGTAATTGGTCGTTGCAATAGGTGTAAACCTGCTGACGATAGTTCTGACGCTCGTTTTTATCCAGCTGCGCTTCGGTACAGTAATCGTCAACCGCCTGCAACAGGCCACGGTTTTGCGCCTTGGTATCCAGACCTTCCGCCGCGCCCAGGAAATCCATAAAGAAATCTGCAACCTTGCGGCCGACTCTGCCTTTAAGAAAAGTCAGGTAACGCGTTGACTCAGGATTGGTTTCCCATTCGGTCAGGTCAATACGTGCGACGATATCAGCATGATTAATATCCAGATAATGGATGCTGCTGACATCGAGCTGCTCATTAACCCGCATGCTGCTGCGACTGGTCAAAACCGCCACCAGCAAATACTCTACCGCCAGAAAACGGTAATGGCAGAACAGGACCACGCCACCCTCGGCAAACGGATACTTAGCCAGTTCATCACGCAGACGGCCAGTTGCTGCACGGCTGAAGCCAAGAAAATCTTCATCGCCCTTGCGACAGCCGCGTAACGCTGTCGCCAGCTCGCTATCTTCGCTAAACAGGCCGTAAGCCTTGCTCTTGGCGCTGTAAACCCGATGCAGCTCGGCCATCATCTCTTCAACCGCCGCGTTTGGGGTTAAAAGGGTATCGCGCAACACAACATCCAGCGTTTGCTCGTCGCGTTTGTTCAACTGGTGCAGAGCAATCTGCTCGATATCCAGACTCATGTGACTTTCTCCTGTTCATTTAGGGGTTCCCCTGCGCCGCGTATTCCAACACCGAAGAGTACTCTCTGCAAGCGTTAAGCTAGCCCTTTGAAATCTCTGTTAACAAGCTCAGACAATAACCATGCGTTATTAACATTATAAAAAAGCGGAAACTCACCTCGTGATAAGTTAAGATATTGGACTTTGTAAAGCTTTGAGCACAATAATCTATGCCACAATCATCTCGTTACAGTGACGAACAAGTTGAGCAACTGCTGTCTGAGTTAGCCACCGTTCTGGAAAAACACCGCGCCCCAACCGATCTTTCTTTGATGGTTTTAGGCAACATGGTGACCAACCTGATCAATACCAGCGTTGCACCTGCTCAGCGCAAAACTCTGGGACGTTCGTTCGCCGATGCCCTGCAGGCATCTATAAGAGAAGACAAAGCCCATTAATTTAACACTCAGCAAAGCCTTCTTATGGTGACAAATAGCCAGCGCTATCGCGAAAAAGTATCCCAGATGGTTAGCTGGGGGCACTGGTTCGCCTTATTCAATATTCTGCTTAGTCTTGGACTCGGTAGCCGTTATCTATTTGTTTCTGACTGGCCCTCCTCCCTCGAAGGTAGGATTTACGCGCTGGTCAGTTTGCTGGGGCATTTCAGTTTCGTCGGCTTCGCTGTCTATCTGCTGATTATCTTCCCGCTGACTTTTGTGGTGATGTCGCAGCGATTGCTGAGGTTCCTGTCTGCTATCCTTGCCACCGCCGGATTAACCTTGCTGCTGGTGGATACCGAGGTATTTACCCGTTTCCATTTGCATATTAATCCCGTGGTGTGGGAGCTGGTGGTTAACCCCGGGCAGGCAGATTTAGCTCGCGACTGGCAGTTGATGTTCATCGCGGTGCCAATTATTTTCCTGGTCGAGATGCTTTTTGGCACCTGGGCCTGGCAGAAGTTGCGCAGTCTGAGTCGGCAAAGCTTCGCCAAGCCGCTGGTAGCAATATTTATTTGCTGCTTCATTGCGTCACATCTGATGTATATCTGGGCCGATGCCAACTTCTATCGCCCGATTACTATGCAACGTTCTAATTTACCGCTGTCATATCCAATGACTGCGCGTAAATTCCTCGAAAAACACGGGCTGCTTGATGCCCAGGCGTATCAACAACGACTTATAGAACAAGGCGATCCGGACGCAATTTCAGTGGAATATCCGCTGAACTCGATCAGCTTCCGCGATAAAGGCAGCAACCTGAACCTGCTGATGATTGTGGTGGGAGGTTTGAATGCCGATTCTGTCGCTAAAGACATGCCACAGCTAAAACAGTTTGCCAGCACCAATGTTAATTTTGCCGATCATTTGAGTTCGGGTAACAAAAATGACACCGGTTTGTTTGGCCTGTTCTATGGTATCTCGCCGACTTATCTTGAAGGAATTATTACCTCTCGTAAGCCGTCGGCATTAATGACTGCCCTCGCCCAGCAGAACTATGAATTTGGTCTGTTTGCATCCAACGGCTTTAACAGCACGTTGTATCGTCAGGCGCTATTGTCTGACTTCTCACTGCCGCCAGCTGCACGCCAAAGCGACCAGCAGACTACGCAACAATGGCAGCAGTGGCTTAATACTCGCGGCCCTCGCCCATGGTTCTCATATCTGAGTTTCGACGGCACTTCCGAGGCAACCACGATCGGTAAAGACGGCAGACAACCTTCTGCGGCGGTAATTAATCGACGTTATCAACAAGGCGCCAGCGAAGTTGACGGGCAAATTGCCGAAGTGCTGAAGAATCTGCAAGCCAAAGGCATGTTGAATAACACGGTTGTAGTCATAACTGCTTCAAAAGGTATCGATCTTAATCCAGAACAAAATCAGATGGATGAGCAGCATGTTAAAGTTCCGCTCATCATTCATTGGCCCGGTACGCCAGCGCAAAATGTGATTAAGTTAACCTCCCACGAAGACGTGATGGCGACTCTGATGCAACGGCTGCTGCACGTAAGCACGTCGCCGTCCGATTACTCACAGGGTGAAGACCTGTTTGCCGCACGCCGAAGCAATAACTGGGTAACTAGCACCAGTAATGATGGCGCGTTAGTCATTACCACCCCAACACAAACTATCAAACTGGATCACGATGGTAATTACCACGCCTATGACAGTCACGGTAATGAGCTGAAAGATCAGAAACCTGAGTTGGGATTATTGCTACAGGTATTGACCGATCAAAAACGCTTCGTCGCCAACTAACTGCTTAAAAATAAAGCACTCATTATGGTAGCGTATTGATTTCATTACCGAGATGAGTAGACTGTTTAAACAGCGTCGGCATGTAGCGCAGCCTGGTAGCGCACGGTCATGGGGTGTCCGGGGTCGGAGGTTCGAATCCTCTCATGCCGACCAAAAATTCCCATTAAAACCAACCTCTTAGGGTTGGTTTTTTTGTTTGTGGGATTGGCGTGGGGAATAACTGGGGAAAAACCCCCTCAAAAATCGACCTCAGAATCGGTTTTTGGATTCCAATTTCGAGAGGTTTTTTTGCTACTTTACGGAGCGTATTTTCCGCTTCTGTAGGTCTATGTAAACCGGCTGACCGGTCTCGATGCTATATACCGTCGTGCCGCGTAGTCTTCGACCATAAGCCATCTTCCCTACAGTCAACTTCTTAGCTCCCGGTGGTGTTAATTCGGTGCAATGCGCCGGTAAACCAATTGGGGGTCCGGCCCCTCTGACAGGGATCGCCTTTGCCAGTAATTGGCTAATAAGAAAGCTAAACCTGAATTCCCTTTCTTTCAGGATCACCAGAATGACCACAATCAAACACGGGTTGCACAAAACTAGCTGGCGTTATTTAATGGAGGGATCTTAAGTCGGGTGTCCACCGCAAGAAAATCGGCGTAATCATTCTTTCCCGAAAAGGAGAACTCACTAAGGGCAAAATTTATGACAAAGTGAACGTATTCATTACGGATAGCAATGTACGATAGCTCATCCTGTTTCGCGGGCTCATTTATTGTGAGCCAATCTATTTACCCTTACAAATCAATGTCATATTTTGCATTCGTTGCGAGTTTTTATGCAAAAAAACTGATTTCAAGATATCATTTCATTTGAGATAAAATATTATTTTTGTTCTCTTTATTCTTAAGACTTACGTTGCAAATTTGCTTATTAATACCTTTATGGAATTTAATTCCATTTTTATTTTTTATGGAATAGTATGATCCTCCTGTTTTTTATGAAATTTTGATTAGTATAAGAAGTTCTAAAGTGATAACTTATTACAAATTATGAATAATTGAAGTTTTTACACATATTCTTTATAGTCAACATTTGGGATGAGGTATAGGAATGTTATCTCTAAAAGAATGCACTGGAAGTGAAATTGGGGAATATTGCACCATCTTTGTTAATGAATATCAGATGGATCTTATTAGAAACCATCAGTTCAGCCAGTTAGAAGCGCACCAAAAAGCGAATGCTACATTCAACACCTCTTTTCCTGACAACCAACTAGCAAAAAATAATTCCCTGCTCCGTATAACTAAAATACTCAGCGATGTCCCTTGTCAAGTCGGTTACATGTGGTTGCTTTATTATCCCGAAGAACAATCGGTATTTATAATGGATTTCTACATATCCCCGGAATATCGTAATAAAAAAATTGGCCATGAGGCGATGAATAACGTGATAGCAATGCTTGAAAAAAAGCAAATGGTCACACTAAAATTACGCGTTGAGCCTGATAATCAAGCAGCTATCGGACTATATAAAAAAACAGGGTTTGATATTACAGGGATAAACATGACTCACAGGATAACTCCAAAGTAAGTGTAAAATGATATATCAAGCCGCAGAGAGCATTAATGATGGACGGGTTTTTCTCAAAATTGATGAGTTCATTAAAAACAATAGCATCTATATTAAAATAGAAAACATGAATCACACTGTGTTATTAATCAAATTTAAAAGGTCACATTCAGTAAGAGTTAGGGCCATTCGACCATATTTGATTCACTTGGATCGCCATCCAATATAACAATGTCATCCATCATCGTTGAAAGTACTTTAAGTTTCTCATGAAGGATAAACGTTAATGACTCTTTAATCGATGGATGTGTTACTTCAATAATTGCTGAAGATAATGAACAGCAATGCTCAACGGCTAATTCAACAGCCTCACGTGTTGCATCAGACATGGGGCACCGCCTGATGTATATTAGCATATTGAGATTTCAGAATAGTAAAGATGATAGACATGTAATTGGCTCCAAGGGGATTGTTTAATGGCTACCATATCAGGCGCTAATCCCGATGGTGGTAGCCCAGACAGAGTTAGCGTACCGGACCCCTTGGAAACCGGCGCTCCTTACGGAGCCCCCGCCTGAGCCACCATTGAGGTGAAACAGGTCGTACCTATAATAACCCGATGTTCTTAAATGGGCTAGGTATCAAGGGATTTCAGAACGCTAATTCCGACTGCAGATTTTGCCACAGTTCAAAGATCATACAGCAATTAATTTATAAGTAATTACGAAAACACTAAAAACACCAATTTTCAGAGTTAGTGCAGCCTGTAAGATAAATAATTCTAAATATCAGTGTTGAATGAATCTCATCTAATTATTTTTCATTAAATTCAATACTACTAGAGAGCTATGTTAGAAATATTTTAAGCTGAGATAATAAGGACGAGATAATAACAATGGTTGATTGTTGCGTTAAAAGGATATTGCGCCCATTTACCTAAATTGCCGGGGTTTAACTTGCCTATATCCCAGGGCACACAACCATTGACACCAATAGCTCCATTATCAAGTTCTTCAACATATTGATTTAATGCTGCATTATAAATATCGACTCTACCTGCAACATTACGTACAGTTCCTGCCCAGAGTGCTGCGCCAAACGTGGTTTGAGTATTATCACAAACAAGGTGACGGTGAAGAATGGCGAGTTGTCTGTAGACTTGGCCTGCTAAACCTGCGCCAGCATATTCAGGACCAACATATGCCCCTCGTATCTGTTTGCCTAAATCATCTTCATCGTCTCTGTTTTTGAAAAGAAAATTGTCATAAGCAAATCTAGCTACAATTTTCGTCAAACTATCGTCAACCATATCAAGGTTTAAAATAGTTTGGACTATAATTTCATCCTCGACGTTATCTTCTCTAAGCTCATCGATGTGATCAGATATAAAATCCGACGAATGAAATCCTAATTCTTCTATTACAGCAATATGATCGAAATCAGCGCCATCGTAAGTTGTTTCAGTAAGGCGGTAAATAATTACGTCATCAGGGGACAAAAAGTTAATAGTATTTGAAACAAAACTCCCGCCTGGGAAAGACGGGAGCATCGATAAATCTTTAGCGTAATTATCGCCAATTAAAGACGGTGACATTCCTTAAAGCTCTCCTTGCTACGAACATCGTTAGAATAGACCTGAGTAGCAAAAGTATCTTCCATAAACTTAGCAACAGAGTTCTCAATCGAAATCAATACATCATTACTCACTGACAAATCAGGGTATTGGTTCTTAGGTTGAACGGTAAAACGCAATTTCTCGCCACGAATTACAATCTCAGCAAATGGTTTAACGACCGTAGTATCGGCCGCACGATTGAGATCGCTTTTTAACGTTACAATGAAAAGCTGTGATTCTTTATGGGTACGGCTAAGCATCCTGCGAACCTCAACGGTGTCAGGAAATGAACGCGACACAAAGCTATCAATAACACTCGTGTTATCAAGAATCGTCTGGATAGAGCGTTGATTCTTAGCTTTAGCTTGGCTATATAACATGTACCCACCTTAGCCAGTACACCGTGTGTAGCCGACATTTGCCTCACCCATGTGAGACCTTTAAAAAAATTGACACCATTGTCAACTGTTCAATAAATCTACCCCTTGCATGCCTAAAGTGCAACCAGAAAGTTCTACTGTTAGTTGATTACTCCACTTAGTGAATAAGCTTAATCCCTTACCATACAAGGTGTCAGCCGTTAATAAGCACTAACTTTGTCACATTATTGATAAGTACAATGGTCCGTTCTTTTAGAGCAAGATTGAAAGGCATTTCATAACCGCACTTTCGCCGCCAACATAGCCAGCTGATCTACCCCGTTCACTCGGCGGATAAACCGCTCGGTATCTATCTCGATCAGTTCAACACCTTCAAGGGACTGCTTATAATAACTGATGGCGATATCAACCGTCACCGCGCATTCGGCCATGGACTGATTGCCTCGCGGGTCACGGGTGACCTTATGCACAAACCCTTCGATTTCTTCTATCGTTCCCAGCGCGGTGCCGTTGCTAAGATAGCCTTCATACGCCGTGAAGCGCGGTCGGCGGCCGCTGATAAATCCGAGGCTGGCCAGCATATCGGTATCGATGCCGAAGAACTTAATCTGGCAGCTCAGCGCCTCCATCCCGTCATCGTGAGGCGTCGGAGCATCCTGCGCGCCGGTGCGGATATCCTCGGTGGCACCGACGAAAATTGCAGGTTTTAAATAGGTCAATCCGAACTGCTGCCCGTCGAGCCACTGAGTGATATCAGCTGCCGTCGCGCGAATATAGATGTCTGGCTTTTATTCTGTATGACTTGAACGACCGATTACGATATAGAGAGAGGCATTTAACGAAACATTAATCTGACCTTCAGAGGTCGCGCTCGGCTGCCAGCTGTCTATGCAAAGAAAAACGGCTGGCGTAACCAGCTAGGTGGCGTTTTCAGGATAAGTGTCAGCATCCTAGACCCAAGCCAGTTTTTTAGCGAGCTTATGATCGCATAGTGATAGGCGGCCAGTTTTAAAGGGTTGGCCATGGCGATCCTTTAAGTGGATATGAATATTTATCGGGTCATTGGTGACTAACTTTGAACAAGTTAAGAAAAAGCTAACTGGCAGCTTTGAGTTAGGGGCGGACCTTCAGTGTTTAGGGGTTCTTTACGCCAAGTGGACTCTCTGTGGCTATTCAATACTGCCTTATGTTGCAAAGGATGTATCACTCAATTTCTGATGCATGTAATCAATGAGCGCTCGTGTTTTAGTGGGCAAGTAACGCCGATCTGAATAAAGTGCGAACAATTGCAATGGGGCTGCGGATTGTTCAAACTCAATCTCGATTAACCGTCCATCGTTAATGTAGGGCTGGCAGGTTTGTTTCGATAGGATGGCAAAACCGACACCTGATACCGCCGCTCGTCCTGCCATCTCTCCACTGTTTACTCGATAATACCCTTTAACCTTAATAGTCTCGAATCCTCCCTTTGTATTAACAAACTGCCAGGGTGCGCCCTTCAGTGCACTTACTGTTGTAATACAGGGTAATTCTTCAAATTGCTGGATCTGTGTAGGGGTGCCATAACGCTGAATGACGGAGGGAGCTGCAACAATGGTGCAAGGGATAGTAACCAGATGACGGGCTACGTAGTCACTGTCATCCATCTGACCACGGATAATAATGATAGCTAAATCCAGATCATCTCGCAGGGATTCGAAACCTGACAAATTTGTGACACAGCAGATCTCCAGGTCAGGGTACTGACAGGCAAAATCGGCAATAATAGAACCCAGCAATGCAGGACCTACTTCATTGGGAATACAGATACGTAGTGGTCCCTTGAATTGCATTTGCCGCAAGGTTAATTCTGTCTCAGTTTGCTCAAGGGCCTCCAGTAATGGTTTCGCTCGGATATAGAGTAGGTGCCCCGCCTGAGTGAGTTTCAAATGTCGGGTGCTCCGCTCAATGAGCTGAAGATTCAGTTTTTGTTCTAACTGAGAAATACAACGACTCACATTTGATGTCGGCATTTCAAGGGCTTTCGATGCCCCAACAAAACTTTCTCTTTCAACCACAGCGATGAACACTTTCAGAGTATTAAAATCAAGAGCCGTCCGCATCAACTATCCCATATTTGATACTAATCAGTGCCATTTTTACCATCTAATGAACACCACTGCTAGCAGTTAGACTGGGATATCTTTCATCTACAGGTTGCTTGCTATGCCATTGGTCACAAAGACGTTAAATCATAAAGTCCTTATGCGGATAGCCTTTACAATAGCTTTTATCCAGTTCACTAATGCGCTGGAATATATGATGTTCAACCCTATTTTTGCTTTTATGGCGGCAGATTTCGCCGTTCCCGTATCATTCTCAGGCTATGTATCCGGTATGTACACATCGGGCGCCGTCCTTTCGGGAATTATCGCCTTTTACTGGATTGGTCGTTTCAATAAGAAACATTTTTTAATAGCCAATATGGCACTCTTAGGCCTACTGACGCTTTTTACGACATTTATCTCCAGTTTTAGTCTTCTGCTTACACTACGATTCTGTGCAGGGTTGGTTGGCGGTACGACAATGGGTGTGGGTATCAGTATATTGATAAACAACGCACCGACTAACGTGCGCGGAAAAATGTTGGCGACGGTAATTGCGTCATTTTCGATGGTAAGCATTATAGGAATGCCCATTATATTATTTTTGTGTACGCATTATGGTTGGCATGTCGCTTTGTGGATAATAAGTATACTGTGTTTGTTAGCATTGCCACTGATTGTATCCATCATCCCCCACGAACCCATATCTTTCGACAAGCTCCACACGCAGCCCATTGATGTGGATACTTTGCTGTTCGCCTCCAGTAATGCGCTTGTACAGTTTAGTCCAATGCTGGTGATTCCTTTTCTGGTACCCTTAATGACACAGCGGTTGGGCGCTTCGCAAGACCTATTGCCTTGGTTGTTCTTCGGCGGTGGTGTCACAGGTTACCTGTCTACAAAAATGACAGGTGTGTTAACCTCGCGTTTTTCTGCTTTGATTCTGGCTATCGGGTCAACGATAGTCTTTATATTGAGTTTGCTAATACCATTATTGGGCTATCAGCATGCGGCGTTGTTCATTACTTTATTTCTCGGTGCATCTTACAGTCGTCTGGTTTCATCTTCTGCAGTATCTATTAAGTATCCTGATGATAGGCAACGAGCTGGATTTTTTTCATTACAGACATCGATAATGTATATGATTACCACCGTCGCATTTTTCCTGTCCGCTTTTCTATTACCCGATTACGGCATGGCACCACAAAATGTGAACATATTATTGGCGCTATGTGCAATTTCCGCATCAGGGTTCCCAATCATCGTTTTCATTCTGCAAAGGAAACTGGTTAAACGAAATGTCTCGCCGGATCATCTCATCATTGATTAGCATAGACTTTCATACCCTGAAATTTACACTATTTGGTGGTTCAGAAATTAGGTCGAAGAGACCAAGGAACTGTGGTACCTATGATATTGACTGTTTTATCATTTTTTAACGCAGAGTTTACACCATCAGATATTTCAAAATTTGATAACCATCTTGAGTTATTTAAATTCGATCTCTTATCTATAACAAAGCCTAATATAATGATTTTGTATTCAATGTTGGGATAATTTTTACGGAAAAAAGATAATTTATGACTAATTTCCTCTGGCTTTGATGGATCTGCTAAAGAACTTCCAACAACATGCCAGAGTGAATTCTTAGTGAATTCAACAGCAACCAAAAAGACATTCATTTCTGATGGCTCATGCACCCAGCATAAAGAAAAATCGAAGAGTCCGGTACTTTCAGTATGATTTTCTAATTGGATCTTAAGATTCTCAATGTCGTGATAATCACACGATAGATGATGAAAATTTTTTGTGCCTAAAACCTCAAACAGTTTGCGGAACTTTTCGTCTCCGCGGGATACAATGGAAACGACATTTCCACATTCAATCAATTCCTTAACTACCCCTGATAACATCCCGCTCCCACCTACAACAAGGTAATGTGAAGTCATAATGCGTCCTTCCTTTCCTGATTTAGGTTTAGATGTAATCAGTATGTAGTCCGTAATATTTTTAATCAAAAATATGCTGTGCATTTACTTCTCTGCTGACTATTCATTTACAAAAGATGGTATTGATCATATCCGTCTTGAGCTTAAGCAGACTTTATTCTACGATTGTGGAAAAGCGATAATTTAATTCTCCTCCACGTTATGTAGCTTCCTCATTCAACACTCTACAAGAGCATATTAACTGACTCCAAAATTCTTTTTCGGTTTCATTATCATGCATCGCGCTGAGCTCCCATCTGCTTGGATGAGGATTCAAGAGTGAACTGAAAGCACTTAAGCCCTGTACATTTCCCGTCAACGAGTTCAAAAACATAATAACTCGCGTTTGGTTGAGCATAGCGAGAAAAACTATTGATAATTCCTTCTTTTAGCTGTGCCAGAACACCCTGGCTAACATGCCCATGAGAAACAATATATACAATCTGATATTCTTTAGCTTCTTGCTGATTATGTAAGAAATGCATCATTCGCTGAGAAATCTGAGCCAATGTCTCTCAGGCTAGGGTCAATAATTTGCATCGCGCTCGAATAACGCATTTGTATCATCCGGATTGCAGAATGTTAAATGCAATTAAGCCTCACACAGAGATACGAGCCTTAACCCACCCTTTAAAATCAGATTCAAAGTGATGCAGGAAAATAGAGCTGACATCAGCGAAGGCGTGATCTTCAATGATATTAAGCATCGGTTCGTAGATATTGATTTCAGCTTCTTTAGTTCGGCGGGTTGCAGATCAATAACGTCTTTTTTCCGTTCCAAGTCCGGCCGAATTCCCCATGAATAAAGCTTTGAGATGACAGCAAATTCCCTTTTGGTTCAAACCCTGATTCGCTGGCTTTGCGCTGACTGCTGGTAAAGCGGCCAGTAACTGTTGAACGTTGGTCATGATGCGGTCTTACAAGGCCACGGACCCTGCCTTTGAAATCCTTAATCTTGACGGCATTCAGGCCGAACCCAATAGCGGATTTAGCACGCATCTTGTAATCCCCTGTCAGGCAAGCTAGCCTGCTAAAATCAAATGCTAAATTTTCTATTAATGACAGGTAATATCGGCAATGGCCCAGATCCCAAAAAACTACAGTCGGCTGGAAAGCGGCTACCGTGAAAAGGCATTAAAACTCTATCCGTGGGTATGTGGGCGCTGCTCGCGTGAGTTTGTTTATTCAAATCTTCGCGAATTAACAGTCCACCATATCGATCACGATCATAACAATAATCCGGAAGACGGCAGTAACTGGGAGTTATTGTGTCTCTATTGTCATGATCATGAACACTCGAAGTACACTGAAGCAGATCAATATGGCACATCAGTTGTCGCGGGAGAGGACGCGCAAAAAGATGTTGCTGCGGCAACCTATAACCCGTTTGCCGATTTAAAGTCGATGATTACTAAAAAGAAATAAGATTAGAAACATCCGCTTTCAGTACAGGGCTGCTCCAACAGCCCTGACCGGCAACACTGATATGATGAAGCCTCAGCGGGCAGAGTTGAGTGCCAGAACGCAGGCCGATTCCATTTTCACTCGTCCAGCTCGACGTCGCGCTGTACCAAATAAATCAGCACCAGAATAATAGTGACGAAGAAACGAAATGCACTAGGCACCCCGTTCCATTGTTGTGACATCCACATGCCAAACCATTCCCCGCCCACTGACATAAATCCGACTTGCCAGGTCAGAAAACCGAGTGTCAGGCCAGCCACCGCCATTTTTTTCGTTCTGTTGAAAACCGCTGCAGATTGTTTTAAACCACAAACCAGACGCAGCCCGCCAGCCCAACACAGCAGCGCAGTCATGCTTTCCAAGGTGATAATGGCAATGTAACCTGCTTGATGCAGCCAGGGAGACTGTATTGAACGGTAGGTGATTGTAGCGCCAGGAAAAATGGTATCCATCATAAAGACATGGCGCACAAAGGCATAGTTAGAGCCGTAATCCGTGATATTGCCAAAAGCTACCAGCGTGGCAAGCAGCGCAATCGCACACACCAGCAGCGCTTTGGATAAGCGAATGATCATATTAATGAGTCCTGATGAAGTTAATCTGTACACCAGAGGTGCAAGTTGCGGGCTCAGGAATAGAAGGAAAATGAGCTTGATGGATACCCGAAAGAAACAAGCATTTCTTTTTTAACTTAAACAAAAAGCTTAATCAATACGATATTTACGCACGTAGAACCGAGTATCTTACCGTTGCCGCAGAGCAACCGCCGCCGCTCGACAAATCTGCCAGGTGGTTAAAAGTTTCCAGTCACGGTCCAGCGAGTTTTGAGCTGATTTTTGAAAGCGCCAGTTTGAAAAAGATAACCTCTTTCATAAACACCTGTTGGTGCTGCCTGACAATGTTGAGCCTAATTCTACTCAAAGCCTCCGCTAAAACTTCCTCTAGAATGTCCCCTCTCTCCTTCAATTGTGAAGTAATTCACATTAATTTCCATCCGGTTATGAAAATAAAATGCTATATCTTTAAAAGTGAAACATCATTTCAATTTAATTTAAGTGTGAAACATTCAACTTTTGAAACGACTATTTTCAGGATGGATACAGATATGTGGCAAGGTAAATTACTTATTGTGGCGCTGGCAGTTGGGATTAGCGCACAGACATTGGCGGCTCCTCTATCCGACTCAGCTAACCTGATTTGGCATAGCATTACTTTCGGTCAGTCGACAGATATTAATTTTGCAACCAACGTGCTTCCTAAAAAAATTGGCACCAACGCGACACGGCTAGCAGACGGAAAAACTGTCCCGGCAGCAGGTACTCGACTCAATACACCTTTCACATTAGAAAGCCGTGGTGGAAAAATTGGTAACAGCCACGATGGTTTGACATTTTTTTATACGCGACTGCCGGCCAACGTAAACTTTGAGCTACAAGCTGACATCACGCTAAATCAATTTGGACCTGAAAATGGGGCAAAACCCGCCGGTCAGGAGGGAGCCGGATTATTGGTACGCGACATTTTGGGTAATGCGCGAGAACCCATACTCAAGCCAGGTGTTGAGGAATTACCCGCGGCATCAAATATGGTGATGAACAGTATAATGCAGACAGGAAATAATCTGCCCGAGGTGGCAATGATCGCTCGGCAAGGAGTCAAGCACCCTTGGGGAAATACCGGAATCGGGATCGTGAGGGAAGCTTATCATCCGCTGTCCACACCCCAAAATTTCTCTTTAAGGTTAATCCGGACCAACGATGGATTTGAGGCTGCTTATTCTTCGCACAATAGCGGACAGTGGGTAAGTAAAATGCTAAAAGGCGCGGATATCGTTACACAGCTGGACAAAACCGGTTATTACGTCGGATTTTTTGCTTCGCGTAATGCTAAAATTACCGTTAATCATGCGAAACTGATCCTAAGTCCAGCCGATATAAAGCCTTCGCTGCCCTATATTCCCCCTAATCTAGAACCTTATATTGAGTTAATGTCCTCGCCTGCTATCACTAAGCGCGATGGTATTTTCCAGCTGCGCAGCAATGTAAATGGAAAGATGCAAATAAAAATGGGGGATGAGAACTTGCTGGCTCCGAAAATGGTCAGAAGCGGTGAGGTCATTGCTGTGCCTGTGCATTTACAACAGCCCTCAGCGGAACTTAACGTGATATTTACTCCCGATAACGGAAAAACTCTGACAAAAAAATTCCCACTACGAATGGTGCAGATTAATAATCCAGATGTTGTTTATGCATCACCACAAGGTGAAGCCAGTAATGATGGTTCGCAACAGCATCCATTAGATTTCTCGAGTGCAGTCAATTTATTAGCCCCTGGTGGAACTTTGTGGATGGCTGAGGGTACCTATCCCGCCAGCACCATCCCGGCCACAGCAAGTGGCATTGCTGGAAAACCTAAATTGCTGCGCCCGCAGGGTAATAATGTGGTATTCAATGGGCTAAATCTCGACGCCAGCTATTGGGATATCAAAGCTATAGCCGTTACTCAAAAAAGTTTTCATATTTCTGGCAGTTATAATCAAATTGACCACGTTGTAGCACATAATGCCGACGATACCGGAATATGGGTCTCTTCACCTGACGGCATCGGCCGAGCTCTTTGGGCCAGCCATAACCTGATCAGCAATTCAGAGTCATGGGGGAATCAGGATCCAGGTCGTAAAAATGCTGATGGGTTTGCCGTGAAAATGCGAGTGGGCGAAGGGAATAAAATCGTCAATTGTTATTCTCACGATAATATCGATGATGGCTTCGATTTATTCAATAAAATCGAAGACGGCCCTGACGGAATTGTCACGATTGAAAATAGTCTATCGGTTCATAACGGCAGCAACGGTTTTAAACTCGGTGGCGAAGGGTTACCCGTGGCTCATGTAATCCATAATAATGTGGCCATTAATAATGGCATGGACGGCTTCACGGATAATTTCAATCCAGGAGCTCTGGTTGTTGAGAATAATATATCAATCAATAACAAACGTTTTAATTTCTTGTTCCGCCCCTCTCCATACACAACCACCGAACATCAGGGCATTTTCAAAGAGAATATCTCATTACGCACTGATGCAGGTAAACTTAGTGACATTGTTAGCGGAAATATTTACAGCGGAAATGATTTTATAGTAAAAAAATAAATATCATTTTATTAAAGTAAAGAATCTAAATAAAAAATAACACCCTCAATGTCTCTGGGAATCATATAATGAAAATTAACAGGCTGCTGCTCTGCGGGCTGCTGCTGTCCAGCACAAGCAGCCAGGCTTTGACCATAGATCTTCGCCATGAATGGCTTGATGACAGCAAACAGCAAAAAGATAGAATATTACTTTCGCATCGTTTTGATAATGGTATTGGTATTTCGTTTGAAGACAAATGGCGGTCAGGAGATAAAAACCCTAATCGCCCATTTGATAAGATGGTGGGTAATGGCACAGAAACGACGCTAACCTATCAATATAAAGTCACACCTGCTTTATTTTTGCAGCCCGGCTTTGCCGTTGAGTCTAATACTGGTAACAATATCTATAAACCGTCCTTAACTGCAGGATATACATTCTCTAACGGCCTTTATTTCAATACACGCTATCGCTACGAGGAAACACGTTACAGTAATGACACGAGTAGTAAGAAAACAAATCGTGGGGAAATCTGGTTGGGTTATCGGCTCAACAATTGGCGTTTGGAATATAATTATATTTATAGGCACAGCAATAAAATACTTTTTGACAATGCTCGATGGGATTATGAAGAAGATCTTAAATTGGCCTATAACCTTACCAAACACTGGACGCCTTTTGCCGAAATTGGCAACGTGTCTGTTAACTCAACATCACACGACAGACAGACCCGTTTCCGTGTGGGCATTCAATATGCATTCTAAAATCAGCAAACCTACCATTAAATAGAGATTAAACCTCAATTTAGGCCTTGATAAGAAATGATGATTATAGAACTTTGCATGGGTAACTATTTTCCCCTCTATAACCTTTTCCTATCATAGCCTCCCCCTCCATAACCAAATCTTAACTACATTTCAAACATCTCACCCTAGTTTCGTGATCAACATCGCAGTTTAAGCATTAACAAAACTTATAACAAAATTTCACATTAATCTCATTGAATGATAATGATTGTTATTTATAATCTGATTCTCAATATCATCAATGCTTATAGCCCTGAAAATCCACACAGAAAGGAGTGGTTATTGTTCTGATCCGTTAAAAAACTTAGATATTCGAGTTTCTGAGGTGTTTACCTCTCCGCAAAAGCATTAGTAACCCTGAACTATAGATTGATCGTCAGGGGTTTAACGCTGTCATTTTCAAATGGCGGCAGGGCTTTCTACGTCTTAAACAAAGGAAAAGAATATGGCCTTACGTTCGCCAACTCAGCTGGAGCCAACTCAAAGCGCTGCCGGTTCTCAGGATTATATTTTCAACGATCGCCAGCTTTCTGCGTGGGCCCGGCAAACGCAAGAAGCGTTGGCATTGATGACCAATACGATGAAAAACGTTGAAAAACCTTTCAGCGGCATTCTTCCTCATGAACTTGCACCTAAATTTAGTGAGGTAAATCTTGACCAGCCACTTGGCAGCAACGAAGCGGCACTTGATGAGCTCAAAGACCTCTACCTGCGAGACGCCGTCTGGTTTCACCATCCTAAATATGTCGCCCATTTGAATTGCCCAGTAGTGCTCCCTTCCCTGCTGGCCGAGCAAATCATGGCGGCGGTCAACAGTTCGGTAGATACCTGGGATCAGAGCGCTGGCGGCACGCTGATTGAGCAAAAGGTGATTGACTGGACCCTCGGCCGCATCGGCTTGCCCGCTTCTTCCGATGGGATTTTTACCAGCGGTGGCACGCAGTCCAACCTGATGGCTATGCTATTGGCGCGCGATAGCTGGTGCGCAGCTCATCATCCAGGACATTTGATCAAACATCGTGGACTCCCGCAGGATGCCGCAAAGTGGCGCGTTTTCACCTCTAAACTGAGCCACTTCAGCATTCAGAAATCGATGGCAATCCTGGGACTCGGCTATGACGCGGTGATCCCGGTGGACTGCGACGAGCACTATCGCATGGATGCCCGCCTGCTCGAGCAGGAGATTCAGCAATGCCTTCACGAGGGGCTTATCCCGATTGCCATCGTGGCCACCAGCGGCACTACCGATTTTGGCAGCATCGATCCGTTGCAGGATATCTCTAAACTTTGTCGGCATTACGGCCTGTGGATGCACGTCGATGCGGCTTACGGCTGCGGATTTCTGGTCTCGGAAAATCATCGCCAGCGCCTTTCCGGCATTGAAAAAGCCGATTCTGTCACCGTGGATTATCACAAATCATTTTTCCAGACTGTTAGCTGCGGTGCCTTCTTCGTGCGTGAAAAGCAGAATCTGAGCCATGTGACTCATCATGCGGATTATCTAAACCCGCTTAGCGCGCAGCAGGAAGGGACACCCAATCTGGTCAATAAAAGCATTCAGACTACCCGCCGTTTTGATGCGCTAAAAATGTGGCTAACCTTGCGTATCATGGGCCCTGCGGCGCTGGGTGATGCTTTTGACAGCATCATCGCGTTGACTCAGGCCGCCCATCAGTTGCTGAGAGGGCATCCGGCAATTGAGGTGCTGCACGCGCCTGAACTGACCACCCAGATTTTCCGTTATGTGCCGCGTCAGGGTATGAATGAAACCCTTGTCGACGACATTAATGCCAATATTCGCAAAGCGCTGTTCCGCTCGGGCAATGCAGTCATTGCTGGCACCAAGGTCAACGGTCGCCAGTATCTGAAATTCACCTTCCTGAATCCAACCACCACGGCGGCAGACATCGAAGATGTCATTGCTCTGATTGTGCATTACGGCCGTGAACTCGTGCGCGACTCTGCGCTTAACGCGGCTAACCAATGAGAACTCCGTCATGAATAACAACATCTATGATTTTATCGGTATTGGCATTGGCCCATTCAATCTGGGCCTGGCCTGCCTGAGCGAGCCGGTTGAAGGTCTGAGCGGCGTGTTTCTCGACCAAAATCCCGGCTTCGACTGGCATACCGGCATGATGCTGGAAAGCGCGCATTTGCAGACGCCATTTATGGCTGATTTAGTGACTCTCGCCGATCCAACCAGTCCCTATAGCCTGCTGAACTATATGAAGCAGAAGGGAAAACTGTACTCTTTTTACATTCGCGAAGATTTTTTCCTGATGCGTAAAGAGTATAACCAGTATTGCCAGTGGGCCTGTTCCCAACTGAGTAATCTGCGCTGGAATACCTGTGTCGAGTACGTCAATTACGACGAGAGCTTACAGTGCTATCGCGTGCGTGCCGTGGATACGGTAAACGGTAAAATACAGGAATGGCTGGGACGTCATCTGATCCTGGGCACGGGTCCGGCTGCCTGGATGCCAGCCTGTAGTCGCCCCTATCGCGATCACATGACTCACTCCAGCGAATACCTAGTCAATAAAGAAAAGCTGCAGAAGAAAAAATCAATAACCGTGTTGGGCAGCGGACAGAGTGCGGCCGAAATCTATTACGATCTGCTGTCGGATATCGACCGTTTTGGCTATCAGCTGAACTGGGTCACTCGCGCCCCGCGTTTCTACCCGCTGGAATATTCCAAGCTGACTCTGGAAATGACCTCGCCGGAGTGGGTCGATTATTTTCACAATCTGCCGCCAGCCAAACGCGATGAGCTGAATGCGCGCCATAAAAATCTTTATAAAGGCATTAATAGCAGCCTGATCAATGACATCTACGACCTGATGTATGTCAAAGAACTCGACGGCAAACTTGACGTCAACTTGTTTACTCACTCTGAGTTGACCGATATGAAATGGTTGCCAGAGGGTGAATTCGAACTGTCGCTGCATCAGCAGGAACAGGATCGCGCCTTTACCCGCCGTAGCGAAGGGTTGGTAATGGCAACCGGCTATCAGTATCGCCCACCGATGTTTATCGAAGGGATCACCCACCGCCTGCGCTGGGATGAAAAAGGCCGCTACGACGTGCAACGCAATTACAGCATCGATCATCACAACCAAGTCTTTGTGCAAAACGCCGAACTGCATACTCACGGTTTTGTTACCCCGGACTTGGGGATGGCCTGCTACCGCAACTCGGTATTGCTGCGCGAACTGACTGGCCGGGAGGTTTATCCGGTCGAGCGCCAGATTGCTTTCCAGACCTTCCCGTCACAGTCGGAGCGCTGATATGTCTGCTATTTTTCGTACCACACGCCCTGCGGGTGATTTTTCTCTCCGTCCAATGTGCGCAGATGATGCTTCGCTGATCCACAGTTGGGTCACTCGCGACTATGCCCGTTTCTGGGGGATGCAAAACGACAGTCTTGAGCAGGTTGCCGCATTTTATCAACAGCTGACGGCGAAAAATCCGCAGGCAGTGATGATTGGCTACTGCGATGAAAAGCCGGTCTTCCTGATGGAATTTTACCGGGCAAGCGAAGATGACGTCGGTAAATTCTACGCCGCACAACCTGACGATTACGGCATGCACATTCTGATTGCTCCGGCCAACAAACCGGTCAAGCAGTTCAGCTGGCAGGTCTTCACCGTGGTGATGGACTACATGTTTAGCCAGCCACAGGTGGGGCGGGTCGTCGTCGAGCCGGACGTGCGTAATAACAAAATTCATCCGCTGAACAAGCGTGCGGGTTTCCGCTATCAACAAACCATTGATATGGGGCACAAAACTGCCTGGCTGGCCTTTTGCCAGCGTGAAGATTATCAACAAGCTTTAACGAAGGAATCGCTGAATATGAATCATACAACGCCTTTACTGACCGGAACCCACCTCTCGGGTGATAACTGGGCGCAGGCCAATCGCTTGCTGATCCGCAAAGCGATTGCAGAATTCGCTCACGAGAAAATCGTTACCCCAACCCAATCCGACAACAATTTCTATTTTCTTGCCGTTCCGGGCGGGGAAGCCGTTTATCAGTTCAAGGCAAAAAGACTGGCGCTGGACCACTGGGAGATTGACGCAGGTTCGCTTATCAAACAGGAAAACGGTCATCCACTGACGCTGGATGCTTTACAGTTTATTGTTGAATTTAACCAGCAGATTGGTATTCCGCAGGCGTTATTAGCGACCTACATGGAAGAAATAAGCAGCACGCTGTGCAGTAGCGTATTCAAATTGCAGAAAAATAACCCTGACAGCCAGGCTTTGGTGAATGCAGATTTTCAAACCGTTGAATCCTCAATGACTGAAGGACATCCGTGCTTTGTGGCCAACAATGGGCGCATTGGCTTCGATGCCCGAGATTATCTGGCTTATGCCCCGGAAGCCGCGACACCGATCAATCTGGTCTGGGTCGCCGTCCACCTGCGTAATGCTCATTTCTCAAGTCTCAGCGACCTGGAATATGAGCAACTGATGCACGACGAGTTGGGGCAGCCGACGGTGGATCATTTTAATGCCCTGCTGGTCGAAAAAGGCCTGCCAATCGATGACTACATTTTTATGCCGGTTCATCCCTGGCAGTGGCAAAATAAGCTACTGACCGTATTTGCCGCAGATATCGCCAATAAAGATATTGTTTATCTCGGCACGGGCGACGATCAGTATCAGGCTCAGCAGTCGATTCGTACCTTTTTCAATCGCAGCCAGCCAAATAAACGTTATGTGAAAACGGCGCTTTCAGTGCTGAATATGGGCTTTATGCGCGGCCTTTCGCCTTACTATATGGCGACCACGCCGGCGATTAACCAATGGCTCGAAGAACTGGTAAAAAAAGATGGCTGGCTACAGCGTTGTGACTTCCGCATTCTTCGTGAAGTTGCGGCCGTGGGGTATCACAACCGTTATTACGAAAAAGCCATTCAGGGTGATTCCGCCTACAAAAAAATGTTCGCTGCGCTGTGGCGCGACAATCCTGTAGCCAGTTTGCAGCCTAATCAGCGCCTGATGACTATGGCCTCGTTCCTGCACGTGGATCATCATCAGCAACCCCTATTACCGGCGCTGATTGCCGATTCAGGTTTACCGGCGAAACAGTGGATTGAACGTTACCTGACCTGCTATCTCAGCCCGCTGCTGCACTGTTTCTATCAGCATGATTTGGTGTTTATGCCGCATGGTGAAAACCTGATCCTGCTGCTGGAGAATAATGTTCCGGTGAGCGCCTATATGAAAGATATCGGCGAAGAAATCGCGGTGATGAATCCAGATGCCGTATTGCCGGAAAAAGTACAGCGCCTGGCGGTAGACGTACCGGAAAACCTCAAACTCCTGTCAATTTTTACCGACGTATTCGACTGCATTTTCCGCTTTATCAGCGCCATTTTGCACGAGTCAGATACCCTGCCGGAAGAGCAATTCTGGCAGGCCGTAGCCAACTGTGTGAAAGAATATCAGCAGGCGCATCCACAATTTGCCGGCAAGTTTGCCCGTTACGATATGTTCGCGCCGGAGTTTACCCGCTCCTGCCTTAACCGCCTGCAATTAGCCAATAATCAGCAGATGATAAACCTGTCCGATCCGGCCGAGAATCTGAAATTCGCCGGTACGCTGGTTAACCCGATTGCTAAATGGCGTTAAAAACTTTCAACTGCTCAGCATAACCACTGAACAGGTTGGCGCGGTCGCTCTAGTGGCCGCGCTTTTTATCATTTTTTGGGGAAGGATTTGCAATGTCAGTGTTTGTTCCCGCGTCGAGCTTAACCCGTCGACAGTTGATTTTCCCGATCTCGCTGGTGCTGTTTGAGTTTGCCACCTATATCGCGCATGACATGATTCAGCCCGGCATGTTGCTGGTCACCAGCGAGTTTCACGTCGGGCCAGAGTGGGTTTCGGCCTCACTGACCGCCTACCTGATGGGCGGCATTATGCTGCAATGGCTGCTGGGCCCCCTTTCCGACAAACTTGGCCGCCGCCCGGTAATGCTCTGCGGGGTAGCATTTTTTATGCTGACCTGTTTTGCAACCCACTGGGTGCAAAGCATTGAACAATTCGTTTTGATGCGTTTTTTACAAGGCGTCAGCCTATGCTTTATCGGCGCAGTGGGCTATGCCGCGATTCAGGAAGCCTTTGAGGAGTCGCTCAGCGTGAAAATTATGGCGCTGATGGCCAACGTGTCATTGCTCGCTCCCTTGGCCGGACCGATCGCCGGAGCCGCGTTTCTCTCTTTCAGCGGCTGGCGCACCATGTTCTGGGCGTTTGGCGGCGTTACGGCTTTAGCACTGGTGGGTCTATGGCGCTATATGCCTGAAACGTCAGGAGATAAAAATGCATCAGTTTCGGTGAAATCTTTGGCAAAAGGCTATTACACCTTGCTCAAGGATCGACAAGTCATGAGCGGTTCGCTGGCAATTGGCATTGGGACGATCCCTTGCCTTGCCTGGGTTGCCCTGTCGCCAGTGATCCTTATCCATGACCAGGGGGTTAGCCAAATGGATTATGCGCTGCTTCAAATCCCGGTTTTTGTGGCCATGATCGCCGGTAACCTGACTCTGGGCCGCCTCGCCAGCCGCCTGCCCATTGAGCAACCGCTTAAACTGGGAGCGTGGCCAATTATCCTTGGTTTAGCCATAGCGGCGATCGCCACCGCAGTTAATAGCCACAGCTACCTTTGGCTGACCGCCGGACTAAGCATTTACGGCTTCGGAACCGGGCTGATTAATGCCGGGCTTTATCGGCTGACGCTATTTTCCAGCAGTGCCGGAAAAGGCAGCGTGGCGGCCATGGTGGGGATGGTCACTATTTTGGTGTTTGCACTGGGAATCGAGAGCTCGAAAGCCGCCTACTTCAGCGGCGGCAGCCTGCGTTTCAGTCTGATCAATCTTGCCTGTGGCCTGCTTTGGCTCTGGCTGGTACGCGCATTTCTCACAGAAAGAAAGCGACGTAGCCAGATTACTGTCGTGGAATAATCGTCCTGTTAAAACCAACCCACCATGGTTGGTTTTAACTGCTCCTCACACCGGCGTGATTGCACCATTTCCGGAAAAATATCCGTCAAGATTAGCCAATACGAGATCCAGCTGTGCCTGAGTGGCTTCTGGAGACCATCCGGCGAGATGCGGGGTGATGAGCAAGTTGTCGAGTTCAAGCAGCGCCTCGGGGCGCGCCGGCTCGGTTTCATAAACATCAATCCCGGCACCCGCGATGACACCATCACGTAGCGCCTCGGCAAGCAGAGTCGTTTCCACCAGACTACCGCGACCAATATTGATCAGATAACCTTTAGGACCTAGCCTGGACAGCACCGCCGAGTCAATAATATGCATGGTTTCTGCACCGCCGGGAGCAGCGCAAACCAATACATCGCACCACTCGGCCAACGCCAGCAAATGATCAAAATAGGTGTAAGTAGATTCCGGCTTTGGATTGCGATTGTGATAACCAATTTCCATGTCGAATGCTGCCGCGCGTTTGGCAATCTTCTCACCGATCATTCCTAAGCCAAAAATGCCCATTCGCTTGCCGGAAATATTGGTCGGCTGAGCAATAGCAGTGCGCCAAACGCCGTCGCGGCATAATTGATCGAGTTTACGGAAATTACGCATAGTCGCTATTACCAGACCCATGGCGTGATCGGCCGCGCAGTTATCATTGGTGCCGCGACCGTTTACGAGGGTAATTCCCAATGAACGAGCGGCCTGAACATCAATACCCTCATAACCCGCGCCCATACAGCAGATGAGCTTAAGAAAAGGCATAGATAGCATCTCTTCCCGGGTCAAACCCAGCAAGCCGATGGTCAGCACCGCAGTAAACTCAGCGCCTTTTTCTTTGATGACAGCCGCACGCGTTTCGGGGGTTGCCGCAAATGTGGTAATACAGGCCTGCGCCAGAGCCGCCTGATGTTCTTCGCTCAATGTATTAAGAACCAGCAACTTAATCTTCGAGGTCATTTATGCCCTTCCTTCATAATCATTTGTCGCCTTAAGAAAATCTATAAAAACGCGTAATACAGGCTTCATGTGTCTACGGCCATGATAATACAAATAAAATCTTCCCGGTGCAGATATACGAATGAAGAGTTAAAAATGCTAACCCTTTTAATACATCTAAAGCTTTAAATATTAACCATCCGTTGAGCGCGTAACGCTTTCCCAGATATCAATTTCGCTGGCTAAAGCTTTAAGCTTGTCACGTACCAGGCCCAATGCGTCGCTTCCCAGCAGCAAATGGGCCGGAGGCGAGTCACTCTCAATTGCCACCAGCATCGCCCGCGCCGCTTTGGCCGGATCGCCGAGCTGCTTGCCGTTTTTCTCTTCTCGCGCCTGGCGAATAGGGTCGAACAACGGATCGTAATCAGCAATCGTTCGCGGTGTCCTGACCATTGATCGCCCTGCCCAATCGGTTCGAAAGGAGCCCGGTGCTACTGCGGTGACGGCAATATTAAAAGGTTTTAGCTCTTTCCCTAAAACTTCCGAAATCCCCTCCAAAGCGAACTTGCTGCCACAGTAATAGGCGATACCTGGCATGGTGATAAATCCCCCCATCGAGGTGATATTGAGGATATGCCCATGGCGACGCTGGCGCATAAAAGGAACCACGGCCTTGGTCATTGCCACTGCGCCAAACACATTGACATCAAACTGGCGTTTCATGTCTTCCAGCGGTGACTCTTCCATCACGCCTTCGTGCCCGTATCCGGCATTATTAACCAGTACATCAATCGGCCCGATAGAGGCCTCAACGTCAGCAATAATCCCTTCAATCGCATTAAAATCAGTGATATCAAGAACACGCGCAAAGGCCCGTGCAGTATTCAGTGCTTCAAAGGCAGTTTTTGCAGCGTCGTTACGCACGGTGCCTACTACGCGATAGCCACTATTTAAGGCTTCTTGCGCCAAAGCTCGTCCAAAGCCGCTGCTGACACCAGTGATTAAAATAATTTTAGAAACAGTCATAAAAACTCCCGTTCGTTAAGAGATGTATGCATACTATTCTCTTGAGTGAGTGTTTTTTAGACCAGATATTCTCTTTTTATTGCCTAAAACTATGAGGACACTTGCCGTGGAGGACAATCGCACTGAAACAGGATGTTTTGAGGCCGTGCCGTTAAGCATGGCTGAACGTCTTTTGATACTGGCTCCAAACGAGGGTTATAACCTGACCGCCCTGCCAGACGTGCGTTTTCTGCGTTCCAATCGCCCACTGGCAAGGACTCCGGTGCTTTACGATCCCGGGATTGTCATTGTCTGTCAGGGTTCAAAACGCGGATATTTTGGCGATAAGACTTACGTTTATGATCAACAGCATTATCTGGCGGTTTCTGTTCCTGTGCCGTTTGTAATGGAAACAGATGCTTCACCCAAGAGCCCTTTACTGGCTATTTATTTACATCTGGATTTCCAGTTAGCGGCTGAATTGCTCATTGAAATGGAGCGGCACGGCGTTCCACAGCCCACTGGTTCGCCAGAAAGCATGATGTCTAGCCCGCTGGACCCTGCGTTGAGATTATCAGTACTTCATTTTCTGGAAGTGATGGGCAACCCGTTGGATGCGGCAATATTGGGGCCCGCTTTGGTGCGCGAAATGTATTACCGCATTCTGTCTGGCGCACAGGGGAACGCGATGCGCGCGGCGCTTGGAATGCAGGGCCAATTTGGCAAGATTGGCAAAGCATTACGGCGTATTCATGCAACCTACGCCACGCGACTGGATTTGGCCCAACTGGCCGAGGAAGCAGGCATGAGCGTGCCGACTTTTCATAGTCACTTCAAAGCGATAACTCAGACCTCACCGATGCAATATCTCAAGTCGACACGTTTACATCAGGCGCGGTTGATGATGGTCCGCCAAGGCATTACGGCGGCAGTCGCCAGCCAGTCGGTTGGCTATGAAAGCCCTTCGCAATTCAACCGAGAGTTCAAACGGCTGTTTGGCTTACCTCCCGCGGAAGAGACTCGCCGCATGCGGGAAAATTTTGCCGTCCCTCCGGCTCATGCAGCCTCGGCGTTCGTTTCCTCGCACTGATCCGTCTTTACGCTGACGACTCGCTCCCCGCTAGCAGTTCTTTAGCCAGACTGCCAATCAATGAGCGCAACCAGCGATGAGCCGGGTCGTGTCGGTAGCGAACATGCCAGCCCATTTCGACCGGAAAAGTACCGAGATTGACGGGAGCAGGAATAACTTTAAGCCTTGGGTCTTTGGCCAGATGTCGGCAAATTAATCCCGGCAGCGTGGCGCAATAATCGGTGACGGCGATCATTTCCGGAACGGCTAAAAAATGGGTGACCGAAACGGCGACCTGGCGTTTTAATCCCTGCTGTTCCAGAGCCTGATAAAGCCCGGCGCGCATCCGGCCGGGAGGCAGCACGTTAACATGTTTAATTCGCTCATACTGTTCAGCCGTTAAGTGATTGCCAATTTCAGGATGGTCGGCACGCACCACGCAAGCCAGTCCTTCATCAATTAAATGCTGCACCACCATATTATTCGGCGCATCAACGATTCTTCCCAGCACCATATCCGTAGTACCGGAAATCACGCCGGTTTCAATCAAGTCATTACCAAAAGGCATCAGTCGAACACGAATACCCGGCGCAGACTCACGTAGCCGCGCCACCAGTGCGGGCATCAGCACAAACTCGACATAACTGTTCGGCGCGAGAGTAAACAGCCGCGTGGTTTTCGAGGGGTCGAACTCCTGCTGACCCTGTATCACATCATCAAGGCTTGCCAGCGCAGTTGTGATCACCGGCATCAGCTCCTCGGCCATCTGTGTCGGGCGCATACCGTAACGTTCACGAATAAATAAAGGGTCGTGCAGCATATCGCGTAGACGATTTAACGCATTGGAAAGCGCGGGTTGCGTCATGCCAAGCCGTTCAGCGGCGCGAGTCACGTTGCGTTCTTCCATCAGCGCGACCAAAACTGGCAGTAAATTCAGATCGTATTTCATCTAGATATTTCCAATATGAATATCTGAAATAATATAAATAAATTTCCGAAATATGTCACTGAGGGAGATGATGCGTTTGTCCGAAACGAAGACGTTTCCCTGAGTTATACAGCTGACAGCGGGAAATCCCCTGCGCTACATAAATTCTTAAAGCAATTAAGGAATTAACAATGAAAATTCTTATGGTTCTCACCTCACATGACCAACTGGGCGACACTGGCAAGAAAACCGGCTTCTGGCTCGAGGAATTGGCTGCACCTTATTACGCTTTCAAGGACGCAGGCGCGGAGATCACTCTGGCTTCGCCAAAAGGCGGCAATCCACCGCTGGACCCGAAAAGCAACGAGCCAATGTTCCAGACTGAGCTGACCCACCGCTTTGAAGCCGATGCTGCAGCCACCGCGCAGCTCGCCACCACGGTGCGCCTGGACAGCGTTTCTCAGGATGATTTTGACAGTGTATTTTACCCTGGAGGTCACGGGCCGCTGTGGGATCTGGCAGAAGATCAGCATTCAATTACGCTGATCGAATCCTTTATCGGTGCAGGAAAACCTGTCGCTCTGGTGTGTCATGCACCGGGCGTACTGCGCCACGTCAAGGCGGCAAATGGCCAGCCTTTAGTCGCTGGCAAGAAAGTCACAGGCTTTACCAACTCTGAAGAGGAAGGAGTTCAGTTGACCAACGTGGTGCCTTTCCTGGTTGAAGATGAGCTAAAAAAACTGGGCGGGATTTATTCCAAAGCTGATGATTGGAACTCTTATGTGGTCATCGATGGCTTGCTGATTACCGGCCAGAATCCGGGATCGTCAGCCGCTACGGCAGAAGCGTTGCTGAAGCAGCTAGCTAATTAATTAATTAATTAATATAATAGTGGCGGAAATAGCTGCGCTATCAAGTCATCGCAGATGATATTTCAGCTAAAGAATGAAAATACGGTGTATGCAGCATCGTTATAACTAAATTCCGCCACGGCTTGCATGCCCATATTTTTATGGGCATTGATTGAAGGTGCATTATCATTACGAATAAATAACACTCCTTGCCGCCCTTTAATCTGTAATTTCAACTCTTCGAACATTTTCTTTGCCAAGCCTTTATTTCTGGCTTTTTCGCTAACGCAGACCGGCCCATAGAGATACGCATTATCCCCACCGCGATAAACTGAAAGCATGGCATGCACAATGGGTATATTCGCATTACGTTCCAACGTGGCTGACATCATAAAACCCACGACGTCATCCCCTTGCCGCGCCACGATAATCGGCATCTCCTGCATCATTAACTTAATGGTTTCTTCAGCGAGACCCGAGGAAAGTGTGCCATTGTTGATCGCCAGATTTTGCTCCTGTAACAGCATAATCCCGTTCAGATCACCTAAGTTTGCGATGCCAACTGCAATAGGTTTAGTAGTCATTGTCACTCCTCAGTCTATTCGCTCAAACGAATCCATCGACGCCCGGAAAGCATGGTAATGATAACTATGGTAATACCCGCGGCGAGATGCATGGCAAAATCCAGGCTGTGCAGGTGAATATCATGACACAGCGTAAGCAACGTTGATGACATGAACGCAATGCCACACCCAGCCAGCGCAAGAGTTTGCCCGGGATAGAGAGAACGGGTGCGGTAAAGGCCAACAATTGAAATAACAATCATCGGCAGGCTAGCCGACAACATAAAAAGATAGCAATGCAGCCCTTCTCCGAACTTGCCTATCCCCGCGTGATCGCTGGAAAAAGAGGTATTGAGCAGATTGACCGCCAGCCAGATCACGGCGAGCAGTGCTGCCCACTTTAATCGCATCGGCTGCCGCCCGGCGATACTCAGATTAAAGGCCGCAGCAATCGCGATAGCGCCGATAACGAAAGCCAGCAGCAGAGAAAGGAGCGCCAAAAGAGAGCCAGTTTGCGACCAGTCGGTAAATTTATTGTGTAAGCCCCAGCTAGTCAGCATGCCGCAGGGCAACACTGCGGCTATCCAGGCTGCCACCCGCCAGCTCGTCGGCCAGATGCGTTTCACCGGCTGGGCCGATGCGCTAAGTTTATCGATTAATGGGTCATGGCTTCTCATGATTATCCCTTCCGTATTTACGAAGGCTGAGCATCGCGCGATGCAATAATGATTTTACCGCCGAGACAGAAAGATTATTTTCATCGGCAACCTGCGCCAGGCTTTTTTCACGAAGGTGTACAAACTCCACCATCTCACGCTGGCGTTGCGGCAAGACTCCCAGATAACCGCTTAATTCTTCATGCAAATCCTGCTCGGCACCGCCATGTTCAACGGGATAATTAAATACGGCGTCTTCGTCCTGAACCTCTTGCCTGCGCCCGTACTGGCGTAACGCATCGATAGCTCGCGCCGAAGTAATGGCCGCGACCCATGGTAAAATCGGACGTTGGGGATCATAGGTATGACGAACGCGATGAATGGTGATCAACGTCTCCTGAATAACGTCCTCCACCAACACCTCGTCGCTGATTTTTTTGCGCACGAATACCCTGATGGCTGGCACCATCGCTTTTAGCAGTTGGTTATAGGCTTTTCTATCGCCTGCCTGCGCGCGGGCCATCAGTGCAGGCCATTGCAACGCGCGGGCATCAGTTTCCTTCATCGCCTATCCTGATAAACCTAAACAACGTTATGCACTCAATTTATAGGCAAGCAGCGTTGTAAAAGGATTTATTAATCAATCTCTTCACGTTTTTTTCTCAGGTTCAGATGCCTTGTCCAAAGCGCTGATAACAATCCCCGGAGTCAGTACTTGTGGCAATACCACCGGTTTTCCGCCGTTCGCTGGATACACCACATACAGCGGCAAACCACCCCGGCCAAAATCACTCAACGCCTGTTCGACATCAGGATTGTACTTGGTTGAATCCGCAATCATATAAATCGTGTTGGTGCGCGCCATTGCCGTTTTTACCGCCTGCGTTGACAGCGAGGTGTGTTCGTTTACCTGACAGGTAATGCACCAGGAGGCGGTAAAGTCGACGAAAATTGGCTTGCCCTGGCCTTTAATTGCGTCAACATTTTGCGGCGACCAGGCTACAGGTGCTGCGGCGACGCTGGTTTCCGCCATCTCCGGCGCACCTGCGAAGGTTTTAAGATTGACCAACGGCGGCACAATCAGTAACGCGAAAACCACGGTGGCGATGTGCAAAGCCCAATGACGTCTGCCCATCATACGGCGTTTTTGCGCCATGCCATACAGCCAGGCAGCAAAACTGAGCAGGATACAACAGGCCAGAATGGCAGCAAGGGCGATGGATCCGCCCTGACGTTCAAGCACCCAGATGAGCCAGGCGACCGCCCCCAACATTGGGAAAGCCAGCCCGTGCTTCAAGGTCACCATCCAGGCACCGGGCGCAGGTAATATCCGAGCCAATACCGGGAAAAACGAAATCAGTGTAAACGGTGCCGCGAAACCAATGGCCAGTGCAATAAAGATAACCAGACTGACAACCGGCGGTTGAGTTAATGCATAGCCTACCGCGCTTGCCATAAACGGTGCGCTACAAGGGGTAGCGACAACTATTGCCAGCGCGCCGGTCAACGCCGAACCGGTCAAACCGCCACGACCGCCGCCGACTTCGCCGACCTTTTGCACCGAAAGTCCGACTTCAAACAAGCCGAACAAATTCAGCGCCGATGCCAGCATCACGAGAATCAGCACTGCGATCACTACCGGTGACTGTAATTGGAAGCCCCAGCCGACTGCCGCCCCGCCCGACCGTGCCAGCAGCAATATGCCCGCCAGCACAAACATGGTCACCACAACACCCACCAGAAATGCCAGACCTTCGGCTCTGGCCTGTGCAGGCTTGTCGTGATGGCGAATCAGACTCAGTGCTTTGAGCGATATCACCGGAAACACGCACGGCATTAGATTAAGAATAATGCCACCCAAAAAGGCGGCTGCAATGGCAGTCAGCATATTAAACCTACTTAATCAATGGGTTAAGCCGGGTTGGCCTGACGGTATTTTTTCACGGCGTCTAATGCTTTCTGGATATGGGCATCCGGGTTTTTATCGGTATAGCTCAGCAGGATTTTGCCGTCCGGGGCAATGACATAAGAAGTACGGTCGGACAAGGTATTGCCTTTCGCCTGCATGGTATTTTTGTATTCTGCGGCAACTTTAGCGCCTGGATCAGCAGCGACAGTAAATTTATCGCGACATTCGAGCTGGGAGAATTTAGCGATTTGGTCGACGTTTCCGGCAGTAACGCCAATCACCGTTGCGCCCTGCTTGTCAAAATCTGCGGTGGCTTCGGCGAAATCGTGGGCTTCAATGGTACAACCCGCGCTAAAAGCCGCCGGGAAGAAAT
This sequence comes from Rouxiella sp. WC2420, assembly GCF_041200025.1. Taxonomy (NCBI): domain Bacteria; kingdom Pseudomonadati; phylum Pseudomonadota; class Gammaproteobacteria; order Enterobacterales; family Yersiniaceae; genus Rouxiella; species Rouxiella sp. WC2420. Next base: position 1,556,703 of record NZ_CP165628.1, on the reverse strand, counting down.
ACAGCACAACCGGCCCTTTCTGCAACGCTTTATCTAAAGAGAAGGTGGTCGGCTTACCGGCCAGAGCGGCTTTAAGCTGGAAATCAGGGGCTTTCTCACCAACCTGCAATGCGGCAAACGCGGAAGTCACAGGCAAACTTAAACCAAGAACGGCTGCAACAGCCAACGTGCCAAGGGTGCTTTTCATACGCATTATCATTTCTCCATTGTGAGGCAGGCGATATCGCCTGATGACCTTAACCATAGGTTCGATGGCAACAAAGTAAAGGTTGCGGTCGGGAGAAAATATTTTTTAGCGCAGTAATTTCATAAAAAAACCGGCGTTGATTATTCAAAACCGGTTTTTGTGATAATTACGCTTTGAGGGAGGCCATATCAATCACAAAACGGTAGCGCACATCAGATTTCTCCATGCGTTCAAACGCCTCGTTGATTTCATCGATATTAATCACTTCACACTCTGGCAGGATATTTTTTCTGCCACAGAAATCCAGCAACTCCTGAGTTTCGGCAATTCCGCCAATCAGTGAACCGGCCAAACGACGACGGCCAAATACCATCGGCATCGTTGGCTGCTCGTCGATCGGGCCAATCTGGCCAACCATTACCATAGTACCGTCGATATCCAACAGCGGCATATACGGTGAAACGTCGTGCTGTACCGGGATAGTATCGATAATAAAATCAAAGCAGTTTTGCGCTTTTTTCATTGCTGCGGCATCGGTCGAGACCAGGTAATCATCGGCACCCAGCTCTTTGGCGTCTTTGGCTTTGGCTGCAGAACGGCCAATAACGGTAACTCTGGCGCCAAGACCTTCGGCGAGTTTAACCGCCATATGCCCCAATCCACCCAGCCCGACAACGGCCACGCGGCTTTCAGGACCAATGCCCCAGGTACGCAATGGCGAATAGGTGGTAATGCCCGCACATAACAACGGCGCAACGCGAGAATAATCCAGCGTATCCGGCACGCGGAGAATAAATTCCTCACGCGCAATCAGATGCTTAGAGTAACCGCCCTGCGTTATCTCCTGGGTTAAACGATCCTGCCCGGCATAGGTTGGCGTCATGCCCTCACGACAGTATTGCTCTTCGCCGTGCCGGCACTGATCGCACTCCTGACAGGAATCGACCATGCAGCCCACCGCCACCACATCGCCGACCTTGGTATTTTTCACACCATGACCAACGGCGGTGACTTTTCCGACAATTTCATGGCCAGGCACCATCGGGAACATCCCGACGCCCCAGTCGTTGCGCGCCTGATGCAAGTCAGAGTGGCAAACGCCACAGTAGAGAACTTCCATTGCTACGTCGTTATCGCGCAGCTCGCGACGTTCAAAAGTGAAAGGAGCAAGCTTTTCACCTGCTTTAAGTGCGGCGTAACCTTTAGTCAACATTGTTGAAATTCCTCGGTTTAATCATTTAAGGGTTTACGGCCTTCGACCGGATAGCCTGGATCAGTATAGCCGTGAGTCGAGGCGTGGCCCGGTGCAACCAGAGAGTTAACAAACTCTTCATCTTCTTTCGTCAGTGTAAAGTCCAGGCTGCGCATGTAACTGTCCCAGTGCGCTTCAGTGCGTGGGCCCACGATAGCCGAGGAAATATTCTGATTATTCAAGACCCAGGCAATAGCGAAGGCGATGGAATCAGTGCCACGTTCGGCCGAGTAGGTCGCTATCTTTCGGGCAATGGCGATCGACTCCTGGCGCCATTCAGTTTGCTGAATTCGCCTATCACCGCGTCCGGCACGGCTGTCTGCCGGAGGAGCCGTTTCAGCGTTATATTTACCGGTCAGCACGCCGCGCGCCAGCGGACTGTAAGGCACCACGCCCAGCCCGTAATGGGCGGCAGAAGGGATCTGCTCGACTTCAGATTTTCGATCCACAATGTTGTACAGCGGTTCGCTAACCACCGGACGCTCAACGCCAAGCTGGTCGGCGATACGGCACATCTCGGCAATCCGCCAGCCCGAGAAATTAGACACGCCGTAATAGCGAATTTTGCCCTGATTAATGAGTTCACCCATCGAGCGAACGCTTTCTTCCAGCGGGAGGTCCAAAAGCGCACGATGGAAATACAGGACATCAATATAATCGGTGCCAAGTCTTTTCAGACTGCCTTCCACACTTTGACGGATCCATTTTCTGGACTGCCCGACCTGGTTTGGGCCACCAGCAAAGGGAAAACCAAACTTGGTGGCGATAACCCAGTCATCGCGATGGGTTGCTACCGCTTTGCCAACCACCTCTTCGGATTTACCGGCATGATAAACGTCGGCAGTATCAATAAAGTTAACCCCTTGCTCGCCCGCTTTTGAAATAATGCGTTTGGCGGTTTCTAAATCGGTTTCACCACCAAACATCATAGCGCCCAGACAAAGTGGCGAAACTTTCAAGCCGCTACGACCCAAGTATTTATAATTCATAGTGATTCCTCTCGACGTGTAAACAAAAACCTTCTAACCGATAATGACTAAACAAGAGTGCTTATCAGTGCTGGCTAGTCGTTTGATTCATAAATAGTGGCACTCAGAGAAAGATAGATAAATAGCTAATCGTGAATAAATATATGAGGAGGATTCATTAATGGAATCTCTCCATAGTTAAAAATAAGTTTCAGCAGAAACCAAACTAATGAAAATCACTCATAAGTGTATGCAATATTCATGCATTAATATTATTAAATCCGGCAGGTATTATTGAATTATGAATTCACTACTTAGGTGCAGGCCATGAAAAATACCTCTTTAAAAAATTATTCGTCAGTTACCGAGATAACGTTGCCTTCGCTGGCAATGTATACCGAGAATACCCTGGCGAAAAATTTGTGGAACAGAAGCGGGCTTTCTCCACGAGACAGAAGCCTAATCACGCTAGCCGTGGTTATTTCCCGTAACCACAGTGTCGAACAGGCTAATCATATTCATCTGGCACTGGATAATGGGGTCAAACCGGCTGAAATCTCTGAAATAATAAGCCACCTTGCATTCTATGCCGGCTGGGGCAATGCCACTGCCGCTGCGCAATCAGTTCAGCAAGTTTTTGAGGAAAGAGACATTATCATCAGTGAGTTACCGGGCAGTGACATTGTACCTTTGCCAATCGACCAGCAGGCTGAAGACCAGCGCGCCCAACATGTGAGCAGTAATTTCGAGGCAGTTTCCCAAGGCGTGGTGCAGTTCACTACTGATGCAGTATTTAACGATCTGTGGCTGCGCCCGGATCTGGCACCTCGCGATCGCAGCCTGGTTACTGTTTGCGCTTTGGTGGCTAACGGTCAGGTCGCACAAATTACATTTCATTTAAATAAAGCAATGGACAACGGCCTTACTCAGCCTCAGGCAGGGGAAGCATTGACTCAACTCGCTTTCTACGCGGGCTGGCCAAATGTCTTTTCGGCATTACCGGTTTTCAAACAGGTTTTTGAGTCCCGCTGAAACAAACTTCTATAATCAAACTCAAAGGCCACGGCATTAGCAGTTTTAAGGAAATAAATGAAATCACGCGATAACCTGAATGACTATGTCGCATTTGTCACGGTTGCTCGGGAAAAAAGCTTCACTCGCGCCGCTGCACAGCTTGGCGTCTCACAATCGGCGCTGAGCCATACTATCCGTGGTCTTGAGTCAAGTCTGGGTGTCCGGTTGCTGACCAGAACCACCCGCAGCGTTTCCCCTACGGAAGTGGGCCAGCGGTTGCTGGATAACCTGGCTCCACGTTTTGAAGAAATCAGCAGCGAAATTGCCTCGATTGGCGATGCGCTTGACAAACCCGCAGGGAATATCAGGATTTCAGCCACCGACTACTCTATCCAGAGAGTTCTATGGCCAAAACTGTCGAACGTTCTCAAGGAATATCCAGAAATTAACGTTGAGTTGATTAACGACTACGGTTTAACCGATATTGTCGCTAATCGCTATGATGCGGGCGTCAGGCTGGGTGAACAAGTCACTAACGGCATGATTTCGTTGCGTATTGGTCCAGATATACGATTTGTCGCCGTCGCTTCTCCTGAATATTTACATACCCATGGCATCCCTGAAACACCTTACCAACTGGCCAAACACCGCTGTATTAATCTGCGGCTTCCAAGCCATGGCGGCTTTTACGTTTGGGAGTTTAAAAGAGACGGCAAAGAAGTCCGGGCCAGAGTCGACGGCCAGGTGGTATTCAACACCGTGGTGCAAGTGGTCGAAGCGGCTATTGATGGTTATGGCATAGCGCAAGTTCCCGAGGATCTGGTCGAGCATGAAATTAAACAGGGAAAATTAGTGCTGATGCTCGAGGACTGGACGCCCTATTGCGAGGGGTTACATATATTTTATTCCAGTCGACGCCAGGCATCTAAAGCGATGCGTATTGTTATTGATGCTTTACGTTATCAGCGTGAATAAAGCGGCATTAATGAACGGGGTTAATAATCCCATTCATTAATAGCTCCTAATAATAATCAAACTGCAGTGCTATATTAATTCCCCAATGACGCTTTTTTAGAATGCGTTATCAATCATTTAAATATCATGCCATTAAAACCTCCCGGTTATAAAAAGGGAAGTCGGCAAACTATTGCTTTAATAAATCATTTTATCGAAAACTATCATAAGGAATAACCATGAAAATCAATTTTGAAAATCAGGTCGCTCTGGTGACAGGAGCCGCCTCGGGTATGGGGCTTGCGGCAGCAAAAGCCTATGCCATGGCGGGAGCCAGCCAGAAGCCATGGCGGAAATGATGAAGGAAGTCCCAATGCGCCGTCTGGGTCGTGCCGAAGAAGTTGCTGATGCCGTTATTTGGCTTTGTAGCCCGGCCTCCCGTTTTATTATCGGTCACGCTTTGCCGGTAGATGGCGGATATACCGTACGATAATTAACTCGTTGCTGACACTGATGGCCCTAGTTCTCGCGGTTTTTGATTATCGGCATCGTCGTGACAATCTACTCTGCGTTTCCTGACTTTGCCGTTAAAGCATCAACATAGGAAAAATTAAAATAGTTAGGAAAGTAATAATTAAGAGTACACTCGAAAAACGAATCGCGGCATATAGCACCTTTTGCACAAAAAATCATAAGGTGGCGGTTATGATACTTGTACAAGTAACATTAGTTGTATAACTTTATATTGGCGCATTTAGGCGTTAACTATCAAATCTTGAACAAGGAAGCCCTTATGCGTCAGAGTGAATTTTCAAAATCTAAGATGGGTGATGCTCTTTTCCTGCTCAATAACGTCCCTGCTCTTTCGCAGGATGAGACCATGGGTCAGATTGTGGTCGAAATTTTACGAGCCGGTGAGAATCTTGATCGTAGAGAGATTTTGAAAAAGTTGGTAGGTCGAATTGAGCTGGCAGCCAGTGCCGAAGATGTTAAGCATTTTGAGCAGTTGATTCTTGTGGTGCTTAAAAGCGAATTGTAATCCTTCTCGAAAAGCCTCTATTTTCAAAGACACACGCAGCGGGCTGCGTGGTCAATGAAATTCCCTGATTGTTTCCAGAACCTGAATAACGCCCCCCTTTTTGAATGAAGTCACGTCCAGGCTCTGGATAAATCACATTAATTAATCTGCGCGCGCCCTGGCAAAGTCTGGCAGCTGCCGCCTTTGGAAGCCGGAGCCGTCACCGGATATTTGGCGTCAGGGGTGATATAAACCTGCGTCGTCGCCACGTAACCATCGGCGAAGGTCGCCTCAATAAATCTCGCCTGCCATCCTGCCCCACTGTAGTCCAGTGACAAATTAACCGTGTTTGCCTCGGTGGCCGTCAGCGGTTCAGAGGTGTAGCGAATACCACAGTTGTAGCGGAAATCTCTGGAATCAGTATTGACCGCTGTCCATTGCACCACTTTCACCGGCTTCTCGGAGAAAGTCACCAGCCGCTGCTGTGGATTATTTGCATCAGATTTCGCCACCGTCACGGTTGGCAGTGCAACATGGTCCTGATAACGATTGACGAAAGGCACCAGCGAGCTTTGCATGAATTTCTCAATGCCCATATGGTCGCTATTTGGCGCAACGCGCATCGATTTTTCACCAGGCAGCTGATCGTAATAATAATGCGAATCATCGGCCGGGAAGAAGTCATCGCCGCTGGCATTGACGATATATTTCGGGATAGCCAGACGTGACGCTTCGCTGCTGTCGCGATACTGTAGCGGATCCTCAATTTTCATCAGCTTGTCAAACGCCGGTTTGTCGACATCAAGATCAACTTTGTGGTCATAGTAAGGCTTGAACGCAATCGGCCAGTTGCCACCGTAAGTCTTATACATGTGCTTGATGATGTCTTTGGTATTCAAAATATCGGCAACAAACGGCACAATAGCGACCACGGACGGATCAGAAATTCCCGCCAGCCAGCTTGCCCAGCCGCGTTTTGAAGCGCCGGTCACGATAAACTTGTCCACGTGCCATGGCTTGAGTTCTAACTGAGCAAGCCTGATGGTCTGGGAAATCGCCGCAGACATCGGCACGTGCAGCGGCAGTGTTTGCCTCTGGTCCGGGTTATCCATGAATAATTCAAAACTACGCCCGATGCTGTCGTCCTCGATACGCGGCGTCTTGTCATTATCATAAATCAGGCCGACGGACGGGATATTGTCCAGTGACACCACGATAGTGTTGGTGGACTGCGCGATATCAATCATCACATCCGGGGTCATATCGATGGCAAGCACAGCCGTAGTGCCTTTTACATCCTTTGGAATGTAAATGCTGACATCGTGGGTCCATTTCTGTGGCGTGACCAGTCCGGCAGGCGACCAGGATTGTGAATTCAGTTTATAGGTGTTGACCTGAACCGGAGGTTTCGACGGATCGATGTGGTAGTGAGCAGGTAAAACACTGTTCAATAAATAGCGATACTCGCGAGGCGCCTGTTTGTTATCGACAAACCAATAGTCCAGGGGCTGCTGTGCAAGCTGCTGACGGTAACACGACAGGACTTGCGAGCCATCAGCCTGCGGTCCCTGACTGTTGCATGCCGCCGCTACGGGAAGCGTTTGTGCAAACAGACCATTTGACAATAAAGCCAGTGAAAACAAACTCAATCGTAATACTTTCATATATACCCTGGGATAGAAATTAAATGCTAAAGTTTTAGTAAGATATTTCTTTATTAATACTAGGCCTGTAACGGCTCTTAATTAACTATGTAAGCTAAGCTCCAAATTCAGCCTTCTGTCATTTTAACTGCAATGACAATAATTAAAGTTATAGTCACGTTGCTAAATGGTAAACGCACAAACATTTGCATCATGGATAATTACTTTGTTTATCATTCGCATTAAAGCAGATGCACAAGGAGCTACTCAGCAAACTCATGGTTATTTTGCTGAAGAATTTAATTTACTATCGCTGTTATTTTTCCCTTTCAAAATCCACGCATTATTTGTTAAAAAATGCTGTTTTCTTTGTGTTAGTGAAACTTACCAACACTAACGAGTTTCGCCCCCGATTCATGACGAATGGGAGCAAGAGATTCCTTTCAATAAATAACAACAGATCAGAGGGATATGTAGCCTACCTGCGGACACCCCGTTATAGCGCTGCTAAAACTATACAAATTCATCTCTGCTGTACAATAATTTTGATCAAAAAATTGACAACCCATAGATTAACCCACACCAAAACAAAGGTAACTATATGTTTTTGATCGATAAAAACCCAAATGCAGACTTTTCTTATAATTTAAAATTTTTTTGAAATTTTGCTAGCACTTAACCTAAATTAACCGTTCATCATTATTTGGCTTTTAACACAGCGTAAATTAATAACGAAATTCTCTAATTCTATTTATTTGCTATAGAGAATTTTACAAAATATTTCATAATATTTGATGTAATTACATCAAGCATTAAATTGACATTCACCCCCTTGCAAAGTTTTAGACATAAGTAAATACCGGCTTGCTATTTATTCTGTTTTTAAGTCATGAAACACACGAATTGCCACAAATAAATCAAGTTTAACCATCAATATCCACACAATAACTACAAGTTTAACATTTATTTAATTTCCCCCCGCTTGTTTCAATTTGAGGAATCAATGTGAATCGTAGAAAAGTGCTTAAAGGCGGAATGGTACTGATTGCCAGTGCCACTGTTGCATCCGTTTTCAGACCCGCAGGCGCAGCTGTAAAAGTGTTTACCGGCGGCCAACAGTGGAATTCCCCCCCTGGCCGCCTACCGCAAATAATTGATGACAGCAAATTAGTCTTCTTTACTCCGCGCGAGGCCGATCTTCTTAAAGCAGTTTATGACCGCCTGATCCCGGCCGATGAACTGTCAGTCAGTGCTTCTCAGGCAGGTTGTGTCACCTTTACTGACAATCAGTTAATTGGACCATTTGGTTCGGCACAAAACCGCTACAAGTTAGGTCCCTTGGTTCAAGGTACGCCGGAACAAGGAATACAAGACATCATTACTCCAGCAGAGATTTATCGGAAGGGTTTGGCTGCAATGGATAGTCATTGTCAGAAAACGACAGGTAAGGCCTTTTTAGATCTCAGCGACGAGGAAAAGGATAACTATCTGGAAAAAATGGAATCAGGCAGTTTTGATTATGGTGAATTTAATGGCAGTAAATTGTTCAGTTTAATGCTGACAAACGTCAAAGAAGGCTTCCTGGCTGACCCTATATATGGTGGAAATAAAAATATGGCAGGCTGGAAAATGATTGGCTTCCCTGGCGCACGTTACGATTACCGCGATTATATAAATATTAAAGGAAAAAGAGTCGAACTAGAGCCAATTAGCCTAATCATGATTTGATATTTAGTTATTTTTCTTTTTTTTTGGGGAATGTGAGCATGGAATATAAAAGACCTAAAGCAGATGTGGTTATTGTCGGACTTGGCTGGGCTGGCTCGGTAATGGCTGAAGAGTTGACGCGCGCAGGACTGAATGTGGTCGCTATTGAACGTGGAGCCTGGCGCGAAACCAGCGCCGATTTTCCCACAACTACCGATCCGGATGAATTAAGATATTCTGTACGCAAAGAGATCCTTCAACCCGCCTCGGTTGAAACTTATACCTTTCGCAATAATAGCAATCAAACGGCCCTTCCAGGGCGTGAATGGAATAACTGGACGCTAGGGATGAACGTTGGCGGCGCTGGAACTCACTGGGCGGCCGCTTCGTGGCGTTTCCTGCCTTATGATTTGGCCGTTGCAAGCCACGTTGAGCAACGTTATGGAAAAAAGCAGCTGGTAGACGGGCTTATTGTTCAAGACTTTGGCGTGACCTACGATGAGCTGGAACCTTTTTACGACCGTTTCGAGAAAATAGCAGGAACTTCCGGTACTGCAGGCGTCATCAATGGCGTCAAACAGCCCGGCGGGAATCCGTTCGAAGGCAGTCGCAGCAGCCCTTATCCCACCCCTTCATTGGTTCGTTCACGCTGGAATGATATTTTCGCTGAAAAAACCACCCAAATGGGATTCCACCCTTTTCCTGTTCCAGCAGGAACTATCGGCGCAGCCTATAAAAATGCCTTAGACATCGAGCTGGCACCTTGCACCTACTGCGGTTACTGCCAACTTTATGGTTGTGGCAACTGGTCGAAATCCTCCCCTAACGCCTGTGTAATGCCAGCTTTGATGCAGCGTAAGAATTTCACCATGCTCACCGAATGTGAAGTTTTGCGCATTGAAAAAAGCCCGGATGGTAAAACGGCTTCTGGCGCGACTTTTATTGATTCTGATGGCAACTATGGATTCCAACCTGCTGATATCGTTGTAATCACAGCATATCAACTGGATAACGTGCGATTACTGATGTTGTCGAAATTCGGGAAAATGTACGATCCTAAAACCGGTGAAGGCACTTTAGGTCGGGCATTTAATTTCCAGACACTTTCCTATGCGTTTCTGAATCTTGAAAATGAATTTTTCAATCCGTTTATGAATACCGGCGCATTGGCAACCCAGATTGACGATTTTAACGGCGACAATTTCGACCACACAGGCCTTGGTTTTATCGGTGGTGCCGGTATTCAGGCGCTTTCCAATACCGGCTTGCCAATAAGCCTTTCCGACCAAATCCCGCAAGGGCATCGTCAGTGGGGATCAAGCTGGAAAAAAGATTTTCAGGAAGGTTATCAAAACTGGGCCATGGTCCAGGGTCAGGGAACCAGCTATTCGCATCGCGATCAGTTCCTGGACCTTGACCCGACCTACAAAGACCGCCACGGCCAGCCGTTATTGCGCATGACTTACGATTACAATCTTAACGACCGACGCTCAGGCGCCTATATTCGGGATCGCTGCCGTGAAATTGCCGAGGCCGTTGGGGGCAAAAACATTCGTGCGCTGAATTTTGCTGACGATCATTATTCGCCATATCGCCCTTTTGACAGCTCGCATACGATGGGTGGCGCGGTGATGGGCCTCGATCCCAAAACTTCGGTGCTCAACCGTTATCAGCAGCATTGGGATGCACATAATCTGTTCGTTTCTGGCGCTTCCTCTTTCCCAAACAACGGCGGCTACAACCCAACCATTTCCATTGGTGCGCTAACTCTCCGTACTGCCCGAGCCATCATCGAACGTTACGTTAAAAACCCCGGTTCGCTGGTTTAAACATCTCCCCCTTATACCTTGAAGCTAAGTCACTATTTATTAACGTTAAAAGTGTATAAGGGGGATTTTTCCTTCATTAGCCGGTTTACTATTTTACATCCTGCTGTGTAATAACACGGCGATGCGAGTCCTGGAGCAACAATTTTTGTTCCGATGCAAAATATCGAGCTGCTACACAGCGAGCTTAACAATAAGCACTATGGCTATGGACGCACGGACATTGTTCAGCAAGGCTGGGGAAATGTGCTGGAAGTTTATGATCCTTTCGGCAATCGTATCCGATTTTGCCAATACTAACTTTGTTCAACGTGCCGACTTATGTCGGCACGTTATTGGCTTAATTCTGCTATTAAAGGAACCTATAAATGAATAAAAATCTGATATAAATGAATTAAAAATCACAATCAAACAAAGGTTAAAATGACAGAAAATCATGCTACCAGATCGAAACTATTGCAATTTTACGCTTTTTTAGCATTGGTGTACGTGAGTGATATCGTCGTTTTAGTTGGCATAATTTGGAATACTTATAAAATAACCGCCTCTTCGTGGTTCCTTGGCGTTGTTCTCTCTATCAGTATTATTACTCCCTATCTGCTGAGGAAGATTTTTCCAAAAGCCAACCTTTTGCATCTGAATTTGAAACAATTATTTTTATTTCGCATTTTTATCTATGCATTAATACTTTTAGTGTCAAGAACGCCATTCTCTGAGAGTTACTTAGGTATTACTCTTTTGATTATATTCTATGGGGTACTAACCCTATCAACCCAGAGTGCATTTGAAGCAAGAAATACTCAATTAGTAATTAATAAATCGATTACTTCCGGGAATGCTTCAAGGATCATGCAAACGGTAATGCAAGCTGGGGCTTTTGTCGGTTCTTTAGTAAGTGGTTTGCTTTCTGCAAAGTATCCTTTGGCGATGACCCTGCTTTTTATCAGCCTCTTTGATATCACCTTGAGCTTAATTGCGTTAACTTTACTTTGGAATCATAAAGATAAAGAAAGAGTCACTTCAGATATCAACACATTTGCACACAAATCCATTGAACAATTCAAGGCTTCCAGTGATCAGATTGCGCTATTTTTTACTAATGGTCTGATCGGTTTGCATATTGCGGCATTCAACGTCTTAACCCCCATATTCTTTCAGAGTTTAAATCATTGGAGTAGTCAACAATTTGGAATAGCTGCCGGTATTTCGGGGTTGGGGGCATTGAGTGCTGCATTGTTGAAACAGGGAAGATTTTCATTTCTCCTCTGTTCAATCCTGTTAGTTATAGGCGATACAATTTTTTGTTTAGTACAAATAAGACCCATTAGCTTAGCGGCCTGCTTCTTTATCGGCTTTTCATTAAACACAATTCGAATCGGCAATCGTGTCAAAATGATAGATTCAGTACGAGACGATAAAGACGCCCATCCTGTTGCAGCCCAGAGTGCTACTTACTTTTCAGCCTTTCAGGCCATTGGCCCCTTGGTCATGGGATTTTTGTTAACCAATACTTTTTTCGGACTGGGAGCTTCAAAGTGGATGTTACCCGTGGCTGCGCTGCTGATTTTTGCATCGATAGTCATTCAAGGCTCGCTTATCCCCAACAGAGTGACTAAGCCTGATATTTAGGCTTACATTCGGGATGATCTTTTGGCAGCTTGCTCTATTCCCCCCTGTCGTCTATACCCTCTCATAGCACAGTTCAATCACCTTCAATCTAAATGACCACTCACTTAGATAAGTGACTGCCATTGGCGGAAACAATAACGTCGCGAAACGAGTGGCATTTGTTGTATAGTATTTAAAGCGCACTCAATCTAATTGAGCACAACTTATATTGAAAAAGTTAAGGCCACGAAAAGAAGCAAAGTAATGGTTTACTACCTATCCAGCTGATAAGCGGAAAGGTTTCAACATCACTGAATGTGACCCTGACAGCCTTTGCTGTGAGAGGGCGAATAATTTGGAACCCTACATGTTGTCAACAATCATTTATCGTAGCCATCTCTGCGATAACGTTTCGGTAGAAATTTTGGCTGGTTTAGCCGCTGACGCCAATGTCAGGAATCAGCTCTTTGACGTTACAGGCATTCTGCTTTTCAACGGAAGCCACTTTTTTCAGTTGCTTGAAGGGCCTGAAGAAGCTGTTAACAAGATTTACGATAATATTTGTTCAGATAACAGGCATAACAATCTGGTCGAGCTGATGCGCGATTACGCACCCGAACGGCGTTTTGGAAACGTCGGGATGGAGCTTTTTGATCTCAGCCAATACGCCCAGGAAACAGTTCTCGAGGCGGTGCTGAAAAAAGGCACCTCCAAGTATCAGCTTACCTATGACGACCGAGCACTTCAGTTTCTCTGCACCTTCGTTGAAGCAAGAGAGCAGGAAAACTATCTCGAAATCCCGCCTGCTGACAGCTGGTCATTTGTTGCAGATGAGACTCCAGAACCGGCAATTGAGTTCAGCCAGGCGAGTATGGAAGATTACAGTTTTGCTTTTCAGCCGATTGTTGACCCACTGACTCGTGAAGTCATTTCGCTGGAAGCCAAGCTTTGCAACCTGGAAGGCAGTTCTGCGCACAATTATTTTTCTTGTCTGTCGCCTGAAAAAGTTTATCAGGCCGATTTGGACTCCAAAAAACTGGCATTCGCTCTCGCCGGCAAGTTAGGGATTGGCAGGAAAACGCTTTCTATAAAACTATTGCCGATGTCATTGGTTAGGGTACCCGAGGCCGTTGATTTCCTGATTGAGCAAATCAAAGCAAATGGCCTGGTCCCGGAACAAATAGTGGTCGCGGTCACAGAGACCGAGGTCATTACGCAGGTTGAGGAATTTGCTTCAGCCATCAGGAAACTCAAGGCATCGGGAATAAGTCTGGCCATAGACGATTTCGGGGCAGGCTCTGCGGGTTTGCTGTTGCTGGCTCAAATTCAGCCCGAAAAAATCATTATCGATCGCAACATCATTAGCGACGTGCATAAAAATGGTCCGAAACAGGCGATCGTTCAAGCAATCATCAAATGTTGTTCTTCACTCGAAATATCAGTGATTGCAGCTGGCGTTGAGAGGCCTGAAGAGTGGATGTGGCTTGAAGCCGCAGGAGTGCTTAACTTCCAGGGTGATTTGTTTGCAAAACCTCGGCTCAATGGCATTCCGGCAGTTGCCTGGCCGGAAACAGAACTATAGGTTGATTCATCGAATAACATTTAACTCTGCCTTCCTTTGAGAAGGCCTTGTTAAATATAGTAAAAGGTATTTATATGTAGAAAATCACCAAAACACTTCTGGTCATTTCATCATTCCCCGAACTCGCGGATTGCCGGCAATAAGATTTTTAGCCCCGACACTGAGCCGGGGGTTAATATCATCAGCTCATCCCAGTCGCAATGTCACTTCAACATCCCCGCCGAAAGGTACTGAAACATAGCCATTGCTGGTCGAACGAATATAGGCCAGATACTCAGGGCTGTAATCGGCATCATCAGCAACAATGATTGCTCCTGGTCTGAGCCGACTCTCCAGTAAAGCCAGAATCTCTGGATACAGGGCCTTGGCACCGTCGAGCACCAGTAAATCAATATTTTCAGGCATATCAAAAGCGAGTGTCTGCAAAGCATCCCCTGCGCGGATTTCCACCAAATCTCCTACCCCGCCCTCAATCATATGCTGGCGCGCACGCTTAACTTTAGACGGTTCAAATTCGCTGGAGATAAGACGACCGCCGCCGTTATCACGCAACGCCGCTGCCAGATGCAGGGTAGAAATTCCAAACGAAGTGCCAAATTCAACGATAGTTTGCGCCTTTAAGCTTCGCGCCAATAGATACAGCAAAGAACCGGTCTCACGAGAAACGGGCAACCACAGGTCCTTAAGCTGGCCATAAAGGTCGAGATACTCCGTTTTACTTTGCATCAATCGCAGACGTTCCTGCTCTGAAACCGAGTTAAAAACCGGGTTAGTCGCCTCTTCAGCTTGTTTAAATAAATGCTCAAGAAGAGGCACAAGTGGCGCAGTAGTTAATGTACTCATTTTTAAATCCTTATGGTCTTGGGCACCATGCAGTGCATAATTAAAATGCGATTAATTCATCGCGTTCAAATAATGCGATGAATTGCTCATATTTTCTATTCGCATTCATTCCGAGGCCTGACACCACTATGACCCAACGCCTAACCCCAAGAGTTTCCTCGAGAAAAACGCCTCAACAGGCGCGGTCTACCGAATTGGTAGCAACGATACTTGAAGCAGCCAGTCGTGTTTTAGAGAAGGAAGGCGCGGCGAAATTCACCACTGCGCGAGTAGCAGAAAGGGCCGGTGTCAGTATTGGTTCTCTTTACCAATATTTTCCCAATAAAGCGGCAATCTTGTTTCGTCTACAAAGCGATGAGTGGCAGCAAACCGCCACTATGCTGAGCAGTATTTTGCAAAACAGAAAAAAGTCGCCGCCAGAAAGGTTGCGCGAGTTGGTACAGGTTTTTATTCAGTCGGAATGTGAAGAAGCATTGATGCGTACCGCGCTCAATGATGCTGCGCCGCTTTACCGTGATGCGCCTGAAGCACTTGAGATCAAGGCCGGTGCAGAAAAGATCTTTGACGATTTTATGCGTGAGGCGCTTCCCGACGTCGGGTCAGAAAAGCGGAAATTAGCAGGAGAATTGATTTCCAAAACTTTGGGCGCTGTGGGGAAAGACTTTTCCGAAAGCTTTCGAACTGCCGAGGAAATCAACGCCTATGCCCAAGCTATGGCAGACATGTTTTGTGCCTATCTTGCGGTAACGGAAAACTCTGCCGCTTAGTTTCGCGCGGCGTGCATCTCATCGACCAGTGTTAACACTAAATCTTGTGCACTCATTTCGCGAGCCAGTTGAGCACCTTGCCCGGCCCACTGGGCTCCAAAACCATGATCTCCTTTCGCTGCTGCCGCACTGGCCAATGCTTTTCCAAGTGCATAAGTCAGAGGATAAGAAGGAATGGTATGTTTGGCAAAGTCACGCGCATAGGTGCAAAAAGCGTTTTCGATACAGCGCGCAGGTCGGCCAGATATTGCAGAAGTTAACACCGTATTGGCGGCCTGTTTACTTTTTAGAGCCTCACGATAAGCGCTATTGGCCGAGGATTCGGGGCACAGAACAAATGCGGTTCCCAACTGTGCGCCCTCCGCGCCTAGAGCTAACATCGCCGCGATCCCTGCCCCATTCATTATTCCCCCTGCGGCAATCACCGGTTTTCGACAGTGGTGCTTAATCGCCTGTACCAAGGTAAAGGTGCTGAGCATACTATCCGCCTGCATCGGGTCAAATATGCCCCGATGCCCTCCAGCTTCGATACCCTGCGCTACGATAAAATCGATACCGCTGGCTTCGATTTCTTTGGCCTCATCGATGCTCGTCGCCGTCGCCAGCGTAATAATTCCCTTTTGCTTCAGTAAATTGATTACTACAGAAGCCGGTATGCCAAAGTGAAAGCTTACCGCAGCCGGCCGAATGTTTAACAAAATGTCGAGTAGCAGACTGTTGTTATGAAAGGTGGCGTAAATCTCTTCCAGCTCGCCAGGGAGTTGAGCATCATATTGCACAAACAACTCATGAAACTGCTTTATCCACGCCTTTTCGAGCTGTTCATCGCGCTGTACTGCCTGATGGCAAAAAACGTTAACGTTAACTGGCCCAGAACTCAGTGCGAGCGTCTTTTGAATCATCAGCTCGGCCTGTTCGGGGTTGGCGGCACCGATACTGATCGATCCCAAAGCCCCCGCATTAGACACTGCGGCAGCAAGTTCGGGGGTTGAAACACCAGCCATTGGCGCTTGAATAATGGGATATTGCAGGTTGAGTAATTCGCATAAAGAGTTTTTCATTCTTATCGCTGCTTGTCATTTTATGTGCTGAAAATATACAATCTCTTATAGAGACCATAAAATCAATATCGTTTTCATTATGAGAATATAAGATGAATCACACTTCATTAAAAATCTTCGAAGTTGTAGCTGAAGAGATGAGTATCATAAAGGCCGCGAAGCGCCTCGGACGAGTCCAGTCGAATATAACCACGCGTATTCAGCAGCTTGAGCAAGAACTTGATGTGCAACTGTTTATCCGTGAAAGCAAAAAACTCAAGCTCTCACCCCAGGGAAAACAGTTTTTGGTGTATACCAAAAAGTTGCTCAGCCTGGCTGAAGAAGCCCGCCAGTCGCTACATCCGCAGCAACCCGGCGGCATATTTTCCATAGGATCGATGGAATGCACGGCGGCTAGTCGCCTTTCTGCACCATTGGCAACATTCAGTCGCACTTGCCCAGAGGTAAAACTTAACCTAACGATGATGCCAACTCGTCAATTAACCGAGCGCGTTCAGCAATCTGAGTTGGACTGTGCACTGGTCGCACTGCCGGTTATTGCTGGTAAAAGTGTACAATGTCCTGAAGATTTGCATAACTTGCCGCTATTTGTTGAAAATCTCACTCTGCTTTTACCTGCCAGCATGAGTCATGTAAACAAACTTGAAGACATTACAGTTGGCAGATTGGCTGCCTTTAAGGAAGGCTGCACCTATCGCGATTTAGCCAGGAAGCTTCTAGAAAAAGCTTCAGCGCAAGGCGGCGGCATCCAAATTCAGGATGTAGCCTCTTACCATTCAATGATGGCGTGTGTCGCATCAGGGACTTATATCTGCCTATTGCCAGAAAGCGTGGTCGATTTGCTACAACTGCCAGAAGGATTAAAAAGAATTGATGCAGGATCCGCTGTCACACATCTGATTTGGAGGAAAGATTTTGCCTCTCCGGCGCTGGAACAGCTGTGTCGAATTATGCATGAAACTTCCAATCTTGATGGCGCTCAGCAGCAGGCGCTGGGTTAAACCTTTTTCTATTTATAATAGAAATCGAACATTAACCTCTCGTTTTCAACCACCAGCCCGGTTGCAATAATTAGACTCCTGCAATCAAAGGACCCGCTGGCCAGATAATGCTTGCGAGGCGCCTCGCAATACCCACACGGTTTATGTCCATATATTGGTTGTCGATCACGCTAATAAGATGTATTTTAAATGCATCTTATCGATATATGGAGTGTGACCGTGTTAAATAATCAACAAAAAGAATTGGTTAAAGCGACAGTTCCTGTATTGCGTCAAAACGGCGTGGCTCTTACCGACTACTTTTACCACCGTATGCTCAACAACAATCCCGAGCTAAAAGAAACTTTCAATATGGGAAACCAGCGCTCTGGAGCGCAGGCAAAAGCGCTCGCAGGGGCAGTTTTAGCCTACGCCGAGAACATTGATGATCCGTCAGTGTTGGCACCAGTAATAGAATTGGTATGCAATAAACATGTGAGCTTGAATATTCAGGCTCCTGACTACGCGATTGTTGGTGAAAATCTGCTGCATTCGATCAGTGAAGTCCTCAATATTTCTATGGAAGATGAGCTGATTTCTGCCTGGTCGGCGGCTTATCAACAGCTTGCAGACCTGTTTATTGCGACTGAAAAGAACCTCTACGATCAACATCAAAAAACTCGCGGCAGCTGGCTCGGCTGGCGTCAGTTTGTGGTCGATAAAAAAGTGAAAGAGAATGATGAAATCACCTCTTTTTACCTGATTCCCAAGGATAATCAGTCACTGCCAACCTATGAAGCAGGGCAATACATCACAGTGCGGGTCACCGTACCTGAACTGGGGATAAAACAGCCGCGACAGTACAGTTTGTCTGATGCTCCGGGAGGTAAATATCTGCGTATCTCTGTCAAGCACGAGCAGGCGCGGATTGCGGGACAAGATGCGGGATATGTCTCTTCAACGCTGCATACATGGATAAAGCCGGGGGATGTTATTGAAGCCAGTGCCCCAACGGGCAACTTCTATCTGCTTAATCCTCAGTGCAATAACGTGCTGATTAGCGCAGGTATTGGCTTAACCCCGATGTTAGCAATGCTAAAGCAGCTAACTGCAGAAAATTCGAGTTGCGAAGATAAGCAAGAAATTGCACATATTTCTGATATTGATGAAGGTAATAAGTCGATCTACTTTCTTCATGCGGCACGCAGTTCAAAAGCGCAGGCGCTACGCGATGAAATATCTTTTCTTGCCAACAAAAACAAAAACTTAAAAACATTTATTGCTTTCGAAAATATTGAGCAGAATGATGTTTTAGGCAAGGATTATCATCTTGAAGGCAGGTTGAATCTAAAACAGGTTCCTGAGAGCTATCTGCCAAAGGATGCCGACTATTACCTTTGTGGCCCTCTGCCCTTTATGAGACAGCAAAATAATTCATTGTTAGAATTAGGTATTCCTCAAGAGAGGATCCATAGCGAGGCCTTTGGCACAGGCGGGGTTTCGCTATAAATCATCTTCAGCGTGCTCCAGATAGGGAGCACGCATAAGGTCTTTATGAAACTTAATCAATTTACCGATCTTGGCTTAAGAACACTTATCTATCTGACCCAACCAAATCGAGAGACGCCGTTTACCATTGGAGAAATGGCGAGCGAGTTGAATGTCTCTGCCAATCACCTGGTAAAAGTGGTGCATTTTTTGGCAAGGCAAGGTTGGGTAAACACGACTCGCGGACGAAATGGCGGGATCATATTAGCCAAAGACATGCTTGAATATCAGTTAGGTACCGTTATAAGAATTCTAGAGGAGCGGGCAGATAACTCGAATGAACTGGTTAATTGTCACAGCCCGGAATGTGTACTGATTAGACATTGTCAGTTGAAATCGCTGTTACATAGCGCGATGCTCAACTTTTTTGAGTATCTGAATCAATATACACTTGCTGACGCGGTAAATAATCCACAGTCACTGAGCGCACTTTGGCGCATTGATTCTTTGGATTTTCCAGGGCGCTCACTTTAACAAGATTTAACGAGAAACGCATTTGGTACCGCTTTAACAACTCAATGTTGCGCATTATCGATGCAAAGTTTTTTCAAGTCTTTTCTTTTAAAGTACGCGTTTTGCTCAAGGCGTACTAAGATATAACTGTGTGTCACAGGTTTTTAATGTGATTAAGATGCATTATTTTGAATGAAAATTTAGCTGGGGAGGTACAAGTGGTTATTACTGATGAAGCAAAGGGCAATGCTCTAATCGGCGAGGCGGCAATGAACCTTATCTTCAACAGGGAAGAAGTGACAGTCAGTACATTGCTAAAAAAGTTGAAAACGATGGCCGAGCATGAACTCGATGAGGGAAGACTACTGCTAATGCATGAAGTTTGCCGCTGGCTTCGAGGATTCTTAAGCCTTGGAAGCCTTTCACCCGAAAGAGCTGGCTGGCTGGAATCCGCTTTAATGGGGGATGCCGCTAATTTCCCCGAGAACGCCATTCGATTTGAGTCATTACGTGCAATTAAGGAATAACCAGCATCGATTCTGGACCTTAGCCAACACTGGCCGCTGCAGCGGTCAGTTTCAATTTGCCAATTAATATAACGTCCTGCGTTCGCCATTAATCCCTCTAAGCTTCTCCTTGCCGCAGCAATAAGTTTCCATAAAGACTAAATGTGCATTTTTAGCACTTTTTGCACAAAAATAAAGTTTTTCGAAACTAAAATAACTGTACAAGAATGATTAAGCTGTATAACTTTTAGCATTATAGCCGATCATTTTTTAATCAGGCCTAGCCTAAGGATCACTTATGCGTCAGGATGAATACGGTAACTCACAGACAAGCGATGCACAGTATTTTAATAACGTGCCTGTTTTCACGCAGGACGAGACCATGGGTCAAATCGTTGTCGAGTTATTGCGAGCCGGTAAAAATCTCAATCGTAAAGCATTGTGTTCCAAACTGCTGCGCCGCATTGAAGTTGCTGGCAGTGCAGAGGAAGAAAAGCATTATCAGGAGCTTATTCGTTTGGTGCTTGAACGTGATGCTTGAGCAATGTTGATTTTTCTAAATTTTAAACATGCATCCTCGCAAACCGTACACGTTTTATACCCTGACGTATTAAGCCAAAACGGACAGACTTTGCCCAAAGGAGTATCATCTCTGCCGGGTGCGGCCCCCGCTGATTAATTATAGGGCCTGATATCCGCCTTTTCCGGTACGCGCCGGACAGGCAACTGAATTCCGAGAAGCTGATATGAACAGAAACGACGACGAAAAATTAATCGATATCATGATGGGTAAAGCTGTCCTTGCGATGCTGCATGGCGGCGGCCCCGTATCTACTAGCGAGCTGATTACTCAGCTACAAGCTATCGCGACCGACGAAAAAAACGAATCTAGAAAGCGCGCTTGTGAACTCGCAATTGTCGAAGTGCGCAACAGCGCGACTGCAACCCGTCAACATACAACTTTCAAAGTACGGGGCAGTGACAACGTTGGTCATATTTTTTCTTCTGAAGGGCCGTCCGACAACAAGAAGAAACATTGAGATTTTTAAGTCAAATCCCTAACTTTTAACGGGCAATTTTGCCTGGAGAGGACGCAGCATATGCAGCAGCTTTCAGATGAAACTGAAATTTTCGAATACTTCGCAAGCGCAGGCGATTTGTATGCAAGCGAAACCGAATTACTGGGCGCGGTGATCCGAAATATTACTGCAGAACAGGGCTCCATCACCAAAAAGGCAATTATATTGCGACTGATTGCTTTGATGGAACACACCACTGCTGCGGTCCAGCGAGACGTTTTACGTAAAACTCTTGAACTGGTCGTGAGTCTGACTCCTGATGATCCTGATCTCTAGCATTTTAATAGCTTACTTTCAGCAAACGAGTTTTAAAGGCCGCCCGCAAGGCGGTCTTTTTATTTGGGATTTTATTAATACGAATTGGGTTTTAGCGGGGATTAATTCATTTTATCTGCGATGAGACGCACGGCACGCAAACAGTTTTTCCTCAGCGTTTTATCAGTGGCCCTCTCGGCCTGCTTCTTTAACTGAGCTGCAATTTCATGCATATGTACCGGCCTTCCTGCTTCAAGTAGCAACGATACGACAGATCCTATAACCGCGTGAATTTCATCCGAGTTTGCAGCTTTATCTTCACACAAAAGCCATCCTCCATTTTCATAAACTGGATACCTATACAGTTTACCATTTCGCTCCAAGAATGAACAAGTTTATGGCTCTGCAAAGTTAGCGATTATTGCTAAAAGAAGGACTTTATTTCGGGTGATAGATAACAACTTCCTCATTATTCCTCTTCTACTCAAGTCCTGTACTGCCCTGATTTAGAGTTATTTCAATCCTTATACCTGAAAACATAAAAGCAACGCTCAAAAAAAGTACTGGATATTAACCCAGTTGTTTGTATAATATTTCCACAGCAGGAAGGTGTTGATTCAAACTCGCTGCAGGCCGTTAATGTTAATTGCCTGAGTGATTGATAGAGCAGGTTCTGATGCTGTGAGTCAAGGCAATCAGTGACCACAAATACGGGGTGAAACCTATGATGATTTCGACAAATAATCTGCATTCATTCAACCAGCCAGTGACGATGAGCAGCCGTGAAATCGCTCAAATGACGGGCGTCACTCACGGTGAAGTGAAGCGTTTCATTAAAAACCTGGAGACGTCACAGCGACTTTCACAGCCTCTTGCTGAGGGCCTGTATGAACGAGAAGGCGAAATGCGTCAGGAATATTGTCTGAATAAACGAGATTCTCTACTCGCCGTTGCGCGTCTTTCCCCCGGCTTCACCGCAGAAGCTCTAGATCGCTGGCAAGAGCGGGAGAAACGCGCTCACTTGCCAGACTTTACCAATCCGGCAGCAGCGGCGCGTGCGTGGGCAGAGCAATTTGAACAAAGACAGGCCGCTGAACAACAGCTCGCGCTTACCGAGCCTAAGGCCAAGTTTTTTGACCGATATGTACAGGTGCAAGGCTCTCAGGGTTTTCGGCAGCTCTGCAAAATGCTCAAAGTTAAAGAGCAAGATTTCCGCCAGTTCTTGATTGAGCGAAACATAATGTACCGTGCCAACGGTGTGCTGACCCCGCATCAGCACTATAAGCATGCAGGATACTTTACCGTGCGGTCTGGCGTGGGCGAGAATCAGCATGCCTTCACACAGGCTCGCTTCACAGCCAAAGGTGTTGAATGGATAGCCAGCGTGTGGGCCAGGCAACTGGTGTCTGAAGCAAAAGGCGCAGCCGCGTAAAACTGAAACAACTAGCTCCTCCTGGTGGAGCTAGTGTCTTAATGGCTGTTTTATTGCTTGACCCAAACGCTGACGCTGCCGCCGTTGCAGGTAAAGTCTCCTGCTCCTTCGTCATTACATTCCACCGTTGCGTCCTGATTGCCCGTAATATCCTTCCAATGGCTGTGAGCAAAGGGTTCGCCAAGAATGATGTGTTTTGCTCCCTGCTCGTGGTTTGACATCACTACCACACAACCGGGCTTCTCTGCGGTGCCGCTGCGGACAAAGGCGATACAGTTTGGATCGTCGAAGTAATCTGTCTGTATGCCCCAGGCAAAATTCTGGCGCGCGGAAATCAGGCTCTCCAACTCATTCACTTTGCCCAGCTCAATCTGATGAGTATTGCCATCGTCACCGCTGTCTTCGTATTGGGCACCAAACAGGTCTGGATAAAATACCGCAGGCACGCCCTGTTCACGCAACAGTATCAAAGCATAAGCCAAAGGTTTGAACCATGGTTCAACCGGTATCTCCAGCGACTGCAACGGCTGCGTATCGTGGTTGGCGACAATCGTCACCGCATGCCACGGGTCTGCCTGAACCAGCGAACCATCAAACAAAGTGCGCAAATCAAAATCTTTACCGTTCAGCGATGCGTGATGAAAATTTAACAGCAAAGGCGCATCAAACAGCATCGTTTTGCCTTCAACCTGATGGATATACTGCTGTAGCTTTTCCGTCTCAAACGACCAATATTCCGCCACAATGTACATCGGTTGTTCTGCCGCTTCCTGAATGCTGTCGATCCACTCTTTATAAAACCAGGCAGGAATATGCTTGACGGCGTCAAGGCGAAAACCGGTGCAAGGCACCTGCTCCATCACCCATCTGGCCCAATATTTCAGCTCTTCCCTGACGGCGTTGTTGCGAAAGTCGATATTGGCGCCCATCAGATAGTCAAAATTGCCAAATTCATCATCGACCTCGGTATTCCAGCCCTCGGCGGTATAGTCGTTCACTATCTTGAATACGCCCTGTTCGTCAGGATCCTCGATATGATCAACACCACTAAAACAATGATAATCCCAGACAAATTCGGAATATTGCCCCTGCCGAGCGCCAAAAGTAAATCGAGTCCACGCGTCGGCTTCAATGACCTGTTCTTCTATCTCTTCACGGTTATCTTCAGACACTCGATTTACTTTGACACGTTCCTTCTCATCGGCACCCATTTTGTGGTTTAGGACTACGTCAAGCAGTACGCCAACGTTGTGCGATCGCAGTGCTTCAACAGCGGTGATCAACTGAGCCTTATCGCCATACTTGGTAGCAATGCTGCCTTTTTGATCGAATTCGCCGAGATCGAAAAGATCGTAAGTGTCGTAACCCACTGAATATCCGCCCGACTCCCCTTTGTTAGCCGGAGGCAGCCAAACCATCGTGATACCAATCGAGGCCAGCCACTGTGCTTTTTCAGCAACTTCAGGCCAGAGTTTGCCGCCATCAGGGTAATACCAGTGAAAAAACTGCAACAAGGTCGGGTTTTCCATTTTTACTATTCCTTGGGTGGAGGGCAATGAGTCAGGGCCGATTTTGCAGATGATAAAAATGATCGTAGAGTAATTTCGCTGTCTCATATCAGTTTCAGACCAAGTGCACAAAATTGCCAATTTATCGACCGTGCGATCTAAAAAAGCCCCTGGCGATAGCAGGGGCAAACTTGGCTTTACAGAGACAGGAAACTTCCATGTTGGAACAGAGACGAGCATCCAGTATTGAAGATCAAACAGCAGTACTGCTATTCAAAAAATATTCGTATTGAGTCAAAGCGAACTGTTTAAAGACGCGTTGACCTTACTTGTTGGCGGGTAAAAAAACCCTCTGAAAGTGAAATTCCGTAACACTTTCAGAGGCGGCGCAAAGCACCTTTCGTTACGTGTAGCTCATCGCCACACTTCAAAGTTATACAACAAAATGAGTTTTGTACAACTTTGCAGTGAAAATAATTTACTGGTCGGATGAGATGCGCTGCCGATTTGGCTTAATGAGCTTTACCCGTTTTGGCTAAAGCATAGGCCGCCGGAAGATTAAGCCGCTGCCAAAATGCCTGGTCCGGCGTTGTGCCAGACAGCGCATAACCGGCAGGAAGTGCAGTCTTGATCATCAACTGGCGGCGCTGTGCGGCCGAAAGATTTGGCAATGCGCTTTGCAGCAGCACTTCGGCTCCCGGTGGCACTACCAGCGGCGCATTTTTTGCAGACAGTTTTGGCAGGTTGTAAGTCATGGTGAATTGATAGAACTGTTTCATATCGGCTGAACGATATGGGTCGTCTTTGCCAGCCGTTTTCGCACACTCTGCAAGTGAAGTTCCGCACTCTTTTTCCAGCGCTGCACGCAGTTGTTCGCTGGCCTCTTTGAACAGCGCCTGATAACGAGGATCGTTGAGATAATTGGCTACGTTTCGCTGAGCGACCATTCTTGAGCCGATGATATCCAGGGGATAATGCACCCCCAGAACAATACGTGAATAACCGTAACGCGCACCCCGCTCGACCAAAGAGTCATAGCGCTCCGGCAGCATTTGCGCCAGCAGCACCGAATCGGTAAAGCCAGTATTGGTATGGCCGCTCGGGAACGAGCCACCGTCTGCGGAGTAAGGTTGATTATCTTTAACGACGGTGTCATCTGGCACCAAGTGAATGGTATTGCCTTTGACGAGGAACGGACGAGAATAGTTAAAGTGTTTTTTGGCAGCGCTGGTGCTGACTTCGCTGGCTTTAATTAACGCCGCAGCCTTGCTGATTTCCCCCTTGTCATAAGCTGTCAGGAAAGCTTTACCTAAACGGGGTCCGAGGGCGTCGGCAAGGAAATAAAGGTAGTTTTGCCCCTCGGCATCAGCCAAGGCTTTTTGACGGGTGCCTTGCACGGCATCGCGGTTAATATCAGTCACGCTTTGCAGGCTGGCCTGCAATATTGAAGCAGGCAAAGTACTAAAGCTGGCAAGCAGCTCAATCCCCGCTTTTTGATTAGTTTTGGTTTGAAAATCATATCCGCTGGCCTTCAACCAGGCGCGGTCCGCCAGAGCAGCGCCTTGCTTGGCCTTCTCCAGTTGCTCCCTCTTCAAGACACTCTCACTACCTTTCAGACTGGTGATTTCAGCCTGCAACTCCTGAGCCTGAAGTGCATCATAAGGCTGGCTGGTAGAGGCGAAAGAGGTACTGTTGGCAACCGCCGCGGCCTGCGGTAAAGAAACGGCCTGAGCCTGCTGTGCAAGCATGAGCGCAGCAGCAATCAGCGTTAAGCGAATTTTCATAACTTTCCCTTATAATCAGAAGATTAGTCTATTTGCGCTTAACGCTAGCACTGCGGGATGACAGTTTTATTGCAGAAATAATTATTATCCCTGGTTGGCTGCGACAGGAGTTTGATCGAACTATTTTCGATTTTTACCTAAACTAAGCATCCAGGATGAATATTTATTTTATAACTCTTTCAATACATTAAGAGTTTAGCATTACAAATGAGTGGTAGATTCTAACCATTCATGTTCGTTATGATCTTCTGTGTAAGCAGGTAGATTACTTTGCAAAGGATCGTGTTCAGAATAGGCTGGTGGACGATTCGAGTTAACAGCCTCACCATATGTCGGTAACCGAGAAGTATTCCTACCGGCGGCCTGCGCATTAGAAGACGGTACCGAACGAAATGTTCGTTGTCCGGGAGAAAGTCTTAAGTCTCTGTAAACTCTGTAAAGATGTGCACGGTGCATCTCTTGAGGTGAAGTGGTCTAGCAATATTGGACACGCGTTAAGGTTTTTTACGCTGCATGTTTTTCTTTGGCATACAGCGTCTGGCCATAATTGAAGCTATGTGGCCTGCGATAATTGTAGTAATGCGTTATGTAACTCAGGATATCTCTCTTCGCATCATCTGTATTTTCATAGCCATAATCCGGTATCCATTCTGATTTCAGGCTCCTGAAGAACCGTTCCATTGGCGCATTGTCCCAGCAGTTTCCGCGACGGCTCATGCTCCGTTTGATCCTGTACTGACACAGCTTTTGCCGATAGGACCGGCTGCTGTAATGGCTACCCTGATCTGAGTGGAACATCACACCTTTAGGGCATCCTCTTGATTCATAAGCTATCCGCAGTGCGTCTCCCGTGAGCGCACTGTCAGGGGATGACGACAAAGACCAGCCAACGACCCTTCGCGCATACAGGTCCAATACCACCGCCAGATAAATCCAGCGTTTTCCCGCCCAGATGTACGTCACATCACCGCACCAGACCCTATTTGGACGTTTAACGCTAAAGGCTCGCTCCAGATGATTGGGAGCATATTTCGCTTCGTGTTTTGCTGTGCGATAACGATGCTTGCGCCGTTGAGTGCTTTCAAGCTCAGCCTCTTTCATCATGCGGCGGGCTTAATCTCTGCCTACCTCATGACCTTCCGTTTTTAAGGCGGTCGACAGGGAGCGAGACCCAGCTGAACCGCGGCTTTCGTGGTGTAGCTCGCACAGGCGCTCTCTTTGCTCTGCTCGGGCAGGCTTTTCAGGCATGCGCCGGTAATAATAGGGGTCTGACGCTCAGTGGAACGAAAACTCACGTTAAGGAAGTAGTAAACATCCTCTGCATGGGCTGGTAGATGTAGAGTAAAATACTCCAAAATGCTGAAATGCCGTCTAAAACATGTTTCCCCAAGATTGTGCACCAATTCTCCGACAACGTCGGGGATCATTTAATAGAATGTGATTAGACATTTCTTAATTTGCGCTCACGCCAGAAAGCATAACTACAGGTTATAATAATTAATGCAGAAACCAAAGTTTGTGAGTTCCAGTACATAATTCCTATCTGATGAACAATAGTATTTTGAAAGCCTCCAGAATAGGGAGGTTCATTGCTTATTTTAAACGTAATCATCCATATTATTACTACAAGTATAAATCGACCAATCAGCCATGCAATAAAAGGCATCAATATAATATATTTTCTGCTACATTGCTGCTTGTTATTCAATAACATGAAACAAATCAGTGGTATCAGGGCTGGTAGTATACTTGCCGCCCACGTTACCATTAGTTGCCAGACAGGAACATTCCATTGAGTTAAAACATTCCACCATAAAGTAACATCGGACGGGAATGTTCTATAAAGTAATAAAAAACTGACAACCCCCCAAATTATCGCTGGTTTCAACGTGTTATTTACCAATCTGCTATCCTCCATTATTATTACTGTAGCCCTTTTGGGACCTCGTGCCACATTTACTATCCTTAAACAGGATTAATTATCATTCAATCAGGAGAATGATAAATTATAAGAAATTTTCATCCTTCAAAATTTTATAAACAGTAGAGCGGGCAATAATGAGCTGACGGGCAATTTCCGTTGCACCGGTGCCTTTCTGATGAAGCATCAGCACGACGTTTCTGTCCACGGTACGCCTCCTGCCAAATTTTATTCCTTTCAGCTTTGCTTCCTGTCTGCCCTCATTCGTGCGCTCCAGGTGGAGTGCCCACGATCCCTTAGACAGTTTCTGTCCTCACGACGATGCCTTTTCGAAGGCCTCAGGACTGATGCCGCCGAGGTGACTATGACGGCGACTACGGTTGTAGAACACTTCAATGTAATCGAAGATATCAGCCCGGGCCAGATCACGGGTTTTATATATCCGCTTCCTGATACGTTCTTTTTTCAATGAACCAAAGAACGATTCGGCCACCGCATTATCCCAGCAGTTACCACGGCGACTCATGCTTGGCGACAGATTGTTGGCGCGGCAGAACCGCTGCCAGTCATTGCTGCCATATTGACTACCTTGATCGCTATGCACGATCACGCTTGCCATCGGTTTACGCCGCCAGACTGCCATCAGTAGCGCGTCCAGCGCGAGTTCACGCGATAGAGTCGACTTCATTGACCAACCCACTACGTTACGGGCAAAGAGGTCAATGACTACAGCCAGATAGAGCCAGCCCTGCCAGGTGCGGATATAGGTGATGTCTGTTACCCAGACCTGATTGGGCTTCATAACCGTAAACTCCCGCTGCACGCGGTTGGGCGCTATCAGTGACGGTCGTCCTCGGGCTCCTCGAGGGATTTTATAACCGTGTATCGCTTGGATCTTGTTTTGCTTCATAATTTTGGCAACGCGGTTTCTACTGCATACTTCACCGATTTCACGCAGATCGCCATGAACCCTGCGATAGCCGTACACGCCGCCACTCAGTGCATAGGAATCACGGATTAAGCTCAGCAACCTCTGGTTGTCTTTTTGTCCTGCAGACACAGGACAATGAAGCCAGACGTAAAATCCGGCTCGGGCAACCTTCAGAACCCGACACATAACTACGATCGACCAGATTTCACGGTGATCGTTGATAAAGCGGTACTTCAGTCGGGCTCCCTTGCAAAGTACCGCGCTGCCTTTTTCAAGATATCTCGCTCTTCCTCAGTGCGTTTCAGCTGAGCTTTAAGTTTGAGAATTTCCGTTCTGGCATCCAGTAAATCCTGCGTCTGGTGCTCGCTCTTGTCAGGTTTTATCGCCCGAACCCATTTATAAAGGCTGTGCGCCGAGACGCCGAGGCGTTCTGAAACGTCGGTAACAGAATAGCCGCGCTCGGTGACCTGACGAACAGCTTCTTCCTTAAATTCCGGGGTAAATCGTGGTGTGCCCATAAACTCCTCCTATGCTCAAAATATAGGCCAGATTTGTCTATGGGCGCGGGGGCATTCCAATCGGATCGCCAAGACAGTAGGCGTAAGCATTGATTCCACCATTGGCAAAAGGACTCCAGCTATCTGGAGTATTAAATCGCATCAATGTGGAATTGAAGGTCCGATATCCGTTACCCAAATGCGTGCCACGGCCGAGTGGATCATGCCGTTCCCCATTAAATCCTAAAGCTGAATAAGTCATACGCCTCCCATCAAACTCGTTGATTGACAAAGCGTTACTAATTACACAGCGTGTTTCTAAAAACCATTAAAAAACAGTCACTTTAATCACATTAATAAACATGGGCGACAAGATTCTCTTCAATCTCGATTTGCCTGTCTATAATTTTAGCTCTGGGTTTTGTGATGCCTTGAACCTGCAGCGGTCATTGATAAATTTGTTCAACAAGTTGTCCAAAATCTTGCCTTATCTTTATTAAATCCCGCGAGTTAATGTTATTGCCAGACGTCAAAAACATTGTTGAATTCACTAATTGATAAATAAGGGAACCTCATGAGCACATTTAAAACACAAGATGGTACCAGCATTTATTACAAAGATTGGGGCACGGGTAAGCCGATCCTTTTCAGCCATGGCTGGCCGCTTGATGCAGATATGTGGGACAGCCAGCTGAATTTCCTGGCTGAGCGCGGCTACCGCGTGATTGCTTTTGACCGCCGAGGTTTTGGGCGTTCAGAACAACCCTGGACTGGCAATGACTATGATACTTTCGCTTCAGATATCAATGGTTTGATTGAGCATCTTGACCTGCACGATATCACCTTGGTGGGTTTTTCGATGGGTGGCGGTGACGTCGCACGCTATATCGGCAATTACGGCACCGACCGCGTCAGTGCTCTGGTGCTGCTGGGGGCGGTGACGCCAATCTTTGGCAAAACGGCGGATCATCCTGAAGGTGTCGATGAATCTGTATTTGATGGCATCAGGGATGGATTACGTAAAGATCGGGCGCAGTTTATCAGTGATTTTGCGACACCTTTCTATGGGCTAAATAAAGGACAGACGGTTTCAGAGGGTGTGCTCACACAGACATTAAATATCGCGCTGCTGGCATCGTTAAAAAGCACTATCGATTGTGTAACGGCTTTTCAGACCTCGGATTTCCGCGGCGATTTAGCCAAAGTTGATGTCCCGACTCTGATTATTCACGGCACGGCAGACCAGGTTGTTCCTTTTGAAGCCACCGGCGCTCTGTCGGCCAAAATAATTACTCATTCACAGCTCAAAACCTATGAGAATGGGCCACACGGTTTTGCCGCAACCCATCAGGATCAGTTGAACAGCGATCTACTGGCATTCATTAAAACTGTTTACTGATTAAGCAGCTAATTGATTGTAATTGAAGTAAATAACAATAAAAAGCCCCTGTACCGTGATGGTACAAGGGCTTATTTTATTATTTCTTGGTTTGAACCCAGAAACCGTGTATCAGGCCTGGGAAATAGCCGCAGATAGTCAGAATGATATTAATGATAAATGCCCATCCAAATCCTTTGCCAATTAACACACCCAGCGGTGGAATAAGAATGGTAAACAGAATTCTCCAAAATCCCATGGTGCTCTCCTTTTCTTCATTGTAGCTCTAACCTTATTCCTATTAAGTTGATGTAACAATAAGAGTTCTCTTGTTTAACGATTGCCTCTCATGGGTCAGGAGATTAGTATTCGATTAGGCAATGATGCTGGTAGTGATTGGCTCAAGAGGAAACAGAGTTCATGAAACAAGATGTCGTGATGCTTATCCTGGTGATTATTTTTATCGTCATCCTGTTTGGAACAGCGGCCAGCATCGCCGTGCGCGCGAACGGGATGAAGAAAGTCTACTGGTTGCTTTGCAGCTTTTTGCTGGGCATGGGCAGTCTTTCCTTTATCTATTTTCTGGCCTTTCCGGTGCAGCATAAACTTCCTGACGGAAGCCTCTCGGGCGAGATGCCACCGCAGCTGGGCCTTGCCGGAACAATCACTCAATTAGGAGTCTATGGAACTGTGCTGGGCTTCATGGTCATGGGTCTGTGGCGGCTGATCGAGCTTTTCAACAAACGTCACGACTCCTGATTTTATCGAAATAATCGCTTGGCCCCTCCTCCGTTTAACTGTATATTTATCCAGCCAAAACTTCATGGGCGACATTTTTAATTCTATTGATATGTCATGATTACCGATGACGTCTTAAAACGACCAAGAAAGATAGAGAGCAGGCTATGCGGGTTGAACTGAGTTACGACAAAAGAAATGTGGCGGCAATCCCTGATGCCGGTGAAAAGATTACTGTTGAGTTAACCAAACGGGTACACAGAATGTTCCCGGATGCTGAAATAAAGGTAAAACCCATGCAGGCCAACGGTCTCAGCACTCATGGCGCAAGTAAGCAGGAAAAGTCACAGCTGAATCAAATGCTTGAAGAGATGTTTGATGAAGCTGACGAATGGCTCTCCCACGAGTAATCCGTACTCATTTACTTACAAAGCGCAACTAAAATAAACATGTCACTGCGATGGCTTATTATAAGATAGCCAAAGAAGATAAAATATTTTAACGACTTTGCGAAGTAATCGATGCCAAATCCCAAGAAAAACAGCGCCCAACCTCATTTTTATTCCAAACGTTTCGCGTTGATTTGCTTGGGGATAGTCGTATGTATGCTATTACTGCTCGGACGAGTTGGCTATCTGCAGCTCCTCAACCGGCCAATGCTCGAGCGTCAGGCCGATCAACGATCGCTGCGCACCCAAATCATTCCTGCCGATCGCGGCACCATTGCCGACCGTAATGGTCATCCATTAGCATTAAGCGTGGCTTCAAAAGACGTTATCGCCGACCCTTTCCGTATCGAACAACTGCACAGTGATTTAAACAGCCCTAAATGGCAGTATCTTGCTTCGGCTCTCGACATGCCGCTTTCACAGCTGCAGCAGACGATTACCAGCGATCCTAAACGTCGTTTTGTGTTCCTGGGCAGAAAAATCGAACAGGGTATCGCCAAAGATATCGGTGAACTGCATCTTGGCGGCGTTATCCTCCAGCATGATGACAGCCGTTATTATCCGATGAGTGAAGCATCCTCTAACCTTGTTGGCGTAGTCGGTACTGATAATGAAGGGCTGACTGGCATTGAGAAAGGTTTCAACTCTCTGTTGGAAGGTAAACCTGGCATGCGCGAGTATCGCCAGGATGGTCAGGGCAATATCATTGGTATTTTGAAGGACGTGCCGCCGCAGCAGCCGCCGACGGTTAACCTGAGCATTGACAGCTATATCCAATACACCGTTTATGCCGCGCTGCGCAAAGGCGTAATGTTGAACCAGGCAGACTCCGGCGCTGCTGTCATGGTTGACGTCAATACCGGTGAAATTTTAGGAATGGCCTCCTACCCCTCTTTCAATCCAAATAATTACGCTGGCACAGACGTTAAAGACATGCGTAACGTGGCGATTAGCGACAGCTTTGAACCCGGCTCCACTGTAAAACCACTGGTGGTCATGGCAGGTCTGGCTCATAAGATTATTAGGCCCGATACCGTTCTGGATACTCGCCCCTATACCGTTAACGGACACCTCATCCGCGACGTTGGACACGAGTCCGCACTCACCATTACAGGGGTGCTGCAAAAATCCAGTGACATCGGCGTATCACATATTGCGCTGGCGATGCCTGCACAAGTACTGGTCGATCAATATCGTTCATTTGGATTGGGTAAACCGACCGATCTAGGCATTGGCGGCGAAAGCGGCGGTTATTTCCCGCTGCACCGTGAGCGCTGGGCCGATATAGAACGTGCAACTTTTGCGTTTGGCTACGGCCTGCGCGTCACGCCGCTGCAAATTGCCCGCGAGTACGCCACCATCGGCTCTTTTGGTATTTATCGCCCGCTTTCTATCACTAAAGTGACACCACCGGTACTCGGAACGCGAGTCATGGACAAAAGTGTGGTTGAAACTGTGGTACACATGATGGAAAGCGATGCCTTGCCGGGCGGATCGGGTTTGAGCGCCGCTGTGCCAGGCTATCGACTGGCGATTAAAACGGGTACGGCAGAGAAGATGGGGCCGAGCGGAAAATACGACGGCGGTTATATTAACTACACGGCGGGCGTGGCTCCGGCGAGTAATCCTCGCGTCGCTTTGGTGGTAATGGTCAACAATCCTCAGGCAGGCCGACACTTCGGTGGTTCCGTAGCTGGCCCGATTTTTGGCGACATTATGGGGCAAGTGCTGAATCATATGAACATTGCGCCCGATGCTTTGGTACCTGAAACACCGCCAACGACGGTCGTGTCTTCCAGTAAAGCTGTTAAGTTGAAAGAAAAAGGTGCTCAATAGAGGCGTTAATAACATATCAAAAGTTAACAATTTCATGCGGCAAGACTAGATTTGGCCAAATGAATTTTGTACCTTTCTGTGTTAATTTTCCTTCATAGACGCGGTCTTCCAATATGAAAAGACTCTTTATTGTTATCCTGGTTTTCCTGACAGTCTGTCTTTTAGTCATCGCCCTGAACATGCGTGGCACTAACCCCTGGGGTTAACGACACTAGGCTACAAGGTTCTTGAGAGGTTATTTTGCCCACCGGTAAACGTTTTATTTTAATGGTGATCGCAATCCTTGTTGGCATTGTGGTTCTGGACGATGTTATTGCCCGCATTATTCACTGGATACTGCTACGTTAAGCACCAGTGCTGGATTTTAAGCCATAATCGAAGATGATTTAAACTTGCTGCTCTGGATTGCGGATTCGTCGTGGCCGCTTAGGCCGCGAATTTGTGTATAATCATCTTATCGAAACTAATCACTGACAGGCTATGGCACAAGATATTCACCTCTCTGTCGTTAACGCACTCAGCAAATGGATTGAAGGCCATTTGGGCAGAGTGATCCATCTTGAGGAGCTGGCAGAATATTCTGGCTACTCACTTTGGCATATGCAAAAACTCTTTAAAGAGTCGACAGGCATTTCCCTCGGCAAGTACATTCGCGAACGTCGCCTAGCTAGCGCGGTCTATCAATTGAGCAGCAGCGATTCATCTATTTTTGATATCGCCATGGATTTTGGCTTTGGCTCGCAGTCGCACTTTACCTATATGTTCCGCAAGCGTTTTAACATCACGCCTCACGAGTTTCGCCAAAATCCCGAGATAAAACTCGATGTCGCACCACCGCTGCACATGATCCAGCAAAAATCTGCCTGATTAAAAACCTAACTCACCAAGACCCGGATGATCGTCGGGTCTACGCCCCAGCGGCCAGTTAAATTTACGATCTGATTCTTTAATCGGTAAATCGTTAATACAGGCGTGGCGCTCGTACATTAATCCCTGGTCATTGAATGCCCAGTTTTCGTTACCAAAGCTGCGAAACCAATTACCCGAGTCGTCGTGCCATTCGTAAGCAAAGCGCACAGCAATACGCTCGCCATCAAAAGCCCAAAGCTCTTTAATCAGTCGATAATCCAGCTCTTTCGCCCATTTTCGCTGCAAGAACTCCACTACATCTGATTGACCGCTGACAAACTCACTGCGGTTGCGCCAACGGGTATCAACAGAGTAAACCTGACTGACACGCTGTGGGTCACGGCTATTCCAGGCATCCTCGGCAAGGCGAACTTTTTCGGCGGCGCTTTCTCGCGTAAAGGGCGGTAGTGGTTTTTTCACCTTTGAACTGTTGTTATCGGTCATTATTTCCTCACTTTTAATAGATAATGCTTCTGCACCTCACGTAGACAACTCTGTCTACTTCTGTCACACTAGCCGATGTAGACAAAACTGTCTACATGTATTAAATATTAACCAATCGACTTGCCAACAGGATGCTTTATGGAAATGCGGCCCTCTCCTGCAACCACCACAGTCGCCGCGCGCGAGCGGATCCTGCACACTGCCCATGACCTGTTTTATCGCGACGGTATTCGCGCTACCGGTATTGATTTAATTATCAAACAGGCGGGTGTCACCAAGGTCACGTTTTACCGGCACTATCCGAGTAAATCAGCCCTGGTTCTGGCCTTTCTAGACTATCGCCACCAGCGCTGGATATGCTGGTTTAGTGAAACATTGCTTGAGAAGACATCGACAGCACTCCCTTTCCCTGCTGCATTAGCGGCAACTTTGCTGGAGTGGTTCACGCGTGGGGACTATCGCGGCTGTGCCTTTATCAATAGCAGTCTGGAATATGGCGATGCCCTTCCTGAAGTATTGAAGATTTCAGTAGCGCATAAAAAAGACATGGCCGACGTGATAGCCGGATATTTTAAGGAGTCCTCAGATAAAAATCAGATAGCCGAGAGTGTTGCGCTATTGATTGATGGAGCAATCGTGAAGGCACAAATGGAGAACGACGCTGTTAAGGCGACGCAACTTTTACAGCAAATGCTATGTTTGCTGCTCGAGCAGTGGTCTGCAACAGCCTGACGAAGCGCCCCAAAGGCAAAAAAAAACGCAACCCCAGGGCTGCGTCTTTTCTATCTGTGTCTTTGTATCTGTGTCTGTAAAAGGCAATGCTTAGAACTGGTAAATCAGGCCTACCGCTACAACGTCTTTGGTATTGATGCCCGTAGCGTCTGTGAAATCATTGGTTTTCATCAAGTTAAGTTTATAGTCGATGAAGGTAGACATGTTTTTGTTGAAGTAGTAGTAAGTGCCGATATCGATATATTTCTCGATATTCTGAGTACCATAGTTGGTACCCCCCGCAACATCACTGTTAATGCCTTTACCGCGCGATTGCAGGAACGCCAACGATGGGCGCAGGCCGCTGTCGAACTGGTACTGTGCAACCGCCTCAAAGTTAGTCGCTTTGTTGGCAAAGCCGTCGAGATCGTCTGAATCATCGCCAATGCGGGTCAAATCCTTGGTACGAGTCACCATCGCTGCCAGATAAACATTGTTGGCATCATATTTCAGACCCAGGCTACCGGCCTTGGCGCGGTTGCCATCGCCATAGTCCAGCTCGTTTTGATCGGTGGTGCGCTTGGAGCTGGTGTAAGCAGCTGCTGCACTGATGCCCATTCCCAGGTCATAAGTTGCAGACATACCGTAACCGTCGCCGTTTGCTGCCTGAGCAGAACGACCTGAGGATTCACCGCCCGGGTTGTCATTTTTACCCTGATACTGCAGAGCAATGTTTAGCCCTTTGATCAGACCAAAGAAGTCGGTAGCGCGATAGGTCAGCATACCGTTGCCGCGCTGTTCCATAAAGTTATCAGGGGTGTAAGTGTCACCCCCGAACTCTGGCAGGACGTCAGTCCATGAACCGATGTCATACAGCACGCCGTAGTTACGGCCGTAATCCAGTGAACCCCAATTGCCGAATTTCAGACCGGCGAAACCTACACGGGTATAGCTATTGGCAGTACCTTCCTCTTCGGCAGAGTTTAATGCTGCCTGATACTCCCACTGGCCATAACCAGTAAGTTGATCGCTGATCTTTGTCTGACCATCGAAGCCAAAACGCAAATAGGACTGGTCGCCATCGACACCGTCATTTTTTGAGAAATAATGCTCTGCGTCTACTTTACCGTTCAGATCTAATATATTGCCGTCTTTGTTGTAGATTTCTGCCGCACTTGACGCACCTGCGAATAATATCGCAGGGATCACAAGTGAAAGAACGCGAAGTTTCATTTATCTATCCTCATTATAGGTGTCGAGTTGCCGCCACTGGATTATAAGTTTACGAATGTGAAAAAATTGTTGTACTCGACAGACAAGCCTATTCTCAGGATTTATCTGTATTAATCCATAAAGAAAATGATACTGAATTAGTGATAGTGTTTCATATTAATAAGTAAATGTAACAAATATTGTATTTTTCCGAACTTTTGTCAGCAGTGTAAATACAAAAAATAAGGCACTTATCGCTAAAATAAATATTAAACCATTAAAATCAGCAAGATGAAGGCAATGTAAAACGCACTAAGTGATAAATCAAAATCTGGGCTTTGCTCTATAATCAATCCCGCTATCATCATTATTTGTTATTTATTACTTTCATTATCCCCTGTTTTTGGACACAACAGCCGGCCTTATGGCCGGTTTTTTTTTGCATTTAGTGCTGTAGTTTATAATCGTTAATACCCCACCCTTTACTCAACCTTCTTGAAAAATCTGAGTTCTCTAAATAGCCATTTATTTCACGGCACGAATTAAGCTCATTATTTATCAGTTTTAAAATATATTTTTGGTATAAACACCCAACCATTTATGACAATTTTTTAATAGTCAATATTTAAATCAATAATATAAAATAGCGATTTAGTTGTTTGTGGTTGATTTAACATACAGCCAGTAGGGTTTTTATTTATTGTTTAACCTTATTAATGAAATGCCTTTAACCTCCACGTTTTTTCCAAATTCTGTTGTCAGTTAACCAAGAAGGTGATTGCAGATTCCGTTACTATAAGACCAATCCCGCTGTGGCGAGCTTCGAGGGTCGCTACACTGGCACATTTCGACTATTGATCAGGTGACAAGGAATCGCATGCAACAACCGGACAAGCAAGACAACATCGCCAAGGCACAAATGCTTCTGGCAACCCGCCGTTTCCTGAAATTAGACGAGTGGCTGTTGTCACAAATGCGCGGTTGGCAGAACCAGACTGAAGCAGGCAACGCTTATGGTTTAATCATGCATCCCGACACCCTGTTCTCCAAGGACGAAAACGCCCACCAGCGGCTCGAAATTCTTAATGACTGGGTGCAACAGTGCCCGACCAGCTATCACGTCCATTGCCTGATGGGGATGTTCTGGCACGAGCAGGCGTGGGTTATCCGCCGAGGTAAAGGGCCAGAGCACGAGGTAGAAGATTCACAATGGCTTGGCGCGCAACTGTGCTGTGACTATGCAGTACTTTCTTTCCTTAATGCTATTGCCTGCCACCCGCGCCCTACCCATGCTTTCAGACACATGATGAATCTTGCTGGCGGATTTGGTGAACCTTACTGGCTGCGCGCATTGTTTGTCGGTCAATCACCCAAACCTTTGCACGA
The DNA here is from genome assembly GCF_041200025.1 of Rouxiella sp. WC2420. Taxonomy (NCBI): domain Bacteria; kingdom Pseudomonadati; phylum Pseudomonadota; class Gammaproteobacteria; order Enterobacterales; family Yersiniaceae; genus Rouxiella; species Rouxiella sp. WC2420. Next base: position 1,518,316 of record NZ_CP165628.1, on the reverse strand, counting down.
GCAGTTTAATATCAAAGACAGCCCGGTTTGGCATCAGGGTGCCGCTTATCTCTATGAATTAGGTGTTGCCCCGGCGACCCATTGGCCGCAACAGTTGCCCTCGGCGCTGCAACAAACTCGCCGTGACCAGGAAGATGCGCTGGATTATTGGCTGCGTATGGCGATGTCGGTGCGTCACAGCGATGTCGGCAGTATGGAGTCCTATCTGCTGTTCCATTCAAGCTATTGGGGCGGCGGCGAAGAGCAGCAAAATCAGATTATCGAAGGCCCGATGTGCGCAGAATTTAGCGATGACGAGCGTAATCAGTTCCGCGCCAATGCCCTGCTCGACGCGCTGGCCGGTGAAATAGCCGATCGCGAGTCCCCTCGGGCCGAAAAATTACAGCAGCAATTAACTGGACTGTTGGCTCAGCCCCTCGAGCCGGCTACACGTATCGCATTGTTAAATCTCGCCGGGACCTGTATCGCCTATTGGCAAGATGACGACAGCGCCGGGTTACAGGTTTATGCCGAGCTGTTTGCCGTTGCTCCCGACGCTATGCCGGGTAAATTTGCCGCGCTGTTTATCTCGCGCGCCGTGCTGGCGAATGAGCAGCTGCAGGGCCTATCGGTGCTGACATCACTGCTTGTCCGCGCCATCAATCGCGCCGATGATCCACTGCTGACCGCTTTTGCCGCCGCTGCTGTTAATTACGGACTTTACGGTCTGCCTTGCGATCCTGCCTTGAGCAACGGGTTAATGGATTGCGCCTGGGCTCTCATGAAGCAGCAACAGTCTACCGAGTCAGTGAGTAAAGACTTACTGGTGCTGGCCCACGACATGGCTATTAATGATGACCTCGACGCGACACATTTTCTGATGACCGAAATGGCGCGTCGTGGCAGCGCAATTCACAGCTATGAACTGTTCTTCTTTTATCGTAATGCCTGGCACCAGGATGTCCCGGAAGCTTTACATAATGACAGCAATGCCCTCGACTGTGTGTTAAGCGCAGCGCGTTCAGGTCTGGTACCGGCAATGTTCAGCTGCGCCAATGCCCTGCGCGAAGGCCTCGGCGGCGAAGTGGATTATCAGCAGGCGACGCAGTGGTATCAGCGCGCCAGCGATGCGGGTCACCCTTCGGCGGACTACTGGCGTGCAAGCTGTGCGCTGGATCTCGGGCCGGATGCAGACAAACGTCAGGCGGTGGAAATCGATTTGCCTGCAATTTTGGCTCAGACCAGCCATTCTGAGCGTTTCGAAGCGGCATATACTCTCGGCATGGCTTACATGCAGGGCATCGGCAGCAAGAAGAATAAATATATTGCCTGGCAGTTGATGAATTTCGTGCTTGAGCTAAATCCTGAATCAGACGTTGCCCGCCATGCCCTGACACAGCTGGAGGGTTCACTCCGCGCGCGCATGAGCCTGTGGCAAGACAAACGCAAAGTCGATGGCGCAGACTTTACCGCGCCTTATCGACTAAGCAAGGCACCGACTTTGCCCGATGAAGAATCCGTGACACAGCAGGCAGATTAGGACGATCGGAAATAACACTGCCCGAAGCTATCTGTTAGAATATGCGGCCAGTTTTACCCAAAACTGGCTTTTTTTATTGAAAGATAGCCGTTTATCGACAAATATTCGTTATCTCCTGCAAATGGATTTCCAAGAACAATAACAAAGGATTGACGACCAGATGCCAGCCGAATCGACGATAGCGCTAGTCAAGCCAGCAGCCAGACCGGGCCGAGCCCAACAGATGTCGACCCGTATTATCTTTTTACTTTCCGGATTCGCCATGTCGGCCTGGGCGCCGCTGGTGCCGTTCGTTAAAACGCGCCTTGATATTAGCGACGGTACGTTGGGGCTGCTATTACTGTGCCTCGGCGCGGGTTCAACCTTTTCTATGCCTTTAACCGGCATGCTGACCGGAAAACTTGGCTGCAAAGCGGTGATCATTCTGGCACTCGTGCTTATCTGCATAGACCTTCCGCTGCTGACCTTGATGGACACAACCGCCGGTATGGCACTGGCATTATTGCTGTTCGGCGTGGCGATGGGCATGGTTGACGTGGCGATGAACGTCCACGCCGTGGTTGTCGAAAAAGCCAGCGGCCGTGCAATGATGTCAGGCTTTCACGGATTCTTCAGTATCGGCTGCATTCTGGGGGCATTGGCAGTAAGCGGTCTGTTATCGTTGAGCTTTACGCCGTTTATCGCCAGCCTTGTGGTGATCGCGGTGACGCTAATTACGCTGTTCGCGGTCAGCAGGCATCTCTGGCAAGATACTCGCAGCAAGCAAGGCGATCCCATGCTGGTGCTACCGCGAGGCTGGGTAATCTTCCTCGGACTGCTGTGTTTCGTGATGTTTATGACCGAAGGCGCGATGCTTGACTGGAGCGCACTATTTTTAACCAGCGAACGCGCGGTCAGTCCACATCATGCGGGGATGGGTTATACCCTGTTTGCGGTAGCAATGACCATTGGCCGCCTTTCCGGCGATAAAGTAGTTAACTATTTCGGTCGCTTCAAAGTGCTATTTTTCGGCAGCCTTCTTGCCTGCGCAGGGCTACTGCTTTCCGTGGCCGTAGATAGTCTCTATGCTGTGGCAGTGGGTTTTGTTATGGTCGGTTTTGGCGCTTCGAATCTGGTGCCTATTATGTTCAGCGCCGCCGGAAATCAAAAAACCATGCCAGCCAATCTGGCAATTGCGTCGGTCACCACGCTGGGTTATGCCGGAATTTTAGCCGGCCCGGCTCTGGTTGGCTTTATTGCTCAAGTATTCAGTTTGTCGATTGCATTAAGTTTCGTTGCTGCGCTGATGCTGCTGGTTACCGCCAGTGCCCGCGCCGTAACGCGCTAATCAAGGAAAAGCCTCACCACCATGCCAAGTAAATATTTATCGCTGAATTCGGCCAATATTACGCGATCATTTTGGGTCTTCATTTTGCTGTTGGCAATCGGCCTGGGCCTGTATGGCTATAACTATACCAATGCCTATTTGAGCGACAGACTGCACACTGTGCAATACACTGCCGAACGCCTGCAAAAGCGCGTCGATCATTATCGTTACCTGACCTACCAGATTTACGATAATTATACAGGTCAGCCACTGGCACAAATTCCGCCGAACGTGCAGGAAGTGAAGCTGCGTCAGGACATGTTTTTCATTAATAAGCCGCACAAGAAAACCGATGCGGTAATTTATGGCACTCATGATGCGGCCACGCTTGATCTAACACTCAAGATTTCCAATTTTCTCGATGACCAGTGGGGCGCTAAAAACCAGCCCTACACCTTGTATTATCTCAATGGGCAAGACAACAGCCTGATGATGGTGACCACTCAGCCGTTGCAGCAGCAAGACTCCAGGCTAAAAGAAAACTATTTTTATGCGGGATTGCAGGCCCGTCGCGCAGAAATGCTGCAGCAGGCCAATACGCTGGACGAGCGTGAAAGTTACTCCAACCTGCGCAAGCAGCGAAATGCCAACGATTATTTCTTCTCGCTGCGTACCACCTTCAATAACCCCGGCAATCTGGCGACGGTAATCGCTTTTGATCTGCCTATGAGCGATTTAGTCCCTGGTAATCTCGCAAGGGACAATTTCCAGCTGACCAGCAACAATGACACAGTCAACGAAGGCGATGCGCCGCAAGACCCCAACGCGGGCAGCACTGTGACCCTGCACGACTGGTCGATTTACCTGACAGCACCGCTAAGCAATTCTCCGCTGAATCTGACCTATCGGATCCCGTTGATTGCTCTGATCGTCGATCTATTGCACAACAATTTCTGGTTAATTCTGGTAAACCTCATTCTGCTCGGCATGGCGATGGTCGGTATTTATCTGATCCGTCATAAATTTATTCGCCCTAGCGAAAACCTGGCACATCAGCTGCACACCCAGCAGGCATTGAATCAGGAGATTATTTCCAACCTGTCCGTTGGACTGTTGATTTACAACTTCAGCAGCCACAGCGTGGTGGTCAGCAACAAGATTGCCGAACAGCTATTGCCACATCTCAGCCTCGACAAGATTGCCAACATGGCCGAGGAGCACCACGGGGTAATTCAGGCGACGGTAAATAATGAAGTTTATGAAATCAGAATGGTGCGCAGCCAGATAGCGCCAGATACCTACCTGTTCCTGATGCACGATCAGGATAAAGAGGCGATGGTCAACAAAACGCTGCAACAGGCACGCCGCGAGCACGAAAGAAACCTTCAGGCACGCAAGCTAATGCTACATAATCTGGGCATCGAGCTGCATCAGCCGTTGATTGAATTACATGGCATAGTGGAAAAACTTCATGCTTCGGGTAGCGCCGACGACCGATATAAACTTGAACAAACGCTGCTTAATGGTTCGAAAGATACCCTGACGCTGGTGGATAACATCACTCTGCTCACTCGTCTGGAAACCCAGGACTGGCAGCCGGCGACGCAGCGTTATTCGCTTGCCACGCTGACTGACGAATTGCTGATGGATGCCTTACCAAAAATCAACCAGAAAGGCCTGGTGCTGCTGAATCATTTCGAGATGAACCCGCAGAATCATTACCTTGGCGATGCATCGGCAGTGAAAAAGATCCTTTCTCTTCTGCTTGATTACGCAATTGTTGCCACTTCTGTTGGCAAAATCACGCTGACCAGTGAACAGGACCCAGAGCATCCAGATCAGTTGATTTTCCACATTACCGACACCGGCAGTGGCATATCGAAAGAAGAGCTGAGCAATCTCAACTATCCGTTCCTGAGCCAGACGCTGGTAGACCGTTTTAACCACGGCTCGGGATTGACCTTCTATCTTTGTAATCAACTGTGCAAAAAATTGGGTGGCCAACTGGAGATCCGCAGTAAGATTGATATTGGCACCCGCTACACGGTACGTATCAAGCAAACGCAGGAAGCAGTCGATACCGAGGCCGAAGCATCCGATGAAGGTCTGCTGGAAGATGTTACCGTGCTGCTGGACATCACCGCTGATGAAGTTCGCGGAATTGTTACACGGGTGATGAGTGCCTATGGTGCGATTTGTATCGTGGCCGACGAACGACAACCGACGCGTGAATATGATGTATTATTGACCGATAATGCACAAAATAGCGATAGCTTTACGCTGCTGCTCACCAGCGATGAGTTGGGCTTCCAGAAACTGGAAAAACGTTATATTCGCGTCAATTACAATATAGGCAGCGCCCTGATTGATGCAACTTTACTGTTGATTGAACAACAATTGCTGGAAGAGGCGGAGCAGAATGTTACTTACTCCGACCCGAACAGCGTTGAAAATTCAGCTTACGGTAAAACAGGTTCCGGTACCGGCGAAGACGAGATCGACGCCTATGTTAAACAGCTGCTCGCCAGCGACTATTACCCGCTTTTCGTCGATACAGTACCGGAAGATTTAGAGAAACTGTATAATGAAAATCAACGTCGTGATTTTACATCGCTTTCCCAGACTGCCCATCGGCTCAAGGGAGTGTTCGCCATGCTTAACCTGACACCAGGTAAGCAGTTGTGTGAAAAATTAGAACAGCATCTCGCCGAAGGTGAAGTGTTGATGATCTCAGACAATATTAATCAGATTGATTCTTTTGTCTCCAGACTGCTGCAGCAAGGTAGCTAATCACATGAACAATATGAACGTAATTATTGCCGACGACCATCCTATCGTCTTATTCGGGATCCGTAAGTCCCTTGAACAAATTGAGTGGGTTAATGTAGTAGGCGAGTTTGAAGACTCGACTGCGCTTATCAACAGCCTCAGCAAGCTTGACGCACACGTGCTGATAACCGATCTCTCCATGCCTGGGGACAAGTACGGTGACGGTATAACGCTGATTAAGTACATCAAGCGCCATTACCCACAGCTGTCAATTATTGTTCTGACCATGAACAACAACCCGGCTATCTTAAGCTCGGTGCTGGACTTGGATATCGAAGGTATTGTGCTGAAACAGGGCGCGCCTACTGACCTGCCGAAAGCGCTGGCCGCATTGCAGAAGGGTAAGAAATTTACGCCTGAAAGCGTTGCCAAACTGCTGGAAAAAATCAGTGCCAATGGCTACGGTGACAAGCGCCTGTCGCCTAAAGAGAGCGAAGTACTGCGCCTGTTCGCCGAAGGCTTCCTGGTAACAGAAATTGCCCGCAAGCTGAACCGCAGTATCAAAACTATCAGCAGCCAGAAGAAATCAGCCATGATGAAACTGGGTGTCGAGAATGATATCGCTCTGCTCAACTACCTGTCTTCTGTCAGCTCGACTCCGGTAGACCGTGGCTAAGCTTGTCGGCTTCGTCGGTTAGCAACGTCATAAAGCAGAAAGGCACAACATCAGTTGTGCCTTTTTTATGCCCTACCCTTTTCTACACCTTGGCCGAGACACTGGCAGATCGTTTGCGTCGCACCTGCTGGCTGTAAAAGCCCAAGGTTTTACGCAGCTGGTCCAGCGTCACCGGTTTGGAAAGACAGTTATCCATCCCCGCCTCCAGACACAGCTGCTTCTGCTCGGCCAGCGCATTTGCCGTCACGCCGATTACCGGCAGCACATACTCCATCTCACGCAGACGCTGGGTCAACCCATAGCCGTCAAGGTTTGGCATGTTGACATCGCTGAGCACAATGTCGACAGGATGCACTTTCATGGCTTCAAGCGCGTCCAAACCGTCATTGGCAGTAACCACAATATAGCCCATTGACCCAAGTTGGTCCGCCAGCAACCGGCGGTTAATCGGATGGTCATCCACCACCAGCAGCAGAATATCGCCGTTATCCTGTGACTCGATGGTTTCAGGCAGCGCCAGACTGTTCTCAATTGCCGTTTTCAAATGATAGATACGGTTGAGCAACAGCGTAATTTCCAGCGGAGTCGAGGTGCTATGCAGCCAATAGCCTGGACTGCTTTCTCGCGGCGGCCCGATATGATCGATTGAAAACTCGATTTGAGCGCAAAGCACACCGCGATGGATTACCGGCATGTCGGTAATCAAAACGTCTTCGGCCTGACTTTCATCCTCCGGCTTCCAGCGCTGGACGTCTGCGCCGTGATGACGCAGCAGCTGCATCAAATAACTTTCGAGATAACTGTTGCGAATGTTGACCCAAAGTCGCTTGCCCGCCCAGATCGGTGACGATGGTGGTGCCGGATGTACCTCACCATAAACCGGCAGGCGCACGGTAAAGGCGCTACCCAGCCCCGGTTCCGAATCGACCGAGATATCGCCGTCCATCAGGTTGATCAGCTTTTCACAAATTGCCAAGCCAAGGCCGGTGCCCTGGAAATGACGCTGCACACCGCTGCCAACCTGGAAGAATGGGTCAAACAGGCGAGTTATCTCTTTGGTTGGGATACCCACACCGGTATCGCGGATCATAAATTCCAGATAATTTCCGCAGGTGCGCGCATGCAGCACAATGCAGCCGGTATCGGTAAACTTTATCGCGTTGTTCAGGATGTTGGAAAGCACCTGCTGCAGGCGCACCGGATCGCCGACGAAAATCTCCGGCACGTTGTGCTCGATAAAGCAGTACAGTCCAAGATGCTTTTTAACCACCAGCGGTAAATAGTTACCGGCAATATGGGTGATAACCTCGCGGCAGGAAAACTCCTGCGGCTCGATTTTAAGCTGCTCGGATTCAATTTTTGAAAAGTCGAGAATGTCGCTGATGATTTTTAGCAGCAGCGCCGAGGAATTATTCATCGCAGTGACCAGGCGATCGACCCCCTGCGGCAGACCTTGGGTTTGCAGCAGATCGAGGTTACCGATAATTCCATACAGCGGCGTGCGCAGCTCGTGGCTGACCGTGGCAAGGAACATTGATTTCGACTGGCTGGCCTGCTCGGCGGCGTTGGCCATTTCCTGCAGCGACTCTTCCATCTTCACCCGCGAACTCACGTCAATCAGCACGCAGATTGCGACATCTTCGTTACGATAGCGCGAATGTACAAAACTGAGTTGAATGTTGTTGTTATCGCGAGTAATGATATCGACGAAACGCGTTTGCTGATCGCAAATAATCCGCGTTATGCGCTGGCGATCTTCGTGAGTCAACATGCTGATGTAATTATGCGCCAGCTCGTTACTCAAAATATTAACGCCGTCGCTGATGCGCAAAATCGAGATCCCGACCGGCGCAGAGGCAACAATCTTGTGATTGAACTGCTCGTGTTCTTCCAGGCGAAAAGCGTTCTCTTCCGCAGGCAGGAACATTTTGCGCTCAAACAGCCAGGCCAGCACAAACAGCACCAGCGCCGAGAAAACGTTAAGCAGTACAGCATTGAGAATAAGGATTCTAAAACGCTCAATCACCGTTTTAAACGGCAGCGAGTAGGCTACACTTAACCCGGCAGGCGGCAAAGGTCGTTTATAGATCAGATCGTTATAACCATTCATGTATCCAAAATAGCTCTGGCTTGATGGATAACCGTCGAGGATCGAAGTGTAACGATCGCCCTCAAAGAAACTGAGTTGCGGCAAATTATCTGCGTCCAGCAGTGTCACTCCAGCATGAGCGGCGTTGCTGGCGGTTAAGTCTTCAAGACGCAGGGTTTGCTGAATGCCCATAATCGCCGCGAGCTTGTTGCCGACGTAAATCGGCGTCAGCACATACAGATTACCCTGATCTTTATTATTGCCTGGCTGAACCCAGTACTGGCTTTTTTGTTTGTCCTGACTTTTGCCGTTGCGGAATTTAACAATGCGATCGTGCAATGATTTGAGCACGCTATCACGCTGAATTGTCGGGACATTATCAACGACACCAAAGTCTACCAGGCAAAGATTATCACCGCCGATATAAAATATACGCCGCAGTGAATAGTCGTCTGAGAAGTTGTCTTTCCAGTAGTGGATCATATTGCCGAGCGAGGTCAAGGCATTGCGATTACTGTCGGTCAGCGTGGAACAGTTAGATTCTGGGAACAGCGAATGGTAGGTCGGATCGACGTTTTTAGTGCTTAGTACGCCGTTGATTATGTCCAGACCGTTCAATGAATCGCTAAGGCGTTTTTCCGCAATCGACCTGACACTACGCACAATCTCGGCGGTATTTTTTATGTAAGCCTGAGCCTGATTGTAGTTAAGGTTGTCCTCTTCGCGGATCTCGGATTCTTTATTATGGAAGATATTCAGCACGTAAAAAGTCGTCAGCAATGCGCCAAGCGACCAAAGCATAATAGCCAATACCCTGAACAGGTAGCGGGAAATTCGTAATGTTGTTCGAAACGAAGTTAAGTACTTCAAGCGGCTACCATATCAAATAAACGAAAAGGGCATAATAAGTTGCCATATTATGCCCTCCTGCCCGATATCTTTGAAGCCGCAGAAACGGCTATTGCCATTGTGCGGCTGCAAATCTTTCGGTTATGACTTATCAAAGATAATCGATGTTACTCGTCTTCAGACGGTTGTTCGTCGTCTTCGGCATCGATTTCTTCAGGTGCGTCACTTTCCTGCGCAGCTTCCAGTTCACCCTCAACTGTGGCTACACCATCAAGTTCTTCATCTTCAACCGGTTCTGCAACGCGCTGCAAACCAACAACGTGCTCGTCATCAGCGGTACGGATTAGCGTCACACCCTGGGTGTTACGGCCAACCTTGCTGACTTCGGAAACGCGTGTGCGCACCAGCGTGCCGGCATCGGTGATCATCATAATCTGGTCGGCATCGTCAACCTGAATAGCGCCGACAACCGGACCATTACGCTCGCTCACCTTGATGGAGATAACGCCCTGCGTCGCACGTGATTTAGTTGGGTATTCCGCGGACTCGGTACGTTTACCGAACCCGTTCTCGGTCACGGTAAGAATTGCACCGTCGCCGCGAGGAACAATCAAAGACACCACGCTGTCGGTTTCGCCAAGACGAATACCGCGAACACCGGTGGCTGTACGGCCCATTGAACGGACTGCCTGTTCAGAGAAACGTACAACTTTACCCGCCGCAGAGAACAGCATGACTTCATTGCTACCGTCAGTCAGGTCAACACCAATCAGCTCATCACCCTCGTTGAGGTTGATAGCGATGATGCCAGCACTGCGCGGACGGCTGAAATCGGTCAAAGCGGTTTTCTTGACGGTACCGCTGGCGGTTGCCATAAAGACGTGACGCCCTTCTTCGTATTCACGAACCGGCAGGATCGCAGTAATACGTTCATTCGGCTCCAGCGGCAGCAGGTTGATAATCGGACGCCCACGGGCACCGCGACTCGCTTCCGGCAGCTGGTAGACTTTCATCCAGTACAGACGTCCACGGCTGGAGAACATCAGGATGGTATCGTGCGTGTTGGCAACCAACAGGCGATCGATAAAGTCTTCTTCTTTAATACGTGCCGCTGACTTGCCTTTACCACCACGACGTTGCGCTTCATAGTCGGTCAAAGGCTGGTACTTGACGTAGCCTTGATGCGACAGCGTAACAACAACGTCTTCCTGGTTGATCAGGTCTTCGATGTTGATGTCGGAAGTGTTGGCCGTTATCTCGGTGCGGCGGACATCGTTATACTGATCGCGAATCGCTTCAAGCTCTTCACGGATAACTTCCATCAGGCGATCCGGGTTTTCCAGAATGAAGATCAGTTCTGCGATTTGAGTCAGCAGCTCTTTATATTCATCCAGCAGTTTTTCATGCTCGAGGCCGGTCAGTTTCTGCAAGCGCAGATCCAGAATTGCCTGAGCCTGCTGTTCAGTCAGGAAGTATTTTCCATCGTGAATACCAAACTGCTTCTCGAGCCACTCTGGACGCGCGGCATCGTCGCCGGCGCTAGCCAACATGGCCGACACATTGCCAAGATCCCATGAACGGGCGATCAGGCCAGCTTTCGCTTCGGCTGGCGTTGGTGCCGCACGAATAAGCTCGATGATAGGGTCGATGTTTGCCAGAGCAATCGCCAACGCTTCGAGGATGTGCGCACGATCACGCGCTTTACGCAGCTCAAAGATGGTACGACGGGTCACCACTTCGCGGCGGTGGCGCACGAACGCAGACAGGATCTCTTTCAGGCCCAGAATCTTTGGCTGTCCCTGATGCAGGGCAACCATGTTGATACCAAACGAAGTTTGCAGCTGAGTGAGTGAATAAAGGTTATTCAACACCACTTCGCCAACGGCATCACGTTTGATCTCGATTACGATGCGCATACCGTCTTTGTCAGACTCGTCGCGCAGGGCACTGATCCCTTCCAGACGTTTTTCTTTTACCAGCTCGGCGATCTTTTCGATCAAACGGGCCTTGTTCACCTGATACGGGATCTCGTGAACAATAATGGTTTCGCGACCGGTTTTCGCGTCAGCTTCTACTTCAGCACGCGCGCGAATGTAGATTTTACCGCGACCGGTACGATAGGCTTCTTCGATCCCACGGCGACCATTGATGATGGCGGCAGTCGGGAAATCAGGACCTGGAATGTGTTCCATCAGCCCTTCGATGCTGATGTTTTCGTCTTCGATAAAGGCCAGACAACCGTTGATAACCTCGGTAAGGTTATGTGGCGGGATGTTGGTGGCCATACCTACGGCGATACCCGATGAACCGTTAACCAGCAGGTTAGGGATACGGGTAGGCATTACCGCCGGGATCTGCTCGGTGCCGTCGTAGTTCGGCACGAAGTCGACGGTGTCTTTCTCAAGGTCTGCCAACAGTTCGTGGGCAATTTTTGACATGCGAATTTCGGTATAACGCATGGCAGCAGCGGAGTCGCCATCTACCGAACCAAAGTTGCCCTGTCCGTCTACCAGCATATAACGCAGGGAGAAAGGCTGAGCCATACGAACGATGGTGTCATAAACTGCGGTATCACCGTGCGGGTGATATTTACCGATAACGTCACCGACCACACGGGCCGATTTCTTATAGGCTTTGTTCCAGTCGTTACCCAGAACATTCATTGCGTAAAGTACGCGGCGGTGCACCGGTTTCAAACCATCGCGCACATCTGGCAGCGCACGTCCGACGATAACGGACATCGCATAATCCAAATAAGAGTTTTTAAGCTCTTCTTCGATGTTTATCGGTGTGATTTCTCTGGCAAGGTCGCTCATGGAGCTGCTATCCCTCTACTGATTATTCATGGCCGCTGCCTAGATAGGCAAAGGTGTAAAACTATACCACAAAGCTGGGATTCGTGGGAAACAACCGCACCCGGATGTGCACTATTATTCAGCCTCTTTCAATCCGTTGCGCAAGTTGCACATTTGAACGACGCCTTTTGTATGAATATTGTGCAAAGGACAAAGCACTGACTCTTGGCTGCGGGAATATGTATAATCCGTCATACAAGGCATAAGGAGTTTATCAGCCCAATGACAACCACACCGAACAGCAAACAACCAAATAACATCCCTTATAACGTTGATCACCAAAACGTGGATCAGTCTGAAATCGCCAAGTTTGAGGCCGTTGCCTCGCGCTGGTGGGATCTGGAAGGTGAATTCAAACCACTGCACCGCATCAACCCGCTGCGTCTGAACTATATTCTCGAGCGATCCAACGGGCTGTTCGACAAAGAAGTGCTCGACGTCGGCTGCGGCGGCGGCATTCTGAGCGAAAGCATGGCGGTTGCCGGTGCGAAAGTCACCGGTCTGGATATGGGCGCAGAGCCGCTGCAAGTGGCTCGCCTGCACGCACTGGAAAGCGGTGTCATGGTGAAATATGTGCAGGAAACGGTTGAAGCGCACGCCGAGGCCAATGCACAGCGTTACGACGTGGTGACCTGCATGGAAATGCTCGAGCACGTGCCTGATCCGGCTTCAGTGGTTGCAGCCTGCGCGCGTCTGGTCAAACCCGGCGGTCATGTATTCTTTTCAACCATAAACCGTAACAACAAAGCCTGGCTGATGGCGGTGTTCGGCGCAGAATATGTGCTGAAGATGGTTCCCAAGGGCACTCACGACATCAAGAAGTTCATCAAACCTTCCGAGCTGTTGTCATGGATTGACCGCACGCCGCTGTTTGAACGCAATATTATCGGCCTCCACTACAACCCGATTAGCGATCACTTCAAACTGGGTCGCAACGTTGACGTTAACTATATGCTGCACACACAATCACAGGAAACTGCTGAAAGTTAAGCGTTAGTCAACCCCCAATGCCCCTCATGACCGCGTAAACCCCCACTTAAGTCCATTTACGCGGTCATGAGTTACGATAAAAGCTTAGTTTTTAGCGCGTTGAGTGGGCAACCCCTTTAACATGATTTTTTAGAATAGTTTTCTCGCGCAATATAGCGTTTTTTTCTAACGTTTAATAAAACGGCAGTCGATCACCTTTTCGAAAAATATAAGAAAATCGTATCTCAGATATTGACAGTTCTTTAAGCCCAGCAGCTACGGGCACTGTGGAGATGACCACGGATTTTCTCCCCAACTTATCCACAAAACAGGCCGGTTTCATCCCTTGCAAAAGTGTGGGTTGAACACTATCTTGTCGTCATTAAATATCAAATCCACAATATGTAGTGTTTATATCCTGAGCAGCACACTAGGTTTGTCCCAGAGCTATTTTGCTCGGCAGAGCCTTTTTCGCGTTGTCGTCAGTTACTTTATAAACCTTAAAGGTATAATCCCGAATGAATCAGAGCCTACTTGTTACTAAACGTGACGGCCGTAAAGAACGCATCGATCTTGATAAAATCCACCGAGTCATCGACTGGGCAGCGGAAGGTCTCCAAAACGTATCAGTTTCCCAAGTAGAATTGCGTTCCCATATTCAGTTTTACGATGGGATCAAAACCGCCGATATTCATGAAACGATCATTAAAGCGGCTGCCGACCTGATTTCCAAAGATGCACCGGATTACCAATATCTGGCTGCGCGTCTGGCAATTTTCCACCTGCGCAAAAAGGCTTACGACCAGTTCGAGCCCCCTGCACTGTTCGACCACGTAAGCAAAATGGTCGAGATGGGCAAATACGACAAACATCTGCTGGAAGACTACACGGTTGAAGAGTTCGAGCAGATGAACAGTTTTATCGATCACTGGCGCGACATGAGCTTCTCTTACGCAGCGGTCAAGCAGCTCGAAGGCAAATATCTGGTGCAGAACCGCGTTAGCGGCCAAATCTACGAAAGCGCCCAGTTCCTGTACATCCTGGTTGCAGCCTGCCTGTTCTCGGGTTACCCGCGCGAGACGCGTCTTGATTACATCAAGCGCTTCTACGACGCCGTATCCACCTTCAAGATTTCTTTGCCTACGCCAATCATGGCCGGCGTGCGCACACCGACTCGCCAGTTCAGTTCTTGCGTACTGATCGAGTGCGGCGACAGCCTGGACTCCATCAACGCGACCTCCAGCGCCATTGTTAAATACGTGTCACAGCGCGCCGGTATTGGCATCAACGCTGGCCGCATCCGTGCGCTGGGTAGCCCAATTCGCGGCGGTGAAGCTTTTCACACTGGCTGTATTCCTTTCTATAAGCACTTCCAGACCGCGGTTAAATCCTGCTCTCAGGGCGGCGTTCGCGGCGGTGCAGCGACACTGTTCTATCCAATGTGGCATCTGGAAGTTGAAAGCCTGCTGGTTCTGAAAAACAACCGTGGCGTTGAAGGTAACCGCGTTCGCCATATGGACTACGGCGTACAGATCAACAAGCTGATGTACCAGCGTCTGGTTAAAGGCGGCGACATTACCCTGTTTAGCCCTTCTGACGTGCCTGGCCTGTACGATGCATTCTTTGCCAATCAGGACGAGTTCGAACGCCTGTACACCCAGTACGAGCAGGACGACAGCATCCGCAAGCAAAAAGTCAAAGCGGTTGAACTGTTCTCCCTGATGATGCAGGAACGCGCCTCTACCGGTCGTATCTACATTCAACACGTTGACCATTGCAACACCCATAGCCCGTTTGACCCGGCTATCGCCCCGGTGCGCCAGTCGAATTTGTGTCTGGAAATCGCCTTGCCAACCAAGCCGTTGAACGATGTTAACGACGAAGAAGGCGAGATTGCGCTGTGTACGCTGTCTGCCTTTAACCTTGGCGCAATCGACAGCCTGGACGACCTGGAAGAGCTGGCCACCCTTGCCGTGCGCGCGCTCGACGCCCTGCTCGACTATCAGGATTACCCGATTCTGGCCGCCAAACGCGGTGCTATGGGCCGTCGTACACTGGGTATCGGCGTTATCAACTATGCTTATTATCTGGCGAAGAACGGCGTGCGCTACAGTGATGGCAGCGCCAACGGCCTGACTCACCGCGCGTTTGAAGCCATTCAGTACTACTTGCTGAAAGCTTCCAACGAACTGGCGATCGAGCAAGGTGCCTGTCCGTGGTTCAAAGAAACCACTTATTCTCAGGGTATCCTGCCGATTGATACCTATAAAAAGGATCTCGATGCGCTGTGCGACGAGCCGCTGCACTACGACTGGGAAGCGCTGCGTGTCAGTATTCAGGAGCACGGTCTGCGTAACTCCACGCTTTCTGCGCTGATGCCGTCTGAAACCTCTTCACAGATTTCAAACGCCACCAACGGGATTGAACCACCGCGCGGCCACGTTAGCATCAAGGCCTCAAAGGACGGCATTCTGCGCCAGGTTGTGCCAGAGTATGAGCGCCTGAAAGACCAGTACGAATTGCTGTGGGACATGCCGAACAACGACGGTTACCTGCACCTGGTTGGCCTGATGCAGAAGTTCATCGACCAGGCGATTTCGTCGAACACCAATTATGATCCATCGCGCTTTGCCAACAGCAAAGTGCCGATGAAACAGCTGCTGAAAGACTTGCTGACTGCCTATAAGTACGGGGTGAAAACTTTGTACTATCAGAACACCCGCGACGGCGCGGACGATGTTCAGGAAGATATGAAGGCTGAAGTAGACGACTGCGAAAGCGGTGCCTGCAAGATTTAATTGCTTTACCTGTCGCCGATAAACTCAGGTCGTAGCTCCGCAAATGCGGCTACGGCTTGAACTTTTGGCGCATCGGTTTCTAGAGGACGTTATGGCATATACCACTTTTTCACAAAATAAAAACAACCAGCTGCTGGAACCGATGTTTTTCGGCCAGTCGGTTAACGTTGCGCGTTTCGACCAGCAGAAATATGAAATCTTTGAAAAGCTGATCGAAAAGCAGTTGTCTTTCTTCTGGCGTCCTGAAGAGATTGACGTAGCCCGCGACCGTATCGATTTTCAGGGTCTGCCCGAGCACGAGAAGCACATCTTCCTCAGCAACCTGAAATATCAGACACTGCTGGACTCGATTCAGGGGCGTAGCCCAAACGTGGCTCTGCTGCCGCTGATCTCCATCCCTGAGCTCGAGACCTGGGTTGAAACCTGGGCGTTTTCGGAAACTATCCACTCCCGTTCCTACACGCATATTATCCGTAATATCGTGAACGATCCGGGTCTGGTTTTCGATGACATCGTGACCAATGAAGAGATCCTCAAGCGCGCGAAAGACATCTCCGGCTATTATGATTCGCTGATCGAAATGACCAGCTACTATCACCTGTTGGGTGAAGGCACGCATCAGGTTAACGGCAATACCGTGGTCGTTGACCTGCACGAGCTAAAGAAAAAGCTTTATATTTGCCTGATGAGCGTTAACGCGTTGGAAGCCGTGCGTTTCTACGTTAGCTTTGCCTGTTCCTTTGCTTTCGCCGAACGCGAATTGATGGAAGGCAACGCAAAGATTATCAAGATGATCGCCCGTGACGAAGCCCTGCACCTGACTGGCACCCAGCACGCGCTGAACCTGCTGCGCAGCGGCGTTGATGATCCGGAAATGGCCGAGATTGCCAAAGAGTGCGAGAAAGAGTGTTACGATCTCTTCGTGCTGGCTGCCGAGCAGGAAAAAGACTGGGCAGAATATCTGTTCCGCGATGGCTCGATGATCGGCCTGAACAAAGACATTCTTTGCCAGTATATTGAATACATCACCAATATCCGCATGCAGGCCGTTGGCCTGACTGCACCGTTCAAGACTCGTACCAACCCGATCCCATGGATCAACGCCTGGTTAGTGTCTGATAACGTGCAAGTTGCGCCACAGGAAGTTGAAGTAAGCTCTTATCTGGTCGGTCAGATCGATTCAGAAATGAATGCCGATGATTTGAGTGATTTTGAGTTCTAATTAATGAGCAACACAACCATCAAACTGCACGATCACGGCAAAACGCTCGTCTGCGAGGGCGAGCACAATAATTTGCTGGAACTGTTTGAGCAGCATAAGTTGGTGGTCGAATACCAGTGCCGCGAGGGTTATTGCGGCTCTTGTCGTATGCGTCTGGTGAAAGGTGAAGTGGCTTATAATCAAAAGCCACTGGCCTTTATCCATGACGGTGACATCCTGCCATGCTGCTGCCTGCCGGTGGGGGATATAGAGCTGGTGCTCTAAGACTGCTTATTAGATCAAAATCTTTTGATTCAACGTCTTTTGGGTCAACAGCTTTAAATTCAAAAGCATTCGCTTCGCTCAATGGGTGACGAACATGCAGGCGACACCAGAGGGCTCGCCCTGGAGACCTCTTGCCCGGTTCCGGCACTGCCGGTTATATGCCCATTGAATTTAGCGAACCGGAAAAACTTCTCCGAGTCTATTGACCCTAAGAAGTTGAACTTATATTGCCTGTAGATTCAAAATCTAAACCAACCCTTAAAGCGTACAGGGCCGCTTTGCCCGAAAGATCTATACTTTTTCCACCACCGATAGCCACGGATAATCCGCAACCACCGGCCATTCGTTCAGATAACGGCGCAGCATATCCATTGCCACCATCGCGATGGTTTCCTGACGCAGTTGCTGCCCGTGACGACCAGCAGTGTATTGGATCGTCATCCCGCTGGTGCCGCCCGGCGTGTGCAGCGCCAGACTCAGGCGATCTTCTACCACGTTGCCCACTGCCAGTGCCAACTGCGCGCCGCTGCTTTGTGCCAGATTCTGCGCACGCGCCAACAGCGCAGACAGCGATTCATCCGCGCAACTGCCCGGCAATAATTCACCGCGCGTCAACGGCACGGCGGCATTCTGCATCCGCCAGTTGAGTAATCCGCCAGTAAAGCCCTCACTGATTGCCAACCGTAGATTCTGCTCGAGCAGGCGTTCGGCCAGTCGCGCTGGCAGGCTGGTGAACCCTTCAAAGATGGTGCTCTCACCCGCGACCTCACGCACCCGCTCCCAGACTTCACGCATGGCCGCTTCCTGGCTGCGCGGTCCGGTGAGTTTAAGTTCGATGATAGGTGATGAAGAACGATAACCGATGGTCACGCCTTCCGGCAGAGGTAACACGTCCAACTCGCTGGCAAGATCGCTTTCACCGCGCCCGAAAGTGGTCAATCGCAGGCACAGTGGCGCTTCTAATGCAGGATGATCGCGATGCAGACGAGGAACAATCTGCTGCTCGACCATCACTTTAAATTCTGAAGGCACTCCCGGCGTAAAGAACAGCCGGCAGCGATTAAGTTTGAGGGTAAAGCCACAGGCGGTGCCAATCGGGTTGTCGATAACCTCGGCATTGGCTGGGATCTGCGCCTGTTTACGGTTGGATTCAGCCATCGGCCTGCCACGCTCGGCAAAAAACGCTTCCATATTGGCTAACCACTCGGCATCTTCGATCAGCTCAACGCCGCAGGCCTTTGCCGCCGCCTCGGAGCTGAGATCGTCGCTGGTTGGCCCAAGCCCGCCGTTGACGATCAGCACATCGGCGATGTGGCTGCGTTCAAGCATCACGGAAACCAGCTCGTCAAAGCTGTCGCCAACGGTTTCACGGCTGGTCATCGGCAATCCCTGATCAAACAGGTAAGTTGCCAGCCAGGCAGCGTTTGAATCGACGATCTGACCATGCAGAACTTCTTCGCCGGTGCTAAGCATCTCAACCCTAAGCATTACCCTCTCCTTAATTACATTACTTAAAAGTTCACCGAACCACCAACAAACAGGCCGTCGGCAATTTTCTGGTTAGGATGGTAGTTTTTACCTTCCATTTC
Source organism: Rouxiella sp. WC2420 (assembly GCF_041200025.1). NCBI lineage: Bacteria > Pseudomonadati > Pseudomonadota > Gammaproteobacteria > Enterobacterales > Yersiniaceae > Rouxiella > Rouxiella sp. WC2420. The sequence continues at coordinate 1,499,411 of NZ_CP165628.1, read as the reverse complement.
TTCATAACGATAGCCTACGTCAACGCTTAGCAGACTGATAGGGGTGAAACGCACGCCAGCGCTGGCTTCTTTGTAGTTCTTGATGTGGCTGGAGCTGACGTTGGGCGCGTAATAGCCTTCGCCGTACAGGCTAACGTATTGGTTAACCGGGAACTGTAAACCACCGCCAACCGGAACTGCATAGCCTTCTTTGCTGTGGTTTGGATTGGTGTACAACAGCTTGCCGCCAACGGTTGCAAGAACTGGACCCAGTCCAATGTTGTAGCCCAGACCAACACCGGCTACGTCGCCGCGATGATTGCGCTGTGACCACTGGCCGCTCAATGCCAGACCTGGAGTAGAAGTCCCCAAACCGACGCCAAGGTTAGTGTAATGTTCACCAACTTGCGCATTAACGTCAATCGCGTGAGCAGAAACAGTGGTCATCAGCATAGCGGCTGCGGACAAGGCTACGAATGTCTTTTTCATCTTTTATCCTGAATTATCAAAAACTATGGGTATGTTGCTCAGGGCAGTCTAAAGCAATTCGCTAGCAGAGTAATTAATCCAAATGCTTAAAAATGTTTTCGTTTTAAGAAATATTTTGCAATGGCAAATCAGCGAACCTATTGCGAAAAATACGCATAAAAAAGCCCCGCCTTGTGATTTCTTGCCAAGGTGGGGCTAGATCTACCTTATCAAACAGTAGTTTTGACCATACTCTGCTGATAGGCGCGCTGGCGGGTGATCAGCGGCAGTACAATCAACGCCAGCAGACCACACGCCGCGGAGATAGCCAGCCACACGCCCGGCATAGCTTTGTTTCCCGTGACGTGGATCATGTAGCTCGAAATTGCCGGTGTAAAACCGCCAAAAATCGCGGTCGCCAGGCTGTAGGCCATAGAGAAACCGGTGGCACGCACTTCCGGTGGCATCAGCTCGGTCAAAGCCACCACCATCGCCGAGTTGTAGCTAGCGTACATAAATGACAACCACAGCTCGACCTCAAGCAGCCGCGCAAAACTTGGTGAGCCTACCAGCCAGTTCAACGCAGGATAAGAGGTGAGTAAAATCAGCGCGCTAAAGGTCAATAGCAGCGGGCGGCGGCCGATTTTATCCGAGAATGCCCCCATTATTGGCAGCCAAATCAGGTTAGATACTCCAACACACAGCGTGACGAGGAAACTCTCCTGCTCGGTAAGTTGCAGCACGTTTTTACCGTAAGTCGGCGTAAAGGCAGTGATCATGTAGAACGATACGGTGGTAGTGACCACCATCAGCATCCCCACCAGCACAATCTGCCAGTTAGCGGCCACGGAACGGGCAATCTCGCCCATTGAAGGATGATGCTTGCGCTGCTGGAAAGCATCGGTCTCTTCCATCATGCGGCGGATCCAGAACAAGAAAGGGACAATCAGGCAGCCGATGGCAAACGGGATGCGCCAGCCCCATTCGTTCATCACGCCATTGCCCAGCAGATGGTTAAGCGTCACGCCGAGCAGTGCGGCAAAGACCACCGCAACCTGCTGGCTGGCCGACTGCCAGCTGACATAGAAACCTTTTTTACCTTGCGGAGCAATCTCGGACAAATAAACCGATACGCCACCCAGTTCGACTCCCGCCGAGAAGCCCTGCAGCAGGCGACCAAGCAGGATAAGGATCGGCGCAGCGACGCCAATGCTGTGATAGCCCGGTACGCAGGCAATGGTGAGTGTCCCAAAGGCCATTAACCCAAGGGTGATCAACAACCCTTTGCGACGCCCGTGATGGTCGATGTAAGCACCTAACACCATCGCCCCCAAAGGGCGCATCAGGAAACCGGCACCGAAGGTCATCAGCGTCAGCATTAAAGAGGCAAAGGGGTTTGAGTCGGGGAAAAAGGTATGGGCGATGGCAGTGGCGTAATAGCCAAAGACCATAAAATCATACATTTCCAGGAAGTTACCGCTGGCGACGCGGAAGATATTTTTTGCTGTGCCTTGTCGGCTGCCGCCTGACGCGACGTTAAGTGAAGACTTGGGGTTAATGGACGACATGTGTTAACTCCTGATTTTATTTCTCTCCAGTTAACATGTCTTTATCATTACTCAATGTGATGGCTCTCACACTTTTCTTAGCCTGCTAGCTTATTTTCCGTAACATGATATTAACAATAAAAAACCGAGCCAGCGTGAGCCGTCTCGGTTTTTAACTGCGAGGTGAAAACCGGGTGATTATCGACGCAGAAGCAGACCGATAACCAGACCCACGGCAGCTCCAACGCCTACACCATGCCACGGTTTGTCATGAACGTAGTTGTCAGCCTGACGCACGGCAGTTTTTGCCTTGGCGCAATAAGAATCTGTTGCCGAACTGAGGCGTGACTGCACGTCATTCAGCGCCTGTTCGGCTCTGGTCTTTATTTCGATGTATTTCTCGTCGGCTTTATCACCAGAAGATTTAAGCACCTCTTCCAGCGTTTCACTGAGCATTCTGAGATCGTCGTCGAGACTGGTTTGCTGTGGTTCGAATTGGTTAGCCATTCTATTCTCCTTGTGATGTTGTTCTAATAACCCTAGCCTATTTTCTGCCACTTGCCGAAATGAATAAGGAGGATTGCGCTAACTAATTGGCTTTTAAGAACCTTCCGACCAGGTTGTCAGGAAGGTGGCAAATTGCAGACAAAAAAAACCGCACACCTTGGATGCGCGGTTTTCAACAGTTCAGGCCTTGCTACAGCAGCGGCTGAGCCAGCTGAACCAGCGAAATGAGCGGCTGTGGATAAATACCCAGCGCCAGCACCAGAATCGCGGAAATCAGCACTACCACACCACCGGCAGTAAATGCCCAATTATTCGGCGTGTCGCGAACCAGCTTATCTGGCGCATTGAGGTACAAACTGACCGTCACGCGCAGATAATAGTAAAGGCCAATCGCACTGCCCACGACCACCGCACCGGTCAACCACCACAGGTGCGCAGTCACGCCGGTTGCAATCACGTAGAACTTGCCGATAAAGCCCAGCGTCATCGGGATACCGGCCAGCGACAGCATCATCACCGTCATTACTGCTGACAGGATTGGCTTATGCCAGAACAGCCCGCGATAGGAGAACAGCGATTCTGCATCCGGGCCGCTGTAAGGGCTGGACATCAGGCTAACCACGCCAAACGCGCCGAGGCTGCTGAACAGGTAACCGGCCAGATAAACGCCGACGGTTTCCATCGACAGCTGATGCGTTTGCACCGCGATCAGCGCGACCAGCAGGTAACCCAGATGCGCGATGGACGAGTAACCCAGCAGGCGTTTGATGTTGCTCTGGCTAATAGCCATTATGTTACCAAACAGAATCGAGCAGAAGGCGATAATGCCCAGCACGACGCGGATGGCTTCACTGTTGGCAACCGGTGCGTAGAGGAACAGGCGCATTACCACGGCGAAGATGGCAATCTTGCTGGCGGTGGCCAGGAAGGTTGATACCGGAGCAGGCGCGCCCTGATAAACGTCTGGTGTCCACAGATGGAAAGGCACCAGCGACAGCTTGAAGCCCAGACCAACAATCATCAGACCCAGACCGGCCAGCAGCAGCGGCTGGTGAATCGCCGCATCGCCGAGGTTTTTACCGAGCGCAGCAAAGGTCAGGTCACCGGATTCCGCGTATAGCAACGCCATACCAAACAGCAGGAATGACGAGGCAGCGGCAGACAGCAGCATGTACTTGATACTGGCTTCCAGCGAACGTTTCTGACGATACGCGTAACCAACCAGACCAAACAATGGCAGCGAAATCAACTCGATTCCCAGGAACATTGAAGCCAGGTGGTTGGCGCAGGCCAGCAGGATGCCGCCCATTGCCGCGATAAGAACCAACAGGTAGAACTCTTCGCGGTTGTCGGGATAGCCTTCGAGCCACGGATAGGCAAAAGTGCTGGTCGCCAGACTGGCCAGCAGCACCAGCCCGATGTAGAACATCGAATAACCATCGACACGCAGCAGCGGAGTCACATCCTGCGCCCCCGCATGGCCGACGAAATACAGCGACAACAGCGCCAGGTTCAAACCAATAACAGTCAGTGTGGCATTAACAAAATGGTCGCGTCGCCACGCTATGGACAGCATCACCACGACCACCGTCAATCCGACGATCAACAGTGGTAACAGTGCGATCAGATTTTGAGGAGTAAATGTCATGGCGAATTACGGCCTTGTCGTTGAAATTGATGAAACTGATGACCCGAACCAGTGCTGAATATTACTCATCGCTGCGTTAGAGGTATCGAGGATAGGCTGCGGATAAACCCCGAGCAGCACCAGCAATACGACCAGCAGCAGGATGATTGACAGCTCGCGTGCCGTCATACCTTGCAGAGGTTGGTCCGACTTAGGCGCGCCGTAGTACGCACGCTGCATCATAACCAGCGAATAAACCGAGGCAAAGACCAGCCCGAAGGTCGAAATCACAGTGATCGCCGGCACAATCGGGAAGCTGCCGAACAGGATCATGAATTCGCCGACGAAGTTACCGGTTCCCGGCATACCCAGCGTCGCCACCGCGAAGAACAACGACAGCGCAGGCAGGTATTTGATACGCCCCCACAGGCCACCCATCAGACGCATATCGCGGGTGTGCAGTCGTTCGTAAATCTGACCACAGATGATGAACATCCCGGCCGCAGAAAGACCGTGGGCGATCATCTGAATCACCGCGCCCTGATACGCCAACTGGCTGCCGGTATAGATGGCAATCAGTACGAAGCCCATGTGTGACACGCTGGTGTAGGCAATCAGACGTTTGATGTCTGTTTGCGAGAACGCCATCCAGGCACCGTAGAAGATACCGATAACGCCCAGCCACATGGCGATTGATGCAAACTCGTGGGAGGCCTGCGGGAACAGCGGCAGACAGAAACGCAGCATCCCGTAGGCTGCCGTTTTCAGCAAGATACCCGCCAGGTCAACGGAACCCGCCGTTGGCGCCTGACTGTGCGCATCCGGCAACCAGCCGTGCAGCGGAACCACTGGCATTTTCACCGCGAAGGCGATGAAGAAGCCGAGCATCAGCAAGTATTCCACGTTGTGCGACATTGGCGTCTTCAGCAGCTGTTCGTAGCTGAAGGTCCAAACGCCGGTAGCGTTATAGTGCACAAACACCAGCCCCAGAATCGCAATCAGCATCACCAGACCACTGGACTGGGTATAGATGAAGAATTTGGTTGCAGCACTGATACGCGTTTTACCGTCAGACGCTTTGTGACCCCAAAGCGCAATCAGGAAGTACATCGGCACCAACATCATTTCCCAGAAGAAGAAGAACAGGAACATGTCGATCGACAGGAACACGCCGATTACGCCGCCAAGGATCCACAGCAGGTTCAGGTGGAAAAACCCTTGATACTTCTGAATTTCACGCCACGAACAGAGGATAGCCAGCAGGCCAAGCAGCCCGGTGAGCACCACCATCAGCAGCGAAAGACCATCCAGTGCCAGATGGAAACTAATGCCAAAGCGCGGGATCCACGGCACCGAAAACTCGGATTGCCACTGCGGAATGCCTTTAGGCGCTGTTAATGAATACCCACCCTGCAACCACAGTTGCAGGGAAAGTGCCAAGGTCAACCCCATTGCGATCAGAGCTATCCAGCGCGGTACTTTGCTTCCGAAGCGCTCAGTCTGCCAACACAGCAGTCCGCCAATAAAGGGGATAAAAATTAGCCAAGGTAATAGCATGGCGTATAGGTCCCTATGTTTTTACAATGTTTCAAATCGCCAGCAACAGCGCTAAAACGACGACTGCACCCAATCCCATTGACGCAACGTACCAACGCGTCTGTCCGTTTTCACTCAGCGTCAGCCCACGATTGCCCAGACGAGAGAGCAATGCAGGAATATTCATCAATGAGTTCAGCGGATCGCGTTGCAGGAGTTTCGCGATAGCCAGATAAGGTTTCACGAAAATCATGTCGTACAGCCAGTCAAAGCCCCAGGCGTGGAACCACCAGGTAGTGAAGAAGCGTCCCGGTGCGCTTTTCGCAATGCTGTTAACCAGCGTGCGCTTGCCGAGATACAACGCAGCCGCCAGCAAGATGCCGACAATGGCCACAACACCAGAGGTGATTTCAAGCTTCAATACCGTACCGTGAGGCAGTTCAATGGTGCCTGGCAATACGCCCTGTAGTGGCGGAACAATCATCGCGCCAATAAAGGTAGACAGGACCAGCAGAACCAGCAGGGGTAAGTGGTGAGTAATCCCCTTGCCGGCATGAGCTTTGATTTTTTCTTCGCCATGGAAGACGATAAAGATCATGCGGAAAGTGTAAAGCGAGGTCATAAACGCCCCCACCAGGCCAGCAATCAACAGATTGTAATTACCGTTTGCCAACGCGCCGGAAAGGATTTCATCCTTACTGAAGAACCCGGCCGTGATGATTGGCAAGGCTGACAGCGCCGCACCGCCCACCAGGAAGCAGACATAAACCAGTGGAATCGATTTACGCAGACCGCCCATTTTGAAGATGTTTTGCTCGTGGTGGCAGGCGAGGATCACCGAACCGGACGACAGGAACAGCAGCGCTTTGAAGAACGCATGGGTCATCAGGTGGAAGATGGCCGCGTCCCAGGCGTGAACGCCCAAAGCCAGGAACATATAGCCTATCTGACTCATGGTCGAGTAAGCCAACACGCGTTTGATGTCGGTTTGCACCATGGCTGCAAAACCTGCCAGCACCAGCGTTACCGCACCGATAATCCCCACCAGATGCAGAATTTCAGGTGCCATCAGGAACAACCCGTGGGTACGAGCAATCAGATATACACCGGCGGTGACCATGGTAGCAGCGTGGATCAGCGCGGAAACAGGCGTTGGACCAGCCATCGCGTCAGCAAGCCAGGTTTGCAACGGCAGCTGCGCCGATTTACCCACCGCGCCGCCGAGCAGCATTAACGTCGCCCAAGTAATAGCGGTGTCGCCGACTGCCAGCTTCTGCGGTGCCAGGATCATCAGTTCACGAATGTTTAGCGTGCCCAACTGGTGGTAGAGGATAAACAGCGCAAAAGCCAGGAACACGTCACCTACACGGGTCACGATAAAGGCTTTCATCGCCGCAGCGCCGTTTTCCGGATGGGTATAGTAGAAACCAATCAGCAGATAACTGCACAGCCCTACCCCTTCCCAACCCAGATACATCAGCAACAGGTTGTCTGCCAGTACCAGAATCACCATGCTGGCGATAAACAGGTTGGTATAGGCGAAGAAGCGTGAATAACCCTCTTCACCGCGCATGTACCAGGAGGCAAACATGTGGATGAGGAAACCAACGCCGGTGACCACAGACAGCATGGTCATCGACAGGCCGTCGAGTGACAGGGTGGCAGAGATGTTGAAATCGCCCACCTGCATCCAGTTCCACAGCTCTTGATTAAAGACCGGAACCCCTGCAGCACGCTGGCTCAGGAAGTTGATCCCGACATAAAGAGTGACTAATGCTGCCAGTCCGATTGAACCTACGCCGACCGTGGCTGACGTATTTTCTGACCAGCGTCCGCGAGAAAAGGCCAATAACAGAAAGCCAATTAGCGGAAACACAACTGTTAAATATAATAGGTTCATCCGCGCATCTCACTGACAGTGTCGATATTCAGGGTATGACGACGACGATAGAGTTGCAGCAGTAAGGCTAAACCGATACTGGCTTCCGCTGCCGCCAGGCTGATTGCCAGGATATACATCACCTGCCCGTCTGCCTGTCCCCAATAGCTGCCGGCCACAATAAAGGCCAGCGCCGCCGCGTTGATCATCACTTCAAGGCTTATCAACATAAACAACAGGTTACGTCTTACCAGTAACCCGGTCAGTCCCAACACGAACAGGATTGCGGCCAGGATCAGGCCATGCTGTAGAGGGATCATGCTCTCTCCTCCGATTTTCTTTTTGCCATCTCTTTGGCCGGCGCAGCGGATGCATTGCCGAGCACTTCGCCCGGCTTGTGCTCACGTCCGATGTGGAAGGCCACGACCAGACCGGCGAGCAGCAGCATTGACGCCAGCTCCACCGCCAGTACATAAGGACCAAACAGCGCGATGCCCACCGCTTTCGCGTCTACCATCGTGCCTTTGATGTTCTGATCGTGCAGCCCCGTAATAGAAGCAATCATCACCCCCAGTAACACCACCGACAGAATTGAAGGTCCAATCCAGGTCGAGGGCTTCAGCCAGGCCTTTTCCTGCTCCTGAACGCTACCCAGGTTGAGCATCATCACGACGAACACGAACAGCACCATAATGGCACCGGCGTAAACGATTATCTCCAGCGCGGCGGCGAAGTAAGCCCCCAGCGAGAAGAACACTGCGGCAATCGCCAACAGCGAGATGATCAGATACAGCAGTGCGTGAACCGGGTTGGTGTGCGTAATTGTTCGCAACGTCGCCAACACCGCCACTACGCCTGCAATGTAAAATGCAAATTCCATGCTTGCGGCTCCTTAGGGCATGAGACCTTTGACGTTGATCGGCTTGGCTTCGTTTTCGGCTTCGCCTTTCGCTTTGCCGTCCACGGCCATACCGGCCATCCGGTAAAAGTTATATTCCGGATACTTACCGGGTCCAGATATCAACAGATCTTCTTTCTCATACACCAGATCCTGGCGTTTGAATTCACCCAACTCAAAGTCCGGCGTCAGCTGGATAGCCGTAGTCGGACAGGCTTCCTCGCACAGTCCGCAGAAGATGCAACGAGAGAAGTTGATACGGAAAAACTCCGGATACCAACGACCGTCTTTGGTCTCGGCTTTCTGCAACGAGATACAGCCTACCGGACAGGCTACCGCGCACAGGTTACAGGCCACGCAGCGCTCATCACCGTCTGGATCACGCGTCAAAACAATGCGACCACGATAGCGCGGCGGCAGATAAACGGGTTCTTCCGGGTACATCAAGGTTTCACGTTTGGCGAAGGCGTGCATGCCTATCAGCCACAAACTGCGAACCTGGGTGCCGAAACCAACCACCAGTTCTTTCAATGTCATGGTTCAATCACCCCTATATTAATGTGCGTTGTACAGAATGACCGCAGCGGTTGCCAACAGATTAAGCAAGGTCAGCGGCAGGCAAATACGCCAGCCAAATGACATCACCTGATCGTAACGAGGACGAGGCAAAGCAGCACGGAGCAAAATGAACATCACCATGAAGAACGCGGTTTTCAACGCAAACCAGATAAACGGCGGCAAGAACGGACCCTGCCAGCCCCCGAAGAACAGCGTGACGATCAGCGCAGATACCGTCACGATACCGATGTACTCACCAACGAAGAACAAACCGAATTTCATACCGGAATATTCAATGTGGTAACCATCGGCAAGTTCCTGCTCGGCTTCTGGCTGGTCAAACGGGTGACGGTGACAAACCGCAATCCCGGCAATCGCAAAAGTCAGGAAGCCAAAGAATTGCGGGATGATGTTCCACAGATGTTCTTGTGAACGAACAATATCTTGCAGGTTGAACGACCCTGCCTGCGCAACAACGCCCATCAGCGAAAGGCCGAGGAACACTTCATAGCTCAGGGTCTGGGCCGAGGCGCGCATGGCACCCAACAGCGAGTATTTGTTGTTACTGGACCAGCCAGCAAACAGCACGGCGTAAACCGTCAAACCCGCCATCATCAGGAAGAACAGGATGCCGATATTAAGGTTGGCGGCATACCAGGTCGGTGAAACCGGCACAATCGCAAACGCCATTAACATCGAGCTGAAAGCAATCATCGGCGCCAGGGTAAAGATCGCGCGGTCCGAGAACTTGGGTGCCCAGTCTTCTTTAAAGAACATCTTGATCATGTCGGCAGCCAGCTGCAGCGAGCCGCCCCAGCCGACACGGTTAGGTCCGTATCGGTTCTGGAACAGACCCAGCAGGCGGCGTTCCGCGAAGCTCATAAATGCCCCAACGGTGACCACCACCAACAGGATCACCACCGCTTTAACCACGGCGATAATGGTGTCGATAACTTCTGGTGTAAACCAACTCATCGGGTTGCCTCCCGCAGATTCTCAACCGTTGCGCCCACCAGCGCCGGAGAAATTCCCGGCAAGCCCAGCGGCAGACCAACTTGTCCTTTTTCCAGCGTCTCGCTGAGGCGAACCGGCAGCGTCAGAGTTTGGCCATTACAGGTAAATTCAACCTGCGTGCCCTGATTGACGCCAAGCGCGGCGGCATCGGCGGTGCTAACCATCACGTAAGGTGCTGGCATACGCTGCTGGATTACGCTCGAACGCTGAGACATCTCTTCACTACCGAACAGGTGATAGTAAGGGGCAACGCGCCAGTGGTTTTCCACGGCGACAAAAGCAGCCGGGATCTCGCTGAAGTAGTCGAGACTGCCCTCTCCTGCTTCAATCAGACGCACGCCCGGATCGCCATGACGCAGTTTGCCACCCACTTCGGCCTGGAATTTGTTCCACGCCTGCGGTGAGTTCCAGCCCGGCGCCCAGGCAAACGGCACCTGCTGACGGTTAGCATACGGGCTGTTGTTCCCTTCCATCGAGAAGGCAAACATGGTGTCTTTATCCTGAGGCTGACGCGGTTCATGCACGCTGATGTTGGCGCGCATGGCGGTGCGTCCGCTGGAACGAATAGGAGAACGTGCCAGTTTCTGACCACGAATGCGGAAAGAGGCATCTGGCGCAGCTTCAACAATGCCGTTGAGCTGAGGCAGTGCCGCGACGCAGGCCTCGATCACGTGATCGAGCTGGGTCCAGTCCACACGGCGGCTGTTGATGGTGGAATGCAGCGAGTGCATCCAGCGCCAACTTTCCAGCATCACCACGGTGTTGTCGTAATAAGCAGGGTCATAAACCTGGAAGAAGCGCTGGGCGCGGCCTTCCTGATTGACCAGCGTACCGTCGCTTTCGGCAAAACTCGCCGCAGGCAGGATCAAACTGGCCTTATCCATAATGCGTGATCGCTGGTGATCGACGACCAACAGGTTCTGCACTTTAGACAATGCCGCATCGACCACCGCTTCCGGTGCCTGACGGTAAAGATCATTTTCCATGACGATTGCGCTGTCGGCACCGCCGTCGTTCAGCAGGCTCAGCGCGTCATCGAGACTGCCGCCGCCGATCAGTGACAAACCGATGCTGTTGGCAGCGGAGGCGACGAAGGTAATGCCAACGTCACTGCCGCGTGCTTTCAAGGCTTTCGCCACGTTGGCCGCTGCGGCAATAATTGCGTCGCTGCCTGCGTTGGTGCCGGTAATAATCAGCGGTTTTCTCGCGCCGGTTAAAGCCTGCACGATCATGTCGATTTTCTTGTCGAGCCCTTCAGGTAAATCACTGACGGCCGGTGCGGTTTCGTCAATCGCATGGGCGATGGCAAAGCCGAAGCGTGCCTGTGAGTCAACGGGAGCGCGGTAATTCCAGGCCGCGATATCATCCAGACGGGTGTTATCGACATTCGTTACAAATAGCGGATGCTTGGCGTGCTGACCGATGGTCTGAATCGCGGCAATCTGCCAGTCGGCAACGCGCTGTGCGGCTGCCATGGCGCGAGCTTTACCTTTCACCGCCTGACGAACGGACAGCGCAATGCGCGCGCCGGTTTGCGTCAGGTCTTCACCCAGCACCAGAACCGCATCGTAGGATTCAATGTCGTGCAGCGCAGGAGTCGTCACACCGCTGTTTTTCAGGATGTTAAGGATCATCGCCAAACGATTTTGCTCGGCAGCGCTGATACCGGTGTAGAAGTTTTCTGCCCCGACCAGTTCGCGCAACGCGAAGTTACTTTCCAGACTGGCGCGCGGTGAACCGATACCGATGGTTTTACTCGACTGCCGAATAATATCCGCTGCGCCCTGCATTGCCTGCTCGGCGTTCAGCGCTATCCAATCGTTGCCGCGCTGCTGCATAGGATGTTTAGGACGATCTTTGGCGTTAACGTAGCCGTAGCCAAAACGACCGCGATCGCAGAGGAAATAGCGGTTCACGGTGCCGTTGTAGCGGTTCTCGATACGACGAAGTTCGCCGTAGCGCTCGCCTGGGCTGGTGTTACAGCCGACGCTGCACTGCTGGCAAACGCTTGGCGCAAACTGCATGTCCCATTTACGGTTATAGCGTTCGGAGTGCGTTTTATCGGTAAATACGCCAGTCGGACAGACTTCAACCAGGTTGCCGGAGAATTCGCTTTCCAGCGGACCGTCTTCCGGGCGACCGAAGTAGACGTTGTCGTGTGCGCCATACACGCCGAGATCGGTGCCGTCTGCATAATCTTTGTAGTAGCGAACGCAGCGATAGCAGGCGATACAGCGGTTCATCTCGTGAGAAATGAACGGACCGAGATCCTGATTCTGGTGGGTACGTTTAGTGAAACGATAGCGACGCGTGGCGTGGCCGGTCATCACCGTCATATCTTGCAGGTGACAGTTACCGCCCTCTTCACACACCGGACAGTCGTGTGGGTGGTTGGTCATCAACCATTCCACAACGCTCTCACGGAACTGCTTGGCTTCTCCGTCATCGATGGAAATAAAGGTTCCATCTGACGCAGGCGTCATACATGACATAACCAAACGGCCGCGCGTATCTTCCGCGTTTTGGTATTGCTTAACCGCACATTGGCGGCAAGCGCCGACGCTTCCCAGCGCCGGATGCCAGCAAAAATAAGGAATATCGAGGCCTAGAGAGAGGCAAGCCTGAAGTAGGTTGTCCGCTCCGTTAACATCGTATTCTTTGCCGTCTACATGAATCGTAGCCATAGTCAGCATGCTTCCACAAGGCCCGGGTTTAAACGGGCGTTAATCCAAAATTCTGGCCCTTTTCCTTCATTATCCGACACGCAGGGATGTTGGCTTCCTTCTCTCACCCCAGTCACTGACTTCATGTAAGCTCAGGGGATTCGCTTCGTTACCGCCTACCTGCCTATCGAATACTTTTGGAAAAGACTTTTAAGAAATAATCTTTAAGCTCGACTTACCATCGCTCTTTCAGCAGGTTGTTTGGCTGTATGCCGCCAATTGCCCGCGCATTGTTGTAGTGCTGCTTGGCGATGCCTGCTTCAAACTCTTCACGGAAATATTTGATTGCGCTCTGCAATGGCTCTACGGCACCCGGCGCGTGCGCGCAGAATGTTTTGCCCGGGCCAAGCTGACGGCAAAGCTGTTCGAGAGTTTCGATATCCCCCGGCTGACCTTCGCCACGCTCCAGAGCACGCAGGATCTTGACACTCCACGGCAGACCATCACGACACGGAGTACACCAACCGCAAGACTCGCGCGAGAAGAATTCTTCAAGATTACGCACCAGAGGAACCATGCCGATTTCGTGATCGACGGCCATCGCCAGCGCAGTACCCAGACGGCTGCCGGCTTTACCAATGCTGGCAAATTCCATCGGCAGGTCGAGATGCTGTTCGGTCAGGAAATCGGTTCCTGCGCCGCCCGGCTGCCAGGCCTTGAATTTCAGTCCATCGCGCATACCACCAGCATATTCTTCGAGAATTTCACGCGCGGTGGTGCCAAACGGTAGCTCCCACACGCCCGGATTTTTCACGCGGCCGGAGAAGCCCATCATCTTGGTGCCGGTGTCTTCACTGGTCGAAATACCTTTGTACCACTCAACGCCGTTGGCCAGTATTGCCGGAACGTTGGACAGCGTTTCAACATTGTTGACACAGGTCGGCTTGCCCCATGCGCCAACGGATGCCGGGAATGGCGGCTTGGAACGCGGGTTGGCACGACGGCCTTCGAGCGAGTTAATCAGCGCCGTCTCTTCACCACAAATGTAGCGGCCTGCACCGGTATGCACGATCAGCTCGAAATCAAATCCGGTGCCAAGAATGTTTTTACCGATAAAACCGGCAGCGCGAGCCTCTTCAATGGCGCGGCGCAGGTTGACGGCGGCTTCGATATATTCTCCGCGCAGGAAGATATAGCCGCGATAGGCTTTCAGCGCGAAAGCACTGATTAGCATGCCCTCTACCAGCTGGTGCGGCATCTGCTCCATCAACAGGCGGTCTTTATAGGTGCCCGGTTCCATTTCATCGGCGTTACACAGCAGGTAACGGATGTTCATGGATTCGTCTTTCGGCATCAGGCTCCACTTCAGGCCGGTAGAGAAGCCTGCGCCGCCGCGTCCCTTCAGACCTGAGTCTTTGACCAGCGCGACTATCTCGTCTTGCGACAGAGTATTCAGCGCTTTTTCGGCACCGGCATAGCCATTTTTACTGCGGTATTCATCAATCCATACCGGCTGCTGGTCTTCGCGCATGCGCCAGGTCAGTGGATGCATCTCCGGCGTGCGGATAATTTCTCTTGGCGTATATCCGTAGAAATTCATGAGTAACGCTCCAGTAACTGACCGATTTCTTCAGGTTTCAGGTAGCTGTGCGTGTCATCATCGATCATCATCGTCGGGCTCTTGTCGCAGTTGCCCAGACAACAGGTCGGCAACAGAGTAAAGCGCCCGTCCGGCGTGGTTTCGCCTGGCTTGATGTTGAGCTTTTCTTCAATCGCGGCCTGAATGCCTTGATAGCCGGTAATGTGGCAGACCACGCTGTCGCAATAACGAATTACGTGACGTCCAACCTGCTGGCGGAAGATTTGGCTATAGAATGTTGCCACTCCTTCGACGTCGCTGGCTGGAATGGCCAGAACCTCTGCGATAGCGTAGATTGCGCCATCTGGCACCCAGCCACGCTCTTTCTGCACAATTTTTAGCGCTTCAATCGACACGGCACGGGCATCTTCGTAATGATGTTTTTCGTGCTCAATCGCTTCACGTTCAGTCGCGCTCAATTCAAAGCCGTGCTTGCCGTGCGCGGAATCAAAAGCACCGGCCGCAGAGACATTGATATACTGAACCTCTGAGTTTTTATTAAGATCTGTCATCGTTAGCGGTCCACATCAGACATTACAAAATCGATACTGCCCAGATAGACGATGAGGTCCGATACCAGGCTGCCACGGATAACCGACGGAATTTGCTGCAAGTGCGGGAAGCTCGGCGTGCGCACGCGAGTGCGGTAGCTCATGGTGCTGCCATCGCTCGTCAGGTAGTAGCTGTTAATCCCTTTCGTTGCCTCGATCATCTGGAAGGATTCGTTGGCAGGCATGACCGGCCCCCAGGAAACTTGCAGGAAGTGGGTGATCAAGGTTTCGATATGCTGCAACGTGCGCTCTTTCGGCGGCGGAGTTGTCAGAGGATGATCGGCCTTGAACGGACCTTCAGGCATGTGATCGACACACTGCTGTAAAATACGCAGACTTTGGCGCATCTCTTCCATTTTCAGCATCACGCGAGAATAGGAATCGCTGATACCGTCGCCAACCGGAACTTCAAAATCGAAGTTTTCATAGCCAGAGTACGGACGCCATTTGCGCACGTCGAACTCAACGCCGGTAGCACGCAGGCCAGCACCGGTAGTGCCCCACGCCAACGCATCTTCCGAGTTGTAAGCGGCAACGCCTTTCGAACGAGCGACCAGAATGCTGTTTTTCAGCGCCGTCTTCATGTAGGAATCAAGGCGTTTTGGCATCCATTCAAGGAATTCACGCATCAGGCGTTCCCAGCCTTTCGGCAGGTCATGAGCCACACCGCCGATACGGAACCATGCCGGATGCATACGGAAACCGGTAATCGCTTCGACCACGTCATAGATTTTCTGACGGTCGGTAAAGGCGAAGAATACCGGCGTCATTGCGCCAACGTCCTGAATGAAAGTCGAGATGTAAAGCAGGTGGCTGTTGATGCGGAACAGCTCGGACAGCATCACGCGAATGGTGTTGACACGATCGCCTACGGTAATTCCGGCCAGTTTTTCAACCGCCAGCACGTAAGGCATTTCGTTAACGCAGCCGCCAAGATATTCGATACGGTCGGTGTAGGGAATGTAGCTATGCCATGACTGGCGTTCACCCATTTTCTCGGCACCGCGGTGGTGATAACCAATGTCCGGAACGCAGTCGACAATCTCTTCACCGTCGAGCTGCATCACGATACGAAAAGCACCGTGCGCGGACGGGTGGTTAGGACCGAGGTTCAGGAACATAAAATCTTCGTTTTCCGTACCGCGCTTCATGCCCCAGTCTTCAGGCTTGAAGGTCAGCGCTTCCATTTCCAGATCTTCACTCTGCCTGGTCAGTTCAAACGGGTCGAACTCGGTGGCACGCGCCGGATAGTCTTTACGCAGCGGATGCCCTTCCCAGGTCTTCGGCATCATTATGCGCGTCAGATGGGGATGACCGTCAAAAGTAATGCCGAACATTTCCCAGGTTTCACGCTCATACCAGTTGGCATTCGGGTAAACCTTGGTCAGGGTTGGCAAATGAAGATCGTTCTCGGCCAGCGCAACTTTGATCATGATGTCGCTGTTGCGTTCGATCGAAAGCAGATGGTAGAAAACGGAAAAATCCGCAGCCGGTAAACCGTCGCGGTGGGTACGTAAACGTTCATCAACGCCATGCAGGTCATACAGCATAACGTAAGGTTTTGGCTGTTTGCGCAAGAAGGTAATTACTTCCAGTATCTGCTCGCGCTTAACCCAGATAACCGGAATACCGGTACGGGTTGGCTGCACAGAAAAGGCCTCTGGCCCAAAACGGTTACGCAGCTCGCCAATTACCGGATCATCAAGGTGATCGCGGGTTTGCCATGCTGGCTGAGCGAGGTCTTGCGTCGTCAAATCTGTCATATTTTCTCACCACACAAAATGGTCATTTATGCCCAAGGGGAAGAATCACCTGGCTTCCAACCGTTATTTTTAGAGATTAATTTCAACGGTTTCGCCCCTCAGGGTTGACGGACAGTGTTAAATCTCGTCAGGGGTTCGCAAATTGGTCACGGCAATACGCTCGGCGCGTTTACGCTCTTTTTCAGACTGCATATTGGCGCGGTAAACACCCTGATCGCCCACTACCCACGACAGCGGGCGGCGTTCTTTTCCGATGGATTCCTGCAGCAGCAGCAGCGCCTGCATATACGCTTCCGGGCGCGGCGGGCAGCCAGGAATGTAAACGTCTACCGGCAAGAACTTATCGACACCCTGCACCACCGAGTAAATGTCATACATGCCGCCGGAGTTTGCGCAGGCACCCATCGAGATAACCCATTTAGGTTCAAGCATTTGGTCATAAAGGCGCTGAATAACCGGTGCCATTTTGGTAAAACAGGTTCCGGCAACCACCATAAAGTCGGCCTGACGAGGCGAGGCACGGATAACTTCCGAGCCGAATCGTGCCACGTCGTGCACCGCAGTAAACGACGTGGTCATTTCTACGTAGCAGCATGAGAGACCAAAGTTGAATGGCCAAAGCGAGTTTTTACGACCCCAGTTCACCACGTCATGTAAAGCATGCTCGAGTTTCCCCATGTACACGCTCTGGTTAACTTGCTGCTCGAGAGGATCGGCGACCGTCTCTTGTTTCTGCAGTGGGTAACGGTCGTTCTCACCGTTCGGGTCTAAGCGCGTGAGCGTATAGTCCATCTTGATGCCTCACTTTATTGTTGGCGATTGCCATGCGGGTGATTGCTGGTCTTAATGACTGGGCTCGGGATAACCGGGCTGGCTTTGACAGGACCTTTGGAACGGGTTGGAGTCCAGTCAAGCGCACCGATACGAACCAGATAAAACAGGCCGGCTAAAAGTACGAAAATGAAAATGGCGGCTTCGGCAAATCCGGTCCATCCGCTTTCACGAATAGACGTTGACCATGCGTACAGATACAGGGCTTCAACATCGAAAATGACGAAGAACATGGCGACCAGGTAGAATTTTGCCGAAAGGCGCATATGAGTGGAGCCCACCGCGGCAATCCCCGACTCGAATGGCGTTTCCGTGTTACGACCGCGAACCTTCCCTCCCAGGAAAGCTGCGCCCAGCAACATCAGGCAACACAGGCCGACTGCGATAATAAGAAAAACTGCGAGCGCCCAGTTATGAGCGATGACATCTGTGGCTGTTGACATACTCTATGCTTACTCATCAAAAGTGGCGTCATGCATTTGCTCTTGCTCGGCAATTTGCCTGCCACATCGATTCAAGGGAAGGATTAATAACCACCAGTCTTCACGGGTCCCCTGTTTAGAAATCACCCTATTTTAGCGGTAACCTCATAGAGTTCGGGGTTTAAAAAGCGATTATCCAGTGAATTACTGTGGGCTTTTTACCCTTTTCTATAACCTTTTGTCAACTTTGACAAAAGTATCTCCACGTTAATTTACATCCTTATCATTTTATTAACATATGGTGCGGGAGCTACCAGCTAAATCGAGTCAGTCAAAAAGTTAAAAAAAAGGATGGTTGTTAACGGGAGTCAATGATTTAGCTTCTACCCTTACTATTGTCGCAGGTATGTTCCATTCTTCCACTCTGGAAACAGGGTTATTTATTGATCCAGGACACGTTTTAGGCAAGATTGCTAAAAAATAAGACAATTTTTGAATAGTTTTTGATTAATGATTTCAAATAAAAATGTATTTCATCAAAAATTTGTAGAAATCATTGAGCAAAAGGTGTTTAAAAACTCAACTAATTGGTACGAATGACACTTCGGCAAGAGGATAATGAAATCGAGAGAATGCGTGAAGTAAAGCGTGGAAAAAGAAGGTTTGGTAAAGAAAAACTGATGAGTTGGTTATTAATTAACCTTTGGACCCCCTATCCCCAGCCCTGACGAAATATTCGCAGGGTGGGGGGAGGAAAATCCGTGCCTGGTAAGAATTAAGGGGCTTCCTGGAACTCGTCGTCAATGTCAGCACGCTGAGTATAACTATGCAGAGAATAAGGATCGTTGCCCTGTTCAACGGCATTGAAAATCGCCATGGCGAGATCATTGTCGCAGCTCTGATTTTTATATAACGCATATTGAGTATCTGGCAGACGCGGCAAACCGTCCTGCTCACCCAATACTCTCAGCTCTGGACTCATCATCTCGATAGGTCTAACCGTTACACCCAGTCCGGCACGTACAGCAGCGCGGATAGCCGACAGAGTCGAGGCCACATAGGCAATACGCAATGGTATCCCGGCCTTGTTGAGATGATCAATGGCCATCGAGCGATAAGAGCTCGGCTCATCAAGCAGCACTAACGGCACACTGTCCCCTGAAGGATAAGAGAAATCGGCAGAGCAATACCACAGCGTCGGCGACGTTCTCAATACAATGTGAGGATGATCGGTGGTGGTCATCGTGGTGATCGCCAGATCAACTTCATCACTCTCAAGCATTGGCAGCATAAACGGACTGCGCTTAACGCGAACGTCGATTGAGAGTTTGGGGTAAATCGAGGTCACGCGACTGAGCAGATACGGCAGAATGGTGTCAGCCGTGTCGTCAGAAGCACCGATGGTTACCCCACCCTGAACATCGCTATACATTAGTGAAGTACAGGCTTCGTCATTAAAACGCAATATTTTACGTGCATAACCTAGTAATTGAATACCGTGTTCCGTCAACAACTTATTGCGTCCATGCCTTGCGAACAGTTCTTTTCCGACAAGCTGCTCTAGGCGCTGCATTTGTTGACTCACTGCCGATTGTGTACGACATACTGCTGCTGCGGCGGCGGCAAAAGTATTTAAATCGGCGACGGCAACAAAAGTCCTTAGCAGGTCAAGATCTAGATTAAGAATTGGACGATTTGCATTTGTCATAGTTTTTCTTCACTTTTAAAATCTAATAACAAGCTACCCTGGATAGAGCGGAAAATTTCCCGCAAAATGCAGAATACCAGATCTGAAAGACACTCGCTCATTAGATAATGAAGAAATGAGAAATATTTCTGTCCGACAACTAATTTTCAAATGATTATCATTAAGATACTTTTTCAAATAGCTATTAAATTCAAAGAAATATAATTCCCTATCGAACAAGTATCAAAATTCATTCATTAACCTGGCTGTACGGTAAGGCCACAGAAGCTCATTTCAACGGCTATCCATGCAGGCACAGCGCCGCGCTAGCAATGTGACTAATATCAAAATTCAAACATTAATATCGCTAAAATCTATTTTTATCTGCTGAAAACTTGTGTCTGGTGATTCGCAAGCTAAGAATATTGCCCACGTTTTAATAAGAAAATTCTCATTAAAATAGGCAAATGTATTAACCTGCATTAATAACTACATTCAGATATTTAATTATTAATGACGCAAGAAATCATCAGGTTTATTTAACTAATTACCCACGTTATTAGTTGACTGTCATGTAAAAGGCTTTTAAGTGCGATTTACTTTTTCAGCTTCATTTATACACTATTAAAAAACACAAAAGGCAGGTCGGCCCACAGTTTAAGATAAAGCCTAGCGAGTTTATAATTGCTAGCATTGTGCTAGTTTTCAATTAAATAGACTGTTCATCTCTCTATCCTGATGAATAAATTGCAGTATCCTCTGTACATTGACAAATACACCATTAACATTCTCAGCATCTATTTTCACAGACATATAATCCAAAATAATCAAAATATTTAGATTTTAATAATGCTTTATTCTCAATGATAGGTGGCTAATGTCGCCAGTTACGTCGGAGGTACTGTTTTAAGCCAAAGCCTGACTTTGCTCTTCAAAATCGAGCCCGGTGAGAGTAAATTGTCGGCTTCGCTATGTTCTAAAGCACCTCCTACCCAGGGAAGAACGAGCTTTACCGCAAAAGGTTCACACAGACTATGTCCCCCATTGAAAAATCCCGCAAACTGGATAACGTTTGCTACGACATCCGCGGCCCGGTGCTTAAAGAAGCAAAGCGTCTGGAAGAAGAAGGTAATAAAGTTCTTAAACTAAATATCGGTAACCCCGCCCCCTTCGGATTCGATGCGCCTGATGAAATTTTAGTCGACGTTATTCGTAATTTGCCGACAGCCCAGGGATACTGTGACTCAAAAGGCCTTTTCTCTGCGCGTAAGGCGATTATGCAGCACTATCAGGCCCGTGATATGCGCGACATGACCGTTGAAGATGTCTATATCGGCAACGGTGTTTCCGAATTAATCGTGCAGTCCATGCAGGCTCTGCTCAACACTGGCGATGAAATGCTGGTCCCGGCTCCCGATTACCCGCTGTGGACTGCAGCCGTGTCACTTTCCGGCGGCAATGCGGTGCATTATCTTTGCGATGAAGGCGCTGAATGGTTCCCGGATCTCGACGATATTCGTGCGAAAATCACTCCACGCACCCGCGGAATCGTGATAATTAACCCCAACAATCCGACCGGTGCCGTATATAGCAAAGAATTGTTGCTGGAGATTGTCGAGATTGCGCGCGAACACAATCTGATCATCTTCTCTGACGAGATTTACGACAAGATTCTTTATGATGAGGCGCAGCACATCTCCATTGCTTCGCTGGCTCCAGATCTGCTGACCGTAACCTTCAATGGCCTGTCCAAGACCTATCGCGTTGCCGGTTTCCGTCAGGGCTGGATGGTGCTGAACGGTCCCAAAAAGCATGCGAAAGGTTACATTGAAGGCCTGGAAATGCTGGCTTCAATGCGTTTGTGTGCCAACGTACCTATGCAGCACGCGATTCAAACCGCGCTTGGCGGCTATCAGAGCATCAGCGAATTCATCCAGCCTGGCGGACGCCTTTACGAACAACGCAATGCGGCCTGGGAAATGATTAACCAGATCCCCGGCGTTTCTTGCGTGAAGCCAAAAGGCGCGCTGTATATGTTCCCTAAAATCGACGCCAAACGTTTCAATATTCACGACGACCAGAAAATGGTGCTCGATTTGCTGTTACAGCAAAAAGTGCTGTTGGTGCAAGGTTCAGCGTTTAACTGGCCATATCCGGACCACGTGCGTATCGTTACCCTGCCGCGCGTTGACGAGCTGGAAATGGCCGTCGGCAAACTGGGCCGTTTCCTGGAAACCTACCGCCAATAATGCCTGCCACCTTCGAGATGTAGATGCGTCGACTGTCCGCATTCCCCTTAATCACTGACGGGTGTCAGCTAATGGGGATGCGCCTTGCCGCCGTCTTCCTGCATCTCGAAACCTTTTGGGCATTGGAATTAGTATGCAAGAATGGGGCTCTTTAAATTTATCCAAGTCTAGAGAGTAAGAGAGTCCCATGAGCCAAAGTCATTTTTTTGCCCACCTTTCCCGCCTTAAGCTTATTGGTCGCTGGCCTCTCATGCGCAATGTGCGCACAGAAAATGTCTCGGAACACAGCCTGCAAGTGGCATTTGTCGCCCACGCCCTGGCGCTAATCAAAAATCGAAAATTTGGTGGCACCCTCAACGCCGAACGTGTTGCGTTGCTGGCGATGTATCACGATGCCAGCGAAGTGTTGACCGGCGACATGCCGACGCCAATCAAGTATTACAACCCGCAAATTGCCCACGAATACAAGAAGATCGAAAAGATCGCCCAGCAGAAGCTGATTGAAATGCTGCCCGAAGAATTTCAGGATGATTATCGCTCGTTGATTGACGAACATCATTTTAGTGACGACGAGAAAAAAACCGTCAAACAGGCAGATGCTCTTTGCGCCTATTTGAAATGTCTGGAGGAGTTGTCAGCAGGAAACACCGAGTTTGCGATGGCGAAAACGCGTCTTGAGAAAACGCTGGCTGAAAGGAATAGCCCGGAGATGGACTACTTTATGGCGGTATTTATTCCCAGCTTTAGTCTTTCACTGGATGAGATAAGCCAGGATTCGCCGCTATAAACGCCTGCCCTTTCTCCTGCGCGGGAGAAAGGGTGCGACAAATTGCTGTCAGAGGTCGTCGAGGAAGGTTTTATCGAGCTGCTTGAAGGCACGTTTCAGCACTTCAGCCAATGACTGATAGGTTGGAGCCCCTTCGATAGGTGCCAATGCCAGCCCAGACTCCATTAATTTGTGCCTGACTTCATGGAACCAGCCCAGCAATGTTGGCGGTAAAGGCGTGATTGAACGACGCCCCAACCACCACAGCCCCTGCATTGGCAGGCTACAGGCGAAGATTGAGGTCGCGACCGCAGGGCCGAGCTGACCGCCCATTGCAATCTGCCATGCCAGTGTAAACACCGCAAGCGGTGGCATGATACGCACTCCAAAGCGCGTTGCCGTAGAGATACGATTCTCAGGGAAAACAGGGGCAAGACGCTTGTCTGACGGCCACGTCTTCATGTATTGCTGCCCACGCTGGAACACCTGAAACCAACCGACTGAACCCGATGGCTTGCTGGTCATGTTGCACCTCAACATCTTAAATTAAAAAATAGTTGTAAAACTAAAAATATATTTTATCACATGCAAATATATTTTGTTTTTATCAAAACCTATCGGTATTCTAGCCCGGCCTTTAGGCCACTAGGGATAAATAAACAACCTTACTAATACAGCTGGCTTTGCTGCATTTTACTCTAACAGTCGGCGTCTGGAAAACAGAGTTGGGCTATTGAACGAATCGGCAAGAACTTACTCAAACAAGTCACCGGAAACGATCAATTTCCCTCACCTGCATCCTGTGCCAACGCGGGTAATTCGTGCCAGAAATTATTTTGGCATGATGTTAATCATAATTACCGCTTCCATAATGCGCTACGCTTATGTGATTCTGAAAATTAGTTAACCATGTGTATTGTTACTTAACGGCACCAACACAATAAATAGGTACTTCCATGTCAAGTAAGTTAGTTCTGGTTCTTAACTGTGGCAGCTCTTCGCTGAAGTTTGCCATCATCGACGCCGCGAATGGCGAAGAACATATTTCAGGTCTGGCCGAATGCTTCCATCTTCCAGAAGCCCGTATTAAATGGAAACTGGATGGCGCTAAACATGAAGCTGCATTAGGCGCCGGTGCTGCCCACAGCGAAGCATTGAAGTACATCGTTAATACTATTTTTGCAGAAAAGCCAGAGTTATCTGCCAACCTGATTGCTATTGGTCACCGTATTGTTCACGGCGGTGAGAAGCTCACCAAGTCAGCAATCATCGATGACGCCGTTTTGCAGGGTATCAAAGATTCTATCCCATTTGCACCGCTGCATAACCCTGCACACCTGATTGGTATCGCTGAAGCGTTGAAATCCTTCCCGAAACTGGCGAAAAAAAATGTTGCGGTCTTCGACACCGCCTTCCATCAAACCATGCCGGAAGAGTCTTACCTCTACGCTTTACCGTACAAATTATACCGTGACCACCATATCCGCCGTTACGGCGCACACGGCACCAGCCACTTTTACGTGACTCAGGAAGCTGCTAAAACCCTGGGTAAACCGGTTGAGGAAGTTAACCTGATCACCTGCCATTTGGGTAACGGCGGCTCGGTAAGCGCAATCCGCAATGGTAAATGTGTTGATACTTCAATGGGTCTGACCCCGCTTGAAGGCTTGGTAATGGGCACGCGCTCTGGTGATATCGACCCCGCCATCGTGTTCCACTTGCATGACGCATTAGGTATGAGCGTTGCGCAAATCAACAAAATGCTGACTAAAGAATCTGGCCTGCTGGGCCTGACCGAAGTGACCAGCGACTGCCGTTATGTTGAAGACAACTACGAAAAAGAAGCCAACGCCAAACGCGCGATGGACGTATTCTGCCACCGTCTGGCGAAATACATCGGCGGCTACACGTCCCTGATGGAAGGCCGGCTCGACGCGGTAGTATTTACCGGCGGTATTGGTGAAAACTCTTCTCAGGTTCGCGAGCTGACCTTAAACAAGCTGAGCCTGCTGGGCTTTGAAGTAGACCACCAACGCAATCTGGCGGCACGTTTTGGCAAAGCCGGTGAAATCAATAAAGAAGGCACTCGCAAAGCACTGGTTATCCCAACCAATGAAGAGCTGGTTATCGCCCAGGACGCAGCGCGTCTGACAGCGTAACAACATTATCATCCCCACTGCCAGCGCCTGCTGGCAGTGTTATTTTCACCGCAGGCGGGTTTTGCCTCTCAATTTGGCCAACCACTGCCTGGAAATTGTCGAAGAGGTTTGCCGTGTCTCGTACAATTATGTTGGTTCCCATTGGCCAAAGCGTCGGTCTGACCAGCGTCAGCCTTGGCGTTATCCGCGCTATCGAACAGAAAGGCGTAAGCCTGAGCGTGTTCAAGCCAGTTTCTCAGCCTCGTGCAGGCAGCGATGCGCCTGATCAAACCACTACCATTATTCGCGCTAACTCTAATATCACCGCGGCCGAACCGCTGAAGATGAAACACGTGCAAAGCCTGTTGAGTTCAAATCAGCAGGATGTGTTAATGGAAGAGATCGTCGCCAACTATCACGCCAATACCAAAAACGCCGAAGTCGTGCTGGTTGAAGGACTGGTCTCGACCCGCACCCATCAGTTTGCCAGCGCGCTGAACTACGAAATTGCCAAAACCCTGAACGCCGAGATAGTGTTTGTTATCGGCCAGGGGAGTGATACAGCGGTGCAGCTTAAAGACCGTATCGAACTGGCTCGCAGCGTGTTTGGCGGCAGCAAAAATAAAAATATCACTGGTGTGATTATCAACAAGGTCAATGCACCGGTTGACGATCAGGGTCGCACCCGTCCCGATCTTTCAGAAATTTTTGACGACTCTGACAAAGCGACCTTCGCTCAGGTTGATATCGAGCAGTTGATAGCCGTCAGCCCGATGCCGGTGCTGGGTTGCATCCCGTGGAGCTTTGAGATGATAGCCGTGCGCGCTACCGACATGGCTCAGCATCTGGGCGCGCGCATTATTAACGAAGGTGAAATCCACTCTCGTCGCATCAAATCAGTCACCTTCTGCGCACGCAGTATTCCCAATATGCTGTCGCTGTTCCGCGCGGGTTCGCTGCTGGTTACCTCGGCAGATCGTCCTGACGTATTGGTCGCAGCCTGCCTTGCGGCCATGAACGGTATCGAACTGGGCGCGATTTTGCTGACCGGCGGTTACCCGGTTGATGAACGCATTCAGCAGCTTTGTGCTCGCGCCTTTGAGACCGGCCTGCCGGTATTTATGGTCGACAGCAATACCTGGCAGACCTCACTGAATCTGCAAAGCTTTAGTCTGGAAGTTCCTGCTGATGACCACGAGCGGGTCGAGAAGCTGCAAACTTATGTTTCTTCACATATTAACGCTGACTGGATCAACTCGCTGAGCGCCCACTCAGAGCGTTCTCATCGACTCTCGCCTCCTGCCTTCCGCTATCAGCTGACCGAGCTGGCGCGCAAAGCTGGCAAACGAATCGTCTTGCCAGAAGGCGATGAGCCACGCACGGTCAAGGCGGCATCTTTGTGTGCCGAACGTGGCATTGCGGAATGCGTGTTGCTGGGTAATCCAGACGAAATTAAACGCGTGGCCGCGGCTCAGGGTATCGTGTTGGGTAAAGGTATAGAAATTGTCGATCCGGTTGTAGCGCGCGAAAAGTATGTCGATCGTTTGGTTGAATTGCGCAAAAGTAAAGGCATGACCGAGGTTGTTGCTCGCGAGCAGCTAGAAGACAACGTAGTGCTTGGCACGCTGATGCTGGAGCAAGGCGAGGTTGATGGCCTGGTTTCAGGCGCGGTTCACACCACTGCCAACACGATTCGACCCCCGTTGCAGTTGATTAAAACCGCACCTGGCAGCTCTCTGGTGTCGTCGGTATTCTTCATGCTTCTGCCGGATCAAGTGTTGGTTTACGGCGACTGCGCGATCAACCCCGATCCCGATGCCGAACAGCTATCCGAGATTGCTATCCAGTCGGCCGATTCTGCGGCTGCCTTTGGTATCGAACCTCGCGTGGCGATGATTTCCTACTCTACCGGGACTTCCGGTGCCGGTAGCGACGTCGAGAAAGTGCGCGAAGCGACACGTCTGGCGCAGCAAAAACGTCCTGATCTAATCATCGACGGCCCATTGCAATACGATGCGGCGATCATGGCCGATGTGGCGAAATCCAAAGCGCCTAACTCACCGGTTGCTGGTCAGGCAACGGTATTTATCTTCCCTGACCTCAACACCGGAAACACCACTTACAAAGCGGTGCAGCGTTCAGCAGACCTGGTCTCCATCGGCCCTATGCTGCAAGGGATGCGCAAGCCGGTAAACGACCTGTCGCGCGGTGCGCTGGTTGACGATATCGTCTACACCGTGGCCCTGACAGCAATTCAGTCAGCGCAGGCAGATGAAGCCTTTGCGGCAGGGGCAAAATAGCGCCACCACCGTTTTGAAAACGCAAAGCCGGTCTTGATGACCGGCTTTTTTGTGCGCGATGTCAGTGGAAGAAGTTCAGGATATGACCGTACACTAACCCAACACTGATGATATCGGCATCGCTAAAAGTGACGTTTTGCAGGCCGTAGCTGCCCAGCAGCGGTAACAACAGCGCGGGCAATAGAGTGATTAGAAATCCGTGGAAAATGCCGCCAATAATGGCTCCGCGACGCCCTCCCACCGCATTGGCAAACACCCCGGCCGTGCCACCCGCGAAGAAGTTGGTCAACATGCCCGGCAATATCATCGCTAGCCCAACACTTGGGAATATAAACATCCCGAGAATCGATCCAACTGTAGTCGACAGAAAACCCACAATCACCGCATTCGGCGCATAGGGGAACAGGACCGGGCAATCCAGAGCCGGAATCGCATTAGGCACGATGCGCAGCGCAATGCCGCGAAACGCCGGAACAATTTCTGCCAAAAGTAACCGCACGCCTGCCAGCAGCACGTAAACACCCACCACAAACTGCACCGATTGCAGGAAAGCGAAGATTAAATAGCTGACGCCGTGAGAATACTGGGCTACCACCTCAGGACCTGCTGCAATAGTCGGGATCAGATAGATAGGGATCATCACCACCATCATCGACAGATAGGTATCTTGCAGAAAAGAGAAAGACTCAGGCAGCTCGATGTCTTCGGTACTCTTGCTGACGTCACCCGTGACTTTGGCGACTCCCGCCTGAATTAGATATCCAATTGTGCAAAAATGCCCCAGAGCGATGTCATCGGAGCCGGTTATCTTGCGCACGATAGGCTGCGCCAGCGCGGGCATGCCTACGGACATCAGCCCGGCGATAATGCCACCAATCAGGATCAGTTCAGTACCGCGCAGGCCGCCCATATATCCCACGACCGAACACACGGTTGCCATCCATAAGGATGCCTGACCGGTAAGAAAGATGTATTTAAAACGGCTAAAACGCGCTATCAGGATATTAATGATAAATGCCAACACCATGATAAGCGCCGTCTCTCGGCCCAGCATTTGTTGGGCAATGCCGGCAATCGAACCCACGTCGGTGACGACGCCGCGCATGTGAAAACCTTTCTGAAACACTTCGCCCAAAAAGTTAAGCGCGCCGACAATGATGTTGGCACCCGCTAGCAATACCAAAAATCCGAGCAACGTTTTTAAGGTGCCGGTGATAATCTGCCCGACACTTTTCTTTAATGCTATTAGCCCTACCATGGCGATGAGGGCAATTAATATTGAAGCCTGGCCTAAAACATCGTTAACAATAAAATATAGGAAAGACATGACCTGCCCCTCGTGTTTGCAGGATGAATAAGATTAATTTTTATTTTTTTCGTGATTGATTATGTCTATTTTTGGCTGGATTTAATTCAGATAACCCAGCTCTTTTAATACTGGAGTGAGCTTTTCACTAATCTCTTTTTTATCGACCAAACGCTTAAGATAAATAATATTTGAGTTGATGGTGTAATGATCAAATTGCGATTTGAAATTTGAACCAGTCATAATGATATCGGCTCTCGTCGATGCGGCACTTGATATATCGCAGTGAGACAAGTTGGCTTTAATGCCTAAGTCTTTTAATACAGCCTCAATACTCATCTCACAGGCGAAGCTACTGCCCAGACCTGCACCACAAACTGCTAAAATCGTTAAAGATTTCATCTTTACCTCATGGATTTATATGCAAAGCGAGTACAAATGAGTATGCGGGCAAATCAGGAAATATCTGTGATGAAGCCCACAAAGATAGCGCTATCATCAAGTGCATAGCCTTTTTGTGATAGCGCTATCAAAAATTTCCGAAGGTTCTACGTTATTTGTCTTAAAGCGCGCTATGATATGCTTACACCAAGTTTAAAAAAATATTCAAGCTATAACGGGTCCATTCCAAAGCGGAAGATTTTTGCCGTATAGAAATTAACTTATAAAAATCATCTTAAATAAATTCATCTATTAATGCGGTCGTTATTTATTAACAAAATTTTATAAAACAGCGCAGTTCGCACTAAACCTGGTATTCATGAAGAAAGGTCAGGAGTCATAATATGGAGGGAAGGAGACGGCGAGGAACGGGACGAATCACGCTGGCCGACGTGGCAAAACTGGCGGGTGTCGGCACGATGACCGTGTCGCGAGCCTTGCGACAACCGGAGATGGTCTCTGACAAACTCAGAGAAAAGATTGAATCTGCAGTTAGCGAACTCGGCTATATTCCCAATTATTCTGCTAGCGCGCTGGCCTCTTCCACCTCGAATGTGGTGGCGGTTATCTGCTCCTCGCTGGCGGAATTTGGTCATGCGGAAATGATCGCCGGGCTACAGGAGGTGCTGATTCCGGCCGGATTCCAGCTAATGCTGGCAGAGTCGCAGAATCAGGAAGACCGCGAGCAAAAACTGCTCGAAACCTTTTTATCCTACAACCTTGCCGCCGTAGTCCTGTTTGATGCCCGACATACCGCCGCCACCTATGACATGCTTGAAAATGCCCAGTTACCCACCGCTGAACTGGGTGCCAGAGTCGAAAATCCGCTTGATATCAACATCGGCATTGATAACGCCTCTGCGGTTTATAAGCTAACTGAATATCTGATTTCTCTTGGCTACAGCAAGATAGGCCTGATGTGCGCCGCGCAAAAACAGTGGGTATCGCAGCAAAGACTGCGCGGCTGGCATCGTGCCCTGCTCGACAATAATCTTTCCCCCACGCGGATGCTTAGTACTCACGCCGCTTCAAGTTTTAGTACGGGTGCCGCGTTGCTGACCGAACTGGTGCTCAACTGGCCAGATATGGACGCGCTGATTTGCAGCAGTGATGCACTGGCCTGCGGAGCAATGTTTGAATGCCAACGCCGAAAAATACGCGTGCCGAAAGATTTGGCGATTGCAGGGTTTGGCAACAGTGACATCAGCAAAGTCTGCCAGCCGCCGCTGACTACCGTGGCCGTGCCGCATCGGGAAATAGGGACTCAGGCAGGAATGGCGCTACTGGCCAGAATTCAGGAAAACGAGTGGGATAAACAAAAGGCCGTAATTTCGGCCCTTTGCAAACGGGAAAGCTGTTAGACAGTCCCGTCATTTGAAACGATTATTCTTCAACGCTAAGCGGTTTGCCGTGATCTTTCTCATTGTTACGGCTTAGCCACAGTGACAACGCCTTAAGAGAATCCGGGGTGAACTCGTCACAACGGGCGGTGATCTCTTCCGGTTTCATCCAGCTAACTTCGTCAACTTCTTCTTCCTGCAACGCAAAAGGTCCATGGGATACGCAGCTAAACAGTGCCCCCCAGACGCGACAGTTGTCCTGTTCAAAGTAAAAAGAGCCGTGCTCGGCAAACGGCACACCGGCAATTCCCAACTCTTCTTCGCCTTCACGACGCGCCGACTCGAGGATATTCTCACCGCTCTGCACTACACCACCCGCGGTTGCATCCAGCCAGCCAGGATAGAAATCTTTTGTTTCGGTTCGACGCTGAACCAGAATATTTCCCATGCCATCATGGACCACAATGTAGCTGGCGCGATGACGGAGATTTTGAGCGCGCATCTGTTGGCGACTTGACTGGGCAATCACTTCGTTTTCTTCATTAACGATATCAACCCACTCAGTACTGCCGGTGTTTTGCTCTTGATTCGTCATCCTGTGAAACCTTCTTTATAGCGCGGGAGATGCGCAGTGATTTTCAATGAGTTCGGTGATTCTATCTGGCTCATGGGGATCGCTTCAATAGCAACAGATGCGTTATTGATATGTAAAACCTATGTCAAAGGTCGCGATAAAGCATCAGACTAGTCTCACATAGCCTGCTATCATTAGCAGCTATATTAGCCACAAGGCTATTTGTTAATATTTAGTTGATAAAATCAGGCACAATTTATACGCAGTAGAATTCGCATCCAGCCCATCGGTTGACATCAAATACTCAGATGGACCATAAAATAATTACGCAGGAGGCAATCATGATCGATCTTTATTATGCACCAACACCAAATGGACACAAAATCACCCTTTTCCTGGAAGAGACTGGCCTTCCCTATCGACTTCATCGTGTCGATACCAAAGCAGGAGACCAATTCCAACCCGCATTTCTCGCCATTTCCCCCAATAATAAAATCCCTGCGATTGTCGATACCCAACCGGTTGACGGCGGCGCACCGCTGAGCCTGTTTGAATCTGGCGCTATCTTGCAGTATCTGGCAGAAAAAAGCGGCAAATTATTGAGTAAAGAGCTACGCGAAAGAACCAGCACCCTGCAGTGGCTGTTCTGGCAAATGGCGGGATTCGGCCCAATGTTAGGTCAAAACCATCATTTTACTCATTTCGCCCCACAACCCGTCCCTTATGCCATTGAACGTTTCCAACAAGAAACTAGGCGCTTGTACGGCGTTTTGAATACTCAACTTGAGAAAAATGTTTATATTTCAGGCGAGTACTACAGTATCGCAGATATTGCGACCTATCCTTGGGTCGTCGCTCATGAACGCCAGCGCATAGATTTGGCTGATTATCCTGCCGTGCGCAACTGGTTCGAAAGAATCAAAAATCGCCCGGCAACCGCCAGGGCCTACGCACTGGCTGAAGCAAAATAATCCGCTCGCCCTCTGCTCAAGGGGGCGTTAAATCCCCCTTCCTTACCACTTCTGCTTATCATCTCATCTCACTTAACAATAAATAACTTCAGGATGTGCTCTGCATCGCGCGTTGCGACGCCGACATAAACTATGCTCAATTCAGGGTACAGATAAGTATCAGCACGTTATTAGGAGGCAGATCATGAAGATTTTAATTACCGGTGCCAGCGGACTGATTGGACGTCGTCTCACTGAAACGCTTCTGAGTCAGTCTCACCAGATTACCGTTTTAACCCGCGCGCCGGAGCGAGCGGCCAAAATTCTTGGCTCCAAAGTCGATCTCTGGCCTTCTTTAAAAGATAAAACCTCATTAGATGGCTTTGACGCGGTGATTAATCTGGCCGGTGAGCCGATTGCCGACAAACGCTGGACCAAGGAGCAAAAACAGAAGCTTTGCGACAGCCGCTGGCAGATGACAGAGAAACTGGCACAACTGATCAACGCTAGCCAGCAGCCCCCTGCAGTATTTATTTCTGGTTCGGCGGTGGGTTATTACGGCGATCAGGGACAGGCGGTTGTCGCCGAGGACGAACCGCCGAATAAGCAGTTTACCTGGCAGCTTTGTGCCCGCTGGGAAGCATTGGCGCTAGCGGCAGAAAGCGATAAAACTCGAGTTTGCCTGCTGCGTACCGGCGTCGTGCTGGCTGAAAAAGGCGGCGCACTGGCCAAAATGGTGCTGCCGTTCAGAGCTGGACTCGGCGGACCTCTGGGTGAGGGTCAGCAATACATGCCGTGGATCCATATCGACGACATGGTGAATGGGATCATTTTCCTGCTTAATCATGAAACGCTCAATGGCCCCTTCAACATGGTTGCACCCTATCCGATCCGCAACGATCAGTTCAGCGCGCTGTTGGGCGAACTGCTGCACCGACCTTCATTTATGCGCGTTCCGGCTGGCGTGGTCAGGCTGCTAATGGGCGAATCGGCGGTTTTGGTGCTGGGAGGGCAACGGGCGATCCCGCAGCGGCTGGAAGATGCCGGCTTCGAATTCAAATACAGTGAATTGAAACCGGCGCTGGAAGATGTGTTGGATAAATAAATCCCACTAATTTCGCTGTATAAAAGGGTGAAGGGTTTTTGGCACCTTCACCCGCGCACTCTTATTTCACTGATGTTTGATAGAAAATATGTTTACCAAACGGGTCGATTTCATAGCCTGACACTTCCTTGCGCACAGGTTCAAAGATCGTTGAATGTGCAATCATGATAGCCGGAGCCTGATCGTGCATGATCTGCTGCGCCTGCTGGTACAACGCCACGCGCTTTTCATGATCGGTAGTCATGCGGGCTTCGTTGATAATCTTGTCAAACTGCGGATCACACCATTTCGCCGAGTTGGAACCCCCCTGCGCTGCCTTGCAGGTAAACAGCGGGCCAAAGAAGTTATCCGGATCGCCGTTTGCCGTAGTCCAGCCCATTAACGCCGCTTGATGTTCGCCGTTGCGAATACGCGTTTGATATTCCGCCCATTCATAGCTGACGATATGCGCCTTAACGCCAATCTTGGCCCAGTCGGCCTGGATCATTTCGGCCATGCGTCTGGCGTTCGGATTGTAAGGACGCTGAACCGGCATCGCCCACAGGTCAATATCAAAACCGTTGGGATACCCCGCCTCGGCCAGCAGTGCTTTGGCTTTTTCCGGCGAATAATCGTAATCTTTCATGGTCTTATCTTCACTGCTCCACACCGCTGGCGGCAGCAGGCTTCGCGCCACTGTGCCAGTCCCCTGGAACACTGCTTCAATAATCGAGGCTTTGTTGACTGCCATTGTCAGCGCCTGCCGTACCTTGACGTTATCCAGTGGTTTCTTCTGGGTATTAAACGCCAGGAATCCGGTATTCAGGCCAGACTTGCTCAGCAGAGTAATATCTTTGTTTTCACTCAGGCGTTTGAGGTCTGCTGGATTAGGGAACGGCATCACCTGACACTCATTTTTCTCAAGCTTGGCCATTCTGATTGAAGCATCAGGAGTGATGCTGAAAATCAGACGGTCAATTTTGGACTTACCTTGCCAATAATCCGGAAAAGCTTTGTAAAGGATACGGGTGTCTTTTTGATATTGAACCAGCTCAAACGGACCGGTGCCGATGGGATCAAGATCCACTTTCTCTGGCGTTCCGGCTTTCAGCATTTTATCTGCGTATTCAGACGAAAGAATTGAGGCGAAGTACCAGCCCAGGTCAGCAATAAATGGTGCTTCGGGACGCGAAAGATTAAAGCGCACTGTGTAATCATCCACCCGATCAATACTTGAAATCAGGTTGCTCATATCTAGGCTGTCAAAGTTCAGATAGGTGCCATTGGAAACTTTGTGGTAAGGATTGTTAGGATCTTTCTGGCGCATAAAAGAAAAAATGACGTCGTCGGCGTTAAAATCGCGCGTCGGAGTAAATAGCTTGTTGCTCTGGAACTTAACCCCTTTGCGCAGGTGGAAAGTATAGGTTTTGCCATCGGGGCTAACATCCCAACTTTCGGCCAGGCTCGGGATCAGTTCGGTCGTGCCGGTCTTAAAATCTACCAGACGGTTGTAAATTGGCACTGCGCTGGCATCGACGTTGGTACCGGAAGTGTAAAGCTGAGGATTGAAAATGTCCGGTGAGCCTTCGGAGCAATAGACTAATGTTTGCGCCGAGGCCCCGGCCACCATGGCCATGGCCAATAATCCCGTGGTTAATTTTACTATTTTTCGTTTCATGCGTTTCCCTGTAATTATGCTGGAAGGCTAATAATTTCTTTAGTAAGCAATTCAAAAACAGACTACCATTCAGGACAAACTTAGTAATACTCTGTTATATATGAAAATCTTATAGATAAACAACTCAGAGGTTAGGATGTCGACTCAAATTGCCAAGCAGCTCACTGAACGTTTCTTCCGTTACCTGTCTGTTACCAGCCAAAGCGATGCCAAAGCGACCACTCTGCCAAGCACCCCGGGGCAACAAGAACTAGCCAATCTGCTGGCCGTAGAGTTGAAAACGCTGGGCCTGGAGAATATCCAGATTGACCAGCATGCCACAGTGACCGCGGTAAAACCGGGTACTAAACAAGGCGGTCCGCGCATTGGTTTTATCACACACATTGATACCGTCGATGTCGGCTTAAGTCCGGATATCCATCCACAGACCCTGGTATTCGACGGCGGCGACATTTGTCTAAATACAGAAAAAGATATTTGGTTGCGTACGCAAGAGCATCCTGAGATTCTGCCTTATAAAGGCGAAGAGATTATCTTTAGCGACGGAACCAGCGTGCTGGGTGCGGACAACAAGTCGGCGGTAACCGTTGTGATGACCCTGCTGGAGAATCTAACGGCGCAAGATCAGTTCGGAGATATTGTTGTCGCGTTCGTGCCAGACGAAGAGATTGGCCTGCGCGGTGCCAAGGCATTGGATCTGAAACGTTTTGACGTCGATTTTGCCTACACTATCGACTGCTGCGAGCTGGGTGAAGTCGTTTATGAAAACTTTAACGCCGCAGCTGCCGAGATTACTTTTACTGGCGTGACCGCTCATCCTATGTCGGCCATCGGCGTGCTGGTTAACCCTATCCTGATGGCCCATGACTTCATCAGCCATTTTGATCGTCAGGAAACGCCAGAGAAAACCCAAGACCGTGAAGGTTACATCTGGTTTAACGACATCAGTGCAAGTCAGCAGTCTGCGACCCTAAAAGCCTCAATCCGCGACTTTGACAGCGCCAGCTTTGCCGCACGCAAGGTCAAGATTGAGCACGTGGCAAAAATAATTGGCGAGCAATATCCTACGGCAAAAGTATCGGTCACTATCTCTGACACTTACAGCAATATTAGTAGCGCGATCGGCGAAGATCGACAGGCAATTGACCTGATCTTTGCTGCTTTGGAGGAAATACAGGTCGAGCCAAAAGTTACCCCGATGCGCGGCGGCACCGACGGCGCGGCATTATCGGCGAAAGGTCTGTTGACGCCCAACTACTTTACCGGTGCCCACAACTTCCATTCTAAATTTGAATACCTGCCGGTAAGCTCATTTGTGAAATCCTATGAATTGACCAAAGCTATCTGCCTATTGGCGGCAAAAGGTTAGACTTCGCAAGCTAAGCCTGACAAATAAGCAAACCTTGCCCAAAGCACGCCTGCGGGCAAGGTTTTATTTTGCTGTTACCACGACAAATGTTATAGCAACAAATGTTATAGCGATAATTTAGTTCAAGAGGCCACTTCCTCAACGCTAACAGCCTGCGGGCCAAACTGTTTCTGGGTAAACTGAATATACAGCGTTAGCACAAACCCCAAGATATACAGTGCGCTATAGGCATAAACCACCCCGACCACACCGTAGAACGGTAACAGCGCAGTAGCTATTGCCGGAGCAAAAAAATTGCTTAAGCCAGCAGAAAGATTGCACACCGAGATTGCCGCGCCTTTGTGTTTCGGTTCCAGCGCCGGGAATAGCGCGGTCATTGGCACGAAAGCCGCGGTTGATGCACCTAATAGTGTCGCCCCAAGTGCGGCTATCCAGAAATTATCGCCAAAATAGATCGGCAGGTAATAAAACAGCAGGCTAAACACTGCACAACCGATGCAGCCATACCAGCGGATCAGCCGCAACATGCCCCACTTCTGCGACATAATCCCCCAGAAGACGTTGAACACAATAGTCGAGAAGAAGAATATCGCCCAGATTTGCAGCCAGTCAGGCATGGAAAACCCAAGCTCGCCTACAAATAACAGCGGCATAATAATTGCAAACCCGTACAGCGACAGGGTATTAATAATTCTGACAATACTCGCCAAAGTGATATTTTTATTGGTCATCAGCAGCGTGACCGCCCGACTCATTTCACTCAATTTTTCTTTGGTATTTAAATTCAGCATATGAGTAGATGTTTTAATATTTTTCAATGCGACCATTGCAAGTAAGCCACCGGCACAGACCCATATTAGTGAGAACCATAAAACATTCAGCTCACCTATTTGAGTAATAATCAAACTGGGTAAATAGCTGCCAATTACGCCGATACCTAATGAATAAGCCGCCCAGAACCAACCGCAGGCTGAACCGACCAATTCCTCTCTGACATTGTGAACAATAACCACGATGAATGAATAAAGAAATAACGGGTATGCCAAGCCGCGTATCCCATAAAATAGCAGAATATAATAATAGTTTTTTTGCGTAAGCCCAAAAACCATAAATAAGACATGAAATACTACCCACATTATAAATCCAATCTTCATCGCTTTTTGCGGAGTAATGACCTCGGCAATAACCCCCGAACCCCACGCAGCCAAAGCTGCACACAGGCCGTATACGGTGAAAGCAAAGGTTGCCTGAGCGGGTGTAAACCCTATCTCTACCATGTACTTGGAGAGAAATGCCAGCTCAAACCCGTCGCCGGTCATAAATAAAAATATTGCGACATAGCCCCAAAATAAATTTTTTGGCAGTCCTAGCCAGTGGTCTTTTTTAGTATCCATTTAATTCCCTTAATTGTTTAATCGCTTAAATTAAAAGTTAAACCTTCCTGACTCCGTAACTAATCTGTGATTATCTCTCTTCAGTCAACATGATATTTTCATTATCAAAGCGTGAGTCGCAAAAATAACCAAATTAACATCTCTTCAGGACTATTAACCTAAAGGGAATTTAAATAAACATTCTTATTTTAAATAATTAAACTAAATTAATTTAAGTGATGGCGATCTAAAATAACAAGATTCGTGTTGACGAGGTTATTTTAAAAAACTAGGGTGAAAATTAAGAAACAGCGCATAGGTGAATTAATCAAAGAGCGCCTTCGTCACCTCTCGATTATTCATTATTTAATTGAACAATTTTTTTAAAGATAAACACCACATTTTGCAGCTTCACTTCAGCTGTGCCTACTACGACCAATTTTTAAATAATTATATAAGGATTATAAAATGAACCACACTGTACCCTCCATGAATACATCCCTTACTGGCAAAGTCGCTGCTATCACTGGCGCGGCGTCGGGGATCGGTCTTGCGTGTGCAAAAACGTTATTGAGCGCGGGTGCAAAAGTTGTTCTGGTTGACCGGGAAGGCGAGAAGTTAAAGAAAATCGTTGCGGAGCTGGGTGATAACGCGTTTGCATTAAAGATAGATTTGATGAGACCGGAAGAGGTCGACAATATGCTCTCCGGCATTCTCGAACTGACTGGCCGCCTGGATATTTTCCACGCCAATGCGGGCGCGTATATTGGCGGCCTCGTTGAGGAAGGAGATCCCGATGTCTGGGACCGTGTACTTCACCTGAACATCAACGCTGCATTCCGCTGTGTCCGTGCAGTACTGCCGCACATGATCGCACAAAAATCGGGAGACGTTATCTTTACCAGCTCCATTGCGGGGGTGGTGCCGGTTGTTTGGGAACCTATCTACACAGCCTCGAAGTTTGCCGTTCAGGCCTTTGTTCATAGCACACGTCGTCAAGTCGCAAAGCACGGCGTCCGTGTCGGAGCCGTCCTGCCAGGGCCGGTCGTTACGGCTCTGCTCAACGATTGGCCAAAGGCCAAACTGGATGAAGCGCTGGCTAATGGCAGTCTGATGCAGCCCGAAGAGGTGGCTGAATCCGTTCTGTTCATGTTGACCCGCGCCAGGAACGTTACTGTTCGCGATTTGGTTATACTTCCCAACAGTATCGATCTCTGACTATCCAACATTCGGCTTCTAAAGCTGAAAGGAGCAGATATGAATAATAAACCTACCCCGGTAGTCATTGGCGTTGACGTCGGTTCGGGGAGCGTTAGGGCAGGCGTGTTTGACACCTCAGGGACAATGCTGGCCCGCGCTACGCAGCCAATAACCCTCTATAAAGGTCCTGAACATTACGTCGAGCAATCAAGTAGCGAAATATGGGATGCAGTTTGTCAAACCGTCAGGCAGGCGTTGGCCGCGTCAAAGGTTTCCCCGGAGCGCGTTGCCGGTATCGGCTTTGATGCCACATGCTCTCTAGTCGTGGTCGGCGACGGCGGTGTGCCCCTTGCTGTCGGGCCGTCAGAAGACCCGCAGAGAAACGTTATCGTCTGGATGGATCATCGCGCTACTGCGCAGGCCGAAATGATCAATGCTACCGGGCATCCCGTTCTTCAGTATGTCGGCGGGAAAATATCGCCGGAAATGGAGACTCCCAAGCTGCTCTGGCTCAAGGAGAACCTGCCGGACGTTTACCATAACGCGTGGCAGTTCTTTGACCTGGCCGATTTCCTGACCTGGAAGGCAACCGGAGACCTCGCTCGGTCGGTGTGCACCGTTACCTGTAAGTGGACTTATCTGGCCCACGAGAAACGATGGGACCCCGACTACTTTCGGCGTATTGGGCTGGAAGAGCTGGCGGATGAGGACTTCCGCCGTATCGGTATCAACATCGTTGAACCAGGCGTGCCCTGCGGACAGGGACTCACGGCAGAGGCGGCGGATCGGATGGGGCTGCCTTCGGGTACGCCTGTGGGCACCGGTATAATTGATGCACACGCCGGTGGTATTGGTACTCTGGGCGTCGGTGGCGGTGCGGTCCGTAATCTGGCCTACGTTTTTGGCACTTCATCCTGCACCATGACCAGCACGCAGGAGCCAGCATTCATTCCCGGTGTCTGGGGGCCTTATTACTCGGCAATGGTTCCTGCCTTGTGGCTGAACGAAGGCGGACAAAGCGCCGCCGGCGCTGCTATTGCTCAACTTGTGTCCTTACATCCCGCCGCGCCCGAGGCCACTATCAAAGCTACAGAAGCGGGCGTCTCGCTGCCTACCTATCTCGCCGATCTGGCCCGGAAAAAAGGGTTGTCAGCCGCTGATGCGGTTCAGTTAACGCGTAATATACACGTAGTGCCTGAATTTTTGGGAAACCGCTCACCGCAAGCGGATCCTCACGCACGGGCGGTGATTGTGGGGCTAG
Source organism: Rouxiella sp. WC2420 (assembly GCF_041200025.1). NCBI lineage: Bacteria > Pseudomonadati > Pseudomonadota > Gammaproteobacteria > Enterobacterales > Yersiniaceae > Rouxiella > Rouxiella sp. WC2420. Next base: position 1,459,813 of record NZ_CP165628.1, on the reverse strand, counting down.
GGATGGAAAGTGATATCGATAGCCTGATCTGCTTGTACATCGCTGGCCTCTGCGGCATTGGCTACGGGCTACGGCAGATAATTGACGCGCAGGCCCGTATGGGAGTAACCGTTGATAACGTGGTACTCAGCGGAGGGGCAGGACGGCACCCGCTGGTACGCCAACTGATAGCCGACGCCTGCGGGTATCCGGTAATAACAACAAAAGCCGAAGAGCCAGTCATGCTGGGAGCAGCCATCCTTGGCGCAGTAGCAGGTGGACTCTCACCGTCAGTCAGTCATGCAATGGAACAATTTTGTGTTCTTGACGGTCAGTATTTACCTGAGGCTAGCGTGAGCGAACTGCATACCCTTCGCTATCAGGCCTTTGTTCGCCTGCAGAATGAAGCGAGGCTTATCCGCGAAACACTGCAGTAACTTTGGAATAGGCCCTGGGAAGGGCCTATTTGCGGAGTTGTGGTGCTAATTACGACGGGTTATTTTAAAGCACCCGAGAGGAACTGCTGCAACCGCGCACTCTTCGGACTACCAAACACATCGGCCGGATTGCCCTGCTCTTCGATTACCCCCTGATGGAGGAAAATCACGTGATTGGAAACGTGGCGAGCAAACTCCATCTCGTGGGTAACCACCACCATGGTTTTTCCCTCCTCCGCCAGCTTTTGCATAATGCGCAAAACTTCGCCCACCAGCTCCGGATCCAGCGCCGAGGTTGGTTCGTCAAATAAAAGCACTTCCGGTTCCATCGCCAACGCCCGCGCAATCGAGACACGCTGTTGCTGACCGCCGGAAAGGTTGACCGGATATTTGCCACGCGCTCGCTCGTCGATACCCACCTTATCAAGATAACGAATAGCGCGATCTTTGGCTTCCGCCTTGCTCAGTCCCAGCACCTGAATGGGGGCTTCCATGACATTTTCCAGAACCGTCATGTGACTCCACAGGTTGAAGTGTTGAAACACCATCGTCAGCTTGGTGCGCAGCAGCTGTAACTGTTTTTTGTCGAATACTTTCAGCTGGCCGTCGGTATCACGCACCATGCGAATATCGACATTGTTTACGCTGATTGAACCTTCACTCGGTTTTTCCAGGAAGTTGATACAGCGTAAAAAGGTACTTTTCCCCGATCCAGAAGATCCAATAATGCTGATAACGTCACCCGCGTTTGCAGACATCGAAACGCCTTTCAGCACCTCGTGCTCGCCATAACGTTTATGCAGATCGATTACGGCTAATTTATTTTCTGACATGATTTTTCCCGCACAGGTTTAACGTTTTCGCTGTGAATACATTCATTTTTAGTGAGAAGACTGAGGCCTGACGTGCGCCAACCAGCGCTTTTCCGCCATACGGAACAAGTTAATCAACACAAACGATACGCAAAGGTAGATAACCGCCGCGATGCCAAAGGCATAAAAAGGCTGGTAGGTCGCTGAGTTAATATCGCGAGCAATCTTGAGCACGTCCGGCACGGTGGCAGTGAACGCCAGCGCGGTGGAGTGCAGCATCAGAATCACCTCGTTGCTGTATGCCGGTAAAGCAGTACGCAGCGCAGAAGGGAGAATAATGCAGGTGTAGAGCTTGAAGCGCGAAAAACCATAGGCATGAGCTGCTTCAATTTCACCGTGCGGAACGGCGCGAATAGCCCCGGCGAAAATCTCGGTGGTATAGGCACAGGTGTTCAGCGTCAACGACAAAATGGTGCAGTTAAGGCCGCTGCGGAAGAAAGCGTTGAGGAAGTCTGTCCCACGCACAATCTCCAGGCTGTACATTCCCGAGTAAAATACCAGCAGTTGCACATACAGCGGAGTGCCGCGAAAAATATAGGTAAACAGCCAGATTGGCGAGCTTATCCAGCGATTGCTTGAAACGCGACCCACGGCAAGCAGCACCGCCAGCAGTCCGCCCATCACCACAGAACTGATTAACAGCCATAGGGTAATCGCCAGGCCGGTAAATCGGTAGCCGTCGCTGTACAGCAGCGACATACCGTATTGATGCAAGATATCAATCATAGCTCGGCCCTCTTCACACCCAGCGAATAGCGGCGGTTGAGCCACAGCAGCACGCCATTGGATAACGTGGTAAATATCAAATAAATCACACCCGCCACGATGGCGAAATAAAACGGTTGATAAGTGCCCTTACCCGCCAGCTGCGTGGCTTTAACCACATCATTCAGGCCAAGCAGTGAAACCAGCGCCGTCGCCTTGAGAATAACTTGCCAGTTGTTGGCAATCCCCGGCAGAGCAAAACGCATCATGGCCGGAAACAGAATACGACGGAATATTTGTGAACCACTGAAGCCAAAAGCGATAGCCGCTTCAATTTGCCCGCGCGGCACAGCCATAAAGGCTCCGCGGAAGGTTTCGGTGAAATAGGCACCATAAATGAAACCGAGGGTGATAATACCGGCGCTAAGCGGGTCAATATCAATCTGGTCCATGCCCACGGCTTCTGTCAAACTGTTCAAAGCTATCTGCAAGCCATAGAAAATCAACAGCATTAATACCAGATCGGGAACACCGCGAATCAAGGTGGTATAAGCACCGAAAATGCTGGAAATGACACGATTTTTTGACAACTTGCCGCCAGCACCAATCAAACCGATGATGAGGGCCAGCAGCACTGAAGAAAGTGCCAGTTCTAGCGTGACCAACGTGCCCTGGATTATTACGTGGGAATACCCATATAACATGAAAATATCCTGCCTTAGACGGAAATCAGACTGCGTTTCGCAGGTTTTAAAATTCTTTTTTAGTAGCGGCTTGCCGCAATGTGCAAACCGCTGATTCGGAAACGACTACTGTTTTCCTACTGTCTTCAGTTAATGCCTAGCCGCCGTAAACGTCGAAATCGAAATATTTCTTCGCCAGCTTGTCGTAGGTGCCATCTTTACGCATGGAATCAAACGCTTTGTTCAAGGCAGACTTCAGGTCATCTTCGTTTTTGCGCAGACCCATACCGGTACCCACGCCAAAGAATTTGTCGTCTTTCACGGAAGGACCGGCAAAGGCGTAACCTTTACCCGCAGCCTGTTTCAGGAAGCCTTCGCTACCCGCAACTTCGTCCTGGAATGCTGCATCAAGGCGGCCAGAAGCCAAGTCAGCGTAAATCAAATCCTGATTCTGGTAAGCCACCACGTTGATGCCTTTTGGCTGCCAGTTGGCGTTGGCGTAGGCTTCTTGAGTAGACCCCTGCAGCACGCCGACATTTTTACCTTTCAGACCGTCAAGCGTTGGCAGAACTTTAGAACCGGCAGGAGCAATCAAACGAGCGTTTGCGGCGTAGAGTTTCTCGGTAAAATCAATTTCCTGCTCACGTTTTTCGGTGATGGACAGTGAAGAGATGATGGCGTCGATTTTTTTCGCTTTCAAAGAGGGGATTAATGCATCGAAATCGCTTTCAACGAAAGTACATTTGATATGCGCACGTTTACACATTTCATTTGCCAGGTCGATATCGAAGCCGACCAGCTTACCGCTGGAATCTTTAGACTCAAAAGGAGCGTAGGTAGGATCTGTGCCGATGTTAATTGCTTTTGGCACCGCAGCAAAAGCGCTGCTTGCGCTGGCCAATACTAATACCAGAGGCAGAACCTTGAACAACTTTTTCATACATTACCCTCAGCCATTAATCGTGTGTGTGGTGGTTTGTTGTGTCTGGTTGCCGTAACAACCGTTTTATTGTTTTAGTTACCGGTCTATGTCGGTAACATTTTTTACTGCTTTCACTGCTTTAATCACAATTTTCAGACTGCTGGCAGGCGAATTATGACTGCCACCAAAAATATGCATTAATTATGCAATAGTTATGCAGCAATCGTGCCGACTTTGCAAAACAGTCTCTTTAGTGAACAAGGAGGCTGAAATTACATCCAGATTAGTCTGCAAAATCGCCGCATGAAGACGCGTTGCCAGAAGATTGAAACAGAAATGCACCAAAATAAAACATAAAGAGTTCAATTTTGGTGCATCGTTATCATTCTGTGCAAAATTAGGGCAGAAAGGGTTGCAAAAACTTAATGGCTGCCCTGCCAGCGAACAAACAGGTCTTCGGGAAGTTCAATATCAAACTGGTCGATGACTCGATTAACGGTCTGATCAACGATATCTTCCACGCTGGTAGGGCGATGATAAAACGCGGGCACTGGCGGCATGATGATGGCACCGAGTTCGGCAGCTGAAGTCATCAGGCGCAAATGGCCAAGATGCAAAGGCGTTTCACGCACGCACAGCACCAGACGGCGGCTTTCTTTAAGCACGACGTCGGCGGCGCGGGTCAAAAGCCCGTCGGTATAGCTGTTGACGATGCCTGAAAGCGTTTTAATCGAGCACGGTAATATTGCCATACCTGCGGTCTTGAAAGAGCCTGAGGATATGTTGGCGGCGATATCTCGCGAATCGTGAACCACGTCCGCCAGAGCCTGGACATCGCGTAAACTTAAATCGGTCTCGAGGGCCAGAGTCTGCCGTGCCGCGTTACTCATCACCAGATGGGTTTCGACGTCGGGGACTTCGCGCAGAACCTGTAACAGGCGCACGCCATAGATTGCGCCACTGGCGCCGGAGATGCCGACTATGAGTCGTTTCATGAATACTGCCTCGGGGAGAACGAACTAAAACATTAGCACGTATGAATCGTCTGATGACTTTGCCGGATTGAAAAGCGAATGGCAAGTCACAGCGAAAAGCGGCAGAAATATCAGAAGAGTACCGCCTGCCCCGCCCCGCATAGCAGGTCAAGACAGGCGGTAAGAAGGTCAATTAACCTTCGTTATGCATTTCGAGGTTTTCCGCTTCCTGCTGGCCGCGCAATGCCTGAGCATCGTCGTTACGCAGAGCGTCGAGGTATTCAAGGTAGTTCTGGTCAACGTCTTTGGTGACATAGATACCGTCGAAAACAGAGCATTCAAACTGCTCGATATCCGGGTTCTCTTCTCTCACCGCGTCAATCAGGTCGCTCAAATCCTGGAAGATCAGCGCGTCTGCACCAATCATCTGATTGATTTCGCTCACTTCACGACCGTGGGCGATCAACTCGTTGGCGGTTGGCATGTCGATACCGTAAACGTTCGGGAAGCGCACTTCCGGCGCAGCCGAAGCCAGGTAAACATTTTTTGCGCCTGCATCACGGGCCATCTCGACGATCTGCTGCGAGGTAGTGCCGCGTACAATGGAGTCATCAATCAGCAGCACGTTTTTATCACGGAACTCGGCGCGGTTGGCGTTGAGCTTGCGGCGAACCGACTTAACGCGCTCCTGCTGGCCCGGCATGATAAAGGTACGGCCAACGTAGCGGTTTTTCACAAAACCCTGACGGTATGGCTTGTTCAGGATACGGGCGATTTCCAGGGCGATGTCGTTAGACGTCTCCGGAATTGGGATCACCGCATCAATTTCCAGATCTTCCCATTCGCGAGCAATTTTTGCGCCCAGTTTCTGGCCCATACGGCGGCGCGCGCTGTAAACCGAAATCTTGTCGATGAAAGAATCAGGACGAGCGAAGTAGACATACTCGAACAGGCATGGATTGTACTGAGGATTCTCGGCACACATGCGCGTAAACAGTTGGCCCTTCTCGGTGACATAAACGGCCTCACCCGGCGCTACGTCACGCAGGAACTCGAAGCCCAGCGTATCCAAAGCTACACTCTCGGACGCCACCATATATTCACAACGACCGTCTTCCAGGTCGCGCTTGCCGATCACCAGCGGGCGAATGCCGTGTGGGTCGCGGAAAGCCAGCATACCGTGGCCGATGATCATTGCCACGCAGGCATAAGCACCGCGAATTTTAGTGTTCATCGCCGCTACAGCAGCAAAAATGTTGTCAGCTTCCAGCGGATAATGCTGGAAACGGTCCAACTCGCTGGCAAGAATGTTCAGCAAAATTTCAGAGTCAGAAGTCGTGTTGACGTGGCGACGTGCGCCTTCAAACAGCGTGCTTCTTAATTCGTGTGCATTCGTCAGGTTACCGTTGTGGGCAAGCGTAATGCCGAACGGAGAGTTGACGTAAAAAGGTTGAGCCTCTGAAGCGCTGGAACTGCCAGCCGTAGGGTAACGAACGTGACCAAGGCCCATGTTGCCCTGCAAACGTTGCATATGCCGTGCTTCGAATACATCCTTCACCAGGCCATTCGCCTTACGCAGGCGGAAGTTGTTGTTGCCATCAATGGTGACGATGCCTGCGGCATCCTGCCCACGGTGTTGTAACACCGTTAACGCGTCATAAATCGACTGGTTTACCGGCATGAAACCGGCGATACCGACAATACCGCACATGTTGTCTTTTCCTCATCAGCGCTGCCAAAGTTAAATATGCTTTGGCAAGAAACTCGACGTGCTCTGCAGGTAGTCAAAGAACCACCTGATGATATAACTAAACTGCGGGATCAACTGTGACTGCTTCCAGTCTTCACTCTGCGAAAAGCTGGTAAAGGTGTCGAGAAAGAACAGCCCTGCGGAAACGATTAACACGCCGCGCAGTGCGCCAAAACAGACGCCTAATACCCGGTCGGTACCTGATAGCCCGGTACGCTCGACCAATGAACTGATCACATAGTTGACAATGGCACCTACGATCAACGTCGCGATGAACAAGATACCGATTGCGATCCCGTTTCGGACGACTTCATCTCCGAAACGTGTGAAATAGACGGCGAGGTAAGGATAATAGTGGCTGGCAACAAAGAAAGCGCAACCCCAGGTTACCAATGATAAGGCTTCGCGAACAAAACCCCGAATCAGGCTAACTAAAGCAGAAAACCCGATAACCGCAATAATGACGTAATCAATCCAGACCATCACTTTATCTGTCTCTCATCCAGGATAAGACCCTCTATCTTTCTCGCAAAAGCGACAATGATTTTGGGAACAACTCGCCCGGCATCCATTTCGCGGCGAATTCTAACAGAAAAAGAAAACGTTTGCGTAGGGGAAATCTGCCGGTCAGCCAAATTAATCACAACGGTGAAAAAAACATCAATCACCGCAAAAAGATAACAAAACTTGCGAAAACTTTATTAAATAATAAAGGCACATAACGCTTACTGTATCCCACCTTAAATCGCGTGAGATACCTGTTACTGCCTATGCCCCGGCCACGCAGATAACTCGCAGACCAGGGCATAGAGGGTGAAGCATTAACTGAATGAAAGCCGTTTAGTGCGCAGCGTAGGAACGCACGACTCCGCTTAATCCGCTGACGCTTTTCAGCTGCGGCAATGAAGCCTCAAGATTTTGCTTATTTGCCTCAGGACCGACAAACACTCGAGTTATCTGTCCTTGTACCGGCGAGGACGGAACCGTGTAGGCGCGATAACCCGAAAGACGCAGTTTAGCGACGATTTCATTCACCTTGTCTGCGTTTTTCAACGCTCCCAGCTGAACAACATAAGACTGACCAACCGGCGCTTTTTCCGGCGTTTGCGGTTTGGTTTCAGTCCTGGTTGTTTCTACTGGCTTAGGTTCTGCTTTTTTCGGCTCGGCTTTTTTCGGTTCGACCGGTTTCGACTGCGCCGTTCTGCTCTGCTGTTGCTGGCGAGACTCGGTCATTGTCGGCGGCGTCAGCGTTTTTGGCTGACTGACCATTTTGGGCTGAGAGGTCGATTTTGGCGGCAGTGTGGTCTGTGGCGCGCTGCCCCCCTGATCATCTTCACCCTGTGCCTGAGCCGCGGCGTGTGCTGCCTCGGCGGCTCCGGCATTGACCGCTTCGCCCGCGCCTTCCGGCGGCTGGGCTGGCAACGACTGGGTCACTGGACCGGCACTGCCCTGCACTTCTGTATCACCCGCTTTTGGCACCAGAGGAATAGAGGCAAACTCATCCTCATAGTGCTTCTTTTTTCCATCAAGCAGCCCGGGAAGAATAATCACTCCCAACGCGACCAGAATTACGGTGCCAACCAGACGATTTTGAAACTTACTTGCCACTGGTATTCCCCGTATCCAACGCAGCCATCACATGCGCTACGGTATGAAATGATCCACAGACTATAACAATATCCTGACTTTCAGCATCCTGCATCGCCTGTTTCCATGCGCTCACCACGTCAGTGAACGAAAACGCACCGGGAAGATGCTCTGTCAACGCAGCAACGCCGGCACCGCGCGGGCCTTCCAGCGGCGCACAGTACCAGACATCAACCTGCGGCTTAAGGCAGTCCAACGTCCCGGCTATGTCTTTATCCAACAACATGCCGATAACTGCACGTACTTTTCCACCCTGCCTTGGCAAATCAGAAAGTTTACCGGCCAGATAACCGGCAGCGTGCGGATTATGCGCTACGTCGAGGATCAGGCGCGGCGCTTCGCTGACCAGCTGGAAACGGCCTGGCAGAGAAGCCTGTTGCAAGCCGTGGCGAATTGCATCAATGGAAACGTTTAGCTCGCAATAATGTAGCGCGGCCAGCGCAGTTGCGGCATTAGCCAGCGGCACGTTAGGCAGCGGCAGGTCCTCCAATGCAACGCCGTCGGCGTCACAGCGCCAGCTCCAACTATTTTGCTCCACCTGATAGTGCCAGTCATGGCCCACGCGATGAAGCTCAGCGCCTTTCTCGCGCGCAACCTCTGCAATAGTGGCTGGCATATCAAGCTCACCAACCACCGCTGGTCGCTGACCACGGAACACACCGGCTTTTTCGCGACCAATACTTTCGCGATCCGGGCCCAGCCAGTCAGTATGGTCTAGCGCAATACTGGTAACGACGGCGACGTTGGCATCAACAATGTTGGTCGCATCTAAACGACCGCCCAGTCCGACTTCCAGAATTACCACATCCAGCGCCGCCTGTTTGAACAGCTGTAGCGCCGACAGAGTGCCGTATTCAAAATAGGTTAATGACACCTCGCCGCGTCCCGCCTCAAGCAGGGCGAAAGACTGGCAATGTTCGGCTTCGGTAAGCTCCTGGCCCTGAATGCGCACGCGCTCGGTGTAACGCACCAGATGCGGCGAGCTGTAAACACCGACGCGATAACCGGCTGCCATCAGCACGGCTTCAAGCGTGCGGCAAGTAGTGCCTTTGCCGTTGGTTCCTGCCACGGTGAAAACCTGAGGCGCGGGGGTTAACAGATCCATGCGGGTGGCGACCGTTTTAACGCGATCGAGACCCAGTTCAATGGCCTGAGAATGGAGATTTTCGAGATAACAAAGCCACGTGACCAAAGGCGACGTGGCTTGAGGAATAAGAGTGTTTTGCATAAGTCCCGCCTAACTTAATCTGTTCAGATTCATAACGATTCTGAAGGACATGCATTACCGGACTTTACGACAGGCAATGCCCCTTTGTCAGTACTTTGCGCACGACGCTGGATAACAGCCCATACAACTTACACCCGCCGTACTTTTACTTGTTACATCCCGGGTATAACAAAGGCGGCAAAGAGATTTGCCGCCTTATTTAAACCGCAAAGGCTAGGTTTCCAGCCAGTTATGCACCCTGATCGTTGTCAGATTTTACATCAGCAGCGGCAACTACCGGCGCTTCAACAACTTTAGGCTCAGGACGGCCGGTCAGTTTGGCCAATACGCTGCCCAGCTTGTTACGCAAATCGGCACGGCGAACAATCATATCAATCGCGCCTTTCTCGATCAGGAACTCACTACGCTGGAAGCCAGGCGGCAGTTTTTCACGCACGGTCTGCTCGATAACGCGAGGACCGGCAAAACCGATCAACGCTTTAGGCTCAGCCACGTTGATATCACCAAGCATTGCCAGACTCGCAGAAACGCCACCCATGGTTGGGTCAGTCAGCACAGAGATGTACGGCAAACCGCGCTCTTGCAGTTTCGCCAAAGCAGCACTGGTTTTTGCCATTTGCATCAATGACATCAACGCTTCTTGCATACGCGCGCCGCCACTGGCCGAGAAACACACCAACGGGCAGTTGTCTTCAATGGCCTGCTCGACAGCGCGGACGAAACGAGCACCCACAACCGATGCCATTGAACCGCCCATGAAAGCAAATTCAAACGCAGCTACAACGATTGGCATACCGTACAGCGTGCCCTTCATCACCACCATCGCGTCTTTTTCATCTGTCTCTTTTTGAGCTGCAAGCAGACGATCTTTATATTTTTTGGAGTCTTTAAACTTGAGAATGTCTTTTGGCTCAAGTTCACTACCCAATTCGACCTCGCTCCCTTCATCCATAAAGGTGAACAGACGCATGCGCGCTGACATGCGCATGTGGTGATCACACTTAGGACAAACCATCAGATTGCGCTCTAATTCAGCGCGGTATAACACCTGACCACAGCTATCGCATTTGGTCCAGACACCCTCTGGAATGCTTGCCTTACGGGTTTGCGAGATGTTGCTTTTATTAAGAATTCGTTCAATCCAGCTCATCGATGACCTTTCTGTTTGAACCTGGCAAATGCCAGTTCGCTGTTCATGCTGTAACAAGTCCCCTGCTTTAAAACATATAACCACCCCAGATTCCCCGGAGATTCTATGCAGCAGACGCCACAATAAAATATCCGCCAGAGAGGGTTGTTTGCAGGAACAGACCACAAATGTCGCTCATTAAACCATAACAGTCGAAGACTGTAGATAAAAAACTGGTCTTACCCTTTGGTTTAATGCCTTTAATTTTAATAATTCGCCCTGATTACAAGGATTCCCCTGCCTGTCAGTTTGGTCGCTCTCCAGCTTTGCCAGCGGTTTTACGGTGACGGATCACCTCAATAATTGCTGGCAAAACAGAGACAACGATAATTGCGACAATCACGAATTTCAAATTGTTCTGCACAAATGGCACGTTGCCAAAAAGGTAGCCAGCGTAAGTCAATAACAGCACCCAAAATAGCGCGCCGATCACGTTATAGGTAGCAAACTGTCGATAAGACATACGCCCCATGCCGGCAACAAACGGTGCAAAAGTACGAACAATTGGGACAAAGCGCGCAAGAATAATGGTTTTGCCGCCGTGTTTCTCGTAAAACTTGTGCGTTTGTTCTAAATAACTCCTGCGAAAAATCTTAGAGTTTGGATTTGCGAACAGTTTTGCACCAAACAAACGCCCGACTGTGTAGTTAACCGCATCACCCGCTACCGCAGCAACCACCATCAAGAATGCCATCAAATGAACATCCAGACTGTTGGAAGGCAGTGCTGCCAGCGCACCGGCAACAAACAGCAAAGAATCACCCGGCAGGAACGGCGTAACCACCAATCCGGTTTCGCAAAATAGTATCAAGAACAAAATGGCATAAACCCAGACGCCATAATTAGCGACCAGTTCGGTGAGATGCACATCAATATGCAGGATAAAATCAACGATATAATGGATGAATTCCATGGTGTTACCTCAAATGTCCTTTAATCGGCAAGAAACAGCGGGCCCAGAGTTACTTTAGGTAAAGCAAACTTCTCTGGATAATCAACGCCAACAAGATATAAACCTTCCGCCTTTGCGGTAGCAGCGGCAAGATTACGATTTTTTACCGCCAACAGTTCTGCCATCCAGCTTTCTGGCTGGTTACCAGCGCCAACTTCAACCAGACTGCCAACAATATTTCGCACCATATGGTGAACAAAGGCATTGGCCTTGATATCAACCACCACATAATGTCCAAAACGACTCACGTTCAGATGGATCATAAAACGCCAGGGCGTTCTCGACTGACATTGAACGGCGCGAAATGAAGTAAAGTCATTTTCGCCCAGCAAACATTGCCCTGCGCGCTGCATTTTTTCAACATCCAAAGGCATATGGACGTGAGTTATTCCATGACTGAGGATGCCGGGGCGGTAGCGGTGATTGTAAATTACATAGCGATAACGACGCGCCGTGGCGGTAAAACGCGCGTGAAAATCGTCGGCAACGTGACTGACCCAGCGCACCGCAATGTCTTTTGGCAGATGCGTATTCACGCCCATAGTCCACGCAGCATCTTTACGAACAACCGGCGTGTCGAAATGTACAACTTGCCCGGTGGCACTCACGCCCGCGTCGGTTCGACCCGCACACTGCACGGTGATAGGCGTATCGGCCACGCGGCTTAGTGCTTTTTCCAGACATTCTTGAACGCTGCTTACATTTTGCTGACGCTGCCAACCATAATATTGACTGCCGTCATACTCGATTCCCAAAGCAATGCGCTCGGCAATTACTGGCGGGCGCTGCTCGGAGAGTTCCTGCTCAGACATTAGTACCAATACTCCTGGATCAGTTTTTCAGCCGTTTCAACGGCCATCAGCGCGCCACCAAAACGCACGTTATCGGCCACCGACCAGAACTGAATCAGCTCGGGAATACCGTAATCGTTGCGGATACAACCGATGCTCAATGAGGCATTACCGGAAGCATCACTGACCTGAGTCGGGAAATCGTCTTCCTCGCTGACATTGATATCGTCGGCCTGTTCCAGCTCGGTGCGGGCTTCTTCGGCAGACAGTGGACGCAGGCCTTCAAGGTGGACAACCTGCGCATGGCCGTAAAATACCGGCGACTGTACGCAACTGACGGAGATTGGCAAACCGTCGTCCTGTACCACTTTACGCACCTGATCCACAAGGCGCCGCTCTTCAAGCACGCTGCCTTCGCTGTCGTTAAGCAGCGGTAGCAGATTAAAGGCCAGCTGTTTGCTGAAAATACCTTCTTCGGCCGGAATGCCGTTGAGCAGGCGCGCACTTTGCCCGGCCAGATCGTCAACTGCCGCTTTCCCCAGCGCGGATACCGACAACAGAGAGGTAACGTGCAAACGCGACAACCCGGCCAGCTCAGTCAGCGGTTTGATGGCGGTGAGCAGCTGGCTGGTCAGGCTGTCGGCTACGGCAACAATATTGCGGTTTCGATAATGTGCGAGCACGTCAGGATTCACCCCCGGCACCACCAGCGGAATATCGTTTTCCATGGCGAACAGACCGCTGCTGTCGATCACCAGACAACCTTGATTAGCCGCTTCTTCGGCATATTTCTCCGAGGCTTCTTTACCGGCAACAAAGAACGCCAGCTGCACTTGAGACCAGTCGAAATCGGCCACATCGCGAACCAGAATGCTTTTGCCGTTGTAACGAATAGTTTGTCCGGCGGTGCGCTCACTCGCCAGCGGGAAAAGCTCACCAACCGGGAACTGACGTTCAGACAGCAGCTCCAGCAGCGCGTCACCTACAGCACCAGTGGCGCCAAGCAGCGCAATATTCCAGCCATCAGACATGTTGGTATTCTCCAGAAATTTCAGACTACAGACTAAAAGGGGCGGGGATTAACCCGCCCTCAAATTTTATACGACAGTATAACGAACAATAATTATGAGAAACTTAGGCTACGTCGCTATTAAAGCCGAGTTTTTTCAGCAGGTCTGCCGTGCCCTGATTATCACAGTGCACCAGCAGCGAAGACCACTCGCGGCGCTCTTCATAAAACTTGCGCAGGCGGTCAAACTCACCGCTTTTACCCGCCACTCTTCTCAGCGGCGCATCATCGCGGCGCACATCATACACTAAGTGCGCCAGTCGAAGCAGTTTCGCTTCGGTCAACTCACCGGCCAGAGAAACCTCGGCAAACTCTGGCGCAGGAAGCAGGCTGGCCAAAGGCACTTGCTGCGGCTGGCCGATAAACTGGCTGTAGGCTTCGAACACCTGCGTGGTGCCGCGCGCCTTGCCTTCAAGGCTGTAACCGGCAATGTGTGCAGTGCCGATAGCCACCTTGTCCAGCAGCGCCAGATTGAGATCCGGCTCCGGCTCCCACACGTCGAGCACGGCGGTAAGTTTCTTCTCGCCGTTAAGCGCGTTCAGCAACGCTGCGTTATCTACAACCTCGCCACGGCAAGCGTTGATTAGGATTGCGCCCGGCTTTAAAGCTTCGAGCATCGCCGCATCAACCAGATGAAGAGTTTTATCCGGGCCAGACGGGTTCAACGGGGTGTGGAAAGTCAGAATATCGGCTTCAGCCACTATCTTATCAATTGAGCAGAAGGTTTCGCTGGTATCACGGGCCGCGCGTGGAGGATCGCACAGCAGCGTGCGGATACCCAGAGCAGTCAGGCGAGCATTAAGACGAGAGCCAACATTACCCACGCCGACAATACCAATGGTTTTATCGCGCAGAGAGAAACCGTCGCGCTGGGCCAAAATCAATAGCGAAGAGAAGACGTATTCCACCACGGCAATAGCATTACAGCCAGGCGCTGCAGAGAAACCAATACCGGCCTGTTGCAGCCAGCCATCATCAACGTGATCGGTGCCAGCCGTTGCGGTACCGACAAACTTGACCGGCGTATCGCTGAGCAAACTTTCATTAACCTTTGTAACCGAGCGCACCATCAGCGCATCTGCAGATGCCAGTGCTTCTTTAGGGATCGGACGACCGGGAACGGCCTGAACTTCACCCAATCGGCTGAACAGCTCGACCGCATAAGGCATATTTTCATCAACCAGGATTTTCACGCTTGTCTCCGCTTGCCATGCTAAAAATAGAAAAATATCGGCGGCCATTTTGCCATAGCTCGCGGGCTAGTTATACCCAATAGCTGCTCAGCGATTTACAAAGGCTTTGGTGAATCAAACTATTCTTTATTCCCTTATTGTTCAGTGCGAAAACGCTGCGGCGTAGTACCAGCAATTTGCACAAACATGGCAATAAACGCGGATGACGAGCTGTAGCCGACATCCAGCGCGACCTCGCCGACGCTTTTACCCTGCTCAAGCAGTGAAATCGCGTGAAGAAAACGCAATCTTTGCCGCCATTCGCTGAACGCCATGCCCAGTTGTTGCTGACAGCGGCGCGATAAAGTGCGTTCAGAGGTATAAACCTGCTTCGCCCATTCGGCCAACGACTGATTATTCGCCGGGTCCTTTTCCAGCGCCGACAATACCGGGGCCAGCAATTTGTCCTGCGATCCTGGCAGATAGGTACTCAGGCGCGGGCAAATAGCGATTTGATCCAGCAATACCTGGCACAAACGCATGTCGGCCGCGGTTTGGGGCACCGACAAATTGCGCGAGAAACAGTCTTCGGCAATGGCATTAAAGACTGGCGTAAGATTCAGCAGGCAGGCAGTTTTCGGCAAATCTTTATCAAAACTGTTCGCAATATCAATGGCGTAAAAGCGAGTGGTTTTACGATTGTAGCTCGAGTGTTCCGTACCGGCGGGCAGCCAAAAAGCGAATTCTGGCGGTGCCAGATAACGCTGGCCCGACACCTCCATCGTCAACACGCCTGATTTTACGCAGATAATCTGGCTCCAAGGGTGCGAATGAGTAGCATACTCAGTATTGGCGCTGACGGTTTCACCCCGAAAGAGCAGGGTTTCAGGTATCAGTGTCGAAAGTGGAAAAGTATTGGGTGTTGTGCGTCCGCGCCGTAAAGAGGTCATATTTTTTCCGGTAATTCTGCCTTTCCACAATGCCTAATTAAACAATGCAGCAGGTTGGCTGATTAATGCGTAAAGATGTCGGATTATCGGTATATATAACAAATCAGACAGCACTACACTAGCCGGACAATTTATTCTGGATGGAACTCATGAATCTCCTTTTCCCTCTCTTCGCGGTGTTGATCTGGTCATTAAATGCCGTGGTCAGTAAGGCCGCGGCCGGTGCTATTGATCCCGCCGCCATTTCTTTTTATCGCTGGCTGCTGGCGCTGGTCACCCTGACGCCGTTTATTTTGCCGGGCGTTTGGCGTAATCGGGTCGAAATCAAGAAATATTGGTGGAAGTTTATGATCCTCGGACTGCTGGGCATGGTGCTTTACCAAAGCTTGGCTTACTACGCAGCCCACAGCGTCAGCGCGCTGTTTATGGGGATCATCGCCTCTTTAATTCCGCTGCTTACCGTGTTGATAAGCCTGGTGGTCCTTTCCGTGGTGCCGACTGTCGGCATTGCCTTAGGTAGTTTGATTTCCTTGGGTGGACTGATTTGGCTGGTCAGTTCCGGCCATCCGGGGCTGCTGTTGCAACAAGGCATTGGCACCGGGGAAGTGATGATGTTTGCCGCTTCGTCGTCCTATGCTCTCTACGGTGTGCTGACCAAGCGCTGGGCGATTCCGGTTCCAAACTGGCAATCGCTTTATATCCAGATTATTTTTGGCGTTGTGATGCTAGTGCCTAATTTCCTGATGGCCAGTAATGTAGAATTAACTGCGCACAACATCCCTCTGGTGCTGTTTGCCGGGATACCGGCATCGATCATCGCGCCATTTTTGTGGATCAAAGGCGTTCAGCATCTCGGCGCGAACCTGGCCACTATTTTTATGAACCTGACGCCGATTTTCACCGCTATCGTCGCAGTGATTTTCCTGCATGAGCAACTGCAAAATTACCACCTGATAGGCGGCGGAATTACCCTGTTTGGCGTGGTTCTGGCGCAGAGGCTACGCACACCACTGTATGGACGCCGCCGACCTGCCACTCTGGTCGAGAATAAGCAGGAAAATTAACGGAAAGAATCTCTGCTATAGAGGCAATCACGGTGTCGATTACCGGGTTTTATCTGTATGATGTCGGCCTTGTGCGTTTGACGCCGTGATTAACACTCCTATCTGCCCGCCAATTTCATCGGTGGGAGATAAAACCTCTTAGCAAGGACTGGTAATATGCAACCTTTGAGTGGCCGCTCACCCGATGACAACAATCGGGAACAGACTGATGGCCAAACAGTCCCTGCCGGAGCAGGTGAAAATCACCCTCTTACTCCTGCTCAGCGCACCACTCTGGAAAAGCTGATTGTTAAACTCATGGTATTGACTGCCATGAAATCCGCTGAGATTTGGGCCAACTTGCGGCACGATCTTGCCTTACCTCACGATGCAGAAATCAGCGCCAGCCAATATAGTCAGGCTGAAACTTTACTGTTGGCCAAACTACATCAGGCTCAGAACAGCCATGCGACGCGCCAATTGATGCAACAGCTGACCGAGCTTTTGCCGCAGGGTAACAATCGGCAGGCGGTAAGCGATTTTATTCGTCAAAACTTTGGCCACACCGTGCTTAGCCAACTGAGCCACGAGCAGCTTGAGAAAGTGTTGTTGCTGATTCAGTCGCGTGAAATGACTATCCCTCAGCCACAGCAAACTGCCGTGATGGACCGACCTTTGCTGCCCGCCGAACACAATAGCCTGCAACAGTCAGTGACCAAACTCAGCGCGGCAACCGGTGAAGCGCCGACAAAAATCTGGCACGACCTGTTTGTTATGGTCGGCGTTAAAGTGGGAGACCCCATTCCAGCGAAACATTTCCAGCTGCTAACGCAGTTTGCGCAGGTGAGAATTACCATCAGCCAGCAAACTACGCCCACGCTCGCCTCATTGCTGGGCGTGCTAAAACAGCCTGCGAGCGAGCTGGAACTGCACCGCCTGAAAGATTATGTTGCCACTAATTTCCATGCAACGCCGGACACTCCACTGTTACCGGGGCAAGTCAACACTCTGATCAGCGTACTCTTCAACCAGCGCGTTGACCGCCCCACTCGCAATTATCGCGTCGAAGAAAAATCGACCCGAATCTCGCGCAGTGAATCTCGCGGCAACCCGTTTGTGGCAATGCTACCTGCTGCAATGCAGCCAAAAAGCGGCGTGTGGATCACCGTTATCCTGCTCGTTCTTCTGGCTCTCGTGTTGTGGTTAGTGGTTTAAGTCTTTACTCGCAGCCGCAGTCCTGTGAATGCCAAGCGGCCGGATAAACCCCGGCCTCATCGCCTTTAGCCAATGGATGCCCATCGCGTATCCAGAAATCCAATCCGCCAATCAGCTCCTTGACCCGGAATCCCAATCTGGCCAACTTATACGCGCCCTGCGTTGAGCCGTTGCAGCCGATTCCGTCACAATAAGTGACATAGACCTTGTCACGATCCAGCGCGGCAGTGCTCGCTTCATCCATCAAGCGATGGGGAAAACTCACGGCACCCGGAATGTGTCCAGCCTGATACAGCGACTCTGCACGGGTATCGATGACCACAATCTCGCTAACCTGCAAGCGAAGATCCTCGGCCACGTCCCAGGCATCGGTATAAAAACTCAATTTTGCGTGCAGGTACTGCTCGCTAACGTTTGGCGACGGCGGTGGAAAAGCCAGAACTCTTGACTGTGGCTGCATCGGTTTCTCCTAATCGATTGTAATTCAATGCTGTTGTAAGCCCTGTTGATTAAATTATTCAAGGCTTCGCGTATTTATTCTCAACCTGAACAGATCAATTTCTGCGGTGGAGATGCATATCTTGCCGCTTTTTGGTCTTATAATTGATACCAATTTAATTAAAACTATAAGACCCATTTTGAGCGAAAAAAATTTGGTTGCGGCTAAAAAACAATACGGTGCGCTTATTCAGCTGTTTGAACAGTCTGAAGCACCGTTGTTTTCACTGCGCGACAGACTCTGCGCTGCGCTTAGGCTAGCTATTGGACAAGGTGCGCTGGCACCACTGCAACGCCTGCCCTCTTCACGCCTGTTGGCGGCCGACCTTGGCATCTCGCGCATCACCGTTGAGGCGGCTTATGGCCAAATTGAGGCCGAGGGTTATATCACTCGCCATGTGGGTAAAGGAACATTTGTCAGTGTCGGTGCAGCCATAGCGGCAATGCCCAAAGTCTCGAGCAAAGCAAAAACGCTTAATAACCACGCTCGCTACAGCGAGGCTAATCCGCCGGTGGTGCTATCCGCGCGAGGTGCCGCTATTATTGCCACCGGAGGATGCAAAGAGCCGCTTACTCCGCTGCCGTTTGCTGCAGGTTCTCCCGATCTACGCGTTTTCCCGCTCAAACTTTGGCGCCAACTGACCAACAAAAGCTTAAGGCTTAAGGGCGAAAAGCTGCTCGGCTACGGCGATCCACAGGGGTATCTTCCACTGCGCGAGGCTATCGCCGGATATTTGCAGCAGTCACGTGGAGTTGCCTGCCATGCGGCGCAAATCGTCGTCACCACCAGCTCGCAGCAATCTTTACAGCTGCTTGCCACGCTGCTGATTGATAATGGCGACCCATTGTGGCTTGAGGAGCCGGGTTATCTCGGGGCGCGAAACGCGTTTACCAGCGCCGGAGCCACCATTCACGCCGTGCCGGTTGACCCGCAAGGAATGAACCTTGATGCCAACCTGCCCATTCCGCGACTGATTTATCTGACTCCCTCGCACCAATATCCGACCGGTGTCAGCATGAGCTTGTCGCGACGTATTGCCATGCTTGAGTACGCCAGATTCAATCAAAGCTGGATCATTGAAGATGACTACGACAGCGAATTACATTACGACGGCCGCCCGCTGCCTGCCATGCAAGGGCTTGATCACCACCAGCGAGTCATTTACGTCGGCACCTTTTCCAAGGTGTTGTTTCCTTCTTTACGACTGGCATATATGGTGCTGCCACCAAGCCTGGTTGAACCCATAATTCAGCTGCGCACAGTATATGACGGGCATTCTGCCCAGCTAATGCAGGCAGTCACCGCCGAGTTTATCCAGCAAGGACATTTCGCCGCTCACCTGCGCTATATGCGACAGCTTTATCAACGCCGCCGCGATCATCTGCTTGAACAAATAAACGACAAGCTGGGTAGCTGGGTTGATCCTCTGCCAACAGCGGGGGGCTTGCAGTTGGCGGTGAAGTTGCCCAGCGGGCAAGAGGCCGAATTAACCCGGCAGGCGCATCGATTTGGAGTAATCACTCCGCCGCTGTCACCGCTTTACCTGTCGGCTCAAGATATTACCGACACACCACGCGACGGTTGGTTGCTCGGATTTTCGGCCCTGACTCCGCCAGAAATCACAGCCGCCGTTGACCGTTTGGCATTGATGCAACAGCATTTAGGCCATGATAAATAATCATCTTTTCAAGATTCGTTAAAGCAGCTTTAGCAACACCCAGCCTGTCCCACCGCTAAAAATTAAAAACGGGAACGAGTAGTAGTGAAAGGTCAGCCAGATCCCCTTATCCCCAGACATGCGCAGTGCGATGAGATTAGCCAGTGAGCCGATTGCCAATCCAAAGCCTCCGGCATTAACGGCATAGGCCAACAGCGTATTGGCCGGAACATAGTTAACCAACAAAATAGTGGCTGGAACGTTGCTAATTACCTGAGAAAGCCCCAATCCCAGCAGGTAATGCCCGTATTCCGGCAGACCTGCGATACTGGCAAAAGCCTGCTGCAACGGCCCAAGACTGACAATCAGCCGAACATCCACAAACATGGCGATAAAAACCAGGATTAGCGGCCAGTCAATGCGCAGTAATACCTGTCGTGAAAGTAATAGAAAACCAATAAACACTGCCGCCAAACCATACATCGCCAGTCCAAAATCAACGCAGACAATAAACAGCAAGTAGAGCACCACGCAGGCAACCAGCAGCCGTTTACTAAAGCCGCTACTTTGCTGCTGCTCCTTTTTTTGCAGCGTCAAAGATGGAAAGCTTATCCAGGTGACGACTAACAACGCCAACATGGTGACCAACGCCAGCGGTGTCATCTGTGCAATAAAATGGATAAACGATTGCCCCGAACGATTCCACAGCAGAATATTTTGCGGATTGCCCACGGGTGTCAGCAAAGAACCTGCGTTAACCGCCAACGCCTCAAAAATGATCAGTCGATTCACAGGTAAAGCCGTGAGTTTCTTCAGCGTAATGGTGAGCGGGACCACAATAAACAGCGCCACATCGTTGGTCATAAAAGTCGAAAGCACTGCTGCCGCCGTGACCAGAAACAGTGCCAGCCAGCGCTCATTGTCGAGCGCGTTAATCATCTTGCGGCCGACAAAATCAAAATAACCACTAATTTCAACGCCCTTGGTCAGCATCAATAGACCTAACAGGGTAACGATAGTGTTCCAATCCACGAAATCGACAAACTGAGTCACCTTGCCGGGCTGAAACAGGCTCAGCCCAATACAAAGCAGCAAAAGAATATGTAAAAATCGGTCATGCAAAAAAGGACGAAACAGCACACCCAGCGTTTTAGTCATAAGAAAAATACCGCAAATTCAAGGACCGATAAATGATTTGCCGACGTTACCCTACAGCCATGCTTTTCGCCAGAGCAGGCGCTCAACTCTCCGCGATATCTCGCAGAAAAGAGAAAAAAAGGCGCAACCATTGCGCCTTTTCAGCGCAGTTTTTACGACTGCCCTGCCGAGGTTATCGTCTGTGATTTAGTTGCTCTGGCCTGCAAAAGCCAGCGCAACTGGTCCACGGTCAAAAACAGCAATAAACTCACGCCCATTACCGGCAGGCTGAAAGCCAGCGCCACTACCAAGGCCAGAAAAAGCCAGCGCAGTAACATTGGCAACGCACGCCAGGTTTGAACAAGCGTGGTTGAAGGGCTGCGCGAAGCGGGCATTTTTGGCCGGCGTTGCCACCACAGCACGTATCCCCAGGCAATTAGCGCGCAGGTACCGAGCCCAAAGAAGACTAAAGCGACCTGATTCCATACGCCAAACAGCACGCCCATGTGGGCGTCAACGCCCCAACGCGTCAGCTTGGCAAGCAAGGGAAATTTAGCGAAATAAACGTGATCGACAATGCTGAAACTGTGCGGATCCACCGACACTGCATCTACCTGCGTTGGCCAGCTGCGATCAATTTCACTGACGGTCCATGCCTTATCTGGGCGATAAGCAGGGCGAATCTCGATTTTGGTCGCGTCAATACCAGCCTGACGCGCCGCAGCAACGACACCATCAAAAGTTACGGAGTTAACGTCCACCGAGGTCGCGGAGTGTTTGTTTAGCGGCATATCGCTGCTCATTTCGGGCATGTCCGGCATCGCCATTTTCATCGCGCCCATTCCCATCATGGAAGACCCACGATGTTCGGCATGCTCGTCGACCGGCTGCGCGGGTTTTTCCTGGCTTAGCTGCGTGTTGACCGAGGGGGTAAGCCAGCCCATTTCGGTGCGCAAAACGCCAATATTATTCCCTGCCCACTGCGACCAGGTTAGGCCAGTGGCAGAGAAAAACAGCAGCCCGCCCAGTAAAATCAGCCCCAGCGAGGTATGCCATAAACGCCCGCGTCGCAGGCGCGCGCCCTGCTTAGTCACTTTGCGCACCGGCTTGTTGGCAGAGGGAGTCAAGGCCCACAGCAATATACCGCCAAGCGTAGCAATCCACAGCCATGAGGCAGCTAACTCACTGTAATTTCGACCTATATCGCCAAGCAATAAGCCCCGATGCAAGTCATCCAGCCAGGTTCGAAACGGCAAAACACCGCTGGTGCCGTACACCACCAGACTGCCCTTCACGTCGAGTGTCACCGGATCGACAAAAATTGCCCGGCTTTTTGAAGCCCCTAATCCCGGCTCGGCAAACTGCACTCGGGTGGTTTCACCCTTGGTGGGAGCCGGGCGGATGGCGTAGATCTCCGCCTTTTCCCC
Source organism: Rouxiella sp. WC2420 (assembly GCF_041200025.1). NCBI lineage: Bacteria > Pseudomonadati > Pseudomonadota > Gammaproteobacteria > Enterobacterales > Yersiniaceae > Rouxiella > Rouxiella sp. WC2420. The sequence continues at coordinate 1,437,515 of NZ_CP165628.1, read as the reverse complement.
GACCACGGCTCTGGCCGAATCTATCTGTCGAGAAAGGGGCTGTGCATCGCCAATAGATGAGGTAAACAGCTGATCGGCATAAATTTTATTCTCAATCTGCGGCGTTGTGACATACAGCACGCCAGTTAATGCAGCAATAAAGATAAAAGGTCCAACGAATAAACCAATGTAAAAATGGATGCGCTTGAGTAAAGCCAATGCCGCGGCTTTGCTGGCGGGTTCACCACGGGAATACTCGCGGCTTGCAGAATAACTCATAGAAAAAGTCCTGAACTTATCAGCATAAAAATCAATAGCTTCGCGGTCGGACGAATTAAATCTCGCCGACAGCAGCTTATGTTGTAGAAAGCAGATTTTTTATGACTTCAGTGTGGATTACGCTTTGAAAGGTAAAACCACTGAGGCAAGGACAGGCGGTGCGCGAGGCTGAGAATCTTTAAAGATTAGCGCCGAGGCTGGGCAGGCAATGGCCCGCGGTGGCGAAGGTCGAACAACAATGGCCCGCGACCACAGCATTGGCAGCATCAGCATCGCCAGCAGCGGCAGGTGCATCAACAGCACACAGTAGCCACAGGCGGCGTCCATCATGTCGCTGGCTGACATGGTTGCAGGCGAGGATGAGTCCGCAGTTGTCGATTTATCATGCCTAACGTGATCAGACTCAGCCAAGGCTGACATATTCATTGATGACATATCGTCAGTCGATAGCATATTTATCGATGATGTATTTATTGATGGCGACCCCATCTCAGACATATCCATACCGGCCATCATCGGCATTGGCACGCCCTGCGCCACCAGCGTTTTCGACACAATCGGCGCAACAAATAGCATCAGGATCGCGAAAATGCCCAACCAGGCAGGAAAGCGAAGACGTGAATGAGCTATCTGATTAAGTGAAGCCGTCATGTTTGAAATCATTAAACGATTGGGATGCTGGACGCGTGAGATTGTATATGAAATGTTGATGAATTGCAGAGGAAAAAGGGATGGATATTATACACTTCAGGCTACAGCGATTTACGGATAAAACAAAGCCCGCAGCGAGGCGGGCTTGGAGAAGTTTTAACTTACGTTATGTCAGCGATGACAATTAACGGTCGTTAGGCATCTTACGCATCACCAGAGTAGCGTTGGTGCCACCAAAACCGAAGCTGTTTGACATGACAGTAGTCAGCTCACGCTTGGTTGGTTCGGTAATAATGTTTGCGCCAACAACGTCTTCATCGAGGTTTTCGATGTTAATGCTCGGAGCAATAAAGTTGTTTTCAGCCATCAGCAGCGTGTAAATCGCTTCCTGAACGCCTGCGGCACCCAGTGAGTGACCGGTCATGGCTTTGGTAGAAGAGATGGCCGGAGTATTTTCACCGAAGACTTCGCGAACTGCACCGATCTCTTTCTTGTCGCCGATTGGCGTAGAAGTACCGTGTACGTTCAGGTAGTCGATTGGGGTGTCAACGCCCTGCATCGCCATCTTCATGCAACGTACCGCGCCTTCACCAGAAGGAGCGACCATGTCAGCGCCGTCTGAGGTGGCACCATAGCCGATGATTTCAGCGTAGATGTGCGCGCCGCGAGCCAATGCATGCTCCAGCTCTTCAACGACAACCATACCGCCGCCGCCTGCGATAACGAAACCGTCACGCTCGGTGTCATAGGTACGGGAAGCTTTTGAAGGATTGTCATTGTACTTGCGTGACATCGCGCCCATGGCGTCGAATTCGCAAGCCATTTCCCACGAAAGCTCTTCACCGCCGCCAGCAAAGACTACGTCCTGCTTGCCGAGCTGAATCATTTCGTAAGCGTTTCCAATGCAGTGTGCAGAAGTTGCGCAAGCGGAGCTGATGGAGTAGTTAACGCCACGGATTTTGAACGGAGTCGCCAGACAGGCAGACACGCCAGAAGCCATCGCTTTAGTTACCATAAACGGACCAACACCTTTCAGGCCGGTCGCGCGCATCGCGTCAGAACCAGCAACCTGATTGCGTGGAGAACCGCCGCCAGAACCGGCGATCAGGCCGGTACGATCGTTAGAGACCATTTCAGGAGTCAGACCTGAGTCTGCAATTGCCTGTTCCATCGCAAGGTAAGCGTAAATAGAAGCATCACTCATGAAACGCACAATTTTGCGATCGATAAGACCGGCTGTGTCCAGTTTCACATTACCCCAGACGTTGCATTTCATCCCGGCATCTTCAAATTCTTTAGAAAAAGTTATGCCTGAGCGCCCTGTTTGCAGAGACTCAAGAACTTCTTCTTTGGTGTTACCGATGCTCGAGATAATGCCCAGGCCAGTAATCACAGCACGTTTCATTTAATACCTCTTTTACTATTAACTATTCGGGATTTCGTAAAGCACTTTAGCGTACAGTTGTACGCCGAACAAGTCCGATCAGCAATTCGTTGTGTAAAGAATTGAAATTTGCGCACAGACTAGCAGACAGTTAAACTTCGCGCACAGCCTAGAATCAAGAGAGTTTTACGTGGATCACATCGCTATCCAACCCGCCGAATTAAGCTGGAACGAACAGGGTACACCTGTTTCCCGACAGTTCGATGACATCTACTTTTCGGAACAGGGTGGCCTGGATGAAACCCGCCACGTGTTTCTTAATGGCAATCATTTTCCACAACGTTTTAGCAGCCATTCCCGCCCGCTTTTGATTATTGCCGAGACCGGGTTTGGTACCGGCTTAAACTTTCTGACTCTTTGGCAATCCTTTAAAGAGTTTCAACTCTCGACGGCAGCGGAATCGCAACAGCAGCTTCATCAGACAACGGTTAAGCGATTACATTTCATCAGTTACGAAAAATTTCCACTTTCGGTCGATGATTTGGAAAAGGCCCATTGCCATTGGCCAGAATTAGCGGTTTATGCTGAAGAACTTAGGCAACAATGGCCTTTACCTTTTGCTGGCTGTCATCGACTGTTGCTTGATGACGGGAGAATTACCCTGGATTTATGGTTTGGCGATGTCACTCACCTGCTGCCTTCCAGCGATCCAAGCCTTTATCAGCAGGTTGATGCCTGGTTCCTCGACGGCTTTGCCCCTTCGAAGAATCCAGAGATGTGGAGCGACCCACTGTTTGCCGCAATGGCCAGACTGACTCGCCCACAAGGCACTTTTGCCACATTTACCGCTGCCGGATTCGTAAGGCGTGGATTGCAGGCTGCCGGATTTAACGTCAGCAAGGTTAAAGGTCATGGCAAAAAGCGCGAGATGCTCAGCGGTTGGCGAGAAATCGCTGAAAAAGCGCCGCATGCTATGCCCTGGTACCAGCGCCCGGCGGCGGATAATCCGCAGGATGTGGCAATTGTCGGCGGCGGCGTGGCCAGCGCCCTGCTCTCGCTGGCGCTGCTGCGTCGCGGTTATCGGGTCACACTGTATTGCGAAGACCCTCAGCCTGCACAGGGCGCTTCGGGCAATCGTCAAGGCGCAGTTTATCCGCTGCTCAACGGCGGACACGACGCCATCGAGCAGTTTTTTGCCCACGCTTTTACCTTTGCCCGCCGTCAATACTCTCTTTTCTCTGCACAAGGCCTCGCATTCGATAACGATTGGTGTGGCGTGGCACAATTGGCCTATGACGACAAGAGTCAGAGCAAAATCGACAAAATGCTGGCGGGAGATTGGCCGCATAGTCTGGCAACAGCGCTTGATGCGGCACAGTTTGGCGAAGCGGTTGGGCTAGATACCGGCCATGGCGGCGTGGGTTATCCGCTGGGGGGCTGGTTATGCCCTGCTGAACTAACGGCGCAGGCTATCGAGTATGCACAATCGTTGGGTTTAGAGGTGCATTATCAGCATCAAGTGACCCGCATTGGCGCTATCGCCGGTACTGAAATCGATAACGTCGAAAACGAGAGTCTCGAAACCGATAACACTGGCTGGAAGCTAAATTTCGCCGCGGGCAACGGGGCTATACATGCAACATTAGTGCTGGCAAATGGCGCGGCAATCAACGGGTTTGAACAAACCTCGAAACTGCCGGTTTACGCGGTCAGTGGTCAGGTTTCACATATTCCAACCACCCCGCAGCTGAGCAGGCTCAAACAAGTATTATGCTACGACGGCTATCTGACGCCGGTTAATCCCGCTAACCAGCAACACTGTATTGGCGCCAGCTATCACCGCGCCGAGCAACGTCCGCTTTACCGTGAGGAAGACCAGCAGCAGAATCGCCAACGTCTCATCGATTGCCTGCCCCAAGAAAAGTGGCCGCAGGGGGTGGACGTCAGCGAGAGAAAGGCGCGTAACGGTGTGCGCTGCGCCACGCGCGATCACCTGCCGATGATTGGTAGCATTCCAGATTATGATGCTCTGCTTGCTACCTATGCTGATTTGCCGCAGCAGATGCAGCAGCAACAGGCCGTTGTGCCCTCGCCGGTTTACCGCAACTTATTTATGCTCGGCGCTTTAGGTTCGCGTGGCTTAAGCTCGGCACCGCTGGCCGCTGAGATACTGGCCGCACAAATTGCGGGAGAGCCGCTGCCCGCAGAATCCTCGACACTGGCGGCGCTAAATCCTAACCGCATGTGGGTCAGAAAACTGCTCAAAGGTCGCCCGGTCACTCATCTCGATTGAGTCTGAAATCACGAGCTACGGGCGTAAAAAAGGGCCGTAATGGCCCTTTTCTGTATTTGCAGTGAATGCAAAAATTAACGCTCGGTTTCTGGCAATGCTTTTTGATAAAGGTTTTCCCACATCCCGAGAACCAGAATCTGGTCACGCGGAGAAAGCTCTCCCGCCTGAATCGCCTTGTCCAGACTCGACTGCACTCGCGCCTTGAGCTGCTCGGAAGTGTTCTCGCCGTGGGCTTCAGCCTCGGCGACAGAAACGGTCAAATGGCCTTGCAGATAACCGCTGGCAAACAGCTCATCATCGGTGGCGCTTTCAACCATGTCTTCAATTAGCGCGAAAATACGCCCTTCAAATTCAGCAATCATCCTCTTCCTCTTCCTTAAACGACTCTGCGCTCAGCGGCGCGGTGTGGTAATACGCTTGTAACGCATTGATAAAGCGCGCCGGGCGTTCAGGTATCCCCTTTTCAAGCGTCCTCAGCACCTCTTCGCGAACTTTACGTTGAAAACCAAGGCGGTCAGGTTCGCAATCGCCGCTCAGATTGTCACAGCTCACATTAAAGTTAAAGCCCGCAGCGGCACAGAACATCCATTCATATGACTGAGGTTTTATTTCGACCTTTTCAAATTCGCCTTGCGTCTGTGCATCGCGGCCATCCGGACAGTACCAGTAACCGAAATCCACTAGCTTGCGCCTTTCTGCTCCGGCCACGCACCAGTGGGAGATCTCGTGTAGCGCGCTGGCATAGTAACCGTGTGCGAAAACGATGCGGTTGTAGTCTTCCTGCTCATCTGCCGGAAGATAAATCGGTTCGTCATCGCCGCGGATTAAACGCGTGTTGAAATCCTCGCTGAAACAGCGGTCAAAAATATCAATAACTTCCTGATAATGATGCTTTTCAATTAACTCTGACATAGTGACTGACTAACTCAAAATAAAGCGATAAATACAAAATTCTGATTACAGCTGACCGGCATGGTGATCGAGCAATGACTGACAGATAGCCGGCAACGGTGGCGGCTCGCGCTTGACGGGAACACCGCTGCCCGGTTTCGGCGGCAGGAACCAGCTTTGCAGCTCGGCACCGCAGCCGTCACCTGGAGGAGGCGGTGGCTGGTTTTCGCAGTTGTGGTCGCCGACAGGGCAACGTAGGCGAACGTGCATGTGTGCGCGATGACCAAACCACGGTCTGACCTTGTGCAACCACTCGCGGGAACTACCCGCATCGGCGCAAAGCTGCTGTTTAATCGCAGGATTTACAAAAATGCGCACCACGTCGGTATCCTGCGCCGCCAGTTTAATCAGCGTTTCGATTTGCGGCTGCCACTGGTTTTTAACAATGCTTTTGCCATCACGGCTGACTAAATCGATCGGCTGCGGCTTTAACAGCTGTTGTTCGGTCCAGCGTTTGCGCGGCATTTGCAGCCAGATATCCACATCCAGACCAGACTGATGACTGGCGTGACCGCTGCTGAAACGCCCGCCCGCAGGCATCGCCATATCACCAATCAGCACGGTGCCTAGCCCTTCGCGATTGGCCTCGGACGACAGGCGTTTGATAAATGTCAGCAGATCCGGCTGACCGAAGAAACGGTGCTGATCCGTGCGCATCACCTGATAATCTGGTGAGTTGAGCGCAAGCGGTTTCGCACCAATCTGGCAGCCATTCGCATAGCTGCCCACGGCCTGAGGTGCTCCGGCGATAGGCTGGGTAATTCGCTGCCACGGCGTCACGGCTAACGCAGGAAGCGCGGCGGCCAAAGCCAATAACCCTATCAAAACATTGTTAATTCGCATTGTTTACAAGCACCCCTGCGCTAACCGGTTTTTACTCGAGTCGTTACCAACGAGGAACGCTGGAATTGACATCTCCGCACTGTGCTCGCTGGCGCAGCAGGTGATCCATCAACACGATAGCCATCATCGCTTCGGCAATCGGCACGGCGCGAATTCCAACGCAAGGATCATGACGCCCCTTGGTGATCATCTCGACCTGCTCGCCTTCGCGATTAATGGTGCGACCCGGCACGGTAATGCTCGATGTTGGTTTCAACGCCAGGTGTGCCACAATCGGCTGACCGCTGCTGATACCGCCAAGAATGCCGCCTGCGTGGTTGCTTTCAAAGCCCTGCGGCGTGATTTCGTCGCGGTTTTCGCTACCGCGTTTGTTCACTACGGCAAACCCATCACCAATTTCGACGCCTTTCACCGCATTGATGCTCATTAGCGCGTGGGCGATGTCGGCATCCAGACGGTCAAACACTGGCTCGCCCAGCCCCGTTGGCACGTTTTCAGCCACCACGGTTATTTTGGCACCGATAGAATCACCGGCCTTTTTCAGCTCGCGCATCAGTTCGTCGAGCGCGACCAGCTTAGATTCATCCGGGCAAAAGAACGGATTGGTTTCGACCAAGTCCCAGTCTATTAGCTCACAGTTGATATCACCCATCTGCGACATGTATCCGCGCACCTGCACGCCAAACTTCTGCGCCAGATATTTTTTTGCCACCGCACCGGCCGCGACGCGCATCGCGGTTTCGCGAGCAGAAGAACGACCGCCACCGCGATAGTCGCGAGTGCCGTACTTTTGCTCATAGGTATAATCGGCATGACCAGGGCGGAATACGTCTTTGATTGCGCTGTAATCCTGTGAACGCTGGTCGGTATTTTCGATCATCAGACCAATGCTGGTGCCAGTCGTCACGCCTTCGAATACGCCGGACAAAATTTTCACTTCATCGGCTTCGCGACGCTGGGTGGTGTAACGTGACGTGCCGGGACGGCGGCGATCGAGGTCATGCTGAATATCTGCCTCGGTCAGTGGAATGCCCGGAGGCACGCCGTCAATTATACATCCCAGCGCAATACCGTGGGATTCACCAAAAGTAGTGACGCGGAAAAACTGCCCAATACTGTTCCCTGCCATCACGGCTCCTTAACGATTAGTTAAACTGTTTAAAATCAATAGAATTCTGACGACTGCTACTTGCGGAACATGCTGAAATTTTCGGCACAGTCGATTAGCTGCTGTTTGGTCAGCATAAATACGCCTTCGCCGCCGTTTTCGAACTCCAGCCAAGTGAACGGGACATCTGGATATTGATCCATCAGATGTATCATGCTGTTGCCCACTTCACAAATCAGCACGCCGTCATCGGTCAGGTAATCCGGGGCACAGGCCAAAATACGGCGAGTCAGCTTGAGGCCATCGGAACCCGATGCCAGACCCAGCTCAGGCTCGTGACGATATTCGTCAGGTAAATCGGCCATGTCATCTTCATCGACGTATGGCGGATTGGTGACAATCAGGTCGTATTGCAGCTGTGGCAAATCGCGGAACAAATCGGAACGGATAGGCGTGACCCACTGCTCGATACAGTGAGTATCAATATTTCGCTCAGCCACCGCCAACGCATCGGCAGAGATATCAACTGCATCGACTTCGGTTTCAGGGAATGCGTAGGCACAGGCGATTGCGATACAGCCGCTGCCGGTACACATATCCAAAATATGAGCAGGCTGATGCTGCAAAATGCCCGCGAAACGGTTATTGATCAACTCGCCGATGGGCGAACGCGGCACCAACACGCGCTCGTCAACGTAGAATTCCATGCCGCAGAACCAGGCTTTGTTAGTCAGGTAGGCCACCGGTACACGCTCGTTAACGCGGCGGATCACGCGTTCAACGATACGGTGGCGCTCGCTGGAGGTCAGGCGCGCGGTGTGCATGTCTTCAGGGATGTCGAGCGGTAAAAACACGCTTGGCAGCACGAGTTGTACGGCTTCGTCCCAGGGATTGTCCGTTCCGTGGCCGTAATAAACGTTAGCGGCATTCAGGCGGCTGACGGTCCAGCGCAGCATATCCTGAATGGTATGCAGCTCACTGACGGCTTCGTCGACGAATATTTTGTCCAATTTTCTCTCCTGGGGTACGGCGGGTGGCCTTGTGTTGCAGCCATAAAATTTCCGCATAGTTTGCCACGAAGGCGGCAACAAATCAGTAATAATCCCGCCAAATCGATACCCAAAGCAATTGGCATTATTGCAAGGCGGCAAGTGCGTGAATCCTGGGGACTTACTAAAGCAAGCGACTGAGATGAGTAAACGTAGCCAGCATGGCCACAGCTTCAATTACCCAAGGTATAAGAGTTTTATTTAGAAAGGAGGACGCGAGCAGGTACACTACAAAAATGTGCGACGAATGATGACATTACGATGAAGAAAAAATATTCACTGAACAAGGAAGATCTGGCCTTGTTTCGTGAGGCTGTGCCGGGCACCAAGCGGTTGAAAAACGACACAATTACACACAAGCCGGTAAAAAAACCTCAGGTTATCTCTTCTCCAAAGCGTTTGCTTCAGGAGCAGGTTGATGCCACCTATTATTTCTCTGACGAATTCCAGCCGATGCTGGATAACGAAGGGCCGGTGCGCTATGTCAGGCAAGACGTCAGCTATTTTGAACTTAAAAAACTGCGTCGCGGAGATTACTCCCCCGAGCTGTTTTTAGATTTGCATGGTTTAACCCAGCTTGAGGCGAAAAAAGAATTGGGGGCGCTGGTTGCCGCCTGCCGTCGCGAACACGTGCACTGTGCCTGTGTAATGCACGGGCACGGTAAACATATTCTAAAGCAGCAAACACCGCTGTGGTTGGCGCAACATCCTGATGTTGAGGCTTTTCATCAGGCACCTCGGGAATTCGGCGGCAATGCGGCGCTGCTGGTACTTGTTGAGCTTGACGATAAAACCCCTCAAGATTTATAGCCAGAAAATATTCCCCAGTCTGCTCTGACATTTGGCTGAAATATTTCATCGGCACAATAGCAAAAGGCACAGCAAGCTGTGCCTTTGAGCGGTGGGCCAGACTGAAATCATCAGCAGGCTTTGGCAATTACCTGAGAAGGGCTGTACTGCCAATCAAAACTGCCCTGCCCGGTATCGGCGTTGATTTCAACGCTGGCCATTGCAGAGGTAGCAAACATTGGAGGGCAGTGCCCTGGGCACAGTTCAGCCACCAGGTAACCTACCAGGGGTAAGTGAGACACCACGAGTACGGAGCTTACCCCCTCTTTTGCCAAGGCTTGAAGCTCTTCTGCAACCTGAGCAGGATCGCCGCTCGGCGTCAGTTCGGACAACACATCAACCTTTTCGGGAAGCGTGATCGCCTGACGGACTTTTTCCAACGTTTGCTGCGCCCTGAGATAAGGACTCACCAGCACGCGCTGAATTTTTACCGAACGCCCATTAAGCCAGGACGCCATACATACTGTTTCGTCACATCCACAATCGGTAAGAGGTCTTACTGAATCGCTGGCCGCATCAAGAGCAGCCTCACCGTGACGCATAATTACAACTTGCATATTGCACCGCTTTTGTTAACAAAAATAGCGCTATACAGAAACGCTTCGCGTGCTGTATTACCCTTCTGCCCACATCCTAGCAGGGCACTACACCAACACCAACATCTTCAAAATGAGCGGTCTGTATTGCGGCCGGGCATTTTGCCTGAAAGTCTTTGCAAATAAAACGCTGTTTTTTACACCAACTATTAAAAGATGTAAATAGGCTCTTTCATTTCACAGCCTAGCTGCCGAGTCGTTAATCGATGCTGCTTTTAGTGGCGAACTATCGCTCAACAATTACCAGAATCGATGAATTAAGCCGTGATACAGATCACACTAACATTCTAAAATTTAGGTGGCGGACTGCGACAAAGACTGACTATTTTACGCTCAATTGATCAGCTATACAATTTTTGTCCATTTTCAGCCCTGGAGACTAATCCTTGGCAGGGGGCAAAACGCTCACCAAACTGCTGCTGCAAAGCCTGCAAGTTTTTCAACAGGCGGTCTGCTCCCAGGCTGTCGATATAACGCATTGGGCCGCCCAAAAATGGCGGGAAGCCGATGCCGAAAACGGCACCAATATCGGCGTCACGCGGGCTATGTATTGTGCCATCGTCAAGGCAACGCAGCGCTTCGTTTAGCATCAGCGCGACGCAGCGATCGGCGATTTGTTGAGAAGTTTGTTTATTTTTAGGCGTGACATTTAAAAGCCCATAAATAGAAGGGTCAGGCTGCTTAATACTCTCTTTTCGCCTCTTCGAGTTGTAAAGGTAAAAGCCCCGACTGTTTTTGCGGCCTTTCCTGTCATCTCTGATAATGGCATCAAGTTCTTTTGGCGCAGCAAAACGCTCCCCGAAAGCGGCTGCAAGAATTGGAATGATTTTAGTGCCGACATCAATCCCGACCTCATCCAGCAGCTGTAACGGGCCAACAGGGAAACCAAAATCCATCAGCGACTTATCGATGTGTTCGATAGTTTCCCCTTCAATCAAGCAGCGTGTCGCCTCATTAATATAGGGAGCCAAAATACGATTGACGTAAAACCCGGCGCTGTCACCTACCACGATGGCCGTTTTGCCCTGCTTTCTTGCAAAGGCCACGGTGGTAGCGATAGTTTGGGCACTGGTTTTAGCGTGAGGAATAATCTCCACCAGCGGCATTTTATCGACTGGACTGAAATAATGCAGACCAATGACCTGCTCGGGCCTTGCGGCACTGCTGGCAATCTCATGAATAGGTAAAGAAGAGGTGTTTGAGGCAAAAATAGTATGCTGGGCAGCATTTTCCTCAACCTCGCGGATCATCCTTTGCTTGAGTTCTAAATCTTCAAATACCGCCTCAATGACGAGATCAGTCTGGTTAAAGCCACTATAATCGGTTGCACCTGAAAGCAGCATCATCTGGCGTTGCAATTCGGTGCGTTTCAAATAGCCACGCCTGGCTTTTTTCTGCAATAAATCCCAGCTATATTTCAGAGAATTGCTAATGCCTTGCTGATTAATATCTTTGATTCTCACCGGCAAGCCAGCCTTGGTTATCGTTACGCCAGCAATCCCCCCGCCCATCAATCCGCCCCCTAAAACCGCCACTTTATTGATGGTTAATGGCTCAGCCTCGGCACCAAAATCTTTTTTCAAGGCGGTAGTCGCGAAAAATATGCTGCGCAAAGCGGCAGATTCAGGCGTCATTACCAGTTCGCCAAAAGCCTTCGCTTCAGCGGCATATCCGTTACCACTGCCCTGAGTTAGCCCGATGTGGACGACATCAATGATCTTTTCTGTCGCTGGATAATGCCCTTTTGACTTGGCCCGCGTTTGTTTGCGCACCAGATGGAACAGCACAGCTCTGCCCAAAGGCCCCTGCATAATGCTGTCTTTATAAGACAACGCTCTTTCGGCCTGATGCCCTTTTCGGACCAGCTCAACTGCCGTTTGCAGCAAAATGGATTGCGGCACCGCGTCATCGACCAACCCCATTCGGCGTGCCTGTTTTGCACGCAGACTTCGCCCGGTTAACATCAAATCCAGGGCTTTGGCTGCACCAATTAATCGCGGCAACCGCTGAGTCCCGCCGGAACCAGGCAGCAGTCCAAGTTGAACCTCAGGCAAACCGAGCTGAGTTTTATCATCCAGCGAACAGATGCGGCTATGGCAGGCCAGCGCCAGCTCAAGGCCGCCACCCAGACACGCGCCGTGGATCGCAGCCACCACTGGCAGTTTAAAGCTGGCAATTTGCGCCATCACCTGTTGCCCTTTTTTCGCCAGCGCTTCGGCTTCACTGGCCTGCTGACAGCGGGCAATCATGCTGATATCAGCACCGGCAATAAATGAATCTTTTTTACCGGAGACAAAAATCAGCCCTTTGAGATTGGCGTGCTGCTGGGCGCTGTGCAAGATGCCGTGGATTTGCTCGGCAAACTCCGCCTTTAGGGTATTCACTTTTTCATCAGGCACATCAATAGTAATGATGCCAATATCATCGGCAGTGAAATATAAGGTAAAGGCTGAAGATGGCGCACTGTCGGTGAGTTCAGCCGGAGAAATCAGCATTTTTTGAGTCATTCTTCCACCTCCAGAATCATCGCCGCACCTAATCCTCCCGCCGCGCAGGCGGTGGTTAAACCAAGTTTTCCGCCCCGGCGACGCAGTTCGTGCAGAGTTTGCGTAATCATGCGTGCGCCAGTGGCGGCAAACGGATGACCATAGGCCAGCGAACCGCCCAGTACGTTGAATTTTTCCCAATCAATTTCGCCGATTGCCTGCTCTCGCCCCAGCTTTTCCCTGGCAAACTGCTGACTGGCAAACATCTTGATATTGGCCAACGTCTGCGCGGCAAATGCCTCATGCATTTCAATTAAATCCATATCATTCAGAGCCAACCCTGCGCGCTCTAGCGCCAAAGGCGTAGCGTAAGCAGGTCCCAATAGCATGTCTTCCCAAACGTCGATGGCTGCAAAGGCAAAACTGCGCAAATAACCCAGCGGTTTTAGCCCCAGCGTTTTAGCTTTCGATTCGCTCATCAGCAAAATCGCCGCCGCTCCATCAGTCAGCGGTGTGCTGGTTGCTGCGGTTACCGTGCCGTGTTTTCTGTCAAACGCCGGACGCAGCCGGGCATATTGTTCAATGCTTGAATCAAAACGAATATTGTTATCCCGCTCCAGCACCTCTTTATAAGGCGGAACGTGCGCACTCATCACCTGTGAATCGAGCCATCCCTCCTCCCAGGCTTTGGCCGCCAGCTGATGTGAACGATGAGCCAACTCATCTTGCTGTTGACGGGTAATGCCGTGCGATTTTGCCATCTGTTCAGCCGTATCCCCCATTTTTAAGCCGGTGGAATACTCGGCGACCGCCGGAGGAACCGGTAACAAATCGCGGAATCTGAGTTTGGAAAATAGCGCCAGGCGTTGCGAGAGCGTTCGGGCTTTATTGACATCAACCAGCGTGCGCGCCAGGGATTTACTCACCCCGATAGGCAGCACCGACGACGAATCTGCGCCACCGGCAATCCCGACGCTGATGGTGCCAGCCATGATACTTTCCGCCACGTTGGCTACCGCCTGAAAACTGGTTGCACAGGCTCGAGAGACGCTATAGGCATCCGTTGATACGCGCATACCGGTACCCAACACAATCTCGCGCGCGATATTCGGTGCTTCCGGCATTTGCACAACCTGCCCAAATACCAGCTGATCAATCTCGGCAGGGTCGATTCCACTTTTTGCCAGCAGTTCACTGACCACCATTTTGCCTAAATCAACCGCCGGAATACCGTGAAACGCCGTCGCCTGCTTGGCAAAAGGCGTACGCAGGCCATCAATAATGGCAATGCGGCTGCCTTCTCGCGTAACCAATGGAATTGCCTTATTCATGATGACTCCTGATTAAATCGACGCGTCAACAGGTCTGACCTGATGATGTAGTGTTAACCATAGCAGAGACGTTGGCAAAGTCTAAGACGTTGAATTGAGAGCAACAGCAAATTTTGAGGATAGTGATAAAGCGAGGAAATCCGCAGCCTTTCAAGACTACGGATCAAATGGAGCAGTCACTAACGCAGACCAAGCTGGAAGTTGATGGATTCAATCTGGCAGCAAAAAGTAAAGTTGACCTTCAGTTCGACGCCATTTTCCACATCTTTAAACTCGCTGTGGATATCGCAAGCTTCAGATTCAACTCGACGCGCCCGCTGGATTAAATCCTCTACCGCAGATTCGGCGTCAGCACGGCTGGCAAAGACGTTTTGATAAGATGCCGTGCAATCGGTGTTGTCGATAATCGTGCCGACATCAACACAGCAGCAGGCTGCGGTTTCCTGCGCGCTGCACAATGAGCTGGCAGAATTAGGCGATTTGGAGGTGGGTAAATCCGTTTCGGTGTTGAAAATTGACATATTTTCTCCTTTCGGCGCATTGATGCACCTATTAACAGCGCTAATCAATCATAAAAAAGTCGTGATTTAACTTGCCGCCATCTTACTCCTACCCTTAACAGGACGATAGACCATACTTTTAATATGGTTTTTAAGTGACTCAAATCACAGGATTAAAAAGCTGATTTATTTTTCTGATCAATAGTTCAATCGCCATCATAGGTTTTATGAATCTTATTTGTAGTCTTTTTGTTAAGCGGATCTAATTTTTAAAATCTAAATACCAATAAGTGTGAAACAACGTTGCAACATGTGTACAGGTCGGACCTATACTTCGCTCACTGGTCTGATTAGTTGGCCCATTCCGGCCCCACAATCTGCCGCGCACGTCCTTCATAAACACTCCTGCCAGTCAGGATGTTCTATAAAACATAAAATGAGGTTTTGGTCATGAACCAGAAAAACCTGTTTACAAGATCGGCTGTGGCAGCCGCAATGGCACTGGTTTCCACCCAAGTTTATGCGGCAGGATTTCAGTTAAACGAGTATACGGCAGCCGGATTGGGCCGCGCATTTTCCGGTGAAGGCGCAATCGCCGACACCGCCGCTTCGGGCAGTCGTAACCCGGCGACCATGACAATGTTCGACCGCCCTTCATTTTCCGGCGGCGCTATATTTGTCGATCCAAATGTTAAACTGCGCGGTAATTCTCCAGTAACCGGGCAAAGCACAGACGCCGATAACATTGCTCCTACGCAGTGGATACCAAACCTGCATTTCATCATGCCGCTGAATGAAAGTTGGGCAGTAGGGGCGTCTGCGACCTCCAACTATGGCTTGTCTACCGAATTTGATAAAGGATATGCTGCCGGTCCGTTGGCGGGTAAAACCGACCTGCTTACCGAAAATCTTAACCTCAGTGCAGCCTATCGCCTTAACCAGCATTTCAGCTTTGGTCTCGGATTTGATGCGGTCTATGCCAAGGCGAAAATCGAACGCGATGCCGGTGAACTGGTGGCGTTGCAGAGTCGCGGGACCATTCCTGCCGACACTACCGCCGCGCGACTTAACGGTAACCAGTGGGGCTTTGGCTGGAACGCCGGTATTCTCTATGAAATAGATGAAAATAACCGCTACGGTTTGACTTATCGCTCAAAAGTTAACGTCGATTTTAACGGCAATTACCGCAGCGATTTACCGGTTCTAGCCGGTGGCACGGGCGGCAGTACTGAATCAGGTCATTTGAAACTAAATCTGCCAGAGGTTTGGGAAGCATCGGGTTATAACCGCGTCGCGCCGAAATGGGCCGTGCATTATAGCTTGACCTACACCAGCTGGAGCCAATTCCAGCAGCTGAAAGCCACTGGCAATGATGGCAGCACCCTGTTCCAGAAAGAGGAAGGCTATCACGATGTCTACCGTATCGCGTTGGGTACCACTTATTATTACAACGATCAGTGGACATTCCGTACCGGCGTAGCCTTTGATGACAGCCCTGTTCCCGCCGATAACCGCACTATTTCGATTCCCGATCAGGACCGCGTATGGGTCAGCGCCGGTGCAACCTATGCGTTTAACAAAGACGCCTCGGTCGATCTTGGTGTTTCATATATGCACGGTAAGTCGGTACACATCAGCGAAAAAGTCGCCAATGGCGTACCTAATTACGAGTTTGACGCCAAAGGCACCGCGATGCTGTATGGGATGAACTTTAATTACGCATTCTAATTGTTATTTTTTAATAACAGTTTGGTATTTAAATATCCTCAGTACCCATTTTTAAATAATGTCGATATATCACACATTAGATAATTTTGGGTACTCAATAAGCTATAGAATTTTTTGTGTGCGTTTAACCCAATAAATAATGCGCCGTTATAGATCATGAAATTGTCGATATTACTATCCTGGTATATTAATAGGTATGAAGAATCGCTCAATGCTGATGCAGCTCGGTAGTTTAATGCTAGATCTGGCGACTCAAGCATTGCTTTAACTTTCATTGTTAAATCTTGAAATAGAGTGAATTTGTTCAAGCCATAATTAGGATCATAAAGATATAAGTTGGAATGAGCAGAGCCAGTTTCGCGTGAAACACCTATCATTAATTCATGCTCAATACCTTTATCATCAGCAGTGCTTGGTCGCGACTGAATACCCTATAATTTCGCTTTCCTGGGTCTAACGTTGAACTCAGCTTGCTTAACCATTTGCAAAATTTCATCGATTGACTTCATTCCAATCGCTGAAGATACCGACTTAAAATTGATTCTACTGCCTTGTCTTAACCCATTCATCAACCAGTCAACACTGCTATCACGTTCAGCAGCTGAGAGTTAATTTTTAATGAACTGGTTAGGTCAGTAATTTTAAAGATAGACCTAAGGAGGGTTTTAAACAGGCGGAAATGTTCAGCTGAATTTTACAAACGGGTAGATAAATAAGGGGGTAATTTAATAGATTATGCTTAAAAAAAACAAAAAAATAGCGCTGGCGTTTACTGCGTCAGCGCTATTAATTTAGGTAATTTTATCAGTTAGCTGAATCGATACTGTCGAGATCGCCCTGAATCGCTGCTGCGTTCGGGTTGACGACTGGAGTCAGCTTGCCGCCGGACGCCAGGAAGTCATGATGCTGGAAGTACGCGGCGCGAACAAACTCATACGGGTCGGAAGAGTTTTTCAGCAGGCCGTCTGAATCTAGCAACTGAGCACGGGTTTCGATGCCCTGCAACGCCCATTTACCGGCCGTCATCCACCATGTAAGGTAGTTAAGTGGGAAGTAAAGGTCGTCAACAATGCCACCGACGTCTTCACGAGGTGTCGCGCTGCCATAACCTGGCAACACAGCGTAAGGACCGTAGCCCACACCGTAGTGACCCAATGTGCTACCAAAGCGCACAGGATCCTCTTTAGAAAGCTCTGGGTTCGCCATTGACGCAACGTCGATCAGGCCGCCAACGCCCAGGATGGTGTTAATGAAGAAGCGGGTAAAATGCTTGGCGCCGTCATTAATATTCCCTTCCAGGAAACTGTTGACCATCGAGGATGGCTCACTCAGGTTGTCGAAGAAATTGCTCAGTCCGTTGCGCGCGGGCTGTGGCAGGTAATCACGCCATGCCACTGCCACCGGGCGGAGAACGTAAGGATCCAGCACGTTCATGTTGAAGTTGAACATTGAACGGTTAAAACCTTGCAACGGATCCGATCGGCCACCGAGCTGCGGATCAACCGCTTCTGGAGCCGGTGGATGCGCTGCATCTGCTGCCGTTGGCGCTACGCCGAGTGTAGTCGCTTTAGCATTGGGCGCTGATATTGAAGCCGAAGTCGTTGGCGGCGTAGAAGGCGTAACCAGTGATTTTGGTTTATCCGCACAGCCGACCAATAATAATGTGGCAACCGCCAGCCCAGTCAGGCGAAAGTCCATCTTGTTCTCCCTGTTTATGCTTCGGCTCCATTTTTTATGGAACCTGCTGATTAATCTCTATATTGACTTGTCCAGTGCCCGAGAAATCGGTCAGTGGGCTGTCGCCGTACCAGTCGCCTGATGCTGGCGTCGCCAAGCCAGTCTGTGAAATACGCACTCGTACTTTTAATTGGTGTAATGAAGACAGTAAGCGTTCAGGCATCATGGCATTGGTATCATCCACGGTAACGGACAGCGGGAAACGGCTCAGAGGCAGCTTTTTAACTGCAACCGGCACCGGGCTGCTACCATCCGTCACTGAAATAAATACCGTACCCTGCTGCGGTAGCTGATGCTGCGCACGCGGCGACAGCGTTACGGCAACGCCTAGTTTAACCTTATCCATTCCCGATTTGGCTTTAGCCTGCTCAATGCTCGCTTTAACCATTTCAGTACGCTTGTCACCGGCCGGCAAGATCTTCAACATCACCTGCCACGCCCCTATCGCCTGCGGATAGTGACCCTGTTCATATTCATTATAAGCCAGCAAACTCAATACTTGCAGATTACCTTGATTATGCTCAAGCATATCACGCAACATATTGCCACCGTTGATATTATCCTGCGGATCGGTGGAGCGGGTTAGCACGTCAGCATAACCCAGTTTAATATCCATATCATTTGGAGAAAGTGCGTAAGCGCGTGCAAAAGCCTGGGTCGCGGTGCTGGCGTTATTTAATGCCATACCTACGCGGCCCAACATCAGCCAATCTTTAGCGTTATCCGGGTTATCCTGCAAATCAGTGCGCAGGCCCAAACCAAGATCCTGAATATCCAACATATTAAGCGGTTTGGCATTAACGTCGGCTACGCGGGCGCGTAAATCGGGCATTCTGTTCATTACCTGATGCCAGGCGCTAACCTGTCCGAAACCACCGGCATAGAAATAAAAACCAAATGTCACGACTACCAGCATCACCACGCCAGGCGCCAGCGTCCAGCGCGGAATAGGTTTACCCGCCTTGCTGGCCTGCCCCGGAATATCGCTGAGCAGGTTTTCCTGCAATTCCTGAACGAAGATAGGACGCTCGGGCGCAGACACCACGCCCTGCTGCTCGTCTTCTTCCAATTCGGTCAAACGATGATGGTAGAAAGCTTTGTTCAGATCGTCACGCGTGTTTGCGAGATCGTCACGATCGCCGCGAATAACAGGAACGATAAACAGCGCGATACCTACCAGCACCAGCGCAATAATCACCAGCCAAAAAACAATCATGATTCTTTCCTGTCATTTTCGCCGATCAACCGCGCCAGTCGCTGTTGCTCTTGCGAAGACATCTGCTCGCCTGTCTGACGACGACGGGCGCGTAAAATAATGACCAATGCACCTACGATCACAAACAGCGCAGGGCCAACCCACAGGATCAGGGTTGACGGTGTCACTGGCGGTTCGTAGGTCACGAAGTTGCCGTAGCGCGCGACCATGTACTCGACGATCTGCTTGCTAGACTGACCTTCGTTCAGCAATTCGAGAGTCTTTTTGCGCATATCCGCAGCAATGATCGAATCTGAAGCGGCAATATTGGTGTTCTGACATTTCGGGCAACGCAGTTGCTCGGTCAGTTGGCGATATTGCTGCTCCTGCTGCGGAGACTTGAACTGATAAGCATCTATGGCGGCAAATACGCTGAAACTTAACATCAGTCCGAAGATTAACGACAGAATTCTCATGCGTTGCCTCCGTACTTGTTGTACAGCGGGCGAACTTCTTTCTGCCAAACCTGCTCGTTAAGATCTCCGGCATGGCGATAACGCACAATACCGTTGCCGTCGATCAGGAAAGTCTCTGGCGCGCCATACACGCCGAGATCCAGTCCCAGCATGCCGTCACCGTCGTAAAGACTCAGTGCATAAGGGTTACCCAGCGTGTTTAGCCAATTAACCGCTTTGTTGCGATCGTCTTTATAGTTCATGCCGATCACATGCACGCCTTTTGCGGCCAGCGTGTTGAGATAATCATGCTCGGCGCGGCAGGTCGGACACCAGGTCGCCCAGACGTTCAGTAAAATCGGCTTACCGGTGTGGAAAATCGTCTGATCGTAAGTCTTGCCCGGTTCAAACAGCGATTCCAGCTTAAACACTGGCACCGGTTTGCCCACCAGCGCAGACTCGAGCAGCGTCGGGTCATCGCCGTGCGCATTTCGAGTCAGCTGTACCAGGAAAGCCGCCGCGAGCGCCAGAAACAGAAACAGCGGAATAAATAGGATTTTACGGTTCATACTTCCTCCGCCGCCTCTTTGCCCTGACGTTTCAACTTCTTGGTCATGCGATAGCGTGGGTCAAGAATACACAGGATGCCGCCGACGGCCATAAAGATGCCACCCAGCCAGATCCAGCGAACAAACGGTTTGTAATACAGGCGCACGGCCCATGAACCGTCGTCCAGTTCTTCGCCCAGCGCAGCGTAAAGATCGCGCGCCAGATTCCCGTCAATAGCCGCTTCGGTCATCATGCTGTGCGCCACGCTGTAGTAACGTTTTTCGGCATGCAGCACGGTAACGAATTTGCCATTGCGGGTGACGTCGATATTGGCTTCGCCGCCGGTGTAGTTTGGCCCGGTAATGTCGGTAAGATCGCGGAACTCGAAGTGATAACCCTGAATATCCACGGTATCGCCCGCTTTCATGCGCACGTCACGCTCGACGCTGTAGTTCTGACTAAATGAGATACCGATAACGGTCACTGCCACGCCAAGATGCCCGAGGACCATGCCCCAATGGCTGCGAGACAGATGCGTCAGTCCGCGCAAGAAGGTGTGACGATGGGTCGCGCGCTCGTGCAACTCCATCAGCGTGAGCAGAATAACCCACACCGACATCAGCATTCCGACAACCGTCATGCCGACAATTTTGTCCTGCAACAGCCACGGTAAGAGAATCGACAGCAGCAGCGTAACTACCAGCGCGATACCCAGGCGACGCCACAGTTTGCTCGGCTCGTCACGACGCCAGCGCACCAGAGGACCGATTCCCAGCAGCAGCGCCAGCGGAGCCATCAACCAGGTGAACATGGTGTTAAAGAACGGTTCGCCGATAGAAATACTGCCGAGGCCCAGCTGTTTGTGTACCAGCGGCAACAGTGTACCGAGCAGCACCACCAGCATGGCGGCAACCAGTAATACGTTGTTGCCGAGCAGGAAACTTTCACGCGAGTAAGGTTCGTGGCGGCTTGGCGCACGCACCGAATTTCCTTTAATTGCGTAGAGCAGCAGCGAACTGCCAATCACAATCACCAGATAGGCGAGAATAAACATGCCACGCGCCGGGTCTGAGGCAAAGGAGTGTACGGAAACCAGCACGCCAGAACGCACAAGGAAAGTACCCAGCAGGCAGAGTGAGAAGCAAGTGATCGCCAGCAGCACGGTCCAGGCTTTGAAAGTGCCGCGTTTTTCGGTCACTGCCAATGAGTGGATCAGCGCAGTACCGGCAAGCCACGGCATAAACGAGGCATTTTCTACCGGATCCCAGAACCACCAGCCGCCCCAGCCTAATTCGTAATACGCCCAGGCAGAGCCAAGCACGATACCTACAGTCAGAAATACCCAGGCGGCCTGCGTCCAGGGACGCGACCAGCGCGCCCAGGCTGTATCCAGACGACCAGCCATCAGTGAAGCAATGGCGAAGGCAAACGCAACAGAGAAACCCACGTAGCCCATATAAAGGATAGGTGGATGGAAAATCAGGCCAATATCCTGCAATACAGGGTTCAGGTCGCTGCCGTCAATCGGGAAGTTTGGCAGCGTGCGCAGGAACGGGTTGGAAGTCAGCAAAATAAACAGCAGGAAGCCAGTGGTGATAAGCCCCATTACTGCCAATACGCGCGCAACGGCATCGTTTGGCATACGGCGGCTGAACAGCGCCACTGCCGTAGTCCAGCAGCTCAGCAACAGCACCCACAGCAACAGAGAGCCTTCGTGCGCGCCCCAGGTTGCCGCCATACGGTAGTAAACCGGCAAATGAGTGTTGGAGTTGTTGGCCACGTAGGCCACAGAGAAATCATTGACCACAAATGCGTGGACCAGAATGATAAACGCCAGCAGGATGCAGCCGAACATGCCGTAAGACAGCGGACGAGCCATCGCCATCATTCGCTCATCCTGACGCGTAGCGCCCCACTGCGGGTAAATGCTCAGTAATGTCGACAGACCCAATGCCAGACAGAGCGCAAAAGTACCAATTTCAGGGATCATGACTGGCCGTTTCCTTTGGCGGGAGCAACATATGCCGAGGCAGGCCCGGTATGATTATCTTTCATTGCGTCTTCAACTTCTGGTGGCACGTATTTCTCGTCATGCTTGGCAAGAACCTGCTTCGCCATGACGACGTTGTCAGATTCCATCACGCCTTGCGCCACCACGCCCTGCCCTTCACGGAACAGGTCTGGCAAGATGCCGTAATAAGTCACGGCAATAGCGCCACGGGCATCATAGATTTTAAAATGGACTTCAAGGGTTTTGTCGTCGCGTTTTACGGAACCGGGCATCACCATGCCACCGATACGCAAACGCTGGCCAACAAACGGCAATTCATGGTCTTTGCCTTTGCCCTGCAAAATTTCACTTGGTGTATAAAATAAATCAATATTGGAACGTAACGCATACATCACCAATGCAGTTGCCAGCCCCAAACCCACCAGGACCATCAACGCAAGGTACATGCGATTTTTACGACGAGGATTCACGATAACTTCTCCCGGGAGGAGTCCGGCGACCTTACTGCGGCAGTTTTAGCTGCTGCGCTGGCCTGTTTTTTAGATTGACGGATCCGCTGTTCGCGGGACTGACGGCGGCGAATGTCAGCTAACAGCTGACGGCGATACCAGAGGGTATGAATAACAATGCCAAATAAAGAAATCAGGGTAACGATGACCGAGAGCCAGACATAAAACGCGTAGCCACCCATCTCGAAGAAGGCTTGCCAGGTTGGGAATGCAGCGTTCATTATCCGCGCTCCTTATTAACCAGCGACGACACCCAGGGGCGTGTGCGCTCCTGATTGATGATCAGATTGCGTAAACGCATCAGGGTCAGGGTAATAAAGAAGAACAGATAGCCGAATACCGCCCAGAACAGCGGATAGCGCATGCTTGGATCGATAGTCTTGCCAAAGTCGCTTGAACCCTGATGAAGCGTATTCCACCATTGAACCGAGTAATGGATGATTGGAATATTCACCACGCCGACCAGCACCAGAATTCCGGCAGCACGTCCGGCGGTACGTTTGTCTTCAAAAGAGTTATAGAGAGCAATCACGCCAAGATACAGGAACAGTAACACCAGCTCGGAGGTGAGACGCGCGTCCCAGACCCACCAGGTGCCCCACATCGGTTTGCCCCAGGCCGAGCCGGTGACCAACGCGATAAAGGTAAATACTGCACCGACCGGCGCCATCGCTGCCATCGCCAGTTCCGACATTTTCATCTGCCAGACCAGGCCGATAAACGCAGCAATGGCCATTGAGCTATAAATGCCCATGGACCAGATAGCGGCAGGAACGTGGATGTACATGATCCGGTAGCTGTTGCCTTGCTGATAATCAGGAGGTGCGTAGCCAAAGCCCCAGATCCAACCGACCAAAAGGCAAACAATACCCGCGATGGCCAGCCAGGGAATAAAACGGCCGCAGACGTGGTAAAGCCGCTCAGGCCTTGCGAGTTGATGTAACCATTTCCACATTATTTGTCATTGCTCACGTTAAAATTACACTATATTAAATGCCGTAAACCTTTAAATGGGTCACATTGGCGGTCAGGTCCATTGCAGGTGCCTTCCACTCTTTTAGGCATTGCCCCTATTGTTCCCTATAGAGAAGTGTGATGTTAGTCAAAGGTTGCGTTTTTTCAGGCGTATTGTAACCACAAGTAAATTCATTACTCTATTTATGGTTATTAATCACCAAGCGTACACAGATGTAAATCTCAGGCTGCTAGTGAACACTCACCCTAAGCGCCGCCGAGGTGGCAAAAGGAGCCAAAGTAATGCTTCCCGCCAGCATCGCGCCCAAGATCGCCAGATAACCGCCGATCGGCATCCCCATCGAGGCCGCATCAATCGCACCGGTTGAAAAAATCAGCACCGGAATGTAGAGCGGCAACACCAGCAAACTCAATAATACTCCGCCCTTGCGCAGCCCAACTGTGAGCGCAACCCCGATCGCCCCGATAAAACTCAGCGTCGGCGTTCCAAGCAGCAACGTTAACGCCACTGCTTCCCAGGTTTTAAAATCCAGTGACAACAACAGCGCCATCAGTGGAGAAATAATTAACAACGGCAGCCCGGTCACTATCCAGTGAGCACACACTTTGCCGATAACCGTTAGGGTCAGCGGTGCGGGCAACAGCATAAGTTGCTCAAGCGACCCATCAAGATAGTCATCACGAAACAATCGTTCTAGAGAAAGCAGTGACGATAACAGCGCCGCCACCCAGACAATCCCCGGCGCAATGCGAGCCAGCAGCTTGGGTTCAGGACCAATACCCAGTGGGAACAGCGTGATAACAATCAGGAAAAACCACAGCGGGTTAATAATCTCGGCGCTTTTTCGGAAAGCGATTTTCAGCTCACGGCGTAAAACTTTAATAAACATTAGGCCAACTCTGCACTGGTCAGACGAATTTTACGCACCGCGCGAGTGACGCCCGGTAAATCCTGATGAGTGGTTAACAGCACCATGCCGCCGTTCCGGGCATGACGTTCAAATAGTTCGATCAGCGTGCTGACGCCCTGTTTATCAATTGCAGTCAGCGGCTCGTCCAAAATCCACAGCGGCGCCTGGCTTATCCATAATCGAGCTAATGCCACCCGACGCTGTTGACCGGCGGAAAGCTGAGCCACCACGACGTCTTCATAACCTAACAGACCGACCTGTTCCAGCGCATCGTAAATAGCCGCTTGCGCCTCTCGACCACCAGCAGTTTGATAAAAAGCCAGGTTTTCGTAGGCGGTGAGCACGGATTTAATCCCCGGATAATGCCCGAGAAACAGCAAATGCTGATGGAATATCTCGCGCTGACGACGGGTATTTTGCCCCTGCCACTGAACTTCGCCCTCGTCCGGTGAAGAAAGACCGGCTAAAATCCGCATTAAACTGGTTTTGCCTGCGCCGTTTTGACCCTCAATCTGGACAATTTCGCCCGGTTGGATGGTGAAACTTAAGCCGCTAAACAGGGCTCGCTCATCGCGAACACAACTGAGGTTAAGCGCTTCTAACATGGGCGAGTCTCTTATCTTTCAGGAAAAGGCATAATATCATAAGCCTTACTAACCATGTAGGCTCTGGCTGCGCAGTTTACCTCTATATAACTTCTAATTTACAGAAAAAATACAGCCTTTAGCACCTAACAACAAAGTGTTAATAAGTTGTTATTTTTCTCATTTCGTTCTCAAAGCGCGCGAAAAGCCCAAAAACTCACCTATGCTTGTAAATAATACAAAATGTAAATGCGGCTCAAAGTATCGAATTCCGCGTTAAATACGATGTGATTTTGCCGGGGATGAAAAATGAACAGTGTTGACCATGAGACAGAAAAAAATAAAAGCAGCGGTCTGCAAGTCGACAGTGAGGAAGGTGAGGATGGCAGCGAAATTGAGGTCGATGAAGGGCATCTGCCCTCTCGAGCCGCCGCTGTGCACGAACAGATTCGTCAGGAGGGTGAAAAGGAGCTGGAGCGTGACGGGCTGGCGCTGATGTGGTCAGCGATTGCTGCGGGCCTGTCTATCAGCGCATCCCTGGTGACTAAAGGGATTTTACACGAGCAGCTTGAAGATACTCCTGCGAGATTTTTTTTGGAAAATCTCGGTTATACCGTCGGCTTTATTATTGTCATTATGGCGCGCCAACAGCTATTTACTGAAAATACTGTTACCGCTGTGTTACCAGTAATGCACAAACCAACGCTGAAAAACGTCGGCATTCTTTTTCGACTTTGGGGCGTAGTTTTGGCCGGTAATATCGTGGGCGCGGCGCTTGCTTCATTAGCCTTTATATACCTGCCGCTGTTCGAGCCTTCGGTGATGCAGGCGTTCAAGACTATCAGCATGGAAGTCATGGCAAAAGATCCGGCGCAGATGTTTGTCGGCGGCGTGGTTTCCGGCTGGCTGATTGCCACTATGGTGTGGATGCTGCCAAGCGCCGGTGCGGCTAAAATCTGGGTAATACTGCTGATGACCTACCTGGTATCAATTGGCAACCTGACTCACATCGTCGTCGGCTCGGTGGAAGTGCTGTATCTGGTGCTCTCTGGCGCTATCCCGTGGTATCAATTCCTCTGGCCTTTCGCTTTGCCGACGCTGGCGGGCAACATTATTGGCGGTACCTTTATCTTCGCGCTGATAAGCCACGCGCAAATCAGGAATGATTTAAGCAGTGAACGCCGCAAAGCCCGTAACGCCGGCAATAAACCGCCGAAGACCGATAAGTGACAAAGGAATCAAGTATGGGTGCGTGATTGCTGGTTTCGGGCGCGATTGGCGCTCAAAGAGACGTGTTGCGGTAATGCGCGAGGTCTGGTGATCGTCCAGCTGCAAGCTCTTTTAACCATGCTCGGCCCTGAGGCCAGTCACCAAGCCCGCTGGCTGCGTTGATATGCCCTCGATCACCGATATTGACCAAACTACTGCCCCAGGCATCGGCACGGCGCTGGCTGTAATCAATATCGGCATAAGGGTCATTGGAACTGGCAATTATCATGCTCGGAAAGGCGAAAGGCTTTTCACTCCGGGGAAAACCAAACCCCTTCGCCTGTTCGGGAAATACCTCGCGGGCGGGATCGGGCACCGCGACCAGCAAAGCGCCTCTCACAACCGTGCGGCTATAATGTGCCCAGTTCGCAACCTGCAGGCAGCCAAGGCTGTGGGCGACCAAAATGACGTCTGGCCCGGTTTTTCTCACGGCAGTTTCTAAATTTTCGACCCACTCCTCGCAAATCGGATGATCCCAGTCTTGTCCCGAAATTAGCGCCATTGACGCGTTGGCCTGTGCCCATAGCGTTTGCCAGTGTCCAGCGCCCGAGTTGCCAATTCCCGGCAGAAGTAATATTGAAGATGTCATGTCTTGATTCCCAAAGAGGTGTTCACATAATGTAGGCGAATAACACATCGTTCCTGAATGGCAAATCATCGAAAGAGAGCCCGATTAACCGATGATTCATCTACGTTTTACGCAAAGGACTCGCATGGAACTTGACAGTAAAGATCGGCAAATTTTAGAAGCACTTCAAACCAACGCCCGTCAGAGTCTGGCCTCTTTGGGCAAACGCATTGGACTTTCGCAGCCAGCAATGAGCGAGCGGGTCAAAAAACTCGAAAGCGCAGGCGTCATTGAAGGATACGGCGCACGTGTCAATTTGCGAGAAGTAGGGTTGGGATTACAGGCGATCCTGCGAGTACGCACAACTCACCAATACATCCAGCGATATCTGGCATTGTTTAAAGATATCCCCGAGGTGATAGAAGCTGACAGGATAACAGGAGAGGACTGCTTTATAGTACGCTGCGTGTTTTCTCAACCGACTGATTTAGAGGCTATTGTCGATGCTCTGGCGGTTCATGGTTCAGTAACTACATCGTTAGTTCTGTCTAATGCAGTGCGCAAACAAGTGCCCGTGCGTGCGAGGTGACCGGAACACGTTGACAGACCCGTTGAATGTCTCACCGCGTGAAGCGGCGTCAACCTCACACGGATATAATCAATTTTTCGGAAACTCTTTAAAGATGAATGGTTAGGATTGCAGAAACACCTTGTTTTAAAGTGCCGCAAGAATTGCAGCTTCCATTTTCTCGGGGGTAGAGATCGGTGCAAAACGCTTGAGCGGTTTGCCGTCGCGTCCGATCAAAAACTTGGTGAAGTTCCATTTGATCCGCCCGCCCAGCACGCCGGGCAATTCATCCTTCAGGTAACCAAACACCGGGTGCGTTGCAGCGCCGTTTACCTCTACTTTATCGAACATCGGGAAACTCACACCGTAATTGATGTGACAGGTCTGCGCAATTTCGTCGGCACCGCCGGGTTCCTGTTTACCAAACTGGTTGCAGGGGAAGCCCAGTATCATCAGACCCTCGGCGGCGTACTTCCTGTAGAGCGCTTCAAGGCCTGCGTATTGTGGCGTGAATCCACAATGGCTGGCGGTATTAACCACCAGAACCAGCTTGCCAGCATAATCAGCCATAGAAATAGTTTGGCCACGCAGGCTTGTAGCACTCAGTTGATAAAAGGTAGTCATGTCGGGATCCTCGGAGCCTAGTGCTTATGCTGTTTTTTGTATGATTAAATCGTGTGCTATATGTGTTTAAAGAGTCTAACAAAAAAGACAACAAACCGGCGACTTTTGCCCTGCTCCTCATTGATTAACATACCATAATGTTAAGATGTTACGTTTTGGCACGAAACTTACAATTTCCGCAACATTATCTAAACAGGTATGAACATGAGCATTTCAGCGATACAAGAATGGCGTGAGAATAACTTTCTGGTGAGCACCGACAGAGAAAAGCTGGATGTACCCGCTATATATCAGTATTTGACGCGGTCTACATGGGCTAAAGGAATCGATCTCGACATCGTCTCTGCCTCAATTGATAACAGCCTTAGTTTTGGCGTTTATCAAAATGAATCTCAGATCGGCTTTGCACGTCTGATAACGGACTATTCTACCTTCGCTTACCTGTGCGATGTCTACATACTTGAGGAATATCAGGGCGAGGGACTGGGAAGATGGCTTATAGAATGCATTCATAACCATCCAGTTTTTGTGAAACTTCGTAGGATAATGTTGTTCACAACAACGGCTCCCTGGCTTTATGAAAAACTCGGCTATGCCCCCGTCAATAAAGAAAATGGTGCATGGGCGATTACACGACCGGATATATACCTCAAGTGAGCCCGTGGTTGAGAAGCTGGGTAAGATGCCCGAGAGTCATCATCCGTCAGCAGAATCAGTCGGTTACTGTGGTCGCTGTACTGTACCAGAATGTTAATTCCATTCCTGGCAACTGGTTTCAGCTAGCTCCCCCAGTTCTCTCGGACGTAACAGAGGTAATTTTAGCCCCGGGTTTCGCCTTGAAGCTGCCCAACTCCTACAGCATTACACCGCTGCCACCGCTGCTACTGTTATGGAAAAATTCTCAAGCCGTGGCCACTTTTTTGACCACTACACTTCAGCCGGACCGCTGTAAAACTTAACATTGATGCTTCTCCGTTTGATATCGTTCAGTGCCATGCTAAGTATCCTGCACACATTATTTGAATTAATTCAGTTTTCAATGTGTATGCATCTGCAATTAGACGAACCTTTTTGAAAACCAATGAAGAAACATTCAAAAAGAAGAAAAAAAACGTAAGGCTTGTAAAAACATGAGCATTTACGCTAGGATACAGCCCCAACGCGAACTAGCCAGGCTAGCGCTAGGTAAAGTCTCCTTAGTTAAACGGATATAACAAGCCCCTCCTAAGGGCTAGTTACAGGTTCGATTCCTGTAGGGGACACCAATAACTCATTACCTACTGCTACCCAACCAAACCAAAACCCTTGCAGCACAATCCTTTCTTAGCAAAACCCCTTTAAATCAGCACCGCCGTTAAGAAACAGTTCGCCACAGTTCTTACTGGTTTGTTGACAGCCCCCCTTTGCTGGGTAAAAACTGGGTAAATAGTTTTACCCAGTTTTTACCCATGTTGACCGTAAAGCAGGTCGAAGCTGCAAAGCCTCAGAAAAAACCCTACCGCCTTTTAGATGGCAATGGCCTCTATCTA
Source organism: Rouxiella sp. WC2420 (assembly GCF_041200025.1). Lineage (NCBI taxonomy): Bacteria > Pseudomonadati > Pseudomonadota > Gammaproteobacteria > Enterobacterales > Yersiniaceae > Rouxiella > Rouxiella sp. WC2420. Next base: position 1,408,004 of record NZ_CP165628.1, on the reverse strand, counting down.
TACATCCCAGTTTCCGGCAAAAAAGTTTGGCAGTTGAGATTTTTTTTGGCAGGTAAAGAAAAGGTAATGACAGTGGGTAAATACCCATTCATTTCATTGCAGGAAGCAAGGGAAAAATCCTTCCTTGCTCGCAAGGAAAGATCCGAAGGGATAGATCCAACCAAAAAGAAGAATAAAGTCGATTCTGACGATAGCTTCTCTTTCATATTCCGTGAGTGGTTCGACCATAAGAAACAAGTCTGGTCGCTGGTCTATGCAAATGAATCAGAAAGGATGTTTATGGAGGACGTTTTGCCCATTATAGGCTCAATGAAAATAACGGAAATCGAGCCAGTAATGTTGTGGCTTCAGAATTCATGCTATAAGTTATATTTAACATTCTAGGCACTTTATTCCGCTACCCAGATCTAAAATAGTTCGCCAACTGTTCTTTCTCAACCATAACTGATGGAGAATAATAGCCTATGTCAAGCACTGATCCTTACGAGTTGGAAACCAAGATAATGGCAGGTCTGAAAGGATTTTTTGGCCCTGGAGATGTCTCGCCAACAACACATTCTAGCCCCCCGAAGAGTAAATCAGTTCGATCACTCCTTATCCACTTTGCCAACTACACGAGCTTAAATCTCGCAATTAGTAACGTAGAAGGCCCATTCGGGCGTTACGCTCCTAATACCAGCAAACTCTTCGAATATAGCGGAAAAGGGGGTTATGTTCAGTGGCTAGCTGAAATCGACCACGACGATACTTTAATCATCTCTATGGACTTTTTTCTCCAGGCAACTCCCTATTCGCCTCATGTTGATGAGACAACAATTCCATTTAACCTGAATGCTTGGGTTGAAGGTAGGAAAGCAGAAGCAGACTTGTCATGGCTCGACGGTAATACTTTTGAGCAAGTCATAGATGGCAAAGAAATAAGGCTGAGCCACACCATTATTTATCCAGATTCTAATGGATGCGCTATCCTTAATGCCAAGATAGAGCAAGTAGGATATGACGGATAACGCGGCTCAATAACAAGCAGATATTTAGTAAAACATTAGCATCTACCAACCTCGCAAATGCGGGGTTTTCATTGCAAAAGCAAGATTTAATAATGTTCTGTTCATAACCCTATTACAGAAATAATAGGTCAGACTTATAGCACTCATAAACCCAATTTTTTTGGAGTTCCCCTGTAATTCATGTTTTCAGCTATTATTATATTTAATAATAAAAAATTTTTCTTGATGAAAAATAAATACTGATCACTCAACACCTTTTCTATTAAAGAGAATATTTGGCTCTACAATTCCTTATTTTTAAAGATATGATGACTCTTTTCAGTAATTGAGAAGTAGAGATCAATAATATTTATCAGCCTTGCATTAATTGGTATCTAGTGTATTAACGAATAACTTATATAATGAAGTAACATATTTTTATAACTGAAAAATGGGATCTTAAATGAAGAAAATAACGACTTTGCTGATATTAACGCTAACCTTAGCTTTTGCCTCCAGCGCTATAGCCTGCCCAAGGGGAACTCATCCACATGGTGCTTCGGGATCCCATCATAAATGTGGAACCTGCTATTAATTAATTTAGCCCGCAAATGTGGGCTTTCACTTATCAGTGGCATTTTATAGTTTAAAATAAATTTTATGTTAGTAACCAAGGTTACTATTAAATAAATTTCACCATTGGTTAATTAATATTTTAAACATAGACATTCTCTTCATTTAAGGAGATTCTGAGATAAGTCAAATTTCTCAGTAAATAAATCACGTATTACCGTTGACGACGACTACTCTCATTTTCACTTACTAGCCTGTTGTTAGGCTTTATTTTTCTAAACATGTCGTTTTCAGGGAAGTATAATGATTATTTCACTGGTTGTTCCTGTATATAATGAACAAGACGCAATCCCAATATTTTATAAATCGGTGCGGGAAGAGTTAGCAGAATTTACCATTGAGATAGTGTTTATTAATGATGGGAGCAGTGACGCTACTGAATCTATAATAAATAAGTTAGCCGCCGATGACTATTTAGTTAAAGCCCTTAATTTTGTTCGTAATTTTGGTAAAGAAGCTGCTTTAATAGCCGGTCTGGAATCCTCAACCGGCGATGCAATCATCCCGATTGATGTTGATTTGCAAGATCCTCTTCACGTCATTCCGTTACTAATTGAAGAATGGAAAAAAGGTTTCGATGTTGTTTTGGCAAAAAGAATTGATCGAACATCAGATGGTAGGATGAAAAGAGTTTCAGCTGAACTGTTCTATAAACTGCACAATATGATTAGCAAACCCCGAATAGTTGAAAACGTAGGTGATTTTAGACTAATGTCGCGCGAAATAGTCGAGAGAATCAAACTTCTGCCTGAAAGAAACGTTTTTATGAAAGGGATATTAAGCTGGGTGGAGGGGGAAGAATCAATAGTTGAATACACACGCATGGCTCGCATCAGTGGAGTTTCTAAATTCAATAGCTGGCGGTTATGGAATCTGGCACTTGAGGGCATTACCAGCTTTTCTACGGTTCCCTTACGGATTTGGACCTATGTCGGCGTCTTTGTTGCCTTTTGCTCGTTAATATATGGGACGTTAATGCTAGTCAAAGAGATCCTTTGGGGAAATGTCGTACCCGGCTACCCTTCTCTAATCGTTTCCATTCTCTTTCTGGGAGGCATACAGTTGATAGGGATTGGGGTATTGGGCGAGTACATTGGCCGTATTTATGTTGAAGTAAAACACCGGCCACGCTTCATACTTAAGAAAACCAAAAAGCCCTGAGTTCTCACCGCAACTGCCGTTAACAAGGATGAGTCATGAAAGAGAGTAATACTGGAACTGCCGAACCATCATTAAAAAAAGTAAAATTTGACCATCTTCGTTTTCATCGCAAGCATCATAAATTATTACCGACTTTTGGCGAGAGCTGGTTTGCTCTCAAGGCTGAAGCTTTCGCTCGTTTTTTTGGTACACCGCTTTTTTTAGGTGGGCAGACTGCAATAGTCATTTTATGGGTGGCGGTTAATGAATTGGGATGGGTTAAATTTGATATCTATCCGTTCATTTTGCTTAATTTGGCATTCAGTTTACAGTCGGCTTATGCCGCGCCGCTGATCCTACTGGCGCAAACTCGCCAGGCAGAAAGGGATAAAGCCAATGCTGAAGCGGATGCTTTGCACCGAGAAGATCTTGCTCATCTTAACGATCAACGTTTGGAAACGGCTGCCAGGCAGAACGAGCAAATGCTTCATTTACTGCAACAAAACACTGAATTAACTACGTTGACTAAACAGCTTACAGAACGTGTAGAGCACTTGACGATAGAGCTACATAAAAAGTTGATGGAAACAAAAGAGACCTGATTCAGAAATCAGGCCTTTTGGGAGTGCTTAAAATTTTAGCGACGCTTAACGCCAGCCCATTGCCGGAGCGATATGCGTAAGAATCGACTGCAGAACGTGAACGTTGTAATCGACACCCAGCTGGTTAGGCACGGTTAACACTAGAGTATCAGCCTCGGCAATGGCTTCGTCCTGTTTAAGCTGTGCAATCAGCTTCTCTGGTTCAGCGGCGTAGCTGCGGCCAAAAATAGAACGGTTATTTTCTTCCAGGAAACCAACCTTATCGCCTTCCTGCCCGCTGCGTCCAAAGTACGCGCGGTCCATATCGTTGATCAGCGCGAAAATACTGCGGCTTACCGACACGCGAGGTGTTCGTGTGTGCCCACTTTCCTTCCATGCCTGGCGATAAGCGCGAATTTGCCTGGCCTGCTGGATGTGGAACGGTTCGCCAGTCTCATCATCCTTCAAGGTTGAACTTTGCAGATTCATGCCCTGTTTTGCCGCCCATATCGCCGTGGCATTTGAACCGGCACCCCACCAGATTCGTTCACGCAATCCCTCAGAATAAGGCTCGAGGCGCAACAATCCCGGAGGGTTCTGGAACATCGGCTGAGGGTTTGGCTCAGCGAAACCTTCCCCTTTCAACACCTCTAGCAGCGCCAAAGTGTGACGACGCGCCATGTCAGACTCGGTCTCGCCTTCAGCAGGTTGATAACCGAAATAGCGCCATCCGTCGATGACCTGCTCTGGTGATCCACGGCTCAGTCCGAGCTGCAAACGACCACCTGAAATCAAGTCGGCCACGCCGGCATCTTCCGCCATATACAGCGGATTTTCATAGCGCATATCGATAACGCCGGTTCCGATTTCGATGCGGCTGGTTTTCGCGCCTACCGCCGACAACAACGGGAATGGCGAACTTAGCTGGCGAGCAAAATGGTGAACGCGGAAATAGGCGCCATCGATGCCCAGCTCTTCGGCCGCAACGGCGAGATCGATAGACTGCAACAGGGCATCAGCCGCAGAACGGGTGCCAGATTGCGGTGAAGGAGTCCAGTGACCAAAAGACAGAAATCCGATCTTTTTCATGAGACATTTGTCCTGTTATGACGAAAATATATTAGAGCCATCATATAACAATGAGTGACGAGAAATAGTGGCAAGACATGGCAAAATTATTGAAGATTTCTGATGGTTTAGTTCCAATATACTGAACGATAGAAACAAGAAGAGCGCAATTAAGCGCTCTTTAATAAAATAATTGGAGTTAAAAATTTCGTTAGCGGTTCAGTAATTCGCGTTCAATGCGTTCTCGAGTGGCGACGGCCTGCTGAGGCATTTTTTCCGGATAACCAAATAATGATGTGGCAATAATCGACTCACCACCGACTTTAAATTTCCGATTAGCAAAATCCATCTGGCGCAGGCTTTCAAACAGCGCCTCAAAATTCACTTCCCCTTCCCCTATCCCGACGTGCTGATGAACAACCGCGTCAACGCCCGGCGGATTAACAATATAGCGGCAATGTTTAGTATGATTCATGGTATCGGCAATCAGCACGTGCGACAGGTCGTCACCGGCATATTGCAGCATGCTGGCTACATCGCCCTTGCCTTTGTCGTAAAAGAAGGTGTGCGGTACGCTGTAAAGATATTTAACGTGGTCGCTTCGCAGCGATTTTACAATGTCAGCCGTTTCGTTATTTTCTTCGCAGAAATCCCACGGATGTGACTGAATCTCGACGCGAATACCCTCACGTTCGATGATTGGCAACAGTTCTTCCATCGACTGGTACCAGCGTTCCTCACAGATTTCTGGCTGATTAGGATCGCCAGAAAGCTCGGTATTAATAACCTCTACGCCCATATCTACGGCGATCTCAATCATTCGTTTCCAGTTACGCACTGCGGCAACACGGCGATCTTCATCCGGTCCAGACCAGCGATATACCACGATAAAGGACGAAATCTCCACGCCATAGTTCGTCAGCGCACGTTTATATTCATTCATCACATCCAAACCTGCTTTCGGATGTTTATAGAAAGGATTAATGCGCGGATGGGGGGATTGTTCAATGTATTTATAGCCCCATTCGGACACTTGGCGCACCATTTCGGTGATGCTTCGATCCCTGATTACGTCAACGTCAAAAGCAATTTTCATATCCTGCTCCGATCTTATGTTCAGAATTAAAGACGGTTTTACGGGATGCAATAAAACTGGCATCCCGTAAACGCGATTAGTATTCGCGCGCCTTATCAATATTTTCGCGCAGCATCTGCGCCACTTTATCGACTGATTCGCTCTCAGAAACCATCGCCCCGCCCACGCGCCACCAGCTGAAATACTTGTGGATCATCGTCTTAGGCAATACTTTGATATCGATAAGCGTCGAGATAGTTTGACGTTTGGCGTCTTCAAGTGCTTCATGCAGCTGTTCAAGCGTGGTGACCGAGTAAGTTTTGCAGCCGTAACCTTCAGCAATTTTGGCGAAGTTAACCGGTACAAAACCGCCGTCGAGCTTAGACGTTGAATCTGTTCTAAAACGGAATTCGGTGTTGAAACTGTCCATGCCGTGCTCCATTTGCAAATTATTGATGCAGCCATTGGTCATGTTATCGAGCAGGATCACGTTGATTTTCAAATGTTCCTGTATCGACGTTACCAGTTCTGAATGCAGCATCATAAATGAACCATCTCCTACCAGCGCATAGACTTCACGCTCTGGCTCGGCCATCTTCACACCCAGCGCCGCATTGACCTCATAGCCCATACAGGAGTAGCCGTATTCAACGTGATAACCGTTGGTATCGGTGGTGCGCCAGATACGCTGCAGATCGCCAGGCAAGCTTCCCGCCGCCGCAACAATCACAGCATCTTTGTCGATCGAGCTATTTAAAGTGCCCAGTACGCGGCTTTGGGTGAGTATCGATCCGGTAATCGCTTCGAACTCGGCATAAACCTTTTTACGATCCAGGTGATCGTTAATTTCCGGAATAAAATCTTCACCGCTGTAATCCACCTGATATACGCGTTTTGTTTCGGCAATCAGTTCTTCGCGCACGTCAGCAATCTTATGACCCCAGCCAGCACGGAAATCGCTGCCTTGCAGAGCCTGATTCAGGGCTTCCAGCCCCAAACGAGCATCTGCAATCACCTGCACGGCATCAAGCTTGAAGGCGTCAAAGCGGTTAACATTGATGTTAATGAAAGAAACTTCAGGATTTTGGAATATCCATTTCGACGAGCTTGTGAAATCGGTGTATCGCGTGCCTACGCCGATAATCAGATCGGCTTCTTTGGCTAGCTGATTGGCTGCCAACGTGCCGGTTTCACCGATACCGCCGAGATTGAACGGATGTTCAGAGGTCAGCGTGCCTTTACCAGCTTGCGTTTCAGCAAACGGTATCCCGTAAGTTTCGGCAAACTGTTGCAACGCAATACCGGCCTGTGAATATTTTGCCCCACCGCCACAAACGATTAACGGTTTACGTTTACCTTTGAGCAGCGTTAAGGCATCGGCCAGCGCGCCTTCGGTAACCGGCAGACGATCAATGCGATGAACGCGTTTCTGGAAGAAATATTCCGGATAATCGTAAGCTTCACCTTGCACATCCTGCGGCAGAGAAAGTGTCACTGCACCGGTTTCAGCGGGATCGGTCAGCACACGCATGGCGCTGATACAGGCGGTCATCAGTTGTTCAGGACGCACGATCCGGTCCCAATACTTGCTAACAGTGCGGAACGCGTCGTTGGTGCTGATGCTGAGATCGTGACTTTGTTCTATTTGCTGCAATACCGGATCGGGTTGACGCGAGGCGAAAACATCACCCGGTAACAGTAATAGCGGAATTCGGTTGGCTGTTGCCGTCGCGGCAGCGGTCAGCATATTGGCAGCACCGGGACCGACGGACGAGGTACAGGCGTAAATCTGCTGACGTAATTTCTGCTTGGCGTAACCGGTAGCAGCATGCGCCATCCCCTGCTCGTTACGTCCCTGATGAACAATCAGTTTGCCGCTGTCCTGTTCAAGCGCCTGACCCAGCCCGAGCACATTACCGTGTCCGAAGATGGCAAAAATGCCGGTCACAAATTTAATTTCTTCGCCGTCTACACTCACGTATTGCTGATCCAGAAAACGGACCAACGCCTGTGCCATGGTTAATCTGATCTTTTTCATCTTCCATTCCTTGCGGTTAACGCCGATACCGTGGTGATGTTTTTATCTAAAATGATATGAAAAGATTATAAAGATTTTATTGCGCAGCGAAATGAAAAAACCGAACCAATTTTTCATTTTGAGACTGATATCATAAAAATAAAACAAAAATATCGTAGATAGGCATGGTTGAGTGTTGATGTGAATGAGGTAAGTGCAGCAATATAAACTAATTTACCCTTTGTTTTTTATCGTTTTATTTTTAAAATTCGTTAATTTCAAGCTGAAAAATCAAAATGAATTAAAATTTTCATTTTTATTTATTTTGAAATTAAAGGATTTTAGTTCTGAGATACCTGTTCCCCCACGCGTGATGGAGGGGGTAAAATTGTGATTCATTGGTTCGCCCCTCCACATTGAAGGTGAAGGGAGCAAGAGCTGGCCCCTCGCCTTTTGGTCGAGGGGAAAAATCGTGATTCAGAGGCGGTTAACCATGTGCTGGCTGCGGTTTACTTTTAAAGCCTACGCTGCAAAGAATAATTGCTCCGGCCATGAGTACCATATCGGCAACATTAAACACCCCAGTGTGCAAGCTGCCCGCGCTGATATTCATAAAATCAACCACATAACCGCCGTAGACGATCCGGTCAAGCAGGTTGCTGATACCGCCCGCGAACACCATGGTCAGGGAAACCACGGTCATAGCATTGGCACGCTTGTTGATTAGCGTATAGATCAACAGAGCTAACAAGAAAGCCCCTAATCCGATAATCATTAAACCGTAGCGGACATTTTCGGGAAGCGTTCCACCTAATCCCAGAAAGGTACCGGTATTATGGGTCAGTAAAAGTTTGATACTTCCGCCCAGATATTCACGAACATAATCCATCGACAGCGTATTTTTGGCTATCGCTTTGGTGATTTGGTCGATTCCAACGCATAGCGCGAATACGAGAGTAATCAGGCTAAGCCGTTTGCTGAATTTCATTGTTTACACCATTAATAAAAGAGATAGCAGCAGTATAGCCAGCCTCTTCGGCAGCATCCAGGTATCTAAGGCGGAGGGCGTTATTCATTAAGCTTCTTTACAAAAACAGAAGCACGGCGCGATGGCGCCTGCAGACTCGCTTAATCGAAAGCGAAATAATATAACCGTCTGCAAACTCACCTTAGGCGTCTGGAAAGCAGTGAGCATTAATCGAGATTTTGTGCTCTATGTCATAAATTCAAATATTCCAAATAAATTTAATTTGAAATATTAATTTCGAATGTTTATATTGATTTCCACGGCATGACTTCTCTCCCATGAAGAGAGACAGTTAAACGTGATTTACAGAAGCAAGTCAGGGAAGGCGAAGAGATTCATGCATATCTGGAAAGGCTAACGTTCATCGTCTCGGTTGCGGCAGTGCTCCCTGCACGTCCCGAGGTTACACCGAAGAACGTAACCCCTTTCAGCGTATGGCCATTTACGACAAGGATGTCGTAAAGCTGGCTGTTATTTTGCTGCTATCTTGCTGGCGCTACTCAATGCCAGCGACATCATCAGCGTTTGTGCCAAACACATCGAGGCAATCTGCGAGCGGAAACCGTCGACCTGTGCTTCGCGCACGATAAAGCAGACTTCACTAAATGCGGTGAGCGGGCTGACGAGACTGTCGGTAATTGCAATTTGCTTTGCACCCTGTGCGGCACCCATCGCAACCAGATCGACCACCTCTTGTGCGTACGGTGAATTACTGATTGAAATCACCACATCGGTAGGCCTTACCATGTTCAGCTGTTCGTTGAACATTCCCCCGAGTCCATCAATCAAAAATGTGCGTCGCTCCAGATGGCGAAAAGCGTAGGTCAAATAGGCTGCGATACTGAACGAACGGCGAAAACCGATGACATAAATATTCTCGGCTTCGTCGAGCAATTTTACCGCGCGTTCAAGATCTTCTGCCTTAATTTGCCCGCTGAGCTGCTGTAATGCCTGCTCGTTAACCATGCTGAAAACCTTGAGAATTTCAGCGGGCGTTTCTGGCGCACCGGGATCGTCGCTGGCCGTTTGCCGCGACAGGCTGGCCCGTTCGGCATAATTTACCGTTCCTTCCATCAAATGCTGACGGAATACCTGTTTCATCTCGTTAAAACCATCGAAGCCATAGTTATTGGCAAAACGGATCAAAGTAGAGGGAGGTACATCGGCTTTTTCAGCGATTGAAGCGATAGTTTCAAAAGGGATCGTGTTGCCGTTATCAAGAATATAACGCGCCACCTGCTTAAGCCTTTTGCTTAGAGAATCATAGCTGGTACGGATCTGATCTTGCAGCTGCGCGAGTTGTGAAGGAGTAGCCATAATGATTATCAACACCTTAAGTCAAACTATCTTGGCAGCAAGGGGCTCCCTCTCTGCTCCATACTCATAACTTTCATGAGTTTATCTTAACAACTCACCCCGTTACTGAGAAAGTAGTTTACCCGTTTCAGACGGAGACAAACAGGACGCGGATCAGAATTTAGTAAAACTGTGCTGGTTTAACAATCAGTTAAGCTTTCAGGCCGCGCATTACTTGCCCGGCATCATCCTCTTCAAGGTGTCATCCTTGATAAAATAGTGATGGAACAACGCGGCTATCGCGTGCAACCCGACCAGATAATATCCGATGGTAGCCACCAGCTCGTGAGTATTTCTTAACCCCGAACGCCACTCAGGGTGCGGAGTGATGAACTGTGGTATCTCCCAACCCAACAGATAGATGCTGCGCCCGGCAAACATTACTGTCAGGAATCCCAGCGTCGGCAACGATAAAAACAGCAAATATAGAAGCCAATGCGTTAGCGTAGCAACGTGAGCCTGCCAGCGCGGTAACGGCGGCGTGATCGGTGGAGTACGATAACGATGGCGAATAACAATGCGGATAAGGACCAACAGCCAAACGCTTAAGCCAAAGTTGTAATGCAGTTGGCGTACCAGTTGCCGATAATCATCAGGAAAATAGTCGCGGCCTAGCATCATGGTATAAGCAAGAATGATCATCAGTAATGTCAGCCAGTGAAGGCTGATTTGCAGCAATGAATAGCGATTCTTCATCAAATATCCCCAAAGATGCCAAGAGTGACTAAGTACGTCAGGTTATTAATAAATAATAGACTTAAATTGGGGAGGGTTTGTGAAGTGGAGGATCGGATGAAAGCAAACACGTCTAAAATTAAAGACCGGGCGTCGTGGCCCGGCCTTTTCAGATAAAAACCTAGCGAAAATCAGACTTCGTCGCTGAGCGTTTTCTTTTCATGAGAGCCGGCATCAGCGGTGGTTTTCTTTTGCGGCATTAAGCCGTCGGCACGGAACATGGCTTTGATACCACGCACTGCCTGTCGAATACGGTCCTGATTTTCGATCAGCGCAAAGCGCACGTGAGTGTCGCCGTAATCACCAAAACCAACGCCGGGAGAAACGCAAACCTTGGCTTCGGACAGCAAACGTTTGGCAAACTCCAGTGATCCTAAATGCGCATAGGCATCAGGTATTTTCGCCCAGACATACATTGAAGCCTTAGGATTTTCTACCATCCATCCAGCTTCATGCAGACCGCGAACCAAGACGTTGCGACGCTGGCGGTACTGCTCGGCAATATCTTTCACGCACTGCTGCGGGCCTTCCAGCGCGGCAATAGCCGCCACTTGCAGCGGCGTAAAGGTGCCATAATCGTGATAACTTTTGATGCGCGCCAGTGCGTTCACCAACTCTTCGTTGCCGACCATGAAACCAATTCGCCAGCCCGCCATATTGTAGCTTTTCGACAGTGTGAAGAACTCTACCGCGATGTCTTTCGCCCCCGGCACCTGCATGATAGACGGCGCTTTCCAGCCGTCGTATACAATATCGGCATAAGCCAGATCGTGAATAACCATCACGTTGTACTGTTTCGCCAGCGCCACTACGCGCTCGAAGAAGTCCAGCTCCACGCACTGGGCCGTGGGATTGGACGGGAAACCGAGAATCATCATTTTGGGACGAGGAATACTTTCTTTAATCGCGCGTTCAAGCTCGCCAAAGAAATCCACCCCCTCGACCAGCGGCACGGAGCGTACTTGCGCACCGGCAATTACCGCGCCGTAAATATGAATAGGATAACTTGGATTGGGCACCAGCACGGTATCACCATGATCCAGCGTTGCCAGCATTAGGTGAGCCAGGCCCTCTTTCGAACCGATAGTCACAATCGCTTCACTTTCGGGATCGATTTCCACCTGATAACGATCGGCATACCAGCGAGAAATAGCGCGACGCAGACGTGGAATACCGCGTGAAGTTGAATAGCCGTGAGTATCATCTCGCTGGGCAACGGTCACCAGTTTTTCGACAATGTGAGGAGGCGTTGGGCCGTCAGGATTCCCCATACTGAAATCGATAATATCTTCGCCGCGACGTCGCGCAGCCATTTTCAATTCAGCAGTGATGTTGAAAACATAAGGGGGAAGACGATCAATGCGGGTAAAACGGCGTTTAGGACTGGATTCAGTCATGATTTCCTCGATTAACGTAAGCGCCCGGACCATCCGAGCGACGCTGGTTTATTTCCTTTGCCGTGGGGGCCAGAAAACAAACCGATAAATCAACATATCGCAGTGAGGAAAAACTGTCGATAGATTAGGCAAATATTTTTACTCAAACTCAGGTCGTAGCAATATCGCTGCGCAGTAATCCTAAAAGCCAGTCATTATGCCACTCTCCGCCGATGCGGTAGCTTTCTCGCAGTGTACCCTCAAGACGAAAACCGCATCTTTCCAATAAACGTCGCGAGGGAAGATTACCTTCAAGCACGTTGGCCTGTAGCCGATGAAAACCACATATCTTAAAGGCGTAATTCACCACTTCATGCAGTGATTCCTGGCCGTAGCCTTTGCCCTGATACTCTGGCAGCAGCATAAATCCCACTTCGGCCTGCTGATAAGGCCGCCAGTCGGGGAAAAAGCCGGTCAGGCCGATAGCCTCGCCGGTAGCTCGCTCGCGGATCACCAAACATAACCAGAAATCGGAATATTTGTCCCATTTCCCCAGGCGCTGATCGAAGCGATAGCGGATCTGGGCCGGTGTTTCTATGTCGCCAATGAATTTCATTACGTTATCGTTTTGATATAACTTCAAAAATAGCGGCCATTCTTCTCGTTCGATTGGTCTCATTTCCAGCCGGGGTGTGGTCAATACAATCATGGCAACAGGCTCTTTTTATAGATCAAATGTGCATCCGGGTACGCTTTAAATATACGCATTTGCGGCAGCTTCTTGACAGTAATTTCATCGATTTTTGTTTAACCCTGCTGCTTATAGCGACCGGGGGCACAATTCCCTATAATCACGCCATTCCCTATAAGCGCGATGCCCAGGCATCCTACCGAGAGTCTGCTGTGCAACACATCTTCGATATGACGCTTGCGGTGTTTGACCGCGCGGCGTTAATGCTGATTTGCCTGTTTTTTCTGACCCGTACCCGCCTGTTCCGCAGACTGCTACAAAAAGAAAATGATGCGCACACGCCGCTGGAACTGGCCGCCGTCACGGCAATATTCTCGCTGTTTGCCATTTTCGGTACACTTTCGGGTATTAACGTTGAAGGCTCGCTGATTAACGTTCGTACCATCGCGATTGTCGCAGGCGGTATTCTTTTCGGGCCTTGGGTCGGCATCATTACCGGCCTGATTTCAGGTACTCACCGATTTTTGATTGATATTCACGGCGTGACCTCGGTGCCGTGCCTGATCACCAGCGTGATTGCCGGTTTCCTTTCGGGCTTTATTAATCTGAAAGTTAAAAAAAAGCATCATTGGAAGGTGGGTATAGCCGCAGGCATGCTGTGCGAATCGTTGACTATGGTACTGATTTTACTGCTATCTCGGCCATTTTCACTGGGCCTGGATATTGTGATGAGTATTTCTGCCCCACTGATCCTCGGTGCGATTTCCATCGGCCCTATCGTGCTGCTGGTGCAAAGCGTCGCCGACGAAAAAGAGGCTATCGCCGCGCGTCAGGCTCGTCTGGCACTGGATATTGCCAACAAAACTCTGCCCTATTTTCGAAATATCAATGCTGAGTCGATGGCTACGGTCTGCAATATCATTCGTGAAGATATCAATGCCGACGCGGTTGCAATTACCGATACCAAAAATATTCTTGCCTACGTCGGCACAGGCGCAGATCAGTACAATATTGGCCACGAAATTATCAGCGAAAACACCAAAGAGGTGATCAGCAGTGGCAGGATCACGATTAAAAACAATGATGAAATGGACCGCACCCCGCAGATTCACTCGCAGATGATCATCCCGCTGTGGGAAAAAGGGGTGATCACCGGATCGCTGAAAATTTACTATTGTCACGCGCACCGCATCACTTATTCGCTAAAAGTCATGGCCGTCGGGCTATCGCAGATTATCTCGACTCAAATGGAAGTTTCCCGCACCGAGCAGCTGCGGGAAATGGCCAATAAAGCTGAAATGCGGGCGCTGCAAAGTAAAATTAATCCCCATTTTCTGTTTAACGCGCTCAATGCAATCTCCTCGTCAATCCGTATTAATCCAGACACCTCGCGGCAGTTGATCATCAATCTGTCGCGCTATTTACGTTACAATCTTGAGCTCAATGACGAAATGATCGACCTGCGAAAAGAGCTGCATCAGGTGCAGGATTATATCGCTATCGAGCAGGCCCGGTTTGGCAGCAAACTCACGGTGATTTACGATATTGACGATGATATTTCCGTTTCAATTCCTAGCCTGTTAATTCAGCCGCTGGTCGAAAACGCTATCGTGCACGGTATTCAGCCACGAAGCGGCAAAGGCGTAGTGGTGATTGCCGTTAAACATGCAGGCGATAAGATTAAAGTGTCGGTGAAAGACACCGGGCAAGGTATTCTGCAATCGGTGATCGAGCGAGTCGCTAAAAACGAAATGCCGGGCAATAAAATCGGCCTGCTTAATGTCCATCACCGCGTAAGCCTGCTGTACGGACAGGGATTACAGATCCGCCGACTCGAACCGGGTACAGAAATCTCATTTATGATCCATAAAGGGTAAACGGTTGAAAGCAATCATTGTCGAGGACGAATTTCTGGCTCAGGAAGAGCTTGGTTACCTGATTAGCACCCACAGCAGCATCAGTATCGTCGAGAAATTTGACGATGGATTGGCAGTGCTGAAATATTTGCAAAATCATCAAGTTGACGCCATTTTTCTGGACATTAATATTCCCTCGCTCGACGGCGTTCTGCTGGCGCAAAACATCAGCAAGTTTGCCCATAAGCCCTACATTATTTTTATCACCGCGTACAAAGAACATGCTGCAGAAGCTTTTGAAATTGAAGCATTTGACTACATCCTCAAGCCTTATCATGAGTCGCGCATCGTCACAATGCTGCAAAAGCTCGAGATGCATTTCAAACGCGATAAACAGGCCGAAGTTCCGGCGTCGAGCGGCAGTAATCGGGTCAGCCACAGCATTAATTTAATCAAGGACGAGCGGATTATCGTTACCGATATTAACGATATTTATTACGCCGCCGCGCAGGAAAAAGTGACGCAGGTTTATACCCGCCGTGAGCAATACACTATGCCGATGAATATCTCCGAGCTGTGTAACCGGCTGCCGGAAGAACATTTCTTTCGCTGCCATCGTTCCTATTGCGTCAATCTATCGAAAATACGCGAAATCGTGCCGTGGTTTAACAACACCTATATTTTGCGATTAAGCGATCTTGATTTTGAAG
The DNA here is from genome assembly GCF_041200025.1 of Rouxiella sp. WC2420. Classification (NCBI taxonomy): domain Bacteria; kingdom Pseudomonadati; phylum Pseudomonadota; class Gammaproteobacteria; order Enterobacterales; family Yersiniaceae; genus Rouxiella; species Rouxiella sp. WC2420. The sequence continues at coordinate 1,392,753 of NZ_CP165628.1, read as the reverse complement.
TTCCAGTCAGCCGCAGCAAGGTGAAAGCTTTCCGCCAATTGATGGGGCTTTAAAAATTTCATGGACATAAAAAACTTCGCCTCCTCAGGAACCGGTCCTGAGAAGGCGAAGTTAAATCTACTGCAACCTAAAAACTAGGCTACCAGCGTAAAGCCGATTGACTGACGCAAGTAAGCGCCCGCACCCAGCAGGCCTGGCTGATCGTGGGTAATCAGATAAACCGGAATATCAATGAGATAGTCTTTGAAACGTCCCTTGTCTTCGAACGCGGCACGGAAACCGGATGCCTTGAAGAACTCGAGGAAGCGCGGCACGATGCCACCCGCAATGTAAACACCGCCAAAAGTGCCCATAGTCAACGCCAGGTTGCCACCGAAACGGCCCATGATGACACAGAACAATGACAGTGCGCGACGGCAGTCAAGACAGTCTTCCAACGCCAGTTTGGTGACATCTTTCGGCGCGTAGTCTTCTGGTTCGCGTTTATCTGCCTTGACAATTGCACGATAAAGATTAACCAGACCAGGGCCGGACAAGATACGTTCAGCGGAAACGTGCCCCATTTCAATACGTAACTGCTCGAGGATGATGTCTTCTTCTTCACTGTTAGGTGCGAAGTCAACGTGTCCACCTTCGCCCGGCAAGCTCAACCAGCGATTTTCCACGTGAATAATGTGCGCCACGCCCAAACCCGTACCCGCGCCGTAGATCACTGCCGGTTTACCATCCTGCGGTTTTTTACCGCCGAACTGCAACAGGTCGCTTTCTTTCAGCATCGGGATTGCCATCGACACGGCGGTAAAATCATTGATGACTTCAAGATGTTCGAGGCCCAGGTTTTTCTTCATCTCGGCGATGGAGAATTTCCAGGTATGGTTCGTCATCGCAACCCAATCGCCCACAATAGGACAGGCGATAGCAATACAGGCATCGACAACTTCTTCATGCTGCTGCAATTGCAGATAGTGGCGGACTGCCGCTTCAAGACTGTCGTAATCCAAGCCGGAAAAAGTCTGGGCCTGAGAAATCTCACCGCTGTCGAGAGCGCAAAGCGCCAGGCGGCAATTAGTGCCTCCGACATCGCCAACCAGGGCGTACTTGGTCATTTTTATCTCCGCAAAAATTAAATTGCTCGCCCTGCTTCGGCTCGCATCGAGTGATAATAATCAGCCTTTTATGACACACCCAATTGTGGGCTGGAAAATCCAGGCTAGCAGGACTATAAGTGCTAAGTGCTTACATATTCGTGAGGGCAAAATAGCGGTAATTGCCCTATGCTGCAACGCCGATTTAACCTATCGATGATATAAGCAGCTGCATACCGCAAAATAAAGCGGTAGAAATCTAAAATCCGACGATCTTCTATACACTGGACTCAGCAGAAAAATAAGGGAATTCTTGCATGTTGCATCCTCGTGCAAAAACCATGCTGACCTTCGGGGTCCCGGCATTGGTTATTGGATCCGCGTCCAGCATCATTCTGGTCGCCGTAATGCGTTTTGCCAACGCGCTGCAAACGCTGCTGTGGCTAAAAATCCCCGATGCCCTAAACATTAACACGCAATCAGCGGGTTGGGTGCTGTTTATGCTCACCCTAACGGGGGTCGGCGTCGGCGCGCTAATTCGCTACATGCCCGGTCACGCAGGCCCCGACCCGGCCACCGAATCGCTAATCGGCATGCCAGTGGCGTTAAATGCCATCCCCGGACTACTGCTTGCGCTGGTTATTGGGCTAGCCGGTGGAATAAGTCTCGGCCCTGAAAACCCGATAATTGCCATTAATATTGCTGTCGCCGTTGCCGCAGGCTCCGTTTTATTTCCACGAGTCCCCGGCACCGACTGGATTATTCTCGCCGCAGCGGGCACTCTCGGTGCGCTATTTGGTACCCCGGTCGCCGCCGCGCTTATCTTCTCACAAACTCTTAATGGAGGAAAAGACGCTCCTCTGTGGGATCGACTATTTCCTCCTCTGCTTGCTGCCGGGGCAGGTGCTTTTACGGGGAATTTGTTCTTCGAACCTGACTTTACGCTAAGCCTTGCGCCCTACGTTGAGACGCATTTAGTCGATGTGCTGAGCGGCTCAGTGGTGACGCTGACCGCGATTGCGCTGGGGATGCTGGCGGTGTGGTGTTTCCCTCACATTCATAGGCTGTTCCACTCTATTCCCAATCCAATGATTATGCTGGGAATTGGCGGTTTTGTGCTCGGCCTGCTGGCGCTGATTGGCGGGCAAATCACTCTGTTTCGCGGTTACGATGAAATGAAATTGCTGGCCCTAAGCAGCGATAGTCTGTCGTTGGGGCAACTGCTGGCGATCACTCTGAGCAAGCTGGCGGCGTTGGTTATTGCGGCGGCCTGCGGTTTTCGCGGTGGTCGAATTTTTCCGGCGGTGTTTGTCGGCGTTTCGTTAGGAATTATGCTGCATAATCACGTGGATTCGGTACCAGCGGCAATTACGGTATCTTGCGCGGTCATGGGATTGATGCTGGTAGTCACGCGCGACGGCTGGCTGAGTCTGTTTATGGCACTGGCGGTGGTACCGGACCTAAAATTGCTGCCGGTGTTATGCATTGTGATGCTGCCGGCCTGGTTACTGCTGGCCGGAAAACCGATGATGCTGGCTGTCCGGCGCGAAAAAGGGCTAGATAAAGAGTCTGATTAGTCGTTTACTGATTTAATGAAAAAGCAGCGGCAGCATGGGCATGGATAGCCGTGGTGTCGAACACTGGCACGCTGGCATCCTGCTGGCCAATCAATAGCGTGATTTCGGTGCAGCCTAAAATAATGCCTTGCGCGCCCTGCTGTTCCAGCGACTGAATAATTCGCCGATACTCTTCCCGCGAGCCGTCGAGAATTTTTCCCAAACATAGCTCTTCATAAATGATGCGGTGAATAATCTCCCTGTCGGCTTCATTGGGAGTCAAAACGTCAATTCCCTGCGCCTCTAAGCGCCCACGATAGAATGTCTGTTCCATGGTAAAACGAGTTCCCAGCAGGCCAATGCGACCGATATTTTGTTGCTGGATAGCCTTGCCGGTAGCATCGGCAATATGTAACAGAGGCAGGCCGCCAATGCGCTCGATAGCATCGGCGACTTTATGCATAGTGTTGGTACAAACGACAATAATCTCTGCCCCGGCTTTTCTTAATGATTGTGCGGCTTCACCCAGGATTTGCCCGGCCTGCTCCCAATCCCCCCGCGCCTGCAACTGTTCAATTTCATAGAAATCAACGCTGTAAATCACCATTTTTGCCGAATGCAAACCGCCCAGAGTTTGCTTGATTTGCTCGTTGATGGTGCGGTAATACGGCACGGTCGATTCCCAACTCATGCCGCCGATAAGTCCCAGGGTTTTCATTTTTTTATCCTTTATCGTTAGTCTATAGAACAAAATAACGGGCCCAATGAGTCCTCACAAGCTCGATTAATGCCTTATCGGCAACTGGTTTGCGTCTTATGGGCAGCGCAACGACGACGTGCAATTAAACGTTGGCGCAGCGTATCGTAGATCCAGTTGTAGGCGATAGTGTAGGGCAAAAAGAATAAGAAAAAGCCAATCTCCAGCAGGAAAGCATCGAGCAAACCAATCTGCAACCAAGTTGCTGCAATGGGCAGCCCAAAGAGGATGAACCCGCCTTCAAACCCCAGCGCGTGGGCGATACGAACAGCAAAGGTTCGCTTTACCCGGCTCTGCGGCCAAAAATAATCGAAACCGCTGTTATAGACCACGTTCCATACCATCGCCGTGGTGGATAACAAAATCGCCAGCACGCCCATTTCAAAAATGGGTTTGTTCATCAGCCAGGCTGCCGTCGGTGCACAGATGACCAGAGCGAGCGCTTCGAATCCTACCGCGTGGAAAATGCGCTCAGTGAGACTTTTTTTAGCTTTCATTGAGGCGTTTAACGATGACATTTTTAACCTACCTTGAGTAATTAATTCCTTGAGAGATCGAATGTAAATATTGACCTTTCCGTGTCGCTGGGCAGGATTATCATCGGTATTAAAGATAGAATAAAGATAGATAGTATCGATAAAAACGATGATTATCGTTATCGCCTTTCATTTTGAGGAACGTTTTATGCGCTATTCGCCTGAAGCACTGCTGGCTTTTGTCGCCACCGCCGACAGCGGTTCTTTCTCTGCTGCGGCCAGAAAGCTGAATAAAAGCCAGTCAACCGTGAGTACAGCAGTGGCGAATCTTGAGATTGATCTCGGAATTACGCTGTTTAATCGCGAAGGCCGCCAACCGCGGCTAACGCCTGAGGGTCAGCGGGTATTGACTCACGTGCAGGCGATTTTGTCGGCCAGCGAACAGCTCGATCACTTGGCAGTGCGCTTGACTAAGCAGGCCGAACCGCGTCTGACTTTTGTTTTATCAGATACTTACCAGCCAACGCATTACGAGATGCTGCTTGGCCGTTTTGAGCAGCGCTACCCGGATATCGAATTCGAGTGCCTGATTGCCGAGGATCAAGACGTCATCGACCTGCTGCATAGCGGGCGTGCGCACGTTGGTATGCTTGAGGTGCAGGAAAATTATCCGCCAGATATTGGCTATTCCCGATTACCTGACCAGACTGAAATGGCGCTGTTTGTGTTTAAAAATCATCCACTAGCGGCAATAAAAACGCTGCGCCGCGAAGATTTATCCACTTATCGCCAGCTGTGCCTGCAAACCTACGGTCGGCAGGAAAAACCCAAGGCGCTGGGGCAAACCTGGTCGGCACCGAGTTATCTCATGCTGCTTGAAATGGCGGAACAGGGATTTGGATGGTCTATTCTACCGCGCTGGCTGGTGGCACAGTTTGGTCACCACAAACTGATTGAGCTGGAGTTGCGCGGCTGGCCTAAACTCATCTCGATTGATGCAGTGTGGTGCAAAACTAATCAACCCGGTCCGGCGGGAAGGTGGTTTATTGATAGCCTGCTCGATCCTTTGCGTCTTGCCGGACAATAATTAGGCGTTAAATGCGAACAAAATAACCGACCGGGAGAAAATGCTCTTTTATTGATTAAACAGATTAAGAGTTTTCCTTTGATAAAAAAAATAGTGGCAGCTGTGATCAATGCAGCCGAAACTATAAATGAAAACGCATACACTAAAACGCTATTTTATTCCTGTAAGCTTTTTAAAAGGACCCCTATGTCTTATCAAGCCTCCCCCTCTCGTTATGAAAATATGCTCTATCGTCGCTGCGGAATCAGTGGCCTTAAACTTCCAGCCGTTTCATTAGGCCTGTGGCACAATTTTGGCGATGCCACACGTTTTGAAAACAGCCGCGAATTGATTCATCACGCTTTTGATCACGGGATTACTCATTTCGATTTAGCTAATAACTACGGCCCGCCTCCCGGCTCGGCCGAAGAGAACTTTGGGCGCATTTTGCGAGAAGATTTGTTGCCGTGGCGCGATGAGTTAATCATCTCCTCCAAAGCGGGTTATACCATGTGGGACGGGCCTTACGGCGATTGGGGTTCGAAGAAATATTTGGTTGCCAGCTTGAACCAGAGCCTGAAAAGACTGGGGCTTGATTACGTCGATATTTTCTATCATCACCGCCCTGATCCAAATACTCCGCTGGAAGAAACCATGGCAGCGCTGGATTTAATCGTCCGTCAAGGCAAGGCGCTTTATATTGGTTTGTCTAACTACCCGGCGGATTTGGCGCAACAGGCCTTTGATATCCTTGATAAGTTGGGAACTCCTTGCCTCATCCACCAGCCAAAATATTCAATGTTTGAACGTTGGGTAGAAGATGGCCTGCTCGATACTTTGCAGCAAAATGGCGTTGGCTCGATTGCCTTCTCCCCCCTGGCGGGCGGCGTGTTAACCGATCGCTATCTTAAAGGAATTCCACAAGATTCTCGCGCGGCCAGCGGCAGTCAGTTCCTGAAGCCTGATCAACTCACCGAAGCGAAGCTCGAAAAAGTCCGTAAACTCAATGAGATTGCTCTGGCTCGTGGTCAAAAACTGTCGCAAATGGCGCTGGCCTGGGTATTACGCGGCGATAAGGTCACCTCGGTGCTGATTGGTGCGAGTAAGACCAGCCAAATCGATGATGCGGTCAATACGCTGAACAACCTGCAATTAAGCGAGCAGGAAATTAGTGATATAGAAAAGATATTGGTGTAACCGTTTACTAGAAACAGGAAAAGTTTGTTAACAATGCTGTCAGGGACTTACTGTAAGTAAATCGTTAAACTGGGTAAAATAATCAAAACAGGATTGCGGGCAATAGATTACCCGTGGTCCAGGCCTTATAACTGTGTGCATCGAAAACGTTATCTAACGAATTAATACAGACCCAATAATTTCACACGCAGTTATCTGCATGCTGAAAAGGCGGGAATAAGGTTGAATGGAGAAGCAAAATGAAAACATTACCCGTTAAGATTGCTCTGGGTGCCCTGTTGTTCGGCCTGTTGCCAGCCACTATGCCGGCGCACGCTGACGGCATTAGTATCAGCGTTCCTGGTTTAAACGTCAGTATCGGCCAACGCGATCACCGCGGCTATTACTGGGATGGTTATGACTGGCGCTCCCCGTACTGGTGGCAGCACCGCAATGAATATTATGGTCACCGCAATAACCGTGGTGATTACTGGGATGGCGGTCGCTGGCGTGACGGCGGCTGGTGGAACCAGAACGGTCGCGGACACGGTGGTCCTGATCACGGACACGGTGGCCCTGATCGCGGACACGGCGGTCCTGATCATGGACACGGCGGTCCTGGCCCTGGTGGTCCTGATCACGGCGGCGATCACGGTGGAGGCCCTCGTCCTCCGATGGGTGGACCTGGCGGTCATCCGTAATAATCTGCGAAGTTATAATACCAGGGCACTGAAAAGTGCCCTTTTTTATTGACTGTGATCCTTGCTAAACAGCTAACGAAGTTTATTTCAACATGCCTATTAACAGGTAAAGGTTCAGACTCACCACCACGAGAACAATAACTCGCCCCGCCCACTGCATTGACCGTGAGTTAACCATATCGCCCATCAGTTCGCGGTTGCCGGTGAAAGCCAGCAGAGGCAGCAAGGCCAATGCAATCCCGAAACTTAACAGCACCTGACTCATCACCAGAATTTTGGTCGCATCCATACCGGCAAGTATCACGATAAACGATGGTGCCATTGTCACCGCGCGGCGCACCCACAAAGGAATATAAAATTTAACGAAGCCCTGCATGACCACCTGACCTGCCAGCGTGCCGACTACGGTCGAAGAAAGTCCCGCAGCAACCAGACTCAGCCCGAAGATCGTCGCCGCCGCATGCCCTAATAATGGTGACAGGGTGAGATAGGCTTCCTCAAGTTCGCTAATACCTTTATGACCGCTGAAATGGAACGCCGCCGCCGCGGTTGCCATCATGGCCAAATTAACGAATCCGGCTATGGTCATCGCCACGCCGACGTCCAGCTTGGTTGAGGAGTAGCGCTGCTCTTTGGAGATTTTGCTAGAGCGCTGGGTTAATGAAGAGTGTAGGTAAATCACGTGCGGCATTATCGTTGCGCCAAGAACGCCCGCAGCCAGATATACGGAATTCGCATCCGGCAGGCTTGGCGTCAACATCCCCTTACCCAGCTCAATCATTTTAGGCTGCGAGAAAAACAGCTCGACGATGTAGGCCATCGCGACAAACAGCAGCAGGCCGCCAATTACCAGCTCAAGAGGTTTTTGCCCGCGCTTTTGCAGCCCCAGGATAATAAAGGTGGCAATGCCGGTGAGCACCGCGCCTTGCAATAGAGAAACGCCCAGCAACAGTTTGAAGCCAATGGCAGCGCCGATAAACTCGGCCAGATCGGTCGCCATGGCGATAATTTCAGCCTGCACCCAATAAGCCCAAACGGCGGGACGTGGGAAACGGTCGCGAATATGTTCGGCCAGATTTTTACCGGTTGCGATACCTAATTTTGCAGACATCAGTTGAATCAGCATCGCCATGATATTGGCCCAAACCACCACCCACAGCAGCTGATAGCCGTAAGACGCGCCAGCCTGAATATTGGTAGCGAAATTACCGGGATCGATGTAGCCGATGGCGGCAATAAAAGCAGGCCCCATCAATGACAGCTTGATCTTCCGGGAGGTGCGGCTGGAGGACTCAGCTCGGCTATTCAGCATTTCATTTAACCCTTACAGTTTTTGCGCGTATAGACATAATACTTAACTGAGAATGATTATCAAGCGCATTTAGAAAGAAATTGATTATTTCTGTGATAGGGAGTGAGTGGCTAAAATGAAATTGAGTACTTTTCGGGATTAGAAGCCAAAAGAGTTAATCATGACTCGCTTTCCTAATGCAGACTTTTTAGAATACGGCTGCCTGAACACACAAAGTGTAGGGTGTAATACGGCTTTTGATAAAGTTAGCATAATAAATCAAATGATGGGTAATTTTCTTCGCATCTTCACAATTCGTGTTATGTGGCTGGAAATCTTGCTTTTTTTAAACCAAATTCATATATTTGCAATAGATATCACATTTTTTATGTACGCGTTACATAAAATGTCCGTCGAAATATCGCCTGCCTCATAATTTGGAGCAAACATGTCCCGAATACTGCACTTTGTTTTAGCCTTGGCTGTTGTGGCAGTACTGGCCTTACTGGTAAGCCGTGACCGAAAAAACATTCGTTTACGTTTTATTGCCCAGCTATTGGTCATTGAAGTCTTGTTAGCCTATTTCTTCCTCAATTCAGAAATTGGATTAGGTTTCGTAAAAGGTTTCTCAGACTTGTTTGAAACGCTTCTGAAATTTGCAGCACAAGGAACTGGTTTTGTATTTGGAGGCATGAACGAAAAGGGATTAGCGTTCTTCTTCCTCAATGTATTGTGTCCAATCGTGTTCATTTCGGCACTGATTGGTATTTTGCAGCACGTGCGTATCCTTCCGGTGGTCATTCGTATCATCGGTACTGTTCTCTCAAAAATCAACGGCATGGGGAAGCTGGAATCCTTTAACGCCGTCAGCTCGCTGATCCTTGGTCAGTCTGAAAACTTCATCGCATACAAAGATATTTTGGGAAAAATGTCTGAAAAACGTATGTACACCATGGCAGCAACGGCGATGTCGACAGTTTCTATGTCGATCGTTGGTGCTTACATGACTATGTTGGAGCCTAAGTATGTGGTTGCCGCGCTGATTCTGAACATGTTCAGTACCTTCATCGTGCTTTCTTTGATCAACCCTTATAAGGTTGATAGTGAAGAAGATTTGCAGTTGACCAACACCCACGCGGGCCAGAGCTTCTTTGAAATGCTGGGTGAATATATTCTGGCCGGTTTCAAGGTGGCGATTATCGTTGCAGCAATGTTGATCGGCTTCATCGCTCTGATCTCTTGCCTGAATGCGTTGTTTAACAGCGTGTTCGGCATCAGCTTCCAGGGTGTGCTGGGCTATGTCTTCTACCCATTTGCCTGGGTGATGGGCGTGCCAAGCCATGAAGCGTTACAGGTTGGCAGCATTATGGCCACCAAGCTGGTTTCCAACGAGTTTGTTGCGATGCTGGATCTGCAAAAAGTGGCTCACGACCTGTCTCCACGCGGCGTAGGTATTCTGTCCGTGTTCCTGGTGTCATTTGCCAACTTCTCGTCAATCGGGATTGTCGCGGGCGCTATCAAGGGCCTGAACGAACAGCAGGGTAACGTGGTTTCACGCTTCGGCCTGAAACTGCTGTACGGCTCAACGCTGGTTAGCGTGCTTTCTGCCTCTATCGCAGGACTGGTATTGGCATAAGATTGCGGTAAGTGATTAAAAAGGCGCTACGGCGCCTTTTTTTATGGGCGCAGTTGAGCAACAGCGCAGTGTTTACAGAATGCAGAAAAGCAAAAACCCGCCGAAGCGGGTTCTTAAAATTTGGTGGAGATAAGCGGGATCGAACCGCTGACCTCTTGCATGCCATGCAAGCGCTCTCCCAGCTGAGCTATACCCCCACGGGTGTTCGGATTTACTGTCTTCTGCTGACACCTTGGGAAGATGTTAGCGACCAACCTGCTCTGAGAAGAAGATTGGTGGAGATAAGCGGGATCGAACCGCTGACCTCTTGCATGCCATGCAAGCGCTCTCCCAGCTGAGCTATACCCCCGTTCCAGACACATTAAATCTTGTGAACGGGGCGCATAATATGAAACCCCACCAAGGCTGTCAACGGCTAAATTGCATAATGCAATCAAGCGCTGAAAAAGACGCCAAATAGCGGTCACAACAGCGATTTTCCTTTAAATGTGAACAAAAAATGCGCAGTTACTCTACTCGGCGTATTTAAACATCCCGAGTAAATTATCCGCACTTATCTGATCCTGCTGATGATTTTTGGCAACAATTTTTCAATTAAATTAACGAACCGTTAACGAGCATAAAATAGCATCTTGTGATCAGACAATTCTCATAATAGACTTCAATCGCAGCATCAATGTCGTTTATCACTTATTAAAACAATTCATCACATTCGAGCCAAATCATGTCCCTGTATTCACCCAAAGAAATCGCTTCACTCGCCGTTGCGGCCGGAGTGAGCAAAAGTCGTGCCTCTGTTGCCAATTTATTGATCCTGGGTTTTCTGGCCGGTGCCTTTATTGCTATAGGCTTCCTGCTAGATCTGCATGTAGTAGGGACACTGCCTGCTTCCTGGGGCTCGTTTGGCGGTCTGCTGGGTGCAGCTGTATTCCCGGTAGGTCTGATCCTTACCGTATTAGCCGGCGGCGAGTTGCTGACTGGTAACATGATGACTCTGCCGATGGCATGGTTTGCTCGTCAAATCAGTCTATTGGCTGTAGTGCGTAACTGGTTTTGGGTCACTATCGCCAATCTGATTGGCAGCATCGCCGTGGCTTACTTCTTTGGCCACGTATTAGGCATGACCGAAGGCGTATTCCTGGCTAAATCAGTAGCAACCGCGCAAGCTAAAGTCAGTGCCGACTTTATGCACTCCTTTATTTCAGGCGTGGGCTGTAACTGGCTGGTATGTCTGGCGGTGTGGCTGGCTTATGCCAGCAAAGAGATGGGCGGCAAAGTTATCGGTATGTGGTTCCCGGTGATGGCGTTCGTAGCAATCGGCTTCCAGCACGTGGTGGCCAACATGTTCATCATCCCTGCGGCAATTTTTGCCGGTGCCCTGACCTGGTCACAATACTTCCCGAACTTCGTTGCCGTTTTCCTGGGTAATGCCTTGGGCGGTGCCGGATTCGTAGGCCTGATGTACTTCATGGCTTACCGTCCAACCAAAGAGAGCGCGGAATCGACCTCACAGTTGCGTTAATTTCCTTCTCTTTTGTGCAATAAAGTCATGCACAATAAAAAGGCCAGTCGGATCGCTCCGCTGGCCTTTTTAGTTTTCTAAAAAACTTACTGCTGAGTTTCGCGCTCGGTGATATAAGCCAATGCTTTGTCGATGCGAGTCAGTGTACGGCTCTGACCGATGGCGTGAACGGTAACGTCCATACCCGGCGACATGCCAGCACCGGTCACGGCAACGCGCAATGGCATACCCACTTTACCCATGCCTACGCCAAGCTCATCCGCAGTGCCCTGAATCGCGTTATGCACATTCTCGGGAGTCCAGTCGGTAATGGCTGCCAAATTGGCACGCACGGCTTCCAGTGGCTGACGCGCAACCGGGCGCAGGTGCTTTTTGGCCGCTGCTTCGTCAAATTCGCTGAAATCTTCGTAGAAATAATGACAAGATTCAGCCATTTCTTTCAACGTCTTGCAGCGTTCGCCCAGCAGTTTAACCAGCGCAGCGAGCTCTGGGCCGTTACGGGTATCAATGTTCTGCTGCTCAATGTGCCATTGCAGATGCGTCGCCACATATTCTGGCGCCAGCGAATTGATGTAATGGTGATTCAGCCATTGCAGCTTTTCAGTGTTGAAAGCACTGGCAGATTTGCTGACGTTATCGAGGCTGAACATGGACTTCATTTCGTCAACGGTGAAGATCTCCTGATCGCCATGGGACCAGCCCAGACGCACCAGATAGTTAAGCAATGCTTCGGGCAGGTAGCCATCATCGCGATATTGCATTACGCCAACCGCGCCGTGACGTTTTGACAGCTTTTTGCCGTCATCGCCCAGAATCATTGAAACGTGAGCATATACAGGCACCGGTGCACCCAATGCTTTAAGGATGTTGATCTGGCGCGGTGTGTTGTTGATATGGTCTTCGCCACGAATAACGTGGGTGATTTCCATGTCCCAGTCATCGACAACCACGCAGAAGTTGTAGGTTGGCGCACCGTCGGTACGACGAATGATCAGGTCGTCCAGCTCAAGGTTGCTAAATTCGATCGGCCCACGAATTTGGTCATCAAAAATAACCGAGCCTTCCTGCGGATTGCGAAAACGCACAACGCAAGGCTCGTCAGCAGCATGATGCTCATGGCTGTCGCGGCAACGACCGTCATAACGAGGCTTCTCGTTGTTAGCCATTTGCTCTTCACGCAGCGCTTCCAGACGTTCTTTAGAGCAGTAACATTTATAGGCAGTGCCGTTTTCCAGCATTTCGTCGATTACCGCATTGTAGCGATCAAAACGTTTAGTCTGGAAATATGGGCCTTCGTCCCAGTCCAGATTCAGCCAGTTCATCCCATCCATGATCGCATCGATTGCCGCCTGGGTTGAGCGCTCCAGGTCGGTATCTTCTATACGTAGCACGAACTCACCGCCCAGATTGCGGGCATAAAGCCAGGAGTAAAGTGCAGTACGAGCGCCGCCAACGTGCAAATAGCCAGTTGGGCTGGGAGCAAAACGGGTTTTGATTTTCATCTGGAAAGCAGCCTTAACTATGTTTCAAATAGATGTCGCGATTTAACGAGACTCTCATTAATACAATACCCAACGTCATGGTTTAGGTAACTATGGATATAAAAGTGGGGATCATTCTATCACTCTGCCTCGAATCCTCAACGTTGAACCCGGCAATTGAGCGGCTAATTGACAGGATAGCGAAAACAAAATGCGCTCTGTGCTGCTTATTGATTGAAAAGATCGAGTCAGCCAATGCATTTTTTCCAAAAAAAGGGGCTGATACACGGCAAAAGTCATTGGTTGAAGATAAAAAGCCCTAGGCCGCTGGCAGGAAAAACGCTTTTTTTAGCTCATTGATGCATAAGAATTAGTCTGAATTGCATACTTTTTTGGCGGCTTGTCTAGTTTTACGCCGAACAGTCATTTTTGTTTTTAAAAACCGTTGACTCAATTCGAACTATCCCTATAATGCGACTCCATCACGACGGGGCGATTAGCTCAGTTGGTAGAGCATCTCCTTTACACGGAGGGGGTCGGCGGTTCGAACCCGTCATCGCCCACCACTCTTTTGAGAGTGAGCGCGTTGTGATAAAGCCATCTTATGATGGGCGATTAGCTCAGTTGGTAGAGCATCTCCTTTACACGGAGGGGGTCGGCGGTTCGAACCCGTCATCGCCCACCACTCTTAATGAGTGATGGTGCAGTAAGAAGAAATGAGAAATGGGCGATTAGCTCAGTTGGTAGAGCATCTCCTTTACACGGAGGGGGTCGGCGGTTCGAACCCGTCATCGCCCACCATTTCTCAGCAAGCTTCTTACGAAAAGGTATTCAGAAGTGGGCGATTAGCTCAGTTGGTAGAGCATCTCCTTTACACGGAGGGGGTCGGCGGTTCGAACCCGTCATCGCCCACCACTTCTGAACACAAGCAGTAAAAGCCACTAAACAGTGGGCCGTTAGCTCAGTTGGTAGAGCAGTTGACTTTTAATCAATTGGTCGCAGGTTCGAATCCCGCACGGCCCACCACTTAGTAAGAAAAAAGCGCCTAAAGGGCGTTTTTTGCGTTTCAGCGGCACTCAAAATTTTAGCATTTCAAAAGCTGCAGATTCCCCTGGCCGTGTGGGTGAGAAGCTGCGCACAGGTTCGAGCGAAGCGAGACGACAACGCGCAAGCGTTGCCCGCAGGGTGAGGCCGAAGGCCGAATCAATCCCGCACGGCCCACCACTTAGTAAGAAAAAAGCGCCTAAAGGGCGTTTTTTGCGTTTCAGCGGCACTCAAAATTTTAGCATTTCAAAAGCTGCAGATTCCCTTGGCCGTGTGGGTGAGAAGCTGCGCACAGGTTCGAGCCGAGCGAAGCGAGACGACAACGCGCAAGCGTTGCCCGCAGGGTGAGGCCGAAGGCCGAATCAATCCCGCACGGCCCACCACTTAATAAGAAAAAAGCGCCTAAAGGGCGTTTTTTGCGTTTCAGCGGCACTCAAAATTTTAGCATTTCAAAAGCTGCAGATTCCGTCATACCCTTCTATTTTTAATTTTAAATTTCATTTTACTTCAACGGCATGCGCTTCGCTTACTGGGCTGCGGCCCAGACCGCCTCAAGGGTGGCCCTTGGGCCGCCACCCTTAAGAATCCCGGGCCCTTGTCCCCGTTGAATAAAACGGTTCTCAAGTTTGTAGCTCTTTCCAGTCACTCCTCTGTGTGGCGCGTTGCCGCGTGGCTCCGCCATTCCTTCGCTCGGTCAGGAGCCAAAAACGTCTCCCTCCCCTCACTCAGCGCCGTCACGGAGTGCGCCAGTATTAGCCCCTAGGGAAAACCGCTCCCTCCTTTTTTAAATAAAACACACAACTGAAAAGGAAAAATAATGAGTAAGGGCGATGGATTTTGACTTTATGCCGGATGGAAAGTTTTTGGACCTAAGGTCAGGTTGCCGATTTTTCTTTAATAGACCGAATTGGCGGTTTCGGGCCGGCGCTGAGTGAGGGAGAAAGACGTTTTTGGCTTTCGAACGAACGAAGGGACCGCGCAGCGGCGCGTCCAACGCCACACACGGTGGCAACTGAAACAAACTCATCGTCTGGTGCCGTACAAATAAGCGACACCAAAGGGGCGCGGAGATGCAAGAGGGCTCGCCCTGGAGACCTCTTGCCCGGTTCCGGCGCGGCCGGTTAAATGACCATTGAAATGAGTGAACCGGAAAAACGCCTCGGTGATTATTGATCTTAAAAAGTCCGTGCGCAGCACCTAAAGCCGTGTGCGGCACCTAAAGCCCATGCGCAGCACCCAAAACGCGGAGCTGCAAGAGGGCACGGCCTAAGCCAAATCCCCCCTCACCTTCTTTAAAAGTTTTAAGCAGGTTTTTCCAAAAACCGCCCCCTCGGCCATAAGATAATCCTGTCGCAAAAATCCCCTTTCACCTAACCTTCATACAATTGACTTATATTTCGCCACATTGCGCATATTTCAATCACTAAACCGCTTTACTAAACCGGTTTACTTTGATATCAAAGGGACATCAGCCGTTGAGATATTTGAGGATCAATCACGATCCACCCTCCATTTTAAATCGCAACATCCCTCTTTTAAATCCCGGGGGCAAGAGCAAGCCCCGTTCAGGAGAGCAGCATGAGCAAACGCGTATTGTTGTTAGGTGAAAGCTGGGTCAGTTCAGCGACCCATTATAAAGGATTCGATCAGTTTGGCAGTGTGACCTTCCATTTAGGTGCCGAACCCCTGGTCAAAGCGTTGGAAAATACTGAATTTGAGCTGACTTACATGCCGGCTCATGAAGTGGTCGAGAAACTGCCCTTTGACCTCCAAGGTCTGAAAGAATACGACGCGATTATTTTGTCTGACATTGGCGCTAACTCCTTGCTGCTGCCGCCTGCCGTGTGGATGCACAGCAAACCCATGCCTAACCGCCTGAAACTTTTACGTCAATGGACCGCAGAAGGCGGTGGTCTGATGATGATTGGCGGATATTTCTCCTTCCAGGGCATCGACGGCAAGGCTCGTTGGCGCAATACGCCGGTCGAAGATGCGCTGCCTGTGACCTGCCTGCCTTATGACGATCGTCTGGAGATCCCCGAGGGATTCTCGGCCAAGATTGTTGCCGCGAAAGATCATCCAATTTTGCAAGGCATTGACGGCGAATGGCCTCTGCTACTTGGCGCTAATGAAGTATTACTTAAAGACGGTGCCGAGGTGCTAGCCACTCTTCCAGACGAGGAAGGCGGACATCCGCTGCTGGTAAGCGGTGCCTATGGTGAGGGTCGTTCGCTGGTCTGGACCTCTGACATCGGCCCGCACTGGGTGCCGGGAGAATTTATCGAGTGGCCGGGCTATAACCAGCTGTGGAAAAACTGCCTGAGCTGGCTCACCCGTTTAGAGTCCAAATGATAATCAGGGGCGCCGTGCGATGAATCAACCCTACATTCAGGCTAAACATATCAGCAAACGCTTCGGCGCACTGACCGCGCTCAATGATATCAACATTGATATCTATGCCGGAGAAGTGCTGGCACTGCTGGGTGATAACGGTGCCGGAAAATCGACCTTCACCAAAGTGTTGGCAGGAGCCTATCCCGCCACGCAGGGCGAATTGCTGGTCGCAGGCAGGCCGGTGATATTTTCCTCGCCAAAGGAAGCCGCCGACTGTGGTATTGCTACCATTTTTCAGGAACTTGCGCTGTCTGAAAATTTGTCGATAGCAGAAAACGTATTCCTTGGCAGAGAGTTGAAACGCCGCTTTCTTGGCATTCCTTTTTTACGCCAGCAGGCGATGCAAACTCGTGTCGCCGAGTTACTGCAAGAACTTGAAGCGCACATTAGCGATCCGCAAGCCCCGGTTGGCAGCCTTTCGGGCGGGCAACGGCAGGCGGTGGCGATTTGCCGCGCGCTGAATCTCAATGCACGGCTGGTTATCATGGATGAGCCCACGGCAGCTCTGGCGGTAGCCGAAACGCGCAAGGTATTGTCCCTGACCCGCAAACTGGCCGAACGCGGCTGCGCAGTCGTATTGATAAGCCACAACATTTCCGACGTATTTGAGGTCGCCGATCGCATGGTCGTGTTCCGCCGTGGCAGGAAAATCGCCGAACGCCGTCGTTCAGAAACCACACCCGAAGAAATTGTCTCGTTAATTACGGGCGCTCATCCCGACGCGCGAGCGTTCGATGCAGTCACTGTTTAGCCGCGTTATTCCTTTATCGATGGTGGAACCCTATGCTCAAGACTTCAATGCTAGTAAAGACGCTTGCAGTAACATTGGTCGCCTCTACCCTGCTGGTCTCGGGGACTGCAACGACCTGGGCCGCAGACAAACCGAAAGTTGCATTCGTGCCGCAAATCATCGGTATTCCCTATTTCAAGGCGATGCAGGACGGCGGTGAGCGCGCGGCCAAGGCCTTTGGCGTCGATTTTATCTATTCCGGTCCGGTTGATACCAACCCCATGGATCAGCTGCAAATTGTACAGAATCTGATAGCCCAAGGGGTCAATGCGATTTCGGTCAGCGTGCTCGATGCCTCGAGCATTGCTCCCGTGGTCGCTCAGGCGAAAGCCAAAAATATCAAACTTTTTACCAGTGACAGTGATGCACCTGACAGCGGCCGTGCGGTTTATGTCGCTCAGGCAACCGACCAGGGATTGGGTGAAACCATGATTGACCAGATGGTCCAGCGCGTAGGCGATCACGCCACCATCGGTATTGTCTCGGGTGAAGCCACCGCCTCTAACCTCAACGCGTGGATCGGTTTTATGCAAAAACGCGTCAAGGAAAAATATCCACACGTCGTGCTGCTTAAGCCACAGTTTGCCGGTGGCACCGCCAGTCGTGCGGCGCAGATCTCTACCGATCTGATGTCATCGCATCCCGATCTTAAAGGCATCATTGCGGTCGCCTCGACGACTTGCCCTGGCGTTGCTCAGGCTATCGAAACGGCGGGCAAAATTGGCAAAGTGGTCGGCAGCGGATATTGCAGTCCGAATACCGCCCGCAGTTACCTGAAAAGCGGATCGTTTGGCTTCACGGTGCTGTGGGACCCGGAAAAACTCGGCTATCTGACCGTTTGGGCCGGTAAGCAACTCATTGATGGCAAAGCTTTCTCTGCTGAAAACACGGTTCCGGGCCTAGACCAATCGGTTAAATACGATGCAAAAACCGGCATTTTGCTGCTTGGCGCACCGGCGGTGTTCACGGCTAAAAATGTCGATCAGTTTCATTTCTGATCTGGCTCATGAAGTTTGACTCAACGGAGAGCACAGCGCCGTGGCAATTCCATTGACCCTAAAATCGAAAATGTCGTTTTCCGCGCGCGAAATCACGCTGGCCTCCGTCTGCCTGTTGGCGATAGTTATTTTTAGCCTGGCATCGCCCTATTTTGCGACCGCCGATAACCTTACCACCGTGCTGCGCAACAGTGTTGAGCTGCTGCTGATTGGTCTTGGCATGACGCTGCTGCTGGCGATGGGTGGCGTCGATGTTTCGGTCGGCGTGGTGATGGGGCTGGCGGCAATTGTCGTCGGGCAACTGCTGAACACCACGCTAGATCCGACACTCACTGCCTTGGCTGGTCCGGTGATTGGTATTATCGCCGGGTTGATTACCGCAAGCGTGGTAGTGCTCGGCAAGATCCCTTCAATTGTCGGTACTTTAGGGCTGTACGGCGTTTATCGCACGGCGGTATTTGCCCTGCTTGGCGGTCAATGGCTTTCAGGTCTGCCAGCCACTCTCACTCAGCGGCTCGAAAGCCACTTTCTTGGCTTGCCGGTGACTGCCTGGGTGATCATTTTGGCTTATCTGCTGGTATGGCTGGCCCTGCGCCGCACGCCATTTGGGCCGCATCTGCTGGCTATCGGGCATTCTGCCGACAAGGCCAGGTTGTCAGGTATTGCGGTAACGCGCGTGCGTTTTGCCACCTTTATCATCAGTGGCGCACTCTGTGGTCTCGCCGCTACTTTTTACGTCGCCACTTATCGCAACGTCGAAATGACGGTCGGCAGTACGCTGGCATTGGAAGCGATCGCCGCCGTGGTTTTAGGCGGCACCGGAATTATGGGCGGACAATGCAGCCTGCTCGGCACGGTACTCGGGGTATTTTTGCTACGCATCCTGCAAAACGGTCTGCTGTTAATCGGCGTGCCTTCTTTGTGGCAAACGGTAGTCACTGGTGCGCTGCTGCTGGCAGTGCTGATTGCCGAGGTAGTCGCCGGTCGTTTGAAATTTCACCCGTGGCTGACGCGCCCAAAAGCGGTTTCCGTTAGCGGGAGGCCATCTTCGTGATCTTATCCAACTCCTTTAGCCTGCTGCGCTGGTGCCAGCGAAACCTGGTGCTGAGCATTCTTGCCAGCCTGTGGATCCTGTTGGCCATCGTGGTGCTCATCGCCCAGCCTTCGATACTTTCTGGCTCCACGCTGAGCAGTATTTTGCAATTTGCTACCTTGCTGGCTCTGGTCTCGCTCGGACAGGCGTTAGTGGTGCTGTGCGGCGGTGCCGGTATCGATCTCTCGGTGGGCGGCAATGTCTCGCTGTCAGCTATCGTGGGCATAATGAGTCTGCAATACGGCGTTCCATCGGCGCTTTTGCCGCTGGTTTGCCTGCTCTGCGGCGGACTTCTCGGCGCGTTGAACGGGCTATTAGTTGCCAAACTGCGTATTTATCCGCTGATTGTCACCCTCGGCACCTTTTATCTGTACTCCGGTTTGGCGCTGTGCCTCACCGACGGCGCGGCGCAGTCTGGCGTACCTGGCTGGGCGCTGCCGTGGGGTCGAGGCATGCTGGGCGATATCCCGCTGCCATTCTTGACGCTGGTTGTTCCTGCGTTTGTGATTGTCGCGGTGATCCTGTCTTACACCAGCTGGGGTCGCTGGATTTACGCGATGGGCTTCAACGAAAACTCGGCGCGTCTGGTCGGCATTCCGGTCGATAAAGTTCGCATTTTGCTCTACAGCCTGTGTGGCCTTCTGGCGGGTGCTGCCGGCTTTGTTTCTCTTTCCTGGCTGGGCAGCGGCCGCCCTGATGCAGGCGTCAATCTTGAACTCGAATCGCTGACCGCCGCGCTGCTGGGGGGTATCGCCATTTTTGGAGGCAAGGGTGGCGTCAGCGGCGTCTTTGCCGCCGTACTGCTGCTGGTGGCGTTGAAAACCAGCATGTTGCAGTTTGGCATCAATAGCGTCTGGCAGGTTGGCGTAGTGGGTATTCTGCTCATCGCCGTACTGCTTGCCGACCGTCTCTCATCACGCGTTTCGCAAATTAACGGAGCCCGATAATGTCTCTTTCAGAAAAGATTTCAGCGCACATTGAAGCCAACTCACAGCGCATTGTCGATACGCTGTGTGACATCTTGTCATTCCCCTCTATTGTGCTGGTTGACCCAACACAGGCAGGGCCAGGCGAACGCGACTGCCAGCTGTATCTGCAAAAACGACTGGAGTCTCTGGGCATGACTACCGATCTCTGGGACCCCGATGGTCCGGCATTGTATGAAAAATATAAAGGCCGTCCGGGGGCCAACAAAGGCCGTACTTTTGAAGGTCGCCCTAACCTTGGCGGCACCTTAAAAGGCAGCGGTGGCGGCAAATCGATCATGCTAACCGGCCATATTGACGTGGTTCCACCCGGCGCTCGCGCACACTGGAACACAGACCCTTTCGCTCCTGAAGTTATAGACCAGCAAGTGTTTGGGCGCGGCGCAGTGGATATGAAAGGCGGCGTAGCCTGCATGCTGATGGCGGTCGAATTTTTGCAAGAACTGGGGATTAACCTGTCAGGCGACGTCGTTTTCACCACCGTGGTCGATGAGGAAATTGGCGGCATGGGTTCGCTGGCGATGGTTGACCGGGGATTCAAAGCCGATGCAGGGATCATGACCGAACCCAGCGCCAATCGCATTGCGCCACTGTGTCACGGTATCCTGTGGGGGAAAATTCTGGTCAACGGCGTTGGCGGTCACGCCGAGCTGATGCCGAATTCGTGGTACAGCACCGGGCCGGTAGACGCCGTGCAGCTGTGTCGCCAGATTATGGACGGTATCGATATTATTAACCGCCGCTGGCAATTCGATCCCAAAAAGAATCACCCGCTAATGGAACTGCCGAACATGATTCTGGTGACTCAGCTTAAAGTCGGCGAGCACGCCTCTTCAACGGCAGGATACGGCGAAATCGTGATTGACGTGCAATATCTGCCGTCCGAGAAAGACGAGTTCGGCCTCGGCGGTCACGTGAAGCGGGAAGTGGAGGAGCATCTGGCGAATATCTGTCAGGCTGATCCCTATTTACGCCAGCATCCGGCAACCATCGAATGGATTTTAGATGCCGACTGCGCCGAAATTCCGGCTGATCATCCGTTCGTGCAGACTTTTCAGCAAGCAGTGATTGAGGCCGATCTCTCCCCTGCACTCTCAGGATTTGGCGCGCACAGTGACATTGGTTTGCCGACTGGTTTGGGAAATACGCCAACGGTGAACTTTGGGCCAGGCGATCCGGCACAGTCCCACCAGCCAAACGAACGTGTCTCGATAAGCGACCTAGTAAGCTGCACCAAGGCAATCGCTATAGCGGTCGAGAAATGGTGCCGGTGACATGGGTTTTATTGCCTTTTAGATCCAGAGCAAATTCATCATCTTCACGGGCGTAGGCCTGTGAAGATATTTGCCAAGGCAGTTAGTTTTCCATTCGAATTCGAAAGCCCATCATCACGGTTCAATTTCCCTCCTAAAAAATCCTTATCCGCTCTTTCACGAGAGCACGGACTTGCTTCAAGCACATTAAGTAATGCCTTACAAAGACCTTGGCCAAAAGGGGAGAAAATTATTGCAAACTCCATAGGTTTGGAACCTGAAAAAATTTGGCCTAGTCGATACCTAGTAATAACCATTCAAAAAGTATTATTAACTAACAGTCCGGTTAAAAGGAATATTTTAAGAAGCGTCAAATGATCTGCAAATATTGTCGTGTTCTTTAGATTTATTTTTAACCATTAGTCATTACTTACAGTACCGTAATGACTTTATTCCAGCCGAACCCGACCCTGTAATGCCGGATTATCGCTTTCATCTTTAAGATTAACGCCTGAGAGCTGGCGGTGAAATGCCTGTTCCAACAACCAGGCGAGCTTGAACGCTGCCTGAGGATAGTCAAGTCCCTCGGGTCGAACGTTAGAGATACAGTTGCGCTCTGACTCCATGCGGCGCGTGTGCGGCCCCCAGGTCATATAAATCCCCAAACTGTCCGGTGATGAAAGCCCCGGCCGTTCGCCAATCAGAATGGCAACCGCTTTAGCTTTCATAATTTCAGCGATGTCATCACCCAGCGCGACCCTCGACTGATGGGCAAGGATCACCGGCCCCAGCTTGAGATCTAACTGCCCGAGATACGGTAATAGTGCCTTAATCAACGGTACAGCCTGTCGGTGTACAGCTTTCGAAGAGAGTCCATCAGCCACTACCAGAACCAAATCGGCCGCCTCAATCGGCAGTGATTGCAAAAACTCACGGCTATCATGGGAAAGCTTGCGCCCCAGGTCAGGTCGGCAAAGGTATGTCGCGCGATCGGCCGCCGCGCTGTCTACACGCAACGTTTTTAGCCCCAACTCGTGCAACTCCGGCTCCAGCTCTTCGCTGTTAAAAGGTTGATGGACCGCATCGCGAGCCTGTGCATGCGCCAGTCCAAAACGCAGCACTTCATCGGTTGGCAAACTGGCACCCGTGCGGCCCAAAGCAATACGGGCAGCGGTAAACTGGCGCAGAGTTTCCCACGGGTTGGGATGCACTGATTGAAGAGCTTTTTTATCCCCTTCCTTGCTCATTATCGACCTCCCAACTGCGGCAACTGGCTCAGTAACGGATGTGAAGCGCGAGTCTCACGCAGCCTGCCGTCGCCGTCTATAATCTTCATTTTCTCGAGCCATGCCGCAAATTCAGGCGCATGTTTTAGTCCCAGCAACTCGCGGATATATAATGCGTCGTGAAAGGAGGTGCTCTGGTAGTTCAGCATGATGTCATCGGCACCCGGTACGCCAATCAGGAAGGTTAAACCCGCCGCGCCGAGCAGGGTCAAGAGTGTGTCCATATCGTCCTGATCGGCTTGTGCATGGTTGGTATAGCAGACGTCGCAGCCCAGAGGCACGCCGAGCAGTTTGCCGCAGAAATGGTCCTCGAGCCCGGCGCGAATAATCTGCTTGCCGTCATACAGATATTCGGGGCCGATAAACCCGACCACCGTGTTGACCAGCAAAGGTGAAAATCGGCGGGCAATAGCGTAGGCGCGCGCCTCGCAGGTTTGCTGATCGACACCAAAATGGGCATTGGCCGAAAGACAGCTGCCCTGCCCGGTTTCGAAATACATGACGTTATCGCCCAAAGTACCGCGTTTGAGGCTCAGCGCTGCCTGCTGCGCCTCTTCAAGCAGTGCCAGATTGATACCGAAACCGCTGTTGGCTGCTTCACTACCGGCAATCGACTGAAAGACTAAATCTACCGGTGCGCCGCGTTCCACCAGCCGAATCGTGTTGGTGACATGCGTCAGAATGCAGGACTGGGTCGGGATCTCGAAGCGGCTAATCACGTCATCGAGCATGTAATTGAGATTTTCCAGCAATGGCAGACTGTCACTGGCGGGATTGATACCGATCACCGCGTCACCCGAGCCGTAAAGCAGCCCGTCGAGCATGCTGGCCGCGATGCCCTGCAAGTTGTCGGTCGGGTGGTTAGGCTGCAGGCGCACGCTCATATGACCCGGCAAGCCGATTGTATTGCGAAAACGAGTAATCACCCGGCATTTTTTGGCTACCAGAATCAGGTCCTGATTGCGCATCAGTTTACTGACCGCAGCGGCCATTTCAGGGGTAATGCCCTTGGCGACTGTAGCCAGCACTGTCGAGTCGGTAGTTTCACTTAGCAGCCAGTCCCGAAAATCCCCCACGGTCAGGTGCGATATTTCACTAAAAGCGGCGGCATCGTGAGTGTCGATGATCAGGCGCGTCACTTCATCCTGCTCATAGGGGATCAGCAGCTGTTGCAGAAATACCTTAAGTGGGATCTCAGCCAGCGCCATTTTTGCCGCCATACGCTCTTCCGCGCTGTCGGCGGCAACCTCGGCAAGATAGTCGCCGGAACGGGCCGGCGACGCCTTGGCCATCAGCTCGCGTAAATCACGAAACTGATAGTTGCGATGGCTCAACGTCGTTTGAAACATAACACTCCCTGGCAAGCCTGTTATTTAGCACTTTTCACCGGCGCGGGTTTTAATCCCCCAAGCTGTGGGTCGTGATCGGCATCGCTGCGCGCCTGGTGGGTCAGCCTGAACCAGGCGTAGGCCAGCAGCATCATCGCGGCAAAAATCATAAACAGTAAGGTGTTGTAGTAAATCATCGCCCCGAGGCAAACAACCGCCAGCACCAACGCCAATGCCGGTGCAAAAGGATAAAACGGCGCACGGAATGGACGTATCAGCTTAGGCTCGCTGCGGCGTAGCTTAAACAGCGCTGCCATTGAAATGATATACATAACAATCGCGCCGAATACCGACATGGTCACAATATTGGCGGTCAAAGGTTGCCCGCCGATGACAATTAGCTGGTCGGAAAAAATCGCCGCGATACCTACAACACCACCAGCGATAATCCCCAGATGCGGCGTCTGGAAACGCGCGTTAACTGTGGCGAGTTTTTTAGGCAAATAACCGGCTCGTGCCAGCGCAAAAATCTGTCGAGAATAGCCCATGATAATGCCGTGGAACGAGGCGATCAGGCCGAACAGCCCGAGCCATACCAGCATGTGCAGCCAGCCGCTGTTATTGCCAACAATCAGTTTCATCGCTTGGGGCAAAGGGTCATTGATGTTTGCCAGCTTGCTCCAGTCGCCCACGCCCCCGGCAAACAGCATCACGCCCAGCGCTAATACGGTTAGGGTCAAAATGCCGCCGATAAAGGCTTTTGGAATGGTTTTTTGCGGGTCTTTCGCCTCCTCAGCGGCCATCGATGCACCCTCGATTGCCAAAAAGAACCAGATAGCAAATGGGATGGCGGCAAAAATGCCAGAGAATGCCGCCGGACTGAAGCTGTCGCTGCCCGCCCAACCGCCGTGTGTAAAGTTAGCCATACTAAAACCGGGCGCGACGACGCCCATAAAGACTAACAGTTCGAAAATAGCCAGCAGCGTGACCAGCAGCTCAAAGGTAGCGGCAATGCTGACACCGATTATATTTAGCCCCATAAACACGATATAGGCCCCAACTGCCACCCATTTGGGGTCGATAGAGGGAAACTGAACGTTGAGATAAGCACCGATTGCCATCGCAATGGCTGGGGGAGCAAAAACAAACTCAACCAGAGTGGCGAATCCGGCGACAAAGCCTCCGGTTGGCCCAAATGCGCGATACGCATAGGCAAACGGGCCGCCTGCATGAGGAATTGAGGTGGTCAGCTCAGTGAAGCTAAAAATAAATGCGCAATACATGGCAGCAATCACTAAAGCGGTGATCAGAAACCCCAGGGTTCCAGCTTGCGCCCAGCCATAGCTCCAGCCGAAATACTCACCGGAGATAACTAATCCAACGGCGATGCCCCATAAATGGAAACTGCCTAATGTGCGTTTTAACACCGGTGCAACTTTTGTTTTCTGCATAACCGAGTCCCCTGCCAGTGGATGTATCACTGCATTGCAAACCTATCATCGGGTCTTGCAAGGGCTGTACCAACTGCGCAAAATTGGCCTTATCTGGATAACGGCTGATTTAAATCGTTAAACAACTTCAGGGCTGAATGCCACTGCCTCATTTTGGCGCGCGGCCTTGATAGCCCGGTCTTAAAAGGTGCGTCAGACCCGTTATCATTATTTGGTACGGCTCGATTTATTAAAGGACGAGCAAAGGTCTGCCAGGATAAAAATGGCTTAATACTCGGAGGTAATGATGAGTCAGCAGCAGATATTTGAATGGATTAAACAAGATGCGCTGCGCATGCGGGCACTGCATGAAGCACAAAAACTGGGCCTTGAAGACTGGTGCCTGGCGGCAGGATTTGTCCGTAACTTGGTGTGGGACCGCTTGCACCAGCGCCCCGATAATTCGCCGCTGAATGATATAGATGTCGTGTATTTTAATTCACAGGATTTAAGCCCTGAAACCGATCGCCAGTATGAGAAACAGCTCGAAACTCTCGCTCCCGACTTGCCTTGGTCGGTGAAGAATCAGGCCAGAATGCATTTGAAATACAGTCGCGAACCTTACACTTCGACCTGCGATGCTATGAGTTATTGGGTCGAAATCGAGACCGCCGTCGGCGTTCGTCTCAATGCTGACAATCAGTTGGAGCTGGTTGCGCCGCTAGGTATTGATAGCCTGTTTACTTTTACCATCAGCGCCAATCCAAAGCACGGCATCCCTGAGGTTTTGCAGCAGCGCGCGCGTGATAAACGCTGGACTGAGCGCTGGCCGCAGTTGGCAATCAAGCTTTGATATTGATTAAGCTTTGAAATCCAATCCAAAAACTTTGCGCTTCTCCGTAAGAAGCTGCGCCTGCTGTTTGACGACCTCCCAAATGGCCAGGGCGGCGGGCGTCAATGAGCGATTTTTACGTTTCACCAGCATCAACGCTCGATTCACCTCGGGCACCAGAGGGCGGATCACCAACTTGCTGCCCGAAGGCAGGGGCAGCGCCAGCGCGGGCAGAACGCTAATGCCGATACCTGCTTCGACCATCGGAAACAGTGTCGCTGGATGACCTATTTCCTGCACGACGTGAGTTTTTACAGAGAAATCTGCCAGCGCCTTGTCGATAAGCTGGCGGCTACCGGAAGAATAGTCTTGCAGGACCAGTCGCGCATTGTTCAGACTGGTCCACGGCACCGCCTCCATCGCCGCAAACGGGTTGTCTTGGTGGCATAGCAGCAGGAAAGGTTCGTGCAGGATCACCTCGGTGTCCAGATCGTTGCTGTAACCGGGGTCGATCACGATGCCAAAATCCACCTCGGCATTGCGCACGCTGTTCAGCACCAGCTGTTGTGATTGATCCCTGAGTAAAATCTGAATATCAGGGAAAATATCGGCGCTGCTGGCGATACACTGCGGCATCAGATGAGCTGAAATAGTTTGGCTGGAAGCAATCCTCACTCGTCCATTTTGCTCTGTGCCGAAGCTGCGGGTATCGAGCAGCATTGCGTGCAGTTCATCCAGCAAGGGTTCGACACGGTTGGCGAGACGACGTCCGGCATCGGTTAGCGCCACCTCACGGGTAGTTCGGTCGAGCAGCCGCACGCCCATCTCACTCTCCAGCTCTTTGATACTATGACTTATACCTGACTGGCTGAGGCCTATCACCTCGCCGGTACGGCTAAAGCTGCCATAACGCGCCACGGCGATAAAAACCTTGAGTTGCTTGAGAGAATAATTCATGAATCGGATTCATTAATGGATTAGATAAATCAATTTTATAATTTTAACTGAAACAGTCAAAATAGCGCTATTACTTACAAATTATTGAGACAGCTATGAAAGCCCTGCGTTTTTTGCCTGATACCTTTACCCTGATGTTGGTCGCTACCGTTTTGCTGGCGACGTTCGTCCCGGCACGAGGTATTTATATCACTGCCTTCAATGACCTGACGATTTTCGCCATCGGCCTGCTGTTCTTTATGCACGGCGCCAAGCTATCGCGCGCGGCGATCCTTGAAGGCAGTAACAACTGGCGTCTGCATCTTTGGGTGATGTTCAGCACCTTTATTTTGTTCCCAATTCTGGGCCTGCTTTTCCAATGGTGGCATCCGGTTGACGTCAGCCCGCAGATATATTCTGGCTTCCTGTACCTCTGTGTCTTGCCCGCGACGGTTCAGTCTGCAATCGCCTTTACCTCGATGGCCGGGGGCAATGTGGCGGCAGCGGTGTGCAGCGCATCGGCTTCAAGCCTGTTGGGGATTTTCGTTTCGCCTCTGCTGGTCAGCGTATTGATGCACGTTCAGGGCGACACAGGAAACGGCCTGGAGCAGATGTGGCACATCATCCTGCAACTGCTGGTCCCTTTCCTGGCGGGTCACCTGCTGCGTCCGGTTATTGGCAAATTCGTGGATAAACACAAGAAGATGATCGGCAAAACCGATAGAACCTCGATTTTGCTGGTGGTTTACACTGCGTTCAGCGAAGCGGTCACTCAGGGTATCTGGCATAAAGTTGGGCTGGGTACCTTCGCGTTTATCGTGATCGTCTGCATCATTTTGGTGGCGATTGTCATCATCTTTAACACCTACATGGCGCGCTGGATGGGCTTCTCGAAACCAGATGAAATCACCATCGTGTTCTGCGGTTCAAAGAAAAGCCTGGCTAACGGTATTCCGCTGGCAAATATTCTGTTCCCGGTGAGTGCGATTGGCATGATGGTGCTGCCGCTGATGATTTTCCATCAGGTACAGCTGATGATCTGCGCCGTGCTGGCAAAGCGCTATCACAATAAGCAGCTGAAGTTGCAAAACGATGAAGCACAGCAGGCTGAAGGTGGCGCGAGAGTTCAGGCTAAATTGAATTAACTTTCTGATTCAAAATAAAAAAGCCGATCAGTTTAATGATCGGCTTTTTCGTGGAATGACTATGGTTTAATCAATACCAAACATTTATTCGCTGTGCGGGTTGCCGCCGCCGCGCCTCAGGGGTGTCAGTAAATCCTGTAGCCCCTCAATTTTTATCGCCAGCGCCATTTCCATCAGCATGCCGAGCTTGCCCTCGGGGAATTCTCCCTTGCGAGCAAACCATAACAAATACTCTTCCGGCAGATCGATCAGTACCCTGCCCTGATATTTGCCGAACGGCATAACAGTGTTGGCGATTTCAATTAAATTTTCTTTTTCCATAAATTGCCCTCATTACTACCCAACGTCATTGAAGTCGCTGCCGCTTCAAGTACTTTGGGGATCGCCTAAGAGGCGGATCATTTCCTCTTCGTCGATCACCGGAATACCCAGTTCCAACGCTTTGGCCAGCTTGGATCCCGCGGCCTCACCGGCGATCACCATGTCGGTTTTCTTCGACACACTGCCAGTCACCTTCGCGCCAAGTGCCGTCAGGCGGTCTTTGGCTTCGTCGCGCGAAAGAATCGATAGCGAACCGGTCAGTACCAGCACCTTGCCGGCAAACGGGCTGTCAATTTCTTCAGCCACAATCACCTGCGGCGCAGGCCAGCGCACGAAGTTAAGCAGATCGTCGATCACTTCTTTGTTATGGTCTTCGCCGAGAAAATTGACAACATGTTTGGCCACCACATCACCGACATCCTGCACCTTTTTCAGGGACTCAACATCGGCTTCACGCAATGCATCAATAGTGCGGTAGTGCGCCGCCAGGTTTGCCGCCGTAGCTTCACCGACTTCACGAATACCCAGCGCGTAAAGGAAACGCGCAAAAGTGGTATCTCTGGATTTCTCCAACGCCGCCGCCAGATTTTGCGCCGACTTCGGCCCCATGCGATCCAGCCCGGTCATGATCCCGGCTGTTAAGCGGAATAAATCGGCCGGATTTTTGACGTACTCTTTTTCCACCAGCTGGTCGATAATTTTATCGCCCATGCCGTCAACATCCAGCGCGCGACGGGAAACGAAATGCTTCAACGCCTCTTTACGCTGTGCGCCACAGAAGAGTCCGCCAGTGCAACGCGCGACAGCCTCGCCCTCGACACGTTCGACGTCGGAATGGCATACCGGGCATTGGGTCGGGAATACCACTTCGCGCGCATCTTCAGGCCGCTGGTCTTCAATCACCCCAACCACCTGCGGAATAACGTCTCCGGCGCGGCGTACTATCACCGTGTCGCCAATGCGCAATCCCAGCCGCTCAATCTCATCGGCGTTGTGCAAAGTAGCATTGCTGACCATGACTCCTGCGACCAAAACCGGCTCCAGGCGTGCAACCGGGGTTATCGCGCCTGTGCGCCCGACCTGAAATTCAACGTCTTTCACCAGCGTGATTTGCTCTTGCGCCGGGAATTTAAACGCCGTCGCCCAACGCGGGGCTCGGGCCACAAAGCCCAGCGTTTCCTGCGTTTCCAGCGAATCGATTTTTACCACTACGCCGTCGATATCAAACCCGAGGTGGACGCGATCCTGTTCAACCTGACGATAGAATGCCAACACCTCACTGCTGCCGGTACAGACTTTGACCCGCTCGCTGACTGGCAATCCCCAAGCCTTGAACTGCTGTAAACGCTGGAAATGGCTGGCTGGCAGTGTGCCGCCCTCCAGCGCGCCAACGCCGTAGCAGAAGAAGGTCAGAGGACGTTTGGCGGTAATGCGCGGGTCAAGCTGGCGCAGTGAACCGGCAGCGGCGTTACGTGGATTGGCAAACACTTTACCTCCGGTACGTCGCGCCTCTTCGTTTAGCGCTTCAAACCCCGGCTGCGGCATAAATACTTCGCCACGAACTTCAAGGCGAGCGGGAATATTGTCACCGGTCAAACGCAGCGGAATAGCCCGAATAGTGCGCACATTCATGGTGATATTCTCACCTGTGGTGCCATCGCCGCGCGTCGCAGCCTGCACCAGCTCACCGTTTTCGTACAGCAGGCTAACCGCCAGCCCGTCGAGTTTCAGCTCGCAGCAGAAGGTAAGTTCGGTAGAAACTTTAAGACGATCTTTGACGCGTTTATAGAAAGCCAGGAAGCTCTCTTCATCAAACACGTTGTCCAACGAAAGCATGGGTACCTGATGGCGCACCTGATCAAAAGCTGAAAGCGGCGCTGCGCCAACACGTTGGGTAGGAGAGTCTGGAGTAACGAGATCGGGATTTTTTTCTTCGAGTTCGCGCAGGTCGCGCATCAGGCGGTCATATTCGGCGTCTGGAACTTCGGGGGCATCCAGCACGTGATACTGGTATTCATGGTGGCGCAGCTTGGTGCGCAGATCGTCTATTTGTTGTTGAATTGTAGCCATGGCTCACCATCTTAATGATAAAAAACCCCCGACATGCGGGGGTTAGTAAGATTTAGGCAGATTGTAACGCATACTGTTGCTTGAGCGAAGAACTAGGCGGTAGCTTCCAGCACTTCGCGGATACGCGCTTTGTAGGACTCAAGTTTCTGCGGCGTGATCATACGACGCTCGTCATCCCAGACTACGGCACCAACGTCGTCAGCAATACGCTGGGCAGACTGGAGCAACAGTTTGAAATTCTGATGAGCATCGCCGAAGCAAGGCACCATCATAAACAGCGTAATACCCGGCGTTGAGAAATCAGACATATTCTCAGGGTCGAATGATCCCGGTTTCACCATGTTAGCCAGGCTGAACAGCACAGGACCGCTGCCCGCAGGACTGACGTGGCGATGGAAAATATTCATCGCACCAAACTGGAAACCGGCCTGCAGCACGCTTTGCAGCAGTACTTCTCCGCCAATTACCCCACCCTGATGAGCCGCAACGTGCAGCACCAGAACGGTTTCTTTCAGTTTCTCTTTCACCGGCTCGGGCTCAGGCTCGGCAGGTGCGAAAGGCTGTGGTTCGGCGCGAGCGGCTGGCGCAGCGTCAGCATGAATTTCAGCTGGCGGCACCGGCGCGGTATGCTCACGAGCAGGCTGAGCAACAGGCTCGGCGTATGCTTCGTGATGCGGTGCGTTTACCGGCTCGGCAGCGGAGTAACCGCCAAGCAGAGGATCGTCATGCAGCGGCTGCTGAACCGGCGCCTGTGGAGGCACGGGTCTTTGCTGCGGCGCATGCTGAACCGGCTGCTGATGCGCAGGTTGCTGCTGAGTAGGCTGAGGCTGCACAGGTGCCTGCGATGCGCGCTTGGGTTCGGCGTGCATCGGGACAAAACTTTCAGCTTCGTCATAGCTACCCATAGACGGCTCGTCATGTGAGTGGGACGCACGCACGCGCACTTCTCCCACCCCATCAACGAAATCTTCGCTCGGGGTTTGCTCTCGTTCTTTTTTCACTCGTTTAGCTGGACGATCGCGAAAAAGCGAAGAGCGTTCTTTACGGCTGGTCCACAAACCGTGCAATAACAACGCTATTATGGCGATCGCACCAACAACGATTAATATCAGACGCAAGTCCTGCATCATTGCTATCTCTGTTGTTCTTTACCCATAAGGTAATTATTCATTGCCAACGCGGCAAACATTCACCTATCTAACTCTATTTGGCTGAGTTGATAAGTGCAAGTCTGGACACTGTTTTATGCTAATAAACATGAATGTTGCATTCTTTTTGAACACTTTTCATCCAACAAGTGCCTAGTCAGTGCAAAATCATATCGATATGATAGCCCAGCCTATTCAATTGAGAGAGAAAATTTCTTTTATGCCGTCATCTGATGTCAATGGAGTGCATTATTTTGCCCAGGGTTGGAAGTTGATCTCTCTGCCCGGTATCCGCCGATTTGTGGTGATCCCGCTGCTGGTAAACATTTTACTGATGGGCGGCGCTTTTTGGTGGCTGTTCACCAAGATGGGTCAGTGGATCCCGGCCCTGATGAATCACGTGCCCGCATGGCTACGCTGGCTGGATTATTTGATTTGGCCGATAGCCGTGATTTCTGTGCTACTGGTGTTCAGCTTCTTCTTCAGCACGATTGCCAACCTGATTGCCGCACCTTTTAGTGGACTGCTGGCGGAACAGCTAGAAGCTCGCCTCACCGGCAAGGTTATTCCCGATGCCGGTATCTGGGGCATCATGAAAGACCTGCCGCGCATCATGAAACGCGAGATGCAGAAGCTCGGATACTACATTCCACGTGCGCTGCTACTGCTGCTACTGCATTTTATTCCCGGCGTCGGACAAACGCTGGCTCCGGTGTTATGGTTTTTCTTTAGCGCCTGGATGTTGGCGATTCAGTATTGCGACTACCCTTTCGATAACCACAAAGTCAGCTTCGCCGATATGCGCCGCTCGATGGGCCGCCATAAGGTCGATAACCTGCAGTTTGGTTCACTGGTCAGCGTGTTTACGCTGGTGCCAGTGCTCAATTTGCTGATATTGCCGGTAGCCGTTTGTGGTGCTACCGCAATGTGGGTTGACCGTTACCGCCATGTTCATTTGCCCGAATCAGGCAGGCGCTAAGGGTTTTGTACTAGAATCAAAACATATTTCATATTCACATATCATATACTAATTCTTTACTTCACTAGGGGAGACGTTCAAGTATGCTTTTTACGTTTTCCTCTTAATTTCATAAAATTATCCTCAAAAGAATTCGACACAAGGTAGGAAAGGCTATGAGCAAGATCTATGATGACAATTCATTAACAATCGGCCATACGCCGCTGGTTCGCCTGAATCGTATTGGCAATGGCCGTATACTGGCTAAAGTCGAGTCACGCAATCCAAGCTTCAGTGTAAAAGACCGTATTGGCGCAAGTATGATTTGGGAAGCCGAGAAAAGCGGCATTCTGACCAAGGACATCGAACTGGTTGAACCTACCAGCGGCAACACCGGTATTGCACTGGCCTTTGTAGCCGCCGCGCGCGGATACAAGCTGACCCTGACCATGCCTGAAACCATGAGCGTGGAACGCCGTAAGCTGCTGAAAGCTCTGGGTGCCAATCTGGTACTGACTGAAGGCGCAAAAGGCATGAAAGGCGCTATTGCCAAAGCTGAAGAAATTCAGGCCAGCGATCCTAAGCGTTACCTAATCCTGCAGCAGTTCAGCAACCCGGCCAACCCGGCAATCCACGAAAAAACGACTGGCCCTGAAATTTGGGAAGATACCGACGGCGCGGTTGACGTGCTGATCGCGGGCGTTGGTACGGGCGGAACGATTACCGGTACCGGTCGTTACCTGAAAAGCAAAAAAAGCAGCGTAAAACTGGTTGCCGTTGAGCCAATCGATTCACCGGTTATCACCCAAACGCTCGCAGGCCAGGAAGTGAAGCCGGGCCCGCACAAGATTCAGGGTATCGGTGCAGGTTTCATTCCAGGCAACCTGGACTTGGAGTTGCTGGACCGCGTCGAGCTGATTTCCAATGACGACTCCATCTCTTACGCACGTCGCCTGATGGAAGAAGAAGGCATTCTGGCCGGTATTTCTTCCGGTGCGGCCGTTGCTGCCGCGGTGAAACTTTTGGAGGATCCAGAGTACGCTGACAAGACTATCGTGGTGATTCTGCCTTCTTCCGGCGAACGCTATTTAAGTACCGCATTGTTTGCAGATTTGTTTACAGAAAAAGAATTGCAACAATAATGCCACCCCGCCTCAAATGAACAAAAAAGCACCTTTATAGGTGCTTTTTTGTGGTCTGCATCAAAGTTTAGTGCACTTCGTGATTGATTTTAGCAGCAAGGTTTAGTATTTAACCCATCAATTATTTCGATGCGTAAAATTAATCACCGTTACAATTGCTTTTAGCTGAATCGTTTTACTGATTTGTTACAGCATAGTAAATGGCGGCATAATGGAAATGAATCAGAAAAGATTTTGCATCGGGTCTGAAGATTGATCACGGTGTGCGAATTTTTACTTTTTCGGTTGCATCGGAGTTTATCCCTGAACAATATTCAGGCGCTAATCTCACAGGCTAAAGCAAGGCCTTTAAGCTAAGCTTTAGCCCCACAACGTTACTTTAAATTAAGTTGGGGAAACATCAATGTTCCAGCAAGAAGTTACTATTACTGCTCCAAATGGTCTGCATACTCGCCCTGCTGCACAATTTGTGAAAGAAGCAAAAGGTTTCACTTCAGACATTACCGTGACCTCTAACGGGAAAAGTGCCAGTGCTAAAAGCCTGTTTAAACTACAAACTTTGGGTCTGACTCAGGGTACTGTTGTTACCCTTTCCGCTGAAGGTGAAGACGAGCAGAAAGCCGTCGAACACTTGGTAAAACTGATGGCAGAGCTCGAATAAGAAGCTTGGTCAGAGGGACACTTAACAGGACGTTTTTACTTTTAAGCCAATAATTTATACCCGGTATTAATGTCCTGAACAGTCTCTAAAGAGTTAACACCAGTCAACAGTAAGGTAGGGTTATGATTTCAGGCATTTTAGTATCTCCCGGTATTGCTTTCGGCAAGGCGTTGTTGCTGAAAGAAGATGAAATTGTCATCGACCGGAAAAAAATCTCTCCTGAGAATGTCGATCAGGAAGTTGAACGTTTTCTGTCAGGCCGTGCGAAAGCCTCGGCACAATTGGAAACGATCAAGACCAAAGCCGGCGAGACCTTCGGTGAAGAGAAAGAAGCCATCTTCGAAGGCCACATCATGTTGTTGGAAGACGAAGAGCTAGAACAAGAAATCATAGCCCTCATCAAAGATGACAAATCCACTGCCGACGCTGCCGCCTATTCAGTGATTGAAGGCCAGGCCAAGGCGCTGGAAGAGCTTGACGACGAATACCTGAAAGAGCGTGCTGCGGACGTGCGTGACATCGGTAAACGTTTGCTGCGCAATATTCTCGGCATGCCAATTATCGATCTGGGCACCATTCAGAGCGAAGTTATTCTGGTTGCCAGTGATTTGACTCCCTCGGAAACCGCGCAGCTGAACCTGAACAAAGTGCTGGGCTTCATCACCGATTTGGGTGGCCGTACTTCGCACACCTCCATCATGGCGCGTTCTTTGGAACTGCCTGCGATTGTAGGTACCAGCGATGTGACCAAACAGGTCAAGAATGACGACTATCTGATCCTCGATGCTGTAAACAATAAAATCTACGTCAACCCGACGCAGGACGTTATTGAAGAACTTAAAGCCGATCAGGCTCAGTACATCAGCGAAAAAGACGAGCTGGCCAAGCTGAAAGACTTGCCTGCGATTACGCTGGACGGGCATCAGGTTGAAGTCTGTGCCAACATCGGTACCGTGCGTGACGTCGCGGGTGCAGAGCGTAATGGTGCAGAAGGCGTAGGCCTGTATCGTACCGAATTCCTGTTTATGGACCGCGATAGTCTGCCGACCGAAGAAGAACAGTTCCAGGCCTATAAAGCCGTTGCGGAAGCAATGGGATCACAGGCTGTGATTGTTCGTACCATGGACATCGGCGGCGATAAAGAATTGCCGTACATGAACCTGCCTAAAGAAGAGAACCCGTTCCTCGGCTGGCGCGCTATCCGTATCTGTCTGGACCGTAAAGAGATTCTTCACGACCAGCTGCGTGCGATCCTGCGTGCATCCGCTTTCGGTAAACTGCGTATCATGTTCCCGATGGTGATTTCCGTCGAGGAAGTTCGCGAGCTGAACGGCGAGCTGGAATTGCTTAAAGGGCAACTGCGCGAAGAAGGCAAAGCCTTTGATGAGACTATTGAAGTTGGCGTGATGGTAGAAACACCCGCGGCAGCGGTAATTGCTCACCATCTGGCAAAAGAAGTCGATTTCTTCAGTATTGGTACAAACGATCTTACCCAGTATACTCTGGCAGTAGATCGCGGTAATGAACTGATTTCTCATCTTTATAATCCAATGTCCCCATCAGTGCTTGCACTTATCAAGCAAGTTATTGATGCATCGCATGCCGCGGGTAAATGGACTGGCATGTGTGGAGAGCTAGCAGGTGACGAACGTGCTACACTTCTCTTATTGGGCATGGGTCTGGATGAGTTCAGCATGAGCGCAATCTCGATCCCACGCATCAAGAAAATTATTCGTAATACAAACTTCGAAGATGTGAAGGCGCTGGCAGAAGAGGCTCTGGCCCAACCTACGGCGCAAGAGTTGATGAATTTGGTAAACAAATTCATTGAAGAGAAAACACTCTGCTAATTGCGCGTTGCTGGAAAGCTGCCCAAATTAATGCTTAGGAGAAAATCATGGGTTTGTTCGATAAACTAAAATCATTGGTTTCTGATGATAAGAAAGAAGTCGGCATAATTGAAATCGTTGCGCCGATCTCTGGTGAGATTGTCAATATTGAAGATGTTCCCGATGTTGTTTTTGCTGAAAAAATTGTGGGTGATGGCATTGCCATCAAACCATCAGGAAACAAAATCGTAGCGCCTGTTGATGGTACCATCGGTAAAATCTTTGAAACTAACCATGCTTTCTCAATCGAATCCGACAACGGCATCGAGCTGTTTGTCCACTTCGGTATCGACACTGTCGAGCTGAAAGGTGAAGGTTTCAAGCGTATTGCCGAGGAAGGGCAGCGCGTTAAGAAAGGCGATTTGATTATCGAGTTTGATTTGGCCCTGCTGGAAGAGAAAGCCAAGTCGACCCTGACTCCGGTTGTTATCTCTAACATGGATGAAATTAAGGAACTGATTAAGCTTTCTGGTACCGTAGTGGTTGGCGAGACGCCGATTATTCGCATCAAGAAGTAAGATCTTTCCTGATGAAAAACGGCGCTGATTGCGCCGTTTTTTTTGCCTGCCATTTCTAAAAACTTTCTAAATAGTCAGGTAATGATTTTCCAGTGAGGAACTTTAAGATCGATTATAAGACCTCTGGGAGAGCCATTACGCGCTTCAATTTTACCATGATGCGCTACCATCACTTTCTTGGTGATCGCAAGCCCCAGGCCATAGCCCTTGCCAGATAGCGGCGACATCACACGAACGAAGGGATCAAAGATACTAGAAAGCTTGTCTTCCTCGACGCCCGGACCCTGATCGGCGACTTCAACGCAAAGATATTCCTCTTTTGCCCCCAGCGAGACATTCACTGTCTGACCGCGTGCCGAAAAACGCAGCGCGTTACGCACCACATTATCAATAGCTCGGCGCATCAGCTCGGCATTCCCCTTCACCGTATAGTCTTCATCGGCTGCATCGCAGTTGAGCGCAATTTCAACCCCCGGCAACTGAGCCTCATAGCGCGCATCGTTAACCACTGCTTCAACGAGCCCGAAGAGGTCAAAATACTCTTCGTCAGGCATGATGCTGTGCTCGGTTCGAGAAAGCGCCAGCAATTCGCCAATCATCTTGTCCAGCCGCCCTGCCTCATGCTCGATGCGTTTGAGGGAGGTTTCGACATTAATCGGATTTTGCCGCGCCAGGCCGATAGCCAGCTGCAGTCGCGCCAGCGGAGACCTCAGCTCGTGAGATACATCGTGCAGCAACTCTTCACGGGCTTTGACCAGCACCTGCAAACGCTCTGCCATCGAGTCAAAATCGCGAGCAACCTCGGAAAGTTCGTCGTGACGTTTGCCCATGGTCGAAAACAGGCGTACAGATAAATCACCCTGAGAGACACGGCCGAATGCCTTGCGCATTTGTAGCATCGGCCGGGTTAAGTTCCAGGCCATCAGGGCGCTGAATATCAGCCCGCCAATTCCCCCAATCCACAAGAATGGAGGCGGCATATTAAACACGTGATTTTCTCTTTTTGGCCGATACTCATCCATCAGCCCTTCAACATCGTAATGCAGGCGATAGCCCTGACCGTCGGGTGCCTGAACAAATTCGACAACATCTACCGGCGCTTTTCCAGGTTCCAGCTCGTCAACACTTATCCCTTTGGCCGGGATCATGGAAGGCTGCACAGTGAACAAACGCCGATCGTCGGCAGGCCAGCCCGCAATCATATGGTTCAGGGCAGGTAAACCTTCCGTGTGCAGCGTGGAAACCGCCGTAGAGATTTGCAGTTTGACAAAACGCCGCGCAATGCTGCTTTCAGGAGGCTCGTGGTGGTAATAAAAGGTGAATACCGCCCACAGAAGCTGGGTCATGATGACAAAAGTCACCCAGTAAGCCAGCAAGATTTTCCAAAACAGCCTGCCGCGCAGGCGTTTATCGGATTCGATAGCCAATGCTTCGCACCGTCTCGATGGTCATCACATCTCCGCCCTTGAGCGAGGCAAGTTTCTGACGAATATTACTGATATGAACGTCGATACTGCGGTCGTAGGCTTCGCGCGGACGGCCCAGACCTTTCTCGGACAGTTCGTCTTTGGAAACCACGCGTTCAGGAGAGCGTAACAGCAGCTCAAGCAGGTTGAATTCAGACGCGGTCAGGTCAAAAGAAACACCTTGCCATTCGCTGCTGCGAGTCGCCGGATTCAGTGTTAGATCGCCATAGTGAATGCTGGAGGAGTCGGAATGTGTATCCTGCTGCTCTTCAACACGGCGCAGCACAGCCCGCAGGCGTGCCACCAGCTCGCGTGGATAGCAAGGTTTTGGCATGTAGTCATCGGCGCCCATTTCCAGGCCAATAACGCGGTCGATGTTGTCGCCTTTTGCCGTGAGCATAATGATTGGCAAGCGACTGTTTTTACGCACCTGACGTAATACGTCGATGCCGCTCATGTCCGGCAGCATAATATCAAGGATCATTGCGCTGTATTCGCCAGACATTGCCCCTTCAACACCCGCTTTGCCGCTAAGGACCAAAGAAGCATCAAAACCTTCGGCAATCAGGTATTCGCACAGCATAGTGCCCAGCTCAAGATCGTCATCAACCAGTAGAATTTTCATTATTTTTTTCCGCCTTACAAATTTTCGCCTATTTTTACCCCGTTCCGCCCCGCTCGCAGCTGCATTTACTCTATTTTTACCTTTGAGCTGCCTCAATGACACAAAACAGGGTTAATTGCCCGCAAAAATGATTCAATCGGGCCAGGCTTTCAGCAACGATATCTCCAGCTTTAAGCAACAGGATAGTAGTATAGAAAACGGAAATCGGCCTGTTTAATCAAAGACGCCGGTGGAAAGGTAGCGGTCGCCGCGATCGCAGATAATCGCTACAATCACCGAACCGGGATATTCTTTTGCCACCCGCAAGGCACCCGCTACAGCCCCGCCCGAACTCACGCCGCAGAAAATACCTTCTTCACGAGCCAGCAAACGCATGGTTATTTCAGCTTCGCTTTGCGCCATGTCGATCACTTCATCGACCAGCTCCGGCTGGAAAATCCCGGGCAAATAGGCTGCGGGCCAGCGGCGGATACCCGGAATGCTGCTGCCCTCTTCCGGCTGCAGACCAAAAATACGGATATCCGCACGCTGGCTTTTCAGAAAGCGACTGACGCCGCTGATGGTGCCGGTAGTGCCCATGCTAGAAACAAAATGCGTGATACGCCCAGCCGTTTGTTGCCAGATTTCAGGACCCGTGGTGGTAAAATGGGCCAGCGAGTTATCAGGATTATTGAACTGATCCAACACTTTACCTTCGCCACGCTGCTCCATTTCGCGAGCTAAATCGCGCGCGCCTTCCATGCCTTCAGCTTTACTGACCAGCAGCAGCTCTGCACCGTAAGCCCGCATCGCGACCTGCCGCTCCATGCTCATGTTTTCAGGCATCAGCAGTTTGAGCCTGTAGCCTTTAAGCGCGGATATCATCGCCAGGGCAATACCCGTATTGCCGCTAGTGGCCTCTATCAGCGTGTCGCCGGGGCGGATTTCACCGCGTTTTTCGGCCTGATCGATCATAAAAAATGCCGCACGATCTTTTACCGATCCTGCCGGGTTATTGCCTTCCAGTTTGACCCAAATTTCGCTATCAAGATCCTTTGACAGGCGTTGTAACCGCACCAGGGGTGTATTACCGATAAATTGTTCGAGCGTGCTCACTGTGGCTGCCTTATTTCAGTTGGATATAAATACCGCACTAAAATGAATAAATGAGTATAAGACGATAAAAAGGGCGGATTTTACCGCCCTTTTTTTAACCATATTAATTAAAGTTGAAGGATTTTAAAACTATTAGGCCGTTTTAGCGAGCGCAACGGGTTGCAGCTGCTGATCGCCCGCATATAGGCGAGCATTAAGGCCACCAACATAGAAACGGTCACCGCGCTGCGGCGCGCGCTGATCTTCAACTTCACTTAATACCACGGAAATCGGCTCATCGTGCCAACCTTGCGGCTGTACGGTAAGCTGCCAGAAATGACCGCGCGGGCTGACTTCCAAAACCTGTACCGGCAGCGGACAACGAGTGTTCGCCTGAGTAGTGATTTCCATTTCCCACGGATGCAGGAAAAGGTCAACCTTACCCTGATGCAGCGGCGCAATAGCCAGCGGCCAATGATGCTGGCCGACATACAGCTGAGAACCGCGGATCTCGCCGCCGATGCGGTTAACTTCACCCATAAATTCCAGTACAAAACGGGTCGCCGGTTCGCGCCAGATTTCAATCGGCGTGCCAACCTGCTCAATATTGCCCTGACTCATCACCACCACGCGATCGGCCACTTCCATCGCTTCTTCCTGATCGTGAGTCACGAACACGCTGGTAAATTTAAGCTCTTCGTGCAACTGGCGCAGCCAGCGGCGCAGCTCTTTGCGCACCTGTGCATCCAGTGCGCCGAAAGGCTCATCGAGCAGCAGAATTTGCGGCTCGACCGCCAGCGCGCGGGCCAGGGCGACGCGCTGTTTTTGCCCGCCAGAAAGCTGAGCCGGGAAACGGTTGCCGAGATGACTCAACTGAACCATTTCCAGGAGTTTACTGACTTTCTGTTTAATCGCTTCGGCGTTCGGACGCTCGCGACGAGGCAGCACGGTCAATCCAAAGGCGATATTATCGAAAACCGTCATATGGCGGAACAGCGCATAATGCTGGAACACAAAGCCAACCTGACGATCGCGAGCATGCAGGCGCGTCACGTCTTTCCCGTGGAAACTCAGCTTACCCGAGCTTTGATTTTCCAAACCGGCAATAATACGCAGCAACGTCGTCTTGCCCGAGCCGGAAGGCCCAAGCAGCGCCACCATCTGGCCAGAAGGAATATCGAGCGAGATATCATTTAGCACCTTGGTGCGACCAAAAAATTTGTTGATACCGTTAATTTCAATGCTCATTGTTTCCCTCCCGCTCAAGTCGGTCGTTGCTACGGGCTAAACGCCACTGCAAACCGCTTTTCAGAAATAGTGTGACGATTGCAATCAGAGTCAGCAGTGCGGCAGCGGTAAACGAGCCGGCAACGTTGTAGTCCTGATTCAATAATTCAACCTGTAATGGCAGCGTGTAGGTTTCTCCGCGAATTGCGCCGGAAACAACAGACACTGCACCAAATTCACCGATGGCCCGCGCGTTGGTCAATACCACGCCGTAGAGCAGCGCCCAGCGGATATTGGGTAAAGTCACGCGGCGGAACATCTGCCAGCCGGATGCGCCAAGCAGCACCGCGGCTTCATCTTCCTGACTGCCCTGACTCAGCATCACCGGCACCAGCTCACGAATAACAAACGGGCAGGTCACAAAAATAGTCACCATCGCCATGCCCGGCCAGGCAAACATAAACTGCAGATTATGCTCGTCCAGCCAGCCACCCAGCGGGCCGTTAGCGCCGTAAAACAGCAGATAAAGCAGACCCGCAACCACTGGCGAAACCGCAAAAGGAATGTCGATCAGCGTTAACAGCAGTTGGCGACCCGGGAAATTAAAGCGTGCCACCAGCCAGGCCAGCAGCGTACCGAAAATCAGATTCACCGGCACGGTAATCAACGCCATCAGCACTGTCAGCCAAATAGCGTGCAGCATATCCGGGTCGACCAGATTCTTGCCCACGGCTGCAATGCCGTCTGACAGCGCCAGTACAAAAATGGTGATCATCGGCACCACCAGCAGCAGTAGGCAGATTAGCGTGCCGACACCGATTAACGTCCATTTAAGCCAGTCAATGCGGCGTGGCTCGGTATTTTCTACCTGGGTAAGTTGCGACATTATGCGCCTCCCAGTCGACGGCCATAACGGCTTTGCATCGTGTTGATTGCGAACAGCAAGATAAGCGAAGCAGCCAGAATCACCGAGGCAATTGCGCTGGCAGCCGCGTAGTCAAACTGTTGCAGGCGGACAAAAATCATCAACGAAGTGACTTCCGTTTTCCAGGCAATGTTACCGGCGATAAAGATAACCGCGCCGAACTCACCCAGGCTGCGGGTAAACGACAGCGCAGTACCGGCCAGCAGCGAAGGCATCAGTTCCGGCAGCACCACGCGACGAAAGCTCTGCCAGCGCGACGCACCCAGCGTTTCGGCGGCTTCTTCATATTCTGGCCCCAGTTCTTCGAGTACCGGTTGCACGGTACGCACCACGAAAGGAATACTGGTAAACGCCATCGCCACGGCGATACCGAGCCACGTATAGGCAACTTTGATATCAAACTGTGCCAACCAGTGACCATAGAAACCGTTCACCGAGAACAGCCCCGCCAGCGTCA
The DNA here is from genome assembly GCF_041200025.1 of Rouxiella sp. WC2420. Lineage (NCBI taxonomy): Bacteria > Pseudomonadati > Pseudomonadota > Gammaproteobacteria > Enterobacterales > Yersiniaceae > Rouxiella > Rouxiella sp. WC2420. The sequence goes on along the minus strand of NZ_CP165628.1, from coordinate 1,350,010 downwards.
GGCCCGCAACAGCGGTAGGCAGCGCGAATGGCAGGTCCATCAGGCCGTCGAGAATGGTCTTGCCGGGAAACTCGTAGCGGGTAAGGATCCAGGCCATCAACATACCAAAAAAGCCGTTAAAAATACTCGCAACCCCGGCGGACAGCAGCGTGACTTTGTAGGCCGCCACGACCTGAGGATCGGAAACTACCGCCCAATACTGTGCCAGCGTCATGTGCGAAAGCTGGATGACCAGCGCGCTGAGCGGCAACAATAAAATCAGACAAACAAACAGCAGGCTGCTGCCCAGGCTTAGCGTAAAGCCCGGTAATACTCGTTTGGTAGACAACAACATTACTGGTGTCCCTGCGCGATCAGTTTATCCAGCTCACCGCCGGTATCGAAATGGGTTTTCATCACTTGGGGCCATCCTCCAAATTGGTCTTCAACTTTAAACAGTTTGGTCGCCGGGAACTGCCCCTTCGCCTGATCCATCACCTTCTGGTCATAAACGCGATAGCTGAAGCTAGTAATAATCTTCTGCGCTTGCGGACTCCACAGGTAATTCAAATAGGCTTTAGCCGCCTTCTCGGTACCATTTTTTTCGACATTCCTGTCAACCCAGGCCACCGGGAATTCCGCCAAAATATCCACTGGCGGCACGATGACTTCGTATTTGTCCGCGCCGTACTGTTTACGAATATTGTTTACTTCAGATTCAAAGCTTATCAGCACGTCGCCCAAACCGCGGTCGACAAACGTGGTGGTTGCACCGCGCCCGCCGATATCAAACACCTCGACGTTTTTAATCAGCTTCGCCATTTTTTCACGGGTTTGCGCCTGATTATTGCCATCTTCGAGGTTGAATGCGCCCCAGGCTCCAAGATAGGTATAACGGCCATTGCCCGAAGTTTTAGGATTCGGGAACACTAGCTTGACATCGCTGCGCGTCAGGTCGTCCCAGGTGTGAATATTTTTCGGGTTACCTTTGCGTACCAGAAACGCCATGGTCGAATAAAACGGTGAACTGTTGTTCGGCAAACGGCTTTGCCAATTCGCCGGGATCAGATCCCCGCGATCGTGCAAAATTTGTACATCGGTAACCTGATTATAGGTGACCACGTCCGCTTTAAGCCCCTGCAAAATCGCCAGCGCCTGTTTTGATGATCCGGCGTGCGACTGCTTGATCTCCAGCTTGTCGCCATTGTTCTGCTCGGCCCACTGTTTTTCAAACGGCGGATTCAACGCCGCAAACAGTTCACGAGAAACGTCGTAGGAGCTGTTAAGCAATTCAGTCGCAGAGGCAGACGCAACGCCACCGGCAATCAGCAGCAAGGCAAGCGCACCCTTGAGGGTTTTATTCTTAACCGATGTATTGTTCATTCTCTGCCCTAATTGAAAACAGCTATAGATCTACAGTGTATTTATAACTGACTCGGGAGTAGTAAGGGTTTTATATACTATTTGGTGATTTACAAGCATCAAAAGCTATAAGCCACGCGGAACAAGGGGGAATCAAGATAGGAAAAAGCGGCACCGCAGCCGCGGTGCCGAAGATGACGGGTAAATTAGTTGGTTGAAGCGTGCCAGACTATCTTGCTGACCTTCCAGTTTTTAAGCGTGTCATCGGACGGCATCAGCTGGTCCGGACCATCCCACGCGCCGGTGAAGACATAGCTGACGTGCTGGCTGTCAGGCGCTTTACACTCGATGTTCTGCGAATCATCGCCGTGCCCTTTCACACAAGATTCAAAGGCTTTGCTGTACAACGAGCTAAACACTGTACCGATTTTGACACCCGACTGGCTTTGAACCTTAGGATCTGAAACTTCAATCCTGTCAACGTTGCCTTTAGGTTCGCCGGAAACGGTAATTTTAACCGTGTCGCCATCCATCGCCTGATAGAAGGAACGCATCTTGCCGTCGCTCATCGACATTCCACTGCGCAGGCGGTAATCATCGTCGAGGCCATCTTTGATATCGCTTTCATTGAGCGGTGTACTGGCGGTTAATTTACCAACGCCTTTATCGGTGACTTCCAGACTTTTACCGAACCAGTTAAGAGGGTTAAAACTGGACCAGCTCGGCGCATGCATATTCGCCATGGTTGAGCAGCCGGTAAGCATCAATGGTAGCGCCAGCAAAAGTGGGCGGATAGTCATGAAATACACTCCTTGATAATTATTCAAATTTGTCGCTAATGGGCAGTTGGAGTGCATCTGCCGCAAAAAGTGCCGCAAAATATTGAAACCTACAGCCCAAACTTGCTCACACCAGTCGACGCTCTTCATCGAAACAGGCACGCAACCGGCGGCTCAACAGCCAGTAAGCCAACGCGCCCGCATCCATCAGCGCCAAAGCAATATCGATTAGGTTAGGTTCTTCCATTGATTGCCATAAGCCCAAAGCCTGCAACGCAAAGGTGGCAAACATTCCGGCAAGCAGCAGCCAATAGCTCATCTGCCAAATTCTCGGCCAGAGATGGCGTCGGCTACTAAGCAGAAAAATGACTACTGGCGGGATACCAAGAAAGATCCCGTTCCAGAAAGAGTGTCTGTCAGGGTAAAACAATGACAGCAAACCGTTACCTTGCTGCCTCGATGCACCGGCCATCACAAATAACAACCAGGTACGCGCCTGTAGCACTAATATCGTCCAGAACCACAGCGGCAGGCGGAGCATGCCGTGGCTGTTGTAATCGTCAGGATTCATAGCCTGGAAAAATCATCCTCGATAATTTAAGACGCCAAAAATAGCGTCGGAAACACAAACTGATCGCGCGTTAAGCCCGTTGGCCATTGATACTTTGATTATACTTTTGCGCGAACGGCATATCTGCCGCGATCAGCATAAATTAAGTCATCTTAAGAAACTGTTAAGAACAGTCTGCTTTACTGTTCATCAAGGCAACACTCACTGGCCACGTCAGCGAAGAATCTCCCGTTAGGAGGTTGCCTGAAATTCACAGAAATTAAAATTAAGGATGACTATTATGATGAAGAAGATAGCTCTGGCAAGCCTGATCACACTCTTTACCCTTCCAGCATTGGCACAGACCAGCGGAGGTTTTCAGGGTCCGGGAGATCAGCAAACACACGGCAAAGGCGGTTTCTCCGGGGATACGGCGTCATTAAGCAGTGTAAAAGACGTTAAAACCTTGAAAGACGATCAGTGGGTTGCACTAGAGGGTAACATCGATAAACGTACCGGCGACGATAAATATATTTTCCGCGATGCCACAGGCACGCTGACCGCCGAGATTGATGACAAGCGCTGGAATGGTCAAAACGTCACGCCGAAGGATAAAGTCCGCCTCGAAGGCAAAATTGATAAAGACTGGGATTCAGAAGAAATCGACGTCAAAAAGGTCAATATCATTAATTAATAACAAAATGCGCATTGACTCTCCTGACCTGAGTAGGTTGGGAGAGTCGGCATTTAGCCCTGAATGCAAGAAAACTATAAATCCTCATAAAAAATCAGGCCGCATTCAGGAATATCTCCTTTTGCGACCTGATATTTATAATGATGGGTTAAAAACAGGGCTGCGAATAAGCATTGTGCTTACTCTTCTATCTCGAAAATTAATACTCTTGATCGACTATCAGCCGTTTACCCAGACTAATACTCTCTATCACTTCGTAATCCAGCTTTTCATACATGCTGATCACTGCATCGTTTTCGGCGCGAACCATTAACTGAATTTTTGGACAGCCGCGAGCGATCAGTTTTTTCTCTAGACGATTCATCAACGCGTTGGCAATGCCACGTCCGCGATATTCTGGATGCACGCCCAGATAATAAGCCGATCCGCGGTGCCCGTCGTATCCCCCCATCACTGTGCCTGCCACTACGCCGCTGACTTCAGCGACCAAAAATAGCTCGGGATCGTGATTTTGCTTACGCTCGATGTCCAGCTCGGGATCGTTCCAGGGACGTAATAAATCGCAGCGCTCCCACAGGGTCAGCACTTCTTCAAAATCTTCTTGTTTAAATACGCGAATTTCCATCACTCTTCGCCGTTGTAAAAAAGTTATTCATTGATTATCGCGTGATCTGCTTGTTACGCAATATCAAAATCACCGCTTTTACCCTGCAGAGAGGAATTTTTTAATCAGCAGCGGCGATTTTTGACCCTTTCCCTAGCGATTTCATGCCAGCCGGACCGTTCCTCATGAAAAAGTCAGGAAAATATCAGGCCGAGAAAATATGAAAATCGCACAGTTTGTTAATAAACAGCAATAGTTCTCATGTCGATTATGCTGATTGGATACTATATAACATCCGCATTCTGCTTTTTATCAAAGGGCTGCGGACAGATGCTTAATCCACTTAATAAATTTCTCCATTTCCAACCGCTTCCTCGCTCTGCTACGCGTCGTCAGGTTTTACTCACTGGTCTCGGGCTGGCCTTTGGCGCATTTGGTAGCCGCTTTGCACAAGCGCAGCAAAACGAACATGTCACCAAAGTTGCGCCCAAACCCAAGCCGCCCGGTGCCAAAAAGCTGGTGATGATCGACCCCGGCCACGGCGGTATCGACTCGGGGGCAATTGGCCACGAAGGCTCAGAAGAGAAACACGTGGTGCTGGAAATCGCCAACTACGTGCGCCAGCATCTTGCCAGTCACCCAAATATCGAAGTTAAGCTGACGCGCGATGCCGATCATTTTATCCCGCTTTATCAACGGGTCGAGATCGCTCATCAGCATCAGGCAGATTTATTCGTTTCAATTCATGCCGATGGTTACACCAGCCCGGAAGCCAGTGGCGCATCTGTATTTGCCCTTTCCAACCGCGGTGCCACCAGCGCGATGGCGCGCTATATGTCGCAAAAAGAGAACGATGCAGACCTGGTTGCCGGGGCGAAATACAAAGAAGCAGACAACAATTACCTGCAACAGGTGCTGTTCGATTTGGTGCAGACCGATACCATCAAAAATAGTCTGACGCTGGGCCACCACGTGCTGGACCGTATTCGTCCGATTCATCACCTGCACAGCCAGCAGACCGAGCAGGCAGCCTTTGCGGTACTGAAATCACCCTCAATTCCTTCTATTTTGGTGGAGACCTCGTTCATCACCAATCATGAGGAAGAACAGCTGCTCAACACCACCGCGTTTCGTCAGGAAATCGCCGGGGCTATTTCACAAGGAATAGTCAATTTCTTTGCCTATTTCGACGCCCACGAACGAATTCCGCGCTGACTGTGCAAACTGGCGGGCAAATAGGGCTATAATGGCCGCCTATTTGTCCGCAAGACTGCGAGTTATCCCGTGAACCCATTACCTGATATCAACCAAGTAAAAGCCTTTCTGCTGTCACTTCAAGACCGTATTTGCCAACAGCTTGCCGCCGCCGATGGCCGCGCGCAGTTCAAGCAAGACCAATGGGTCAGAGAAGAAGGCGGTGGCGGCCAGAGCAGGGTATTGACCGGCGGTGCGGTCTTTGAACAGGCCGGAGTGAATTTCTCCCACGTTTCCGGCGCTACCCTGCCCGCTTCGGCCACTGCGCATCGCCCGGAGCTTGCTGGCCGCAGTTTCCAGGCCATGGGAGTCTCGCTGGTTATCCATCCGCTCAGCCCGTATATTCCGACCAGCCACGCCAACGTGCGCTTCTTTATCGCCGAGAAACCGGGTGAAGATCCGGTGTGGTGGTTTGGCGGTGGTTTCGATTTGACCCCTTACTACGGTTTTGAAGAAGACGCCCGCCACTGGCATCAGACTGCCGCCTGTCTTTGCCAGCCCTTTGGCGAAGACGTTTATCCGAAATACAAAAAGTGGTGCGACGACTATTTCTATATCAAGCATCGCGACGAGGCGCGCGGCATTGGCGGCCTGTTCTTCGATGACCTGAACACTCCAGATTTCACCCAGTGTTTCGCCTTCATGCAGGCAGTCGGCAACGGCTTTACCGAGGCCTATCTGCCAATCGTTGAAAGGCGCAGGGCGCTGACCTGGGGCGAACGCGAGCGCGATTTCCAGCTTTACCGCCGTGGTCGCTACGTGGAATTTAATCTGGTATGGGACCGTGGCACACTGTTCGGCCTGCAAACCGGCGGCCGCACGGAATCAATTTTAATGTCGATGCCGCCGCTGGTGCGCTGGGAATACGGTTTTGATCCCGCTCCCGATAGCCAGGAAGCCGCACTGTATCGCGATTTCCTGCCAGTACGCGACTGGCTGTCGGAGAGTAAATAATGCAGATTTGGGTTGACGCCGACGCCTGTCCAAACGTCATCAAAGAAGTGCTTTTTCGCGCCGCTGAACGCACCGGCACCCTGGTGACATTAGTCGCCAATCAGACTATTCGTACCCCGCCCTCGCGCTTCCTGCGAACTCTGCGCGTTGAGGCAGGATTCGACGTTGCCGACAACGAAATCGTCAAGCGTGTAGAGATGGGCGATTTAGTCATCACCGCCGATATTCCGCTGGCGGCGGAAGTGATTGAGAAAGGCGGCATGGCGCTTAACCCGCGCGGCGAACGCTACACCACCGAAACTATCCGCGAACGCCTGAACATGCGTGATTTTATGGATACGATGCGCGCCAGCGGCGTGCAAACCGGAGGCCCACCGACCATGAACCAGCGCGATCGCCAGCAGTTCGCCAACGAGCTGGACAAGTGGCTGGTGCAGGCCAGGAAAGGCTAGCCTGAAAGGGGCTGGCCAATCAAATCAAGGCCCGAGGTGATTAATCGCTCCAAAATAAACGATCACAAGAAAAGTGCTCGTGCTGATAAATAGCAAAAGCCCGGCAGTCAGCAACGACAGCCGGGCTTTTTTGCATCGAATGCGAGTCGCTTACTGCGACATATTTAAAATAGTGCGGATATTCAATGCGGTAGTGGCGATAATGTCTATTGCGCCGGTGCGCAGTGCGCCGAGAATTGCCAGCGCCTTGGTGTTTTCTGCGGCAATGGCAATCACGCAGGGGATTTGTCGTAGCTCATCAATGCTCAGGCCAATCACCCGTTCATTCATTACCGTGTCAACGTGCTGGCCCTGTGCGTTGAAAAAGTCATAACCTGCTACGTCGCCAATGACCCCTTGGTTGAGGTTAGCGTCGATAATCTCGTGTGGGGTAAACCAGCCCAGCTTGACCATGTAACTATTTTCATTCATATCACCGATGCCCACCAGCGCGATGTCCGCCTTGCGCGCGCGATCCAGCGTTTCATTGATGGTACCGTTGCGCATAAACGCTTCGCGCTGGGCTTTCTCTTCCACATAGGCCGGTGCGTAAAGTGTTTCACTGATGCCACCAAACTTTTTCGCCAGCCGACGGCTGATGTGATCAGCGTTAATCGAATCGCCGGGACGATGCGTGCCGCCTATGCCACAGATAAACTTGCACTGCCGCTCAGGCATGCTGCCCGGATGATCGGCGATCGCCGCAACGTTGCGCCCTTGACCAACGGTAACCACGGATTGGTCTTTTAGCGTCGAGCCGAGATAATTGGCGACCAGCGCGGCGACCTGACGACGCTGCTCATCTTCATCCAGATTGTCCAGCGCAATCAGCGCGCGTTTGATGGGAAAACGCTCCAGCATTTGCTGCTCAAGGCGCGTGCTGAATACCGGGTGATAGCGCACGTTAATCTCAACGATGCCCTCTTCTTTCGCGCGTTTAAGCAGGCGTCCAACCTTGATGCGCGAGATACCGAATTTTTTGGCAATTTCTTCCTGAGTGATCTCGTCCTGATAGTAGGCGACTGCTATCTCAGTCAGCAGTTCGTTATCTTGAATGACAGTTTGCTTTTCCATCCGGGGCTCAATTCTCCTGGCAAATTCTGCCTTTGATACGCTAATCGATGATTATTGCCTAGATAAAGATATTACGACAGCATGACTTGGAAGAGGCGGAAAAAAAGAGTCATCAAGTGGATCTGCTGGAAGGGGCGCAAACCGGGCGGTCTGCGCCATGTTTCACTGCTGGTTCAGTTAATGTCAAACCGCCAATCAGCGTTTGATAGCATCGATTTTCAACATGCGGGCAATCACGATATCCAGCTCTTTCTCTTCAAAAATCTGTTTCCAGTCTTCTTTGATAATTTTCTCACGGCCATATTCCATGGCGATCATACAAGCATCCGAGAACGGATTTGTGCTGCGAAATGCCACTGCCAGCGCGATTTGAATGTGCCCGTAGAGCATGGCTTTCGCCGCCTCTTCTGGTACGCCGCAGGATTTCACGGTTTCATCCAGAGCTTCTTTCATAAATGAACCGACCATACAGGCAACGGTTTCCACCAGCGTCGGCTCCAGATAGGCCAGCTGCTTGACGGTTACCCAGTGAACCTGCTCGACCGGCCCGTACATTACGCTGACAACTTTTGCCAATTCAATACGATCGGCATCGCTGCCCTGCTCATAGGAAGCCGCCACGTGCTGGATAGCCGCAATGCCGCCAAAGGCGTCGGCATGTTCTTCTTTGGTGTAGCGTTCAAGGAATACCGACGGATGACACGGGTGCGCCACCGCGTATTTAATATCTTCTCGATGGGCAATCAGATTGGCGTAAGCTGCCGCAGGATCAAGAGTCAGCAGCACCGCACCGGCCTTCATTTTAGGCACGATGGCGGTAGAAACCGCACCGAGCGCGATGTCTGGCACTGCCAGAATCACCACATCGCTGTGCTGAACTACGCTGTCAGCATCAGAGATTTCACGCCCCTGAGCCTGGACTTGCTCCTGGGCGCGCGGCGAGTTTTCACAGTAAAACACCTGGTAACCGCTTTTCTGGAAATTGGCAGAAATTCGCATGCCCATTTTCCCGCCAGCGCCCAATACAGTGATGGTTTTCAAAGTCGTTGTCATGATGTGTTCCTCACTTAAATTATTAAATTTCTATAAAATTGTTAAACCCGTTTTATGAATGACGGGACAGCAAAAATTCGAGATTGTGACGCGTCCACGCGTCCTCCATGGCGCAGGTCGCGTCGGCATTTTCCTGCCACGGTAACCAATGCTCGATAATCTGATTGATCCCGCGCGTCTCTGGCTTCACGGCGGCAATCATGGCGTCATAATCCAGCAATCCCTCGCCCATTGGGCATCCGGCAAAGGTAAAGCCCACCCAGCCATCGCGGCGGGAAAACGCAAAATCTTTAACGTGCAGATTCAGCACATAGGGGGCGGTGCTGCTAATCACCTCCTTCGGCGTTTCCAGCGCTGCCACACAGTTGGCAGGATCAAGACAAATCCCCAGCCACGGGGAGTTGAAATGTTTCACCACTGCCAGATTGTCTGCTGTCGGGACTTGCTCGTAAGTTTCAATGCACAGCGCAACTTCACTGCGCTCAAAATCAGGCAATACATGGGCCAGCTGCTGCTGCGCCTCGGCAATGGTTGGCCGCGAGTCCGGGCTGTTGAACATTGAACGCAGAATTTTGGCATCCAGCGCCTGCGCCAGCCTGAGATAGCGGCCAAGATGATCGGCTTTCAAGCCGCGCGTGCCCAATTCCAGCACTACGCCCAGTGATTCTGCGCGCTGCCTCAGTTTTTCAAGGTTATCTACCGAAAGACGTTCGATTCCAACGTAATCACAGATTTGAAACACCTGACCACCCAGCTCGGCGGTGTTTTCCAGCATCGCGTCCAGTCCCATTGGCGCAGGAACGCGGTCGGAATGGCGCCAGAAAAAGGCGTAAGTGCTCAGTCCAATGGCCATCATCAGCTCCTGTTGGCGGGAGAAAGTAAAAGAGTGGCCGCTTCGTCGAGAATGGCTTTATAGGCAGCGGGCTGATGCGAGAAGCGGCCGAGGAACAACCCGCCAGTGCGCGTGCCCAGCTGGGTTAACAGTCCCGGACCGGCGCTGCCACCGTAAATCACCCGACGTGCGCCACTGGCGTTTTCAGCCAGACGAGCGGACAGCCCCTGACAAACCTCACCAATAAAATCGGCCGAAGCAGGCTCTTTCGCGCCGATCGCCCACTGCGGTTCGTAAGCCAGAATCGCGTCGCCGCTTAATGAAAGTTTCTCGGCCGGAGCCAGTGCCTGATGCGCCTGATCCACCGCCTGATCGATGGCCTGTGCCGCCGGGCAGCGTTCGGCCTCGCCAATGCAAATCACCGGGATGAGCGAATTTCTCAGCGCAGCGGTGGTTTTATCGGCGATATGTTTATCGGTTTCTGAAAAATAACGACGGCGTTCGGCGTGGCCGATTTCGACGTAACCACAGCCCATTTCTCGCAGCATCACGCCGCTGACTTCACCGGTGTAAGCCCCGTTGTCTTCCCAAAACATGTTTTGCGCGCCGACTTTCATTGGCGTGCCGCGAAAAGCGTCCAACGTGCCGGCAATGGCGGGTAATGACGGGAAAACAAACAGCTCGACCAGCCCGTCGCGCACAACCGGATGCAGGCGGATGATGTCGGCGATTTGACGAGACCATTCCAGCGTCTGCTGATAGCCAAAATACATTTTGAGGCTCACTCCCAGCGTCAGTTGTGGTTTCATCAGATTTGCTCCTCATGCGGTTTAACGTTGCCAGCAGTCTTGCTGCTGAACAGCGGCAGTAGTGCGTTAACAATTAATGCCAGTGAAACGGCACCGGCATCGGGTGTGCCAATACTTTTTTCAGCCAGCGGACGAGCGCGGCCCATCTTCGGACGCAGATTCGAGGTCGCTTTCGCCTGTGCATCGGCCTCCTGTGCAGCCAGCTGCCAGGCAGTGCCGAAATCATCACCGCGTTTCACGCTGGCGCTCAGGGTGTCGCTGAACGGAACCAGCACGTCGACCAGTGTTTTATCGCCAACCTTGGCTTTACCAAAGTGCATGATGCCCTCTTTGGCTTTACGAACACCCTCGGCGACGCTTGCCGCATCGGGATATTTTTCATCACCAAATACTGTGCCCAGCGCGTTCAGCGCCATGCCCCAAAGTGCGCCAGAGGTGCCGCCTGCGCGATCGGCCCAGGCATCGGCAGCCTGTTGCAGCAAGGTCCCGGCACCTGCACCGCGCAACTGCATTTCTGCGGCTTTTTCAGCGGCGGCCAAAGCACCGCGCTCCATGCCGATGCCGTGGTCACCGTCTCCGGCGATAGCATCGATGCGGCCCAGCTCATCGGCGTGGGTCACTACCGTTTGCGCCAGCGTATTCAGCACACCGACCAGGCACTGTGCGGCCTTTTTCGACTCGGTGCTGGCGGTTGGGATCAATACGGTCTCGACGGCGGCCAGTTTTTGCTCGTCCAGCGGCGCGGCTGCGATCACAGAACCTTTGCGAAACGCGGGGGCATCGGCCGGCGCGCGCCACAGTGTTTCCAACTGTTCATCGAGCCAGAATAGCGTGAGTGAAGCTCCCGCCATATTAAAGCTCGTCACAAATTCACCCACTTCAGCATCCACCGCCACAATTCCGGCCTGATCTAAAAGCTGGGCGATACGGCGATAAACCACAAACAGTTCCTCATACTTCACCGAGCCCAGGCCGTTGAGGATAACTCCAACGCGTTGCCCTTTGGCGCTGGCAATATCATCGGGCAACTCGTCGAGCAGGCTTTTGACCAGCACCTCGGCCAGCTCGTCGGCGGTCGGGATATCTGCCTCACCGATGCCCGGCTCGCCGTGTATGCCCATGCCTAGCGCCATTCTGCCTTGAGGAACGCTGAACAAAGGATGGTCAGCACCCGGCAAGGTGCAGCCGCTAAACGCCACGCCAAACGAGCGAATACGTTGATTGGCGAGGCGGGCAATACGTGTCACTTCTTGCAGAGAATGGCCCTGCTCGGCGGCAACCGATGCCGCTTTGAACACCACCAGATCGCCCGCCACGCCGCGTCGTTTCTCGCGCTCGGCCTTGCTGGCGCTGGAAATATCGTCAGTGACCAGCACGATTTCACAGGGAATGCCTTCGGAAATCAGGCGATCGCGTGCCAGTCCAAAGTGCAGCACGTCTCCGGCATAGTTGCCAAAAGTCAGCAATACGCCGCCGCCGTTGTTGGCCGCACGCGCCACAGAAAGAATTTGCTGGGCCGACGGCGAGGCAAACAGGTTGCCCATTGCCGCGCCGTGAGCCATGCCTTGCCCGACTAATCCTGCAAATGCCGGGTAATGACCTGATCCGCCGCCAATCACCACGGCAACGGTACCGGGTTCACTACGGGTACTTCTGACCACCCCGCCTGGCACCTGCCGAACTTTGGCAGAGTGTGCAGCAACGAATCCTTCGATCAGCTCATTGGCAAACGCTGAGGGCTTATTAAATAAATAGGTCATTTCACTACTCCTAGGCAGCTTTTGCGGAATGCGAGTCTTTCAGGGTGGTGTTTACCGGTTTTGCCGGACGCTGAGTGGCACGCAGCAGCACCATCAAAAGCGCAGACAACAGCATAAATCCGCCGACCACCATCATCGGAACGGTATAGCTCGAGGTGGCATCGTGCAGTGCTCCGGTGACGTAACCGGCTGAAAAACCTGCCACGTTGCCGAGGGTGTTAATTAACGCTACGGCGGCCGCGGCGGAGGCTCCAGACAGGAACTGCGTTGGCAGAGTCCAGAAGTTCGGCAGTGCCGCAAAGATTGCACAGGCGGTAACGGTTATTACCGCGATGGTGGCTGCCGGAGAATTCATGTACAGCGCAAGCGGAACGCTAATGCCGCCAACCAACGCAGGCAGAGCGATGTGCCAGGTTTTGCAACCACGTTTTGAGGCATCACGTGACCAGAAGAACATCACTACTGCGGCAACCAGATAAGGAATGCCGGTAATCAGGCCTTTTTGCAGCACGCTGAAAGTCACGCCGAACTGCTGCTGGAATCCGCCGATAATCGTTGGCAAGAAGAACGCCAGCGCATATAGGCCATAGACAAAGCCGAAATAAATCATGCACAGCATCCATACTCGACCGCTGGCGAGAGCGGCACGCAGACCCTGATGGCCGTGAACATTTTTCTTGCTCGACTCTTCTTTCTCCAGCTCGGTTTCCAGCCATACGCGCTCGTCTGTAGTGAGCCATTTGGCGTCTTTTGGCTTATCGACCAGATAGAACCAGGCTACCAGACCGGCAATAATGGCCGGAATTGAAACGCCGAGGAACATTACGCGCCATCCAGCAAGACCAAACAGGCCGTGATGATTGATTAGCCAGGCGGCCAGCGGCGCGCCGAAAACCACAGTCAACGGCTGAGCCAGATAGAACAATGCGAGAATTTTGCTGCGATAGCGTCCCGGAACCCAGGCACTAAGGAAGAAGATTGCGCCGGGGAAGAATCCGGCTTCAGCCACGCCCAGCAACAGGCGCAGCCAGTAAAGTCCTTCAACGCTGCTCACCCAGGTAAACAGCAGTGAAACGATGCCCCACGAAACCATGATGCGCGACAGCCAACGGCGTGCGCCGAAGCGATGCAGCGCCAGATTGCTCGGCACTTCGAGCAGGATATATCCCACAAAGAAGATCCCCGATGCCAGTCCGAACTGAGCAACCTGAATGCCCAAATCGCTGATCATCCCATTAGGGCCCGCAAAAGAAATGGCGGTGCGATCCAGGAAGTTAATAAAGAACATCAGCGCCACAAAAGGCACCAGTCGCAAACATATTTTGCGAATCGCTGACTTTTCAGCGCTGCCCGGTATTGCTGTAGAAATCGTTGTCATTTTCTTACTCCTTTTGCCCAAAAGCAGGCAAAGCGTTAACTGAGGAGCTTCTGGTGTGCTGACACGTGCAGCGTTCAAAAGCGCGGGATGACTTATCCGACGCTGCAAAATGGGCAATGCTTGTAGGGCTTTTGCAGGCTTGAATCATGGTCTCATCCTCTAACGGGTTTCGAGTTGTTCATAAATTCGTTAAGTGAACATATGAACAGTAGACCTTTCATTAAAAATTGCCTATCACCCGATCACAAAAGTGTGACCTGACTCATAAAGCTGTGGTGAACGGGTTAACCCACCTATAACCACACTTTTTGTTCAAAACATTTAATTCAATAGCGTGGATTTTGATCACTCATCACAAAACAAATGAACACATGTTGAACATATGATTGGTTTTGCGTTATCTTGCATATAATCGTTGCGCGCTGCCGAAAGGCACCGGTTGTCGCAGCAGGTAAATGGACGTTATGTCAAATGGCATGAAGCACTCCCACAGTCATAACCTATTAATTAGGCAGGAGAAATTATGTTACCTATCGCGATTGGAGCCGATGATGCGGCTATTGAATTGAAAAATATCGTGAAAACTTATATCCAGCAGCAGGGGTTTGAAGTGGTGGATTACAGTCAGGACGCCAATAACCCGCTGTATCCGGATATTGCTTTCACCGTGGCTAAGGCAATTAAAGAAGGGAAATTTGAGCGCGGCATTCTATTGTGCGGCACAGGGATCGGTATGAGCATTGTGGCGAACAAAGTGCCGGGCATTCGCGCCGCCCAGTGTCACGACACTTATTCGGCAGAGCGCGCGCGCAAGAGCAACAATGCTCAAGTCATGACCCTCGGCGCTCGGGTTATCGGCCCTGAATTGGCAAAATCAATTGTGGCTGCCTGGCTGGCTTCTGACTTCGAAGGTGGCGGCTCCACCAGCAAAGTCGAGAAAATTGGCTATTATGAAGGATTGAAGAACGCGTAATATTTCTGCTGTTAGCGGGTCCTCGTCATTGCAACCTTCAAGTTTGTAAATCAGGACTCGCCAACAGGTTTCACAACCTGTTGATTTCTAAAGCCATAGTTCTGGCCCATCACAACAATCAGAAAAAGCGCATTCAATGTGTTAATAAAATGATGCAGTCTATGTACTCTAATTAAAACGTATAGACATTTTGCTGTATCGATTCTTCTTAAGGAGTAAGAGATGAACCAGTTAGACGCACTTAAACAGCTAACTACCGTGGTAGCGGACAGCGGCGACATTGAATCCATTCGCCATTTCGAACCGCAGGACGCAACCACCAACCCTTCCCTGATTCTAAAAGCAGCCAATATTCCTCAATACCAACCTCTGATTAAAGAAGCTCTTGATTACGCCCGCAAGCAAGGCGGAAGCAAGGAAACGCAAATTATCAATGCTTCAGACAAGCTGGCTGTGAATATTGGTCTCGAGATCCTTAAAAGCGTACCGGGCCGTATTTCAACCGAAGTGGACGCGCGTTTATCTTTCGATCGCGGAATGTGTGTTGCGAAAGCGCGTAAACTGATTGGCATGTACGCCGATCACGGCATTGATAAATCGCGTATTCTGATCAAACTGGCTTCGACCTGGGAAGGCATCAAAGCCGCCGAGCAGCTTGAACAGGAAGGCATTAACTGTAACCTGACGCTGCTATTCTCCTTTGCTCAGGCCCGCGCCTGTGCCGAAGCTGGCGTTTACCTGATTTCGCCATTTGTAGGCCGTATCTACGACTGGTACCAAGCTAAAGAACCAAACGCGGCTTACGACGTGGCGAAAGATCCCGGCGTTCAGTCCGTGGCCGACATTTACAAGTACTATAAAGAACATCGCTATCAGACTGTGATCATGGGTGCCAGCTTCCGTAAAGTGGATCAGATCCTGGCTCTGGCCGGGTGCGATCGTTTGACCATCTCTCCTAATCTGCTGGAAGAGTTGAAAAACAGCAACGAGCCGGTTGAACGTAAACTGACTCCCTCTACAGAAGCATTCCATCAGCCAGCGCCGTTGGCCGAAGAAGAGTTCCGCTGGCAGCATAACCAAGACCCAATGGCGGTTGAGAAGCTGTCTGAAGGCATTCGTTTGTTCGCTGTCGACCAGCAAAAGCTGGAAGATATGCTGTCCGCTCAACTGTAATCAACTGGAGTAGAACATGTCCTCTCGTAAAGAGCTTGCGAACGCTATCCGCGCACTCAGCATGGACGCCGTGCAGAAAGCAAATTCCGGCCACCCCGGTGCCCCAATGGGCATGGCCGACATCGCCGAAGTCCTGTGGCGCGATTATATGAACCACAACCCGACCAACCCGCACTGGGCTGATCGCGACCGCTTCGTGCTGTCAAACGGTCACGGCTCGATGCTGATTTACAGCCTGCTGCACCTCACCGGCTACGATTTGCCAATCACCGAGCTGGAAAACTTCCGTCAGCTGCACTCAAAAACTCCGGGTCACCCGGAGTACGGCTACACCGCTGGCGTTGAAACCACTACCGGTCCGCTGGGTCAGGGGATCGCCAACGCCGTCGGCTTCGCGATTGCCGAACGCACGCTGGCCGCGCAGTTCAACCGCGAAGGTCACGACATCGTTAACCACCACACCTACGCCTTTATGGGCGACGGCTGTATGATGGAAGGCATCTCCCACGAGGTTTGCTCGCTGGCCGGTACCATGAAACTCGGCAAACTGACCGCGTTTTATGACGACAACGGCATCTCCATCGACGGCCACGTAGAAGGCTGGTTCACCGATGACACCGCGGCACGTTTCGAAGCCTACAACTGGCACGTTATCCGCCACGTAGACGGCCACAACCCTGACGCTATCAAAGCCGCCATCGAAGAATCCCACAAGGTGACCGACAAGCCGACCCTGATCCTGTGCAAAACGATCATCGGTTTCGGTTCGCCAAACAAGGCCGGTACTCACGAAGTGCACGGCGCAGCGCTGGGCGCGGACGAAGTGGCCGCAACGCGTAAAGCGATTGGCTGGAACTATCCGCCGTTTGAAATCCCGCAAGATATCTACGCGCAGTGGGATGCCAAAGAGGCCGGTAAAGCGAAAGAAGCCGCCTGGAACGACAAGTTCGCGGCCTATGCCAAGGCTCACCCAGAGCTGGCCAAAGAGTTTGATCGTCGCGTCAACGGCGAGCTGCCGCTGAACTGGGAAACCGAAGCGCAGAAATTCATCGAAGGTTTGCAGGCCAAACCAGCAAACATCGCCAGCCGTAAGGCGTCGCAAAATACGCTGGAAGCGTTTGGTAAAATCCTGCCGGAATTCCTGGGCGGCTCCGCTGACCTGGCACCGAGCAACCTGACCATGTGGTCCGGCTCGAAGTCCATCGGCGACGACAATGCCGGTAACTACATTCACTACGGCGTGCGCGAATTCGGCATGACCGCGATAACCAACGGTATCGCGCTGCACGGCGGTTTCCTGCCGTATTCCGCGACTTTCCTGATGTTCGTGGAATATGCGCGCAACGCAGTACGCATGGCCGCGCTGATGAAAATCCGCAACGTGTTCGTGTACACCCACGACTCCATTGGTCTGGGCGAAGACGGCCCGACGCACCAGCCGGTAGAGCAGTTGGCCAGCCTGCGCGTGACCCCGAACATGAGCCTGTGGCGTCCGGCTGACCAGGTTGAGTCTGCGGTGGCGTGGAAATACGCTATCGAGCGCAACGACGGCCCGACCACGCTTATCTTCTCCCGTCAGAATCTGACCCAGCAACCGCGTACCGCCGAGCAGTTGGCCAAAGTGGCGCGCGGCGGTTACATTCTTAAAGACAGCGAAGGCACGCCGGAGGTTATTCTGATCGCCACCGGTTCAGAAGTCGGCATCACCGTAGAAGCCGCCGACAAGCTGGCCGCAGCGGGCACCAAGGTGCGGGTGGTTTCACTGCCATCGACCGATGCCTTCGACAAGCAGGATGCGGCCTACCGCGAATCCGTGCTGCCGAAAGCGGTTTCCGCACGCGTTGCCGTGGAAGCCGGCATTGCAGACTACTGGTACAAATACGTGGGTCTGAACGGTGCTATCGTCGGCATGACCACCTTCGGTGAGTCTGCTCCGGCAGAGCTGCTGTTCAAAGAGTTCGGCTTCACCGTGGATAACGTCGTTGCCAAAGCACAGTCACTGTTGAAGTAAAATCAACTCTCGCCACAGCGCTTTGAACGCGCCGTGGTGATCAAAAGCCTCGATGAAAATCGGGGCTTTTTTTTATCTAAAATTTGGACGCCAAGATAACTTGTTAATAACCACACTAAAACTAATTACATTTATATATATAAATTAAACAAATAAGCAGTTTTTGTAACAAATGGATTACAACAAACCGTCAAGATATGTAAAGAAGGGTTGCCTCTAGAAATAAACCCTTTTCGTCTATTGGCAGGACACTCCCGTTTAATTCCTGCTTATCATCCCGACCAAAGTGGCGATGAATTTTGCCTGGTGGGATTATTTTTCAACTAAGGATTGATATGACTAGTTCAGAGTGCGCCTTTGCGAAAGGGGGCCGATGGTTGCTCGCAATCGTCTTAGGCTTGTTTGGCGTTGCCATTGCTGGCGGAGGCGTGTGGCTTATCGCGCTCGGCGGTAACTGGTATTACACCATTGCCGGTATTCTCAGCATTATCAGTGCAATTTATCTTGCTCGCGGTTCATCGAAAGCCACCTGGTGGTTTAGTGTGCTTTTCGTCTTCACCCTTGTCTGGACTATCGTCGAGTCGGGGCTGGATTACTGGGGCTGGGTACCGCGTTTCGCGCTGATGCTGATTTTCGCCATCGCCTTCTCATTTTTACTTCCTACCTTGCACCGTGGCGTTTCGCGTGGCGTAACTCGTGCCGTATCCGGCATTCTGGTACTGGCTTTTGTGGTTGCTGGCGGGCTGGCTTTTGTGCCCTACCATGTCACCGAAGCCAAGGACGTGCCTGCGGGCGCAGATAATCCTTTTGAAGCCGACACCGGAACGGGCGTGAATCACGCTATCCCGTCGACTGACTGGACCTCTTATGGTGGCAATCAGGCCACTGATCGTTACTCGTCAGCCACGCAGATAACCCCTGATAACGTGAAAAATCTGCAGGTTGCCTGGCAGGCCGAGGCCGGCGACGTACCTAAAGACACGCGCTGGGGCGTACAAAACACACCATTGAAGATAGGCAACACGCTGTATGTCTGCGGATATCTTAATAAAGTGGTGGCGCTGGATGCCTCAACCGGCAAAAAGCAGTGGGAATTTGACCCGGGCATCACGCCGGAATCCGTGCCTTATACCCCGTCATGTCGCTCTATGGCTTACTATCAAGACCCTGCTGCACCAGCAGTTTCTGACGCTAGTGCTCCAGCCGCTGCGACCTGTGAACGCCGAGTGATTGTCGGGACTCTGGATGCCCGCGTGATTGAACTTGACGCGCAGACTGGCAAACGCTGTGAAGACTTTGGTAAAAACGGCGAAATCAGCATTACCGAAGATATGGGCAAGGTCTACCACGGCTATGTTTCTATCACCTCTCCTCCTGCGGTTATCCGCGATACGCTGGTGGTAGGCCACACCACGGTCGATGGGCAACGAGCATTTGGTCCATCGGGTGTGACGAAAGCCTATGACGTCAAAACCGGCAGGCTGAAATGGGCATGGGACGCCGCCGATCCGGAAAATACCGCTCCGCGTACTGGCGATGATCAATACAAGCGCGGCTCGCCAGATGTGTGGACTTCATTCACGGGTGACGACAAGCTTGGTCTGGTTTATCTGCCGGTTGCCAACGCCTCCGGTGACTACTATTCCAGCACCCGTACGCCAAACGAGAACAAATACTCCCCTTCTCTGACCGCGCTGGATATTGAAACCGGCAAACCGCGCTGGTCGTTCCAGAATACGCACGATGACGTTTGGGATTACGATCCTGGTTCTTCACCGACTCTGGTTGATTATCCGCAGGCAGATGGGACTAAAATTCCGGCGATCATCTTCCCGACTAAAAATGGTGAAACCTACGTGCTCAACCGCGCGACCGGTAAGTCACTGTTCGGCGTTGAAGAGCGCCCGGTACCACAAGGTGGCCTTGAGCCTCAGGCGCGCAGCAAAACTCAGCCGTTCTCGCTGTTTAACTCGCTGGCCAAGCCTGATCTCAAACCCGAAAACATGTGGGGCCTGACGCCAATTGACCAGCTGGTTTGTCGTATTCAGTTCGCTCAGGCGGATTATCGCGGCAAGTTCACCCCTCCAGGTCTGGACAAACCGATCATCGACTATCCGGGTTATAACGGCGGAGTCGACTGGGGCGGTGTGGCGTTCGATCCTGCGCGTGGCCTGATCATTGCCAACTACAATGACATGCCTAACTATACCAAACTGGTTTCTCGCAAGCAGGCCGATGCGATGGGCTGGAAAGCGCGTGATATTCTCAACGATCCGGTTGCCGAGGCACACGCCGAAGGTGCTGGCGATCCGCAGGAAGGCGTTCCTGTTGCGGTGAACGTCAATGCGGGATGGCAGCTGCCGTTTACTGGCATGCTGTGTAAAGAACCGCCTTACGGTGGCATTCGCGCTATCGATATTCGTGATGGCCGCACCGTATGGGATCGCCCGCTGGGTACCGCGCGTGAGAATGGTCCGTTTGGCTTGCCGACAGGCCTGCCAATCAACATTGGTACGCCGAACAACGGTGGCTCGGTAGTCACAAAATCAGGGCTGATTTTCATTGCCGCCGCGACAGATAACCTGCTCCGCGCCATCGACATCACTACCGGCAAAACTGTCTGGTCAGTGGCGTTACCGGCTGGTGCGCAGGCTACGCCAATGGTTTATGAGCAGGATGGTCGCGAATTTGTAGCGATTACTGCCACCGGACACCATTTCATGCATACGCCACGCGGCAACTTCGTCATCGCTTACGCATTGCCGAAGTAATCCATAGCGTTAATTAGCAATAAGCACCCCGTAAACTGGATTTTGGTCCTGCTTGCGGGGTGTTTTTTTTCAGCGTTTGCTACGAACTTTTGGTGGTCCAAAGAATGGGCCATTGACCGCTTTTACTGTAACCATCACAGCTAGGTTCCGACGCATAAGACGTCAAACGAAACACCTTGCCATCAAATATCCAGCGAGTGGAAACGCCGCAATCACCCAATCCCCGCCCCTTGTCGAAAGTCGACAATATACCGGTTTTCTGATCAAAATCGGCGTTAATCAACTCTGGCGGCTGATCGTCGTCTGCGGACTTGAACGGCATGTTCAACACCAGGTTATCTGCTTTATACGGTGCCTCGCGTGACACTATATAGCCGAGCACGTAGAGATTATAAGCACCCATATCACAGTTAACCGTCATCAACGCCTTGTCATTGGACAGCGCAAAGAGATGCACCTCACGCTCGGCCGAGTCAAGACTGCAATCGTTGTTTTCGACATTGGTGGCGTTATTTTGCGTGATAGCGGAAATCTCGGTTTCTGTCAGCGGATGCGGCTCGTTAAAACGCGGCATGATTGGCTTGGGAGGTGCCGCTGGAACGCTGGAAACGGCTTTATTACCACGACTGGCCCAGGCAGTTTTAGTGCCTTCGCGAGACTGCTGCTGATCGATAGCCAGCAGGGCCGCTTTTAAGCCGTTCAAAGAAATCGCCGGGTGCGTGCTTTGCTGAGCATCGAGTTTGCCACCCAGTAGAATGCTTTTGCCGTCGCGGATAGAATTCACAAAATCATCAACCACCAGGCGATTGGTGGTAGTTACATGCTTCTTGCTGACATCCCATTCACGGCGGTTAAAGGTCAAAGCCTTGCCATTGAGTATCAAACGATTGGCAATCCCGGGATCGGTGCTTTGCTCGTCACTGTTACGCTGATAGTCGATACTGACGCTGGCCTTGCCCTCGGGACCGGCATCACGGGTTAATTGCAGCACTAAGCCTTGGCTGTCTTGCGAACTTCTCGCCGAACAGCGGTTTATGTTGTCGCAACTGACCTGCCAATCGTTGTAGATTCGTTGCAGCGGATCAGCATGCGCGTAGCCGGTTAACAAAGTTGCCAGCAACAGCAGCGGTGTGGCCATCCAATTGGGTGTCATTACATTTCAGCTCTTTTACGAAGTAAACCTTTAGATATTAACCTAAGCTGTGCAAAGACTCTGCTTGAAAAGCATCATTTTTTTACCTGTAAACAGCAATGGATAGCTTGAATGAAAAACAAACTGGCTGCGATACTGACGCAGGACAATGAAATAGTTACAGGTGTCGTGTCATAAACACGTTTTGTTGCGCTGTTATACGCTTAAGCACAATCGAAGCTGATATTCTACTGTGAGCAGCAGTCATATATTTAAAAGGTGCATTAGGGATGGCGAAAGGTAACGACTTTGGTTTACTAAAAATTAAAACAAAAATAATCCTGTTGATGCTTTCACTGCTCTCTACCTCCGCGATGGCGGAAGAGCCTCCTGTGGTGCTGACCGGAACTATCGGCACCTCTGCAGTGGTCATGGAGCTGGACTTAAATAAGCCAGAAGCGATCACCGGCCGGTACTTTTATCAAAAATACCATCTCGACCTGCCACTCAATGGCAGTCTGGAGGACGGCGATTTAAGTTTGCAGGAGGGAATGGATGACTTCAACGACACCCCTCGCCCTATTCTCAGACTTCAATCCGATGGCAAATCAGGCTGGCAGGGAACCTGGTCAAATCCTCAGGGAAAAATCATGCCGATTGAATTGACTCCGGCAAAGCTTCCTGAAACCAATCCCGATGCCTTTCTGACTCGACTGATCCATGATTCACCTTATGAGTACCTGCGCCTCAGCGAGCTGTCGCTGAAGAAAGGCAAACAGCAGAGTTTTATGGGGCACCAGCTGCAATGGTGGCACGAACCGCAGTCCAATATTTCGTTGTTTACTCTGGCAGACGGTTATCCTGAGGCTCAACTCAGCGCCATCAATCAGCATTTGACCGCCCGACTGTGGCAAGAGGTGATCGATTACCACAGCTGCATGCTGGGTGCCAGCCAGTTTGGCTCTGGTGAATTCGAACAAACCGTCACGCCGGAGCTGTTATCCAGCACGGCGGTCAGCGTTAAAATTTCCACCAGCTACAGCTGTGGCGGTGCGCATCCAGACTTTGGCGACTCGCCGCTAAATCTTAATGCCAAAACCGGTAACCCGCTGTCGTTGGAGGATATTTTGTGGATTGGTAAAGATAAGCCGTTCCATTATATGTACGCTGACGATCACGCCGATCAAAACAGCAACAGCGTGGGATTCGACGATTATTCAAACTATCGCGAAAAGAATTTTGCCCCGTGGCTAATTACGCAGTTTAAACAGCTTTATCCTCATGAGATGCAAAAGCCCAGGGGTGACGATGACTGTGACTATAGCGATGCCGAGATTTGGTACTTCCCGTCGTGGTATCTCACCGCCAAAGGTATCCATTTCGGCCCTTCTTTTGCGCGGGCAATGCGCGACTGTGAGGGAACCAGCTGGTCAGTTTTACCCTGGTCCACTCGCAGTCAACATCAGGGCGGCGTGCCGCTGGCACTACCGCAATAAATGGAACTTACTGTGACCGAACCTTGAATTCGGTCACGCAGTTTAGTCCAGCAGACCGTTTATTTGCGCATACTGCAACAAAATCACCGCTTTACCGTCCTTGATTTCTCCATTTTTAATCATCTCCAGCGCCTGGCTGAATGGCACTTCCAGCACCTCGATATCTTCATCTTCAACCCCGCCGCCATCATTTTCGCGCCTGCTATCGTCATATTCCGCAGCAAAGAAATGAATAATCTCGGTAACACCGCCGGGTGACATATAAAGCTCAAACAGTTTGGCGACCGCACCTACCTGATAGCCCGTCTCTTCAATCGCCTCTTTGCGGATGCAGTCTTCCGGCGAATCGTCATCAAGCAGGCCGGCACAGGTTTCAATCAACATGCCGTTAGTGTTGCCGTTAAGATAAATAGGCATCCGGAACTGGCGAACCAGCAGCACTGTTTGTTTATTGCGGTTATACAGCAAAATTGTCGCGCCATTGCCACGGTCATAGACCTCGCGTTTATGCTCAATCTTACTGCCGTCTTTTTTTTCCAGCACGTAGCTGTAATTACGCAGCGTGAACCAGTTATCGGACAGCAATTTATCTTTGATAATTTCGATTTTGACAGTCATAGCGCCTCTAGGTGAATAACAGGAGTCTTAATACTAAATGCACTGCAAAGATTACGTAAGGAACATTAACTACGAATGAACCTAATATTGATAAATATTATATAGCCAGTATGCTCTTGATAATGGATGAAGGCAGTAGCTAAAAGGGAGCAATAGCATGGCAGATCAATATCCTGCGTTTTTTACTAAATCCGCGGCGACTTTCAGTACCACAAATAAGCAATCCTCAGATAATCATTCGGCGGCTTATCTCTCATCGGCCCATCACTCGCTAGCGAGTAACTCATTATTTAACAACTCTTTAGATAGACATTATAAAGTCATGATTGTCGATGATCATCCACTGATGATCCGTGCCGTAGAGCAGATGCTGGGGCTTTCGCCGAATCTGCATGTAGTGGCGACGGCCAATGGGGGTATTGAAGCCCTTGCGGCAGCAAGAATGACCGACCTTGACCTGATTATTCTCGATCTTAATATGCCGGATATGTCCGGGCTTGAGACGCTAAACGCCCTACGCGCCGAAGGTTGTGCCGCAAAAATCATTATTCTGACCTTTTCGGACTCTCCTTGTGATATCGCCAACCTGATCAACGCCGGTGCCGACGCCTATCTGCTCAAAGACAGTAAGCCCGAGTATTTACTTGAGCAAATTCAGCTGACGGCTCAGGGTAATAACTATCTGAGCGAGGAAATGCAAAATTCAGTGGTGGCCGAAAATAATAAGGTAAACCCCCTGGAGAAGTTAACTGACCGGGAAACCTGCGTACTGAACGAGGTGGCTAAAGGACAGTCGAATAAAGAAGTCGCTCGCGAACTGTCTATTTCAGAAGAAACCGTCAAGGTGCATATTCGCAACGTGCTACGCAAGCTTGATGTCCGCTCTCGCGTAGCCGCAACGGTAATATTTCTCGAGTCCAGGGCCTAAACGCGATTATCAGGCTTACCCCTGGGAATCGATAGCCGCGAGGATCTGCTCGCGATGACTGGCTATCCACTGCGGGTTCAACGGACCCCAGTGGGCAATCTGGTAATAACCATCGTTGTTTCGCACGCCCTGCTGAATAAAATTAAGCTCTACCCCCATTCCCGGCAACGCCTTTAATACGTCCTGCAGTGTCCGTCGCGGCCAACCGCTTAGCGCCATTAAATTTGGGACATTAGGGCGCTCATTATTTTCAATCAACCAACATAAATACAGCCGACGGGCAAAAACGGAATTCAGCATAGTTCTACTCTCTGCTTATTTTTATGAGTAAATAGTTTTTATGAATACATTGTTACTTTCTTAAATAACTGAGTCATTTGAGTCTGTCAAAGAAGTAAACACCTTCGTAGCAAGCTTTTTTACAACATCTCCTTTTTTTCTCCACGTTTTTACCGGTGATTAAAGGTAAAGTGCTCAGGCGTACAGGCCTCTTTTTTAGCCTGATCGTGACACTAATCCGCAAGCAAGTGTTGCAAAAAATTGCGCAACCACCAGGATGTGGTGACATAAAAGTAGGCTAATTTATTAGAAAAGATCTTTTATTATTTCCTGATGTTAATCATCGCTTATAACTTCTGGGTTTCACGTTGCGGCACATCGAAGCTGAAAGACAGAGGTTAGAGCATGATTACGAGGTTTGTGAGACATGGCTAACTTCTTTATCGATCGCCCAATTTTTGCCTGGGTATTGGCGATCATCATTTCTCTGGCAGGGGCTTTGGCCATTTATGACCTGCCGGTTGAGCAATATCCTGCTCTTGCGCCGCCTAACGTCCGTATTACCGCCCAATATCCGGGGGCGTCGGCCACGATTGTAGAAAATACCGTGACGCAGATAATCGAGCAGAACATGACCGGCCTCGATAACCTGATGTATATGTCGTCGCAGAGCAGTAATGACGGTAAGGCACAGATTACCCTGAGTTTTGTGGCAGGCACTGACCCGAACGAGGCCTTGCAACAGGTACAAAACCAGCTGCAACAGGCGCTGAAACGCCTGCCGCAAACGGTGCAAAGTCAGGGGGTAACCGTATCAAAAACCGGTGATACCAACCTGATGATGGTTGCTTTTGTGTCGACCGACGGCAGTATGAGCAAGCAGGATATCTCCGACTATGTCGCCTCGAATCTTCAAGACCCGATCAGCCGCGTTGACGGCGTCGGCACCATCAACGCCTATGGCACGCAGTACGCAATGCGTATCTGGCTGGACCCCAACAAGCTCAACAACTACAGCCTGACCACTTCTGACGTCGTTACCGCGATTGAAAACCAGAACAGTCAGGTCGCCGTGGGCCAGCTGGGCGGTACGCCAGCGGTGGACCAGCAGGCGCTGAACGCCACGGTCAACGCCCAGTCACAGCTGCAAACGCCGCAGCAGTTTCGCGATATTACGTTGCGGGTAAACGCCGACGGTTCGGACGTGACTCTGGGTCAGGTTGCTACCGTTGGACTCGGTGCCGAAAACTATAACTTCGACAGCCGCTATAACGGCCAACCGGCTTCCGGGATGGGGGTGCAGCTGGCTTCTGGCGCCAATGAACTGCAAACCGATACCGCCGTGCGAGCCAAGATTAAAGAACTTTCGCAGTATTTCCCGCACGGGCTAAAAACCGAAATTGCCTATGAAACTACCCCGTTTGTCAAAGCGGCAATCACCGACGTAGTGAAAACGCTGTTTGAAGCTATCGTGCTGGTATTTTTAGTGATGTATCTGTTCCTGCAAAACTTCCGCGCCACGCTTATCCCGACCATTGCCGTACCGGTGGTTTTGCTGGGGACTTTCGTGGTGCTGCATCAGCTTGGTTACAGTATCAATACCTTGACGATGTTCGCGATGGTGCTGGCAATCGGGTTGCTGGTCGATGACGCCATCGTGGTGGTTGAAAACGTTGAAAGGGTCATGAGTGAGGAAGGACTCAGCCCGCGCGACGCGACACGCAAATCGATGGGGCAAATTCAGAGTGCGCTGGTGGGGATCACCATGGTGCTGTCGGCGGTATTCGTGCCAATGGCGTTTTTTGGCGGCACCACCGGGGCGATTTACCGTCAGTTCTCGGTGACCATTGTTGCCGCGATGGTGCTTTCCGTGTTTGTCGCACTGACCCTGACCCCGGCACTGTGTTCCACGATTTTAAAACCGATCGCCAAGGGTCATCATCACGGAAAACGCGGATTTTTCGGCTGGTTTAACCGCATGTTTGATAAAAACGCCCGTCGCTATGAGCACGGCGTTGGTCGCATCTTGCATCACGGCTTCCGCTACATGTTGGTGTATCTGCTGCTGGTCGTGGCCCTGGGTTTTATGTTCGTTAAACTACCAACCTCTTTCCTGCCACAGGAAGACCGTGGCGTTTTCACCGTACAAATCCAGCTACCGCCTGGTTCGACCATGGCGCAAACCACCCATGTGGTGTCTCGGGTTGAACAATATTTCCTGACCCACGAGAAAAAAGACGTGCTGTCGGTGTTCTCAACCATCGGCTCAGGGCCGGGTGGTAACGGGCAAAACGTCGCACGTATGTTTGTGCGCCTGGCTGACTGGGACGATCGCACCTCTGGAGCAAATACTTCGTTTGATATCATTGACCGTGCCACCAAAGAGTTCAGCAAGAGCAAATATAACGACGCGAGGATTATTGCCAGCAGCCCTCCGGCAATTAATGGACTGGGCAACTCCTCTGGTTTTGATATGGAGCTGGAAGATCACGCAGGTTTAGGCCACGCCAAACTGATGGCCGCACGAGACTCCCTGCTGGATATGGCAGGCAAAAGTCCGCTGCTGTCTCGCGTGCGCCACAACGGCCTGGATGACAGCCCACAGTTGCAGATTGATATCGACCAGCACAAGGCGCAGGCGTTAGGTCTGAGTATTTCCGAAATTAACAGCACTCTGAGTACAGCGTGGGGTTCAACCTATGTGAATGACTTTGTCGATCGCGGGCGCGTGAAGAAAGTTTATGTACAGGCTGATGCCCCCTTCCGCATGTTGCCCGACGACGTTAATCGCTGGTACGTGCGCAATACCACGGGCACGATGGTACCGTTTTCGGCCTTTACCAGCTCGCATTGGCAAACTGGCTCGCCGCGTCTTGAACGTTATAACGGCGCTTCGTCGCTGGAAATCGTCGGTGAGGCGGCTAAAGGCGTCAGCAGCGGGGCTTCGATGGACGAAATGGAAAAACTGGTGGCAAAATTACCTACCGGAATTGGACTCGAATGGACCGGTATGTCGTATCAGGAAAGGCTGTCCGGCTCGCAGGCCCCCGCTTTGTATGCTATTTCTCTGCTCGTGGTGTTCCTGTGTCTGGCTGCGCTGTATGAAAGCTGGTCGATTCCGTTCTCAGTGATGCTGGTGGTGCCGCTGGGGGTAATCGGCGCGGTTATCGCGACCTACCTGCGCGGTCTTGAAAACGACGTCTATTTCCAGGTTGGGATGCTGACTATTATCGGGCTGTCGGCGAAGAACGCCATCCTGATTGTTGAATTCGCCAACGACCTCAACGTGCGGGGCAAAGCGCTGCTTGAGGCCACGCTTGAAGCCTCGCGCATGCGACTGCGACCAATCCTGATGACTTCGCTGGCGTTTATTTTTGGCGTCCTGCCGATGGCCACCAGCCAGGGTGCGGGTTCGGGAAGTCAACATGCGGTCGGCACTGGGGTTATTGGCGGGATGATTTCAGCCACGGTGCTGGCGATATTCTTTGTTCCGCTATTCTTCGTACTGGTGCGCCGTCGTTTTCCGGGCAAGCATGAACACCCAACGCTGATTAATGAGATCATAGAAACCACACCGGATCCGTGAAGGCGATAGGAATTTTGTCAGGGCAATGTACCAATGAGCTGATTCATAAGGTTATGAGAATAAGTTTATGAATTAAGGCCCGACCGTTGTTTTAAGGAAATCGTTTTCTGGATATAAAAAAGGCGCTAATTTAATTAGCGCCTTTTGTTAATAAAAAGTTATTTATTAGTTATCTGGTGTTTTGAAGCAATTGAAAATAAAGCGTTTCAAATACCATTTTTCATCACCTGCCTGTTGTTTATATCAACATTTTTGGCAAGGCTCACAAGATGATGATGGCTATATCGGTTTTTCACGGATGAAATCTGATGTAACTACAGGATCTTGTTATTAACTTTATCTTGGCAAACTGCTGTTATTAACCACGCAGCATAGCTTCGATAAAGTCTTTCCAATTACCTAACTCTTGCTCGACCATAATACTCCCCTTGATTAACGCAGGGGATTATACGAGCAATATTTAAGCAGACAAACAGTTTATTCCGATAATGACACGTCGATCACGCTTATACATCCGGTAACGTTGTGCTGCCGTTGAAGTAAAAGTATGCAGGATCCCTATTGCCTGAGGCAGATATTACGGCTAATGTTTGAACAATAAACATTTTATTAGCCACCCGAGGGTTCAAAAAACCCTACACGACTTGCAGAGAGATCGCCGCAATGACTTTTGAGATAATCAGTAACGAGAATATTGGATCAGTAGACTGGCAGCGTCTGGCCGATATTCTTGAGCTTAGCGGCCTCAACAAACGCGATTTAGCCAAGCTGGAGCGCGGATTTTCCCACAGCCAGTTCCGCTATCTGGGTTATCTCGATGGCGAGCTCATCGCCTCTGCTCGCGCCATCAGTGACTTCACTTCGGTTTCTTATCTGAGCGACGTAGCTATCCATCCTGATTATCAGGGGCGAGGTTTTGGTGGCGCATTAATGCGCAGGGTAATGCAGGATTTAACGCCATTTGGTAAAGTGATTATTTACGCCGTGCCGGATAAAATTGAATTCTATAAACGCTTTAGCTTTCACCCGCTGCTTACCGCAATGACCTATGCCGAAGGAGAGGCCCTGACTTTTCTGAGTCAAAAAGGCTATATTCCCTCTCCGGCATAGGTTTTTTATTACCCGTAACCGAAATACGCTACGGGAGCCAGACTTTATTCAAAATCAGCGTTGTTGGTTTCCGGCATACGCATATATACAATCAGCGATATCAATGCGGCTACTGCCACATAGAGCCAGATATAATTGATAAAACCGTTAAAGTGCATCCAGGTAGTTATATAAGGTGCGGTGCCGCCAAATATTGCCACCGCCAGTGCGTAAGGCAGCGCAATTCCTGTCGCCCTGACTTCCGGAGGAAACTGTTCAGCCATAATCGCCGCGCAATTACACGAATAACCTAGCAAGAAGATAATTCCGACCAGCTGAACAAACAGCAGGCTCCAGAAATTATTATTCAGCATCGCCAGCAGTGGATAAGAGAATAAAATGAAGCCGATAGCAAAGGCACTCAGCGTTTTCTTGCGGCCTATCTTGTCGGAAAGCATTCCGGCAAAAGGCAACAGCACCATGAATACCGCGATACTGATAGTTTGCGACAAAAAGGCGTCTTTCAACGGAATGCCGGTGGTGATATTGGCGTAAGTTGGCAGATAATTCAGCCAGATATAATAGGTCAGCGTTCCGGCAATAGTAATTCCCGCAACCCGCAGAGCGGCTTTAGGATGATGAACCAGCATCGCTTTTAATGGATGAACCTGTGATGTTACCGCGGGTTTATGTTTGATAAACGCCTCGGTTTCGTTCACCGTTACGCGCAGCCAGATACCAATTAACCCCAGCGCAGCGCCGACGATAAACGCCAGCCGCCAACCCCAGTCCAGCAATGATTCTGGTGATAAAAACCAGGTAAAAGTGGTACCCATAAATGAGGCAATCAGCGTGCCGCCTGCTACTGAAACCTGTTGCCATGAACCGGCAAATGCGCGACGCCCCTTGCCTGCTGACTCCACCAGCAGCGCCGAAGAAGAACCAAATTCGCCACCGGCAGAGAAGCCTTGAACCAAACGACAAAGCAGCAAAATTGCCGTCGCCCACACGCCGATCACTGCATAGCTTGGTGTCAACGCCATCACCAGCGCGGAACCAGACATCATGCTGATACTCAGAATCAGCCCTTTCTTGCGGCCAAACTTGTCAGCGTAAGCGCCAAGAATCGCCGCGCCGACCGGACGCATGATAAAACCAATCGCAAAGAAACCCAACGTGGTCAGCAGACTGGCGACACTATCGCCCGCAGGGAAAAACTCTTGTGAAATAAGCTTGACGAAAACCGCGTACAGACCCCAGTCAACCCATTCCACGACATTACCAATCGCTGCGGCAAAAACGACTTTCTTCTGGTGTGCAGTAAATTTATGAGGCGAATCAATTGAAGCTTCGGTTGCTACCATCCTAAAACCCTCTCTGAATTAAAGTGTTTCCCGCTGTTGACGCCTAAATGTAAATCTTTGTTTTTATTATGATAATTCGCCGCTCTTTTATTGAATAATTATTCGCTCGGCGTTATTGAAACTATTTGCTGTTTTTTAACTGCTTGCCGACATGGTTGGCCAACCCGGCGTGAGTGGTAAACCACACCCCTGCGTGCGAGGTAATGTGCTGCATCAGCTCGTCGAGGATCACCATTCTGGAACGATGCCCAATGACGTGTGGATGCATGGTCAGTTGAAATACGCCGCCCTCTTTATAAGCCT